>CAVSJZ010000020.1:0-45000 GCA_963728105.1 uncultured Actinomycetota bacterium | reverse complement strand
CGGGCGGCCCAGCGTCGTCGCAGCAGCGCTGCCGCCGCCTCGGCTCTCAGGTCAAGGCCGGGTGCGGGTGTGCGAGTAAGCGGCAAGCACCTCCACCGACTAATGCCCGGGTCGCTGACCTGGGCATTCGTCATTATGGGTGTGCGAGTAGTGCCCGGCAGGGGTGAGGACATTTTCCTGGCCACCAGCGGGGACCGAAACTTGGCCGTTGACAGGCCGCTCGCCGTCAGGAATGCACTGGCGGCGTACAATCATGTACGTGGCGCAGCCTGAGTGTGAGTGAAGCGCGGGCGATCCTGCCTGAGATTCTCGACCGCGTCGAACGGGGCGAGGAGATCACGATCACTCGGCATGGCCGTCCCGCCGCGGTCTTGCTGCGGCCGGATGCTGTGCGGGCTCGACGGGCCGAGGAGGTCATCGGGCGAGCGTGGGAGGTGGCGGATTTGGTGTCGGCGGCACGGGGTCGACCGCTTCCTGAGGCTACGCTGAATGAGGAGCGCGCACAGGACTGGGTGGACTCGGTTCGCGCCGATCGCGATCGCTGATGGACGCGTTCGACGCCGACGTGTTGATCTATGCCGCGGTGGCGGGTCATCCGTTGGGCAGGCGGGTTCGGGCTCTGTTCCCGGTCGAGCCGGAAGCGGTGGCGGGGGTTGGTTCGGTGCTGTTGCTGCCGGAAGTGTTGGCGAAGCCGATGCCAGACGGGTCGGCGCAGGAGGTGGCCGCGCTGGCTGGTCTGTTGGGGCGGCTGGATCTGCGGAGCGTCGATGCGGTCACGGCCGAGGTGGCGACCACGCTGGCAAGTAGTTATCGCCTTCATGCGGCGGATGCGGTGCATCTCGCCACGGCGGTCGTCTGTCGGTGCGGACCGGTTCGTCACGAACAACCGTCGTGACTTCCCGTCGTCGATCTCGGAGATCAAGGTGACGTACCCGGACGATCTGGACGAGCCCTGAGCTACAACGGCGGTCAGTGACTGGGCCACGACGTCCGTTGGTGCAGGTCAGAAGGTATGGATGGTGTGCGAGTAGGCAAGAAGCACCTCCACTGACGAGGAACGCCCAGGTCGACGACCTGGGCGTTCGTCGTTCCGTGGTGCGCAGACGGCCCCGGGACGGATCGGCGGACGAAGTGCCCGGAGATGCCGGGAGAGTAGCGGCCGGCTCGCCGTGATCGCGGGCGGTTCGGGCATGATCGCCGGTTGCGGTGCGCCGGCCGCGTCAGCGCAGCTCATGCACCGCTCTCCGCGATCACCGCCCGCCCGGCCTGGCGCAGGCGAGCGTCCGCCGCTCCCGGACGGTCGCCTCGACGGTCATGCTGCCGACGGTGCTGCGCAGGTGATCGGAGCGGGCGGAGCCGCGTCAGGCCGGCTGCCACAGCTCGATCCGGTTGCCCTCGGGATCGGTGACCCAGCCGAACCGGCCGACACCCCCCATGTCCTGCGTATCGTCCGCCACGTCCGCTCCCCGCTCGCGCAGCTGCGCGAGCATCGCCGAAAGGTCGCGGACCCGGAAGTTGAGCATCGTCTGCTGGGCGCGGGAACCGAAGTAGTCGGTCGTTGGCTCGAACGTCGCGAACACCGTCGGTCCGGCTCCCTGCTGCCACAGGCCGTCCGCGTCGACCTCGAGCCCGAGGCAGTCGCGGTACCACGCGCTCAGGGCCGCCGGGTCGGCCGCCCGGAGGAAGTAGCCGCCGATGCCGAGCACGTGTTCCACGGCGCCAGCCTGCCAGCACGCCGGTCGCGGGTGCCGCGGCCCGGGTGCGGCGCCGGCCGTCAGCCGCTCAGGTGCAGCACGGTCAGTGTGCCGGCGTCGACGTCCGTGACGTATCCGGTCGTGCCGTCCGGCAGCACGGCGGTCGAGGTCGGCGACTTCCCGGTCGGGATCGTCGCGGTGACGGTCCCGGTCGCCGCGTCGATGACGGACACCGTGTTGTCGGTGTTGTTGGTGACGTAGGCGAACCGGCCGTCGGGCGCCCAGGCGATGTTCTGCGGGTTGCGCCCGACCGGGATCGTCGCGACGACCTTGTTCGTGTTGGTGTCGATCTCGGTGACCGACGCCGAGTCGTAGTTGACGTTGGCGACGATGGGGCGTGTCGGGCTGATGGCGAGGCTGTGCGGGCTGGTCCCGACCGGGATGGTGGCGATGACGGTGTCGGTCGCCGTGTCCAGCACCGACACCAGGTTGGACTCGTGGTTGGCCGTGTAGGCGCGGGTGCCGTCGGCGGAGAACGCGACCCAGTGCGGGTCCGGTGCCACCCTGATCTCCTTGGTGACGGTCCGGGTGGCCGTGTCGATCACGCTGATCGTGCCCGAGTCGTGGTTGGGGACGTAGAGGCGCTTGCCGTCCGGGGTCACCGCCGCGAGGAACGGCCGGGTGCGGACGGGGATCGTGGCGACGATGGTGTTCGTCGTGGTGTCCAGCACGCAGACCGCGTGGATGGTGCGCGCGTCGTTCCAGACGCTGACGTAGACCGTGTGGCCGTCCGGGGCGAACGCGAGGAACTGCGGTGGCCCGGCGGGCACCGGGATGCGCGCCGTCACGGCGTTGACGGCCGTGTCGACGACCGTGATCGTCCCCGCGGCGCCGTCGGCGACGTAGACCTGCCGGCCGTTCGGCGAGGCCACCGCGAACGTCGGCGTGGGGCCGACCTGGATCGGCTTCCCCAGTGCGGGAACGGGGACGCTCGCGGCCACGTGCTTCGCCGACCCGGTGGCCGGGGCGCCGGACGCGGCGGCGACCGCGGGCCGGGCCTGGCCCTTGGTGGGGGCCGCGAGGGTGTTCAGGCCGACGTACCCGCCCACCGCGACGAGCAGGACCACCACGCCGGCCAGCGCGACGAGGGGCCCGCGCCGGCGTCGGGCGGGGGGCACGTCCGGCGGGGCGGACCCGCCGGGGCCGGCCGGGGGGACGATCGCGGTGGCCCCGTCGGCCCCGTCGCCGTCGCCCGCGGTGCCGGCGTGCCCGCCGACCGCGCGGGTGACGGCGGTGGGGGCGTCGGCGCCGAGGTAGGTCGTGGCGGCGGTGTCGGGAGCCGCCAGGCCGGCGCCGGCGGGGTCGACACGGGTCGTGCCCGCGGTGTCGGGGGCCGCCGCCGGGACGGCGGTGGTGGGGGCGTCGCCGGCGGCGAGACGCGTCGTGCCGGACGCGTTGCCGGCGGAGTCGGCTGCCGCCGACGCGTTGCCGGCGGTGGTGGGTGCGTCGTCGGCGCTTCCGGTCGTGTGGGGCGGCGCGGCGGCGGGGCTGACGGTGGTGGGGGTGACGGTGGTGGGGGCCTCGCCGACACCGGCGGGGGCCGGGCCGGCCGTACCGGGAGCCGGGCCGCCCGTGCCGGTGTCACCGCCGGCGGCCGCGGCGGTGGTGGGGGCGTCGCCGACGTGTGGGGTGTCGCCGCTCCCGGCCGATCCGGGCGCTGCGCCGGCCGGTGCCGCGCCGGTGGCGGCCGCCGGCCCGCCCGTGTCGGCGGTGGCCGCACGCTCGGCCGACGAGGTGGTGATGCCGTTGCCGCTGACGCCGGGGGTCGGGCCGGCGGCACCGGAGGCGGAGGTGGAGGTGGCCGCGGCGCCGGTCCGGCCGGTGTCGCCACCGGTCCAGGAGGGCGCACCGGCGTCGCCGGGCGGCACGCTCGGCGTATCCGTGCCGCCGGTGGCCGGGTCGGCCGCGGTGCCGGTCGGCGCGGGGGCGGCGTCCGACCGGCCGCCCGAAGTCGGGCCGGCGCCGTCCTGGTCGTCGGACCGCGGGGCGGCGCCGGCGTGGCCTCCGGACGCGGGCGCCGCGCCGTTGTCGCTGGCGGCGGCGAGGCCCGCGGCGGCAGGGCCGGGCTCCGCGGGGCCGGCGCGCGTCTCGTCCACCGCGCCCGGCTCGCCGGTGAGCGCGGTGGCCGCGCCGGGACGGCCCGTGGGTGTGGGGACGCCGTCCGGGGCGGGGAAGGGGGGACGAGCGGTGCCGCCGTCCGGCGCGACGACCGTCTCGTCGGCGCCCTCCTGCGGCCGCAGCGACGCCGGCATCGCCATCTCGGTGACGGGCAGGCCCGCCGCGCTGCGCACCTGCTGCAGCTCCCGGCCGAACGCCTCCGCGCTCGCCGGCCGGTCCGCGGGGTCCTTCGCCATGCCGTGCTCCAGCACCGCGCACAGCGACGCCGGCACGCCGGTGTCGCGCAGGTCGGGCACGGGCTGCCCGGTGATCCGCAGGAACTGCGCGACGATCTCCTCGCCGTCACGCCGCTCGAACGCCGCACGCCCGGCGATGATCGTGTGCAGGGTCGCGGCTAGCCCGTAGATGTCCGACGCCGCGGTCGGGCGCTGCCCGTTGAGCACCTCCGGCGCGCTGTAGGCCAGCGAGCCCGTGAACGTCCCGGTCGTCGTCTCGAAGCCGCCCTCGATCCGGGCGATCCCGAAGTCGGTGATCTGCGGCTCGCCGTAGTCGGAGAGCAGGATGTTCGCGGGCTTGATGTCGCGGTGCAGCGTGCCCAGGCGGTGTGCGCACTCCAGTGCCCCGGCGAGCCGGATGCCGAGCCGGGTGACCTCCTGCCACGGGACCGGGCCCACCCGGCGGACCCGCGCCGCGAGCGAGTCCATCGCCTGGAACGGCATCACGATGTACGGCCGGCCGCGCGGCGTGACCCCGACCTGGAGCAGGTCGATCACGTTGGGGTGCCCGGACAGCCTGCTCATGGCCCGGCCCTCGCGCATGAACCGCTCGCGGCTGGCCGGGTCCAGGTCGGCGTGCAGGAGCTTGACCGCCACGGTGCGGTCGAGGGACTCCTGCACGCAGCGGAACACGACGCCGAACCCGCCGCGGCCGACCTCGACCGCGTCCCGGAAACCGGCGCTGGCCAGGTCGTCCGCCACGTCCGGGCGTCCGGTTGCTCCCTGCTCGGTCATGGCCTCGGCACCCCCGACGGCGATCGTAGCCCGCACGGGGGAGGCGTCCGCCCCAGGTCGGTGGCTCGGAGTGACCGCGTGTCGCCCCCGTTCCGGCGATCGTCATCGGGCGCCGGTTTCCGATGATCACGGAGAGCGATGATCTTTTCGGAACAAATCCCCAGATTCGCCCGAGCGGGTCGCCGACCGTCGTGGAATACTCGGCCGCCCGTCACGCAGGGTGTATTTCTGAGGGGGCACCGGGATGACGCACACGACGTCGTGGGCCCGCTGGCGACGGGGCCTGGCCGCGGTCGGGCTCGTCCTCCCGGTCCTGGCGGCCTGCACCCCGCCCCCGTCCGGGGCGGCGACACCCGCGGGCGGCCCGGCGTCGCCGGCCACGGCAGCGGGCCAGCCGGCTCCGGCGGGCACCTCGGCGACGCCGGAGTCGCCGCCGGATGCCGCGCTGCGGCTGGAGGCGCTGTTCGGCAAGGACGCGCTGCTCACCGCGGACCTCATGCGCGGGAGGCTCCGCAACGACGAGGACTTCGCCCAGGCCGCCGACGCCGCCGTCGGCGCGAACACGGGCGAGCTGGCTCCGCTGGTCCCGGCGCTGGCGGGGACGCCGCCGACGGGCCGGATCCGGGGCCTGTGGACCGACCGCGTCACGGCGCTCTACAACTACGCGCGCGGCCTCGCGACCGAGGACGTCGCGGTGCGTGACGAGGCCCGGAGCAAGCTGGGCGCGCTCGACGGGGACCTCGCGAGCGAGCTCGCCACCGCGTCGCAGGGGCGGCTGGACCAGGGTGCGGCGCGCGCCGCACTGGACGCCTACGCCGGTGACCTGACGCAGCAGGCGGACGCGTACGCGGCGAGGGACTACGCCGCGGCCAACACCCACTACCGCGACGGCTACCAGCACAGTTTCGCGCTCGGCCACACGCTGGCCGCCACGCTGCTGCCGCCGGCACAGGCCGGCGAGCTGAACGCCACGCAGTGGCGCCTGCGCTCGGAGCTGACGCGCCTGCTCGGCGAGCACGTCGGCCTGGCGCTGAACACGCTGCGCGCTGGCGCCACCAAGAGCCCCGACTTCCCCGCCGCCCTCACCGCGCTCAACGGAAACACGACCGACGTCACGGCGGCCGTGGCGAGCCTGTTCGGCGACCCGGCCGGCTCCCAGTTCATGGCGCTGTGGGCCGACCACCTCGACCTGCTCGGGACCTACGCCACCGAAGCGGGCGCGATGAAGAAGGACCGCAGGGCGCAGGTGCAGGGCGAGCTGCACGCATGGCAGCAGCGGTTCGCCCAGTTCATCGCGACGGCGACCGGCAACCGCGTCGCCGCGCCCGACCTCGCCGCCGCCCTGCTCGATCTCGACGACCTGCTGCTGCGCCAGGTCGACGCGTTCGCGGCGAAGGACTACCAGCAGGCGCGGGAGCTGGCCGACCAGACCTACCCCCAGGTGTTCGCGCTCGCCCGGAACATGGCCGACGCGTTCGGCGCGACGGTCGCCGCCCGGATGCCCCGCGGCGGTGCGGAGACCGGCGCGGGGGGCATGGCGACCGCCGTCCCGCCGCCGGTCCGCCTGGCGCCGCCTGGCCCGGCGCCCGCAGCGGTCGGCGCGCCGGCCCCGGTGGCCGTCGCCGGACCGGATCCGGCCCCCGCCGTCGAGCCCTTCCGGTCCGTCCGCAGCTTCCAGGAGGTGGCGGCGCCGGTCCGGCTGCGGATCGCCGTCGCCGGGATCGACACCGGCCTGCAGCGGCTCGGCCGGGCCGCCGACGACACCGTCGAGGTCCCGACCGACTACGGGGTCGCCGGCTGGTACGGCGACGGTCCGGCGCCGGGGGAGCCCGGCCCCGCCGTGATCCTCGGGCACGTCGACTCGGTGCGGGGCCCGGCGGTGTTCTCCCGCCTCGCCGCGTTGACCCCGGGCACCGAGGTGGACGTCGACCGGGCCGACGGCAGCACCGTCGCGTTCCGGGTGACCGGCGTGGAGACGGTCGCCAAGTCTGGCTTCCCCACCGAGCAGGTCTACGGACCCACCCTGCAGTCGTCGTTGCGGCTCGTCACCTGCGGGGGCACGTTCGACCGATCGGCCAGGAGCTACCGGGACAATGTCATCGTGTTCGCCGACCCGCTGGAGTAGCGCCCGGGTCCTCGCGCTGCTCGCCGCGCTGGTGGCGACCTGCCTGCTCGCCGCGCCGGCGGCCGCCGCCCAGCCGGTGCTGACCGGGGTGCAGGTCGGGTCGGTGGCGGGGCAGGTCCAGCTGGTGGTGCGCCTTCCGGACGCCGCGGGCGCGCCGCCGCCCGCCGCCTTCACCGTCTCCGTGGACGGCGCACCGCGGCCGACGACGGCCCGGCCCCTGCTGGGGGACAGGCTCGCGATGGGACTCGTGGTCGACGCGTCCGGCGACGGCAGCCAGCAGCTCGCGGACGGCCTCGGCGGCGCGGCCGGGTTCGTGCTCTCGGCCCCGACCTCGACGCGCGGCGCGCTCGTGCTCGACCGCAGCCCGCCCGCGGTGGCCGCGCCGTGGCCCGCGCAGCCGGCGGACGTCCTGCGCGACCTCAGCGCCGTGCGGCCCGACGGCGCCCGGCAGACCGCGGCCGCCCTCGCCGTGGCCGCCGACCAGCTGGCCGCCGAGCCGGGCGATCCGCGCCTGGTGACGCTGTACACCTGCGCGGCCGACGCGGGGGACGCCTCGGTGGCGGCCGTCGTCGACCGGCTGCGCTCGCGCGGTGCCGTGCTGGCCGTCGTGGAGGCCGGGGCCGGCCCGGCGGGCGGGGTGGCCTCGCCGTTCTGGACGAGGGTTGCGACGGCGACCGGCGGCGTGGCCGTCCGCGCGGCACCCGAGGGCGCGCTGGCCGCGTTCGACGAGGTGACCGCGCAGCTCGGCCGGCGCTACCTGGTGAGCTTCCCGGCCCCCGCCCGGCTGCCGGCCACGGCAGCGGTACGGGTCGGTACCGCAGGCGGGACGCTGACCGCCGACGTCCCGATCGCGCGGCCCGCCGGCGAGGGCGTGTCCGGCCCGGTCCTCGCCGCCGGCGTCGCGGCCGCCGCCGTCGTCCTGGCCGCGGGCGCCTCCGCGGTGGCGCAGCGGATGCGGAGGCGGCGCACCGGGTCGCCGGCCGGGGCCGTGCCGGGTACGCCGGTCCGGCCCGAGTCGTCGCCGCCGGCCGGGTTGCCGCCGGCCGGGTCGCCGCCGGCCGGGTCGCCGCCGCCCGGGTCGCCGCCCGGTTCGCTCGGGTCGCCGCCGCCCGGGTCGCCGCCCGGTTCGCCCGGGTCGCCGCCGCCCGGGTCGCCGCCCGGGTCGCCCGGGTCGCCGCCGGCCGGGTCGCCGCTGCCCGGGTCGCCGCCGGCAGCGCCGCCGCCCGGCTCGCTCGCGTCGCCCCCGGCCGCGCTGTCCGGCTCGCTCGCGTCGACGCCCGGACCCGGGGCGGTGTCCGGCGCTCGTCCGGCGTCGACGTCCGGTCCCAGGGCCCAGCCGCCCCTGGCCTGGAGCATCCCCGGCCGCCTCGACGCACCGGTCGAGCGGCCGGCGCTCCTGGCCGAGGTCGCCACGGCCCTGCGCGCAGGCGGGCCGGTCCGTCTGCGGGCGCCCGCCGACCGGCCCGGCGTCGGCGTCACCACCACCATGGTCGACTTCGCGCACCGCCACCGGGCCCGCTACGACGTCGCCTGGTGGGTGCCGGCGCCGGATCCCGACCTGGTCGCCGACCGGCTCGCCGAGCTGGCCGAGGCGCTCGGCCTGGCCACCGCGGCCGACTCCGCCGACCGGGCCGTCGCCGCGCTCCTCGACGCCCTCGCCAACCGGGACCGCTGGCTGCTCGCCTTCCCCGACGCCGCCGGCCCCCGCGACCTGGTCCCCTTCCTCCCGCGTGGACCCGGCCACGTGCTGGTCGCCTCGGCGGACCCGGGCTGGGCCGGGCACGCCCGCGCCGTCGACGTGCCCCCGTTCGACCGCGCCGGGTCGGTGTCGCTGCTGCGCGCGGCCCGCCCCGACCTGCCCGCCGCGTCCGCCGACCGCGTCGCGGCCGCGCTCGGCGACCTCCCGCTCGCCCTCGCACCCGCCGCGGCGGCGCTCGCCGACCGCACGCTGGACGCCGACGCGCTCGTCGCGCTGGCCGCCGAGCCGCCAGGGGACCCGGCCACGGCGGTCTGGACAGCCCGGCTGGAGCGGTTGGCGAGCGAGGAGCCCGCGGCGTCGGCGCTGCTCAGCCTCGTCGCGTGGCTCGGCCGGGCGCCGGTGCCGTTCACGCTGCTCACCGCACATCCGACCGCGCTGCCCGACGTGCTGCGGCCGGCGCCCGACGCCCGGCTCGACACCCACGTCGGCGTCCTGCGCCGCAGGAACCTGGCCGTGGTCGCCGACGAGCAGCTGGTGCTGCACCGCGTCCCCGCCGAGCTGCTCATGGCGCGCACCGCCGGCCAGCACGCGGACGATGGCGGCTGGCCGGCCGTCGCCGTCCGGCTCCTGCGGGCCGCCGCACCGCCGGACCCGGCGGCCGACCCGGCCTCGGTCCGGGCATGGCGGCTCCTGCTGCCGCACGTCATCGCGGCGACCGACCCGGCCCGCCCGCTCGAGTTCGTGGCCGGCGACGTGCGCTGGCTGCTCGCCCGCGCGGGCGCGCACCTCGCCGCCCGTGGCCGGGCGAAGGCCGCGAAGGCGCTGATCGAGGACGCCGGCGGGGACTGAAGGAGGCCGCCCGCAGCCGGGGCAGTCGATCTGTTCCGTGTGCGGTGTGATGCAACCGAAGGTCCGAATGGTCGATCTGCCGCGGCCGTCCGGGTGCCTCGCGGTCGACGGTCCGTGCACGCGTCCGCGGCGAGCCGCGTATCGTTGAGCGGACGACACGCGGTGGACGAGGCACGTTCACCTGCCGGATGTCCAACCATGGCAAGGAGACTGGGTTGTCGCTGGTCGAGCTGGCCCCGATCCGCCGGATGGCGCCGCTACTGCGCAAGGAACTGGTCAACCAGCAGCTGGACCGCACGGTGCGCCGCACGCCCGGCAACCAGTGCGTGGCGCTGCGCGACGTGCTCGGGCCGCAGGTGCAGAAGGTGCTCTCGCGGCTCAACCTGGTACCGGCCGGGGTCCGGCGCCGCCGCGCCCGGGACTTCGAGGACGACCTGCGCCTGCTCAACGACGTGCTGGCCGCGACCGACTTCGGCAAGCGGTACTGGGTGTGGGGCGGCATGCTGCTCGGCTGGGCGCGCGAGGGCCGCCTCATCTCCCACGACATCGGCGACGCCGACTTCGGCTACGACGCCGACGACGAGGGGCTCCTCGCCGCCGCCGAGCCCGCGCTGCTCGCCGCCGGCTTCCGCCGGTGGTTCTCGTTCTGGAGCAACTCCGGCGTCCGCACGGAGCACATCTTCATCCGGCGCGGCAACCTCTACGAGTTCTTCCGCATGGAGTCGACAGAGGACGGCATGCGGCAGTACCACCTCTACGGCGCGTCGGACGACAACCTGGTCGAGGCCGTCGCCAAGGTGCCCGACCACGGCCTGGAGCCCTTCGAGTTCCTCGGCCGGACCTGGCAGAAGCCGGTCGACCACGAGGAGTGGTTCACCCTCAACTACGGCGACTGGCGCACACCCGACCCCGACTGGAACTACCTGCGCGACGACGGCGCCGTGACCGAACGCACCGAGTGGCGCCCGGTCGGCGACGGCGGGGTGCCCGCTCGATGAGCGCCGGCACCACCGCGCCGGGTCGCACGGCGGCGCTCCGCGCGATGCTGCACTCGTCCGACCTCGAGTTCCTCATGGAGGCCCACAACGGGCTGTCGGCCCGGATCGTCGCGGAGGCGGGTTTCCGCGGCATCTGGGCGTCGGGGCTGTCGATGTCGGCCCAGCTCGGGGTGCGCGACAACAACGAGGCCAGCTGGACCCAGATCGTCGACGTCGTCGAGTTCATGGCCGACGCCAGCGACCTGCCGATCCTGCTCGACGGGGACACGGGCTTCGGCAACTTCAACAACGTCCGCCGGCTGGTGCGCAAGCTGGAGCAGCGTGGCGTGGCGGGGGTCTGCATCGAGGACAAGCAGTTCCCCAAGACCAACAGCTTCATCTCCGGTGAGCGCCAGCCGCTCGCCGACGTCGCCGAGTTCTGCGGGCGGATCAAGGCCGGCAAGGACTCCCAGTCCGACCCCGACTTCTCCCTCGTCGCCCGGGTCGAGGCCCTGATCGCCGGGTGGGGCGTCGACGAGGCGCTGCGCCGCGCCGAGGCGTACCACGACGCCGGCGCGGACGCGATCCTCATCCACAGCAAGAAGTCCCGTCCCGACGAGATCCTCGCGTTCGCCGAGCGCTGGGGCGGGCGGTCCCCGCTCGTGATCGTGCCGACCAAGTACTACAGCACGCCGACCGACGTCTTCCGCGACGCCGGCATCAGCGTCGTCATCTGGGCCAACCACGTGCTGCGGGCGGCGACGTCGGCCATGCAGTCGGTCGCGCGGGAGATCTTCGAGACCCAGACGCTGGTCAACGTCGAGGACCGCGTCGCGCCGGTCGCCGAGATCTTCCGGCTGCAGGGTGCCGACGAGTACGCCGAGGCCGAGCGCCGCTACCTGACCAGCGCGCAGCGCGCGCCGTCTGCGATCGTGCTGGCCGCCTCGCGCGGCCGGGGCCTCGAGGCGGTGACCGAGGACCGGCCCAAGGTCATGCTGCCGGTGTCGGGCAAGCCGCTCCTGCGGTGGCTGGTCGACACGTTCAAGGGCCAGGGCGTCAACGACATCACCGTGGTCGGGGGCTACCACGCGGAGGCCATCGACACGGCGGGCGTCTCGCTCGTCGTCAACGGGCGCTACGACGAGGCTGGCGAGCTGGAGTCGCTGCGCCACGCCGTGCCGGCGCTGCAGGGCGACGCGATCATCTCCTACGGCGACCTGCTGCTGCGCGGCTACATCCTGCGCGACCTGCTGGAGTCCGACGCCGACTTCTGCGTGGTCGTCGACTCGGCGGTCCCGCAGGGCGGCCCCGACGGCGGCGGCGGCGACCTCGCGCTGTGCTCCGAACCCGACGACCGGGCCCTGTTCGGCCGGCCCGTGCAGCTGCGGCGGCTGACGACCGACCCCGCCGAGGGCGTCCACGGCCGGTGGATCGGGCTGCTGGCGGTGCGCGGCGCGGGCCCGACCACGCTCGTCGCGACGCTGGACAAGCTGCACGGGCGTCCGGACTTCGACGCGCTCGACGTCCCGGACCTGATCAACACGCTGGTCGAGCAGGGCGAGACCGTCGACGTGCTCTACATCAACGGGCACTGGCGGGGCATCAACGACATGTACGACTTCGACCGCGCCGGGGAGTTCGCCCAGCCATGATCCCCGCCGGAACGTTCGTCGAGCAGGCGGGCGCCCGCGGCTTCGCCTGGTACGCGGGCGTGCCGTGCTCGTACCTGACCCCGTTCATCAACTACGTGCTGCAGGACCGGTCGCTGCACTACGTCTCCGCGGCCAACGAGGGCGACGCCGTGGCGGTCGTCGCCGGCGCGGCCCTGGGCGGGGCGCGCGGCGTGACGATGCTGCAGAACTCCGGGCTGGGCAACGCCGTCAGCCCGCTGACGTCGCTGACCTGGACGTTCCGCCTGCCGCAGCTGGTCATCGTGACGTGGCGCGGCGAGCCGGGCACGCCCGACGAGCCCCAGCACGAGCTCATGGGCGCCATCACCCCGCGGCTGCTCGAGACGATGGACGTCCCCTGGTCGTTCTTCCCCACGGCCGAGGACGAGGTCGGCCCCGTGCTCGACCGCGCGGTCGAGCATCTCGACCGGACCGGCCGTCCGTACGCGCTGGTCATGCGCAAGGGCAGCGTCGCGCCGCACGCGCTGGCCGAGGGGGCCGGGCTCGCCGGCGTGCGGGCCGGCGCCGGTCCGGCGGCCGGCGCCGTGGCGGTGCCGACCGCGGCGGCCACGCGCCCGACCCGCCGCGAGGCGCTGCAGCAGGTGATCGCCCGCACACCCGAGCGCGGCAGCGTCGTGCTCGCGTCGACCGGCTACTGCGGCCGGGAGCTGTACGCGCTGGCCGACCGGCCCAACCAGCTCTACATGGTCGGCTCGATGGGCTGCGTCGCGCCGCTCGCGCTCGGCCTCGCGCTCGCCCGCCCCGACCTGGACGTCGTGGCGCTCGACGGGGACGGCGCCGCGCTCATGCGCATGGGCGCGCTCGCGACGGTCGGCGCCTACGGCCCGGCGAACCTCACCCACCTGCTGCTCGACAACGGCGCGCACGAGTCGACCGGCGGCCAGGCGACGGTCTCGCCGTACGTCTCGCTGGCCGGCGTCGCCGCCGCCTGCGGCTACCCGGTCGCGCTCGACGGCGAGGGCCCGGAGCTCGTCGACGCCCTGTTCGAGGCGCGCGCCGACGGACCCCGCTTCGGCCGGCTGCGGCTGCGCCCCGGCACGCCCTCCGACCTGCCCCGCCCGTCCGTCACGCCGGCGGAGGTGGCTGCCCGGCTGCGGGCGCACGTCACCGCCGAACCGGTGGGCCCCGCTCGGTGATCCCCGCCCGGATCGCGCAGGTCGCCCGGACCGCGCTGCCCAACCAGGTCGCGATCAGCCTGGGCAGCTTCGTCTCGGTCGTGGTCGCCGCGCGCGGCCTGGCCCCCACCGGGTTCGGGCTGTTCGCGTCGATCCAGGTCACGATGTTGTTCCTGGTCGGGGTGTTCAACGCCGCGGTGCTCATGCCGGTGATGATCGACCCGACCGCCGACGCGACGCGCCCGGTCGCCGAGGTCCGGCGGGCGGCGTTCCTGCTGGGGATCGCCGGGCTGGCGGTCGGGGTCGGCTTCGCGTCGCTGCTGTCCGGCGACGCGCGCTCCGTGGTGCTGGCCATCGCACTGGGCATGCCCGGCGCCCTGTACTGGGACATCGTGCGGATGCACTACACCGGCCGGCCGGCGAACCTGCGCCTGCTGCCCGGCGACGTGCTCGTCGCCGTCGTGCTCATCGGCTGGACCTGGGCGACGGTCGAGCTGCACGCGCCGCTGTTCGTCGTGTTCCTCGGGCCGGTGCTCGGGCCGACGGTCGCCTCGTTCGTCCTGCTGCCCCCGTGGTCGCCCCGGTGGACGAGCTGGCGGCGGCCGTGGCCCCGCCGGATCAGCGCCAACATGGCGGGCGACTACATCATCTCGACCGGCCTCGACCAGCTGCTCACACTGCTCACGGCGATCTTCCTGTCGGCGGCGGCGCTGGGCGGGCTGCGCCTGGCACAGACGGCGCTCGGCCCGGTGAGCACCCTCGGCGTGGCGATGGGCTTCACCGTCCTGCCGATGATGCGAGAGCTGCCGCTCTCCGGTGCCGGCAAGCTGCGGTGGGCGATGCTGCGGTTCGGCCCCGTCGCGCTGCTGGCCCTGCTCATCGGCGCGGGGCTGCTCCTGCTGCCGCTCGACGTCGGGCGCTTCCTCCTGGGGGCGTCGTGGGAGATCGCCGCCCCGGTCGTGCTGCCGGTGTCGGTCTACTCCGCCGCGTCGGTGCTCGGCCGGGCCGCGACCCGCGCGCTCATCACGTCCGGGGCCAGCGGGTCGCTGGTCGTCACCCGGGCGGTGTCGGCGGCCGTCACCGCCGTCGTGTGCGTGATCGTCCTGATGCACGACGATCTCGAGCTGTACGCCTGGAGCGCGGCCGCGCTGCTGAGCGCCACGACCGTCGCGCTGTGCATCGTGGCGGCCAGGGCCGCCCCGCAGCCGGCCGCGCAGACCCCGATCGGAGAACCGACGTGAGCGACGCTCCCCGCGCGATCATCCTCGCCGCCGGCCGCGGCGTGCGCCTGGCCGGCCCGGAAGGGCCGCCCAAGTGCCTGCTGCGCTTCGGCGGGACGACACTGCTGGAACGCCACCTGCGCCTGCTGTACGCGAGCGGTGTCGAGGACGTCGTCGTCGCCACCGGGTACGCGCACGAGGACGTGGACGCCGAGCTCGACCGGCTCGACCTGCCGCGCCGGCCCGAGGTCGTCGTCAACGACCGCTACGAGCTGGGCAGCATGCTGACCGTCGCCACGGTCGCGCCGTGGTTGGTCGACGGGGCGGACATCCTGCTCATGGACGCGGACGTGCTGTACGACGCGCGCGTGCTCGGCCCGCTGCTGGAGCCGGGCTGCCCCAGCGCCGTGCTCGTCGACCGGGACTTCGAGCCCGGCGAGGAACCGGTCAAGGTGCTCGTCCGGGACGGGGTGCCGATCGAGCTCAGCAAGCGGCCCGACCTCGACCTGCCCCACGACACGGTCGGGGAGTCCATCGGCTTCTTCCGGCTCGACCCGGGCGCTGCCGCCGCGCTCGTCGAGATCGTGCTGGCCGAGTCGGCGGGCGAGGGGGCGGCACTCTCGCACGAGGAGGCGCTGCGCGCCATGATGCGCGCCGGCCGGCACCCGTTCGCGGCCGTCGACGTCACCGGCGCACCCTGGACCGAGATCGACTTCCCGGAGGACGTGGACCGGGCGCTGCACGCGGTGCTGCCCCTGCTCGACGCCCTGCCCGTGAGCCTGGAGGCCTGAGCGCCGTGCTGCTGCTGAACCCTGGCCCCGTCACGCTCTCCGCACGGGTGCGCGAGAGCCTGCTGCAACCCGACCTGTGCCACCGCGAGCCCGAGTTCTTCGACCTGCAGGACGCGGCGCGGGCCGGCCTGCTCGACGTATACGGGCTGGACCCGGCGGCCTGGGCGGCGGTCCTGCTGACCGGGTCCGGCACGGCCGCCGTCGAGAGCATGGTCAGCTCGCTCGTCCCCGACGGCGGTCGGCTGCTCGTGCTCGAGAACGGCGTCTACGGCGAGCGGATGACGGCGATCGCGCGCGCCCACGGCATCGCCCACGAGACGCTGGCCGGTGACTGGCTCGAGGGTCCCGACCCGGACGCGCTCGCCGGCCGGTTGGCCGCGGCGCCGGGGTTCACCCACGTCGCGGTCGTGCACCACGAGACGACGACGGGCCGGCTCACCGACCTCGCCGCGATCGGTCGGGTGTGCGCGGAGCACGGCGTCCGGCTGCTGGTCGACGGCGTGAGCAGCTTCGGGGCCGAGGACCTCCACCTGGGCGAGCTGCCGGTCGACGCCGTCGCCGGCACGGCCAACAAGTGCCTGCACGGCGTACCGGGCGTCGCGTTCGTCGTCGCCGCACGCCCGGCGCTCGCCGCGGCCGCCCACCGCGGCTACTACCTCGACCTCACCCGGCTCGCCGCGGCGCAGGACGAGCGGAACACGCCGTTCACGCCGGCCGTGCAGGCCTGCTACGCGCTGGTGGCCGCGCTCGACGAGCTGCGCCACGACGGCGGATGGCGGGCCCGGCACGCGCGGTACGTGGGCTACGCCGACACCGTCGGCGACGCGCTGGCCGAGACCGGGGTGGCGGCGCTGCTGCCGCCCGGCGCGTCCTCGGTCGTGCTGCGCGCCTACCGGCTGCCCGACGGCGTGACCTACGCCGCGCTGCACGACACGCTCAAGGAGCACGGCTTCGTCATCTACGCGGGCCAGGGCCCGCTCGCCGCGTCCGCCTTCCGGATCTCGACCATGGGTGACCTGGCGCCCGCGGACATCGAGCGGCTCGTCGACGTGCTCGCGAAGGTGCTCACGTGACCGGACCGGCGATCACCTCGCCCGTGCCGCGCGCCGCCTGGGAGGCGGTGCTCGCCACGGACCCGGACGCCGTCGTCGGGCAGTACCCGGCGTGGCGAGACGCGGTGCTGGCCGGCGGCGACCTGGTCGACGCCAGCGTGCTGTACGCCTTCCCGTCCGGTCGCGAGGTCGTGCTGCCGCTCGTGCGCGCCCGCCTCCCGCGCCCGGGCGCCGGCCTGCTGGCGTCGTGGCCGCAGGTCTGGGGCACGGGCGGGCCGATCAGCACGGGCGGTGCGGTGACCCTCGACGAGGCACACGCCGTGCTGGCGGACGTCGCGCGCCGGACACCGCTCACCGCGTCGCTGACGTTGCGGCCCGGTGCCGCGTCGGCGTGGACGAGCGCGGCCCGGCTGGAGTCGGCCGGCCCGCCGTGGGACGTGCAGCGTGGCAGCGCCTACCTGATCGACCTGGCCGGCGGCTTCGCGGAGGTCTGGTCGAAGCGGTTCCGCGGGACCGCCCGCACGGCGGTGCGCAAGGCCGAGAAGTCCGGGCTGGAGGTGGAGGTCGACCGCACCGGCCGGCTCTTGCCCGTGTTCTCCGAGCTCAACGAGCGGGCGATCCGGCGACGCGCCGAGACGACGCGCGAGCCGCTGTGGCTCGCGCGGATGCGGATGAGCCGCGTCACCTCGACCCCGGAGCAGCTCGCGACCGTCGCGGACCGGTTCGGCAAGGCCTGCTCGACGTGGGTGGCCCGCCGCGACGGCGAGCCCGTCGCGTCGATTATCCTGCTGGAGGCGGGCGACCAGGCCAAGTACTGGCGGGGCGCGATGGACCGCGACCGGGCGAACCCCGTGCGGGCCAACGACCTGCTGCACCGGCTCGCGATCGAGGACGCCTGCCAGCGCGGTGCGCGGCGCTACGACATGGGGTCGGCGCAGCCCGACTCGCCGCTCGCGCTGTTCAAGACCAAGCTCGGCGCCGTCGAGCAGCCCACGCACGAGCTGCGGGCGCGGCGCATGGTGACGAGAGTCGGTAATGCCGCCCGGCTGCGTGCCGAAGACATCGTCAAGCACGCGCTGGGCCTGGGGGAGATGTAAGGATTGGACAACCTGTTGAAGCGGCGGCCCGACGGGCCGGTCGCGCGGCTCGCGCCGCGCGTCCGCGTGGCCCGCACGACCGCCGAGCTGGACGCGCTCGCGGATCCGTGGGACGGGATGCTCGCGGCCGTGCCCGACGCGATGCTGAGCCAGACCTGGCAGTACGCGCGGACGGCGTGGACCGCGGTCCACGAGCCGGCCGGGCGGCGCCTTGCCGTCGTCACCGTCTGGCAGGGCGACCAGCTCGACCTCGTCTGGCCGCTGCAGATCGAGGACCGCCGCGGGTACTCGATCGTCAGCCAGCTCGGCAACACCAGCGACCAGGAGTACGCCCTGCCCGCCGCGCGGCCCGGTCTGGACGCCCGCCAGGCGCTGGTCCTCGCGACGATCGTCGCCCAGCGCCTCGGCGACGTCCTGACGGTCCGGCACGTCCCCGGCGAGCCGCTCCCGCTGGCCCAGAGCCGGCTCCCGCGGTGGCTGACCTTCCAGGCCACGACGACGTCGCACGTCGCGGTCCGGCCGGCGGACGGCGGGTTCGACGCGTGGCTCAAGGACCGGCCGCAGAAGCTGCGCTGGGAGATGCGGCGCAACCGGCGGCGGCTCGCGGAGGCGGGCGAGCTCCGCGCGTTCTCCTCCGACGACCCGGACGAGGGCGGCATCGCCGCCGGTCACGAGGCCATCGGCTGGATCTTCGAGCACAAGCGGCGCTGGCTGGCCGCCCGTGGCCTGAAGCGCGACTGGATCAGCAACGGCACCGCGGAGGGCTTCTTCCACGAGCTGCTCGACGACGTCGACCCGGCGGCCGCGCGGCGGCTGGTCGTCGTCGGGCTGCGGCTCGACGGTGCGATCGTGTCCGCGTCGATCTGCTACCGCTCCGCGCGGGTCCTGGAGGGCTTCGTCATCGCGTTCGACGAGTCGCTGCCCCGGCTCGGGCCGGGCAACGTGCTCATGGAGGAGTGCGTGCACCGCGCGTTCGACGACGGGCTGGACTTCGACTTCCGGATCGACCCGTTCGCCTACAAGCTGCGCTGGACGGACACCGAGGTCGTCCACCACACCCAGCTGGTCCCGTGCACCGTGCGTGGCGTTCCCTACGTGGCGAGCAACCACGTCCGCCGCGCCCGGCAGGCCGCCGGGCGGGCGGTGGCACCCTGGCTGGCGCGCCGGCTCCCGACGGCCACGAAGGCGCGCGCGCAGCAGGCGCCGCGCCGGGACGTGGCCAGAGCGCTGGCCCGCGACGTGAGCACTGCCGCGCAGCGGCGTCGGAAGGGAGAGGACGCTTGAGGATCGCGTGCGTCGGCGGCGGCCCCACCGGGCTCTACGTCGCGATGCTGGTGAAGAAGCGCCGACCCGGTGACACGGTCACGGTGTACGAGCGCAACCCGCCGGTCACGACCCACGGCTGGGCCGTCGTGTTCAGCGAGGACTTCGTCGACCAGCTCCACGCCGCCGACCCCGAGAGCGGGCGGCGTCTGCGGGAGGCCGCGAGCATCTGCGGCGACCAGCAGGTGTGCGTGGGCGACCGGCCGCCGGTGCACCTGGGCGGGCTGTACGGCTACAGCATGGACCGCCACCGGATGCTCGCCGTCCTCACCGAGCTGGCGGCGAAGGCCGGGGTGGAGGTGCGCCACGGCGAGTCGGTCGACGACCTGGGCGCGCTGGACGCCGACCTCGTCATCGCGGCCGACGGCGCCGGCAGCGGGATCCGGACGGCGCGGGAGGCGGCGTTCGGCACGACCGTCCACGCGGGCCGCAACCGCTACGCGTGGCTGGGCACCGAGCGGCGCGTGCCCGGTTTCCTGTTCGCGTTCGAGCAGACCGAGGCCGGCTGGGTGTGGGCCTACGTCTACCCGTCCACGGGCGCGACCAGCACGTTCATCGTCGAGTGCGGCCCGGAGACGTTCCACGGCCTCGGCCTGGACCGGATGGGCCCCGAGGAGGGCGTCCGGATGCTGGAGCGGGTGTTCGCCCGCCATCTCGACGGCAACCCGCTCGAGCTGACGGCGCTCGGCCAGGGCCGGTCTCCGTGGCTGCAGTTCCGTGAGGTGCGCAACGCCCACTGGTACGACGGGAACGTCGTGCTGGTCGGTGACGCGGCGCACACCGCGCACTTCTCGATCGGCTCCGGCACGGTGCTGGCGCTGTGCGACGCGATCGCCCTCGCCGACGTGCTGGGCACGGCGGAGGAGCCCGACCTGCCGGCCGCGCTCGCCGAGTACGAGCGCCGCCGCAAGGCCGCGCTGGAGCTGCGCGGGCGGGCGGCGGCGGTGAGCATGGCGTGGTTCGAGAACGTCCAGCGGCGGCTGGACGGCGGGGACCCGGTCCGCTTCGCCTATGACCTGTTCAACCGCCAGGGCGACCAGCCGTCGTGGCGCTACCCGCTGCACGTGTTGACGCAGAACCCGATGCTGCGGCGCGGGCGGCGGGTGTTCACGGTGGCGCGCCAGCAGCGCCGGGAGGCCCGCCGGACGTAGCACCGGCCTCCCCATCTGGTGATCACGCTCCGACGCGAGAGGGCGGGCGCGGGAGGGCGCGGCGGTCGGGCCCGGGGAGGGCGTGATCGTCGGGTGGGGAGGGGGCGCGGCCGTCCGTGGCCTCCGGTCGCCCAGCCCAGTGGTCACCGCCGGTCACCTCCGTGGGAGGCCGCGACGTGCCCGGGACAGGCCGCTCCTGCCGGTGCCCCGGTCCGGCGTGGCAGGCTGCCGGCGTGAGTGATGACCGCCAGCACGACGTCGTGGTCTACGGCGCCACCGGGTTCGTCGGCGCGCTGACTGCCCGCTACCTGGCCGAGCGGGCCCCCGCCGGCGCGCGCATCGCGCTCGCCGGGCGCTCGCAGGACAAGCTCGAGCGGCTGCGCGCCGCGCTGCCGGCCGCGGCCGGCGAATGGCCGCTGGTCGTCGCCGACTCGGGTGACGCGCCGGCGCTGGCGGACCTGGCCGCGAGCACCCGCGCGCTGGCGACGACCGTCGGCCCCTACGCGAAGTACGGGCTCCCCGTCGTCGAGGCCTGCGCCCGCGCCGGCACGCACTACGCCGACCTGACCGGCGAGGTCCTGTTCGTGCGCGAGGCGATCGACCGGACGGACGCCGCGGCCCGCGCGAGCGGCGCCCGGATCGTCCACGCGTGCGGCTACGACTCGATCCCGTCCGACCTGGGCGTGTGGCTGGTGGCGCAGCGGGCCGCCGAGGACGGCGCTGGCGGGCTGACCGACGTCACGACCGTCGCGACGGTCCGCGGTGGCATCTCCGGCGGCACGGTCGACTCGCTGCGCACGCAGGTCGACGCGACGATGCGGGACCGCGCCGCCCGGCGGCTGGCCGGCGACCCGTACGCGCTGAGCCCTGACCGCTCTGCCGAACCGGCCACGACCCAGCCGCGGGACGCCGCCCCACCGGCGCGCGGCCGGCGCGGGACCTGGACGGCGCCGTTCGTCATGGCCCCCTTCAACACCCGCATCGTGCGCCGCAGCAACGCGGTGTCCGGCTGGTCCTACGGCCGGGAGTTCCGCTACGGCGAGCGGATGGGCTGCGGGAGCGGGCCGGCCGGCGCCGCGCTGTCCGCCGCCGTGACGGCCGGCATCGGGATCCTCGTCGCGGGCTTCACGGTCCGGCCGGGCCGGGCGGTGCTCGACCGGCTCCTGCCCGGCCCCGGCGAGGGCCCGAGCGAGCAGACGCAGGCCCGGGGCCGGTTCCGGATGGACATCGACGCCACGACGGAGTCCGGTGCCTCCTACCGCGGCGTCGTGGCCGGCCGGGGCGATCCCGGCTACCGCGCCACGGCCGTCATGCTCGGCGAGAGCGTGCTCTGCCTGGCGCTCGACGGCGAGCGGCTGCCGGACCGCGCGGGCTCGCTCACCCCGGCCACCGCGATGGGCGCGGCGCTCGTGGACCGGCTCCGCGCGGCCGGGCACACGTACACCGTCGAGCCGGCCGCCGGGTAGGGCGCGACGCCCGCGAGCGCGGGCCCGACGGCCTTGCTCACGGCGCAACTCGGCCAGGCCCAGGCCCCGACTCGCGCAGCCCTGCGCGAGTCGGGGCCTGAGCCTGGCCGAGTCGCGGGCTGAGCCAGGCGCGCCCGCGTCGCGCTGCCGACCGGCGGGCGCTACCCCGCCGGCGCACCCGCCGCGAGGTAGGCCGGCCAGCTGCCGTGCGCGCTGACGTCCACCGCGCCGGTGGGCTCGCCGACGCACACGAGCCCGAGCGTGCTGCCCGTCTCCAGCTCGACCCGCCCGACGGCCAGCGGTGCCGGCAGCGCGCACAGCAGCTGCCCGAGCGCCGTGACCGGGATCCGGTGCAGCTCCACCTCGATCCGGGACCCGTCTGCCGGCGCCGGCACCAGCCCGCCCCGGGCGACGCCGGGGCCGGGCAGCGCCACCAGCCGGTACACCGGAGCCGTGCGCGCCACACCCGCCGACCGCGCCCCCAGCGCGAGCAGCTCCGGATGCAGCGGCAGGCCGGTGCGGTGCGCGGCCACGACCGCCAACAGCGCGGACGCCGCCTCGACCGCGGGAGCCTCCGCGTCCGGGGCGGGCACCGTCGCCGTCACGCGACCACCACCTCCGAGACGTGCGCCGCGACGATCCGCCAGCCTTCATCGAACCGGGCCCACGTCTGGCTCTGCCGCCCCTCGACCGCGCCGTCTGGGTAGCCGAACAGGGTGGTGACCACGGCCGTCCGGTCGTCGATCGCGAGGATCCGGGTGCCCGAGAGCCGCCGCCCCGCCGGGACGGACGGGTGCGCCGCCCGCCACGCCGCGATCGCCGACGCGCCCTGCTGACGGTCGGCCACGCCGAACCGGACGCAGCGCGGGTCGTCCCAGAACAGCTCCGTCAGTACGGCCACGTCGCCGGCGGTGAGGGCGCGCTCGTACCGCTCGAACGCGGCCCGGACGTCCGCGACCACGTCCGGGCGGTCGAGCGCGACCTCGGCGGTGACCCTCACGCGGTCGCCGGGCGGCTGGTGTCGATGGGCGCGACGGCGGCCGGGGCGTCCACCGCGGGCGGCGGCGACATCTCCTCGATCGTCGACGTCTCCGGCTCCGCGGGCGGCGTCCCTGGGTGTCCGCGCGTGACCAGCGCGAAGCCGAGCAGCACGATGCCGGCGAACAGGTAGCCGAGCGCGATCTGCCCGCCGACGGCCCAGCCCACCTGCGCACCGTGGATCAGCCCGATGAACCCGAGCACGGCGCCGATGAAGCAGTAGATCGCCGCCGAGACGAACTGCTTGTCGATGATGAACGCCACGATCGCGCCGATCACCAGGCCGGCGAGGATCGCGCCGCCGCCCAGCAGGGCGAGTCCCTTGTAGATGACGCCCGCGTTGACCAGCGCCGACTCGCCGACCTTTTCCGCCGTCGTGCCGGCAGCCGACAGCGCGTCGTCGATGAGGCCCTGCGCCCACGACGCGATGTTCGGGATGATCGCGAACACGACCGCGACCGCGTGCCGCTTGGGCGTCTCCTGGAACGCCTGCGCGCCGATCAGCAGGCCGATGTAGAGCAGGATCGGCACGATGGCCGGGACCGGCAGCAGCGCTCCGAGCAGCCCGAACAGGCCGAGGAAGCACATCAGCGCGATCACGATGCCGGACGCGAGCGAGTAGCTCGTCCGGCCGCCCGCGGCCTTCCAGCCCGGGTGTCCGATGTAGACGGCAGGCGGGAAGGGGCAGCCCAGAACGGAGCCGACGACCGCGCCCGTGCCGTCCGCCAGCAGGATCGAGCGCAGGTTGTACTCGTCACCCGCGACGGCCGCGCTCTCGACGTTCGTCATGCCCTCGGTGAAGTTGTAGATGCCCAGCGGGATCGCGGTCGCGAGCAGCGGAGCGACGTCGGCGAGGCCCTGGCCCAGCCGCCCGAAGTCGGCGGTCGGCAGCGAGATCGCGACGTCCTTGGCCGCGGCCGCCACGTCCGGCGCCGACATGTAGCCGCCGATCCAGCCGATCGCCGTGCCGACGAGCAGCGCGGCCAGCCCGACCGGGATGTTGCCCGGCAGCTTCAGGTCGGTGAAGAAGCCGATCAGGATGATCACCATCACCGGGAGCGCGATCCACAGCGCCTCCCACATCTGCGCGGCCGGGCGCATCGAGATGAACGCGATCGAGACGCCGGCCAGCGTGCCGAGCATCGCCGCCTGCGGCGTGTACCGGCGGATGTAGGGCCCCACGAACGCGCCGATCAGCACGATCAGCCCGATGATGAAGCACCACGCCAGCCCAGACGCCCACGCGACCAGCGCGTTGTTCGTCTTCAAGTAGATCGGCAGCATGATCACGAACGTGACGATGAACATGTGCGGGACGGACGGGCCGTAGGGCATCGCGGCGACGTCCAGCCGGTTCTCCCGTCGAGCCAGCCGCCGCGCCAGGTACGTGTAGTACACGTTGCCGATCAGCAGCTGGACGCCCAGCGCGGGCAGGATCACCCCGAACACGTCCGCTCCGGGAATCTTGACGACGCCGATGCACAGCCCGGACAGCACCAGCACGTTGACCAGGACGTTGAAGCCCAGGCCGAAGAAGGCGTTGGTGTCCCCGCTGACCCACCAGGGGATCTTGAGCGTGGACTCTTCCTGCGTGGACGTGGTCACGACGCGACCTCCTGAGGGACGAGGGCGGACACAAAGGCCTCCGACGGCGCGACCCAGCCGAAGATCCCGCCCTGTGCGGCGATCATGGCCAGGCCGACCCGCTGGAACTCGGGGAAGTAGGAGCCGACGCAGTCCGACAGCACGAGGCACTCGTAGCCCCGGTCGTTGGCCTCCCGGACGGTGGTGTGCACGCACACCTCGGTGGTGACGCCGGTGACGACGAGGCTCGTGATGCCCCTCGCCTCGAGCTCGGCGCCGAAGTTCGTGCCGTGGAAGGAGCCCTTGCCCGGCTTGTCGATCACGAGCTCGCCCGGGGCGGGCGTCAGCTCGTCGATGATGTCGTGGCCGTACTCGCCGCGGACGAGGATGCGGCCCTTCGGGCCCTGGTCGCCGATCCGCAGGGTCGGCTCGCCGCGGTTCAGCTTGGCCGGCGGGCAGTCGGACAGGTCCGGGAGGTGCCCCTCCCTGGTGTGGATCACCGTGAGGCCGACCGCGCGGGCGGTCTCCAGCACCTTCTTGAGCGGCGGCACCACGGCCTGCAGCAGGGAGACGTCGTTCCCGAGCGTCTCGCCGAACCCGCCGGGCTCCACGAAGTCACGCTGCATGTCGATGATCACCAGCGCCGTGGTCGACGGGTCGAAGACGTAGGGGTACGGCTGGGCGTCAACTCGCATGGGTGGTCCCCTCGATGACGGCGGTGGACGTGGCCACCGCGCCGAAGACGCCGCCCTGCATGGTCACCATGTGCAGGGCGGCGTCGTGGTTGGACGGGTCCGTCGCGCCGGTGCAGTCGGACAGGATCAGGCACTCGTAACCGCGGTCGTTCGCCTCGCGCATGGTCGTGTGCACGCAGACGTCGGTCGTGATGCCGGTCAGGATGATGTGGGTGATGCCGCGCGAGCGGAGCACGAGATCGAGATGGGTGGCGTAGAACGCGCCCTTGCCGGGCTTGTCGACGAGCACCTCCCCCTCGATCGGGGCGACCTCCGGCACGATCTCCCAGCCGGGCTCGCCGCGGACGAGGATCCGGCCGGCCGGGCCCGGCGACCCGATCTCCGCGCCGATCTGCGCCGAGCGCCAGCGCTTGTTGGCCGGCAGGTCGGACAGGTCGGGCGCGTGGCCCTCCCGCGTGTGGATCACCAGCATCCCGGTGGCGCGGGCGTGGGCGAGCAGGGCGGCGGTCGCGGGCAGCCCCGCCCGCG
Organism: uncultured Actinomycetota bacterium; assembly: GCA_963728105.1. Taxonomy (GTDB): domain Bacteria; phylum Actinomycetota; class Actinomycetes; order Mycobacteriales; family Pseudonocardiaceae; genus Pseudonocardia. Next base: position 19,717 of record CAVSJZ010000020.1, on the reverse strand, counting down.
TCAACGACAGGTCGTAGCCCATGCGGTCGACGTAGCCGCCCGGCCCGCAGAAGTCGACCTGCCAGTCGATGCAGATCAGCGCCAGGTGGGCGGTGTCGACCGACCCGTCGTACGGCCAGGGGTAGGGGTTGGCGGCGACGGGGCCGACCGTCGCCGTCCCCGTCGTTCGCGTGGCTGTCTTCGGCACGGTGGACGTCATGCGGCCTCCTCGAACAGGTCGTGCGCGATGCGGATCAGCCGGTCTTCGGTGAAGGCCGGGCCGAGCAGGGTGACGCCCAGCGGGCGCCCGTCGTTCGTGGTGCCGGCGGGGACGGCGACCGCCGCGAGGTCGAGCAGGTTCGCGAACTGCGTGTAGCGGCCGAGCACGAGGTTGCGCGCGACGGGCTCGGCAGCGATCTCGGCGCGGGTGAAGGTCGTCGGGACGGTCGGCAGCAGCAGCGCGTCGGCGTCCGCCCACAGCCGGTCGGTCCACGCGGCGAGCTCCCGCAGCCGGTGCTGCGCGCGGAACACGGCGGCCCCGTCGACCGCGCGGCCGCTCTCCAGCACCGCCCGCGTGACGGGCAGGACGTCGTCGGGATGCGCGTCGAGGAAGCCCGCGAGCGCGGCGAGCCGCTCGGCGACCCAGGGGCCGTAGAGCAGGTCGCCGGCCTCGCGCAGCGGGTCGACGGGGATGCGCTCGACACTCGCCGCGCGGGCGGCCGCCGCGCGGGCGACGGCGGCGAACGCGGCGGCGGACGCCGTGTCGCCCTCGTGGTCCAGCGCGGCCGGGAGCAGCAACCGCGGGCCGGTCGTCGCGGCCGCGACGGGCGGGGGCGCGCTGCGCGACCAGGGATCGGCAGCGTCGAACCCGGCCAGCTCGGCGAGGACGGACGTGGCGTCGGCGAGGCCGTGCGCGAAGACGGAGACGCAGTCCAGCGACCGGCACGCCGGGACGACGCCGGCCGTGCTGACCAGGCCGCGGGTCGGCTTGAGCCCGACGATCCCGTTGAGCGCGGCGGGGACCCGGCCCGAGCCCGCGGTGTCGGTGCCCAGGGAGAACGCGACGTCACCCGCCGCGACGGCGACCGCGCTGCCCGAGCTGGAGCCGCCGGAGATCAGGTCGCCGCCGAAGACGCTCTCCGGCGCGCCGTAGGGGCTGCGGGTTCCGTTCAGGCCGGTGGCGAACTGGTCGAGGTTGGTCTTGCCGACGGCGATGGCGCCAGCGTCGAGCAGCCGCCGCACCGCGGCCGCGTCGGCCGCGGGGTCGTAGGCGAACGCGGGGCAGGCGGCGGTCGTCGGCAGGCCGGCTACGTCGATGTTGTCCTTGACCGCGAACGGGACTCCCCACAGCGGTGGCCGCTCCGCGCGGGGCCACGCCGCCTCGATCGTCTCCACCCGCGCGTGCAGCACGGCGGCGTCGAACACCGAGATCCAGACCCCGTCGTCGCCGCGGGCCGCGATCCGGGCCAGCACCTCGTCGACCACGGCGTGCGGCGAGCGGCCGTCGGCGTAGGCCCTCGCCAGGTCGGCGATCCGGGTCGGGGTGGAAACGAACACCTCGTCGATTGTCGACAGTCTGGTGTCATTGGAGGACGCGATCCGTTACGGCCGTGTTGCACCTGTGCCGGGGGTCACGCGGGCTGTCCGCCGGGCGGGAGGGAGGTCGGGCCGGAGCCGGGGTCGGAGCCAGGGCCGGAGCCGGAGCTCGGACAGGACTCGCAGCCGGGACCTCAGCCGGAGCGGGAGCTCGGGCTGGGGTCGGTGGGGCAGCTCGGGCCGGAGTCGGAGCTCGGGCCGGAGCGGGGTCGGGGGCCGGATCTCCGTCATGGCCGGGTCGCGACGGTGGCATCCGGCATCGTGTGCGATACCGGCGTTGCGTGGGTCGCACCGTTGCCGCGGTGACGGTGGCGGCTGAGTGGCGGCGGTGCAGCCATGGGACGATGATGCGACCGCGTGACCAGGGGCGGGGCCGGGACCCGCCGGTTCGCGCCAGTGTGCCGGTGCCAGCGGGAGTCGGCGGTGCGACTGTCGGGATCGACGCTGCGAGCGGGAATCGGCAGTGAGAGCCAGGATTGGCAGCGCGAGGAAGCCCGGCGGCGCCTGTGGGCCGGCGCAAGGTGTGCGCTGGGCCCCAACGGCTGATTTCGCTGCGCTCGATGTCGTGGATGTCCGACAGACCGGATTCCGCCAGGCGCCACCGGCGTCGTCGTGCCGCACCGCCGTTGCCTACGCCGCACCGTTGCCGCGGCGGCGGTGGCGGCCGGGGGATGGCGGTGCGACCACAAAGCGACGGTGCGACCACGAAGCGGGTGCGACCACAAAGCGGCGTTCGAGCGGGCGGAGCTTCTGCGGGCGAAGTCCAGGCCCCGTCCGCTCACCCGGTCGACGCTCGGGTCAGCCGCCCAGCTCCGGTGCGAGGTAGGTGCGCGAGCCGTGATGGTCCAGCTCGACCAGCACCGTCGCGAGGTCCCCCCCGGCGACCGCCGCGTACAGCCGCCGGTGCCGCTGCGGTCCCTCCGCCGCCGGGCGCAGCGTCGCCTCCCGCCGCATGTTCGTGGCCATGTAGAGCTGCAGCTTGAGGATCACCGGCTCGTAGACGTCGATCAGGTGCCGGTGGCCGGACAGCGCCACGAGCGCCAGATGAAACGCGCGGTGTCCGGCCGCCTGTGCCGCGGCGTCCCCTGCCTCGGTGGCGCGCTCCATCACGTCGACGGCAGCGTCCATCGCCAGTAGCCCCTCGGGGTCGGGAGGCTGATCGCCACCGAGCGCGCACCGCACCCCGAACTGCTCGAGGACGTCGCGCAGGGTGAACAGCTCGTCGATGTCGCGGGACGAGAGGCTCGCGACCCGGACCCCGCGGCGCGGCAGGTGGTCGACTAGCCCCTGCTGGCCCAGCAGGCGCAACGCCTCGCGCAGCGGCGCGCGGCTCGTGCCAAAGCGGCGGGTGAGCTGCTCCTCGACGATCCGGGTGCCGGGCTCCAGCGCCCCGGAGAGGATGTCGTCGCGCAGCCGCCGGACGGTGAGCTCGACGAGGCTCGCGGCCTCCAGGGCGTCACCACGCGCGGCCGTCACCCCCACACAGTGGCAGATGCGAGGTCGGGATGGTGGACGACCTGCCCGGTTTCGGCCCCGACCGGCCGGGTTGTCGGTGCTCAGCCGCCCGCCGACACCCCGATGACCCGCCCGACGAGGAACGTAGCGCCGGCCGCGATCGCGCCGAACAGCAGCTGGCGCAGGCCGGCCTCCCACCACGCGCGCGAGGTGAACCGCGAGGTCAGAGCGCCCGCGACGAACAGCCCGACCGCCCCGACGCCCAGCGCCAGCAGCAGCGACGACGAACCGAGCAGGTACGTCACGATCGGGAAGATCCCGCCGACCCCGAACGCGATGAACGAGCTGATCGCCGCGGTCCACGGCGACGGCTGGTCGTCCGGGTCGACGCCGAGCTCCTGCGAGATGTGCACCTTGACGGCCAGCTCCGGGTCGGCGTGCACCTCCTTGGCCACGGCCTCCGCGGTCGGCCGCGACAGGCCCATCCGCTCGTACATCTGGGCCAGCTCGGCCTGCTCACCGTCCGGGTTGTGCTCGATCTCGGCCCGTTCGATCCGGACCTCGCGCGCGACCGCGTCGTTCTGCGTGCCGACCGACGCGAACTCGCCGAGCGCCATCGAGAAGGCGCCCGCGACGAGGCCCGCCATCCCGGACAGGATGATCGTGTGCCGGTCGGCGCCCCCGCCGCCGACGCCCGCGACGAGCGCGATGTTCGTCACCAGCCCGTCCATCGCTCCGAACACGCCGGCGCGCAGCCACCCGCCGGACACGTCGGCGTGCTCGTGCTCGATGGCCTGGCCCGGCCCCGAAACCTCGGTCATGGCCCCAGCCTAACGGCGCCGGATGACGCCTGCTGCCGGTCGGCGAGGGTGCCCTCACCTCGCGGAAGGTGAGCCTGACCTGCAAGATATCGTGATGGCCGAGCACCCGTTGTGGATCTTCGGTGATCAGCTGGGACCGGCCGTGCACGGGACCGGCGAGCATCGCGACCGGGAGGTCGTGCTCGTCGAGTCCCGCCGGGTCCTCGCGCGCCGGCCGTTCCACCGGCAGAAACTGCACCTGGTCCTGTCCGGGATGCGGCACGCGGCGCGGGACCTGGGGGACCGGGCGACGCTGGTGCGGGCCGACACCTACCGCGAGGCGCTGGAGCGGGTCGGTCGACCGGTCGTCGTGCACGAGCCGACCTCGCACGCCGCCGCCGACCTCGTCGAGCGCCTGCGCAAGGAGGGGCTGGTCGCCGAGATCCTGCCCACGCCGACGTTCGCGCTGGCGCGGGCCGAGTTCGACGACTGGGCCGGCAGGCGCGAGACGTTCCGGATGGAGCAGTTCTACCGCGACCAGCGGCGGCGCTTCGACGTGCTGATGGACGGCGACGAGCCGGCGGGCGGGCGATGGAACTTCGACGCCGACAACCAGGAGCCGCCGCCGCGCGGGGCGCGGCGGCTGGACGTGCCGCCGCCGTGGCAGCCGGAGGAGGACGACATCGACGCCGAGGTTCGGGCCGACCTCGACGGCATGGACCTGCCGACGGTGGGCCGCGACGGGCCGCGGCTGTTCGCCGTCACGCCGGGCGAGGCGGGCCGCGCGTTGCGGCACTTCGTTGCGAAGCGGCTGCCACATTTCGGCCCACACGAGGACGCGATGCTCGGCGGCGACTGGGCGATGGCGCACTCCCTGCTCTCGGTGCCGCTCAACCTGGGCGTGCTGCATCCGCTGGACGCCGTCCGCGCGGCCGAGGAGGCCTGGCGGGCGGGGGACGTGCCGATCGCGAGCGCCGAGGGGTTCGTCCGTCAGGTGCTGGGCTGGCGGGAGTACGTCTGGCAGCTGTACTGGCGGTTCGGGCGCGGCTACCTGCGGCGCAACACCCTGCGCGCCCACAGCCCGCTGCCGGACTGGTGGCGGGCGCTCGACGCCGACGCGGTCACCGCGCGGTGCCTGCACGTTGCGCTCGAGGGCGTCCGGGACCGCGGGTGGACGCATCACATCCAGCGGCTGATGGTGCTGGGCAACCACGCGCTGCAGCGCGGCTACCGGCCGCGGGAGCTGTCGGACTGGTTCCGGGAGGCGTTCGTCGACGGGTTCGAGTGGGTGATGCCGCCGAACGTGATCGGCATGAGCCAGCACGCGGACGGCGGGATGATGGCGACCAAGCCGTACAGCGCGGGCGGGGCGTACCTGAACCGGATGAGCGACCACTGCGGCGACTGCGCGTTCGACCCGCGCACGCGGCTCGGGGACGACGCCTGCCCGTTCACCGCCGGGTACTGGGCGTGGACGCATCGCCACCAGGAGCTGCTGCGGGCGAACAACCGGACCGCCCGGGCCGTCGCGAGCATGGAACGCCTGACGGACCTCGACGCGGTGCTGGAGCAGGAGTCGGCCCGCGAGCTGTTCTGACGCCGCGAGTCGGGGCCTGAGCCAGGCCGACTTGCGTGCTGGACCGGACCGCGAGTCGGGGCCTGAGCCAGGCCGAGTTGCGCGCTGGCACCCGGTGACCGTCCCTCGGCGGCCGCTTGACCGGCGCCGAACCTTGATCGGTCGGGCATCGCGCCTACGTGCGCCGAGCTCCGACGCGTGCCGACCCGACTCGCCCTGGCGCCGACATCGACGCGCGCTGGCCGAGAGCCCGACTCGCCCTGGTTGAGAGCCCGACTCGCGGTCTGGTTCAGGCCCCGACTCGGTCTGGCTCAGACCCCGACTCGCGGTGCGGCGCCGGACGCGTGGACCGCCCCACCCCACGGGTGAACCCGCCGCGAGCCTCCGCGACCCGGCCGCTCGCCCCCGGTTAGGCTGATCGTGTGAACCGCGTGCAGGCGCTCGATATCGTCGGCACCGTCGCCCGGCTCGGTCTCGCCGCCGTCTGGCTCGCCTCCGGGACGGTCAAGGCCCTCGATCCCGACCAGACCTACGTCGCGGTGCGCGCCTACGACGTGCTGCCAAAGGCCGCCGTCGGCGTCGTCGCCGGGCTGCTGCCGTTCCTGGAGCTGGCCATCGGGCTGCTCCTGCTCGCCGGCGTCGGGGTCAGGGCGGTCGCCGTCGCGTCGGGCGTCCTGCTGATGATCTTCCTCGCCGGCGTGACGCAGGCCTGGGCCCGCGGACTGTCGATCGACTGCGGCTGCTTCGGCGGTGGCGGGGAGGTCGCGCCGGGCGCCACGGCATACCTGCAGGAGATCCTGCGCGACCTCGGCTTCCTCGCCCTCGCCGCCTGGGTGGCCGTCCGTCCCGCCACACTGTTCTCGCTCGAAGCACGACTCGCCGGGAGGTCCTGACCATGGGCGGAGCGGCCCGCAACGACAAGCGCCGCCGGCAGGAGGAGGCCGCGCGCCGCCTCGCCGCGGCCGGCATCCAGGTGCCGCCGAAGAAGAACAACACGCCCCTGGTCGTCGCCGGCGTGGTGGTGGTCGTCGCGCTCCTGATCGGCGGCGGGCTGTTCTGGTACCGCAGCCAGTCGTCCGCCTCGACGACGCCGACCTACACCGCGAGCGCGTCCGGTGCGGTGGTCACGGCCGGCTCGGGCGGCCAGGCGATCGACGTCTACGAGGACTTCCTCTGCCCCAACTGCGAGCGCTTCGAGCAACGCGACGGGGCCGCCATCACCTCGGCGCTCAACGCCGGCAAGCTGACGGTGCGCTACCACGCGATCGCGATCCTCGACCAGCACTCGAACCCCGCGGGCTACTCGACCCGCGCCGCGAACGCCGCGCTCTGCGCCGCTGCGGCCGGTGTCTTCCCCGGCTACCACCAGCAGCTGTTCGCGCAACAACCCGCCGAGGGCAGCGCGGGTCTCACGAACGACCAGCTCGTCGCAATGGGCACCCAGCTCGGGGCCAAGGGCGACTTCGCCGGATGCGTCACGAAGGGCGCGAACGCCGCCGCCGTGAAGGCCGAGACCGCCAAGGCGGTGGCCGATACGAACCTTCAGACGTCCGGCCAGTTCGGGACGCCGACCGTCGCGGCCAACGGCAAGAAGGTCGACCTGAACGACGCGAGCTGGCTGTCGAAGATCACCGGGTGAGCCGAGGCCTGCTCGACGGCGCTGCAGCTGCCGCGCTACCGAGCTCGACCTCGTGCAGGCGATGCTCGCGGCCCCCGCCCCCGCCCCCGCCTCGTCCACTACCGGCGCGGTGAAACCGGCGTCACGCTACGCAGGAACAGTGACCGGGAGGAACAGTGACCGGGAGGAACAGCGACCGGGAGGAACAGCGACCGGGAGGAACAGCGACCGGGAGGAACAGTGACCGACTACGAGACCCTGCTCTACGCCGCCGACGGCCCGATCGCCACGATCACCCTCAACCGGCCCGAGCAGCTCAACACGATCGTCCCGCCGATGACCGACGAGCTGGAGGCCGCGGTCCACCGCGCGATCGACGAGAAGCCCGTCAAGGTGATCGTGCTGCGCGGCGCGGGGCGCTCGTTCTGTGGCGGGTTCGACTTCGGGGCCGGCTTCCACTACTGGGACGACACGCTGACGACGGACGGCCGCTGGGATCCCGGCAAGGAGTTCATCGCGACGACCTCGCCCACCGCCGGCTGGGTGCCGAAGTTCATGAGCCTGTGGCGCAGCCCGAAGCCGGTGATCGCGCAGGTGCACGGCTGGTGCGTCGGCGGGGGCAGCGAGATGGCGCTGTGCGCCGACATCGTGATCATGAGCGAGGACGCCCGGATCGGGACGCCGTACTCGCGGATGTGGGGCTGCCACCACGCCGGTATGTGGGTCCACCGGCTGGGGCTCGCCCACGCCAAGGAGCTGGCGCTGACCGGCCGCGCGCTGTCGGGCGTCGAGGCCAAGCAGCTCGGGCTCGTCAACGACGCGGTGCCGTTCGCGGAGCTGGAGGAGCGCGTCTACGGCCTCGCCGAGCAGCTCGCGACGATCCCGCTGAACCAGCTCACCGCGATGAAGCTGGTCGTCAACCAGGCCTACGAGAACATGGGGCTGTCGAGCACGCAGCTGCTGGGCTCGATGCTGGACGGCATGCTGCGCAACACGCCCGAGGCGCTGGAGTTCATCGAGGTGGCCGAGCGCGAGGGCGTCAAGGAGGCGGTGACGCGCCGCGACAGCCCGTTCGGCGACTACAGCACGGGGGAGAAGCCGGACCCTTCCCACGTCGTCGACCGGGAGGCGCCGCAGCGGTCGGGCCGGCCGTGACCGGGCACGCCGACCCGGCCCGGCCCTGACGACGGCAGCAGACAGCCGGGGTCAGTCCTGCGTGTCGGCGGGGACCTCGAAGGGGGCCTGCAGGTCGTGGGCGCGGAACAGGACGGCGTGCTCGACGCCCATGGCCTTGCCGCTCGTCGCGGTGAACGCCGGGATGAAGTCCCCCGGGGCGGGGTGGTCCGGGAGCGCGGCCAGGTACGCGGCGTGCGCCTCGAGCGAGGCGACGCCCCGGCGCAGCGGCTCGCCCGTGACGTCGACGCCGTGGGTCGCCGCGTCGCCGTGCCCGGGGGTGAGGTACCAGCGCGCCGAGTGGGGCGCCAGGTCCTCGTCCTCGACCTGCTCGGGAAAGACCCACCGGTTGCCCGCGTCGCGCACCGCGTCGAGCGTCGCGAGCCCGGCCGCGCGGTGGTCGGCCTGGTCGAACCCGTAGGGCGTCTCGACCGCGTAGCCGACGCCGAACACGACGTCGGGCCGGAACCGGCGGATCTCCCGGCAGATGTCGCGGCGCAGGTCGAGGCCGTAGACGAGCACGCCGTCCGGATGCTGCAGGACGGTGAGGTGCTCGACGCCGACGACCGCGCAGGCGGCCTGCTGCTCGGCGAGACGCAGCCGGGCCGTCTCCGCGGGAGGGTTCGGCATGCCGGCCTCGCCGCGCGTGAGCAGGAGGTACCCGACCTCGATGCCGCGCGCGGTCCAGCGGGCGACGGCCGCGGACATGCCGTACTCCATGTCGTCGGGATGCGCGACGACGCAGAGCACGCGCCGGAAGGACTCCTCGGGGAGCGCAGGCAGTGTCATGCCGGGCATCCTTCCGCGCTCCGGCGCCGGACCTGCACAGGTGGGCGGAGCGAACGCGGCGGTCAGTCGTCTCCGCGTCACCCTCGAAGAGGCCGTCGTAGGCCATGGCGGCGTCCGGCCAGAATGCGCCCCGGTAGAGATCCATGTCGGAGCGGTCCGATCCTCGGTCGCAGTGCATGATCGGTCCTCGCCGGGCCCCGGGGTGCTCTCCCTGGCCGGCACGGCCGTGGACCGTCACGGCTGTGGCGTGCCGCCGGCCTCCGGCTCGCCGGGCGGCCGGCGCACCGTCACGGTGGTCGTGCCGTCGAACCGGGCCGAGAGCTCGTGCCCGGGACGCAGGGGTGTCGCGGCGGTCAGGCCGCCGGTGAGGACCAGCTCCCCGGCGCGCAGCGTCCGCCCGCGGGCGGCGAGCTCGCCGGCCAGCCAGGCCACCCCGTGCAACGGGTGCCCGCCGGCGGCCGCGGACATCGCGCTCGCCGACGGCGCGCCGTCCTCGGCGAGCTCCACGGTGATGCGGTGGCAGTGGAGCGGGTCGACGTCCAGCGGCGGGCCGAGCACGACACCGGCCGCCGACGAGCCGTCGGCGGTGTTCTGCTCGGCCGTGAAGCGGTAGCCCATCCAGATCGAGTCGACGATCTCCAGGCAGGCCCGCACCTCGGCGACGGCCCGGGCCACCTCGTCGAGCAGGAGCCCGGTGCCTGCCACGTCGCGGGCGAGCACGATGCCGATCTCGGGCTCGACGCGCGGATGCAGGTAGCCGACCGCTTCGGCGTCGCCGCCCGGCACCCAGTCGCCGCCCAGCACCATGTCGCCGCCCAGCACCATGTCGCCGCCCAGCACCATGTCGTCGAGCAGCGGACCGTAGTTCGGCGCGGACACCCCCATCTGCTGCCGCATCACCGCCGAGGTGTAGCCCAGCTTCCATCCGATGTGGCGGCGGCCCTCGCCGAGCCGCAGCGCGGTCAGCCGGTCCTGTACCGCGTAGGCCTCGTCGAGGGAGAGCTGCGTCGCCTCCCGGGTGGCGTCCAGCAGCATGCGGCCGCTCCTGGCGCGGTGCAGCACGGCGGCCAGGCGGTCGGGGTCGGCGGTCCGGTCCACGCGAAGAGTCTCGGTCACATCGGTCACGCCTCGATCGTCGGCCCGGCACCAGCCCCGTGGTACTCCGCAGCGGGCCCCCGCGAGTGGGCAGACGACGCCGGTGTCGTCGCCGGTAGGGCACACTGCGTCGAGGTGCTGGAGGGGTTCCGCCGCACCCGGGCCGCGCTCGACGCCTTCCGGCCCGACGTCGAGCCTGGGTTCAGCCGTTGACGGCGACGGGTGGCTTGTTGACGTCGACGGTGTTGCTCTCGCGGGTGGGCGTCGGCATGGGTAGTGGCGTCAGCGTGACGCGCGCCCGGATGGGATCCGCTTCGAGCGGGGAGATGACGCCTTGCTCGAGGATGCTCAACGGGATGTCCCGCTCCGGCTCCCGAACGATCGAGACGACGTCCGACGTGAAGACGAGGACGCCGTCCCAGAGCGTGCCGCCAGGAAGCACGTGCTCGAGGCCGGGCTGTCCGATCTCGTGGCCGACGCGTACGAGCTGCACGAGCTCGTGATAGTTCCGTCCTGACGGGATGTCGTCGAGCGACGCCGACACCACATATGACGCGCGAACCAGCGCACCGTCGGACGACTGAGCGCCCTTGAAGATTTCCAGGTTGACCGGTCCGATCGATGCCATGTCGACTGCCTCCACAGGTGATGGCCGGGGAAGTACGGCAGTGATAGGAGCCCCGCGGCTGCTCCCTGATACTTCCCTGCCACGCGGCCGGAGGCCGCATCTCCGCCGCACACTCACAGCCCCACCGTGAACCGGAAGAGGTCCTGCGGGTCCCACCGCCGCGCGAGTGTGGCCAGCCGGTCGCGTGGCGGGGGACGCCGCCGCCAACGTCGTGCCCGAGCGTGCGTCCGCCGTCGGCGCACGGGTGTGTGCGGCCCGTCAGTCCTGAGGGACGGCGTCCAGGACCGCGAGGGCGTTGTGGATGCCCTGCTCGAGGAGCTCGTCGGCGAGTCGCCGGTCGGCCAGGGCCCGGGAGAGCTGCACCCATCCACGGGGGACGGACATGACCGAACTGAACGGCATGTGAGGCACGGTGCGTACAGCCCGGTCCTGAGGAATGTCAGCCCTGCCTGATGCTGACCGCGCGGGTGTTCAGGTAGCACTCCAGCGCCTCGGGACCGCCTTCGGTGCCGTAGCCGGAGTCCTTCACACCGCCGAAGGGCAGTTCGGCCGAGGGCATCGCGGGCATGTTGACCCAGAGCATGCCGACCTCGACGCGGCGGGTGAGCTGGTCGGCGTTGGCGAGCGAGCGGGTGAAGGCGTAGCCCGCCAGCCCGAAGGAGAGGCGGTTGGCCTCGGTGATCGCCTCGTCGAGGTGGTCGAACTCGCGGATCCCGGCCACGGGGCCGAACGGCTCTTCGTTGAACAGCCGGGCGTCCGCAGGCACGTTCTCGTAGACGGTCGGGGCCCAGAAGTTGCCGGTGTCGCCGAGGCGGCGGCCGCCCGTCAGCACCGTGGCGCCGCGCTGCACGGCGTCCTCGCCGAGGACCCGCATGGCGTCGAGGCGTCGGGGGTTGGCCAGCGGGCCCATCTGCGTCCCTTCGGCCAGCCCGTCGCCGACCGCCAGCCCGTCGGCGACCTTCGCCAGCGCCGCGCCGAAGTCCTTCGCGACGGAGCGGTGGACGAGGAACCGGGTGGGGGAGATGCACACCTGGCCTGCGTTGCGGAACTTGGCCCCGCCCAGCGTCTTGACCGCCTGTTCGAGGTCGGCGTCTTCGCAGACGATCACCGGGGCGTGGCCGCCGAGCTCCATCGACGCGCGCTTCATGTGCTGGCCCGCCATCGCGGCCAGCTGCTTGCCGACCTGCGTCGAGCCGGTGAAGGTGATCTTCTGGACGACGGGGTGCGGGATGAGGTGGCCGGAGATCTCGGCCGGGTCGCCGTAGACCAGCCCGAGCACGCCAGGGGGTAGGCCGGCATCCTGGAAGGCTCGGACGAACGCGGCCGGGCCCGCCGGGGTCTCCTCCGCGGCCTTGACGATCATCGAGCACCCGGCGGCGAGGCCGGGCGCGACCTTGCGCACGACCTGGTTGATCGGGAAGTTCCAGGGGGCGAACGCGGCCACCGGTCCCACCGGGTCCTTGACGACCATCTGCCGGATCGCGGGGTTCGAGCGGTGGGGGACCAGGCGCCCGTAGACGCGGAAGCCCTCCTCGGCGAACCAGTCGACGATGTCGGCGGCCATCGCCGTCTCGCCGCGGGCCTCGATGAGCGGCTTGCCCTGTTCGAGGGTGACGAGGCGGGCGATCTCGTCGAGCCGTTCGCGGATCAGCTGGGCCGCGCGCCGCATGATCGTGCTGCGTTGCGCGGGGGTCTGGTCGCGCCACACCTCGAACCCGCGCTGGGCCGCGGCGAGGGCGCGGTCCAGGTCCGCCGCGGTGGCGTGCGCCACGGAGCCGATCACCTCTCCGGTCGCGGGGTTGTGGACCGGGATCGTGCGTCCGTCGGCCGCGTCGACCCAGGCGTCGTCGATGAAGAGCGAGGTGTCCGGATAGGTCATGGGTCCGTTCCGTCTCCCGTAGGCGGTGGTCCGCTCGCGAGACTGACCGAAGACGTCACGGTTGTCCACCACGAGCGGCTGCCGGTGTCGTTTCGCTCGACGACTCGCCGGGACGCGCCGACTGGAAGGTCCACTGGCAGATCTGGCCATGGTGCGGCGGACGCCTTCCTGCCACTGTAGATGCCGTCCGAGGGGAGGTCGCGTGCACCTGAGGCTCGAACTTCTCCGCGCGGCCGACGGGCGACTGGAGGGCGTGGTGACGACCGAATCGGGCCGGGAGGAAGCGTTCTCGGGAACGCTGGACCTCCTGCGGCTCCTCGAGTGCCTCCAGCCGCCGGCCGGTCCACCGGCCGGGGACGGGGCGACGCCGGGATGGTCTCGGTGACCGGGTCTGCGCCGCCGCCCCGGTCGACGGGCACGAGCTCGGCCGCTCGGATCGCCGCGGTCAGCGGGCTCCTGTTCGCGGTGCTGTTCGTCGTGGCACTGGTGTTGCTGGACCGGGCCCCGCACCTCGACGACCCCGACGCGACGTACGCGACGTTCTACGCCGACGGCGGGGACCAGCTCTTCGTCGCGATCGGGATCTACCTGGTGCCGTTCGCTGGCATCGCGTTCCTGTGGCACATGACGGCGGTGCGCGACGTCCTGGACACGCTGAGCCCGACGCCGTCGCGGATGGCCCACGGGCTCAACCTGCTCGCAGGGGTCATCTTCGTGACCCTGTTGTTCGCGGGCACGGCGGCGGTCGGCGCGGTCGCGTTCGGGATCTACTTCGGCCACACCCCCGCCGCGGACCCCGCCACCGCGCGGGCGCTCACCGGCGTCGGCTACGGCCTGGTGTTCATCTTCGCGGTCCGCGGCGCGGGCATGTTCGCGCTCACCACCACGACGCTGCTGCGCAACGCCAAGGTGCTCCCGCTGGTCCCGGCCGTCGTCGCGTACCTGCTCGCCGCGTTCCTGCTGCTCGCCGTCACCAACAATCCCGCCGCGCTGCTCGTCTTTCCGGTGTGGGTGGTGCTGGTCTCGGCGTTCCTGCTGCGCCACGGCCGCCGCGCCGCAGCGTCGCGGTCCCTGCCCGACATCGACGCACTCGACCCCACCGGCCCGGGCCTCAGGAGTGACCAGCCATGACCACCGCCCCCAGCACCTCCGCCACCTCGCGATCGCTCGAGGACATCCCGGGCCCCAAGGGCGTGCCGGTGCTCGGCAACATGTTCGAGATCAAGCAGGCCACGCTGATCCAGGACCTCATGGCGCTCGCCCGCGAGTGGGGACCGATCTTCAAGCTGACCACGCCCACCGGGCCGCGCTACGTCGTCCACGGCCTGGACATGGTGAACGACCTGTGCGACGACTCGCGTTTCGACAAGCTCGTCGGCCTCAGCCAGCGGGAGTTCCGCAAGACCCACAAGAGCGCGGGGCTGTTCACCGCGGACACCGACGACCCCCTGTGGAAGTCCGCGCACGACATCCTGCTGCCCAGCTTCAGCACCTGGGCGATGAAGGGCTACCTGGACCCGATGGTCGACATCGCCCTGCAGCTGTGCCTGAAGTGGGAGCGGCTGAACCCGGACGAGCCGATCGACGTCACCGGCGACATGACGCGGCTGACGCTGGACACCATCGCGCTGTGCGGGTTCAGCTACCGCTTCAACTCCTTCTACCGCGACACCCAGCACCCGTTCATCGAGGCGATGATGGGGGCGCTGCACGAGACCCAGGCCCGCCAGCGCCTGCTCCCGGCCGCGATCAAGATGCGCCGCGGGGCCCAGCAGAGGTTGCTGGCCGACAGCGCGTACATGGACGACACGGTCGGCAAGATCCTCGCCGAGCGGAAGGCGTCCGGCGAGCCAGGGAACGACCTGCTGGGACACATGCTCGTCGGCACCGACAAGCAGGGCAACACGCTGCCCGACCACAACATCGTGGCTCAGTGCGTCACGTTCCTGGTCGCCGGCCACGAGACCACCAGCGGGCTGCTCTCGTTCACCATCTCCTACCTGCTCAAGCACCCCGACGTCGTCGCCCGCGCCCACGAGGAGGTCGACCGCGTGCTGGGCACCGACCCGTCGGTGCCGCCGACGGTCGCCCAGGTCCAGCAGCTGGCCTACATCCGGCAGATCCTCGACGAGACGCTGCGGCTGTGGCCGACGGCACCCGCGTTCACCCGCCATGCCCTCCGGCCGACGACGGTGGGCGGCTGGGGCCCGTTCGAGCCCGGTCAGTCGATCATCGCGCTCACCCCGATGCTGCACCGGCTGACCGACGTCTGGGGCGACGACGCGGAGGAGTTCAACCCGGACCACTTCGCCCCCGAGCGGCGGGACGCCCTGCCGCCCAACGCGTTCCGGCCGTTCGGGTCGGGGCAGCGGGCCTGCATCGGGCGCCAGTTCGCCCTGCAGGAGGCGACGCTGGTGCTCGGCATGCTCATGCAGCGCTTCGAGTTCGTCGACCACGCGAACTACCAGCTCAAGATCAAGGAGTCGCTGACCCTCAAGCCGGACGGTCTGACGATCACCATCCGGCCCCGCACCGGACGGACCTGGGGCGCGGCGCCGCGGCAGGCGGCGGTGGTCGCCCCGCGGTCACCCGCCCTCGCGGTGGCGCCCGCCGACCGGCACGGCACGCCGTTGCTGGTGCTGTTCGGCTCGAACCTCGGCGCGTCGGAGGACCTGGCGTCGCGGATCGCGCGGGACGCCACGGACCGGGGGTACACGGCCAGCACGGCCGGGCTCGACGACGCGGTGGGGGAGCTGCCGACCGAGGGCGCCGTCGTGGTCGTCACCTCCTCGTACAACGGCCAGCCGCCGGACAACGCTGGCCGGTTCTGCTCCTGGGTCGACGACCCGGAGGTGTCGGCGGCCGGGGTGCGCTTCACGGTCTTCGGCTGCGGCAACCGCGACTGGGCGGCCACCTACCAGGCGGTACCGACCCGCATCGACACGGCGTTGGAAGCGCGCGGCGCGACGCGGGTCTACCCGCGCGGCGAGGGCGACGCGCGCGGTGACTTCGACGGCCAGTTCGAGGCATGGTACGCCGGGCTGTGGGACGCACTCGGGTCGGCGCTGGGGCTGGACGCCGGCGCGACGGCGGTGACGGCGGGCGGCCCGCGGCTCGCGGTGGAGATCGAGCAGCGCCGCACCGCGAGCCCGATCCTGCAGTCCTACCGCGGCCACGCCGCCCTCGTGCGGGTCAACCGCGAGCTCACCGCCCGCGCGGGCAGCCCGGGCGGCCGCTCGGTGCGGCACATCGAGATCGCGCTGCCGCCGGGCATGACGTACGCGGCGGGTGACCACCTCGGGGTGCTGCCGCGCAACGACGTCTCGGTGATCAACCGGGTGATCGCCCGCTTCGGCCTGGACGCCGGCCAGTACGTCACGCTCACCGCGACCGGCGCCACCCCGACCCACCTGCCGATCGGCGAGCCGTACCCGCTGCTGGGCATCCTGGCCGGCTGCGTCGAGCTGCAGGACGTGGCGAGCCGCGCGGGCCTCTCGGCCATGGCAGCGCACATGCCGGAGGGCCCGACGCAGGCCGAGCTGGCGGCCATGGCGGGCACCGACGACGAGGCGAAGGCCCGCTACCGGGAGCGGGTCGCGGTGCCGCGGCGCACCCTGCTCGACCTCCTCGAGGAGCATCCCGAGTGCACGCTGCCCTTCGCGGAGTACCTCGACCTCCTGCCACCGCTGCGGCCGCGCTACTACTCGATCTCGTCGTCGCCGACGACGAGCACCAGCGCCAGCGTCACGGTCGGCGTCCTCGAGGGACCGGCGCGCCGCGGCGACGGTTCGACGTTCCGCGGCGTGTGCTCCGGGCACCTGCGCGAGGTGCCCGACGGCGGGACCGTCTTCACCTTCGTGCGGCAGCCGACGATCGCCTTCCGACCGCCGGAGAACCCGCACGTCCCGATGATCATGGTCGGCGCCGGCACCGGGATGGCCCCGTTCCGGGGCTTCCTGCAGGAACGGGAGTCGCTGCGGGCCCGCGGGGTGCCGATCGCGACCTCGCTGCTCTTCCTCGGCTGCCGGGATCCCGAGGACGACCTGCTCTACGCCGACGAGCTCAAGGGCTACGAGTCCGACGGGGTGGCCACGCTGATCCCCGCGTTCTCCCGGGTCGAGGACTACCCGCACCGCTACGTCCAGCACGCCCTCGAGGCGTCGGCGGACCAGGTGTGGGAGGCCATGCAGCAGGACGCGGTGGTCTTCGTGTGCGGCAACGCCTCGACCATGGCCCCCGGCGTCCGGGCCGCGCTGGTCTCCGTGTTCCGCTCCAAGACCGGCGCGGGCGAAGCGGACGGCCAGGCGTGGCTCGCGGGCCTGCGCGGGAGCAACCGCTACCTGGAGGACATCTGGGGCGAGACGGCGGTGGTGTAGGGCAGCTGCGAGCCTGCCGGGCGCCGGGCGGGGTTCAGTCGAGCTTGACCTCGCCCATCTCCGACCAGCCCCCCGGCACCTCCTGGTAGACGATCCGCGGCACGCGCGCGACCACCGAGGGGAGCCACCCGAAGAACCACTGCGCGTGCGCGGACGCGACGTGCGCCTCGCCCGCGGCCTGGTCAGGACCGGGATCGGCTCGGTCGTGCCCACACCGCGTCGCGCGGTCGAAGCCGAGGCCTTCCTGGCCGATGCGCTCATCGCCGAGGGACTCTGGCAGTGCCGCGGCGCCCTTCCGCCATCGCTCGCCGCGGAGTTCGGCGAGCGGGTCCGGGCCGCCGCCGGCCCATCGACGACGTGCGCGGCACCGCGGCCTACCGCCGGCACGCGCTGTCGGTGATCGCCCGCCGAGCGCTCGTGTGGGCCTGGAACGACTACCGAAAGGCGGCCTGACGCCATGCGCGTTGCCATCACCGTCAACGGCGACCCCCGTGACGTCGACGGGGTCTGGGAGGGCGAGAGCCACGTGACCACGATCGAAGGGCTGGCCGACCGGGCGGCGCTGCACCCCGTGCAGGAGGCGTTCGTCGAGGCGGGTGCCGTGCAGTGCGGCTTCTGCACACCCGGTCTGATCATGGCCACCCACGACCTCCTCAGCAGCACACCGCGACCGAGCGACCCCGAGATCAGGGAGGCGCTGGCCGGCAACCTGTGCCGGTGCACCGGCTACGAGAAGATCCTCGATGCGGTCCGGTCGGCCCCCGACCGGCTGACCATCGACCCGTAGCTGTCGCATCACGGTCCGTCGTCCCGCCGGCGTGTCCGCAGCCCCGGTCGGGCACGGCGCCGGAGCGGGCACACTGAGCGGTGATGCGGCTCCTCGATCCGTCCCAGCTCCCTGACCTGCCGGTGCGCGGGGCGCTCGGGTCGGTCACCGCCGCGCTGGCCGCGCACGGCAGCGCCGTGCTGGTCGCGCCGCCGGGCACCGGGAAGACCACGCTGGTGCCGCTGGTACTGGGGGCGGGCGCCGGCGTGCAAGGGGGCCGGGTCGTGGTCGCCGAGCCCCGCCGGCTGGCCACCCGGGCGGCCGCGGCCCGGATGGCGCTGCTGCTGGGGGAACCGGTCGGCGAGACCGTCGGCTACGCGGTGCGTGGCGACTCCCGCCGCTCGGACCGCACCCGCATCGAGGTGGTGACGTCCGGGCTGCTGCTGCGCAGGCTGATGGCCGACCCGGAGCTGGACGGCGTGCACACGGTGCTGCTCGACGAGTGCCACGAGCGGCATCTCGACGCGGACCTGCTGCTCGCGCTGCTCCTCGACGCGCGCGCCGGGTTGCGTCCGGACCTGCGGTTGCTGGCCACGTCGGCCACGGTGGCCACGGACCGGCTCGCCGAGCTGCTCGGCGGGGCACCGGTGCTGCGGGTCGAGGCGCGGACGTTCGCGGTGGCGACCCGGCACGTGCCGCCGGCCCGCGGCGAGCGGATCGAGACGTGCGTGGCCCGCGCGGTGCGACGCGCGCTGGACGACGGCGACGAGGTCGGCGCCGGCGACGTGCTCGCGTTCCTGCCCGGCGTGCCGGAGATCCGCCGCACGGCGACGCTGTTGGCGGGAGCGGGCCTGGCCGGCGTCGACGTGCTCCCGTTGCACGGCAGGTTGCCCGCCGCCGAGCAGGACCTGGCGTTGAGCCCGGGGCCGCGGCGGCGGGTGGTGCTGGCGACGGCGGTGGCGGAGTCGAGCCTGACCGTGCCGGGGGTCCGCGCGGTGGTGGACTCCGGCCTGGCCCGGTCGCCTCGGACCGATCATCGGCGAGGGCTGGCCGGGTTGGTCACCGTGCGGGTGTCGGCGGCCGTCGCGGAGCAGCGTGCCGGGCGTGCCGGGCGGGAGGCGCCGGGTCGGGTGTACCGCTGCTGGGCCGAGGGCGAGCTGCTCGCCCGCCATCCCGAGCCGGAGATCCGCACCGCCGACCTGACCCGGCTCGCGCTGGATCTGGCCTGCTGGGGAACGCCGGACGGGAGCGGCCTGGCGTGGTGGGATCCGCCGCCTTCCGGACCCCTGCAGGCCGGCCGGCAGGTGCTGCGGGCCCTCGGGGCGGTGGACGACGGCGGTGTCACCGGCCGCGGGAGGCGGCTGTCCGAGCTCGGGCTGCATCCGCGGCTGGCCCGCGCGTTGCTCGACGGGGCGGCGCTGGTCGGGGCCCGGACGGCCGCCGAGGTGGTGGCACTGATCGACGACGACACGCTGGCCGAGGGCGTCGCCGCGGATGACGAGCTGCGTCGCCTGCGGTCCGGAGCGGCCCGTGGGGCCCGGCGCTGGCGCACCGAGGTCACCCGGCTGCGCCGCCAGCTTCCCCGCACGTCCGACACGCCCGCACCCGGGGGTCCGGGGGAGGGGGCGACCGCGCTGGTGGTGGCGCTGGCCTATCCGGAGCGGCTCGCCCGCCGCCGCCCCGCGGGCACGGGCCCGCAGCGGCTGCACCGTGACGTGTACCTGATGTCCGGCGGCACGGCGGTGGAGCTGCCCGGCGGGAGCCCGCTGGCGGGTGAGGAGTGGCTGGCGGTCGGTGTCGCCGACCGGGCGCCGGGCGCCGAGCACGGGCGGATCAGGCTGGCCGCAGCCGCGGACCGGGAGCTCGCCGAGCTCGCCGCGCCGGCCCTGCTCGTCGACGAGGACGAGGTGCGCTGGGTCGACGGCGACGTCGTCGCCCGCCGGGTCCGCAGGCTCGGGGCGATCGTCCTGACCGAGCGGCGTCTCGA
>CAVSJZ010000019.1:0-19476 GCA_963728105.1 uncultured Actinomycetota bacterium | reverse complement strand
ACTGTGGCCGCGACCGGTACGTATTGCTTCCGCAGGCTGACCGACCACGTCACTGCGGTCGTCACCGTCGCCGACGACGGCGGCTCCTCCGGGCGGCTGCGCAAGGAGCTGGGTCAGCTGCCCCCCGGCGACCTGCGCATGGCGATGACCGCGCTCGCCGCCGACGACGACTCCGGCCGGCGCTGGACCACGCTGGTCGCAGCACCGGTTCGGCGGCTCGCGGCGCGCTCGCCGGGCACGCCGTGGGCAACCTGCTGCTCGCCGGGCTGATGGACACGCTCGGCGACCCGGTCGCGGCGCTCGACACCCTCGGCGGGCTGCTCGGCGTGCGCGGGCGCGTGCTGCCCATGGCGTGCGAGCCGCTCGTCATCGAGGCCGACGTCACCGGGCTGGGCGACGACCCGGCCCGGACCCACCGGATCCGCGGCCAGGTCGCGGTCGCCTCCACCCCCGGCCGCGTGGAGCGGGTGTTCCTGCGGCCCGAGCGGCCGCGGGCCTGCCCGGAGGCGGTCGCCGCCGTGCGCGACGCCGACGTCGTCGTGCTCGGCCCCGGGTCGTGGTTCTCCAGCGTCCTGCCGCACCTGCTCGTCCCGCAGCTGCGCCATGCCCTGCTCGAGACCCGTGCCCGGCGGCTGGTCGTGCTCAACCTGGCACCCGAGCCGGGCGAGACGGCGGGCTTCTCGCCCGAGCAGCACCTGACGGTACTGGCCGAGCACGCGCCCGGCCTCCGGGTCGACGCCGTGCTCGGCGACGAGGACGCGGTCCCGGTCCCGGACCGGCTGCGCGCCGCTGCGGTGCCGCTGCTGCGCCAGGGCGGCCGGGTGCACCTGACCGCCGTCGCCGCCGACCCGGTCGAGCCCCGCCACGACCCGGTCGCGCTCGCCGACGCGCTGGCCACGCTGCTGACGCTGCCCGAAACCGGCCGTCCGGTCCCGGCCGCGCCGCCCTTCCCCGCTCGGACCGCCGCCGCCGGCGGTGGTCCGTGATGTCCCACCCCGTCCGGAGGTACCCATGGCGATGACCGCAGCGGTCAAGGACGAGCTCTCCCGGCTCGTCGTCACGAAGCCGTGCTGCCGGCGTGCCGAGGTGGCAGCCCTGCTGCGCTTCGCCGGAGGGCTGCACATCGTCGGCGGCCGCGTCGTGATCGAGGCGGAGGTCGACACCGGGTCGGTGGCCCGGCGCCTCCGCCGCGACATCCACGAGCTGTACGGGCACACCTGCGAGGCGCACGTGATCACGGCGGGCGGGCTGCGCCGCAGCGCCCGCTACGTCATGCGCGTCGTGCGCGACGGCGAGGGGCTGGCCCGCCAGACCGGCCTGCTCGACGCGCGCGGCCGCCCCGTCCGCGGGTTGCCGCCGCCCGTCGTGTCCGGCGGGATCTGCGACGCCGAGGCCGCCTGGCGGGGAGCGTTCCTCGCCCACGGCTCGCTGACCGAGCCGGGACGCAGCTCGGCGCTCGAGGTGACCTGCCCTGGCCCCGAGGCGGCGCTCGCGCTGGTCGGCGCCGCCCGGCGGCTCGGGGTCACCGCCAAGGCCCGCGAGGTCCGCGGCGCCGACCGGGTCGTCGTCCGCGACGGCGACGCGATCAGCGCGCTGCTCACCCGCATGGGCGCCCACGAGTCGGTCATGGCGTGGGAGGAGCGGCGGATGCGCCGCGAGGTCCGGGCCACCGC
This sequence comes from uncultured Actinomycetota bacterium, assembly GCA_963728105.1. Taxonomy (GTDB): domain Bacteria; phylum Actinomycetota; class Actinomycetes; order Mycobacteriales; family Pseudonocardiaceae; genus Pseudonocardia. Next base: position 17,803 of record CAVSJZ010000019.1, on the reverse strand, counting down.
GAACCGCCTCGCCAACTTCGACGACGCCAACCTGCGGCGCTCGGCGCGGGCCGCCGTCGCGGCCGCGGCGCGGGTGCAGCGGGCCATGGAGATCCTCGGTGACGACGTGCCGGGGCACCTGCTCGCCGCGGGCAAGCTGCGCGTCGAGCACACGCAGGCGTCGCTGGAGGAGCTCGGCCAGCTGGCCGACCCGCCGATGACGAAGGACGCGGTCGCCGGCCGCATCCGGCGGTTGCTGCACATGGCCGACAAGCGCGCGGCCGATCTGGGCATCCCCGACACGGACTCGGCCGTCACCGCCGACATGCTGGAGGACGCCTGAGCCAGAGGCGTTCGGCCTCTGGCTTCGTGCCCGTAGTGCCCGGCGTATCACCGCTGACCAGCCCCCATGGATCGATTCGGAATGCTCCGTGACCGGTGGCCGGTCCGGCGGCTAGGGTGGGCGCGTCGCAGCAGGATCGAGGGCATCGAGGAGGCGCCGTGACGGTGCGCGTGGGTGTGAACGGGTTCGGCCGGATCGGACGCAACTTCTGGCGTGCGGTGGACGCGCAGCAGAAGGCGGGCAACACCGAGATCGAGATCGTCGCGGTCAACGACATCACCGACAACAGGACGCTGGCCCACCTGCTCAAGTACGACTCGGTGCTGGGCAGGCTGCCCTACGAGGTGACCTCGACCGACGAGGAGATCCTCGTCGACGGGAAGGGCTTCAAGGGGCTCGCGGTCCGGGACCCGGCCGAGCTGCCGTGGAAGGACCTGGGCGTCGACGTCGTGCTGGAGTCGACCGGCATCTTCACCAAGCGCGACGGCGCGACCAAGCACCTCGACGCCGGCGCGAAGAAGGTCATCATCTCCGCTCCCGCCACCGGCGAGGACCTCACGGTCGTCAAGGGTGTGAACGACTCCGCGTACGACGGCAGCCAGACGATCATCTCGAACGCCTCCTGCACGACGAACTGCCTCGCGCCGCTCGCGAAGGTGATCGACGACCTGCTCGGCATCGAGCAGGGCCTGATGACCACGATCCACGCGTACACGGGGGACCAGAACCTGCAGGACGGCCCGCACCGGGACCTCCGCCGCGCCCGCGCCGCCGCGATCAACATGGTGCCGACGTCGACCGGCGCCGCGAAGGCCATCGGCCTCGTGCTGCCGCACCTCAAGGGCAAGCTGGACGGCTACGCGATCCGCGTCCCCGTCCCCACCGGCTCGGCGACCGACCTCACCGTGGTCGTCCGCAAGGAGGGCACGGTCGAGGAGATCAACGCCGCGTACCGGGCCGCCGCCGAGGGTCCGCTCGCCGGCGTCCTGCGCTACAGCGACGACCCGATCGTCTCGACCGACATCGTGACGGACCCGGCGTCGTGCATCTACGACGCGCCGCTCACCAAGGTGATCGGCAACCAGGTCAAGGTCGTCGGCTGGTACGACAACGAGTGGGGCTACTCGAACCGCCTCGTCGACATCACCGGCCTGGTGGCCTCGAAGCTGTAAGGGCGGACGTGAAGACTCTCGACGACCTGCTCGCCGAGGGGGTGCGGGACCGCGGCGTGCTCGTGCGCTCGGACCTGAACGTCCCCCTCGGCGGCTCTCCCACCCACCCCGAGATCACCGACGACGGCCGCATCCGGGCGTCGCTGCCGACCATCAGGGCGCTCGCGGACGCGGGCGCCCGGGTGGTCGTCACGGCGCACCTCGGGCGCCCGAAGGGCGGGCCCGACGCGAAGTACTCCCTGGAGCCGGTCGCGGCCCGGCTGGCGGAGCTGGTCGGGGCGCCGGTGCGGGTCGTGCGGCTCGCCGACGGGCCGCCGCAGGTGGGCCCCGGTGAGGTCGTGCTGGTCGAGAACATCCGCTTCGACCCGCGCGAGACCAGCAAGGACGCCGCCGAGCGCGGTGCCTTGGCTGACGAGCTGGCCGCGCTGGTCGGCGGGGCCGACGGCGGCGGGGCGTTCGTGTCCGACGGGTTCGGCGTCGTGCACCGCAAGCAGGCCTCGGTGTACGACATCGCGCAGCGGCTGCCGGCCTACGCGGGCGGGCTCGTGCTCGCCGAGGTCGAGGTGCTGCGCCGGCTCACGACCGACCCGGACCGGCCCTACGTGGTCGTGCTGGGCGGCTCGAAGGTGTCCGACAAGCTCGCCGTGATCGAGGCGCTGCTGCCCCGGGTCGACCGGCTGCTGGTCGGCGGCGGGATGTGCTTCACGTTCCTGGCCGCGCAGGGGCACGGGGTCGGGAAGTCGCTGCTCGAGTCCGACCAGGTCGACACGTGCCGCGAGCTGCTCGGGACGGGCAAGATCGTGCTGCCGTCCGACATCGTCGTGGCCGACGCGTTCGCAGCCGACGCGCGGACGCAGACGGTCGCCGCCGACGCCGTTCCGGAGGGCTGGATGGGCCTGGACATCGGGCCGGCGTCGGTCGCCTCGTTCGCCGAGGTGCTCGCCGGGGCGCGCACGGTGTTCTGGAACGGCCCCATGGGCGTGTTCGAGATGGCCCCGTTCGCGGCGGGCACCCGCGGTGTCGCGCAGGCGATCGTCGACAGCGGCGCGTTCTCCGTCGTCGGCGGGGGCGACTCGGCCGCGGCCGTCCGGCAGCTCGGATTGCCGGAGGACGGCTTCTCGCACATCTCCACCGGCGGCGGGGCGTCGCTGGAGTACCTGGAGGGCAAGGACCTCCCCGGCGTCGGCGTACTGGAGTCGTGACCATGGCCCGGAAGCCGCTGATCGCGGGCAACTGGAAGATGAACCTCACGCATCTCGAGGCGATCGCGCTGATGCAGAAGTTCGCCTTCGCGCTGCCCGAGAAGTACTACGACCGGGTCGAGGTCGCCGTCCTGCCGCCGTTCACCCACATCCGGTCGATCCAGACCATGATCGACGGGGACGGCCTGCTGATGGTGCACGGCGCGCAGGACCTCTCGCCGCACGACGGCGGCGCCTACACCGGTGACATCTCCGGGCCCATGCTGGCCAAGCTGGGGTGCCGGTACGTCGTCGTCGGGCACTCCGAGCGGCGCGAGTACCACGGCGAGACCGACGAGGTCGTGGCGTCGAAGGTGCAGGCCGCCGTCCGCAACGGGCTCGCGCCCATCCTGTGCGTCGGCGAGGGCCTCGAGGTGCGGGAGTCGGGCGAGCACGTCGGGCACTGCGCGGGCCAGCTCGGCGCCGCGCTGGCCGGCCTGTCCGCCGAGCAGCTGAAGGACCTCGTCGTGGCCTACGAGCCGATCTGGGCCATCGGGACGGGCCGCGTGGCGAGCGCGGGCGACGCGCAGGAGGTCTGTGCGGCGCTGCGGGCCGAGCTCGCGCAGCGGTACGGCGACGCGTTCGCGGCAGGCGTGCGGATCCTGTACGGCGGCTCGGTGAAGGCCAAGAACGTCGGCGAGATCGTGGCGGGCGCCGACGTCGACGGCGCGCTCGTCGGCGGCGCGAGCATCGACGCCGACGAGTTCCCGCAACTCTGCGCCATCGCCGCGGGCGGCCCGCTCCCGTAGCCGCCCCTGCCCGCCGACCCCGGCGCCATCTGGACACATACTGCTGTCGCGACGGCCCGTCGAACGCCCATATGTGTCCACGTGGCGGCAAGGGGGCGGGTCGGCGCGGTGCCTCCCGTCAGCCGGGACAGGCGCGACGGGTACCCTGGCGAGCCCGGGAGGAAAGGACGGCAATGCGTCTCGCACTGCAGATCGTGCTGATCATCTCCAGCGTGCTGCTGGTGCTGCTGATCCTGCTGCACCGCGGCCGCGGCGGCGGCCTGTCGACGCTGTTCGGCGGCGGGATGCAGTCGAGCCTGTCCGGATCGAGCGTGGTCGAGCGCAACCTCGACCGGCTCACGCTCTTCGTGGGCGCGATCTGGGTGATCGCGATCATCGGTACCGGGTTGCTCGTGAAGCTGGGGGTCTGAGACATGGCGATGTCAGGCGGCAACGCGATCCGCGGCACCCGCGTCGGTGCCGGGCCGATGGGGGAGTCGGAGCGGGGCGAGACCGCGCCGCGCCAGTTCGTGGCGTACTACTGCGCAAGCGGGCACGTCACCACCCCGTCGTTCGCCCACGACGCGGAGATCCCCGACTCGTGGGACTGCCCCCGCTGCGGCCTGCCCGGCGGCCGCGACAACCTCAACCCGCCGGCTGCGCCGCGGACCGAGCCGTACAAGACACACCTGGCCTACGTGAAGGAGCGCCGCTCCGACAAGGACGGCGAGGCGATCCTCGAGGAAGCGCTCGCCCGCCTGCGGGCCTCGCGCGAGCTCTGACCGGGCCCGGTCTGGTCGAGAGCCCGACTCGCGCTGGTGCAGACCCCGACTCGCGCACCGCTCCGCGAGTCGGGGTCTCAACCAGGCCGAGTCGCGCCGATCGCCAGATCCGGCGGACGTCAGCGCCCGGCGAGGATCGCGTCGGCGAACTCGCGGAACGCGCCATGCCCGCCCGCGGCCACCGTGCGCACGGTCGCGGCCGCCCGCGCCGCCGGCATCGCGTCGGCCGGGCAGCCCGGCAGCCCGACGGCCGCCAGCAGCGCCACGTCGTGGACGTCGTCGCCGATGAACGCGACCTCGTCGAGCCCCAGTCCCATCAGGGCGCACAGCTCCTTCGCGTCGGCCAGCTTGTCGTGCGTACCGGCGTAGAGCGCGTCCACCTGCAGCTTCGCCGCACGGGCGCGGATCTGCGGACCGTCCTCGCTGGTCAGGATGCCCGTGTGGAGGCCCGCGAGGCGCAGCAGCTCGAAGCCCTTGCCGTCGCGCGCGCTGTAGGTCTTGGCCTCGCTGCCGTCGCTGGAGTACGTCATGCCGTTGTCGGTGAGCACGCCGTCGACGTCGGTGAGCACGAGCCGCACCCGCGACGCGTCGACGGCCGTGCCGCGCCTGCGCAGCAGGGCGTCGACGATCGCCAGGTCGGCCGGCTCGTCCACCTCGGTGTAGCTCTCCTCCGGCATCTCGTGGAGCCCGATCCTCCCGCTGATCCGGACGCCGGTGCGCTCCAGCGCCGCGCGCGAGGTCAGGTACAGCGCCCCGTTCTCGACCAGGTGCCCGGCCAGCTGCTGGCGCCGGGGCCGGGCGGCGGGGTCGTAGTCGGCGCGGGCACCGTCCGGGGTGTGCTCCCAGCGGAACCGGCGCTGCCGCACGACCGACAGGACGCTGTCGTACTCGCCGAGCAGCGCGTGGGCGGCGTCGAGGTCGGCCGAGCGCAGCAGCGGGCTGGTCGCCTGGACCAGCCCGATCAGCTCGGCGTGCGCGGCCTCCGGCGTCGTCAGCACGTCGAGCAGGGCGCTCTCGGTCGTCGCGGTGTCCGACGCGGTCGCGGCCGAGCGGGCCGGCAGCCCGACGCGCCCCGGCCAGGTCGCGGTGACGTGCGCGCGGACGGCGGGGTCGTCGGTGGAGACCAGCACCGTCTCGACGCACGCCGCGCCCAGCGCGGCCTCGACCGTCCAGTCCAGCAGCGGCCGCCCGCCGACCCGGGCGAGGTTCTTGCCCGGGATGCCCTTGGACCCCGCCCTGGCCGGGATGACGACGGTCAGCCGCGCCACTTCAGCTTCTCGCGCTGGGCCTGCTCGATCGGCAGGATCTCGGCCGGCTTGTAGGTCAGCGCCTTCGCGACGTTGCGCAGGTCGCGGGCGAGCTTGCGCATGCCGTCCGGCTCCAGCGACGCGGCGTGGTCGGTGCCCTTGCTCGTGCGGTCGAGCGTGAAGTGCCGCTCGACGAACCGCGCGCCGAGCGCGAGGGCGGCCACGTCGGCCGCGATGCCGAGGTGGTGCCCCGAGAACCCGACGGCGTGCACGTCGGCGCCGTAGGCCTCGACGAGCCGCTGGATCTCCAGCAGGCAGATGTCCTCGAACGGCACGGGGTACCCCGACGTGCACGCGTACAGCACGACGTCGGCCAGCCGCCCGCGGTCCCGGAACAGCGCGACGATCCGCTCCTCCTCGGCCCGGGTCGTCATGCCCAGCGACACGTGTACGACGCCGCCGAACTCCGCGCAGAGCAGCTCCAGCAGCTCGACGTGCTGGTTGGTCGCCGAGGGGACCTTCACGAACGGCGGCGCCATGTCGACGACGGCCTTGGCCGACGGCACGTCCCACACGCTCGTCGAGTACGTCACGCCGCAGTCCCTGGCGTGCGCGAGCAGCTCGGCGTGCTGGCCGATGTCGAGCTCCAGGAACTCCCGGTGCTCGCCGTACGTCGTGCCGAACGCGTGCCGCGGCTCGGGATGCGGGGCCTGGTACTGCTCGGGGGAGAGCAGGGTGGCGGGCTCGCGCTTCTGGAACTTGACGGCGTCGACCTCGCAGAAGGCCGCGGCGACGGAGATCATCCGCTTGGCGAGGTCGAGGTCGCCGCCGTGGTTGCAGCCGATCTCGGCGATGACGTAGGGCTTCGGCACGGCCCCGATTGTCGTCTTCGGGTGGCCCCTGCCGGATCGGGGGGTCGCGGTGTCCGTTACGTTCCCCCGATGGCCAGTCCCGAGGCCCCCGCCGCCGCGTCGACGACGGACGAGCACCGCCGCGTCCTCGCCGGCCTCGTCGCGGCCTACGCGCGCCGGGACCCGCCGCGCACGGTCATGGTCGTCGGCAACGCCCCGCTGCCCGTGGGCGCCGCGCGGGCCGCCCTCGTCGACGGCAGCGACCTCGTCGTGCGCATGACGACCTTCGCGGTCGACCCGCCAGAGGGTCCGCCGCGGATCGGGCGGCGCACCGACGTCGTGCTCGTCCACCGTGGCGTCGTGCCGGGGCCCGGCACGTTCGCCGACCACCGGTCCCGGCTCTACCTGCTGGCCGAGCAGGGCCGCATGCACTGGGAGCGGGAGGATCGCCCCGCCTGGTTCCCGGCCGACGCCATCTCGTTGCCGAACACGCTGTTCACGGCCCCGCTGGGCGCGCTGATGGGCATCCCGGCGCAGGAGGCGGCGTGGGCGACCGGTGGCACGCTCGCCTGCTACGTGGCCCTCGAGCTGTTCCCCGAGGCGACCGTCCGGCTGACCGGCTCGTCGATCATGGACGCGCCGGAGCAGACGAGCTTCGCGCACGCCCACGGGCCCGCGGTGCCGGTGACGTCGGAGCACCGACTGGCGAAGGAGGCGCAGCTGTTGCGCGGATGGATCGACGATGGCCGGTTGGAGCTGGTGAGATGAGCCTGCGGGACGTCGCCGTCGCGCCGGTGCGGCCGGTGCTGCGGCTGCTGCAGCGCCGCATCGACAGCACCGTGCGCGCCGCGGAGGACCGCTCGCAGCAGCGGCTGGCGGAGGAGGCGGGGCGCCTGCGGGCCGAGAAGGACGCCGAGTCCGCCGAGCAGCACCGGATGCGGGAGCTGCGCCTCGGGGAGATCACCGGCGAGCTCGACGACCAGGTGCGCCGGATCAGCGCCCAGCTCGTCGCGCTGGAGCATCGCGTGGCGGAGCTGGAGCGGCCAGCCGTCGAGCTCGCCGCCGAGCCGGCCGACCGCCGCGAGGCCCGCGGCCTGCTCGACGAGGTGCGCACGGAGCACAACCGGGTGCGCGCGGAGCTGGCGACGATCGCGTTCTACGAGGAGCGGATCGCGCGCCTGGAACGCGACCGGGTCTGAGCCCGCCGGCCCTCGCCCGGACGCAACGCCACCCGGACCTGACGAACGGCACTCTCGTCACATAGGTGCTCACGAAAGTGCCGTTCGTTAGGTCCGCGGCGGTGGTGGTCGCCGCCGAGTGGCTCTGGTGCCGCCATGATCGGCAGGGCTAGCGTGCCGTCCATGACCCGGTGGACCCTGCCCCCCGACAAGATCCCCACGGCGTGGTTCAACGTCGCGCCGCACCTCGCCTCGCCGCCCCAGCCGCCGCTGCACCCCGGCACCCGCGAGCCGGTCGGACCCGACGACCTCGCGCCGCTGTTCCCGATGGCCCTCATCGGCCAGGAGGTCAGCGCCGAGCCGTGGGTCGACGTGCCCGGCGAGGTGCTCGACATCCTGCGGCTGTGGCGACCCACCCCGCTGGTGCGGGCGGTCCGGCTGGAGCAGGCGCTCGGCACCCCGGCCCGGATCTACTTCAAGGACGAGTCGGTCTCGCCCGCCGGCAGCCACAAGCCGAACACGGCCGTGCCGCAGGCGTACTACAACAAGGCCGAGGGCATCACGCGGCTGACGACCGAGACCGGCGCCGGCCAGTGGGGCACGGCGCTGGCGTTCGCGTGCGCGCAGTTCGACCTGGACCTCAAGGTCTACATGGTCCGCGCGTCCTACGAGCAGAAGCCCTACCGCAAGATTGCGATCGCGACGTGGGGCGGCGAGGTCGTGCCGTCGCCCGTCGACGAGCCCGACAACCCCGGCTCGCTGGGCAGCGCGATCTCCGACGCCGTGCGTGACGCCGCGGGCCGGGCCGACACGCACTACGCCCTCGGCTCGGTGCTCAACCACGTGCTGCTGCACCAGACCGTGATCGGCCTGGAGGCCAAGGAGCAGCTGCAGCTCGCGGGGGAGCGGCTGCCCGACGTCGTGATCGCCCCGTGCGGGGGCGGGTCCAACCTGGGCGGCCTCGCGTTCCCGTTCGTGCCGGACGCCGGCGTGCGGCTGCTGGCCGTCGAGCCGCTGTCGTGCCCGACGCTCACGCAGGGCGAGTTCGGCTACGACTTCGGCGACACCGCGGGGCTCACCCCGCTGCTGCCGATGTACAGCCTCGGCCACGAGTTCATCCCGCCGTCGATCCACGCCGGCGGCCTGCGCTACCACGGCGACTCCCCGCTCATCTCCCAGCTCGTCAGGGACGGCCGGATGGAGGCCGTCGCGTACCCGCAGGGCAAGGTGTTCGAGGCCGCGGTCCAGTTCGCCCGCGCCGAGGGCAAGATCCCCGCGCCCGAGGCGGGCCACGCCATCCGTGCCGTCGTCGACGAGGCGCTCGCCGCGAAGGAGACCGGCGAGGAGAAGGTGATCCTGTTCAACTTCTGCGGCCACGGGTTCCTCGACCTGTCTGCGTATGACGACTACCTGGCCGGGCGGCTCCCCGACGAGCAGGGGTAGCACCGCGGCGGCGGGCGGGTGCGCCACCGCACCCGCCCGCCGCGCATTCGCCGGTAGATTCTGCGCGTGGCCGAGGTATCCCTTGACGATGTCGACTGGCGCTTGCTGGAAGCCCTGCAACGGGACGGCCGCGCCAGCTTCGCCGATCTCGGTCGCCTCGTCGGCCTCTCGCCCAGCGCCGTCACGGAACGGGTCCGGCGGCTGGAGCAGACCGGTGTGATCACCGGGTACGCGGCCGAGGTCGACGCCGAGAAGCTCGGCCTCGCCGTGCACGCCCTCGTGCGCCTGCGCTACCCGCACGGCAACTACAAGCCGTTCCACGACCTGCTCGCGACGACTCCGGAGGTCGAGGAGGCCCACCACGTCACGGGGGAGGACTGCTTCGTGCTCGCCGTGCGGGCCCGCTCCATCCGCCATCTCGAGGAGGTCGCCGGCCGGATCGCCGGCCTGGGCCCGGTGACGACGAGCGTGGTCTACTCCAGCCCGCTGCCGCGGCGTCCGGTGGTGGCCAGCGCCGTCACGGGCAGCGCGGCGGCGGCCAGCGCGAGCAGCCGCAGGGTCTGACGCGACGGTTCCGGCCGCGCGCGTCAGGCGCAGCCGCACGGCGCGGTCAGCGGGTCCGCCGGACCGGTCCGCGGCCCGGCGGCCGAGTCGACCGGCAGGCCCTCCCGCGCCCAGTACTCGAAGCCGCCGATCATCTCCCGCACGGCGTAGCCGGCCTTGGCCAGCACGAGCGCGGCCCGCGTCGCGCCGTTGCACCCGGGTCCCCAGCAGTGGACCACGACCGGCACGGCCGGGTCGAGGTCGGCGGGCAGCGCGCCGGTCGGGCGGTGCCGCGCCCCCGGGACGTGGCCCTGGTCCCACGCGGCCCGGCTCCGGACGTCGACGAGGACGAAGCCGGGGTCGCCGCCGGCGAGCGCGGCGTGGACGTCGGCGATGTCGGTCTGGAACGCGAGCTGGGCGGCGAAGAACGCGACGGCATCCATGACGGGCACCGTACGGCGACAACGGTCCCGATCATGCGCGGAATCCACGGTACGCAGCCAAGGATGCCGTGGAATCCACGGCAGACCCGAGCCCCGTCGTGCGCGCCGACGGCCGTGGGCTGTACTGGCGTCGTGGTCGAACAGGGACAGCTCACCGGCCGGGTCGCCCTCGTCACCGGGTCCACCCGCGGACTGGGACGGGTACTGGCGGCCGGTCTCGCCGACGCGGGCGCAACGGTCGTCCTGCACGGCCGCGACGCCGCGCAGGTGGAGCGAGCCGCCGGCGAGCTGGCCGCGCAGCAGCGGCGGCCGGTGCACGCCGCCGCCTTCGACGTCACGGACCCGGCCGCCGTGGACGCCGGGGTGGCACGTGCGGAGGAGCTGGCCGGGCCGCTCGACGTCCTGGTCAACAACGCCGGCGTCCAGCATCGCGTGCCCCTGCTCGAGCTGGAGCCCGAGGACTGGGATCGCGTCCTGCGCACGGACCTGACCAGCGCGTTCCTCGTCGGGCGGGCTGCGGCGCGCGGCATGGTGGCCCGCGGTTCCGGCAAGATCGTGAACGTGTGCTCCGTGCAGAGCGAGCTGGCGCGACCGACGATCGCGGCCTACACGGCCGCCAAGGGCGGGCTGCGCAACCTCACGCGGGCGATGTGCGCGGAGTGGGCCCGGCACGGCGTGGGCGTCAACGGGGTCGCTCCGGGCTACCTGCACACCGAGATGACCCAGGACCTCGTGGACGACCCGGAGTTCACGGCCTGGGTGACCGGCCGCACGCCCGCCGGCCGGTGGGGCCGGCCCGCGGACGTCGTCGGGCCGGTGGTGTTCCTCGCCTCATCCGCGTCCGACTACGTGCACGGGCAGGTCCTCTACGTGGACGGCGGGATGACCGCGGTCGTGTGAGCCGGTCACGGCGTCCGCTCCGCGAAGCGCCGCACCCAGCGGCGCTGCCATGGCGTCTCCACCGCCCGGCGCCGGTAGTGCGCCCGGACCCAGCCCACCGCGTCCGCGGCGGGAACGCCGGCCAGCACGGCGAAGCAGGCCAGCACCGTCCCCGTCCGGCCGGTGCCGCCCCCGCACGTGACCTCCACGCGCTCGCCGTCGGCCGCGAGCGCGTACGCGCGGCGCACCGCGGCGTCGGCCGCCGCCTCGTCGCGGGGGAGGCCGAAGTCGGGCCAGTCGACCCACTCCAGCGGCCAGCCGGGCCGGTGGCCGCCGGGGTCGCGGCCCAGCCAGAGCCCGAACGTCGGCGGCGGCCCCGGCGGCAGCGCCTGCCGCCGCCCGCGCCCGCGCACGACGACGCCGTTCGGCAGCTCGAGTCCCTGCCACGCCCCCGGTCCCGGCACCGCCCCGTCACCGTCGCGGCGCGTGGCCGTCACGGGAGCCGTTCCAGCAGCGCGCCCGGTCCGACGGCAGGGGCCGCCAGCCGGGCGCGCAGGCCCCGGTCGGCCGTCACGACCGTCACCGGACCCGGCAGCGACGCCACGAGCGCGACGATCGCCGAGTCCCCGTCCGCGGGCGCCCGGTGCACGCGCAGACGCGGGTGGTCGGGGATCTCGGCGGCCTTCGCGGCGCCCTCCAGCACGAGGTGGACCAGCCGGGCGTCGAGCGTGCCGGCGTCCAGCGCGGCGGCCAGCCGCCCGCCGAGGCGGGCCGCCGCTCCTGCGCGGTCGCGCCACCACCCGTCGGGCCGCGACCCGACGACGTTGGCCGCGTCCACCACGAGGTCGCGGCCCGCGGGCAGGTCGCCCTCAGGCGATCGGGGGGACGAGGTCACGGGGGAGCTGCGAGGCCGCGGCCCGGTCGAGTAGCCACCGCGTGCGGTGCGTCCCGCGGGCGCCGGCGACGGGGATGGCCACCTCACCCGCACCGCCGAGCGCCAGCGAGACCGCGCCGGCCTTGGACTCGCCGGTGGTCACGACCCACACCTCGGCCGCCTTGCGGATCGCGGGCAGGGTCAGCGACACCCGCGTCGGCGGCGGCTTCGGGCAGCCGTGCACGGCGACGACCGGTCGCTCGGTCTCGTACACCGCGGGGGAGTGCGGGAACACCGACGCCGTGTGCCCCTCCGGGCCCATGCCCAGCAGGAGCACGTCGAAGACCGGGACGGGGCCGTGGTCCTCCGGCCGGGCGCGCGACGCCAGCAGCGCGGCGTACTCCTCGGCGGCCGCCTCCGCGCCCGACGGGCCCGTCCCCGTGTCCGCCCCCATCGCGTGGACCTTCGCCGGGTCGACCTTGACGTGGTCGAGCAGCGCCGCCCGGGCCTGCACGTCGTTGCGCTCGCCGTCGTCGGGTGCGACGAACCGCTCGTCGCCCCAGTAGAACTCGACCTCGCCCCAGTCGACGGCGTCACGCGCGACCGTGGCGCGGACCTGCTCCAGCATCGCGATGCCGACGCCGCCGCCGGTCAGCACGATCTTGGGGACGGCCCCGGCGGCCTGGAGGTCGACCAGCCGCGTGATGAGCCGCGCCGCCGCGGCCGCCGCCACGACGTCGGGCGAGCTGTGGACGACGATGTCGGTCGTGCTCATGAGGCTCCCACCGAGGTCGGGACCGTGACGGGTGAGCGGCCCCGCGTCATCGAGGACACCCCCGCCAGCGCGTCGCCGTAGGGCTCGTCCGGGTCGAGGCGGCGCAGCTCCTCGGCCAGACAGTCGCGGACCTGGCGCCGGGCGAGCGCCACCAGCCGGTCGGGCTGGCCCGGCTGCGAGAGCCGCCCGACCTTGCCATCCGGGCGGACGAGCTCGACCGCGCCGCTGCGGCGCTCCAGCCGCACCGACACCAGGCCCTCGCCGGTCGCCGCGGGCGACCGCTTGACCTTGACCCCGAGCCGGGCGGCGAGCCAGCCCGCCATGAGGTCCGTCGATGGCGAGACGGCCTCGCCCGCGACCACGGCGGACGTGACCGCCTCGTGCGGCGGGGCGTCCAGCGCCGTGGCGAGCAGCGCACGCCACGGCGTCAGGCGCGTCCAGGTGAGGTCGGTGTCGCCGGCGACGTGGTGGGCGCGCCGGTGCTCGAACGCCCTGATCGGGTTCTTCGCCGACAGAGCGTCGGTGACGCGGCGCTGGGCCAGCCGGCCCACGGGGTCGTCGCTCGGCACCGTGGGCGCCTCGCCCGGCCACCAGGCCACGACCGGCGCGTCCGGCAGCAGCAGCGGCATGACCATCCCGGCGCCCGCCTCCTGCGCCGCCACCGGCCCGTAGCCGCGCAGGACGACGACGTCCGACGCGCCGGCGTCGCCGCCGACCCGGATCTGCGCGTCCAGCCGCGCGGCGGCCCGGCGCTGGCCGGGGGCGAGCACGATGACCCGGCACGGGTGCTCGCGGCTGGCCGAGTTGGCCGCCTCGATGGCCGGCTCGATCTGCGGGCCGTCGTCGGTGAGCACGACCAGGGTCAGGACCCGGCCCAGCGCCAGCACACCGCCGTGCTCGCGCAGCTCGACGATCTTCTTGTTGACCGCCGAGACGTTCGTGGACGGCAGGTCGACGATCATGCTCGCCTCGCAAGCTCGGCTTCGGTGATCATGCTCGCCTCGCAGGCTCGGCTTCGGTGATCATGGCCTTCTCCAGGTGCGGCCCGTGCGGGCGAGCATGGCGTTCGCCGAGTCGGGGCCCCACGAGCCCGCCGGGTAGGGGTCCGGGCCGACGTCCTGGGCCGCCCAGTGCTCCAGCACCGGGTCGAGGATCTGCCAGGACCGCTCGACCTCCGCGTTGACGGGGAACAGCGACGGCTCGCCGAGCAGTACGTCGAGGATCAGCCGCTCGTAGGCCTCGGGGGAGGCCTCGGTGAACGCGGAGCCGTAGCCGAAGTCCATGGTGACGTCGCGGACCTCCATCTGGTTGCCCGGCACCTTCGACCCGAACCGCATCGTCACGCCCTCGTCGGGCTGTACCCGGATGACGAACGCGTTCTGGCCCAGCTCCTCGGTCATCGTCGCGTCGAACGGCAGGTGCGGCGCCCGCTTGAACACGACCGCGATCTCGGTGACGCGCCTGCCCAGCCGCTTGCCCGTGCGCAGGTAGAACGGCACGCCCGCCCACCGGCGGGTGTCGACCTCGCAGGTGATCGCGGCGAAGGTCTCCGTGCGCGACTTCGGGTCGAACCCGTGCTCCTCCAGTAGGCCCGGGACGAGCTCGCCGCCCTGCCAGCCGCCCGTGTACTGCCCGCGCGCGGTCGTCTCGTCCAGCGGCACCGCGAGCTTGGTCGCGTTGAGCACCTTGATCTTCTCGTTGCGCAGCTCCGTGGAGGAGAACGACACCGGCTCCTCCATCGCGGTGAACGCGAGCAGCTGCAGCAGGTGGTTCTGGATCACGTCGCGCGCGGCGCCGATGCCGTCGTAGTAGCCGGCCCGCCCGCCGAGCCCGATGTCCTCGGCCATCGTGATCTGCACGTGGTCGACGTAGTGCGCGTTCCAGATCGGCTCGAACAGCTGGTTGGCGAACCGCAACGCCAGGATGTTCTGGACCGTCTCCTTGCCGAGGTAGTGGTCGATGCGGAACACCGAGTCCTCGGGGAAGACGTCGTTGACGATGCCGTTGAGCTCGATCGCGGAGGCCAGGTCGTGCCCGAACGGCTTCTCGATGACGACCCGCCGCCACGAGCTGCCGTCCTGGGCCGACAGGCCGGAGCGGGCGAGCTGCTTGCACACCACCGGGAAGGCGCCCGGCGGGATCGACAGGTAGAACGCGTGGTTGCCGCCGGTGCCGCGGACCCGGTCGAGGTCGGTGACGGTGAGCTCGAGCCGGTCGAAGGCCCCGTCGTCGTCGAAGCTGCCGGGGACGAACCGGAAGCCCTCGGCGAGGCGGTCCCACACCGTCTGCACGAACGGGGTGCGGGCGTGCTCCTTGACCGCGTCGTGGACGACCTTGCCGAAGTCCTGGGTGTCCCAGTCGCGGCGGGCGAACCCGGTCAGCGCGAAGCCCGGCGGCAGCAGCCCCCGGTTGGCGAGGTCGTAGATCGCGGGCATGAGCTTCTTGCGCGACAGGTCCCCGGTGACGCCGAAGATCACCAGGCCGCACGGGCCGGCGATGCGGGGCAGGCGTTTGTCCCGGGGGTCGCGGAGCGGGTTCGTCCACTCGGCGGACATGTCTCTCCAGTGCTCGGACGACGGGGCCCCTCCGCCACGTGGAACCTCGTGGTGGTCGGTCACCGCCGACCGGCAGCCGTGCGGTTCCACGTGGCGCAGGAGGGGCTAGGACGTGCTGCCGTCGAGTTGGTCTCGGACCGTGTCGAGCAGCTCGGCCCACGACTTGTCGAACTTGTCGACGCCCTCGGTCTCCAGCACGACGAACACGTCGGTCAGGTCGATGCCGACGCGCTCCAGCGCGTCGAACACCTCCTGCGCGGCGGCGCCGGTGCCGGTCACCGCGTCGCCGTGGTGCTCGCCGTGGTCGCCGTAGGCCTGGAGTGTCTTCTCCGGCATCGTGTTGACGGTGTCGGCGACGACCAGCTCGGTGATGTAGAGCGTGTCGGGGTAGTCCGGGTTCTTCACGCCGGTGGACGCCCACAGCGGCCGCTGCGCCTTGGCGCCCTTGGCCGCCAGCGACTCCCAGCGCGGCCCGGTGAAGACCTCCTGGAACGCCGCGTAGGCGAGCCGGGAGTTGGCGACGCCGGCCTTGCCGCGCAGGGCCAGCGCGTCGTCGGTGCCGATCGCATCCAGCCGCTTGTCGACCTCCGTGTCGACCCGGGAGACGAAGAAGCTCGCCACCGAGGTGATCGAGGCCAGGTTGTGCCCGTTCTGCGCGGCCAGCTCCAGCCCCGCGAGGTAGGCGTCCATGACCTGCCGGTAGCGCTCGACGGAGAAGATCAGCGTGACGTTCACGCTGACGCCCTCGCCCAGTGCCCTGGTGATCGCCGACAGGCCCTCCTGGGTCGCCGGGATCTTGACCAGCAGGTTCGGCCGGTCGACGGCCTTCCACAGGTCGACGGCCTCGGCGAAGGTCGCGTCGGTGTCGCGGGCGAGGCGCGGGTCGACCTCGAGCGACACGCGCCCGTCGACCCCGTTCGTGCTCTCCCAGGTGCTGCGGAAGACGTCGCACGCCTGCGCGACGTCGGCGACGGTGATCTCTCGGACCGCGTCGTCGACCGACGCGCCGCGGGACGCCAGCTCGCGGACCTGGGCGTCGTAGGCCTCGCCCTTGGCCAGCGCGGCTGCGAAGATCGTCGGGTTGGTGGTGACGCCGACGACGCTGTCCTCGGTGATGAGGTTCTGCAGGTTGCCGCTCTGCAGCCGCTCGCGGGACAGGTCGTCGAGCCAGATGGACACGCCGGCCGCGGCGAGCCCGGCCAGCCGCTCGTTGCTCATATTCGCTCCCTTGGTGTCTATCAGATCAGTGTCGTCTCGGTGTCGTCGTCAGACCTTTGCGAGGCTGCGCTTGGCCGCGGCCACCACGTTCTCGGTCGTGAAACCGAACTCGCGGAACAGCGTCTGGTAGTCGGCGCTCGCCCCGTAGTGCTCGATGGAGACGCACTCACCCGCGTCGCCGGTATAGCGGTACCACGGCATCGCGATGCCGGCCTCGACGCTGACGCGGGCCTTCACCGCGGCGGGCAGCACGGACTCACGGTAGGCCTCGTCCTGCTCCTCGAACCACTCCATGCACGGCATCGACACCACCCGGGTGGGCACGCCGTCGGCCTCCATCGCCGCGGCCGCCTCGACGGCGATCTGCAGCTCGGAGCCGGTGGCGATGAGGATCAGCTGCGGCTCGCCGGAGGAGTCCTTGAGGACGTAGCCGCCCTTGGCGACGCCCTCGTGCGAGGTGCCCTCGAGGACGGGCAGGTTCTGGCGGGTCAGCGCCATGCCGCAGGGCCCGGTGCGCTCCAGCGCGGCCTTCCACGCGCCCGCGGTCTCGTTCGCGTCGCCCGGGCGGAGCATGGAAAGGCCGGGGATGGCGCGCAGCGCAGCCATGTGCTCGATCGGCTGGTGGGTCGGGCCGTCCTCGCCGAGGCCGATCGAGTCGTGGGTCCACACCCAGATCACCGTCGCCTGCATGAGGGCGCCGAGCCGGACGGCGCCGCGCATGTAGTCGGAGAACGTGAGGAACGTCCCGCCGTACGGGCGGGTCGGGCCGTGCAGCGCGATGCCGTTGAGGATGGCGCCCATCGCGTGCTCGCGGATGCCGAAGTGCAGCGTGCGGCCGTACGGGGTGGCCTTCCACATCTTCGTGGCGATCTTGGCGGGGCCGAACGAGTCGGCGCCCTCCATCGTGGTGTTGTTGCTCTCGGCGAGGTCGGCCGAGCCGCCCCACAGCTCGGGCAGCACGTCGGCCAGCGCGTTCAGCACCGCGCCGGACGCCTTGCGGGTGGCGAGGCCCTTCGGGTCGGGCTCCCAGCTGGGCAGCGCCTTCTCCCAGCCGGCCGGCAGGCTCCGCCCGATCAGGCGGTCGAGCAGCTCCTTGCGCTCCGGCTCGCGGGCGACCCAGTCGTCGAAGCTCGGCTGCCACGCGGAGTGCGCCGCGGCGCCGCGGTCCTTCACCTCCCGCGCGTGGGACAGCACGGCGTCCTCGACGACGAACGACTGGCCGGGGTCGAAGCCGAGGATCTCCTTGACCGCCGCGACCTCGTCGGCGCCCAGCGCCGACCCGTGCGCCTTCATCGTGTTCATCGCGTGCGGGGCAGGCCAGCCGATGACGGTCCTCAGCACGATGATCGACGGCCGGTCGGTGACGGCCTTGGCGGCCTCGACCGCGGCGAGGATGCCGCTGACGTTCTCGCCGCTCTCGACGACCTGGACGTGCCAGCCGTACGCCTCGTAGCGCTTGGCGGTGTCCTCGGACAGCGCGATCGTCGTGTCGTCCTCGATCGAGATCTGGTTGTCGTCGTAGAACAGGATGAGGTTACCCAGCTGCTGCGTG
>CAVSJZ010000018.1:0-29436 GCA_963728105.1 uncultured Actinomycetota bacterium | reverse complement strand
ACCGGGCACTCGACGATGCACCTCTATCCGATCGACGGCGCCGCCGCCCGCGTGCCCGCCGACGCCACCGCGTTCCCCTACCGCGACGGCGGCTGGGCGGGCGTGATCGTCGGGGTGGATCCCGACCCGGCCAACGCCGAGCGCATCGCCGCATGGGCGCGGGAGTACTGGGAGGCGTTGCACCCGACCTCGGCCGGCGGCGCCTACGTCAACTTCCTCGCCGAAGAGGGCGCCGACCGGGTCCGCGCCGCCTACCGCGGCAACTACGACCGGCTGGCCCGGATCAAGCGCCGGTACGACCCGGACAACACCTTCCACGTCAACCAGAACATCCGCCCGGCCGCCTGAGCCGGCTGCGCACGTCCGGAAGGACCATCCCCGTGCATCCCGACCTCACCGGCGCCGCGGCCGCGGCGCGTCGCGCGGAGCTGCTGTGTGCCGCCGAGGCCTGGCGCGCCGTCCACGCGCCGCGGCCGCGCCGCCCCCGCGGGTGGCCGGCGTTCCTGCCCGGGCTTCGGACGTCCGCGGCGCCCCACCGGCCCGCCGCCGAGGGCGTCGGGACATGACGGCCGGCACGACCCGGGGCCGGTACCGCCCGGTCGCGACCGGGTGGACGAGCCCGAGTGTGCCCTGCTGGCGCGGCGACCCGACTAGGATGCCGCAGGTGAGCCAGCCCCGGGCGAGGGGTTCGGTCTCTGACGCCTGGCGGCTGCGGAGGCCGCGGAGCTGGTCGGCCGGGCCGAGGAGCAGGCGCGCCTGACGGGCTTGCTCGCCCCGCACGGGCCCGCGGTGGTGTTCGTGCACGGACCGGGCGGGATCGGCAAGACCG
Organism: uncultured Actinomycetota bacterium; assembly: GCA_963728105.1. Taxonomy (GTDB): domain Bacteria; phylum Actinomycetota; class Actinomycetes; order Mycobacteriales; family Pseudonocardiaceae; genus Pseudonocardia. The sequence continues at coordinate 28,607 of CAVSJZ010000018.1, read as the reverse complement.
CGCTGGTCAGCGGGTCGTTGGCGCGGCTGCCGCTGCGGTGCGTGCACCTCGACGGACACCGGATGGAGCCGACGGTGCCCGGCGCGCTGGCCGCGCTCGGCGGCGCGCTGGGCGGACCCGCGCCGCCGTCGGCCGCCGCGGCCGCCGCGCGGATCGCCGCCGCGGGCGTCGACGTACTGGTGATCGACAGCTACGAACGGCTGAACCTCCTCGACGGCTGGGTCCGCAACGAGCTCGCCAGCGCCCTCCCGGACACCGCCACCACGCTGCTCGTCGGCCGGCGCGGGCCCAACGTGGCCTGGCGCACCGCGCCGGGATGGCGCACCCTGCTCGGCGAGCTGGAGGTCGGGCCGCTGCGCGCCGGGGACGTCGACCTGCTACTCGCCGCCCGCGGGGTCCGGGGTGACGACGCGGTGCGGATCCGGGCGTTCGCGCGCGGACATCCGCTCGCGGTCGTCGTCGCGGGCGAGGCGCTCGCCCGCCGGCCCGGCCTGCCCCTCGGGTCGGGCGCGCCCGCGGAGGTCGTCGAGGAGCTGTACGCGGTGATGCTCGACGACCTCGGGCCGGGGGAGCGGGCCGACCTGCTCCACCTGGTCCAGAACCCACTGATCCGCAACGCCTACGCCCCGCCCGACACGCTGCAGCACCCGGCCGAGCAGGCCCGCAGCGAGGACCGCGATGAGATCGTCGCCATCGCGTTGCGGTTCGCCGGGGACGCGTCGGCCCGGCTGGTCGAACGCTGGTGGCGGACACGGCGGGACACCTTCGCCGTCGTCCGTGCCCCCGACGGCGGTGTCGCCGCGTTCTCGGTGACCGCGGCCGTCGACGACCGGATCCCGTCGGGCGAGGACCCCCTGGTCGGGGCCGTCGCCGCGCACCTGCGGGCGGACCCGATGCCAGCGGGCAGCGACGCCGTCGTCTTCCGCTGGGCGCTGGGCCGCCGGCACGGCGAGCGGCCCACGCCCGAGCTGGCGACGACGGTCGTCGACCTCAAGCGCACCTACCTGCAGCGGCGGGCGACGCTGCGCCGCGTCTACACGGTGGTCGTCGACTGGCCGGGCGGCGCGCCCGTGTTGCGGCCGATGGGGTTCGACCTGCTGACGGACGTCACCGTCGGCGACCGGCGGTTCGCGCTCGCGTGCCTCGACTTCGGCCCCGGCGGCGTCGATGCCTGGATCGGCCGGCACGTCCTCGCCGAGCACGCTGGTCCGTGTCCGGCGCCGCCGCCGCGGGTCGGGGCCCGGACCGACGCGGAGGCCGCCGCGGCCGCCCTGTTCGGCCTGACCGCCCGGGAGCGGGAGGTGCTCGCGCTGCTCGCCGAGGGGATGACCAACGCCGGGTTGGCCGAGACGCTGTTCATCAGCGAACGCACCGCCAACCGGCACGTCAGCAACATCTTCACCAAGCTCGGCGTCCACAACCGCACCCAGGCGGGCCGCGTGGCCGTGGCGGGCGGCCTGGCGGGCTGAGGGCCACCGGACCCGGGCCGCACCGGTGGCCCCCGTCCGGTCACGGTGTCGTCACCGGCGGGCCGTCCGGCTCGAACCACCGACGCGCAGTAGCGGAGCTGCGAAATGCACCGGGGCCGGTACCCCGGGTCAGGACGGCGACGGCTCGAATCGAGGTGGCCGGCCCGGGTCGAAAACATGCGCATCGGACTATATGTTGGTGGGGTGGAGGCGAACGACGGACGTCCGGCGCCAGGGCCCGGGCACGGCCACGGTCACGGTCACGGGGTGTCGGCGGGGGCGGACCGGCGGTGGCTGGGCGTCGCGCTCGGGCTGATCGTGGCGTTCATGGCCGCCGAGCTGGTCGTCGGTCTGGTCGCGGGATCGTTGGCGCTGATCTCCGACTCGGCGCACATGCTGACCGACGCCGCATCGCTGGTGCTCGCGCTGGTCGCGATCCGGCTCGCGCAGCGCCCGGCGCGCGGCGGCTACACCTACGGCCTGCGTCGTGCCGAGATCCTCTCCGCGCAGGCCAACGGGATCACGCTGCTGCTGCTCGCGGCCTGGTTCGGCTACGAGGGCATCGCCCGCCTGCTCGCCCCGCCGCCGGTGGCCGGTGGTCTGGTGCTGGTGACGGCGCTGGTCGGGATCGTGGTGAACCTCGCGGCGTCGTGGTGCATCAGCCGGGCCGACCGCACCAGCCTCAACGTGGAGGGCGCCTTCCAGCACATCCTCAACGACCTGTTCGCGTTCATCGCCACCGCGGTGGCCGGGCTGCTCGTCGTGTTGACCGGCTTCGCCCGCGCCGATGCGATCGCGGCGCTGGTCGTCGCCGCGTTGATGGCCAAGGCCGGCTGGGGTCTGGTGCGGGAGGCGGGCCGGATCTTCCTGGAAGCCGCGCCCCGCGGCGTCGATCCCGACGCGCTGGGTGCCGAGCTGGCCGCCGTCTCGGGCGTGAGGCAGGTCCACGACCTGCACGTCTGGCAGATCACGTCCGGGCAGCCGGCCCTGTCGGCGCACGTGCTGGTCGACCCGGCGGCCGACTGCCACCAGGTGCAGGAGGCCGTCGAGCAGATCCTGCGCGACCGGCATCGTCTCGACCACACGACCCTGCAGGTCGACCACGACCGCGACCGCGACGAGCGGCACTGCGCCGGGTCCCACGGGCCCGTGCACACCGCCGACGACACCCCGACGTCCCGACCCCGATGAGCCGACCCCGATGAGCCGACCCCGCCCAGACACGGATCCGGGACGGCGGAGCGCCCCCGACGGCTGCGCCTGCGAGCGGCCGGCCCCGCCCGCCGCGACCGGGCCGGTCGCGCGGGACGAGGGCTGGTCGGGCGCCGCCCGGCTGGCCCGCCGGCTGGCGTGGGCGTCGCTGGCCTGGATGACGGTCGAGGGCGTCGTCGGGCTGGTCGCGGGACTCGCCGCCGACTCCACCGCGCTGGTCGGTTGGGCGCTGGGCAGCGCGATCGAGGGCCTGGCCAGCGTCGTGGTCGTGTGGCGGTTCACCGGGGCGCGAACGCTCTCGGCGACCGCCGAACGGCGCGCGCAACGCGTGGTCGCGCTCAGCTTCTGGCTGCTGGTGCCCTACATCGGCGTCGAGGCGGTCCGGGCCCTGCTCGGCGGCGCCGCACCCGCCGTCACCGTCGTCGGGATCGTCCTGACCACGGCCAGCCTGCTGGTCATGCCCGGCCTGGGCGTGGCCAAGCACCGGCTGGGTCGCCGGCTGGGCTCGGTCGCGACCGCCGGCGAGGGCACCCAGAACCTGATGTGCGCCGCGCAGGCCGCGGCCGTGCTGACCGGGCTCGCGCTCACCGCGCTCACCCCGACACTCACCTGGGTCGATCCCGCCGTCGCGCTCCTCATCGCCGCATGGTCGGGCTGGGAAGGCCGGCGGGCCTGGCGCGGCGAGGACTGCTGCTGAGGCATCGAAGCAGGCGGGACGCGTGGGGCCCGATCCGGTGGGCCGATCGACCCGTGCGCTCGTGGCGTATGCCATCTGCGCGGCCCGGAGCGGCGGGCGCAGGGTGGTGTCGAGGTCGGTGCAGGCCGCACCGGCCGGAGCGGGAAAGCACGGTGATCTCGGTGATGTGGGGATACGGAAGCGGCTGGGGCTGGGGCGCCTGGGTCATGATGGGCCTGACCATGATCGTGTTCTGGGGGCTGCTGATCGCCGGGGCGATCGCGCTGGTGCGCTACCTGGGCCGCGGCCGCCACCAGCACCCGCCGGTGTCCGGAGCCGGGGGCAGCGCCGCCGAGGAGGTCCTGGCCGGCCGGTTCGCCCGCGGTGAGATCGACGAGGAGGAGTTCCGGCAGCGCCGCGCCCTGCTGCGGGAGCCGGGCGGTCGGTGACTCCCGGGCCCGTGGGCACCTGAACGGCCCGTCGTCGCACGGCAGGTACGGTGCGGTCCTGCCCGTCGCGGGAGAGGTGGCCCTGATGCCCGAACTTGTCCACGAGTTCGACATGCGCGTCGAGGCGACGTTGCCGGACGACGCCGGCACGGGTCCGTTCGGCCACCGGATGATCGTCAACGTGACGGGTGGACAGGTCTCCGGCGACCGGCTGACCGGCTCGGTCGTCGGCGCCAGCGGGGACTGGCTGCTCGTCGGGGCGGACGGCTTCGCGCGGCTCGACGTCCGCACGACCGTCCGGACCGCCGACGGCGCCGTCATCTACGTCCAGTACTTCGGTGTGGCGGGCCCGATGACCCGGGCGGTACAGGAGATCCTCGCCGGCGGCGGATCTCCCATGGGCTACGGCGAGGTCTACTTCTTCATCAGTCCCCGGCTGGAGACCGGGGACGCGCGGTACGGATGGGTCAACCAGGCCGTGTTCGTCGGCCAGGGCCGCATCGTGCCCGGCCCGGTTCTCGAGTACCGCGTCTACCGCGTCACCTGAACCGCGTCGGACGGGAACGACCGACTGGCCGGTGCCCGGTCAGGACAGCCGCCAGGTCGGGGTGTCGGCGGGCAGCGCCTGCACGATGACGTTGTCGCGGTAGCTCCGCGCGGCGTGGTCGAACGTGCCGCCACAGGTCACCATGCGCAGCTCCGGGCCGGGGGTGGGCGCGTAGACCAGGTCGGTCGGGAACGACGACTTGGCGGTCTCCTGCCGCCCGGTGACCAGGAACGCGACGGAGCTGCCGTCGGCACGGACGACGGTGAGACGGTCGCCGGGCCGCAGGTCGCGGAGACGGAAGAAGACGCCGGGGCCGACGCGGGAGTCGACGTGCGCGGCGAGCAGCGCGGGTCCGGTGTCGCCGGGGGCCGGCCCGGCGGCGAACCAGCCCACGACGTCCGGGCTGCCGGGCGGCTGGAGCGCGCCGTCGTCGTCGGTCCCGATGGTGACGATCGCGGAGTCGACCCCGATGGCCGGGATCAGCAGCCGCACGGGGTCCGCGCTCCGGTCGTCGGCCGGGTTCGACCCGCGAGGGACGGCGACCGCGGGCGGCTCCGGCCGGGCGGCCGTCGGCGCGGCAGCGGGCGGGTACGGCATCGCCGGCGTGGCGTTGACGGCCAGCGCGATCAGCGCGATCAGCGCGAGGAGCGGAGCGACCGAGGCGACGGCCAGCCCGCGGCTCATCGCCGTACGCGTCCGCGCAGTCCCCACCCGAGCGCTGCGGTCAGGACGACCAGTGCGGCCGCGGCGCCGAGGGGCGGCACCGCAGGCGACGGCGACGAGGGGCCGGCCATGCCGCCCATGCCGGTCTCGATGCCGCCGGCCGGCGTGTGGGCTGTGCCCAGCGCGTCGGTCTGGACCTGGCCGGCGATCTCGCCGCCGCGCTGCACGACGATCACGCTGTACACCCCGCCCGCGGCGAGGTCGACCGGCACGGTGACCGGTCCGCCGGCGCTCGGCGCGATGCCGAACGTCCCGTGGCCGGCGGGCACCGTGACGTAGCCGGTGGCCGTGCCGAACGCGACCGGGCCGGCCATCGACCCGCCGTTCCAGGTCACGTCGACCGGGCCCGCCTGCTGGGCGCCCTGCACGACGCGGACCCGCGCCCGGCCGGGCCCTGGCAGGCTCAGGTCGTCGGTGAGCAGCCGCAGAGTGGGTCCGGCCTGCGCTCCGAGCGCTGCCGCGGTGTAGGCCCGGCCCGCGTCGGTGTGCAGGGTTCCGGTCAGGATCGGCGCCGCGTCGGGCGTCGCGGCGGGTCGCATCGCGACGGTGTAGTCGCCCGGTCGGATCGCCTGGTAGGTCGAGACGTCGCCGTAGGAGACGCCGTCGAGGTGGAGGGTGCCGCCCCCGAACGCGGTGAGCGTGACGTCCACGGTCGGCGTGTCGGGCGACAGGTGCGCCAGGCGGAGGTAGGTGCCGGTGGCTGCGTCGGCGGTGCCGGTCGCGAACGCGAACAGCGCCGCCGCCACGGCGAGCAGGACGAGGACGGGCCGGGCGCGGCGGTGCATGGTTCCTCCTGTGGCGCGACGGTCATCGGCCGAGTAGCCCGTCCGGGGCGGGAACCGCCCAGGCGAGCGTGGTGGTGTCACCGGTGGTGGTGACCAGCGGCGTGAAGGGCGGTTGCTGGGCGCGCAGCCAGTCGGCCGCGTCCGCGCCGAGGCCGGCCAGCACGACCTGGTGGCGCGGCAGCCCGGCATCCTCCGACGGCACGGGGGGCAGGTCGAGCACGTGCACCGGTCCGCGGGCCGCGAGGCCGGCCAGTACGAGCAGCACGCGGGCGTCGGCCCGGCCGCTGCCCAGGACGTCGCGGGCCGGGGGAGCGGCGGTGACCGCGGGGTTGCCGAGCAGCTGCTCCCCGGCGGTGACCCGGGCGCCCGCGCCGGTGTCGGGCCCGTCGGGGCGGGTCACGCTGAGGCCGTCCGCGCCGTCGCCGAACCGCGCGACGGGCCGGCCCGGTCCCGGGCCGCCGCGGGTCACGGTGAGGGTCGCGACGGACCCGAGGCGGCGGGCGGCGACGCCGTCGCGGACGAGGTCGGCCCGGACGTCGTCGGGCACGGCCAGGACGGTGGTCGGGTCGGTCTCCGCGTTGACCCACAAGGCGAGCGACCGGCTGGCCTGGCCCCCCGCGGCGTGGTGCGCGGGCACGATGACGAGGCCGATCGCGGTCGCGGCCGTGGCGAGCGCGGCGACGGCCAACCACCGGCGCCGGCGAGTGCGGAGGTACTCGCGACGTCGGGACGGCGCACGCGGCAGCTGCCCCCGCGGCGGCTGCCCCCGCGGCGGCCCGGCCTCCCGCCCGGCGGCGGGCGGGGTGGCGTCGGATGGGGTGTGGTCGGGCGGGACGTCCCGGTCGGTCTGCGCGGTGTCGGTCTGCGCGGTGTCCGGTCACCGTGCCCCGGTCGAGCCGGTACAGCCGCCGGTAGGCGTCGCTGCGCTCCATCAGGTCGGCGTGCGTCCCGGTCGCGACGACCTGCCCGTGCTCGAGCAGCACGATGTGGTCGGCGTCGGTCGTGCTGGCGAGGCTGTGCGAGATGACGATCGTGGTGCGACCCGCGACGAGCCGGTCCAGCGGCGCGGCGACCCGGTCGGCCGACTCGGCGTCCAGCCCGGTGGTCGGTTCGTCGAGGAGCAGCACGGGGGCGTCGCGGATGATCGCCCTGGCGATCGCGAGGCGCTGGCGCTGGCCGCCCGAGAGCAGCCGCCCGCGCTGGCCGACGCGGGTGTCGTAGCCATGGGGGAGCGCGGTGACGAAGGCGTGCACGTCGGCGGCCTCCGCGGCGGCGAGCATCTGCTCGTCGGTGGCCTCCGGCCGGCCCCAGAGGATGTTGTCGCGGATCGTCCCGTCGAAGACGAGCGTCTCCTGCAGTACGGCGGCGACGTTGCGCCGCAGGTCCGCGGAGCGCAGGTCGCGCAGGTCGATCCCGTCCAGGTAGATCGACCCGAGCTGGGGGTCGTTGAAGCGCAGCAGCAGCTTCGCGAGCGTCGACTTGCCGGCCCCGCTCTGGCCGACGATGGCGATCTTCTGCCCGGGAGCGGCGTGCAGGTCGACGCCGCGCAGCGCGGGCGTTCCGGCGTGCGGGTAGGTGAACCCGAGACCGCAGACGTCGACGACGCCCCGTGCGCGGCCGAGCGGCACCGGATGCTCGGGCTCGGCGACCTCGCTGTGCGTGTCGAGCAGCTCGATGACCCGCTCCGCTCCCGCGCCGGCGGCGTAGAGGTTGGCGGTCAGCTGCCCGAGGCCCTGGATCGGCCCGTACAGCTGGGTGAGGTACGCGACGAACGCGAGCAGTCCGCCCAGGGTGATCCGGCCCTGCGTGATCTCGTACACCGCCAGTCCGACGACCAGCAGGACCCCGACGACCTCGAAGAGCTCGGCGAACGGGCCGAACATCGCCTGCAGCCGGGTGGCGAGCATCTGCGCGGTGAAGCTGCCGAGGTTCTCCTCGTCGAAGCGGGCCTGCTCGGCCTCGCCCCGGTCGTAGGCGCGCACCAGCGCCGCGTTGCCGAGGCTCTCCTCGGCGACGGTGCTCGTCGTGCCCGCGCGCCGCCGCCGCTCCCGGGCCGCGACCTTGATCCGCCGACCGAAGAACCGCGCCAGCAGCAGGAAGGCGGGTGCCGCGACGAGCGAGGCGAGCGCCAGCTGCCAGTTGAGGACGAACAGCGCTGCCGTGAAGAACAGCAGCTGGAAGCCGTAGGTGAGGGCCTGCGACAGCCCGGAGAGGATCAGCTCCTCGATCGCGACCACGTCGCCGGACAGCCGCGCGAGGATGTCGCCGAGGGGGTGGCGGTCGAAGAAGTCCGAGGACTGCCGGTGCAGGTGCCGGAACAGCGTGCTGCGCAGCACCAGGACGAACCGCTCGCTGACCCAGGTCGACAGGTACTGGTCGGCGAAGCCGGCGCCGCCCTCCAGCACCGTCACGACGACGTACGCGGCCGCGACGACCGCGAACATGCGCAGGTCGTGCGGCACGAGGACGTCGTCGACGAGGACCTTGAACAGCCAGATCGTCACCGCTCCGAGCGCGGGTGGGACCGCGGCCAGAGCGAGGCTGAGCCACACCCGCCCGCGGAACGGGCGTGTCGCGGGCCAGAACCGCCCGAAGATCGCCGTCGCGGAGACCGGTGGGGCGTCGTCGAGCAGCTGTGTCGACACCAGCAGCCGGTCCAGCGCCCGCGGCGGCGCAGCCTCATAGGTCGTCATCACCGGTTCCCGGGGTCGTGCGATCGATGGGCGGGGCGGACGGGCGGCCCCTCGGCGAACCGTGGGGCCGCCCGCCGGTCGGGCTACTTCCAGCAGTCGTGCCTGCCCCAGCTCCAGCCGGACCTGCGGTCCCAGCCCCAGCTGCGCTCGCCGCGCCAGCCCTTGGACTTCTGGTTCCAGCCCCACTTCGAGCGCTTGTTCTCACTCCACGACTTCGACATTGCCGATCTCCTTCCGGTTGCGAGCGCCGGAGCACTCGACGGGGTCTCCGGACCCGGCTGTTTGCCGGTTCGGAATCGATGCCGGGACCACCGGGATGGACCAGACGCGGCGTCCGGTTCACCCGTCTGCACGCAGGTCGGCGCCGTCGTGGACCGAACCGCTGTCGTGCCGGCGCGCGAACGCTCCAGGTGGCGATGCCCGGTCGGTCCTGTACGCCGGACCCGGCGCGCCCGGCCGCCGCGGCCGGCCGCGCGGCGGCGTCGACCACGCTGCGCCTGGCCACCTGGAACCTCTGCCACGGCCGGGGGACGCGCCGCGGCGACGCCGGGCTCGGCGCGGTCGCGGCGCGGATCGCGCTGCTGGGTGCCGACGTCGTCGCCGTACAGGAGGTGGACCGGTGCCAGTCCCGCAGCGGGCGCGTCGACCAGCTCGGGGAGCTCGCGGACCGGCTGGGATGGCACGGGCTGTTCGCGGCGACGATGGTCGGGCCCCCGGCCGCGATGCGGCCAGCGGCACCCGGGCCCACGGACGACGGGGTCCCCGCCTACGGCGTCGGCCTGCTGAGCCGGTACCCCGTGGCGGCCACCGCTACCGACGTGCTGCCGGCCGCCGGCCGTCGCGGCCGCCGCGCGGACGGCGAGGCCCGGGTCGCGCTGCGGGCCGTGGTCTCCGCGCCGGCGGGCCCGGTGGGCGTCTGCGCGACGCACCTGTCCTGGCTACCCCGCACGGCGGCGCGCCAGCTGCGGTCGGTGCTCGACCTGGCCGCGGACGGGCCCGGTCCCGCGGTCGTCGTAGGTGACCTCAACCTGCCGTGCGCCTGGGTGCGTGCCGCGCTGCGCGGCACCGGATGGCGTGCGGCCTGCGCCGGCGCGACCTTCCCGGCCTCCCGGCCCCTCGTCCAGCTCGACCACATCCTGGTCCGCGGCGGACGGCTGGTCGGGGCGACGGCCGGACCGGCGGGCCCGAGCGACCACCGCGTCGTCAGCGCGGCGGTCCTGTGTGAGTGGACGGGTGCGCGGGACGACGCCCGGCTCCGGACCGTTACACATCCGTGACGCAACGGCGCGAACCCCTCGTCGCCCGGCGGCGAACGCCTGGCTGCACACCCTGCGAGGTCCGGTCCGACCGGGCCCGCTCCCGAGGAGGAACCCCTATGCTCACGATGAAGCGCCTGGCCGGCGTCGGCGCCATGGCCGCACTGACCGTCGTACTCGCCGCCTGCGGCGGCACCGCGGCGTCGACCTCGTCCGGCGGGGCGACCAGCGCCGCGGCCGCGCCCACCAGCGCGCCCGCCGCGGCGGCCACCGGCGTGACGACGGCGTCACAGGTGTTCGGCCCCGCCTGCAGCCAGCTCCCGCAGGGCGACGCGCCCGGCTCGCTCACCGCGATGGGCCCGCAGCCGGTCGCCACCGCCGCGAGCACGAACCCGCTGCTGTCGACGCTCGTCACGGCCGTCAAGGACGCGAACCTGGTCGACACCCTGAACAGCGCCTCGAACATCACCGTCTTCGCCCCGTACAACGGCGCGTTCGACGCGGTCCAGCAGCAGATGGGCACCGCGAAGTTCGACGGCCTGCTCCAGAACCAGAAGGCGCTCGGCGGGCTGCTGCAGTACCACGTCTCGGGCACCCGCTACGACGCCGCCGGGCTCGTGTCCGCCGGCAAGATCACCGAGCTCTCCGGCGGCGACCTCACCATCGGCGGCACGCCGTCCGCCCCGACGGTGACCGACGGCCATGGCAACACCGCGAAGATCCTCTGCGGCAACATCCCGACCGCCAACGCCACCGTGTTCGTCATCGACAAGGTGCTCATGCCCAAGTCCTGACCCCACCCGACCGACCGCACAGGGCCGCCCCGATCACTCGGGGCGGCCCTATCCGTCGCGGACAACACCGGGGCGGAGTTTTATCCGTGGAACCCATCGGCCTGCGAGGTCTTGCAGGGCACTGTGACGGACGCAACGCCGGCTCGACCGATCCATCCGGTGCCAGGAGCGGGCCGGGACGCGCCCGACGTGCCGCCGACGAGTTCAAGGAGGAACATCCATGGCCGAGGTGCTGGCCGAGGGGTACAACGTCTTCGACACGAGCAAGTCGCCGAGCGGGACGGTCAAGTACCTGTCCGTTCCGGCCGACGTGATCGGGCTGATCCAGTCGGGCAAGCTCGCCGAGCACATCCTGCTGGTCCGCGGCGGGACGACGACGTTCCTGGCCCCCGCGCTGTCGATGGGCGCGATCGGCGTGATCACGATGTCCGGCGCCCCCGAGTCCCACCTCGGGATCCTGTCCCGCGAGTTCCAGACCCCGTGCGTCATGACGGCGTACCTGACGAGCAGCGACTCCCGCTACCTCGTCGGCCAGACCGACGAGGCGCACTTCGAGGAGATCGCCAAGGCGCTCGACGGCCGCAAGGTCCGGCTCGACTGCACCGACCACGAGGTCGGCCGCGTCATCGCGGACGACTGAACGACGACGAGCCGACGACGAGCCGACGACCGAGCCCGCACCCCGAGACCGCACAGGAGCAGCCATGACGACCACCGAGGGCAAGCGCGCGACCTACCGGCAACGGTACGAGGAAGCCGACGACGGCCTGCGCTTCCAGGAGCTCACCTACACCGGCAACTTCGTCGGCATGGAGCCCGTCACCGACGGGATCAAGGGCGACAAGATGATGAAGTCGCGCGCGAGGAGCAAGGTACTGGAGAAGGTGTCCAAGGAGGACGTGCTGCGCGACGAGTTCACCATCGACGAGCTCAACGACCTCAACAACTACCTCGCGTGGAACATCTGGGACGTGCTCGTCATGCGCGCCACCGAGGGCGTCAGCGGCATGATCCCCCGCCAGGAGTACGAGATCCTCGCGTTCATGCACGAGTTCTACCGCTGGCCGGAGATCCTCCGGATGACGACCGAGGAGGTCGGCGGCGGCCAGGGGATCATGGACATCGGCGCGACGGCCCGGCGCGAGATCGGCACGAAGGTCAACGCGGTGCACGACTGGTGCGTCGGCGCCGTCGGGTTCGGGATGGGCCGCTGCGGCCTGCTCGCCCTGGAGGCGATCAAGCCCGGCGACTACGTCGGCGAGTCCAACGAGATCCTCAAGTTCATGCAGCGCATCCTGTGGGGCAAGCGCCAGGACGGCTACATCCTCAACTCCCAGGACCGCTACCGCTGCCGCATCCACGAGGCGGACTTCCTCCAGCAGCTGATGGGCCAGGTCGAGACGCTCGAACCGGGCAGCCCCAAGCACGAGGCCTTCACCCGGTTCAACGCGGCCGCCGAGCTGCTGTCGTTCCTCGACCACTACGACTGCCGCCTCGGGCTCGGCGACACCGGCCCGTACGAGCTGCCCGACGGCAACCTGCTGATCCTGCGCGACCTGTTCGTCAACGAGGAGGTCTTCCACTGGAGCGACGTCTGCGAGGACGCCGGCCTGCCGCACTGCTACACGCTCGCGATCGTCATCGACCCGGAGAAGATGGCGCTCGCCGAGATCCGCGTCAACGACATCTCGACGACGTTCACGCGCCCGAAGAACTACATCGAGGCGATCGTCGGCGGTGCGGTGTTCGCGCGCCAGAAGTGGAACACGCCGATGGGCGAGGTCGACAACATCAAGATCGACGACCTGGCCGAGCACCTGGGCAAGGTGCAGACGGCGACGCTGAAGCTGTACACGAAGACGTCGAGGATGTGCCGGCGCGACCTGATCTGGAACGGCCAGTACGTCTACTACATCGACATGATCCTGCCGCACCTGCGGCTCGCGGGGACCTACGAGAAGGCCTGCCGCGACTACGACTTCTGGGAGATCGACCAGCGGGTCGCCAACTACTACTACGACATCGTCAAGCGCGGGTTCGCGCAGGAGACCGTGCCCAGCAAGATCTTCTCGGGCGCCGGCTACCTGCCGTTCCCCGATGGCGCGAGCCTGCGGAACTCGAAGGGCCGCTGGCTGTAGAGACGTCGGCTCGGTACCCCTTCCCGAGCCGACAGCGGGCGGCGCGGCCGGTGTGCCGCGCCGCCCGGTCCTTTTTCTCCAGGAGCCCCCGGATGACCGCTGCCGTGCTGGACAAGACCGACTACGACGTCCTGAACGTCGTGGCGCTGAAGAAGATGGCCTCCGCCGAGGCGGTCGCCGCCGCGGCCGGCCGGGACGCTGCCGACGTCGGTGCCGCGCTCGACCGGCTCGCCGGGCGCGGCCTGCTCGTCGTCGCCGCCGGGTCCGCGCTGCCCACCGACGAGGCCGGGCCGGCGCTGGCCGCGGCGGCCTCCGAGCACTACGCCGCCGTCCGCGGCGACGCCGGCGTGGCCGGGCTCGTCGACCGCTTCGAGCCGGTCAACAGCCAGTTCCTGACGACCATGTCGGCATGGCAGCAGGTCGACGTCGGCGGCCGCAAGGTCGCCAACGACCACTCCGACTCCGCCTACGACGACAAGGTCATCAGCCGGCTGGAGAAGCTCGTCGCCCGGCTGGACCCGCTGCTGGCCGCGCTGGCCGGGCACGACCCGCGCTTCGCCGGGTACGGGCAGCGCTTCGGCACGGCCCTGTCCGGCGTCGACGAGGGACGCCACGAGCTGGTCTCCTCGCCGACCGCCGACTCGCTGCACACCATCTGGTTCGAGTTCCACGAGGACCTGCTGCGCACCCTCGGCCGGGAACGGGTCGAGTGAGCGGACCGGCGTTCACGCGCACCTTCACCGAGGCCGACCCGGCCGACGTCGACTGGCTCGGCGGCAAGGGCGCCGGCCTCGCGCGGATGACCCAGCAGGGCCTGCGCGTCCCGCCCGGCTACGTCATCGGCACCGACGCCTGCCGCCGCTACCTCGCGGCGGGCGCGCTCGAGCCGGGACTGGCCGACGAGGTCCGCACGCGGCTGGCCGCGCTGCAGGAGCAGGCCGGCAAGGTGTTCGGGGGCGGGCCCGTGCCGCTGCTGCTGTCGGTGCGCTCGGGGGCACCGGTCTCGATGCCCGGCATGATGGACACGATCCTCAACCTGGGCGTCAACCGCGCCGCCGCCACGGCACTCGCCGCGGCCACGGGGGACACGCGGTTCGTCGCCGAGGTCGTCGCCCGGTTCCACGCCATGTACGCCGAGACCGTGCTCGGCGCGCTGGACCCCGGCGAGGACGTCGGCGCGCTGGTCGAGGCCGTGGCGCCCGGCGACGACCCGGGGCCCGTCTACGACCGGGTCTGGGCCGCCTGCGAGGAGGCGCTGGCCGCCGACACCGGCGACTCGGTGCCGGCCGACCCGCGGGAGCAGCTGCTCGGGGCGATCGAGGCGGTGTTCCGGTCCTGGAACACCCGGCGGGCCCGCACCTACCGCGACCACCACCGGATCCCGCACGACCTGGGCACCGCCGTCGTCGTCCAGTCGATGGTGTTCGGCAACCTCTCGGCCGACTCCGGCTCCGGCGTCGTGTTCACCCGCAACCCGGTCACCGGCGAGCCGGGCCTGTTCGGCGAGTACCTCGCGCACAGCCAGGGCGAGGACGTCGTCGCCGGCATCCGCACCCCGGACCCGGTCGCGCAGGCGCTGCGGCCGGACGTGCTGGCGGAGCTCTCGGCGACGTGCGCCCGGCTCGAGCGGGCCCATGGCGACGTGCTGGACATCGAGTTCACCGTCGAACGGTCGACGCTGTACTACCTGCAGGTCCGCAGCGCCAAGCGCACGCCGGAGGCGGCGGTGCGGTTCGCAGCGGACTTCCTCGCCGAGGGCGCGGTCGGGCCCGCGGCCGCGCTGCGGAGCGTCACCACCGAGCAGGTGCGCCAGATCCAGCGGCCCGGGTTCGCCGAGGAGGCGGTCGCCGCGGCACGCTCCGGCGGGCGGCTGCTGACCACGGGCATCGGGGCCTGCCCCGGGCAGGTCGGCGGGCTGCTCGTGCTCGACCCCGACCGCGCGAAGGAGCGGGCCGACGCCGGCGAGGAGGTCGTGCTCGCCCGCTCGGTCACCAGCCCGGCCGACCTGCACGGCATGATCGCCGCGCGGGGCATCGTCACCGCGACCGGCGGCTCGACGAGCCACGCGGCCGTCGTGGCGCGGGCACTGGGCACCGCCTGCGTCGTCGGCGCGGGGGAGATGCGCGTCGACGCCGCCGCCCGCACGCTGACGATCGGGTCGCGCGTGGTCGGCGAGGGCGAGGAGGTCTCGCTGGACGGCTCGTCGGGCGAGCTGTTCGCGGGACGCATCCCGACCTCGACCCCGGCCGCCGCGACCGGGTACCTCGGCACGCTGCTGGACACGGCCGCGGCGGCTGCGCGGTGCACGGTGCTCGCCCGCGTCACCCTGCCCGCCGACGTCGAGGGGGCGCGCGCCGCGGGCGCCGCGGGGTTCGTCACCGCGGTCGACGACGTGCTCGCCGCGACCGGGCACCTCGACGGCATCGTCGAGGGGCTGCTGCACGCCGGCGGCGGCCTGGACAAGGTCGCGGAGCTCGTCGCGCAGGAGTTCACGGCCCTGTTCGCCGCGGCCGGCGACGTCGAGTTCGGGGTCAGGGCGATCGACCTCGTCGCCGACGAGGCGCGCGAGCTGCTGCAGCAGACCGCCCTCACGACCCGCCACCCGGAGCTGTCGGTGCCGCTGGGCCGTCCCGCGCTGGTGGAGGCCCAGATCCGCGGGCTCGCGCAGGCGGTGGCCGGGTCCGGCCGCGCGGTGCGGGCCCACCTCGCCGTTCGGCACGTGTCCGACCCGGCCGAGGCCGCCGCGCTGCGCGGGCTCGCGTCGGCAGGCGACGGGCGGGTCGGGGTCGGGACCTACCTGACGAGCCCCCGCGCCGCCTACGGCGTCGGGGGCATCGCGGCCGCGAGCGACGTCGTGTGGGTTGAGGTGCGGGCGCTGCAGGCCGCGGTCTTCGGCATCCCGGCGCGCCAGCTGCTCACGGCCGAGCCCCTCGACGGCTACCTCGGGCGCGGCCTACTGGCGTGCGACCCGAGGACCACGCTCGACCCCGCGGTGCAGGACCTGCTCGCGCGGGTGGCGGCCGTCCGCGGCTCGGGGACCCCCGTCGGGATGCGGCTGACGGGCGCCGTGCCGGAGGAGGCGGCCGCCCAGCTCTACGACCTGGGCTTCCGGCGGTTCGCGGTCGACGCCGCGGAGATGCGCCCGCTGGTGCTCGCACTGGGCAAGGCGGCGCTGGGCACGGCGGCACCGGGCACGGCGGTGCCGGGCAAGGCGGCACTGGGCACGGCGGCGCCGGGCGTCAGGGGTCGGTGAGCAGGCCCGCGCGCAGCCGCTCGACGTCCGCCGGGGTGATCCCGCGCAGCGCCGCCCAGCCCCCGGCCCCGCCGTACTCGCGGTCGAGCGCGTCGAGCAGGCCGCGGACGGTGTGCTCCTGCGCCTCGTAGACCGCGGACGGCACGGTCGCCATGTGGTCGCGGTAGCGCGGCCACGTCCGGAAGCGCTCCATGACCGCGGCCATGTTCGGGCCGGAGCGCAGGTAGTCGGTGACGATCTCCTCGTCCTCGACGCCGGCCAGGCGCAGCAGCAGGGCGGTGACCAGCCCGGTGCGGTCCTTGCCGGCCGCGCAGTGCAGCAGCACCGGCCGCCCGGCCAGCGCGCCCACCACGCGGACGACCGTGGCGAGCGGGGACGCGGGCGAGGCCAGGTGCTCGCGGTAGAAGTGCAGGCTCTGCTCGGACGCAGGGAGGTCGGAGACCGGCAGGTCGCGCAGCGGGGCGTTGAGGTAGCTGACGGGGTGGCGCGCGAGGGGCCCCCGGCCCTCGGCCACGGCCTCGTGCCCGATCCGCAGGTCGACGACGAGCTCCAGCCGCAACGTCGTGACGAGGTGGTCGACGTCGGCCGGCGTGAGCGCCTGCAGGGTGTCGCTGCGGAACAGCACCCCGGGCCGGACGTGCCGGCGGCCGGCGCGCAGGCCGCCGAGGTCGCGGAAGTTGAACGCTCCCGCCAACGGCGACACGCCCGACGGCACCGGCCGCGAGCCGCCGGAGGACACGGTCACCGGCGGACGACCCGGCGGACGGCGGCGAGCAGCTCGTCCCGGGCGGCGTCGGCCCCGCCCGCCGGCCCGGCCGCCGCGGCGCGGGTCCCGGCCCCGGCCCCGGCCCCGACCCCGACCTCGGCCCCGGCCCCGACCCCGACGTCGGCCCCGGCGCCCGCCTCGGACCGGGCCGCCGTGCGCCGGCGCTGGCGGCGCGCCGCCGCGGCCGTCCGGACCGCCTCCGCGAGCGGGTCCGCCCGTCCGCCGGCCGGCTCCCGGTCCGTTCCCGCCGGTCCGGCGGCCGGCGGCGGCAGCACGGCGCAGGCGCCGCCCGGCGGGAGCGCCGCGGCGTCGCCGAGCAGGTAGGAGGCGATCTCCTGCGGCCACAGCGCGACGAACTCGGCGCCCGCCGCCGTCAGGTCCGCCACGCCGTGCATGCCCCAGGCCACCCCGACGACGCGGACGCCGACCTCCAGCCCGTCGCGCACGTCGCCCGCGGTGTCGGTGACGAGCACGGTCGAGCCGGGGTCGGGCGGGCGGCGCTCGCCCGCCTCGTCGTAGTCGGCGGCGCAGCGGCGGCCGTAGCCGCTGCCGGCGTCCGCGAGGAAGGAGCGCATCGCGGTCCGCTTGTCCGGCGTGACGTCCCCGCCGAAGACGTACGCGAAGCAGAACGCCAGCTCGTTGCGCACGAGCACGCGCCGCAGCACCTGCATGGCGTTGGACGACATGACGGCGAGCGTGCAGTCCGACGCCAGCCGGCGCACCACCTCGGCGACCCCCGGCACGAGCGGCGGCGTGTACTCGGTGCGCAGCAGGTGCAGGAAGGCGTCCTTGACGGTCGCGGCCTCGGCGTCGTCGCGGCACAGCTTGGCGATCTCGGCGTAGATGTTGCCCCGGAACAGGTCGAAGTACTGCTCCGGCTCGTCCACGCCGAGCCCGAACCGCCGGTTGACCCGGTCGAACACCTCCCACGACGCCACCCGCGTCTGTACCAGCGTCCCGTCCAGATCGAAGATCACCGCCCGGACCGGGGACGGCGCGCCGGCGCGCCCGGTCACGCGCTCAGCCGCTGGCCGCGAGCCGCGCGTGGAGCGCGCCCAGCTCGCCCATGCCGACGAAGTCCATGCACTCGCCGTAGCCGGTCTGCCCGTTCACCGACCACCGCAGGAGGCAGTTGTGCCCGACCACGCCGGGCTGGCTCTGCCACGGGAACGCCGTGAGCGCGGTGCCCTCGATCTCCCAGGTCCGGTCGGCGGAGTCGGTGACCGTGACCGCGATGTGCTCGGGGTACAGGCCCCGCCGGTCGGTGCTGCCGCCGCCGCCCTTGAGCCCGTACACCTTGCCGTGGTCCAGCACGTAGCCGTGGGTCATGGCCAGCGGGGACGCCCCGTCCGGGCCGCCCGCCGTCGTGAAGTCGAACAGGCCGTGGAAGGCCAGGTCGGGGGAGACGTGCGCGTGCATCCAGGACAGGCGCGACGTCTGGCGCTCGGCCCGCACCCCCCAGCTGTGGTCCATCGTCGACACGCAGTCGATCGGGGTCGTGGCGCCGCGCAGGCGCAGCTCGCCCTCGAACCGCGCGGTCAGGTCGAAGTGCCCGGCGTAGGCGTGGCCCCAGGTCTTGTCCATGTCCCGGGCGGCGGCCATGGGGTCCTGCGCGGGGTCGTTGATGTCGTAGGGCTCCATCAGCGCCGTGCACCGGAAGCGGATCTCCAGCTCGGCGGCCGCGTCGGTGTAGGCGACGTCCCACACCCGGTTCGGGTCGGAGCAGACGACCTTCAGCCCGTTGGCCAGCTCGTAGTCCAGGAGGTTGGACGGCTGCGGCACGACGAGGTGCTCCCAGGCGTCCCAGTAGTCGGCGGCCCACGGCGTCGTGACGCGGCGGCTGTTGACCGACACCGTCGACCCCACCACCCCGAGCGGCTCGCGGAACAGGCCGTAGATCCCGATGTTGGTCGGGCGGTCGGTGTCCTGCCCGGCGTACAGCCCGAAGTAGTTGGTCTCGGCCCAGAGCGGGTCGTCGGTGGTCGGCGGGTGGAACTGGGCGTCCTCGGGTCGGATCACCGCTGGACCTCCTCGAACGGGTGCCGTCTCCCCGCAGACCCTCGTCATTCGGGCGGGCTCGGACCAGTGCGCGCGGGGATAGCTCCGGGCGCCGACGTTGTCCGGTCGGGATAGCGCCGCTGGTGGTGGGGCCGCCCTACTGTCGCCTCGCGTGCCGTGGGCCGACCCCGCGCGCGACCGGACGAGACGAAGGAGGTGGCAGCGCGTGCAGCTCGCCAAGGTGCTCGGCCAGGTCGTCTCCACCGTCAAGGAGCCCGGCCTCGCCCGGTTCACCCTCCTCGTGGTGCAGGACGCGTCCGGGGCCGACCCCGTCCAGACGCGCGGCGCGGCCTACGTGGCGGTGGACCTCGTCGGCGCGGGCGTGGGGGAGGTCGTGCTCGTGGCCGGCGGCGGCGCGGCCCGGGTGGCGGCCGGCGCCGACGCCCCGACCGACCGGGCGGTGGTCGCCATCGCCGACAGCGTCATCCGCAACGGCATCGTGACCTATCGCAAGTAGTGACCGACGACCCGACCAGCCGACCAGCCGACCATCCGACGACCTGGAGGACCCCATGCCCACGACGACCGGCACGACCGGCGCTCCCGCCGCGCCCGCACTGCGGGGGGCGCTCGGGCTGATCGAGACGAAGGGCCTGGTCGGCGCGATCGAGGCGGCCGACGCGATGGTCAAGGCGGCCAACGTGCAGATACTGGGCCACCGGGAGATCGGCGGCGGCCTGGTGACGGTCATGGTGCGCGGCGACGTCGGCGCGGTGAAGGCCGCAACCGACGCCGGCGCCGTGGCAGCCGGCAAGGCCGGCGAGGTCGTCTCCGTCCACGTCATCCCGCGCCCGCACGACGAGACCGAGAGCATCCTCGCCGTCCTCACCCGCCCGAAGGGCTGAGCGCCCGCGACCTGACGGGGAGGTGGGCGGATGACCAGAACGATGGGGCCCGGGACACTCGGGTCCGGCGGCGAGCTCGACAGCGACCTCGCCGGCCTGGCCGACGTCCGGGGGAAGGCCCGGGCCGCGCGGGCGGCGTTCGAGGCGCTGGAGGGCGCCGACCAGGAGACGCTCGACGGGTACGTGCGCGCGATGGCCGGGGCCGGGACGAAGGCCGCCGAGGAGCTCGCCCGCCTGGCCGTCGACGAGACCGGCTACGGGGTGTACGAGCACAAGATCTACAAGAACCGCTACAACACCGGGTTCGTCGCCCGGTGGATGCTGCAGCGCCGCGCCGTCGGGGTGCTGTGGGTCGACGACGAGGCGCGGGTCACGGCGATCGGGTCGCCGATGGGCGTCATCGCCGGGATCATCCCCGTCACCAACCCGACGTCGACGGCGCTGTTCAAGAGCCTCGCCGCGGTCAAGTCGGGCAACGCGATCGTGCACGCGCCGCACCCGCGGGCGGCCCGGTGCACGCTGCGCGCGGTGCAGGTCATGGCCGAGGCGGCCGTGGCCGCGGGTGCGCCGGAGGGGCTGATCTCCTGCCTGGAGCACCCGACCCTGCCCAGCACGCAGGAGCTGATGCGGCGGCCGGAGATCGCGCTCGTGCTGGCCACGGGCGGTCCGGGGATGGTGCGCGCGGCGTACTCCAGCGGGAAGCCGACGATCGCGGTCGGCGCCGGCAACGTGCCCGCCTACGTCGGCGCGAGCGTGCCGGACGCGGCCGAGGCCGCGGAGATGATCCTCACCTCGAAGGCGTTCGACAACGGCACGGCCTGCGTCGCCGAGCAGTCGGTGGTGGTCAACGAGGCGGTCGCCGGCCCGTTCCTGCGGGCGTTCGAGGAGCGGGGCGCGTACTGGATGAACGCGCCGCAGCAGGCCGCGCTCGTGCGGGTGCTGTTCGACGACCGCGGCGCGCTGCGGGCGGCCGGCGTCGGGCAGACGGCGGCGCGGCTGGCCGAGCTGGCCGGGTTCGCCGTGCCGTCCGGGACGCGGGTGCTGGCCTGCGAGCTGGACCGGGTCGGCGTCGACACACCGCTGTCGCGGGAGGTGCTGGGCCCGGTGCTGTCGGTCTACCGGGCCCGCGACCTCGCCGCCGGCCTCGACCGCTGCCGCGAGGTCCTCGCGCTGGACGGCGAGGGCCACACCGCCGCCGTCCACGCCGCGGACCCGGAGGAGATCGCCCCGTTCGGCGCGCTGCCGGCCGGCCGGATCGTGGTCAACACGCCGGCCCTCTTCGGCGGGATGGGGTACTCGACGGAGGTCGACCCGTCCTTCCAGCTGGGCACGGGCACCTGGAGCGGCTCGATCTGCTCGGACAACGTGACCCCGCTGCACCTGATCAACATCAAGCGGCTGGCGCACGAGGTCCGGCCGTGGCGCACGGTCTACGACCTCGTCGAGCTCGACTGATGCCGCCGGTACCGACACCGCCCGCGCCGGTGCGGGCGGCTGACGCCCACCCCGGCGCCGCGACCCGCGCCGGCGCCCGCGCGCTGCTCGCCGCGGCGGCCGCCGTGCTGGCCGCACCCGACGGCGATGCCGCCACCGACGCGCTGGCCGGCGCCCGGGCCGTGCGCGTCGGCGTCGACCTGGGCACGGCGAGCTGCGTGCTCGTCGTGCTCGCCGTCGACGGGGACGGCCGGGAGCGGCCCGTGTGGGTCGACGCCCGCCCCTCCGGTGCCCTGCGCGACGGCGTCGTCGTCGACTTCGCCCGCGCCGCCGGCACGGTAAGGACGCTGCGGGAGCGGGCCGAGCCGGCCGTCGGGACCGCGCTCCCGGCCGCGGCGACGGCCTACCCGCCGTGCATCCCCGTCGAGGACGCGCGCGCCTGCACCTACGTCTGCGAGACGGCGGGCTTCGCGGAGGTCACGCTCGTCGACGAGGTCAGCGCCGCGCAGCGGACCCTCGACGTGCGCGACGGCGTGGTGGTCGACGTCGGCGGCGGCTCCACGGGCGTCGGGGTGTTCCGCGGCGGCGAGCTCGTCCGGCTCGACGACCGGCCCGGCGGCGGCCACCACCTCGACCTGGTGCTGGCCGGCGCCCGCGGCATCCCCGTCGAGGACGCCGAGGCCCACAAGCGCGAGCACCCGGACGACGCGTTCCCCGTCCTCGTCCCGGGCCTGCAGCGGATCGCCGAGAACGTCCGCGCGCTGACCGTCGGGCACGAGGACCTGCCGCTGCACCTGGCCGGGGGCGCCCTCATGCTCCCCGGCGCCGGTGCCGTGCTGGCCGACTACCTCGGGCGGCCCGTCGTGACCTACCCGCACGCCCTGCTCATCACCCCGATCGGGATTGCGAGATCGATGCCATGACGCGCGCCGCCAGCGGCCCGACCCTGCGCACGTACGCGTTCGTCGACCGGATGCAGCCGCAGTGCGCCGCCCACATCGCCGCCACCAGCCCCGGCGACGTCCCGCTCGCCGGCATGGCCGAGCTCTACATCGAGATGGCGCCGGGCAACGAGGTCTTCCGGGCCGCCGACATCGCGCTGAAGGCCGCGGGCGTGCGGCCCGCGCTGCAGATCATCGAGCGCGAGTTCGGCCTGCTGGAGATCCACTCCGAGCAGCAGGCCGAGGTGCTCGCCTCGGGGCAGGCGGTCCTGGACGAGCTCGGCATGACCGAGGCCGACCGGCTCAAGCCCGTGATCGCGTCGACGCAGTTCATCACGAACGTCCACCCCTACCAGGCGCAGCTGCTCAACAAGTGGCGCAAGGGCTCCATGCTGCTCCCCGGGCAGAGCCTGTTCGTGCTGGAGGTCGCCCCCGCCGCGTACGTCTCCATCGCGGCGAACGAGGCGGAGAAGGCCGCCAACATCACCGTCATCGAGCTGCGCGCGGTCGGCCGGTTCGGCCGGATGTTCCTGTCCGGCACCGAGAGCGAGGTGGAGAGCGCCCGCGACGCCGCCGTCGCCGCGCTGGAGGACATCCACGGGCGGGAGGAGCGGCGATGACCGTCTGGGGCGCCGCCGCCGTCGAGGACGCGGCGGCCGCGGCCGGCGGGCGGATCCACGTCGGCGCGCGGGACGTCGTCACGCCGCTGGCGCGCGAGCGGGCGCGCGAGCTCGGGCTGGAGATCGTCGTCGCGTCCCCGGCCCGGACCACGGCGGCCCCGGAGCCGTCCGGTCCGGCGCCGCGCGTCCCGCCGTCGCCGGTGCCGGCGTCGGCCGTCACCGTGGCGCCCCCGCCCCGCGGTCCCTACCCGGCCGGCCGCCGCTCCGTCGGCCACCCGGTGAGCCCGCCGTCCGGCGCGCTCTACCGCCGGGGCGCGCCGATGCCCGGCTACGGGGCCGGGTCCGCGGCCGGGCGTTCCGGCCGCGTGCTCGTGGTCGGCGCGGGCAACGTCGGCATGGTCGCCGCGCTGCGCCTCGCCGAGTCCGACGTGTTCGCCGAGGTCGTACTCGCCGACGTCGACGAGGGCCGGGCGGCAGGCGTCGCCCTCGACCTGACGCACGCCGCCGCCCTCTCCGGCTTCGCCACCGCCGTCCGGGGGGTGGGCACCGTCGAGGGCGCCGGCCGCGCCGACTACGTCGTCATCACCGCCGGCCGCCCCCGCCAGCCCGGCATGAGCCGCTCGGACCTGATCGGCACGAACGCCGCGATCGTCGGCGACGTGGCCCGCACGGTCGCGGCGACGTCGCCCGGCGCCGTCCTCCTCGTCGTCACCAACCCCCTCGACGAGATGACCCAGCACGCCTGGACCTCGTCCGGGTTCCCAGCCGAGCGGGTGCTCGGCATGGCCGGCGTGCTCGACGCCGCCCGGTTCCGGGCGCTGACCGCCCTGACGGGGATCGCCCGCCCCGACCGCATCTCCGCATGGGCGCTGGGCAGCCACGGCGAGGAGATGGTCGTCCCGCTCTCCCTGGCCACCGCGGACGGCCGCCCGCTCGCCGGGCAGCTCCCCGCCGCGCAGCTCGACGCGATCGTCGACCGCACCCGGGGATCCGGCGCCGAGGTCGTCGGGCTGCTGCGGACGGGCAGCGCGTTCCTCGCGCCCGGTCTCTCGGCCGCGCGGATGGTGCTGGCGATGGCCGCCGACAGCGGCGAGGTGCTGCCGGCCGCCGTGCTGGCCGACGGGCACTACGGCATCCGCGGCGTGTACGTCGGGCTGCCGGCGCGGCTGGGCCGCGGCGGCGTCCGCGAGATCGTCGAGCTGGACCTGACCCGCGACGAGCTCGCCGCGCTGCGCGCCGCCGCCGACCGGATCCGGGAGCGGTTGGCGCCGCTCGCCCCTTCGGTGGCCTGAGGCGGCCCGCCGTGCAGGCCGTGTTGTTCGCCGGGGACGGCGCCGTCGAGGTGGCGCCGGTGTCCGAGCCGTCGGTCGTCGAGGCGGCCGACGCGGTCGTGCGCGTCCGCCGGGCGGCGGTGTGCGGCACCGACCTGCACCTGGTCTCGCACCCCGAGGGCGTGCCGAGGGGCACGGTCCTCGGCCACGAGTTCGCCGGTGAGGTCGTCGAGGTCGGGCCGGCCGTGCGCGGGCACCGCGTCGGGGACCTCGTCGTCGGCGCCGACTTCACGGCGTGCGGGCTGTGCTGGTGGTGCCGCCGCGGCGACCACTGGGAGTGCCCGCACCGGCGGTTCTTCGGCACCGGGACGACCTTCGGCCCCGCGCTGGCCGGGGCGCAGGCCGAGCTGGTCCGGGTGCCGTTCGCCGACACCGCCCTGCGCGCCGTGCCGGACGGCGTCGGGCTCGACGCCGCCGTCTTCCTCGGCGACACCCTGGCCACCGGGTACGCCGCGGTGTCGCGCTGCCGGTTCGAGCCGGGCGCCACCGTCGCCGTGCTGGGCGGCGGCCCGGTCGGGCAGCTCACCAGCCTCGTGGCCCAGGCCTGCGGCGCGGGCGTGGTCGTCCTCGTCGAGCCGGTCGCGCAGCGGCGGGCGCAGGCGGCCCGGGAGGGCGCCGTCACCGCCGACCCGGGCGGCGCGCGGGCCGTCGTGGACGCGCTCACCGACGGCCGCGGCGCCGACGCCGTCGTCGACGCCGTCGGCGGCCCGCGCGGCCTGGACGGCGCGTTCGACCTGGTCCGGGCGCGCGGCACGGTCGTGTCCGTCGGGGTCCACGCCGACGCCGGCTGGTCGCTGCCGGTCGCCAGGGCGTTCGCCGGCGAGGTCACGCTGCGGTTCGCGATCGGTGACCTGATGCGCGACGGCGACGCGCTGCTCGGGCTCGTCCGGTCCGGGGCCGTCGACCCGACCGTCGTCGTCTCCGAGGTCGCGGCGCTCGACGCGGCGCCGGACCTGTACCGGGCCATGGCGGAGCGCCGGTCGCTCAAGGCCCTGATCACGCTGTGAGGGCCGGCGGCACGACCCAGCGCATCGACGGGGGGCTGGACGGCGTACTGGCGACGGTGCCCGGCGACCTCGCCGCCGCCGCGGACGCGGTCGTGGCGCGGGCGTCGCTGCTGCTCGGCTCGCCGGTCACCGTCGCGAGCTGGTCGGACGGCGGGTGGCGGCTACTGGGCGGCGCCGGCACCGGCATCGCCGGGCTGCCGCTCGCGGGGCCCGCGGCGGCGGGCGTGACCGGGCGGGGCTTCGTGACGTCGACCGGCGGCGTCGCCCTGTGCTGGGACCCGGGGCTGCCCGTCGACGCGTCCACCCTCGGCCTGCTGCGCCGGGCGGGCGTGTGGCTCTCGCTCGCCGCCGCGGCGGACTCGGCGGGCCGGGAGGTCGCGGCCGCTGGCGCCGAGACCGAGGCGGTCCGCGAGGTGGCGCGCCAGCTGCTGTCCGTGCGCGACCTGGACCGGCTGCTGCACTCGATCGCCGAGCGCACGCTGCGCCTGCTCGACGCGGACATCTGCGGCGTCCTGCTGCGCGAGGGCGAGGTCGTGCGGATGCGCGCCTGCGTCGGCAACCGCGCCGCCGAGACCGCGCGGCTGGCCATGCGCCGCGGCCAGGGCGTGGCCGGGATGGTCTTCCTGACCGGGGAGCCCGCCAAGACCGACTCCTACGTCGACGACACGCGGATCAGCCAGGACTTCATGTCGCTGGCCGTCGAGGAGCAGACCCGGTCGGCGCTGGCGGTGCCGCTGCGCCTGCACGGCGAGCTCATCGGCGTCCTCGAGGTGTGGCGGCGGCGGACCTCGGTGTTCCGCGACGCCGACGTGCGGCGCATCGTCACGCTGGCCGACTTCGCCACGATCGCGATCGACAACGCCCGGCTGTACGACGAGCAGGTGGCCGCCGCGGCCGAGACCGAGCACGCCCGGGACCGCCTCGCCCGCCAGGTGGCCCTGCTGAACCGGGCCTCGCGCCTGCAGCAGGAGCTGCTCACGACCGTCGTGGAGGGCGGCGGGCTGGCGGCCGTCCTGCGCACGGTCGCCGTCCGGCTCGGCTGCCAGGTCGGGGTGTACGGGGCCGACGGCGCCCTGCAGGCGGCGCACAGCGGGCGGCGGCTGGTCTCGGCGCTGCCCGCCGCGATGGCCGACCTCGACGGGGGCACCGGCGGTCGCGGGCGCTGGGTCCGGCCCGTCTACGCCGACGGCGACCAGGTCGGCCAGGTCGTGCTGCTGCGGGGCGACGAGCCCGCGGAGGCGATGGAGATGGCGGCCGGCAACGTCGCGATGGCCTGCTCACTGGCCCTGCTGCGCGAGCGCGCGGCGAGCCGGGCCCGCGCCGAGGCGACCGAGCAGGTGCTGTGGGACCTGCTGCAGGGGCCGATCGAGCACCGGCTCGCGGCCCGCACCCGCGCCCAGCAGATCGGGGTCGTGCTGGGCGGGCGGCTGCGCGTCGTCGCGGGGCGCCTGGAGAACCTCGCGACGCTCGCCGCCGAGCGCGGCTGGGACACCTCCCAGACCGAGCGCGCGCGCCGGCAGCTCCTGCGCACCGTCCGGGCGCTGGAGGACGGCCGGGGCCTCGCGCTGGCGAGCCTGCGCGGGAACGAGCTCGTCGCGGTCGCCGTCGACCTCGAACGGAGCGCGGCGAGGGACCTCGTGGGCGCGCTCGCCGACGCCGTCCGCCGCGTCTGGCCCGACCTGGCGCTGACCTGGGGGATCAGCCGCGAGCATCCCGAGGCCGTCGAGCTGCCCAGCGCGCTCAACGAGGCGCGCACGGCCCTGTCGGCCGCCCGCCGGCTCGGCGGGCGCAGCATCTTCCTCTACGAGGAGCTGGGCATCGTCCGGCTGCTGCTCGGGTCGGGCGACGATCCCGACCTGCAGACCTTCGTCGACGAGGTGACCGGCCCGCTCGTCGCCTACGACCGCGACAACGACGGCGCGCTGGTGCGGACGCTGCGCGCCTTCTTCGACGCGGACTGCTCGCAGCGGGCGGCCGCCGAGCGGCTGTTCGTCCACCACAAGACGCTGCGCTACCGGCTGGAGCGCATCCGCCAGCTGACCGGCCTGGACCTGGCGCGCCACGAGGACCGGATGCGCGCCGACTTCGCGCTGCGTCTGCTGCAGGTCAACCAGCCGGCCCGCGAGGACGACGAGGAGCCGTGACGCTCACGCAGGCCGGGCGACGTCGCCCCGCACGAGGACCGACACCTGCCCGTTGCGCAGCGTCCGGTGGCGCGTCACACCGGTCACCGCGGCTGGGCCCGGCGGTCACCGAGCCGCACGGGCCTCGCTGCGCCGGCCCGGCCCGGCGCTGTTCGGCCGGAGCCCGGCGGGCGCCCGACGAGCGGTGCCGGCGGCGCCGTCCGCCCGGATCGGGGCCCTCGCTCCGCGGTTGGCTGAGAAGCGGATTGAGCCGTCCGCCGGACACGGTCGCGGCGTTCGGGGGGGTCGCCGCCCGCTGGGCGTCGGTAACGAACCGATCACGGCACGACAGGCAACCGGCGTTCACAGGTCGGCGCGGAACCCGGATCGTCCTCCTAGGTTTCCGGCCGTGGACGGACAACCCCCTCACGAGCGCGGCGCCGGCCGGCTGCGCCGGGTCCCCGCCCGGCTCTGGCGCGGCTCGGTCGTGTCCACCCCCCCGACCCCGAACGAGGACCATCCGCGGCTGGTCGGGCGGGCGCGCGACGGACGGCGGACGCGGCGGCCGGTGACGGCGCCGTATCCCGGTCCCCGGACAGGACGGAGCGAGCCATGACCATGCGAACCCGCCGCGCGCGCCGGCCGGCGCCGGCCGCCGTGCGCCGCGTCGCCGCCGCCGGCCTGCTCGTCCTCGCGGCGGCCCGAATAACTGGCCGAGGCCGGTGAGCAATACCAATACCACGATAGATGACCTGTGGCATGCCGCGGTGAATGGACGCGGGCAATATTTCAGTGCGAAGAGCGCGGATTCCCTGGTCTCCGGCCTTTCCGGTGCATTGGCGGGCGTAAGCTCACGCCAGGGCGCTTCGGCAGCTGCCTCGACCAGCAATATGCAACCTGTACCGGGTGACAACTTTGCCTACATTGCCATGTTCAACACATTATCCTGGGACGGCGACCTGACGGCCAAGGATCTTTGACGATCGGTCACCAGCAAGTTTGTGCTGGACCCTGCTACGGGAAAGGATAAAGTCGTCTGGTCCGCACAGGCCAATCTGGATGCCCTGGTCAGCGCCTCCAGCGATACGCGCACAATTTATACTTTCGACAGCAGCACCTCAAACAAGCTGAAGCCGTTCACCTGGGCCAATCTGAATGCCACAGAGCAAGGCTATTTCAGCAACATGTGTTCCTCCTCTCCGTACCAGCTGTCGCAATGTTCCACGCTGATAGCCAACGATACGACCAATGGCACTGCTTATGCCACGGCTGCGTCGGGAGCGAATCTGGTGAATTTCCTGCGCGGTCAGCGTGGCTTGGAGGGTGTGGAGACCGACACCAGTAGAATCTATCGCAGCCGCAGCCATGTGTTGGGAGATATCGTCAGCGCGCAGCCGATATACTTGAGGTTGCCGCCTTTTGATTATAGCGATGCGGGTTATGCCGATTTTAAAGCTGCCCAGACTGCGCTAAATAGTGGTGCGGGT
>CAVSJZ010000017.1:0-28292 GCA_963728105.1 uncultured Actinomycetota bacterium | reverse complement strand
GGGCGTCCCGCTCGGCCGCGAGCCGGACACCGGCCTCCCGGGCCCGGTCCAGCGCCGCCGCGGCGGCGTCGCGGGCGGCGCGGGCGGCGTCGACGGCGACGAGCGCCGCCTTGGCCTCCTGCGCGGCGGCGTCCCCGGTCGCCCGAGCCCGTGCCAGGCGTTCCCGCGCGGCGGGCAGGGCCGCGTCCACGTCGGCCCGCTCGCGGCGGTCCCGCAGGGCCCGCTCCAGGGGCTCGCGTGCCGGTCCGGCGTCGAGGGCCTCCCGCGCGGCGACCTCGGCCCGCTCGGCAGCGGCCTCGCGGGCGAGCGCACCGGCGAGGGACTGCGCGGCCGCGCGGTGCCGCCCCGCGAGCGCGTCGACGCCCGGCGGGGCCGCGAGCCCACCGAGCACGGCGCGCTCGGCCGCCAGCCGGTCGACCTCCGCGGTGGCCGCCGCCAGCCCGGCCGTCGCCGCGGCCAGCTCGACCCCGTCGGCCGCGGCCCGCTCCTGCAGCGCCTCGAGCGCCGCGACCCGCGCGAGGGCGTCCCGCTCGGCGTCGGCGGTCGCGTCCGCGTACCCACCCGACTGCTCGGCCAGCACGGCGGCGCGCTGCTCCTGCGCCTTCGCCTCGGCGTTGGCCTCGCGGGCGATGACGTCGTAGACGCCGAGCCCGAGCAGGCGGACGAGGGTCTCCTGGCGCTTGCGCGGCTCGGTGTGGAGGAACTCCGCGAACTCGCCCTGCGGCAGCACCACGCACGTGGTGAAGTCGGCGAAGGGCAGGCCGAGCAGCTCCTCGACGGCACGTGTGGTGGCGGCCGCCCCGTCGGCGAGCGGCTCGGTCTCCTCCTCCGCCGCGCCGGTGCCGTCGCGGTCGCGCAGCCGTTCCAGCCGGGCGGTCCGCACCGAGACCGACCCGCTCGCCGCCCGCCGCAGCTCGCGCGCGACGACGTAGCGCTCGCCGCCCACGTCGAAGACCAGCCGCACGGTGCCGCGCCCGACCGTGGGCGCCAGCGCGAGCGCGACCGTGCGCGGGTTGTCCCAGCGCGGCACGGAGCCGTAGAGCGCGAAGGTCAGGGCGTCGATCACCGTGGACTTGCCCGACCCGGTGGGCCCGACGAGCGCGAAGTACTCGGCCGCGCGGAAGTCGACGGTGGTGGGGTCGCGGAACGACGCGAAGCCCGCCATGTCCAGCAGGACGGGCCGCATCAGCCGACGACCTTGTCGTGCAGCCGCCGGAACAGCTCCTCGACGCGGGGATCGGCCACCCCGCGGGTGGCGAGGTACTCGTGGAGCAGCTCGTGCGCGGGCCGGCCGGCGTCGGTCGTGGGGCGGGACGCCTCGACGGGCGCCGCGAACTCGGGATCGATGCGGACCTCCAGCGCGTTCGGCAGCAGGGCGACGACCTCCTCCCGCAGCCCCGCCCGCGCCGGCTCGCGGACGTAGACCCGCAGGAGGTCACCGAGCGGAGCGTCAGCGGAGCTCGCATCGGCACCGAGCGGAGCGTCAGCGGAGCTCGCATCGGCACCGAGCGGAGCGTCAGCGGAGCTCGCATCGGCACCGAGCGGAGCGTCAGCGGAGCTCGCACCGAGCATCCGCGGACCGGCTCTCACCGAGCACCGACAGTTCCGCCACCGTGCCGTGGACGGTCCGCAGTCGCCTGCCGCCCGTCACCGGGATGTCGGTGACCGACGCCGGGACGCCGGGAGCGGCCTCGACCAGGCAGACGACCGGGGTGTTCTCCTGCTCGCCGAAGTCGACGGCCAGCGGCGCGCCGCTGTAGTGCACCGGGCACGGCGCGGGCATCGCCTGGCGCCGATGCAGGTGCCCCAGCGCGACGTAGTGCGCGTCGACCGGGAAGACCGACGCCGGCACCGCGTACTCGAAGATCGACTGCGCGAGGCGCTCGCCGCCGCCGAGCCGGCCGTTCAGCACGGTCGCGTGGGCGAGCACGAGGTTGACGGCGTCGTCCCGGAACCCGCCGGTCAGCGAGCGGAGGACGTCGCGCAGCTGCTGGTCGTAGGCGGCGGTGTGGTCGGCGGGCGTGCCGGTGAGCAGCTCCGCCGCCCGGACGGCCCAGCGGGTCGACAGGAACGGCAACGCCGCGACCGTCACCCGCTCCCCCGTCGACCCGGCCGTGAACGTGACGACGCCGCCCTCCGCGGCCGTCCGCACCGAGCCGACCAGCGTGACGCCGGCCGCCCGCGCGAACCCCCGGTACGCGTCGAACGTCGCGGCGTGGTCGTGGTTGCCGGCGATCGCGACGACCTCGGCGCCGTCTCGCGCCAGGCCCAGCAGCGTGCGGTTGACCAGCTTCTGGGCCTCCGCGGTCGGTGCCGCGGAGTCGTACAGATCGCCGGCGACGAGCACGGCGTCGACCTCGTGCTCCCGCGCGATCCGGACGATCTCCCGCAGGACGCGCTCCTGCTCGTCGAGCCGGGAGCGGCCCTTCAGCGTCTTGCCGACGTGCCAGTCGGCGGTGTGCAGGAACCGCATCGGCTGCTCATCGTAGGACGGTCCCGCCCTGCCCTCCGGCACCCCTGCCATGCCGGGCGCGACGGGGCGGCAGAGCGCGCGCAGCGCCGTCGCGAGTCCGGCGCTGGGCGGCGTGGCCAGGGTCGGCCGCCGGTTCGACGGCCGCCGGGCCGCCCGCCGGTGTCGACCACCGCCCGGGCCGCCCGCCCGGGCCGCCCACCGGTGCCGACCAACGCACGGGCCGCCCACCGGTGCCGACCACCGCCGGGCCGCCCACCGGTGCCGACCACCGCCGGGCCGCCCGCCGCACGTGATCGCCGGAGAGGGAGCACCGAGGCCACATCCGGCCCACTGCCTCCGGAACCGGCGACCAACCCGGCCGCGCGGGCCGCCGCAGCCACCCGCGCCCCGCGCCCGCGTCCGCGCGGCCCCGCCCCGGCCGCCGGCCGGCTCGGCGACCTCCGGTGGGCCCGCGCGCGTGGTCCCGCCCTGCACCTCACGTGCCCGGGCCGGCTCAGAAGGGAGCGTCGTCGTCCTCGGTGACCGTGCCCAGCCGGGCGAACGGGTCCCGCGGGACCGCTCCGTTCGGCCCTCGCGGCTCCCCGGCCGGCGCCCCGCCCGCCACCGCGGACTCCCCTTCCCGCGTCGCCCAGGCCGGGAACGGGAACTCGACCGCGAGCGGCACCGGGATCTCCGGCTGCGAGACGAACATCGTGCCCGGCTTGGCCAGCGTGGCGCGGACCCGCTGGGACGCCGGCAGGAACCCGTACTCGGGCCGGCCCGCCTCCGCCGGGTCCAGCCGGCCGACGACCTTCACCGACGAGTTGGCTACGATCCGCCGCTCGACCTCCGAGGCGGTCTGCTGCGCTCCGATCAGGATGATCCCGAGCGACCGCCCGCGTTCGGCGATGTCCAGCAGCACGTCCTTGATCGGGCTCGCGCCCTCCCGCGGGGCGTACTTGTTCAGCTCGTCGATCATCGTGAACAGCAGCCCGCCCGGCCCGGCCGCTTCCTTGCGCGCCGTCTCGGCGGCCAGCACAACACCCACCACGAACCGCTGGGCCCGTTCCGGCAGGTTGTGCAGATCCACGACCGTGACCTGCTGGTTCTCGGTCGACACCCGGCGGCGCTCCGTGTCGGGCAGGTCGCCGCGGACGATGCCGCGCAGCGACCGCGCCGACGAGCGCAGCCGCCGGACGAAGGCGTTCACCGTGCCCGTCGTGACGGCCGGGCCGGCCCACTCGGCGCGCGTCCCCTCCTCGGTCAGGCGGTCGGTCACGTGCTCGACGAGGTCGTCGTAGGTCCGCAGCACCCGGCCATCGACCGAGACGGCTCCGTCGCCGACCGGCGTCGCGATCCGGCGCAGCCGCGCCGCGACCGCGTGGATCACCATCGGGTACTGGTTGCGGTCGTCCTCGGCGTCGGCGAAGGCGTAGGGCAGGAGCTCGCGGGCGCAGAAGTCGGCCAGCGTCCACCAGAACGCGCTGACGCCGCTGGTCCGGCCCGCGACGTGCGGCCGGCCGCTGGGGTCGTCCGGCGTCGGCGGCGCGAAGAAGCCCACGGACGGGAACGGCTCGGCGGGCAGGCCCAGCGTGGCGTACTCGGCGACGAGGCCGGCGTCGAGGCGCGTGTTGGGGTGGTCGAGGAACAGCAGGTCCTCGCCCTTGACGCTGAACACGAGCGCCTTGGCGTTGGTCGAGCGCTTCCCCAGCACCTGCGAGCGGAAGAGGGAGTAGAGCAGGAAGAGCGCGAAGCTGGTCTTCGTGGCCACCCCGGAGATCCCGCTGATCGAGACGTGGCCGCCGCGCGTCCCGTCCAGGAACTCCAGGTTGACGTAGATCGGCTCTCCGTCGCGGCCGCGGCCCACGACGACCGTGCGCTGCATGCGGTCGAAGTAGAGGGCCTCCCTTCGCTCCTCGCCGGTCGCCCGGTGCACGGCCGCGCCCGGGACCGGCGGGACGTAGCACTCGGGGACGACGCGGGTCGTCGTGATCTCCGCGACCTCCTGCACCTGCGCCGGGAGCACGCCCTCGGCGACCAGGAAGACGTCGGACCCGTACGTCGTGCCCTCGTGCCGCGCGGTGACCTGCGTGACGACGCCGGCCGTGCGCACCTCTCCGACGCCCGGCACCGACCGCGCGGTGGTGACGACGTCGTCGAGCTGGAGGTACTGCTCGGGCGCGACGGCGACGGAGAACTGCAGCGGTGTGGAGTCCTCGACGCCCGTCACGAGCCCGACGGGCTGGTCCGGCACCCGGCCCACCCTAAAGTGTCGGGGGTCGGTGGCATGCTCGGCCTCCCCTTGAGCACCTGAGGAGTCCACCATGTCCACCCGAGAGACGCCCTGGCCCGCCGGCACGCCCTGCTGGGCCGACCTGTCCGTTCCCGACCTCCCCCGCGGCGTCGCGTTCTACGAGGCCGTGCTGGGCTGGTCGCTCGTCGACAGCGGCGAGGAGTTCGGCCATTACCACATCGGCCAGGTCGACGGCCGGGCCGCGGCGGGCATCGGGCCCGTCATGGCCGAGGGCCAGCCGTCGTTCTGGACGCTGTACCTCGCCAGCGACGACACGGACGCCACGGTGAAGCTGGTCGGCGAGCACGGCGGCAGCGTCGTCATGCCGCCCATGGACATCGCGGGCAACGGCCGGATGGCCATCGCCGCCGACCCCACCGGCGCGGTCTTCGGCATCTGGCAGCACCTCGGCATGATCGGCGCCGGCGTCGTCAACGAGCCCGGCGGCCTCGTCTGGGAGGACGCCCGCCTCTCCGACGTCGAGGCCGGCAGGCGCTTCTACACCGACGTCTTCGGCTTCAGCTACGCCGAGATCCCCGGCATGCCGCTCGACCAGTACGGCACGTTCTCGACCGGCGGCGACCCGCTCGGCGGCCTGGGCGGGATGTGGGGCGCGCCGGAGGGCACGCCGTCGCACTGGCTCGTCTACTTCGGCACGGCCGACATCGACGCGGCGGTCGCCAAGGTCACCGAGCTGGGCGGTGCGGTGCTGCAGCCCGCCGAGGACACGCCGTTCGGCCGGATCGGCGTCGTGGCCGACCCGTTCGGCGCTCCGTTCGGGCTCCACCAGGCCACGCACTCCTGACGGCGCGACCCCGGCCCCGCGAGTCGGGGTCTGAGCCACCGCGAGTCGGGCGCTGAGCCCCGCGAGTCGGGCGACCGGGCGGTCATCTCCGGCTGAGGGCAGCGATCCGGTCCCGCACGTGCGGGTACGACCGCGCGAGCGCGGCCCGGTCGCCGAGCCGGAACCCGGACCAGTCGAAGGGCGGCGCCGTGGTCGTTCCCACGAGCGACCACGCGCCGCCGGGCGAGCTGCCCTGCCACGTCCCGGCCGGCACCACGAGCTGCGGGCGCCGGCCGCCGGCCAGGTCGGCGCCGAGCACCGGTTCGCTCGCGGTGCCGTCCGGGTGCAGCAGCAGCATCTGCAGCGGGGCCCCCGCGTACCAGTGGTAGGTCTCGGTCACCGCCAGGACGTGGAGCGCGGAGAACTCGGGAGCGACGAGGAGGTAGTAGATCGCGGCGGAGTGCGCGTCGGCGTGCGTGCGGCGGAACCGGCCGCCCTCGCCGGGGAGCGGCGCGAGGTCGAGCATCCGAGCCACGCGCAGCCCCTCGGCGCGGCCGTCCGCGTCCCGGTCGTCGCACCCGTCGTCGAGGCCGCCCGCGCCGCCGCCCTGTCGGATGCCGTCGATCTCGCGCCCGTCCGCCACGGTCGGTATCGTGCCCCGCCGTCGGCCGGTCACGGACCGCTACCGGTGACGGGTGGCCGTTCGCAGACGGGGAACCCGTCGGCGGCCGGATCCCGGCCTGCCGGCGACCGCCGGGCGCGGGACGAGCGGCACACAGCGCCCTGACCCCGCCAGACCCTGCCCGGCCGCCTGCCGTCCGCGTAGCGTCCCGCTCACATCGCGTGATCCCGAGGAGTGACCGACCATGAGCCTGCACACGCTCGCCGTGCGCCTGCTCCATGGCGCGTGCCGGTCGATGTGGGGCTTCTCGCCCACGATCGTCCCGGAGATGGTCGCGGTCCGGGGCCCGCTCGGTGCCCTGCGCTGGTTCGCGGTCAACATGCCGCGACTCCAGGCGAGCGTGCGCGTGCTCGGGCCCGTCCGGGCGCACCTCGCGGTGCTCGTCGTCTCGCTGCGCAACAGCTGCCTGTACTGCGCCCACGGCCACGTCTACGCCCTGGAGCTGCTGCACCTGCGCGACCACGATCGCCTGTTCCCCCTCGACCGCGCCTCGCTGCAGGACTGGATGGGCCTCGACGACCGGACGCTGCGGCGGCGCCTGCACGCGGTGCTCGCGGAGGCGGGGCTGCACGTGGAGGCGCTGTGGACGGACCGGGTCCTGGGCCTCGCCTCCGGCGCCCAGCAGCCGCTCGACGCCGCGGAGGCCCGGCTGGCCCACATCGTGCGCATGGTCGACTCGATGAACGCGGTCGCCGCGGCCACCGGACCGGCCCTGGACGAGGCGCACGACCCGGTCAACAAGGACGTCGCGGTCAAGGCCCGGCACGCGGCGCTGCGGACCCCGGCCGGGCCGGCCTGATCGGCCGTCCGGCCCGACGCGCTCGGCCCTCTGGACATCCGCTTGATCGGCCGTCACGCTGGGAGGGCACGCCGGTCACGACCCGGCGGGAAGCGTCACGGTCACGAAGGCACCGATCGGGGAGGCAGTCATGCAGCTGGGCCGAAAGCTCGCCGAGGGCTACGCCGTCGACCTCACCGACGAGCCCGACGTCGCCGAGACCGAGTCCGAGCTGACCGAGGACCCGGCCGAGACCGCTCCCGAGCCGGTCCAGGCCTGAGCCGTGGCCTGGCGACCAGCCAGTCGCCGGCCCGAGCACTCCGACCGGCCGCTGGTCGGGTTCAAGCTGGCGTACCCGATGCTGTCCGCCGACGGCTCGCGGGCGGGGTTCAGCGGGCTGACCGTCGGCCGGGGCCACGTCTACCTCGCCGTCGACGACGCGATCTGCGTACAGGGCGGCCGGCACGCCTGCCCGTCACGCTGGTGCGACTGCGGCTTCTACTGCTTCCACGAGCCGTCCCAGGCCCGGGACCTCGCCTGCGAACCCGACCACCGCCACGCGGTGCTGATGCAGGTCGCGGCGTCGGGCCGGTACCGCCGCTACGAGCTCGGCCTGCGCTACGCGCGCCAGCGCGTCCGCACCGTGCGGCTGGGCCGCTGCGACTGCGGGCTCCCCGCCACCGTGCTCGCCGACACCGGCGCGGGCGCCACCGGCTGGCGCCAGCTCCTGCCGACCTGCCCGGCCTGCGTCGGTGCCCGCCCGCGGCTCGACGCCAGGGCGTTCGGCCGGCTCGCCGGCCACGGCGTCACCGTCGCGCACGAGGCGGAGGCCGCGCCGGACCTGTCCACCGGCAGCCAGGTGGCGATCCTCGGCGCGGAGATGGCCCTGCTGCAGGCCCGGCTCGACGACCTGCAGGCCCGGCTCGACTCCCTGACCAGGGGTGGCCAGCCCCGCACCGAGTAGCTCCGCGGATCGTCCCCGCTGGGTAGAACTACCCCAGCACCGCCGGACATCCTGCTCCGGACCGCGCTCCGGTGTCACCGTGACCCCGTGGCGGTGGTCCGGGTCGAGCCCGCGGCGTTGGCGGACTGGCACGCCGACGCCGGCTCCGCCCTCGCCCGGTTGCGGGAGCACCTGCAGGACGCCGACCGCGCCGCCGCGGCGCTGACCGCCGGCTGGTCCGGCGCGTCCGCGGACCGCTTCGACGGGCACTGGACGGCGTTCCGGGGTGCGGCCGCCCGCCAGCTCGAGACCTTGGCGCAGCTCCGCGAGCTGGTCCGCACCGCACACGCCAACTACTCCGCCGCCATCGCCGCCAACCGCGCGATCTGGGGCGCACGGACCGGGCCTGCGACGGTGGCCCCGGCCGCGCTGCTGCCGGACCGGCTGCACGTCGACACCGACGACATGCGCTCGACCGTGGCGACGCTGGGGACCGCGTCCCGGACGCTGGTGGACTCCTGGAGCAGGTTGGCGACCGCGCTGACGACCACGGGCGGCATGGCCGGCGACGACGGCGCGGTCGCGGCGGACTATGCAGGCTCTACCGCAGCGGTGTGGACGGCCTGGCGCTCGGCTGGCATCATGCTGCTCGCCATCGCCGGCGGCATCGCCGAGTCCGGCAACAATGTCCTCGAGGCCGAACACGCCTCGACCCCCGGAGGTAGTCCCCCAGACCCGATCTCCCTCCCCGACGTCGTCCTGCCCGTCCCGACGCCGCCCCCTCCCGCCGTGGCCGCCGCGCCCACGGGGCTCGCGCTGGCCGGTCTGCTCGCCCCGTACTGGCCCACCGCCGACGTCGACCTGCTGCGCTCGGCCGCCGCGGCCTGGCGAGCGGCCGCGACCGCCCCGGAGGACGCCGGCGCCGACGGGATCCACGCCGTCGCCGGCCTGGCCACCGCCAACCCCGACCCCGCGATCGCGCTGGCCGAGGAGTTCGCCCGCGAGGCGCTGTCCACCGACCCGACGACCGGCCTCTTCGGCGTGCTCGGCCTGCACTGCCGGGACATCGCGACGGCGTGTGACGCGCTGGCCGACGCCACGCTGGCGACGCGGGCCGCGATCCGCGACGCCGTCGTCGAGCTGCTGGTCCCCCACGAGTGGTACGACGCCGTCGCCGCCGTGCTGGACGCCGTGGTCAGCCGCGGCGCGGCCGAGCTGGTCGCCCGCGGCGGCGACGTGTCCGAGCTGTTCCTGCACCTGCGGTGGATCGCCGACCAGCACGCCGCCCGCGTCCGCGACATCGTCCGGACGTTGTCGCCGGTGGCGTCCGCGCGCCTGGAGCGCCTGGCCGGCGGCGCTCCCGCGCCGACGTACGCCGCGGCCGCGACCGGACCGGTCGCCACTCCGCCCGCGTCGGACCGGCAGGCGCTCATCGACCAGCTCCGGGCCGACGGCAGGAAGATCAATCCGGCGGAGACGCTGCAGGTGGCCCGCGCCGCCGACGGCCGGATCGTGTGGTTCGAGCGCGGCGGCAACGGCCGGGGCCTCTCGCACGTGCTGCGGTTCGAGCGGCTGGCCGACTTCGACCGCAACGGGGTGCCCCCCGAGGACGTCCCGACGATCGCCGTGCGTGCCGTCACGACCGGCCGCCTGCTGGGGCGTGTCGGCAAGGACGCCACCGCCTACGCGGTGCCCCTGAACGGGCGGACGGTCGACGTCGTCGTCGTCGAGGGCTCGAACGGCTACCTCGTCACGACGTATCCCCTGAAGTCCCGGAGCAAGCTCCGGCCCGGAGGAAGGTGATCGTGGCCAAGCGCCTGCGGCTCATGTCCGACTGGGGCCTCTACCCCTTCTACGTGCAGCAGTCCGACGGTGAGACGTTCGACCTCACCGACGCGGACTGGGTGGGCGACGACCTCCCGCTGTCGGCCGCGGCCGTCTCCGCCGTCGTGACCTGGGACGACGAGCTGTACCAGAGCGTCCTGAACTGGGACGACCCGACCGCGACCGACTTCTCCCACCTCGAGCGCAACGGCTACTACGAGCGGGGCCGCGAGATCTGCCGCATGCTGCGCGCCGAGCTGCCCGCCGACGTCGGCATCGAGTTCCTCGACCCGGCCGACCGCCGCCCGAACGAGTACTACTGACCGCGGCGCGGTCCGGGCCGGACGCCGTCGTCCGGGCTCGCCGCCGCCGCGCCCGTCCCTGGCGGGCCGGGGTCCGCCGCGGTTCCGGCAGCCGGTGCCCTCCGGTCGTCCACCGGCTCGCGGGCGGCCGGGATGACGGGCCCGGTCCCGTGCGAGGCGGCGTGGCCCGCGGCGTCGTCCCGGCCTGCCGCGGCCCCGCCGTCGACACCCGGCGGCTCGCCGCCCGCCGGGTCGGCGTCCGGCTCGCCCGCCGGGTCGGCGTCCGGCTCGCCCGCCATCGGGTCGGGCACCACGACACCCCGCCGCCGCAGCGGAGCGGGCCACTCGATCTGGATGGCCGCGTTGAGGTGGGCGCCCAGGATGATCGCCATCGCGATGAAGAACGTCGCCAGCAGGAACGCGATGGGCGCCGCCAGCGCCCCGTAGGTGTAGCCCGTGCCCGTGATCCAGTCGAGGTAGATCCGCAGTCCGGTCGCGCCGACCAGGAACACCACCGCCGCCAGCGACGCCCCGGGCAGCCCGCGCCACCACGGGGCCTTGTAGGGCAGTGCGACCTTGTAGAGGGTCGTCAGCGCGAGGATCAGGCCGATCGCGATCGCCGGGTAGTACAGCGCGTCGTAGAGCGTCGTGGCCACGGGTTGCACGGCGTCGGGCAGGAGCGGGATCAGCCGGGACCCGAGCGCCACGACCGGCAGCAGCAGGATGCCGCTCACGAGCGCCACGATGTACAGCAGCATCGCGAGCACCCGCTGCCAGACCAGGTTCCGCCGCTGGTACTGCTCGAACGCCTTGGTGATCGCGTCGACGAAGGCGGACATCGCCGACGAGCCCGACCACAGGCTGAGCACGAAACCGATCGAGACGACCTCCGTCCGGGAGGTGGTCAGGATCTGGGCCACCGTCGGCTCGATGATCTGGTCGACGGCGCTGTGGCTGAACACGCCGCTGGTCAGGGTGACGATCCAGCGCTGTACCGCCGCGACGGTGTCCGGCCCGAAGAGCCCCCCGACGTAGCCGAGGATCCCGAAGAGCCCCAGCAGCAGCGGCGGGAGCGACAGGGTCTGCCAGAACGCGGCCGATGCGGACTCGCTGAAGAGGTCGTCGTCCCACGCGGACACGACCGCCCGCCGAGCCACGCGGCCGGTCGCGCCGCGGCGTCGGACGGTCATCTCCCCAGGATGCCCCGCCGGGCGCCGCCTGTCGCGCGCGGGCGGCCGGTCAGCCGACCAGCGCGCGCAACGTCCGGCCGGCCAGCTCGACCTGGCCGGGCACGTGTCCGTCGAGGGGGAGGTTGACGATCAGGCCGCCGACGCCGCTGTCGAGCACCCGCTTCTGCAGATCGGCGGCGACATCGTCGGGCGAGCCGACGAACTGCCGGGCCGTCGCGGCGGCCCGCTGCTCCGGGTCGAGGGCGTCGAGGTCGACCCCGCGCCGGCGCAGGAACTCCCGATGCCGGGCCCGGGCCCGGTCGCCGTCCTCGTCGACGACGACCGAGGCGAGGTAGCTGGTCTCGAGGCTCGCGCGGTCCCGGCCGGCCTCGGCGCACCGCTCGTCCAGGGCGGCGAGCTTGCGCGGCAGCTCGTCGGGCAGGCAGACGATGTTGAGGTGCCGGGCGTGCCGGGCGGCGAGCGCGAACGTCTTCCGCTCGCCGCCGCCACCCAGCAGGATCGGCAGGTCGTCGCGCAGCCGCGGCTCGTTCATGGCCGTCTCGGTCCGGTACCAGCGCCCCTCGACCGTCGGCCGCTGCCCGCGCAGCATCGGCTCGATGATCGACAACGCCTCCTCGAGGCGCGCGAAACGGTCGGTGAACGTGCCGAACTCGAAGCCCAGCTGGCGGTGCTCCAGCTCGTACCAGCCCGCGCCGATGCCCAGCACCGCCCGCCCGCCGCTGACGACGTCGAGCGTCGTCACGGCCTTGGCCAGCAACGTCGGGTTGCGGTAGGTGTTGCCGGTCACGAGCGCGGACAGCTGGACCCGCGAGGTCGCGGTGGCCAGCGCCGACAGCGCCGAGTACGCCTCGAGCATGGGCTGGTCGGGGGTGCCGATGCCGGGCAGCTGGTAGAGGTGGTCCATCACGAACACGGCGTCGAAGCCGGCGCCCTCGGCCTCACGGGCCTGGGCGATGACGGTCGGGAACAGCTCGGAGACGGGCGTGCCGTAGCTGAAGTTCGGGATCTGGTACCCGAGGCGGATGCTCACCCTGCCACGGTATGCCGGGCGTCGGCCCCTGGCAGGCGAGCGGGGGCGGCCGGCGCGCTGCGCGGCGGCGGCGGACGGCGAGGCCGGCGAGCGCGGCGACGGCGCGGTCGCGCCGGCCGAGGCACAGCCAGGCGTCGGCGGCCTCGCCCAGGAGGCGGTGGGCGTGTTCGGGATGCTCGGTGGCGGCGCGCTCCAGGGCGGAGGCGTACTGGACGAGCGGCTGCAGGAGGGGTCTCATGCGCAAGCAGACGGGACCCGGGCCGTCCCGGTTCCCGTACCCCGCCAGAACCCGGCGGGTACCGGGACCGGCTCAGAGCCTCAGCGGCCTGATGGGTGCCGCCACGAGCGACGGGTCGCTGCGCCAGTCGACGCCCGGCACGTCGACGTACAGCTCGATCTCGTTGCCGTCCGGGTCGATGACGTAGAGGCTGTGCGTCACGGTGTGGTCGCTGGCCCCGACGATCGTGACGTCGTGGTCCCGCAGCGTGGACAGGGCGGCGCGCAGCTCGTCGTCGGTGTCGCCGATCTTCAGGCCGAAGTGGTACAGCCCGACCCGCCGGCCGGCCGGCAGCGCAGCCGCGTCCTCGCCGACCTCGATGAGCAGCAGCTCGTGGTGGGTGCGCCCGGGCGGCGCGGCGAACGCCGCGGCCCGGAACGGGAGCGGAGCGTCGTCGGGACCGCCGATGATCTGTCGCCAGCCCAGCACGTCGCGGTAG
This sequence comes from uncultured Actinomycetota bacterium, assembly GCA_963728105.1. Taxonomy (GTDB): domain Bacteria; phylum Actinomycetota; class Actinomycetes; order Mycobacteriales; family Pseudonocardiaceae; genus Pseudonocardia. The sequence goes on along the minus strand of CAVSJZ010000017.1, from coordinate 15,298 downwards.
AACGACGCCGAACGGTCCAGGTTCCGCACGTAGAGGACCAGGTGGCCGAGTCCTCCTCACCCCACCGGCCCGACCCCCTCGATGCGCGCCACGGCGAAGTCGCGGTCGCCGGACCGCAGGTAGCACCACGCGGTGATCCACCGGTCCCACAGCTGGGCCGGCGCGATGTCGCGGACGCTCGGGCTGCCGTCCCGGTTGCGGTAGCGGATGCGCACGTCGTGGCCGTGGTCCAGGGCGTCGGCCAGCAGCGCGATCTCCGCGGCGCCCAGCGCCGGGTTGAGCGCGGCCAGCTCCGCCCGGGTCGGGGACACCGGCGCGGCCGGCGACCCGGCGACGAGGCGGGCGGCGAGCTCGGCGGCGTCGACGCGCCGGCGCGGGCGCCGGCGGGGCCCGGCGGACGGGGCGGCCACCTTCGCACGTTCGGCCACGACGACGGCGCCGTCGGCGTCCTCCGGCATCGGGGTGAACCCCGCCTTGCGCACCGCCGCGAGAACGGCCTCGGGTGCGGCGCTGCTGGTCAGGACGGTCGGGGCGAGCCGGCGGAGTCCGAGCTTCGCGAGCGGGCGGGTGTGCAGGATCTCCTCCAGCTCCGCCTCCGCCCCGGTGACGCAGCAGCGGACCTCCCGCACGCGGACGCCGCCGTGGCGGCGCGCCACGTCGCCGATCAGGTAGTCCAGCGGCTGGGGCAGCGCCCGCTCCGACGCGGCGGCCAGCTCCGCCCGCAGCTGGTCGGCCGTCCAACCGGCGTCCATCGCCGCCCGGACGGACGCCGGGGAGAACCGCCAGGTCACGGCCATCCCGTGCCCCTCGGGCACCGCGGCAGCGGCCAGCACCCTCGCCGCGGCCGCGCTCGCCTGCCCGGACACCATGGCCGACAGGTCCGACTGCAGCACGAGCTGCCCGCGCACCTCGGGGAGCACCTGTGCCGCCGCGCCGGCGAGGTCGTCGACGCCGGTCGCCAGCAGCTCCCCCAGCGTCGTCAGCCGGTCGCCGGCGACGACGCCGAGCAGCTCCGCCTCGCGCCGCGCCGCGCCGACCGTGGCGGCAAGCCCGGCGTCGTCGCAGCCGTGCAGGGGTGCGAACCACGCCACGTGCTGCGCGGCCGCCCGCAGCGACCACCCACCCGCCGCGGCGCCGAGCAGCGCCCGGCGCACCAGCCCGCCCGTCGACGCGAGGGGCAGCGGCGGCGCGACCTCGCCGTCGTCGACCTCGCGGCGGGTCGGGGTCACGTCCAGGTCGAACCAGGCCCTCGCCAGGTCGGCCCACCGCTGCGCCGGCGGCTCGTCCCGCCATCCCGCGTACCGGTCGGCCGGGGCGTACCCGGCGCCCGTGTCGACCAGCAGCCCGAGCGCGGCGACGACGTCGATCATCAGCGCGGGCTCGGCCAGGCCGAGCCGGGTCGCGAGCCGCTTGCGCTCGCGCGACCCGATGCCGCCCTTCTTCAGGGCGGCGAGCGGCGCCTCGGTCGCCTCGTCGAGCAGCGCGACGGCGGCGAGCACCGCGGCCTCGGCGCCGGCCCGCCCGTCCTGCCGCCCCTCGGCCGCTGGGGCGAGCGCGGGCCGGCCCGCCAGGGTCGAGCGGGGGCCGAGCAGCATCGTCGCCACGACCTCGCGCGGCAGCTCACCGGTGCCGTACGCGCCGTCGAGCAGCAGCCCGGCGGAGAGGAGCGCGCGCTCGGGCGCACGCGGTCCGCCGAACCACATCCCCCCGTTCAGCAGCATCTCCAGGTGCTTGAGGGCGGGCAGCGCGAGGCCCGTCACCGCAGCCAGCACCCGCTCGGGGTCCGCGACCACGGCGGCGAGCCGCTCGGTCAGCACCGCCTTGGTGCCGCCCGGGTCGGCGTCGAGCCGGACGAGGGCCTCCCGCAGCTGGTCGACCCGCATCTGCCGGGCGATCGCGGCGGCGGGCCGGTACCCGTCGAGATCGGCGGCGAAGTGCGCGGCGAGCCGGCCGGGCAGCCCGACGCGCCCGTCGACCCGCCAGGCGAGCCCACGGCCCGCGAGCCGGTCGACGACCTCCCCGACCCCGGGGCCGAGCCGCTCGACGAGCTCCGTCTCCGCAGGCGACCCGCAGAGCGCCGCGGTCCGGGCCGTGGTGAGCTCGTCGTGGTCCATCGTGAACAGCGCGCGGGAGAGCGTGTCGACCCCGTCGAGCCGGTCGGCGAGCTCGGCGACGTCGCGCGGCGCCGGCTCGACCAGCAGGTCGGGTCGCTGCTCCAGGAGGGCCGAGAGCGCCGCGGCGTCGAGCGTGGCGAGGTACGCGGAGAGCGACACGCGACCTATCGTCACAGAGCCCGCCGTCTCGGTTCCTCCGACCCGCTGTGCGAGGCTGACCAGGTGCAACCGGACGACGAACGGATCGCGCTCTTCCTCGACTACGAGAACCTCGCGATCGGTGCCCGCGAGGGCCTGGGCGTGAGCCCCTTCGACTTCGGTCCGGTGGCCGACGCGCTGGCCGAGCGCGGTCGCGTCGTGGCCCGCCGGGCGTACGCGGACTGGTCGTCCTTCGACGAGGACCGCAGGCTGCTGACCCGCGCCCAGGTCGAGCTGATCGAGATCCCACAGCGGCTGGGCCACCGCAAGAACGCCGCGGACATCAAGATGGCCGTCGACGCCGTCGAGCTGGCCTACGAACGCAGCTTCGTCACGACGTTCGCGATCGGTACCGGCGACTCCGACTTCACGCCGCTCGTGCACAAGCTGCGGGCGCTCGACAAGCGCGTGATCGGCATCGGCGTGCAGTCCTCGACGTCGCAGCTGCTGCCCCCCGCCTGCGACGAGTTCCTCTTCTACGACCGGCTGCCCGGCGTGGAGAAGGCCGCCGACACGCCGACCGGCAGCGCCCCCGCCACGCCGGGCGCGGCGCCCGGCGGCGACGACGACGCCATGGACCGCCTCGTCACCACCACCCTCGCCGGGCTGTCCCGGCACGCCGACGGGCCGGTGCTCGCGTCGCGCCTGAAGCGCGCGATCCTGCGCAAGGACCCGACGTTCGACGAGGCCGACCACGGGTTCCGCGGCTTCGGCGAGCTCATGCGCTCGCTGGACGAGCGCGGCGTCGTCGCCCTGCGGCCCGGCAGCGCGCAGGGCGATCCCGAGGTCGCCTTCCCGACCAACGACGCCGCGGAGGAGCACGCGTTCGCCCTGCTCGTCGACGTCGTCCGGCAGCTGGGCCGCCCGCAGCTGTCCGGGCTGAAGAACCAGATCCGCAAGCGCGAGCCCGGTTTCAGCGAGAAGCGCTGGGGGTTCAACACGTTCGGCTCGTTCGCCAAGGCCGCGCAGGCGCGCGGGTTGCTGACGATGGACTGGGACGAGTCGGCGGGCGACTACCGACTCCAGGCGCGGTAGCCGCCCCGTCGGGCAGGATGGGTCGGTGACCACCACCCGGCCGGCCCCTGCCGGCATCGACCTGACCTTCGTCGACGCCGCCACCCGCGTCCAGGACGACCTGTTCGCCCACGTCAACGGCCGCTGGCTGGCCACGCACACCATCCCCGACGACCGCGCGCAGGACGGCACGTTCCTGGCGCTGCGCGACAAGTCCGAGGCCGACGTCCGCGCCATCATCGAGGGCGCCACCGACGCCGAAGGGCCCGACGCCGCCCGCATCGCCGCGCTCTACGCGTCGTTCCTGGACACGCAGCGGATCGAGGCGCTCGGGATCGAGCCGCTGCGGCCCCTGCTGGACGACATCGCGGCAGCGGGCGACCGCGAGGCGCTGGCCGCCGTGCTGGGCCGTCGCCAGCGCGAGGGGCGGGCTGCGCTGTTCGGCGAGTTCGTCAGCACCGACGCCAAGGACCCGACCCGTTACCTCGTGCACCTCAACCAGTCGGGCCTTGGCCTGCCGGACGAGTCCTACTACCGCGGCGAGGACAACGCGGCGATCCGTGCCGCCTACGTCGACCACCTCGCCACGCTCGCGGGCCTCGTCGGCCTGCCCGACCCGGCCGGGATCGCCGAGTCCGTCATGGACCTGGAGACGGCGCTCGCCGAAATCTCCTGGGACCGGGTGACCAACCGCGACGCCGAGAAGACCTACACGCTCATGACGGCGGCACAGCTGCGCGAGCTCGCCCCCGGCTTCGGGTGGGACGCGTGGCTCGCGGCGCTCGGCGCGCCGGAGGGCTCGTTCGACGAGGTCGTCGTCCGCCAGCCGAGCTTCGTCGAGGCGGCGGCCGCGCTCTGGGCCGACCGGCCGCTCGCGCAGTGGCAGGCGTGGCTGTCGCTGCGCACGGCGTCGTCCTGCGCCGACTACCTGACCGCCGAGATCGTCGACGCCGACTTCGCGTTCTACGGGCGCACGCTCTCGGGCACCCCGCAGCTCAAGGACCGCTGGAAGCGGGGCGTCGCGTTCGTCGAAGGGGCGGTCGGCGAGGCGGTCGGCCAGCTGTACGTCGAGCGGCACTTCCCCTCCGCGTCGAAGGAGCGGATGCAGACACTCGTCGCCAACCTCGTCGAGGCCTACCGGCAGAGCATCTCCACGCTGGACTGGATGGGCCCCGCCACCCGCGAGCGGGCGCTCACCAAGCTGGGCAAGTTCACGCCGAAGATCGGCTACCCGGACCGGTGGAAGGACTACTCGACGCTCGAGGCGCGCCCCGACGACCTGCTCGGCAACGTCCTGCGCGCCGGCGCGTGGAACACCGACTTCGAGCTGGCGAAGATCGGCCGCCCGGTCGACCGCGACGAGTGGCTGATGACGCCGCAGACCGTCAACGCCTACTACCACCCGCGCATGAACGAGATCGTCTTCCCGGCCGCGATCCTGCAGCCGCCGTTCTTCGACCCGGACGTCGACGACGCCGCCAACTACGGCGGCATCGGCGCCGTGATCGGCCACGAGATCGGCCACGGCTTCGACGACCAGGGGTCCCGCTACGACGGCGACGGCGCGATGACCGACTGGTGGGACGCCGCCGACCGCGCCGAGTTCGACCGCCGGGCGCAGGCGCTGATCGACCAGTACTCCGCGCTCTCCCCCGCGGGCCTGCCCGGCCACAAGGTCAACGGGGCCCTGACCGTCGGGGAGAACATCGGCGACCTGGGCGGGCTGACGATCGCGCTCAAGGCGTACCGCATCGCGCTGGACGACGGCGAGGCTCCGGTCCTGGACGGGCTGACGGGCCTGCAGCGCGTGTTCTTCGGCTGGGCCCAGATCTGGCGGATCGTGACCCGCGAGGCCGAGGCCGTCCGGCGGCTCGCGATCGACCCGCACAGCCCGCCCGACCTGCGGTGCAACGCCGTGGTGACGAACCTTGACACGTTCCACGAGGCGTTCGACGTGCACGAGGGCGACGCGCTGTGGACCGCGCCGGAGGACCGCGTCCGCATCTGGTGACGGCCCCGGCACCCCCTCGCCGACCTAACGAACGGCACTTTCGCCACATAGGTGCTCACGAAAGTGCCGTTCGTTAGGTCGGGCGGGGGCGGGGTATACCGGGCCCGTGACTACCGACGCAGAACGCTCGACCGACGTCGCCGTGCTCGGCACCGGGATCATGGGCGCCGGGATGGCCCGCAGCCTCGCCCGCGCCGGCCTGCGCGTGACGGCCTGGAACCGCCACCCGGACAAGGCCCGGTCGCTCGCCGACGACGGCATCACCGTCTCGTCCGACGCCGCCGAGGCGGTCGCCGGCGCGTCGGTGGTGCTGACGATGCTGTTCGACACCGCGTCGGTCGAGGACGTCATGGGCACGGCCCTGCCGGCGTTCGCCGACGGCGCCGTATGGGCCCAGACGTCCACCGTCGGGTTGGACGGCACGCAGCGGCTCGCGGCGCTGGCCGACAAGCACGGGGTCGGCTTCGTCGACGCGCCCGTGCTCGGGACGCGCCAGCCCGCGGCCGAGGGCAAGCTGGTCGTGCTCGCCGGCGGTCCGGTGCCGCTGCGCGACACGGTCGCGCCGGTGTTCGACGCGATCGGCTCGCGCACCGTCTGGGTGGGGGAACGCCCCGGCGACGGGCACAAGCTCAAGCTCGTCGCGAACGCCTGGGTGCTGTCGCTCGTCGGCGGGACCGCGCAGAGCATCGAGCTGGCCCGCGCACTGGGGCTGGACCCGCAGCTCTTCCTCGACACGATCGCCGGCGGCGGCACCGACAGCCCGTACGCCCAGCTCAAGGGGCGGGCCATGATCGCGGGCGAGTACCCGCCCGCGTTCGGGCTGAGCGGCGCGCTCAAGGACAGCGGGCTGATCGCCGAGGCGCTGCGCGGCGCCGGGGTCGACGACCGGCTGATGGGCACCCTGCACAGCCTGTTCGGCGAGGCCGCGGCCGCTGGTCACGCCGACGACGACATGGCGGCGGTCGCCGAGGTCCTCCGCGGGAGGGACGCGGCCACCCGCCCGTGACGGACCCCGGTCACGTCGCGTGGTCACCCGATCGGATACGCGTCCGATCGCGTGATCGATGATCACGCTCGGTCGACGAATCGGCGGGCGGAGAGCCGCGCGCCGCCGCCGCACTCCGCCGGGAAAGAGCAGTATCCTCACCAGAAGTAATATGCTTCATCCGATAGTGGTACGCAGGTCGAGAATCGAGCGCACGATCGGCTAGCTTTTTCCTCACGCCGGAGGGCTCCCCAACCCGATCCGGCGAACGTGAATGGGCCGCCCCGGCGGACCTCATCTCCTGGAGGAAAGAACGTGCTGAAGAAGGCTGGGATCGTCGTGGCCGGCTCCGCAGCGGCGCTGCTCGCCCTGAGCCCGCTCGCCTTCGCGGGCGACATGGGTTACGGGCCCGACGGCCACCACCACCACCGTCACTCGCACTCGCAGGGCAACGACAGGGACACCGACGTCAACTACGCCAGCCAGGGCAACAACCAGAACAACGGCCTGCTGGGCATCGGCAATGTGAACGCCCTGAACAACCTCAACGTCTGCCCGTCGGTCACCGCCGGCCTCAGCATCGGCGACGTGCTGGGCATCCTCTCGCCCGGACGCGGTGGCGACGCCAACGGCGGCGACGCCGCGTGCGTGATCGACAACGGGTTCAGCCAGACCAACCGCTGAATCTCGCAGTCCCGCCGAAAGGCGCCGGCCCGCATCCCGCGGACGGGCGCCTTTCGGCGTCTCCACACCATTCTCGCCGGTCGGCGTCTCCTTTTCCGGGCGAAACCCGCTGCCCATTGCCGGGCCGCCCGTGATACGACGGTCCGGTGACACGGCAACGAGTGCGGTCGGGGTCCCCGTTCGAGGCGACGATCGGGTTCTCCCGGGCGGTGCGCGTGGACGACCGCGTGTGGGTGTCGGGGACCGGGCCCGTGTGGCCCGACGGCTCGTGCTCCCCCGACGCCGCCACCCAGACCCGGCGCTGCCTGGAGATCATCGGTGCCGCGCTCGCAGAGGCGGGCACCGACCTGGCGGCGGTCGTGCGGACCCGGATGTTCCTCACCGACGTCGCGGTCGCCGACGCGGTCGGCGCGGTCCACGGCGAGGTGTTCGGGGAGATCCGGCCCGCGGCGACCATGGTCGTGGTCGCGGGTCTGCTCGACCCGCGCTGGCTCGTCGAGATCGAGGCGGACGCGTGGGCCGGCCGGACCTGACGCGGCAGCGCAGGTCGCACAGGAAGCTCATACCCGTTCGAACCTCTCCCTGACGCGGCGCTGGCCGATCCCGAACGGACGATCTCCACCGTGGTGGCAGGCCGATCCCGGCCACCACGTCCCGAAGGGAGCCCGTCATGATCCGCAAGGCCGCGATCGCGCTCGGCGTCGGCACCGCCGTCCTGCTGGGCGGAGCCGGCACGGCGTTGGCCGTCACGAGCGACTCCACGCCGGCAGCCCCGGCGCCGGCCCCCGCCGCGCACGGCGAGCACGCTCGCCTGCGGGGCGAGTACGGACAGTGGACGACCTTCGACGCGACGACCAGGGTGACGACCGTCCACGACGTCGTCCGCGGCACGGCAGGCGCCGTCTCGCCGACGTCCGTCACGGTGCGGGCCGCAGACGGCAGCACGAAGACCTATGCCGTCGACGGCTCCACGAAGGTCCACGTCAAGGGCGCCGCCGGCACGATCGACCAGGTCGAGGTCGGCGACCGGGTCGTCGTGCTGGGCACCGGCACGGACTCCCTCACGGCGACCCACATCGGCGACCGGGGCGCCGCCGCGCCGGCCGGTTGACGGGCGGCGGACGTGGGCGGGCGCCGGGCCCCGTTCGCGCGCAGGTCCGGGCGTCGGCCCCGTTCGCGCAGGCGCGCCCGACATGGGCCCGTTCGCGTACGAGCGGGCCACGGCGTCGGCCCGCGCACGGCCGACAGGCAGCCCGCGCACCCGCCGGCGGGCGACCGGGCCGACCCGGGTCGCTCAGCCGACGAGCACGGCCCGGACGAGCGCGCGCAGGTCGGCGTCCGGCACGTCGTCACCGGGGCGGAGCCGGATCGTGCCGCGGCCGTGGCGCGTCCCCGGGTGCCGCTGGGTGAACCCGCCGTCGCCGCCCGCCTTCCACCCGTAGAGCGACACCCCGTGGGCCCAGACGCCGACGTGCAGCCGGTGCCGCCCGGCCCGGAACACCGGCATCCCGTACGCCATCGCCGCCTCGGCCTCCGGCGCGACCTCGCCGACCAGCCGCGCGATCCGGTCGTAGAGGGGCCGGTGGGCCGGGTCGATCGCGGCGACGTAGGCGGCCACGCCGTCGGGGCCGGGATCGCCGTCCGGGGCGGGAGCGCTGCCGGCCACCCTGGCATCCCAGCGGACCGTGCCCCGCGTGTCCACCGCCGGAATGAAGTTGAGCGCGCAATCGTTGCCGGGACCGACCGGAAGGAGCCACCCGTGCCCGCACCCCTGCTGCTCGGCCTCGACACGTTCGGCGACCTCAGCGCCGCTCCCGGCGGCGGGCGGTCGTCGTACGCCCAGGTGCTGCGCGACGTCGTCGAGCAGGCCGCACTGGCCGACCGGCTGGGCGTCGACGCGTTCGGGGTCGGCGAGCACCACCGCGACGACTTCGCGATCTCGGCGCCCGAGGTGCTCCTCGCGGCGATCGCCGCCCGGACCGAGCGGATCCGGCTGGGCAGCGCCGTGACCGTCCTGAGCTCCGACGAGCCGGTGCGCGTGTTCGAGCGGTTCGCGACGCTCGACGCCGTCTCCCGGGGACGTGCGGAGATCACGCTGGGCCGCGGGTCGTTCACCGAGTCCTTCCCGCTGTTCGGCTACGACCTGGCCGACTACGAGCGGCTGTTCACCGAGAAGCTCGACCTCATGGCGCGGCTGCTCACCGAGGAGGCGGTCACGTGGGAGGGCACGGTCCGCGCCGGGCTCGCGGACCGGCACGTGTACCCGAAGACCGAGTCCGGCCGGATCCCGGCGTGGATCGGCGTGGGCGGCAGCCCGCAGTCGGTGGTGCGGGCGGCCCGCTTCGGGTTCCCGCTGGCGCTCGCGGTCATCGGCGGCGACCCGGCCCGGTTCGCCCCGTACGCCGAGCTGTACCGCCACGCCCTGACCGAGCTCGGCCGGCCGCAGCTGCCGATCGCCGTCCACTCGCCCGGGTTCGTCGCCGAGACCGACGAGGAGGCGATCGAGACGGTGTTCCCGCACGCGAAGGTCGCCATGGACCGGATCGGCGGCGAGCGCGGCTGGCCGCCGCTCACGCGCGAGCGGTTCGAGGGCGAGGTCCGCGACGGCGCATGGCACCTCGGCTCGCCGGAGACCGTCGCCCGCAAGATCGCCCGCACGGCGCGGGTGCTGGGCCTGGCGCGCTTCGACCTCCCGCCCCCCGCCCCCTCCCGACCGCCATATGGACACATATGGCGGTCGAGGGGCGGGCGTCGGCAGCCACATGTGTCCATATGGCGAGCTCGGGGCGCCCCTCGGGGCGGGGCGGGGCGGGGCGTCAGCCGGTCGGCGCCGTCAGCTTCCCGAGCGTCTCCAGCGCGCCCGGGTGGTCGGCGGGCACGACGGCCGAGTACAGCGCCGTCCAGCACGACGGGCAGCAGTACTGCCGGAACACCACGGGCGCGTCGACGTAGTCCGCCGGGTCGGCCAGGATCTGCGGCCCGGCCCCGCTCGACGGCCCCTCGTGGACGCCCACGGCGAGGGCCTCGCCCGCGCCGGCGCCACCCAGCACCTCCCCACAGTGCCGGCAGGCCACGACGGTGCCCGCCCCGGCCGGGTCGGGCAGCTCGACGAGGTTGTCGTCGACGCGCCGGCCCGCCGCGAGGTCGGCCTTCCCCCGCGGCGCCCCGACCACCCGTGACCGCGCACGGCGCGCCGCCCGCTGCCGGTCGCGCGCCGCGGCTGTGGCCGCCTCGTCGACGGCGCCGTCGTCGACCACGACCCCGTACACGTCCGCCGCCCCGGCTTCGGTGATCTTGTGCTCGGCCAGGTCCCTGGCGACGGCCTGCGGGTCGCGGGTGAGCGGGTCGCCGTAGCCGCCACCGCCCTGCCACGTCATGGCGAAGACCTCGCCGGGCGCGAGGTAGCTCGTGGCGTAGTTCTGGCCGGGCTCGAGCGTCTCGCTGACCTCGGAGAGCTCGGTCGGCATGCGGCCCGCCGCGAACAGGTCGGCCACGCGGCTCCGCCGGGCGACGACGTCGAGGCCGCTGTTCCCGGGATGCCCGCCCGCGAGGCCGCCGTTCTGCGCGACGGCCTTGCCGGCCGAGGCCAGCACGAGGCCCATCGGGACGCTCGTGCCGTGCGGGGTGATCGCGATCGAGGCCCCCAGCCCGCCGCGGTGGCGGCCCGGCCCGCCCGAGTCGGGCACCTCGCGGCGCCACAGCGTGAGGACCGGGTAGAGGAACTCGGTCATCTCGACGTCGGGGACGCGGCCCATCGGGATGCAGAACAGCCCGCCGGTGTCGAGGCCGTCGGCGTGCGGCCGGGCGCCGTAGCCGCCCGCCATCGGCTCCATGATGATCGACAGGAACGGCGCGGGCTCTTCGCCGCGCTCGTCGAGGCCGGCGATGACGGCGGTGTCCCACGTGCCGCAGCACGTGGCCTGGACGTTGCGGCCCAGCTCCAGGTCCCGGTCGAGCATCTGGGCCAGGCACTCGGCGACGAGGCTGCCCGTCAGCCACGCGGGGCCGATCGGCCCGCGGCTGACCGCGGCCGGGAAGGTCGCGTTGTTGAGCGTCCCCTCCTCGGTGACGAGGTCGAAGCATCGCATCAGCCCGCCGGCCGACCACGGGATGTCCCCGGCGAGGATCGGCAGCAGCGCGAGCATCACCCCGCCGCGCATGCCGGCGTACGTGCAGTTGATGACACCGGCCTGCGGGTCGGTGCCGGTGAAGTCGAAGGTCAGGTGGTCGCCCGCCTTCGTCGTCCGCACCGTGATCCGGTGCAGGTTCCGGTCGCCCTCGTGGGACTGGTCCTGGTACCCGGTCGCGGTCCAGCTGCCGTCCGGCAGGCCCGCCAGCTTGGCCCGCAGGCGCGTCTCGGCGTCGGCCATCATCCGCTTCATGACGGCCTTGACGGTGTCGGGCCCGTACTGGTCGATCAGCGCGTGCAGGCGCTCGGCCCCCACGTTGTTCGCCCCGATCTTGGCGCGCAGGTCGAGCCCGATGAGCATCGGCACCCGGGAGCGCCGGACCCACAGGTCCGCGACGTCCCGCTGCAGCCGCCCGCCCCGCACGACCTTGACCGGGGGCGTCGGCAGGGACTCGGAGAACACGTCCTGCGCCGCGGGCGAGAACGAGCCGAGCCCGACGCCGCCGAGGTCGGGCTGGTGGGCGACCGCGCTGGTCCAGGCGAAGAGCCGCCCGTCGTGGAAGACGGGCTGGTAGACGATCACGTCGTTCTGGTGCAGGCCGCCGCCGACCCAGGGGTCGTTGCACAGGAACATGTCGCCGGGCTCGATGCCCGGGTTGTCGGCCCGGTTGCGCAGTGTCCAGTAGATGGCCAGGTCGACGGCGCCGACGAGCATCGTGTTGTACAGCCCGACCTGGACCTCCTGGCCCAGCTCGTCGGAGATGGCGAAGTCGAAGTCGTTGGCGTCGGTGACGATGGGTGAGCCCGACATGCGCTTGAGGGCCTCGCCCATCTCGTCGGTGACCGACCACAGGCGGTGCCGCACGACCTCGTAGGTCAGCGGGTCGAGCCCGTCGACCTGCTCGGGCGTCACGCTGTGGACGGGCAGCGACGAGGGCAGCGAGCGGGCCAGCTCGTCGGGGTCGACGGGACGGCTGGAGAACAGCTCCGAGCCCGGGATGGGCATGGACATCAGACGCTCCCGGCGGTCACGGACGGCACAGCGGTGCGGATGGTCAGGTTCCCGAGGCGGTCGACGGTGCCGGTGGCCCCGGCGGGCACGACGACGGTCGTGGTCGGCACCTCGACGACGGCGGGGCCCGCGATCACGTGGCCCGCGCGCAGCGCGCCGTAGTCGTAGATCGGGGTGTCGACCCAGCCGGCCGCGGCGCCGAGGCACACCGGCCGGGTGCCTGTCCGCGCGGGTCCCGGGTCGGGCGAGCCGGCGTCGGGGACGGCCGGCAGCTGCGGGCTGAACGGCAGCACGCCCACGCCGCGGACCCGGAAGGTGATCGCCTGGATGCCCGCCTCGCGGAACCCGGCGTCGCGCCCGTACAGGGCGGCGTAGCGCTCCTCGAACGCGGCCGCGGCCGCCTCGATCGCCGCCGTGTCCAGCGGGCCGGCCGCCACGGGCGCGGTGACCTCCGCGAGCTGCATCGTGTAGCGCATGTCGATCTCCCGATGCAGCTCGACGGTCGCGAGGTCGAGGCCCTGGCGCTCCAGCCCGGCGCGCACCTGCGCCTCCAGCCGCGCGAAGGCGGCCTCGGCTCGGGCCGGGTCGAACGGCACGACCGTCGGGTCGGAGAGCTCCGCGGCCAGCACGATGTCGGACGAGGCGAGCCCGAACGCCGAGAACGCCGACGCCACCGGCCCGAGCGGGACGACGACCTCGGTGCAGCCGACCTCCGCGGCGTAGCCGGCGCAGTGGGCGGGCCCGGCCCCGCCGAACGCGTAGAGCACGAAGTCGCGCGGGTCGTGACCGGCCTCGACGACGGTCTTGCGCAGCAGGTCGCCGGTCTGGGCGTTCTGCACGGTGTGGATGGCGGCCGCCGCCTCCTCTACGGAGAGGCCCAGCGGCTTCGCGATCCTGATGTCGACGGCCTGGCGGGCCAGTTCGAGCGAGAGCGGCTTGCGCCCGCCCAGCAGGCCGCGCTCGGGCAGGATGCCCAGCACGAGGTTGGCGTCGGTGTTGGTCGGCTCGGTCCCGCCGGCGCCGTAGCAGGCGGGACCGGGCACGGCGCCCGCGCTGCGCGGGCCGACGCGCAGGTTGCCGCCCGGGTCCAGCCAGGCGATCGCGCCGCCGCCGGAGCCGATCGCGTCGACGCGCAGGGTCGGCACGTTGATCGGGTGGTGGTTGATCACGGTCGTGGTGGCCCGCACCGGCTCGCCGTCGACGACGAGGCCGGCGAGGAACGTCGTCCCGCCGACATCGGTGGAGATGATGTTGCGGTGGCCGAGCTGGCGACCCAGCGCGACCGAGCCGACGACGCCTCCGGTGAGGACGGAGCCGACGGTGCTGATCGCGGCGGCCGGCGCCTCGCGCGCCGCCACCGCTCCCCCGTTGCTCTGCATCACCAGGAGCGGCCCGGCGAGCCGGTTGGCCCGCAGCGTGTCCTCGAGAGCGGTGAGGTAGTCGCGCAGCCCGGGCCCCACCTGCGTGCTCATGATCGTGGTGGCGTTGCGGGCGAACTCGCGGATGCGCGGGCTGACCTCGCTGGACAACGCGACGTAGACGCCGGGGTCCTCCTCGGCGATCAGCTCCCGGAGCCGCCGCTCGTGCACCGGGTTGCGGAACGACCACAGCAGCGAGACCGCTATCGCCCGGATGCCGTCGGCAAGCAGGGCCCGGACCGCGTCGCGCGCGGAGTCCTCGTCGAGCGCGACGACGACGTTCCCGTCGCGGTCGATCCGCTCGGTCACCTCCAGCGCGTGCCGCTTCGGCAGCAGGCCGTGGTCCTTGGTCTGGGCGAGCACGTGCTGCAGCTCGTGCGGGGCGCGTCCGAGGTAGCGGCCCTCGACGTTCATGATGAAGATCGAGTCGCGGTGGCCGCTGGTCGTCAGGAAGCCGACGGGCGGGACGTTGCCCGTCACGAGCGCGTTCAGCGAGGACGTCGTCCCGTGCGCGATGTGGTGGGTGTCGGCGAGCATCTCCGCGAGCGGCACGCCCAGCTGCTCGGAGAGGAGCCCGAGCACGTCGAGCACGCCCCGCGAGTAGTCCGGTGGGGTCGAGGGCGACTTCGCGGCGAGCACGGTGCCCGCGTCGTCGTCGAGCACGGCATCGGTGAACGTCCCGCCCACGTCCACGCCGATGACATAGGACACGGCTCACGCTCCTTCGCGCGGTTCAGGAGGCGGCGACGCGCGCGCCCGTTGGCTACTAACGGATGTGTAGACTATTCAACGATTGAGACGGCAGTCAAGCATTGCGACCCCTTGACGACCGCTCCGTCAATGTCGTCGAATAGTCGACGTAGACGTCAAAGCGAGGAGGCCGGATGCGGGTGCGGCGTGTCGCGGTGCTCGGCGGTGGCCCCGGAGGGCTCTACGCGGCCCGGCTGCTCAAGCTGGCCCACCCGGGCTGCGAGGTGACCGTCCACGAGCAGGGTGAGCCGGACGCGACGTTCGGCTTCGGCGTGGGCCTCGCGGCCGGGACGCAGCGCAAGCTGGCCGCCGCCGACCCGGACACCCTGCGGGACCTCGTCGCCGCGGGCCGCCGCCATGACATGACGATGCGGGTCGGCGAAGCCGCCGTCCGCGTCCACAACGACCGGCTCGTCGGCATTGCCCGCACGGAGCTGCTGGCGATCCTGCAGCGGCACGCCGAGAAGGCCGGCGTGACGCTGGCTTTCGGCGCCCGGCGCGCGGCCGGCGAGCTCGACGCCGACGTCGTGGTCGCCGCCGACGGGGTCGGCAGCGCGACCCGCGAGCAGGGTCCCTTCGGCGCTCGGATCGACCTCGGGCGCGGGCTCTACCTCTGGGCCGGAACCGACTTCGCCCTCGACGACGCCGTCTTCGCACCGGCGCGCACCGAGCACGGCGTCTTCGTCACCCACGCCTACCCCTACGCGGGCGCCCGCAGCACGTTCCTCGTCGAGACCGACGAGCGGACGTGGCGCGCCGCGGGGTTCGACGCCACGACGGCGGCGCTGGCCGCGCGGGACGCCGAGAACACCGCCGACGGTGTGTCGGACGAGACCGCGCTGCGGTACCTGGAGGGCGTGTTCGCCGCGCCGCTGCGAGGTCACCGGCTGATCGGCAACCGGACGCGCTGGCTGCGGTTCCGGACGGTGCGGTGCGCGCGGTGGTCCGACGGCCGGGTCGTCCTGCTCGGCGACGCCGCGCAC
>CAVSJZ010000016.1:0-81050 GCA_963728105.1 uncultured Actinomycetota bacterium | reverse complement strand
CGCCGACATTGTGCACACCTCGGGCGTGTCGATCATGTCGTCGAGCGCGTCGATGACGTCGTCCCAGCGGGCCGCGATCGTCTCGACGAGCTGGCTCCACAGCCGCGCGCCCTCGCGGCCGGTGAACGGGAGCGTGCCCTGGTGCAGCAGCCCGAACGCGGGCGCGGAGTCGAGCACGTCGGTGACGACGTCCAGGTCGCACACGTCGGCCAGCGACCGGACGATGTCGGCGATCTCCGCCAGCTCGCCGATCGTCCACGTGTCGGGCTCCTCGGCCGCGATCTCCGGGACGCCGACGACGTCGTAGCGCTGCGTCTCCTCCGGCGTGAGCTCGGCGACCGTCAGGTCCGGCACGAACGACCACGCCGGGTGGTCGATCAGGTCGTGCTCGTCGGCCGTCCGCACGAACGCCGCGAGCTGGGCGACGGTGGGGAAGGCGAACAGCGCGTCCTCGTCGCCGAGGAAGGCCTCCCACTCCTCCCCGTCCTCGCGCCACTTGGGCGCCCACAGCGTGACGAGGTCGCCCTCGGTCAGGGAGAGCTGAATGGGGACGATGTCACCGGCCACCCGGCGAGCGTAGGGCCGACTTCCTTCAGCGGCCGACCGGGTGCCACACCGTGCGCAGCTCCGTCCAGGCACGCAGCCGCGAGAGCGAGGGGGCGGCGGCGTGGTCGGGCTCCCTCTCCGGCCGGGGCAGGACCCGCTTGACGGTGCCCGCGGCGGCCCGCTCCAGCTCGACCGCGACGTCCTCGGGGGCGCCGGCGAGGTCGAGCCCGTCGACCTCGGCGTGCGCGGCGAGCCATGGGCCCAGCTCGGCTGGCCGGCCGGTGAGGATGTTGGCGACGCCGGCAGGGACGTCCGAGGTCGCCAGCACCTCCGCCAGCTCGACGGCCGGCACCGGCCGGGCCTGTGCGGCCACCACGACGGCCGTGGCGCCGGTCGCGAGGACGGGCGCGAGGACGTCGACGAGCCCGAGCAGCGAGGACTCCTGCGGCGCGAGGACGGCGACGACCCCGGTGGGGACGGGCGTCGAGACGGTGAGGAAGGGGCCGGCCACCGGGTTGACCGACCCGAGCACCGTGGCGATCTTGTCGGTCCAGCCCGCGTACCAGACCCACCGGTCGACGGCCGCGTCGACGGCCGCGGCGGCCCGCCGCCGGGTGACGCCCTCGGCGGCCACGACGTCGTCCACGAAGCCGGCGTGTCGGGCCTGGAGCATCTCGGCGACCCGGTAGAGCACCTGCCCGCGGTTGTAGGCGGTGGCGGCGGACCAGCCGGGAAGCGCAGCGCGAGCGGCCGTCACGGCGTCGCGCACGTCCTTGCGGGACGCCAGCGCGGCGTGGGCGATCAGCCGACCTCTGGCGTCGGTCACGGGGTAGCTGCGGCCCGACTCCGACCGGGGGAACGCGCCGCCGACGAACAGCTTGAACGTCTTCGCGACCGCGAGGCGGCCGTCGACCGGCGGGGAGAGGCTCACGGGAGCCGAGCCTACGAGCCTGCTCCCGACCGGCGGGTGACGCGCCGGCTGCGTCATTGAGGTGAATTACGCCCTCGGCGTCCGGCTCAGCGGTATCCGCTGGAGGCAGGCGCGCGCGGAGCCGCAGAAGTGAGCCCGAAGAGAGCAACCGCTTAGGCCGTTGCCGAGAATGCGCTGCGCTGTTCGTGCGCCGGCTTGCTCGCCCGGCCGTGGGGGCTTCCCCCGTTGAGCATACTGCCTGGTGGCTGCGGGAAGGGAGCCCCATGGGTAGCTGCTGCGAGAGGCCGGCCGCGCACGCCGCGAGCCGGCAGGAGGCCCGACGATGAGCACCTTGCCCGGGCAGGAGGCAGGCCGCGACACCGCGCGGTTCGGCGCCGACCCGCGCCCGTCCGTCGTGCCGGCGCCGCGGCGGGACGAGCACGCCCGCAGCGGTGACCCTGCCAACGGCGCGGCACGCCCGTCGCCCCGCCCCGCCGGCACCGGCGCGGCGGGCAACGACCGCATCGCCGAGCTGGAGGCGCAGCTCGCGGCGGAGCGCCGCCGGGCGGAGCGGGCCGAGAAGGCGTTGGCCGGCCGCGGGCCGGCCGCCGAGCCGGAGGGCAGCTTCGGCATGCGGGCCGAGCGGCTCCTGCGGCTGGCCGAGGCGGAGGCCAGGGACATGCGCTCTGCCGCAGCGCGCGACGCGACAGCGCTGCTCGAGCGGACGCAGGCCGAGGCCGAGACCCACCGGCACGAGGTCGAGCAGGAGCTCATCTCCCGCAGCGCGGCGTTCGACCGCCGCTCGGCCGAGCGGGAGGCGAACCTCGCTTCCCGTGAGCAGCAGCTCGCCGAGGACCTCGCCGCGCACCGGCAGCAGGTCGAGCGGCTGAAGGAGGCGGCGGACGCCGACGCCGAGCGGATCCGGCGGGACGCGACAGCGGACGCCGACCGGACGCGGGCGGTGGCCGCGGAGGCCGGGCGCCGGCTGCGCGCCGAGGCGCAGGCAGAGGCGGACCGGCTGCGCGCAGTGCAGGACCGGGCCCGCCGCGACCTCGCGCTGCTGGGCCGGAGCCTGACCGGCGTGCTCGGCTCCGGCCCGGCAGCGCCAGGTCGCGACGGGCCGCCCGGCGGGTCCGCCGGGGCGTCCGGGACCGGCAGTGCGACCGGGACCGGCAGTGCGACCGGGACAAGCAGGGCGACCGGAACAAGCAGGGCGACCGGAACAAGCAGGGCGACCGGGACAAGCGGGGCGACCGGGACAAGCGGGGCCGACGGCAGTGCCGGGGAAGCGGCCGGGTGGGAGGTCCCGGCGCCGGCCGACGCCTGAGCGGGCGGAGCGGGCAGCTCGCGGCCGACTCGCAGAGCCGGCTCGCGTCAGCCCGCGACGTACGCCGCCAGCCCCGCCCGTCCACCTTCGCGGCCGAAGCCCGACTCGCCCATGCCGCCGAACGGGCTGGTCGGGTCGAAGCGGTTGAACGTGTTCGCCCACACCACGCCGGCCCGCAGCCGGTGCGCGGTCCACACGGCCTTGGCGCCCTTGTCCGTCCACACCCCCGCCGACAGGCCGTAGGGGGTGTTGTTCGCCTTCGCGACGGCCTCCTCCGGAGTGCGGAAGGTCAGCACCGACAGGACCGGGCCGAAGATCTCCTCGCGCGCCACGCGCATCGTCTGCTCGACGCCGGTGAACACCGTCGGCGGGAAGAACAGCCCCCGCTCGGGCAGCGGGCACGGGCTGGTCCACCGGCGGGCGCCCTCGTCGTCGCCCGCCGCGGCGAGCTCGACGATCCGCTCCAGCTGGGCGCGGGAGTTGATCGCCCCGACGTCGGTGTTCTTGTCCAGCGGGTCGCCGACCCGCAGCGTCTCGACGCGCCGGCAGAGCAGCTCGAGGAACTCCTCGGCGACCGACTCCTGCAGCAGCAGCCGCGATCCGGCGCAGCAGACGTGGCCCTGGTTGAAGAAGATCCCCTCGACGACGCCCTCGACCGCCTGGTCGAGCGCCGCGTCGGCGTAGACGATGTTGGCCGCCTTGCCGCCCAACTCCAGCGTGAGCTTCCGCCCGGTGCCGGCGAGCGTCCGCTGGATCTGCTTGCCCACCTCGGTCGAGCCGGTGAAGGCGACCTTGTCGACCCCCGCGTGGCCCACGACCGCGGCGCCGACGTCACCCGCGCCGGGCAGGACGTTGAGCACGCCGGCGGGCAGCCCGGCCTCCGCCGCGATCTCGGCGAGCACGAGCGCCGTCAGCGGGGTCGTCTCGGCCGGCTTGAGGACGACCGTGTTGCCGGTCGCGAGCGCCGGCGCGACCTTCCACGCCGCCATGAGCAGGGGGAAGTTCCACGGGATCACGGCACCGACGACCCCGAGCGGGCGCGGGTCCGGCCCCAGCCCCGCGTGCTCAAGCTTGTCGGCCCAGCCGGCGTGGTGGAACAGGTGCGCCGACGCGAGCGGGACGTCGACGTCGCGCGACTCGCGGATCGGCTTGCCGTTGTCGAGCGTCTCCAGCACGGCCAGCTCGCGCGCCCGCTCCGCGACGACCCTGGCGATCCGGAACAGGTACTTCGCCCGCTCGGCGCCGGGCATCGGGCCCCACGTCGTCTCGTACGCCTCGCGGGCGGCGGCGACCGCGCGGTCGACGTCGGCGGCCGAGGCCGTCCCGACCTCGGCCAGCACCTCCTCGGTGGCCGGGTTGAGCGTCTTCAGCGCCTCCCCGCCGCCGTCGACGAACGCACCGCCGACGAACGGGCGGTAGGCGGGCTTGAGGTTCGCCAGCGCGGCGGACTCCGGGGCGGGCGCGTAGGTCCAGTCCATCAGGCGCTCCCCCTCATGCGGTGGCGACGTAGCGGGCGCCGGAGTAGTGCCCTTCCAGCTGCGTGCGCCGCTGCCGCAGCAGGTCGTTCAGCAGCGACGACGCCCCGAAGCGGAACAGCGACGGCGTCAGCCACGCCGGCCCGGCGACCTCGTTGACGGCGACGAGGTGCCGCACGGCGTCCTTGGCCGTGCGGATGCCGCCCGCCGCCTTGACGCCGCGCCGCTCGCCGGTCGCCCGGTGCCAGTCGCGCACGGCCTGCAGCATGACCTGGACGACCGGCAGCGTCGCGGCGGGGAACACCTTGCCGGTCGACGTCTTGATCACGTCGGCCCCGGCGACGAGGGCGAGCCAGGACGCGCGGCGCACGTCGTCGTAGCCCGCGAGCTCCCCGGTCTCCAGGATGACCTTGAGGTGGGCGCGCCCGCAGGCCTGCTTGACCGCGACGATCTCGTCGTGGACCTGGCCGAAGCGGCCCGTGAGGAACGCGCCGCGGTCGATCACCATGTCGATCTCGGTGGCCCCCGCGTCGACCGCCAGCGTCGTGTCGGCGAGCTTCACGGCCAGCGACGAGCGGCCGGACGGGAACGCGGTGGCCACGGCCGCCACGCCGACCGGCGAGCCGGCGAGCCGCTCGACGGCGATCCCGGCGAGGTCGGGGTACACGCAGACGGCCGCGACGGGGGGCACGTCCGGGTGGTCGGGATCCGGCCGGCGGGCCTGCGCGCACAGGGAGCGGACCTTGCCGGGGGTGTCGGACCCCTCCAGCGTGGTCAGGTCGATCATGGAGACGGCCAGGTCGAGCGCCTGCAGCTTCGCCGCGGCCTTGATGCTGCGCGTCGCGAGGACCGCGGAGCGGCGTTCCAGCCCGACCGCGTCGACGCCGGGCAGGCCGGCGAGGAAGCGACGCAGCGTCGCGTCGTCGCGACCGACGTCGGCGAGCGCCGGGCGTCCCGCCGTGGTGGGCGCGGGGACGGTGCTGGTCACCCCGCGAGTCTAGGCCGCGTCCCGCGGATCATGGCCGATGGCATCCGTGATCCAGTCGGCTCCTGGCAAGGCGGAGGCCGGCCCTCGTACCGGGCGTACTCGGGTCGGCCGACAACGCAGCCAGGGGCCGACTGGGCGCGGAGGCCGCGGTCGTGATCCGCGGGACACGGCCTAGGTCGAAAGGACCGGCGCGCGGGGTGCCCGGGCGGAGTCAGGTCGAGTTGTGCAGGCGGACGACGCCGACCGTCACGTCCTCCAGGCCGCCCCGGTCGAAGTCGCGGCGGAGCTGGTCGGCCTTGATCGTGGCCGTCAGGCCGTCGAACGGGCCGTGGGCGTCGACCTCCCCGGTCTGGGGGTCGACGGCGAGGACGACGTAGCCGTCGCACTGGGTGAGCTTCTCGGCGGCGGCGACAAGCGTCGCGTCGTCGGAAGTCGTGAAGTCCGGCACCGGATCACCTCCTGGTCACTAGTACAGCGTCGCGGGGCGCCTCCGCGTCACAGTCTTTCGGCCAGACCACCCGTTCGGGTCATGATGAACTTCCAGCATGATCACCGGCGGTGTCCACCGTGGAACGGTGGGCGCACGAGGCCGACATCCCGGCACGGACGAGGGACGGCCGGCGCGCCCGGGTGACGGACCGTGAGAGGGGTCGGGGGACCTGCGAGTATCGGAGCCATGCGCAGCCTCCGCACCCCCGACGCGCGGTTCGCCGGACTGCCGGGCTTCCCGTTCCCGGCCCGCCACGCGCCGGTCGGTGACGGGGACGGCGGGACGCTGCGGATGGCGTGGGTCGAGGCAGGCCCGCCCGACGGGCCGCCCGCGCTGCTCCTGCACGGCGAGCCGAGCTGGTCGTTCCTGTGGCGCACGACGATCCCGCCGCTGGCCGCCGCCGGGTACCGGTGCGTCGCGCCCGACCTCGTCGGGTTCGGCCGCTCCGACAAGCCCGCCGAGGTCGCCGACCACAGCTACGCCCGCCACGTCGAGTGGGTCCGCGCGCTCGCGTTCGACGTGCTGGACCTGCGCGGCGTCACGCTCGTCTGCCAGGACTGGGGCGGCCTGGTCGGGCTGCGGCTGGTCGCGGAGCATCCCGACCGGTTCGCGGCGGTCGTCGCGGCCAACACCGGGCTGCCGACCGGCGACGTCGACATGCCGGCGGTCTGGTGGCGGTTCCGGCGGGCGGTGGAGCGGGCCACGGAGCTGGACGTGGCACGGCTCGTCGCGTCCGGCTGCGCGACGCCGCTCCCGCCTCCGGTGGCCGCGGCCTACGACGCCCCGTACCCCGACGAGTCGTTCAAGGCCGGCCCGCGCGCCATGCCGCTGCTCGTGCCCACCCGCCCGGACGACCCCGCGACCGGGGCCAACCGGGCCGCCTGGGCCGCGCTGGAGCGGCTGGACGTGCCGCTGCTGTGCGCGTTCAGCGACGGCGACCCGATCACGATCGGCATGCGTCCCCTACTGGAGGCACTGCCGGGCGCCCGGGGGCGGGCCCACCCGGTCATCCGCGGAGCGGGCCATTTCCTGCAGGAGGACGCCGGCCCGGAGCTGGCCGCGGCGGTCCTGCGGTTCCGGCCGACCGCACCGGGCTGAGCCGCGTCCCGAGCATCGCCGATCCCCGGGACACGGCCTAACCTGCGCGGCATGGACGTCCTCGTCGTCGACCACCCGCTCGCCCGCGCCCGGCTGTCCACGATGCGCGACGCCCGCACCGACAACGCCGCGTTCCGGGCGGCGCTGCGCGACCTGACGCTGATGCTGATCTACGAGGCGACCCGGGACGCGCCGGAGACCACCTCGACGCTGCACACCCCCGTCGCCCGCACGGTCGGCTACCGGCTGGCGAACCCACCGCTGCTCGTGCCGGTGCTGCGGGCGGGGCTGGGCATGGTCGACGCGGCGCAGACGCTGATGCCCGAGGCCCAGACCGGCTTCGTCGGCGTCGCCCGCGACGAGCGCACGCACGAGCCGACGCCGTACATGGAGTCGCTGCCGGAGTCGCTGGCCGGGCAGCCGGTGTTCGTGCTCGACCCGATGCTCGCGACCGGGGGGTCCATGACGCACACGATCGCGCTGCTGACCGGGCGCGGCGCCACCGACGTCACGGCGATCTGCGTGCTGGCCGCGCCCGAGGGCGTCGCGGCGCTGCGCGAGTCCGGACTGCCGGTGCGGGTCGTGACGGCGAGCGTCGACGAGCGGCTCAACGACTCCGCCTACATCGTGCCCGGCCTCGGCGACGCGGGGGACCGGCAGTTCGGGCCGCGGTAGGGCTCAGCGCGGGGCGGCGGGAGCCTGCCGGATGTCCGGGAAGGGCCGCTCGGCCTCCAGCGCGAACGCGACCTCCAGCAGGCTGCGCTCGTCGCCGTGCGCGGCCGAGAGGTGCACCCCGATCGGCACCCCCGCGGCCGAGAGGGCCGCCGGCAGCGCGATGCCCGGCGCTCCCGCGACGTTGTTCAGCGGGGTGAACGCGACGTACCCGACCAGGCGGCGGAGCAGCT
Organism: uncultured Actinomycetota bacterium; assembly: GCA_963728105.1. Taxonomy (GTDB): domain Bacteria; phylum Actinomycetota; class Actinomycetes; order Mycobacteriales; family Pseudonocardiaceae; genus Pseudonocardia. The sequence goes on along the minus strand of CAVSJZ010000016.1, from coordinate 73,311 downwards.
CGTCGAACGGGACGGTCGGCGACAGGTGCCCCAGCGGCGGCGTCACGTGCGAGAGCACCGGCGAGAGCAGCAGGTCGTGGCGGGTGAAGACCTGGGCGTACGCCTCGCGGACCCGGCCCAGCCTCCGCAGGATCGCGGGCGTGCGCGGCATCGCGCGCCGGTAGCGCTCGCGCAGGCCCTTGGTCAGGCCGTCCAACCGCGCGGCGTCGAAGCTGCGGTCGTGCAGCAGCTTTCCCGTCGTCGAGACGAGGAACGCGAGCATGCCCCAGTAGTCGACGAAGTCCTCGGCGAAGCCGCAGTCGACCGGCGGCTGCGCCGGCTCGACGGTGTGGCCGAGCTTCTCCAGCGTGCGCGCGACGTCCAGGGTGGCCGCGCGCGTCTCGGGGTCGGTCGGGGCGCCGGTCGGGGAGTCCAGCAGCAGGCCGATCCGCAGCCGGCGCGACGCCGGGCCCTCGACGAGCCCCACCGGCGGCAGGGCGGCGTTGCGGTGGAACCGCTCGGCGGCGGCCAGGAACGCCGCGGTGTCGCGGACGGTCCTGCTCACCACGCCGTCGGCGAGGATGTCCAGCGGCAGCCGCCGGCCCTCGGGGTTCAGCACGAGGCGCCCGCGTCCCGGCTTCAGCCCGACCAGCCCGCAGCACGCTGCCGGGATGCGGATCGAGCCGCCGCCGTCGTTGGCGTGGGCCAGCGGCACGGCGCCCGCCGCGACGAGCACGGCCGCGCCGCCGGACGACGCCCCGGCCGAGAACGCGGGCTCCCACGGGTTGCGCGCTGGCGGCGCGTCGGCGAACTCGGTGCTGGCGTTGAAGCCGAACTCCGGCATCCGGCTCTTGCCCAGCACCGTCAGCCCGGTGGCCAGCAGCTGCTCGGTGACCGGCCCGTGCGCGGTCGCCGGGCGCGGCCGGAACGCCGTGCTGCCGTCGGCGGTGGGCATGCCGCGCACGTCGGTGTTGTCCTTGACGTAGGTCGGGACGCCGCCGAGCAGCCCCGCCGCGTTGCCCGCGACCGGGATCCCGGTGTGCTGCACGGCCCCGAGCGCGCCGATCCCCTCGGCCCGCGCGAGCGCGGCCTGCGCCAGCTCGGCCGGGCTCACCTCGCGCCGCCGGACGCGTTCGGCGAGCGCGACCGCGTCGTCGTCGCCGAGGGCGTCACCGGTGAAGGCGTGCCGGCGGCGGGTGCCGGGGCCGTCCCTCACGCGGGGCCGTCCCTCACGTGGCGACCTGCCAGGCGCGCAGGACCGCCCGCACGGCCGCCTCGAACCGCCCGTCGGCACCGGGCGGCAGGAACCCGCGCAGCTGCAGCGTCACCCAGCCGTGCACGGTGGTCCACAGGGTCAGCGACGCCGTCGCGGGATCGGTGTCGGAGCGCAGCGCCCGCTCCTCGACCGCGCGCCCGACGGCGGCCCGCAGCGGCCCGAGAGCGGTGCCGACGACGGTGCGGGCGGCCGCCTCGGCGGGCAGCGCCGCGGGGCGGGTGAACATCAGCGCGAACAGGTGCGGATCGGCCAGAGCGCTGTCGCGGTACGCGACGCCGGTGGCGACGAGCGCCTCCAGCGCGTCCTGCCCGGGCTCGACGGCGCCGTCCAGCCGGTCGCCCAGGCGCCGGAACGCCTCGTCGAACAGGGCCGCGACCAGGCCGTCCTTCCCGCCGAACAGCGAGTAGACGGCGGTCGTCGACGTGTCGCAGTCGCGCGCGAGCCGCCGCAGCGAGAGCCCGTCGGGGCCGCCGGCGGAGACCAGCTCGCCGGCCCGGTCGAGCAGCCGCGCCCGCAGCTTCTCGTCGTGCAGCCGCGGGCGTGGCATGCCGGGCAGGTTAGCCCGCCACCGTCGCGGCCACCGTCGCGGCCAGCTCGGCGACGGCCTCGCGCGCGGCGGCGTCCGGCGCGCCGACGACCTCCACGGGCCGCGCGACCCGCTGCCAGCCCATGCCGCCCGCGATCATCTCGACGGCCCGCACCGCGCCCGCGGTGTCGGAGTTGCCGTGCACCCACAGCCCGTAGGGCAGGCCGCGGCACTCGTCGCCGCACGGGTAGTAGACGAGGTCGAAGAAGTGCTTGAGCGCGCCGCTCATGTAGCCGATGTTGGCCGGGGTGCCCAGCAGGACCGCGTCGGCGGCGAGCAGGTCGCCCGCGCCGGCGGCCAGCGCCGCCCGGCGGACGACCTCGACGCCGGCCAGCTCGGGATGGGCCGCGCCGGTGACCGCGGCGTCGAGCAGCTCGGCGGTCGCGGGCGACGTCGTGTGGTGGACGATCAGCAGCCGGGCCACGCCGTCAGCCTCCCAGCAGCGTCGCGGTCTCGGCGTGGAGGGCGGCCAGCCGGTCAGCGGCGCGGGCGCGGGCGGCGGGCACGCCGGCGCGCCGGCCGCCGGGGACCGGCTCGACGACCTGCAGGTACGCCTTGAGCTTCGGCTCGGTCCCGGACGGGCGCACGACCAGCCGCTCGCCGTCCCGGCGCAGGACCAGCACGTCCGGGGCGGGCCGCTCCCCGGCCCAGCCGGCCGGCGGGTCGGTGCGCAGGCGGTCGACGGCGGCGTCGCGCGCGGGCGGGTCCAGGCGCAGCGACATCCCCGCCGTGGCGTGGACCCCGTGGGCCGCGGCGAGCTCGTCGAGGCGGTCGTCCATGGTCGCGCCGGCGGCCTTCAGCGTCGCCGCGAGGTCGCAGGCGAGGACGGCGGCCGCGATGCCGTCCTTGTCCCGCACGGCGTCGGGGTCGACGCAGTAGCCCAGCGCCTCCTCGTAGCCGTAGACCAGGCCCGGCCCGCCGCGCACGATCCACTTGAAGCCGGTGAGCGTCTCGGCGTACCGCGCGCCGTACGCCGCGGCCACCGAGCGCAGCATCGTCGAGGAGACGACGGTCGTGGCGACGAGCGGGTCGGCGTACCCGCCGCAGCGCAGCAGGTGGTCGCCGAGCAGGACGCCGGTCTCGTCCCCGGTGAGCAGCCGCCACCGCGAGTCGGGGTCTGAACCAGTCCGAGTCGCGCTCTGGCCCGGCGGGACGGCCAGCGCGCACCGGTCGGCGTCCGGGTCGAGCGCGACGGCCAGGTCGGCGTCCACGTCCGCGGCCAGCGCGAGGAGAGCGTCGGTCGCGCCGGGCTCCTCGGGGTTGGGGAACGCGACCGTCGGGAAGTCCGGGTCCGGCCGCGCCTGCGACGCGACGACGTGGACGTCGGTGAAGCCCGCCGCGGCGAGCGCGCGCACGGCCGTCGCCCCGCCGACGCCGTGCATCGGGGTGAGCGCCACCCGCAGCGCCCGGGCGGTGCCGCGGGGCAGGCGGGCGACCCGGTCGAGGTACGCGGCCTCGACGTCGGCGACGCCCGGCACCGGGACCCGGGGGATCGCCATGGCCGGCGGCGCGGCCGCGATCGCCGCCTCGATCTCGCCGTCGGCCGGCGGGGCGAGCTGGGCGCCGTCGGCGAGGTAGACCTTGTAGCCGTTGTCGGCAGGCGGGTTGTGCGAGGCCGTGACCTGCACCCCGGCGACCGCGCCGAGCCGCTGCACCGCGAACGCGAGCAGCGGCGTCGGCAGCGGACCCGGCAGCGTGCGCACGGTGAACCCGGCCGCGGCCAGCACCCCGGCGGCGGCCGCGGCGAACGCCTCCGAGCCGTGCCGCGCGTCGCGGCCGACGACGACCGTGCCGCGGGCGCCGTCGCGGCCCAGCCAGGCGGCGAGCCCCGCCGTGGCGCGGGTGACGACGGCGACGTTCATGCCGGCCGGGCCCGCGCGGACGGGTCCGCGCAGCCCGGCCGTCCCGAACCGCAGCGGCCCCGCCATCCGCGCGGCGAGGTCGCCGGCCGCGGTGGCGTCGCCGTTCTCGGCCGCGGTGAGGACGGCCTCGAGCTCGGCGCGGGTCGCGGGCTCGGGGTCGTCGGCGATCCAGGCCCTGGCCCGGGCGGCGGCGTCGCGGAGCGTGGCGCCCTCAGGCACGGGTGACCAGCTCGCGCAGCAGCCCGCCCATCCGGGTCGCCGCCGCCGCGCCGGCCGCGAGGACCTCGTGGTGGTCGAGTGGCCGGCCGGTCAGGCCCGCGGCGAGGTTGGTCACCAGTGACAGCCCGAACACCTCGGCGCCCGCGGCGCGCGCGGCGATGGCCTCCAGGACCGTCGACATGCCGACCAGGTCGGCGCCCAGCCCGCGCAGCATCCGGATCTCGGCCGGCGTCTCGAAGTGCGGCCCGGGCAGGCCGGCGTAGACGCCCTCGACCAGCGTCGGGTCGATCTGCGCGGCCAGGGCCCGCAGCCGGGGCGAGTACAGGTCGGTGAGGTCGACGAACGCGGCGCCCCGCAGCGGCGAGGCGGCCGTGAGGTTGAGGTGGTCGGCGATGAGGACCGGCTGGCCGACGGCGAGGCCGTCCCGGATGCCGCCCGCGGCGTTGGTGAGCACGACCGTCCGGCAGCCCGCTGCGGCCGCCGTCCGGACGCCGTGCGCGACCGGGTCGACGCCGTGGCCCTCGTACAGGTGGGTGCGGCCGAGCAGCACGAGCACGTGCCGGTCGCCGACCGCGACCGAGCGGACGGTGCCGCCGTGCCCCGCGACCGTCGGGGCGAGGAACCCCGGGAGCTCGGCCATCGCCAGCTCGGCCGCGGGCGTCCCGAGCTCGTCGGCCGCGGGGCGCCAGCCCGAGCCGAGCACGACGGCGACGTCGTGGGCGGGGACGCCGGTGGCGTCGGCGATCGCGGCGGCCGCCCGCGCGGCCGGGGTGTCGCTCGTCGTGTCCGTCGCCGCGGTGTCGGTCATGCGGCGGAGCCTACGGCGGCGGCGCGAACTGCCCGGACAGGTACGCGAACAGGTCCTCCGACAGCCGGCCCGCGGCCGCGCGCGGCACGCTGAGCGTCACCGCCCAGGCCTTGTTGCCGGCCGGGACGACCTTGCGCCATGACGTCCGGTCGGCCGTCCGGAACGACAGCGTGACCGAGCCGGGCGGTCCCGAGGGCGCCGGCTGGGCCGCCTCGACGACCTCCGCTCCCGCCGTGTCCTGCGCGGCGGCGACCGAGGCCACGCGGCGCACGGACAGCTCCTCGGTCCGGTCCGGGCTGACCCAGGTGATCGACGGGTCGCCGCCGGGCGGGTCGTCGGTGTAGGGGATCCAGCCCAGCGGCACCGGGACGGTGAAGCCCGGCGCGGGCCGCTGCAGGACGGTCGGCGCGCGCACGGTCGTCACGTTCAGGGTCGTCAGCGGCGACTGGCCGCCGATCGCGCGGGTCGCGGTCCAGCCGGCGGCGGCCCCCAGCAGGACGACCAGCGCGCCGGCGACCACGAGCGCGGCGGACCGCCACGGCGACGCAGCAGGCGCGGGGGCGGCCGTGCCGGGGGCAGGGGCGACGGGCGGGCGCCGCGGCGCGGTCGGCAGCGGCCCCGGCGAGGCGGCCAGCGCCGTCGAGCGGCCGGGCGTGGGCGTCGCCTCCGGCGTGCGGGTGAGGGCGCGCCCGGTCCGCGACGGCGGCGCGGGGACGACGGCGCGCGCCTCCATCGTCGGGGCGTCGGGCGAACCGGGGTAGGTCGGGTCGTCCGGGTCGTCGATGAGCGGGCGCAGCCGCTGGCGGACCTCGTCGAGCGCCATCCGCTGGTCGGGGTCCTTGACCATGAGCGCCGCGATGACGTCGACCACGGGGCCCGCGCCGCGGGGCCGCGGCACCTCGCCGTCGACGACCTCGGTGATCGTCGAGACCGGGTCGCCGTGCACGTCGTAGGGCGGGCGGCCCTCGACGGCCGCGAACAGGGTCGCGCCCAGCCCCCACAGGTCGGCGGCCGGCGTCACGGGCTGGCCCGCCGCCACCTCCGGCGCGATGTAGGCCGGCGAGCCGAGCACCAGCCCGACGCTGGTCATGGGCGCGTCGGCGGCGTTGCGGGCGATGCCGAAGTCGGTCAGCTTGACCCGCCCGTCGTCGCCGATGAGCACGTTGCCCGGCTTGACGTCGCGGTGGGTGATGCTGCTGCGGTGCGCCGCGCGCAGGCCGCCGGCCGTCGCGTACCCGACGACCGCGGCCTGTGCGGGGTTGAGCGCGCCCTGCTCGCCGATGAGGGTCGCGAGGTCGCGCGAGGGCACCAGCTCCAGTACGACGACCGGGCGGCCGCCGTCGTCGACGACGTCGAAGACGGTGATGATGTTGGGGTGGGACAGGCCGCCGAGCGCCCGCGCCTCGCGCATGATGCGCTCCCGCAGGTCGAGGGCCTCCTGCTCGGGCATGCCGGGCGGGACCTTCAGCTCCTTGACCGCGACCCGGCGCTGGAGGACCTCGTCGTAGCCCGACCAGACCGTGCCCATGGCTCCGCTGCCGAGCTGACCGATCAGCCGGTAGCGGCCGCCGACGCGGCGCTGCTGGTCGTGGTCGGTCCCCCGCACGTCACCCATTCTGACCGGCGGCCGGTCGCCGACCTGCGGCGGGTTCCCGCACGACAGGCGTATCAGGCGACCCGAACGGGGTATCACCCATGCATGAGCGGACCGGATGTGCGCCGAGCGGTGACCAGCCGTCCGCCCGTCGTGGCCGGGTGGCCCGCCCGCAGCAGCCGGGCAACCCCTCGGCGACGGTTTCCCGACGGTCCCGGATTCGGGTTGGTACACCGCCGTCCGGGTGACCATCATGGGTTGATGCACGACAGAGCAGTTGAGGGTGGCGCCGCGGGGGAGTCCCGATGACGCTCCTGGACGTCCATCACGACCTGCTGGCCGCGCCGGCGCCGGAGGACTTCGGCGCGGGGACCGGACCGCAGTGGCTCGACGCCTGGCTGGCCGCGCACGGCAGCACGGTCGTCGGCTGGCGCCGGCGCCTGCACGCCGCCCCCGAGCTCGGCCGCCAGGAGCGGCTGACGACCGCCTTCGTGGCCGGCACGCTGCTGGCCGCCGGGCTCGAGCCGCGCACGCTCCCCGGTGGCGCCGGCCTCGTGTGCGACGTCGGTCACGGTGACCGCTGCGTGGCGCTGCGCGCCGACCTGGACGCGCTGCCGCTCCAGGAGCAGACGGGCCTGCCGTTCGCGTCGGCCACCCCCGGCGTCACGCACGCCTGCGGCCACGACGCGCACACCGCGATGCTGCTCGGCGCCGGCCTCGCCATGGCGTCCGCCCCGGCGCTGCCCGGCCGCGTCCGCCTGATCTTCCAGCACGCCGAGGAGATCCAGCCCGGCGGGGCGATGGACATGGTCCGCGACGGCGCCATGGAGGGCGTCGAGCGGGTGTTCGCGCTGCACTGCGACCCGCGCCTGGAGGTCGGGCGGCTCGGCACGCGGGTCGGGCCGATCACGTCGGCGTGCGACGTGCTGGAGGTCCGGCTGACCTCGCCCGGCGGCCACACGTCGCGGCCGCATTTGACGGCGGACCTCGTCGGCGCGCTGGGCCAGCTCGTCACCCAGCTGCCGCTGCTGCTGACCCGCCACGTCGACCCGCGTTCGGGAACGGTGCTGGTCTGGGGCGCGGTCCAGGCGGGCGAGGCCGCGAACGCCGTCCCGCAGGAGGGGCTGCTGCGCGGCACCCTCCGCACGGCGGACCATGCCACGTGGGGGCAGCTGGAGGAGAAGGTCCGGACGCTGGTGGCGGCGATACTGGCCCCGTTCGGTGTCGGCTACTCGCTGGAGCACATCCGCGGCGTCCCGCCCGTCGTCAACGAGGAGCGGAGCACGGGCATGCTCGCCGAGGCGGCGCTCGCCGTCGGGGGGCCGTCCGCGGCGACGACGACCGAGCAGTCCAGCGGCGGCGAGGACTTCGCCTGGTATCTGGAGCACGTGCCCGGCGCCATGGCGCGGCTGGGTGTGTGGCCGGGTGAAGGGCCGATGCGCGACCTCCACCAGCCGACGTTCGACCTGGACGAGCGCGCGCTGCCGGTCGGCGTCCGGGTCCTGACCCGTGCGGCGCTGGCCTCCCTGACGCAGGACTGACGCGAGTCGGGGTCTGAGCCGGCGCGAGTCGGGGTCTGAGCCAGACCGAGTTGCGCGGTGGGCCAACCCGCGAGTCGGGCTCTGGACCGGCGCGAGTTGCGCGGGGGGCCGGACCGCCGGACGAGTCGCCTGCGGGTCCGTCCACAGGACCGGGTTCTGTCCACAGGTGGGGCGGCCGAGGCGGCGGACGGCCGTCAGCAGCGTCCAGCGTGGACGCATGGCCCTCCCTGACGACCGCCTCGGACACCACGGCGCCCTCCGGCGCTCCGACGCCCTGGAGCGCTTCGGCCGTCACCGCGTCGAGTGTTCCCAACGCCTCGGGCGCTGGCGCGCCCCGTGGCCGGGTGTTCTCGTCGAGGCCCGGCGCGGTGACGACCCGTGGACGCTCGCCGCCGCCGCGGTCGCCCTCGCCGACCATCCCGACGCCGTTCTCGCCGGTCCGACCGCGGCCCACGTCCACGGCCTGACGGTGCTGGCGCCGACGCCGATCCATCTGCAGGTGCCGTACGGCCACTGGCTGCGGTCCCGACAGGGCCTGCGGGTGCACAACGGTCCGCTCGAGGTGGGCGATCGCACGACGGTCGACGGGCTGCCCGTGCTGGAGCTGACCCGGGTGCTCGCCGATGTGGTCTGCACGGCCAGGCCGCCCGATGCCGTCGCCGTCGTCGACGCCGCGCTGGGCCGGGTCGCGCCGGCTGAACGCGACGTCCTGCGCGCCGCGATCGCCGCGCGGAATCCGTCGCCGGAGGGATCCACGCGGGACCGTGCGCGGTCCCCACCTGGTCGACCTCGCGACCGGCCGTGCCGAGTCGCCGGCCGAGAGCCGGCTGCTGTGGCGCGTCGTCGACGCGGGCTTCCCGATCCCCGAGGTCAACTACGTGGTCGTCGACCTGGACGGCCGGCAGCTCTACCGGATCGACCTCGCCTGGCCCGCACATCGCATCGGGCTCGAGTACCAGGGATACGAAGCTCACGTCGGGCGCTCTGCCGAGGACCGCGCGCGCGTCGAGGATCTGCGGCGCCGGGGCTGGACGGTCGTGACGGTCTGGTCCGACGACGTCGCCGGCCGGTACGAGGCGCAGCTGGACGACGCGTTCCGGGCGCGGGGCGTCTCGACGTCGCGGCGCCAGCGCGGCGTGCTGAGTGGGCGTCGGCACCGCGAACAGCCCGTCTGACGGCCGAACGCGGCGTCTGATCGACCGTGAGCGGTCCGCGCCCGGCCGAGACCGCGACTCGGGCTGGCTCAGGCCCCGACTCGCGGTGTGGTCGAGAGCGCGACTCGGGTTGGCTCAGGCCCCGACTCGCGGTGTGGTCGAGAGCGCGACTCGGGTTGGCTCAGGCCCCGACTCGCGTCAGACGGACTTGCTGCTCGGGCGGCTCCGCAGCGCCGCCACGTAGTCGTCCGGCGCCCCGGCCAGCTCGGCCGCGTCGGCGATCACCCCGAGGTAGCGGGCGCTCGGCTCGCCGCCCTCGTAGGCGTCCAGGACGTAGATCCAGGCCAGGACGTCGCCGTCGAGCGTGTGCACCCGCAGCCGCAGCTTCTTGTGCAGCCCCAGCTCGCCGCCCTCCCAGCGGTCCAGCCCGAGCGCGTCGTGCTCGGGCACGTCGTAGAGCACGACGAACACCTGCTCGCCCGGCTCCTCCACGACGGTGGCGAGCGCGCCCTCCCAGGCGAAGTCCTCGCCGCCGAACGTGAGGCGCCAGCCCTGCAGCCACCCCGTGCCGGCCATCGGCGAGTGCGGGGCGCGCTCCTTCATCTGGGCCGGATCCATGTTCGACCCGTACGCGGCGTACAGCGGCACCGGTCCAGGGTAGAGCCCTGGTCGCCGCGTACCGTGATCGGGGAACGCGGACGGCGACAGGAAGGCGGCCCCGTGACCCGCATCGTGATCATGGGCGGCGGTCCGGCGGGCTACGAGGCGGCGCTCGTCGCCGCGCAGCACGGCAGCGACGTCACCGTCGTCGAGCGGGACGGGATGGGCGGCGCCTGCGTCCTCGACGACTGCGTCCCGTCCAAGACCCTCATCGCCTCCGCCGGCGTGCGCGTCGACCTGCACCGGGCGCCCGAGCTCGGCCTGACCGCCGACCGGTCGGCACTGGGCGTCGACCTGCCCACCGTCAACGCCCGCGTCACCGGCCTCGCCCGCGCCCAGTCGGCGGACGTCCGGGCCCGCGTCGAGCGCGAGGGCGTGCGCATCGTCCGCGGCACCGCGGCGTTCGCCGACGAGCCCCCGGCCCGCGCGCTGCACACCATCGCCGTCCGCACGGACGATGGCGGCCGCGAGGACCTGCCCGCCGACGTCGCCCTCGTCGCCACCGGCGCCACCCCCCGTCTGCTCGACGACGCCAAGCCCGACGGCGAGCGCATCCTCACCTGGCGCCAGCTCTACCAGCTCACGGCGCTGCCCGAGCACCTCGTGGTCGTCGGCTCCGGCGTGACGGGCGCCGAGTTCGTCTCGGCCTACGTCGAGATGGGCTCGCGGGTCACCCTCGTGTCCAGCCGCGACCGGGTGCTGCCCGGCGAGGACGCCGACGCCGCCGCCGTCCTGCAGGACGTCTTCGCCGAGCGCGGCGTGGAGATCCTCTCCCAGGCCCGTGCCGAGGCGGTCCGGCGCGAGGGTGACGGCGTCGTCGTCACCCTCGCCGACGGGCGGGAGGTCACCGGCTCGCACGCGCTGATGACCGTCGGCTCGGTGCCCAACACGACCGACATCGGGCTGGACAAGATCGGGATCGCGACCGGCCGTAGCGGGTTCATCCCGGTCGACCGCGTCTCCCGCACGTCGGTGCCGGGCGTGTACGCCGCGGGCGACTGCACCGGCGTCCTGATGCTCGCCTCCGTCGCCGCCATGCAGGGCCGCATCGCGATGTGGCACGCGCTGGGCGAGGGTGTCGCGCCGATCAAGCTGAAGACCGTGGCGTCCGCCGTGTTCACCCGCCCGGAGATCGCGACGGTCGGCATCAGCCAGCGCGCGATCGACGCCGGCGAGGTGCCCGCCCGGACGATCATGCTGCCGCTCTCGACGAACCCGCGCGCCAAGATGCAGGGCCTGCGGCGCGGCTTCGTCAAGCTGTTCTGCCGCCCGGCGACCGGCGTGGTCGTCGGCGGCGTGGTCGTCGCCCCGGTGGCCAGCGAGCTGATCCTGCCCATCGCGCTGGCGGTGCAGAACGCCCTGACGGTGGCCGACCTGGCGTACACGTTCTCGGTCTACCCCTCGCTGTCGGGCTCGATCACCGAGGCGGGCCGCCAGCTCATGCGCCACGGCGACCTCGATTGACCAACCCGGGGTCGGGTCGGGGGCATCCCCGATCCCGGGCCGCCCCGCCCGGTCGACGATCGGGGACATGACCACTCCCGCCACCACCTCCCGCGTCCCGGTCGCCGGCGTCGTGGGCACCGCGCTCGTCGCCCAGTTCGCCGACGACCTCGTGCACCTCGTGCTGCCGCTGCCGTTCCTCGGCCCGCTCGGGCTCGTCACGGCGATCCTGCTGACCGCCGCCGGGGCGCGCGTGCTGACCCGCGGCCGCCGCGGACCGGTCGTCGCCCGGACCGGGCTGGCCGTCGGCCTGACCTCCGCCGCGATCGCGATCGTCGTCGGCGGGTTCGGGCTGCTCGCGTTCCTGCTCGGCGCCGTGACCGTCGTCGCGGGCGTCGCCGGCGCCGTCGCCGGCCGCCCGCAGGCGACCGACCGGATGCCATAACCCGTTCCTGCCCCGTTCGCGACAGCCACGTGGACACATCTGGCTGTCGACCGGCCCTCCGTGGCAGCCATATGTGTCCACATGGCGGTACGCGGGGCGGGGGCGGCCACGGCGCGACGGCCGGTGCGGAGGGGATCCGCGCCGGCCGTCGGTCGGTCAGGAGGCCCTGGCCAGCGACCGGCATCCGGTCAGCGGGCACAACGCCTCGGGGTCGGCCCGCGGGTGCGCGCCGGCGTCCGTTCCGGCGAACGGCCAGCGGTCGGTGAACCGCTGGAGGTACCAGAACAGGAACAGGTAGTCGGGACCGGACGGGTCGGCGACGAGCACGCTCGGCCCGGGCAGCTGCTCCACCCAGCGCGCGAACGCCGTCGTCGCGACGGCGGGTGGGAGGCTGCGCCGGCGGCTGGTGAGCCAGTCCTGCGCCCGGCCGCGCCAGAGGCGCAGCGCGGTCGGGTGCAGGGTGGCACCGGGCAGCTCCCGCACGTTCGTGGTGAACGTGCCAATGGCCTCGCCGCCCGCCGCGTGCGCGACGGCGGTGAGGGTGAGCAACGAGTGCGGGCCGGGGATCGGCCCGTCGGTGTGGACGTGGGTCCGGACGAGGCTCTGCCCGCCGGACCGGGGCACTTCCTGAAGGGGCATGACGGATCCTGGTCGCCGAGGTGCAGGGGGCGTGCCCACGGCGCGGCCTGGCCTGCGTGGTGGGCGGATCCGCGGCGCGGCCTCACCGCGTGGCGGAGAGCCGGGCCCCGTGGTCGTCGTCACACGGGTTGCGTCACTGCGTTCTCGCTATGCACTTGTCCAGCACGGTGCGAAGTCGCGGAGTACACGGCCTGGCCCGCGCACCGTCACACGGCCGCAGGGCGCGCGGCAATACTCCGTTCGGCCGCCCCGTCTTCCGGTCTCAGTCCTTGATCTCGCAGAGCACCGTGCCCTGCGCGACCGAGGCCCCGGACTGGGCGGCCAGCGCCGTCACGGTCCCGTCCTTGTGGGCGGTGACCGGGTTCTCCATCTTCATGGCCTCCAGCACGACGACCAGGTCGCCGGCCGAGACCGTGTCGCCGTCCGACACCGCGACCTTGATGATCGTCCCCTGCATCGGCGCGGTCACGGCGTCCCCGGACGCCGCGGCGGCCGGGCCGCCGCCCCGCTTGCGGGCGGGCTTGGTGGCCGGGCCCGCCGCCGGGCCGCCGAGCGCCAGGTCACCCGGCAGCGAGACGGTCAGCCGGCGCCCCCCGACCTCGACCACGACGTCCCGGCGGGGCGGCTCGTCGTCCTGCCCGGCCGCGCCGCCCGCGAACGGCTCGACGGTGTTGTCCCACTCCGTCTCGATCCAGCGCGTGTGCACCGTGAACGGCTCGGCGGTGAACGCGGGGTCCGTCACCACGAGCCGGTGGAACGGCAGGACCGTCGCCATGCCCTCGACCTGGTACTCGGCCAGGGCCCGGCGGGAGCGCTCCAGCGCCTGCGCCCGGTCCGACCCGGTGACGATCAGCTTGGCCAGCAGCGAGTCGAACTGGCCGCCGACGACCGAGCCCGCCTCGACGCCGCCGTCGACGCGCACGCCCGGTCCGGCCGGCAGCGCGATCGACGCGACCGTGCCGGGGGCGGGCAGGAAGCCGCGTCCCGCGTCCTCGCCGTTGATCCGGAACTCGATCGCGTGCCCGCGCGGCGTCGGGTCGTCGGTGAACGGCAGGGCCTCGCCATCGGCGATGCGGAACTGCTCGCGGACCAGGTCGACGCCCGACGTCTCCTCCGAGACGGGGTGCTCGACCTGCAGCCGCGTGTTGACCTCCAGGAACGTGATCAGCCCGTCCTGCCCGACCAGGAACTCCACGGTGCCGGCGCCGTGGTAGCCGGCCTCCCGGCAGATCGCCTTGGACGCCGTGTAGAGCGTCTCGCGCTGCTCGTCGGTCAGGAACGGCGCCGGCGCCTCCTCGACGAGCTTCTGGAAGCGCCGCTGCAGCGAGCAGTCGCGCGTGCCGACGACGACGACGTTGCCGTGCGTGTCCGCGAGGACCTGCGTCTCGACGTGCCGGGGCTTGTCGAGGTAGCGCTCGACGAAGCACTCGCCGCGCCCGAACGCGGCGGTGGCCTCCCGCACCGCCGACTCGTACAGCTCGGCGATCTCGCGCTCCTCGCGTGCGACCTTCATGCCGCGCCCGCCGCCCCCGAACGCGGCCTTGATCGCGACGGGCAGGCCGTGCTCCTGCGCGAACGCGACGACCTCCTCGGCGCCCGAGACCGGGTCCGGCGTGCCCGGGACGAGCGGGGCGCCGGCCCGCATGGCGATGTGCCGGGCCGTCACCTTGTCGCCGAGGTCGCGGATGGCCTGCGGGGGCGGCCCGATCCAGGTCAGGCCCGCGTCGATGACGGCCTGGGCGAAGTCGGCGTTCTCCGAGAGGAAGCCGTAGCCGGGATGGACCCCGTCAGCGCCGGCGCGCGCCGCGGCGTCGAGGAGCTTGCCGATGTCGAGGTAGGACTCGGCGGCGGTGCTGCCGCCCAGCGCGAACGCCTCGTCGGCGAGCCGGACGAAGGGGGCGTCCCGGTCGGGGTCGGCGTAGACCGCCACGCTGGCCAGTCCGGCGTCCCGGCAGGCCCTGACGACCCGGACGGCGATCTCGCCGCGGTTGGCGACGAGGACCTTGCGGAGGTGCGGCACGGCGATGTCCTCCTCGGCTCGGCCGGGGCCCGCTGCCCCGGCGCGTGGTTACCGGGGAGTTTAGGCAACCCGTGACCGGCCGCCCGTGGTGGCGGATGTGGCATGCACGACTTCGGGGCAGCCGGTCGACGAGGAGGAGGACCACACCGACCGCGGTACCCCGTGCGCCCGACTGCCGTTCCGCCACCCCTCGAGACGGATCGGCCGTCGGATCGCCACCGCGTCGGCGTGAGCCGGGACACAGTCTGGCGGGGAGGGGCGGCCGGCGGAATCTTCTTCACACAGACTTGAGGTTGGCCCGCACCTGGTTCTTGATCCGGGTGAGCATGGCGGCCATGCCCCGCAGCCGCAGCGGGCTCACGGCCTGCGCGAGACCCAGCGCGGTGTAGAAGTCGTCGGGCACGCCGAGCACGTCGGCCGCGGGCTCGCCGTCCAGCCCGGTGCTCATGATCGACGCGAACCCGCGGGTGGTGGGCGCCTCGGGCGGGGCGGAGAAGAACAGGTGGACGCGCCGGTCGGCGTCGTCGTCCACCTCGACCGCCAGGAACAGCGGCGACTGGCACTCGTGCACCTGCTCCATCGAGTCCGCGGCGTTCGCGTAGCGCTGCGGCAGGTCGGGCAGCTCCCGCGACAGCTCCAGCAGGAGCTGCAGCCGGTCCTTGGGGCCGACCGCCGCGAAGTCGTCGACGAGCTCGGCGAGCTGGGGCGGCAGGCGCTCGGCCGACGAAGTGCTCGCGGGCTCGCTCATCCGCGCTCGCTGCCCTGCACGATCGGCACCCGGACCGTGTTGCCCCACTCCGTCCAGCTGCCGTCGTAGTTGCGGACGTGGCCGAAGCCGAGCAGGTGGGTCAGCACGAACCAGGTGTGGCTGGAGCGCTCGCCGATGCGGCAGTAGGCGATCACGTCGTCGTCGCGGGAAAGGCCCTGCTCGGTGAGGTAGATCGCCTCCAGCTCGGCGAGCGACCGGAACGTCGCGTCCTCGGCCGCGGCGCGGGCCCACGGGACGCTTGCCGCGCCGGGGATGTGCCCGCCGCGGACGGCGCCCTCCTGCGGGTAGTCGGGCATGTGCAGCAGCTCGCCGGAGTACTCGCCAGGGCTGCGGACGTCGACCAGCGCCCCCTTGCCCGACGTGACGAGCCCGAGGTGCGCGAGCACGTCCTCGCGGAACGCGCGGACCGTCGTGTCGTCGCGCTCGACGACCGGGTAGTCGACCGGGTCCGGCTTGGGGACGTCGGTGGTCAGCTCCCGGCCCTCGGCGATCCACTTGGCGCGCCCGCCGTCGAGGATCCGCACGTCGGGGTGCCCGAACAGGGTGAAGACCCACAGTGCGTAGCAGGCCCACCAGTTGTTGCGGTCGCCGTAGAACACGACCGTCGTGTCGCGCCCGATGCCGCGCTCGGCGCAGATCTCGGCGAAGCGCGCGCCGTCGACGTAGTCGCGGGTGACCGGGTCGTTGAGCTCGGTGTGCCAGTCGAGCTTGACCGCGCCGGGGATGTGGCCCGTGTCGTAGAGCAGGACGTCCTCGTCGGACTCCGCGACGACCAGGCCAGGCTCCCCGAGGTGCTCCGCGAGCCATGCGGTGTCGACGAGGCGGTCGGGGTGGGCGTACTCGGCGAACTTCGGGTCCGGACTGGCGGTCATGCCCGCCACCCTAGTGCTCTTTCCAGAGGTCCGTGACCGTCACGCCGACGCCCGCGAGCAGCCGGCGGGTGAGCGGCAGGCTGATCCCGATGACGTTGGACGGGTCGCCGTCGACGCCCTCGACGAACCAGCCGCCGAGCCCGTCGAGGGTGAACGCGCCCGCGACCGCGAGCGGCTCGCCGGTCGCGAGGTACGCCTCCAGCTCGGCCGCGCCGGGCCGGCCGAACCGGACGCCGGTGACCGCGTGCCCCTCGGCCACGCGGTCGATCGCGCCGTCGACGACGCGCAGGACGGCGTGCCCGGTCACCAGGTCGCCCGTGCCGCCCGCCATCGCCGTCCAGCGCGTCCTGGCGACGTCGGCGTCGGCGGGCTTGCCGACCAGCTCGCCGCCGAAGAAGAGCATGGAGTCGCAGCCGATGACGACCGCGTCGTCGGGGGCGAGCCTGCGCGCGACCGTCGTCGCCTTCGCCGCGGCCAGCGCCGTGACCTTGGCGCCCGGCTCCGCGTCCGGGACGGCGGCGAGCAGGGCCGGTTCGTCGACGTCGGCGACGGCGACCTCCGGGTCGAGGCCGGCCGCGCGCAGCACGGCGAGGCGGGCGGGGGAGGCGGAGGCGAGGACGAGACGCACGGCGCCGATCCTGCCCGGGCGGCTACGCGAGCATGTCCTCCGGCCGGCCGCGGCCGTCGTGAGGCCGGGCCGCAGCGGCTCGGGTGATCGGCGGAACGGGAGGACCCGGGCCGTATGTGGCCCGGGTCCTCCCGCTGCGGTGATCACGGCCGTAGCCGGTCGGCTCCGGTCACCGGCCGCCGGGATCAGCCGCCGGGATCAGCCGCCGTGGCCCCCGCCGCCGTGCCCGCCGAGGCCGCCGTGCCCGCCGAAGCCGCCGCTGTGGTGGCCGCCGCCGAGCCCGCCGTGGTGACCGCCGTGGTGTCCGCCGAGCCCCCCGTGCTGCCCGTGGTGGCCGTGGTGGCCGGCACCGCCGCTGCCCGGCAGGAACCCCCAGTGGCCCGGGTCGCCCGCGCCGCCCGTCCGGCGCCGGCCGCCGGCCCCGGCCCGGGCCAGCCGGGCCGCGACCAGCACCGCCACCAGCACGGCGAACAGGATCAGAATCGTGGCCATCGCATGCCTCCCCCGGTGCGGACCCCGTCCGGGAGGCCCGGCGGCGCGGCCGCATCCTCATCCTCGCCCGAAGTGTGGGTCCGGCCGCCGGTCGCCGACCAGCGTCTTGGGCGGGATTTAGGGCACCAGCCCGTGGCGGTAGGCGTAGCCGACGGCCTGGGCCCGGTCGCGCAGCCCGGCCTTCGCGAAGACGTGGTTGACGTGCGTCTTCACCGTCGCCTCGCTCACGACCAGCCGGCGTGCGATCTCCGCGTTCGACAGCCCCGCGGCGATCAGCCCGAGCACCTCGGCCTCGCGGGCCGTCAGCCCGTCCGGCGGGGCAGCGGGGGCGGCCGGGGCCGGACGGGCGGCCACGAGCCGGGCCAGCGCCGCGGCGTCGATCGTCGACTGCCCGGCCGCGGCGGAGCGCAGGGCGTGGCCGATGGCCTCGGCGTCGGCGTCCTTGGACAGCCACCCCATCGCGCCGGCCCGCAGGGCGTCGAGGACGGCGTCGTCGTCGGCGTAGGTGGTCAGCACGACCACGGCCGTGCCCGGGTGCCCGGTCCGCACCCGGCGGGTCGCCTCGACCCCGTCGCACACCGGCATGCGCAGGTCGGTGAGCAGCACGTCCGGGGCGTGCTCGGCGACGAGGGCCACCGCCCGCTCCCCGTCCGGTGCCGCCCCGACGACGCGGATGCCCGGCAGCAGGCCCAGCAGCGTGACCAGGCCCTCGCGCACGATCGTCTGGTCGTCGGCGAGGACGACTCTCAGCTCACCTGCGTCCCCGGGACCCCCTGTGCCCCCGGAATGCCCTGTGCCCCCGGAATGCCCTGTGCCCCGGAATGCCCTGTGCCCCCGGAATGCGCAGCCGCACCCGCCATCCGTCCTCCACCGGTCCCGCGTCCAGCTCGGCACCCACGAGCGCCGCCCGCTCCGCCATGCCCACCAGACCGTAGCCGCCCTCGCCGCGGCCCGGCCGCGACCCGGTGACGTCGTGGACCTCCAGCTCGACGGCGCCGTCGCGCCGCCCGAGCCGGACGGCGACGGGGGCGCCCGCGGCGTGCTTGCGGGCGTTGGACAGGGCCTCCTGCGCGGTCCGCAGGAGCGTCTCGCGGGCGGTGGCCGGCAGTGCTGGGGCCGGGTCGTCGATCTCCAGCGTGGCCCCGGGCGACGCCTCGACCAGCGCCCGGAGCCCGTCGACGACGTCACCCGGCTCGGTGCGCAGCGCCGTCACCGCGCGGCGGGCCTCGGCGAGGCCCTCTGCGGCGAGGTGCTGGGCGCGCTCGATCTGTGCGATCGTGTCCGGCGCCGCCCCGTCCCGCGCCACCATCAGGCGCGCCCCCGACAGCTGCACGGCCAGCGCCGACAGCGAGTGGGCCAGCACGTCGTGGACGTCACGGGCGATGCGGGCGCGCTCGGCCAGCGCCGCCGCCCTGGCGTGCTCCTCCTGCAGGCGCGCGGCGGCGACGAGCTCCAGCTCCCGCTGCTCGGTCCGCTGCTGCGCCTCGCGGCGGCCCAGGCCCAGCAGCAGCATCGCGGTCAGGCCGAGCACGAGGACGAGCAGGCTCGTCCCCGAGGCGTCCCGCAGCACCGCGACCGTGCCCACGGCGACGCCGACGAGGACGGCGACGGCCGCGGGCGCCGGCAGCATGACGCCCGCGGCGACCACGGCGTAGAAGCAGGCGGCCACCGGGGTCGACCAGCTCCCGACGGCGGCCACGAACCCGACCCCGCCCGCGCCGAGCAGCACGACCGCCGCCGGGACGAGCCAGCGCGGCCGCCCGGGGCGCAGCGAGACGCCCACCCAGGCCACGGAGACCGCCACGGCGGCGACCGCGGACGCGCCAGGGTGGGCGATGGGCTGGCCGCCAAGGTAGGTGGCGACGAGGACGACCGGCAGCCAGACGAGCGCGCTCGCCTGCCGCCAGCGTCCCCACCAGCGTGTCACCGGCCGAGTGTGTACCCGGGCACGGCCGCCCGTCGATCCGTGCCCGGCCGGATCGGGCGCCCGTCGGCCCGCACCCGGGCGTCGAACACGAGGTACTGGGCGGCGAGGCTGACGCCGAACGACAGCGTGAGCGAGGCGGCCAGCGCCGACCCGGCCGCGGTGTGCACGAACGGGAGCGCGACGAGCAGCCGGGCGGCGATCGACACGACCCACAGCCCGACGCTGCGCCAGCCGCCGCGCTGGTAGAGCCGGCCGTCGCGGACCGAGAGGCTGATCGCGGCGCCGCGCAGCACGCCGAGCGCGGCCGTCAGCAGGAGCTCGCCCGCGACGAGCGCGACGGCGAGCGGCGGGAACGCCACGTGCGCGGTGACGAGCTGCTGCAGCCCGAGCGCCGCGACGACCAGTGGCATCGCGAGCCGCCGCCGGTCGGGGACGAAGCGCCCGGCGAACTGCCGGTAGATCACCCAGCCGAGCAGGGCAGCGACGAGGAGGTAGTGGAGGGCGTCGTTCACGGAGCCAAGACTCGTCGAGGCGGCGGCCCCGGTCGTCGGCCCGCGGGTCGGTCCGGGGTGGAGCCGCGGCGTCCACCTGCGGGTGGAGACCGCCCGGGTAGGGGAGGCGGGGTCAGCGCGGCCAGGCCGACGCCCGCCACGCGTGCGGGCCCGCCGCCGGCAGGCCGCCCAGCGCCGGGCCCCGCAGCAGCGCCGCGCGGTCGGACCAGGTGCTCGCGGGCGCCGCCGCAGGCGGTCCCTGCGCGCTCGCCGCCGCGGCGGCCAGCACGACCGTCAGCGCGGCCAGCTCGGCGTCGTCGGGGTCCCCGGAGACGACCCGGAAGAGGGCCCGGCGCTCCTCGGGGCTGCCCCCGTCGCGCACGGTCACAGCGGGATGTTCCCGTGCTTGCGCGCCGGGCCCGCCTCGCGCTTCGTCGCGAGCGCCCGCAGCGCCCTGGCCACCTGCCCGCGGGTCCGCGACGGCGCGATCACCGCGTCGACGTACCCGCGGTCGGCCGCGATGTAGGGGTTGGCCAGCGTGTCCTCGTACTCCTGCTGCAGCTGCGCCCGCCGGGCCGCCAGCTCCTCGCCCGACAGGCCCGAGAGGTCCTTGCGGTACAGGATGCTCACCGCACCCGCCGCGCCCGTGACGGCGATCTGCGCGGTCGGCCAGGCGATGTTGAGGTCGGCCCCGAGGTGCTTGGACCCCATCACGTCGTACGCGCCGCCGTAGGCCTTGCGGGTGATCACCGTGATCTTCGGGACCGTCGCCTCGGCGTAGGCGTAGATCAGCTTGGCGCCCCTGCGGATGATGCCGTCCCATTCCTGCTCCGTGCCGGGCAGGAAGCCCGGGACGTCGACGAACGTCAGCACGGGCACGTTGAACGCGTCGCAGGTCCGCACGAACCGCGCCGCCTTCTCCGACGCGTCGATGTCGAGGCAGCCGGCGAACTGCGTCGGCTGGTTGGCCACGACCCCGACCGGCCGGCCGTCGACGCGGCCGAACCCGACGACGATGTTGGGCGCGAACAGCGCGTGCACCTCGAGGAACTCGCCGTCGTCGACGACCCGCGAGATCACCTCGTGGATGTCGTACGGGGTGTTCGGGGAGTCCGGGACGATCGCGTCGAGCTCGCGGTCGAGGTCGGTGACGTCGGGCTCGCCCGCGACCTCCAGCACCGGCGGGTCGGTGAGGTTGTTGCTCGGCAGGAACGACAGCAGCTCCTTGACGTAGGACATCGCGTCCTCCTCGTCGGTCGCGAGGTAGTGCGCGACGCCCGAGCGCGTGTTGTGCGCGCGCCCGCCGCCGAGGTCCTCCATCTCGACGTCCTCGCCGGTCACCGTCTTGATCACGTCGGGACCGGTGATGAACATGTGGCTGGTGCCGTCGACCATGACGACGAAGTCGGTCAGCGCGGGCGAGTACACCGCTCCGCCGGCCGAGGGGCCCATGACCAGCGAGATCTGCGGGACGACGCCCGACGTGCGGACGTTCCGCACGAAGATCTCGCCGTAGAGCCCGAGCGCGACGACGCCCTCCTGGATCCGGGCGCCGCCGCCGTCGTTGATGCCGATGACCGGGCAGCCGACCTTCGTGGCCCAGTCCATCACCTTGACGATCTTCTCGCCGTACACCTCGCCGAGCGCGCCGCCGAACACCGTCGCGTCCTGGCTGAACACGGCGACGGGCCGCCCGTCGATCGTGCCCGTGCCGGTGACGACGCCGTCGCCGTATGGCCGCCTGGCCTCCATGCCGAAGTTCGTCGACCGGTGCCGGGTCAGCGCGTCGAACTCGACGAACGAGTCCGGGTCGAGCAGCAGGTCGAGCCGTTCCCGCGCGGTACCGCGACCCTTCGCGTGCTGGCGCTCCGCCGCGGCCTCGCTCACCGCCAGCGCCTCGACCCGCGCCTGCAGGTCGGCGAGCTTGCCAGCGGTCGTGTGGATGTCCGGCCCGGTGGGGGTCGACCCGGTGGGGGTCGACCCGGTGGGGGTCGACCCGGTGGGAGTCGGCTCCGTGGCGGTCGGTTCCGTGGCTGCCGGCTCCCCGGTGTCCGGCTGCGGTGCGGCGGTCATGGCCGCGGAGCCTAACCCGCCGGTAACCAGCCCGGACGCCGTACGCGGCGAGCATCACCCCGCGCTCGGCTCGCCCGGCCGACCGGTCGTCGGCAGCCGCCCGCGCCCGGCGACGCTGATCACCCGTCCGTCGCGGTGCGACCACGCCGTGTCCGTTCCGGCCGGTCGCGGCCGGTAGCGTCGCCGGCATGAACGGCACCGCCCGACCGCTGTCCGCCGAGGGCCTCCGCTCCGCCCTCGCCGGGTCCTGGTCGCGGGTGGACGTCGTGGAGCGCACCGGCTCGACCAACGCCGACCTGCTCGCCGCCGCGGCCGACGGCGCCCTCGACCGGACCGTCCTCGTCGCCGAGCACCAGGACGCCGGCCGCGGACGCCTGGCCCGCTCGTGGGTCTCCCCGCCAGGGAGCGGGCTGACCGTCAGCGTCCTGCTGCGGCCCGCGGGCGTCCCCCCGTCGCGGTTCGGCTGGGTGCCGCTGCTGGCCGGGCTCGCGCTGCTGGACGCCGTGCGCGAGGCCGCGCCCCGGTCGACCGTGCCGTGCGGCCTGAAGTGGCCCAACGACCTGCTGCTCGGCACGCCGGCGCGCAAGGTCGCCGGGATCCTCGCCGAGGTCGCCGGCTCGGGCGTGGTCGTCGGGATCGGCGTCAACGTCGCGGCGACGCCCCCGGACACCCCGGGGGCCACGTCGCTGTCGGACGAGGGCGTCGAGGTCGACCGGACCGACCTGCTCGTCGCGCTGCTGCGCCGGCTGGCCGACCGCGAGGCCGCCTGGCGGGCTGCCCGCGGCCACCCCGACACGACCCGGCTGCGCGCGGACTACCGGGCCGGCTGCCTCAGCCTCGGCGAGCAGGTCCGGGTGGAGCTGCCCGGCGGGGCGGTGCAGACCGGCATCGCCGAGGACGTCGACGAGGACGGCCGGCTGCTCCTGCTCGACGAGTCGGGCCGGCGCCGGGCGGTCGCGGCGGGCGACGTCGTGCACCTGCGCACCACCTGAGATGGCCCCTGAGCCGGCCGCGCCCCGCGGGCTGCCCGTCGTGGCGCCCTCCTCCGGGCTGCCGCCCGCCGTCACGATCTACGAGGTCGGTGCGCGGGACGGGCTGCAGAACGAGCGGGCCGTCGTGCCCGTCGCCGTGAAGACGGAGTTCCTCGACCGGCTCGCCGACGCCGGGCTGACCACGCTGGAGGCGACGAGCTTCGTCCACCCGCGCTGGGTGCCCCAGCTCGCCGACGCCGACGAGCTGCTGGCCACGCTCGTGCGCCGGCCGGGCCTGGACTACCCCGTGCTCGTGCCGAACGAGCGCGGGCTCGACCGCGCGCTGGCCGCGGGCGTCGGGCACGTCGCCGTGTTCGGCAGCGCGACGGAGTCGTTCGCCCGCCGCAACCTCAACCGCACGCTCGACGAGCAGTTCGTGCAGTTCGAGCCCGTCGTCACGCGGGCGAGGCGGGAGGGGCTGCGGGTGCGCGGCTACGTGTCGATGTGCTTCGGCGACCCGTGGGAGGGCCCGGTCGCGCCCGGTCGGGTGGCCGCCGTCGCGCACCGGCTGCGGGACATGGGCTGCGGGCAGGTGTCGCTGGGCGACACGATCGGGACCGGCACGCCCGGCCACGTCGAGGCGGTGCTCGACGCCTGCGCCGCCGCCGGCGTGCCGACCGACGCCGTGGCCGTGCACTTCCACGACACCTACGGCCAGGCGCTGGCCAACACGCTCGCGGCGCTGCGCCGGGGCGTCACGACCGTCGACGCCAGCGCCGGCGGCGTGGGTGGCTGCCCGTTCGCGGGCTCGGCGACGGGCAACCTCGCCACCGAGGACCTCGTCTGGATGCTCGACGGCCTCGGCATCGAGCACGGCGTCGACCTGGACGCCCTCGTCGCGACGAGCGTGTGGCTCGCCGGGGAGCTGGGTCGGCCCAGCCCGTCGCGGGTCGTGCGGGCGCTGGGGTCCTGACGCCGGTCAGCCGGCGCGCGTGCCGAACATGCCGGTGAAGACGCTCTGGAAGACGGCCTGCTCGCCGCGGCGCAGGTCGCCGCGCAGCCGCACCAGGCCCAGGCCCGGCCGGCTGCGGGACGGGCGGGCGCCCAGCACCTCCATCCGGCCCCGCACCTCGTCGCCGGGGTGCAGCGGCGCGGGCCAGGCGATCTCCTCGCCGCCCGGCGACCCGAGCGACGTGCTGCGGGAGAGCACCGCGTCGACGTAGAGGCGCATCCACACCCCGGCGGTGTACCAGCCGGACGCCGCGAGCCGCCCGAAGATCGACCCGCGGCCCGCGTCGTCGTCCAGGTGGAACGGCTGCGGGTCGAAGCGGCGGGCGAAGGCCACCATCTCGTCGCGCTCGACCACCGTCCGGCCCAGGTCGAAGACGCGGCCGGGGGTGAGGTCCTCGAAGGCGATCTCCGGCATGCGGCGATCGTCGCACGGGACCGCGGCATCAGGAGAGCGCGGCATCAGGAGAGCGCGGCCTCAGGAGAGCGCGGCCAGCCCGGCCTCGGCCACGTCCTGGTCCTGGCTGTAGTGGCCGCCGCTGACACCGATGGCGCCGACGATCGCGCCGTCCACCGTGATCGGGTAGCCGCCGCCGAAGATGACCAGCCGGTCGATGCCGCCGACGGCGCCCTCGGCGAGGGGTGCGTCGTCCTTGATGAAGTCGTGCCAACCATGGGTGGGCATCCCGAAGCCGACGGCGGTGTAGGCCTTGTCCTGCGAGACCTGCGTCGACAGCAGCGCGGCCCCGTCCATGCGGGAGAAGGCCTTGAGGTTGCCGCCGGTGTCGGCGACGGCGATGCACATCGGCACGCCGATCTCGGTGGCCTTGGCCTCGGCGGCGGCGATGACGCGGTGGGCCGCGTCGGTGGTGATGGTCGGGACGTTCACGGTGTCAGCCATGTGACGAGAGTCTCATGAGCGGTAGAAGGTCAGGGGAATTGAGTCGAGGCGACTCAAGTTGGACGAGATGGACGGCCGGGCAGGACCGGCCCGGACATCGAGGAGAACAGCAGATGAGCACCCTCACCCTGTGGACGCGTCGGGACCCGTTCGCCGAGTTCGACGCCACTGGTGCGCCGCGCCTTCGGACCGGAGGCCGCCGGCCCCCGGGGCGGCTTCACCCCCGCCGCCGAGGTGACCCGCGACGGTGACGACGCGGTCGTGCGCCTGGAGCTGCCGGGCGTCGACGTCGCGAAGGACGTGACCGTGGAGATCGAGCACGGCCGGCTGGTCGTGCGCGGCGAGCGTCGCGACGAGCGTTCCGATGATCGCGACGGCCGGACGCTGCGCGAGGTCCGCTACGGCTCGTTCCGCCGCAGCTTCGGCCTCCCGGCCCACGTGACGGCGGACGCGGTCGCGGCCTCCTACGACGCCGGCGTGCTGAGCGTCCGGGTCGCCGGCGCGCACGCCGGAGCGGGCGCGCGGCAGATCCCGGTGACGACGGCCCCGGCCGCGGTCGAGGCCACCCCCGAGTCCTGAAGCCCCCTGAATACCTAACGAACGGCACTTTCGTCCCAACCTATGTGGCGAGAGTGCCGTTCGTTAGTTTCGGAGCCGGGGCCCCGTGAGGGCTCAGGGGTCCCTCAGCAGCGCGAGGGCTGCCGCGTGGACTGTGCCGTTGGTGCTGATCCCGTCCCCGCCGGCGTAGGTCGCGGCGCCCGTCAGGTCGGTCAGCCGCCCGCCGGCCTCGGCGAGGATCGGCACCAGCGCCGCCAGGTCCCACGGGTTCGCGACCGCGTCCACGGCGATGTCGACGGCGCCCTCGGCGACGAGGCAGTGCTGCCAGAAGTCGCCGAACGCCCGCGTCTCCCACGCCGCGTCGGCCAGCGCGAGCCACCGGTCGAACCGGCCGCGCTCGGCGAACGTGCGCATGTCGGTCGTCGAGAGCACGGCGTCCGCGAGCTCCGCCACGCCCGACACGGCGATCCGCCGGGGCGTCCCGCCCGCCTCGCTCGTCCACGCCCCGCGGCCGCGCCCCGCCCACCAGCGCCGGCCCAGCGCCGGCGCGCTCGCCACGCCGACGACCGGCTCGCCGCCCGCCACGAGCCCGACGAGCGTGGCCCACACCGGCATCCCCCGGGAGAAGTTCTTCGTCCCGTCGATCGGGTCGAGCACCCACCCGCGCGCCGCCCCGGCCACGCTGCCGCCGCCCTCCTCGCCGAGCACGGCGTCGCCGGGCCGCTCCGCGGTGAGGATCGCGCGCAGCGCGGCCTCGGCCGCGGTGTCGGCGTCGGTGACGGGCGTCCGGTCCGGCTTGCGGGTCACGCGCAGGTCGACGGCGCGGAACCGGGGCAGCGTGACGGCGTCCGCGGCGTCGGCGAGGCGCAGCGCGAGCGCCAGGTCGGCCGCGGTGTCCCCGGCGGCGGCGACAGCGGGGGCGTCGGGAGCGGGGTCGGGGTCGGCGGCGACCGGCGGGCCGGCGGGCGGTTCGGCGGGGGAGGCCACGCCGCCAGCCTGCCGTACGGCCGGATCACACGAGGACCCGATGCCGGGAGCCTAAGCTCTCCCGTGTGACGACGGTGCTGCTCGCCGAGGACGACGTCGCGATCGCCGAGCCCCTCTCCCGCGCGCTCAGCCGGGAGGGCTACGACGTCGCCACGGCGGGAGACGGCGTGACCGCGCTCGACCGGGTCCGCGGCGGCGACGTCGACCTGCTGGTGCTCGACCTCGGCCTGCCCGGCATGGACGGGCTGGAGGTCTGCCGGCGCGTCCGGATCGACCATCCCGACCTGCCGGTGCTCATGCTGACCGCCCGGACCGACGAGGTCGACTTCGTCGTCGGCCTGGACGCGGGCGCCGACGACTACGTCGGCAAGCCCTTCCGCCTCGCCGAGCTGCTCGCGCGGGTGCGGGCGCTGCTGCGCCGGCTGACGCCCGAGACCGTCGAGGTCGGCGGCGTGCGGATGGAGCTGTCGGGCCGCCGCGTGCTGGTCGACGGCGTCGAGGTCGGGCTGGCCAACAAGGAGTTCGAGCTGCTGCGCGTCCTGCTGCTGCGCGCGGGCCAGGTCGTCACCCGCGACGAGATCCTGCGCGAGGTGTGGCACGACCCGGACCTCAAGACGTCCAAGACCCTGGACATGCACATGTCGTGGCTGCGCCGGAAGATCGGCGGCGAGCACCGGATCGCCACCGTCCGCGGCGTGGGGTTCCGGTTCAACGCGGACTAGCCGACCGTGCGCCGCCGGATCCTCCAGTCGACGCTGCTGGTCGTCACGATCACGGCGCTGGTGCTCGGCCTGCCGCTGGGCATCACCACATGGCGGCTGGTCGAGGACATCACGCGCGGCTCGATGACCGAGGTGCTCGAGCGCGTCGAGTCCCGCGTCGAGGCCGACGGCGCGATCCTGCCGTCCGAGCTGGAGTTCCTCGTGCCCGCCCGGGGCCGGCTCGTGGTGCGCCAGCCCGGCCGGGCCCCGCAGGTCATCGGCGTCGACGTGGGCCAGGACCCGGTGTCGGAGACCCTCCCGTTCGGGCCCGGCGGCGTGCTCGTCCTCGAGGAGCCGCGCGACGTCATGCTCACCGAGCAGGTGCAGGTCTCGCTCATCGTGCTGCTGCTGGTCGTCCTGTCGGTCGGGGCGGGCACCGTCGTGGCGACGCTCACCGCCCGCCGGCTCGCCGAGCCCCTCTCCGACGTCGCCGACCGGGCCGCGCGCCTGGGCGCCGGCGACTTCCGCCCCGCCCCGCACCGCCACGGCGTCCCCGAGCTGGACCGGGTCTCCGACGTCCTCGACGGCTCGGCCGCGGCCCTGACCGACCTCGTCCAGCGCGAGCGCGACCTCGTCGGCGACGTCTCCCACCAGCTGCGCAGCCGGATCACGGCCCTGCAGCTGCGGCTCGACGAGCTGGCGACGCATCCCGACCCGGAGGCCCGGCGCGAGGCGGTCGCCGCCCTGGAGCAGACCGAGAAGCTGACCGGCGTCCTCGACGACCTGCTGGAGGCCGCGCGCGCCGCCCGCGCGGCCGGGGCCGAGCCCCAGGACCTGCGCGAGGGCCTCGCCGCCGTCGCCGACGAGTGGCGTCCGGCGCTGCGGGCCGCTGGCCGCCGGTTCTCCGTGCGGATCCCGGACGGCCTGCTCGCGCGCGTCACGCCGGCGCGGCTGCGGGAGGCGGTCGGCGCGCTCGTGGACAACGCGGTCCGCCACGGCGGCGGGACGGTCACCCTCACCGCGCGCGCGGCCGAGTCCAGCCTCGTCATCGAGGTGTCCGACAACGGGCCCGGCGTGCCGGAGGAGCTGGTGCCGCACGTGTTCGACCGGGGCGTCTCCGGCCGGTCGTCGACGGGGCTGGGGCTCGCGCTGGCCAGGGCGCTGGTCGAGGCCGACGGCGGGCGCCTGGAGCTGGCGCGCGTGCGCCCGGCGACGTTCGCGATCTTCCTGCCGGTCGCCCGCGCCGACGACGTCGTGGGGACCCCGCGGCCGGCGAGCGGCCCGCGCTGATCCCGGCCCGCGCTGGTTCCGCAGGGTCAGCCGACCGGCGTCTGGCGGCGGACGTTCTCGTCGGGGAACACGAACCGCCGGAACGCCCACCAGCGGAACGCCATGCCGCACAGCGTCCCGACGATCTGGCCGCTCACGAAGTCGGCGAGCTCCTGGCCCAGCAGCGACACGACCGGGACCTCGAGGTGCAGCACGTAGCGGGAGACCGCGAGCGGCGCCGTGTACACCGCCACGCCGATGCCGCTGACCAGGAAGAACAGCAGCGCCTCGTGATGGCGTTCTCGCCCGCCGCGGGTCCGGAACGACCACTCGCGGTTGAGCACGTACGACACGATCGTCGCGACCAGCACCGCGATGACCTTGGCCGTCAGCGGCTTGGTCTCCAGCACGGTCGACTTCAGGCCCAGGAAGACCGCCGTGTCGATCACCCAGGTCGTGCCGCCGACGAGGGCGAACTTGACCAGCTCGCGATGCCGGATCGCCACATTCCGGTACGGCTGCGGGATGGCGGCGAGCACCGTCTCGACCACGGTCACCGCGTCGATGTTGCCAGAGGTAACGTTCCGCCACCGTGGACACCCCCCTGCCGGTGGTCGGCATGATCGGCGCCGGCCAGCTCGCACGCATGACGCACCAGGCGGCGATCGCACTCGGGCAGTCGCTGCGGGTGCTCGCGGCCGGCGCGGGGGATCCGGCCGCCCAGGTGTGTGCCGACGTCCGGTCCGGGACGGCCGGCGACCTGGACGCCGTGCTGGCGTTCGCCCTCGGGTGCGCGGCCGTCACGCTCGACCACGAGCAGGTGCCGCAGGAGGTGCTGCGGGCACTGGCGGCCGTCGGGGTCGCCGTCCACCCCGGCCCCGATGCGGTGCTGCACGCGCAGGACAAGCTCGTGATGCGGCGCCGGCTGGCCGCGCTCGGCGTGCCCGGGCCGGCGTTCGCGCCGGTGGAGAGCCCCGACGAGCTCCGCGCCTTCCTCGACGAGCACGGCGCGGGCGTGCTCAAGGCCGCCCGCGGCGGCTACGACGGGCGCGGCGTCTGGCTGGACCCGGATCCGGAGCTCGCGGGGCGGCTGCTCGCCGAGGGCGTCCCGCTGCTGGTCGAGGCGCGGGTGCCGCTGCGCCGCGAGCTGGCGGCGCTGGTCGCCCGCTCCCCGTACGGCCAGGCGGCGGCGTGGCCCGTCGTCGAGACCGTGCAGGAGGCCGGCCAGTGCGCGGAGGTCCTCGCCCCGGCACCGGGCCTGCCGGCGGCCCGGGGCGAGGAGCTGCAGCAGCTGGCCCTGCGGATCGCGGCCGAGCTGGACGTGACGGGGCTGCTGGCCGTCGAGCTGTTCGAGACCGCCGACGGGGGCGGCCCGGGGTTCGT
Source organism: uncultured Actinomycetota bacterium (assembly GCA_963728105.1). Lineage (GTDB taxonomy): Bacteria > Actinomycetota > Actinomycetes > Mycobacteriales > Pseudonocardiaceae > Pseudonocardia. The sequence goes on along the minus strand of CAVSJZ010000016.1, from coordinate 44,055 downwards.
CGTCAACGAGCTCGCCATGCGCCCGCACAACAGCGGCCACTGGACGATCGAGGGCGCCCGGACGTCGCAGTTCGAGCAGCACCTTCGGGCCGTGCTCGACTACCCGCTCGGCGCGACGACCCCGACCGCGCCCGCCGTCGTCATGGCCAACGTGCTCGGCGCTGCCGAGCCGGTCGCGATGGGCATGGACGAGCGCCTGCACCACCTCTTCGCCCGCTTCCCGGACGTCAAGGTGCACCTCTACGGCAAGGCCGAGCGGCCGGCGCGGAAGATCGGGCACGTGACGGTGCTGGGTGAGGAGCCGGACGCGGTCCGGGAGCGTGCGCGGCTGGCCGCGGCGTGGCTGTCGGGTGGCGTGTGGGCCGACGGCTGGGCGGTGGCGCATGCCTGAGGGGACGCCGGCCGTCGGTGTGGTCATGGGCAGCGACTCGGACTGGACGGTCATGGCCGCCGCCGCCGAGGCGCTCGCCGAGTTCGACGTGGCCTGCGAGGTCGGCGTCTACTCGGCCCACCGCACCCCGCAGCGGATGCTCGACTGGGCCGCGACGGCGGCCGACCGGGGCCTGCGGGTGGTCGTCGCCGGGGCCGGGGGAGCGGCGCACCTGCCGGGCATGGTCGCGGCGGCGACGCCGCTGCCGGTGATCGGCGTGCCGGTCCCGCTGCGGCACCTCGACGGGCTCGACTCGCTGCTGTCGATCGTGCAGATGCCGGCGGGCGTGCCGGTGGCGACGATGGCCGTCGGCGGGGCCCGCAACGCCGGGCTGATGGCCGTCCGGATCCTGGCCGCGACGGACCCGGCCCTGCGGGCGCGGATGGTCGCCTACCAGGCCGGGCTCGCGGCGTCGGTCGAGGGGAAGCACGAGGCCCTGCAAAGCCGGTGGCGGGCGGGGCCCCCGCGGTCGTAGGCTGACCGCACACAGGAGAGGAGGTGGTCCAGCGTTGATTAGCCCATGGACTTGTGAGGTGGCTGTCCGCTAGCACCACGGGACTTTCCCGACGGTTGTGGAGCCGGTTGTGGTGCCGGCAAATCCCCGACAGTCACCCGTGATCCCCGGGCCCGAGCCCGTCCAGCTCGGCGTGCGCACGTCTCGTGCGGCCCGGGGATCACGCTCGTCCGAACACGTTTGCGTTGTGCGCAACGCAACGGCGGTGGGAAACGAGAACCACAGCGTGGATCCCGCCGACGTCCGCACGCCGGACGAGCTCGCCGCCGAGCTGACGGACCTGCGCGAGCGTGCCGGCCTGACCGTGCGCAGGCTCGCCGTGCTCACCGGGATCCGCGCGAGCACGCTGGGCGGCTACCTGGCCGGCCGGCACAGCCCGTCGGTCGGCAACCTCGAGCGGATGCTGCGCGCCTGCGGCGTCACCGACGCGCGGACGCTCACCGCCTGGCGCGACGCGCTGCTGCGCACGAAGCGCCGGCCCGGCCGGCGGGCCGGCGCGCGGCCCACCGACCCGGCCATCCCGGAGACCGCCGCGGCCGGCGCCCCGGCCCCGGTCGACCGGCCACCCTCGCCCTACCGGGGCCTGGCCAGCTTCACCGACGCGGACGCGCGCCGGCTGTTCGGCCGCGACGAGCTCGTGGCCGCCGTCGTCGACCGCGTGCGGGAGGCGCGCCGCGCCCCCGCCGGCGGCGGCCTGCTCGTCGTGACCGGCGCCTCCGGCTCGGGCAAGTCCTCGGTCCTGCGGGCGGGCGTGGTTCCCGCCCTGCGGTCCGCCGGGCTGCTCGTGGCGGTCGCGACCCCGGGGACGCTGCCGAGCGCGGCTCCCGACGTCCTGGTCGTCGACCAGCTCGAGGAGGTCTTCGCGGCGGGCCGGCCGGAGGAGGAGCCCGCGCGGGTCGCCGCGGCCGCGGCGGCGGCGCCCGTGGTCGTCGCGGTGCTGCGGGCGGACTTCACCGGTCGCGCGCTCGCCCACACCGTCCTCGCCGACGCGCTGCAGCGGCCGGTGGTCGTCGGCCCGATGACGCCGGAGCAGCTGCGCGCGGTGGTCGTCGGGCCCGCCGAGCAGGCCGGCGTGCCGATCGAGGACGGGCTGCCCGAGCTGCTGCTGCGCGACGCCGACGCCGCTCGCGGGCTGCCCCTGCTGGCGCACGCCCTGCACGCCACCTGGGAGCGCTCGACGGACGGGCGGATGACCGTTGCGGCCTACCGCGCGACGGGCGGGGTCGCCGCCGCGGTCGCGCAGAGCGCCGAGGAGGCCGGTGCCGGCCTGCCAGAGGACGCCGTGCGCCGGCTGTTCCTGCGGCTCGTCCACGTCGGCGTCGACGCCGCCGACACGGGCCGCCGGGTCCCGCGCGACGAGCTGGCAGACGTGCCGCCCGACGTCCTCGACGCGTTCGTCTCGCGGCGGCTGCTCGTGGCCGACGACGAGAGCGTCCAGCTCGCCCACGAGGCGCTGCTGTCGGCGTGGCCGCGCCTGCGGGACTGGATCGACGCGGACCGGGCGGGCCTGGCCGCGCACCGCCGCTTCGCCGACGCCGCCCGCGCGTGGGGCGACACGGCGGACCCGGACCTGCTGCCGCGCGGCTCCGCGCTGGCCGCGGCGGAGGAGCGGGCGCGCCAGCCCGCGCACCGCGGCGAGCTCACCCGGCTGGAGCGCCGCTTCCTCGCCGCGGCGGTCGACCTGCGCGCCGCGGAGCGGCAGGACGAGCGCAGGCGCCGGCGCTGGCGCCGCGCCGCGATCGTCTCGCTGGTCGTGTACCTCCCGGTCGCGCTGGGCCTGATCGGGCTGATCCTGCACCAGAACCAGGTGCTGTCCGCCGCGCGCGACACGGCCGTCTCCCGCCAGCTCGCCGTGCGGGCCGACGCCCTGCGCGCCCGCGACCCGGCCCTCGCGGCCCAGCTGTCCGTGCTCGCCTACCGGACCGCGCAGACCGTGGAGGCCCGCTCCAGCGTCCTCGACGCGGCGGCCCAGCCGCCGGTCACCCGGCTGGCGGGGCAGGAGGCCGTCACGCGCTCGGTCGGCATCGGCGGGGGCCTGCTGGTGACGGCGGGCGGCGTCGCCGGCGGAGCCGAGCTGTGGCGGCTGGGGCCTGGCCGGCCTTCGCGGGTCGGCACGACGCCGTCGGGGCCCACCCCGGCCACCGTCGTCGCGCTGCGTCCCGACGGCCGCCTCGCCGCCGTGACGGGGACCGACGGCCTCGTGCAGCTGGTCGACGTCAGCGACCCGACGCACCCGCTCGGGGTGGGCCGCCCGCTCGGGCCGGCGGGCGACGCCGTGCGGGCGCTCGCGTTCGCGCCCGACGGCCGGGCCCTCGCCGCGGGCACCGCGACCGGGGTCGTCCGCAGCTGGCGCCTCGACGACCCGGCCCGGCCGCGCGCGCTGGCGGACCGGGCGGCCTCCGCGGCGCCGCTGGACGCGCTGGCGTGGAGCCCGGACGGCACGCTGCTGGCCGCCGGCAGCGACGACCACGCCGCGTACCTGTGGCGCGGCGACGACCCGACCCCGGCGGTGCTGGGCGGGGCCGCCGGCAAGGCGTTCGCCGTCGCGTTCGCCCCCGACGGGCACACGCTGGCCGTCGGGGACGCGGACCGGGCCGTGCACCTGTGGGACATCTCCGCGCCCGACCGGCCGGTGGCCGGTCCGGCGCTCACCGGCCCGACGAACTGGGTCGACTCCGTGGCATTCGCCCCCGACGGGACCCGCGTCGCGGCGGGCAGCTCGGACGGCACCGCGCGGGTGTGGGACCTCGCCAGCCAGCAGCTCGTGCGCACGCTGCCGCATCCGGGCCCGGTGACCGCGGCGGCCTACCTCGACGCGCACACGCTGGTCACCGCCGAGGCGGGGGGCATGCCGCGGATCTGGTCGGTCCCCGGCCCGGTCGCGGCCGGGTTCGGCGACGGCGTCTTCGCGGTCGGGTTCACCGCCGACGGGACACGGATGGTCGCGGGCCCCGGCTCGCTGGACGGCACCGCGAGCGTCTGGGGCCTCGGCGCGCCGTCGGGCCCGGTCCGGCTCGGGACCGCCGCCGACCCGCCGGGGGAGCCGCGTGACTCCGGCTCGGCCGCGATCACCCCCGACGGCCGCACGCTCGCCGTCGGCCGGGTGGACGGCACCGTGCGGCTCTACGACGCCACCGACCCCGCGCACCCGATCCCGCTCGGCGCCCCGCTGGGGCCCCCCTCGGCGCTGGTCGAGCAGCTCGCGATCAGCCCGGACGGGCGCCTGCTCGCCGCCTCCGGCGACGACGACACCGTGCGGCTGTGGGACATCGCGCGACCCGCCGCCCCGGTGGCCCTCCCGCCCCTGACCGGGTCGACCGCCTTCGTGCTGGCCTCGTCGTTCGGCCCGGACGGCCGCGTGCTGGCCGAGGCCAGCTCCGACTACCACGTCTACCTGTGGTCGCTGGCGGACCCCGCCGCGCCGCGGCGGCTCGCCACGATCGCGGTGTCCGACAGCTACGCCTACGCCGCGGCCTTCAGCCCGGACGGGCGCACGCTCGCGGTCGGCAGCGCCGACCGCAGCGTCCGCCTCTACGACATCGCCGACCCGACCCGGCCCCGGCCGCTCGGTGCGCCGCTGACCGGCGCGGCGAACTACGTCTACGACGTCGCGTGGAGCCCGGACGGTTCGCGGCTCGCCGCCGCGAGCACCGACGACACCGTCCGGCTGTGGGACGTCTCCGACGTGCGCGCCCCGGTGCCGCTGGCCACCCTCACCGATGCCGGCGACGCGGTCTTCTCCGTCGCGTGGAGCCCGGACGGCCGCACGCTGGCGGCGGGCAGCGCCGACCGCACCGTGCGGCTCTACGCCGTCGACGCCGACGCGGCCGCGACGGCGCTCTGCAGCCGGGCCGGCACGCCGATCACGCCGGCGGAGTGGGCCCAGTACGTCCCCGACCTGCCCTACGCGCCGCCCTGCTGAGCGGCGCCCTACGGCCGCGCCGCCTCGCGCTCCAGCCGCCCGGCCACGGCCTCGAGGCGGTCGGCGACCGACGCGAGGCCCGGCTCGCCCGGCAGCAGGTCCGCGACCTCGCGGAACCGGGCGAGCAGCCCGGGCACTCCCGCGGCCGGGCCGCCCGCGGCCAGCCACTCCCGCAGCGCCACGTTGTGCGCGGCGACGACGCCCGCGGCGACGACCGCCGCGCGCAGGTCGTCGCCCAGCCGGGGCCGCAGGTGGTGTGTGAACAGCCGCCGGTAGCGGTCCACGCTGGCCGACTCCCGGTCGCGCAGGGCGGCGACGTCGTGCGTCAGGCGGAAGCGGCGCACCGACAGGTCCGGGTCGTCCGTGTACAGGTCGAAGACGGTCTCGCCCGCGCGCAGCGCGAGGCTCGCCGCGGGCTCGTCGGGATGAGCGGTCGTGAAGACGGCCCGGATCCGGTCCAGGGCGGCCCCGTGGTCGGGGGAGACCGCGTCGGAGATCGAGGGGAAGTACCGGAAGAACGTGCGCCTGCCCACGCCCGCGGCGCTCGCGATGTCGTCGACGGTCGTGGCGTCGTAGCCGCGGGTCTCGAACAGCCCGACCGCCGCGGCCACCAGGTCGCGGCGGACCTCGGCGCGACCGCTCGCCGAGCGCCCTCGTCGCGTGCCGACCGCGGTCCGGGACGTGGCAGGGCTCATGGCACGGAAGGTAGCAGACACCTTGTCGAATGGCACGCAGTGCCGTTAGGCTCGGCGTCATGAACCCCGACTTCGAGACCTACCGGCTCGGCGAGGAGCACGAGGCGCTGCGCGAGGCCGTCCGGGCGCTGGCGGAGAAGGAGATCGCACCGTACGCCGCCGAGGTCGACGAGCAGGGGCGCTACCCCGTCGAGGCGCGCGACGCGCTGGTCAAGGCCGGCTTCCACGCCGTCACCGTGCCGGAGGAGTACGGCGGGGAGGGGGCCGACGAGCTGGCCGGGTGCATCGTCATCGAGGAGGTCGCGCGGGTCTGCGCGTCGTCGTCGCTGATCCCGGCCGTCAACGGGCTGGGGATGACGCCGATCCTGCTCTCGGCGTCCGACGCGCTGAAGCGGCAGGTGCTGCCCTCGATCGCGGCCGGCGACCAGATGATCAGCTACGCGCTGAGCGAGCGCGAGGCGGGCTCCGACGCCGCGTCGATGAAGACCCGCGCGCGCCGCGACGGCGACACCTGGGTGCTCAACGGCACGAAGTGCTGGATCACCAACGCCGGCGAGTCGCGGTGGTACACGGTCATGGCCGTCACCGACCCGGAGAAGAAGGCGAACGGCATCTCGGCGTTCGTCGTGCACGCCGACGACCCCGGGTTCGAGGTCGGGACGAAGGAGCGCAAGCTCGGGATCAACGGCTCGCCGACGCGGGAGATCCACTTCACGGACTGCACGATCCCGGCCGACCGGATGATCGGGGCCGAGGGCACGGGCTTCAAGACCGCGCTGGCGACGCTCGACCACACCCGCCCGACGATCGGGGCGCAGGCCGTCGGGATCGCGCAGGGTGCGCTGGACGTCGCGACGGCCTACCTCAAGGAGCGCAAGCAGTTCGGCAAGCACCTGGCCGAGTTCCAGGGCCTGCAGTTCATGCTCGCCGACATGGCGATGTCGGTCGAGGCCGCGCGCCAGCTCGTCTACGTCGCGGTGGCGCGCGCCGAGCGGGGCGAGCCGAACCTGGGCTTCATCTCCTCGGCCGCCAAGTGCTTCGCGTCCGACACGGCCATGAAGGTGACGACGGACGCCGTGCAGCTGCTCGGCGGCGCCGGCTACACCAAGGACTTCCCGGTCGAGCGCATGATGCGCGACGCCAAGATCACCCAGATCTACGAGGGCACGAACCAGATCCAGCGGCTGGTGATGGCGCGGTCGCTGCTGCGCTGAACGGCCGGCGCCGACTCACCCGGTGCGGGTCGTCCTCACCCGGTGTGGGTCGTCCGCTCGCTCGCGGCGATGGCGGCGAGGCGTTCGTCGTCGGCGTGCGCGACCTGCACGAGGGACGCCCCGGCGGCCAGGACGGCCACGACGTCGTCGACCAGGCTCCCGCCCGTCCAGTCGCGGGTCGAGAGCACCCGGTCGCCCGCCGCGATGCCGCGCGCGGCGGCGGCGGAGCGGGCGGCGGCGAGCACCGCGGCGACCGGCTCGCCGGCCAGCGCGGGCGCGTCGTCGGGCACGGCGTCCCACGGGACGAACTCGTCACCGTGCGCGCGGACCTCGGTGGCGAAGTCCACGACGCCGGCCGGCAGCCCCGACAGGCCCTTGCCGAACGCGTCGAGCGAGAGCGCGACGACCCCGAGGACGGGTGACGCCGCCACCGCGGCCTCGACGCCCGCCGCGTCGCAGAGCACGAGATCGGCCTCGGCGGTGGACGCGGGGCCGACGCCGACCACGTCGGCGCCGCACCACCAGGCGGCCAGCAGGACGGCGGCGGTCTGCCAGTGCGCCGGGAGCCGGACGGCGACCCGCGTCCCGGGCTCGACGTCGCAGTCGTCCCGGAGCAGGTTGGCGGCCTTCGCCGCCCAGTTGGCCGTGGTGACGCCGGACAGCTCGATGCGCTCGCCCGTCGCGGCGTCGTACCACGTGATCATCGGGCGGGGGTCGGTCGGCCGCAGGAGGGCGTCGGCGAGGCTCACGGGCCGAGGCTAGGCCGTGTCCCGCGGATCACGACCGCGGCCTCCGCGCCCAGTCGGCCCCTGGCTGCGTTGTCGGCCGACCCGAGTACGCCCGGTACGAGGGCCGGCCTCCGCCTTGCCAGGAGCCGACTGGCACGGATGCCATCGGCCGTGATCCGCGGGACGCGGCCTAGCCACGCGGGGGCCGGGGCGCCGTCGCCGCCCGGAGGCAGCGGGGAGCGCCGTTGATCGCCGGCGGGGAGCGGGCGTGATCGTCGTTGGAGGACATCGGGTGGGTGCCGGCAGCGCTGGTGGTCCGATCCGGTGATCAGCGGGTCGCGGCCTGGCTCAGCACGCGACTCGGGCTGGTTCAGCCCCCGACTCGCGGCCTGGCTCCGCACGACTCGGGCTGGTTCAGCCCCGACTCGCGGTGTGGGCTGGGCGCGACTCGCGTCAGTCGACGCACGGGACGCCGTCGGCCGTGATCGGCGTGTCGGGTGCCGCCGGGGCGGGACTGGCCGGGGCCGGCGGCGGGGGCAGGACCGTCGGGTCGAAGTCCGCGCCCAGCACGACGAACAGGTGCCCGGGCGTCACCCCGGAGGCCGACCCGGCGTCGACCGCCTCCGTGTCGATGCCGCCGAGGTGCGCCGCCAGCTCCGCCGCGGCCTCCCCGTCCGACCCCGTGTAGCGGACCGCGGAGTGCGGCGCCGGGTCGGTGTTGTCGACCGTCCCGCGCGGGAAGCCCAGGTCGTGCACGTAGTCGCCGACCTGGCCGGCCAGCCCGGCCGTGGCGGCGCCGTTGCGGACGTCGACGACGTAGCGCGACGTGACGATCTCGAACGGCGGCGGCCTCGGCCGCTCGGCCAGCTTCCTGGCCTCCTGGGCCGCGGCGTCCTGCGCGGCGATGCGGGCGTCGACGAAGTCGTGCACGGCGGCCCGGTCGACGAGCAGCACGTCGCCCTTGGCGTTCGTCGCCGGCCCCAGCGTCGGGATGGTCACGAACGCGATGTTGCCGGCCGTCAGGTCGGAGGCCTGCTGGGCGAACGCGAGCACGTCGAACCCCGAGTCGACCACGACGGCCTTCTGCACGGCCGCGACCAGCGCCGACAGCCGCGTCGGGTCGCCGAGCGTCCCCGCGGCGAGGACCTGGTGGGCGAACCCGGCGAGGAACACCTGCTGGCGGCGGATCCGCGACAGGTCGCCCTGGGGCAGGTCGTGGCGCTGGCGGACGAACGACAGCGCGGCCGGCCCGGCGAGCGTCTGCGGCCCGGCCGGCAGGTGCGCGCCGGAGAGCGGCTCGTCCACCGGGGCCTTGAGGCAGACCCGGACGCCGCCGATCGCCGTCGTCAGGTCGGAGAAGCCGAGCAGGTTGATCTCGGCGTAGTGGTCGACGGTCAGGCCGGTCAGGTCCTCGACCGCGCCGATCAGCGCCTTGCGGCCCTCGGCGGCGGCCTGGCCCTCGATGTCCTTGCGGTCCTTCGCGCCCTGCGCGACCAGCTGCTCCTCGACCTGCGCCTTCGTCACCGGGTACGCCGCGTTGATCTTGTTGTCGCCCAGCCCCGGGATGTCGACGTAGGCGTCGCGGGGGATCGAGAACGCGACGGCGGCCCCGCCGCCGGCCGGCACGTGCAGCAGGATGATCGTGTCGGAGTTCAGGACGCCCGTGTCGGGGCCGCCGTGCAGCGCGTCCAGTACGGCCTGGGGGAGCGGGTCGCCGTGGGCGTCCTCGCGGCTGTCGACGCCGACGAGCAGGACGTTCTGGTCCCCGCCCGCGCTGCCGCCGGAGATCACGTCGGTGGTCACGATGCCCGCCGTCACGTTCCGGTACAGCAGCCAGCTGCCGCCGTCCGCGACGACGACGAGCGCCGCGACGACCAGCGCGGCGATGCGCAGCCGCCGTGCCGCGGGCAGCCGGGCACGGGCGGGCGCCCTCGTCGCGCTCTGCAACCCACACCTCCACCCGGATCGACGGCCCCGCCCGCCCTCTAGGGTGGCGCACGCGACGCGTCCGGCCCCGCTGCTGCGGCGCGTGTCGCGGGTGACTCGCCCGATGAGGAGGTCCGTGACCGAGAAGCTGTCCCTGCTGCTGCCGGTGTGGGCGGGGGATCGGCCCGAGTTCCTCGCGGTCGCGTTCGCCTCGAGCGTGACCGGGCAGACGCGGCCCCCTGACCAGGTCGTCATCGTCCAGGACGGGCCGGTGCCCGACCCGCTGGCGCGCTGCGTGAAGGAGCTGGCCGCGACCAGCCCGGTGCCGGTGGAGGTCGTCGCGTTGCCGGCCAACGTCGGGCTCGGGCCGGCGCTGGACGCCGGCCTGCGGGCGTGCGCGCACGACGTCGTGGCGCGGATGGACGCCGACGACATCAGCGAGCCGCACCGCTTCGCCGTCCAGCTGCCGATCGTCGAGGCGGGCTGCGACCTCGTCGGCTCGGGGCTGGTCGAGTTCGGCGCGGACCCGGGCACGGTCGTCGGGACGCGCACGCCGCCCACCGACCCCGACGACATCCGCGCGCGGGCCCGCTTCGCGGATCCCTTCAACCACCCGACCGTGGTGTACAGGCGCGCAATGGTCCGCGCCGTCGGCGGCTACGGCGACTTCGCCCTCATGGAGGACTACCTGCTCTGGGCGAAGATGCTGCTCGCGGGCGCGCGGGTGGCGAACGTCGCCGAGCCGCTCGTGCGCTACCGGGTCGGCGCCGGCGCGTACGCCCGCCGCGGTGGGGTGGCCCAGCTGCGCGCCGAGCTGACGCTGCAGCGGCGCTTCCGGCGCATCCGGTTCACGACGCGGCGGCAGTTCCTGCGCAACGTCCTCGTGCGCGGCGGCTACCGTCTCGTCCCCGTTAGGGTTCGCCGGATGGCGTACCGAAGGGTGATCGCCACGTACGCGAGGTGACGCCGTGTCCGAACCCCTGTCCGACCAGGGGCGTGCCCTGCTCGACGGGGGACACGCCCTGGAGGCCGTCGACGTGCTGCGCCGCGCGGTAGCGGCGGGCGAGCCCAGCGGGGCCGACCTGCTGGTGGCGGCCTACCTCGACTCCGGCAGCTGGCACGCCGCGGTGGAGTGGCTCGCCCCGCTGGTCGCGCAGGGGCACGTGCGGTTCGCCGGGCGGCTGGGTGTCGCCTACGCCGAGATCGGTGCCGTCGAGGACGCCGAGGCGGCGCTGCGGCTCGCGATCGACCACGGGGAACGGGTCGCGGCCAACGACCTGGCGATCCTGCTGCGGGACGACGGGCGCATCGGCGAGGCCGTGCAGGTGCTGGTCCGCGCCGCCGAGGAGGGCGACGCGCAGGCGGCGGCCAACGTCGTCGCGGTCCACCTGGAGAACGGCGACCTCGCCGCCGCGGTGACCGCCGCCGAGCGCTACGCGGACGACACCCGGCCGGACGTCGTCGTGGCGCTCGCCGACGTCCGCAGCGCCGAGAGCCGGTTCGACGAGGCCGAGCGGCTGTACCGGCACGCGGGCGCGCTCGACGCGGTCCGCGCCCACACGGCGTACGGGCAGTTCCTCGTCGGCGTGCGCGGCGATCCCGCGGGCGCCGAGCGGGAGTTCCACGAGGCGCGCCGGCACCGCGAGCCCGGGTGGGCGTGGACGCTGGGCCGGTTCCTCGTCGACGAGGGCCGCCCGGACGAGGCCAGGGAGTACCTGGAGGTCGCGGCCGGCGCCGGCGACCGGGACGCCGCGGTGCTCCTGGAGGAGCTGGACGGCATCGACCCCACCGACGACTGACGCTCCATCGGGGTCCGCGTGAGCCGCCATGTGGACACATATGGCTGCCTGGCCGTCCCCCGGTGGAGCCATATGTGTCCACATGGCGGTCGGGTTCGGGCGGCGATCTAGGGTGGGCGCGTGGACGGGGTGCGGGTCTACGGCGAGGCCCTGGCCACCGTGGCCGCGGGCGACCGCGTCGCCCACATCGCCGCCGACGGCGCCGAGACCACCTTCGACGCCGGTGAGGAGATCGGCCGGGCCGCCCTCGTCAACCGCGTCGTGGCCGGGCTGCCGGCCGACGTCGGCTGGGTCGCCGTCACCGCCGCGTCGATCGTCTGGCCGGACGGCGCGGTCGCCGCGCTGCGCGCCGCCGCGCCTCACCGGGCCGGCCTCCTCGGGCCCCGGCTCCGGGACGCGGGGGGCGCCGCGCTGGCGTCGTCGGGACCGCTGCCGCCGACCGGGGGCCGGTCGGTCCTCGCCCGCCTGCGAGGCCGCCGCGTCGCCGCGGTTCCCGTCGGCGCGGGCGTCACGGGCTGGCTCGACGGCCGGTGCGTTCTCCTGCGCCGCTCCGCGTGGGACTCCGTCGACGGCTACGACACGCGGGCGGGCCCGGATCGGGGGACGCTCGACATCGACCTGGGGTCGCGGCTGGCCAGGGCCGGCTGGCTGGTTCTCGGCGTGCCCGAGGTGGAGGTGGTCGTTCCCACCGCCGGGGGACACGGCATGCTGGACGGGTGACGGGTCTGCATGACGTCGAGGCCGTGGTGCTGGTCGGCGGCAAGGGCACTCGCCTGCGCCCGCTGACGCTCTCGGCGCCCAAACCGATGCTGCCGACAGCGGGCGTTCCCTTCCTCGCCCACCTGCTCTCCCGCATCCGGGCCGCCGGGGTGCGCCGCGTCGTGCTGGGCACCAGCTACCTGGCCGAGACGTTCGAGTCCGCGTTCGGTGACGGGGGCGCCCTCGGCCTGGAGCTCGTCTACGTCGTCGAGGACCACCCGCTCGGCACGGGCGGCGGCATCCGCAACGTCGCCAAGCACCTGACCACGGACGACGTGCTCGTCTTCAACGGCGACGTGCTCTGCGGCACCGACCTCGGCGCGGTCGTCGGGACCCACCGCAGCACCGCCGCCGACGTCACCCTGCACCTCGTGCGCGTGCCCGACCCGCGCGCCTACGGCTGCGTGCCGACGGACGCGTCCGGCCAGGTGCTGGAGTTCCTGGAGAAGACCGAGGACCCGCCGACCGACCAGATCAACGCCGGGTGCTACGTCTTCCGCCGGACCGTGATCGAGTCGATTCCGGAGGGTCGGCCGGTCTCGGTGGAGCGCGAGACGTTCCCGGGGCTCCTGGAGGCGGGGGCGCGGGTCTCCGGCCACGTCGACAACGCCTACTGGCGCGACATGGGCACGCCCGCCGACCTCGTGCACGGCGCCGCCGACCTGGTCCGCGGCGTCGCCCCGAGCGCCGCACTGCCCGGTCCGACCGGCGAGGCCCTGATCCTCGACGGGGCGCAGGTCGCTCCCGACGCGCTCGTGTTCGGGGGCACCACCGTCGGCCGCGGCGTCACCATCGGGCCGGGCGCCCGCGTCGACGGCTCGATGCTGTTCGACGGCGCCGTGGTGGCCGCTGGCGCGATCGTCGAGCAGTCGGTCGTCGGGACGGGCGCGCGGATCGACGAGGGGGCGACCCTGCGCGACACGGTCGTCGGCGACCGCGCCGTCGTCGGGGCGCACTGCGAGCTGCGCCGGGGCATGCGCGTGTGGCCCGACATCGTCCTGCCGCCGCACGGCGTGCGGTTCTCGCCCGACGTCTGACCGCCCCGCCCGATGACGGAGTCCGCCCCGGACGCGGTGACGGGGGACGTGCGCGAGTGGCGTCCGCCGTTCCCGGTGGACGTCGCGGGCGTGCTGGGCCCGGTCCGGCGCGGCCGGGGCGACCCGACCTTCGTCACGAGCGCGGGCGGCGCGATCTGGCGGGCGTCGACCACGCCGGACGGCCCGGCGACGACCGCGCTGCACCGCCGCGCGGACGGGACCGTCGTCCTGCACGCCTGGGGTCCCGGCGCCGCCTGGTCGCTGGACGGCCTCCCGGCGCTGCTGGGTGCCGACGACCGACCCGAGGACTTCGTCGCCCACCACCCGCTCGTCGCCGACGCCCACCGCCGGCTGGCGGGCCTGCGCTTCGGGGCCACCCGCCGGGTGTGGGACCAGTTGCTGCCCGCGATCCTCGAGCAGAAGGTCACCGGCGTCGAGGCGCGGCGCTCGTTCCGCGAGCTCGTCCGCCGCTTCGGCGAGCCGGCGCCGGGCCCGGTGCCGGCCGGGCTGCGGGTGCCGCCGACGCCGGAGCGGCTGCGCGGCGTCCCGGACTGGGAGTGGCACCGCGCCGGGGTCGACAACGCGCGGCGCCGGGCGGTCCTCGCCTGCGCGACCGTCGCGCACCGCCTGGAGCGCGCCGCCGAGCTGGGTGGCGAGCAGGGGCGCGAGCTGCTGCGGCTGGTGCCGGGGGTCGGCGTGTGGACCGCGGCGGAGGTCGCCCAGCGGGCGTGGGGCGACGCGGACGCGGTGTCCTTCGGCGACTTCCACATCCCGACCGTCGTCGGGTGGGCCCTGCTCGGCCGACCGCTGGACGACGCCGGGCTCGGCGAGGTCCTCGCGCCGTACGCGCCGCAGCGCCAGCGCGCCGTGCGGTACGTCGAGTCGTCGGGCTTCAGGCGGCCCCGGTTCGGGCCGCGGTTCTCCCCACGTGACTACCGGACGATCTGAGCGGCGGTGCCGCGCGGCGCGTCGGCCCCGGAGTGCGCGCGGACGCCTGGTCGGCGCACGGGAAGACGGGGCCCAGGCGGGCCTGGGACTGCGGGTGCCGGGGGGTGCGGTTCGCCCGCGCGGCTCGGGTCGTGGTCGGCGGATCGGGTCGGCGGATCGGGTCGGCGGAGCTGCGTCCGGCGGGTGGGCTGCCGTGGAGGCGATCACGCCTCGGGCGGTCGCGGGCTCCCGGGCCTGGTCGGCGGGTCGGGCCCGGCGGGGCTGTGTGCGGCCGGGAGGTTCGCCAGCAGTGATCAGGCGTCGCGCCGCCGCGCCCCAGGCCGAGATCGCCGCGTCGGGACCGGGTGGGCCGGATGTGGCCTCGTTGCTCCCGGCGCGGCGATCACGCATGGGCTGTGGCGCCGGGGGAGGTTGGAGATCGCGGTGTGGGGATCGGGCGGGCCGGATGTGGCCTCCTTTGTTCCCGTCGCGGCGATCACGCGCAGGCGGGTCACGGGTGGCGATCAGGTCGGCCCCGGCGGTGATCGCTCCCGGACCGGCCTGCCGGCTCCGCCGGTCCGCGTCCGCGTGATCGCCAGTCGGGGAACCCCGAGGCTGCATCTGGCCTGCGCGCTCCCATCGGGGCGATCACGCGCCGCGCCGTCGCCGGCTCGCCGCACCCTCTGCCCCTTGCCCGCGACGTAGGCTCGCCGGGTGAACATCACCGTGCTCGTCGGGGGCGTCGGCGGGGCGCGCTTCCTCGTCGGCCTGAAGCACCTGCTCGGCCCCGACCACGCGATCACCGCCGTCGTCAACGTCGGTGACGACATCTGGCTGCACGGCCTGCGCATCTGCCCCGACCTCGACACCTGCATGTACACCCTCGGCGGCGGCATCGACCCCGAGCGCGGGTGGGGCCGGGCCGGGGAGACCTGGGCCGTCCGCGACGAGCTGGCCGCATACGGCGCCGATCCGGACTGGTTCGGCCTCGGCGACCGCGACACCGCCACCCACCTGGTCCGCACCCGGATGCTGCGCGCCGGCTACGCGCTCTCCGACGTCACGACGGCGCTGTGCCACCGCTGGCAACCCGGCGTCACGTTGCTGCCGGCATCGGACGACCGGGTCGAGACCCACGTCGTCGTCGACGACCCGGCGAACGGGGCGCAGGCGCGCAAGGCCATCCACTTCCAGGAGTGGTGGATCCGGCACAAGGGCGAGCTGCCCGCCTACCGCTTCGCGTCGGTCGGCGCCGAGACCGCGCAGGTCCTCCCCGCGGCCCGGGACGCCATCGCGGGCGCCGACGCGGTGGTGCTCGCCCCGTCCAACCCCGTCGTGTCGATCGGCGCGATCCTCGACGTCCCCGGCGTCCGGGACGCCCTGCGCGACACCCCGGCCCGCGTCGTCGGGCTGTCCCCGATCGTCGGCGGGCGACCGCTGCGCGGCATGGCCGACGCCTGCCTCGCCGCGATCGGCGTCGAGACCAGCGCGGAGGCCGTCGGGCGGCACCTCGGCGCGCGTGCCGAGGGCGGCGTCCTCGACGGCTGGCTCGTGCACAGCTCCGACGCGGCCGAGGTCCCCGGCGTCACGGTCCGGGCCGTGCCCCTGCTCATGACCGACCCGGACGCCACCGCCGCCATGGCCCGCGCCGCGCTGGACCTCGCCGGTGTCTGAGCCGCTGTCCGAGCCGACGCCCGCGCCCCAACCGGCGCGGTCCGGGTCCGCGCCCGAGCCGGCGTCGCCCGGGTCCGCCCCCGAGCCGGCGTCGTCGGGGTCCGCGGCCGTCCCCGCCTCGTCCGGGCCCGCGTCCGGCTTCCGGCCCGGCCCGCCGTCCCCCGGCGACCACGCCGCCCCCGGCGCGGTCACCGTCATCCCGGTCCCCGGCCTGCCCGAGTTCCGACCCGGTGACGACGTCGCCGCCGCGCTCGCGGCCGCCGCGCCCTGGCTGGCCGACGGCGACGTCGTCGTCCTCACCTCGAAGGTCCTGTCCAAGGCGGAGGGCAGGCTCGTCACCGCGCCCGTCGACCCCGCCGAGCGGGACCGGGTCCGCCGCGAGCTCGTCGACGCCGAGACCGAGCGGGTCGTCGCCCGCCGCGGCCGCACGCTGATCGTGTCCGGCAAGCTCGGCATCGTGCAGGCCGCGGCCGGCGTCGACGGCTCCAACGTGCGCCGCGACGAGCTCGCGCTGCTCCCGGCCGACCCGGACGCCAGCGCCGCGCGGCTGCGGGCCGACCTGCGCGCACGGCTGGGCGTCGACGTCGCGGTCGTCGTCACCGACACGATGGGCCGCGCGTGGCGGATCGGGCAGACCGACGTCGCGATCGGCTCCGCCGGCCTCACGGCGCTGCACCGCTACGGCGGTGCCGTCGACGGCGAGGGCAACGAGCTGCTCGTCACCGAGGTCGCGGTCGCCGACGAGGTCGCGGGCGCGGGCGACCTGGTCAAGGGCAAGCTCGGCGGCGTCGCCGCGGCCGTCGTGCGCGGCCTGGCGCCGGTCGACGACGGCTCGTCCGCGCGCGACCTCGTCCGCCCGCTGGACGAGGACCTGTTCTCCATGGGCACCGAGGAGGCACTCGCCAAGGGCCGCCGGGAGGCCGTCCTGCTGCGCCGCTCCACGCGGGCCTTCACCGCCGACCCCGTCGACCTCGCCGCCCTGCGCCGGGCCGTCGCCACCGCGCTCACCGCGCCCGCGCCGCACCACAGCGCCCCGGTCCGGTTCGCGCTCGTCCGCGACCGCCGCACCGCCCTGCTCGACGCGATGGCCGCGCGCTGGCGCGAGCACCTGGAGGGTGACGGCCGGCCGGCCGACGAGGTCGCCCGCCGGATGCGCCGCGGCGACCTGCTGCGCCGGGCGCCGGAGCTCGTGCTGGCGTTCCGCACCGGCGACGGGATGCACACCTATCCCGACGAGGCCCGCCGCCACGGAGAGCGGACGATGTTCACCGTCGCCGGGGGAGCGGCCGTGCAGTCGCTGCTGGTCGCGCTGGCGGCGGAGGGGCTGGCCAGCTGCTGGGTCGGCTCGACGATCTTCGCCGCCGACGTCGTCCGCCGGGTGCTTGACCTGCCGGCCGACTGGCAGCCGCTCGGCGCGGTCGCCGTCGGCGTCCCGGAGGAGCCGCTCGCGCCGCGGCCGCCGCGCCCCGGGGGGCTGCTCGAGTGGTGACGCCCGCCGCCGCGGCGGCCGAGCTGGGCGCGTGGGAACCCGGGGACGAGGGGCAGCGCGCCCTCAAGTTCGCGCTGCTGGCCTACCTCGACGCCCGACCCGACGACGCGTGCTCCCGCTCGTGCGTCCCCGGCCACCTCACCGCGTCCGCGCTGGTCCTGGACGCCACGGGCGAGCGCGTGCTGCTCACCCTGCACCCGAGGGTCGGGCGCTGGATCCAGCTGGGCGGCCACTGCGAGCCGGGCGACGCGACCCTGCGAGCCGCCGCGCTGCGGGAGGCGAGCGAGGAGTCGGGCATCGAGGGCCTCTCGATCTCCCCGGAGCCGCTGCACCTGGACGTGCACCCGGTGACGTGCTCGCTGGGCGTCCCGACCCGCCACCTCGACGTGCGCTACCTGGTCCGGGCGCCCGCCGGTGCGACGCCGCGGATCAGCGAGGAGTCGGTCGACCTGCGCTGGTGGCCGGTCGACGGGCTGCCGGACGGCGCCGACACCCTCGCGACGATGATCCGCCGGGCGGGGGTCAGCCGGTGCACGGGTCCCCGTACATCGTGACGAAGCTGGTGTAGTGGTCGCCGGTGTAGTAGCTGGCGGCGTGCGTGCGGCCCAGCACGACCCGCCGCGGACCGCGGTCGACGCCGGCCCGGTGCGGGTTCACGTCGTACTCCCGGAACGGGCCGAGCCGGCTGTCGAGATGCCGCTCCCGGTTGTCGAACGTCGTGCCGCCCACGTAGCCGGGCGGGGGCGACCCGCCGTGCGCGCGGGCGTAGTCCGCGACCGTGAACGCCTTCTGCGGCACGCCGGCCGGCCCGGCGCTGCAGCCGGGCGTGGTGGCCGGCACGCCGGTCCGGACCGCGCCGGGTGCGGCCGCCGGGGCCGCCGGTCCCGCGCACGCGGCCGCCGTGAACACGAGCGCCGCGAGCAGCGAGAGCGCAGCGGCGGGAACGGTCCGGAGTCGGCGCACGTGCGTGACGGTAGGGGACGGGCCGGACGCCACGACCGGCCCGGCGGGGGTCGAGCGCCGGTGGGGTGCTGGCCGGCGATCACCGCCCGGAAGGGCCGGACGACCTCAGTGCCGCCAGAGGAACATCCTCAGTGCCGCCGCAAGAACAACCTCAGTGCCGCCAGAAGAACAGCAGGCTGTACCCGTCCGCTGCCGGACCGAGCTGGCCGCCCACCGCCGCGAAGAGCCCGTCGCCCAGCCCCCACAGCGCACCCGCGACCCCCGGCACGCCGATGATGAGCGCGAACAGCGCGAGCGGCGCCCACGGCCGGACCTTCTCCGCGACCACCCGCGCCCCGTCCGACAGGAACGGCTCGATCACGCCGAACCCGTCAAGGCCGGGCACCGGCAGGATGTTCAGTACGAACGCCAGCACCTGGATCAGCGCGAACGTCGACAGGCCCGCGGCCAGGCCGGCGGGCATCGGGACCAGTGCGACGGCCGCGACGGCCACCACGCCCAGCAGCAGGTTCATCGCCGGGCCGGCGAGCGAGACGAGGCTGCGCGCCGCCCGCGACCGGATCGCACCGTGGTTGATCCACACCGCGCCGCCCGGCAGCGGGATGCCCCCGACGAGCAGCAGGACGACCGGCAGGAGGAGCGTGAGCCCCAGATCGGCGTAGCGCCGCACGTCGAGGGTGAGGTAGCCGCGCTCGCGCACGGACCGGTCGCCTGCGCGGTAGGCGGTCACCGCGTGCCCGAACTCGTGCAGGCACAGCGACACGACCCAGCCGCCCAGCACCAGCAGGACGACGCCCAGGGTGAGCGCTGCCGTCGAGCGGGCCGTGGCGCACAGGACGCCGCCCACGACCGCCACCGCGACCAGGGCGAGGAACCACGGGCTGATCCGCCCCGACACGCGCTGCACGCCTCCATTCTGCCGTTCGACCCGGTGGCAACGAGCCACGGTGCGGATTCTGCCGATCGGGCGACCGTCCGGGTGGTGACCTTCACCCGGTTGGCAGCCTAGAGTTGCCAAGAACCGCCTCACAGCGCTGTACTTACAGCGGTGTCATTCGCGCTAGGGGCGGGGAGGTGGGCGGGTGACCGTCATCACGAACACGCTGGTGCTGGTCGAGACGGCCGGGGGGCTGCCGGTGGAGGGTCTGGACGAGCCGTTGCTGCCCGCGACGCCGCTCGTCCTCGTCGACGGGGCCGACGACGAGCCCGAATGGCAGGAGCGCGCCCTCTGCGCCCAGACCGACCCGGAGGCGTTCTTCCCGGAGAAGGGCGGGTCGACCCGCGAGGCCAAGCGCATCTGCGCCGGCTGCGAGGTGCGGGCCGAGTGCCTTGACTACGCGCTGGCCCACGACGAGCGCTTCGGCATCTGGGGCGGGCTGTCCGAGCGCGAGCGCCGTCGCCTGCGCCGGGCGGCGGTCTGACCGACCCGGTGCCCGGCCGGCGGGGACGTCAGGAGGCGCTCCCGCCCTCGACCGCGTCCGGCTCGATGTTCAGGTACTCGGCGACCTGCTCGACCAGCACCTCGTGGAGCAGGTCGGCCAGGTCCGCCCCGCCGCGCGCCCGGGCCTCCAGCGGGCGCCGGTAGAGCACGATCCGCGCCCGGGACGGCTGCCCGTCCGGGCCGAGGCCGGCCGGGACGAGCTGCGCCAGCGGCACCCCGGTGTCGGCGAGCACGCCCGTGCCCCACACCACCTCGTCGGGCGAGGTCTCCTCGACCTCCGGGACCTCGTCGACGGCCAGGTCGAGATCCGCCAGCTCCGAGCCCCACCGCAGCTCGATGGGCTCCAGGGCCTCCAGGACCATCGCGTCGAACCGCTCGGCGCGGGTCCGCGTCGCCGGCACGGACGCCGGGTAGAGCAGCCCGCGCAGCCCGCGCCCGCGCCGGTCCCGGCGGCGCGGGGAGCGGCGTGCCGTGGTGGGCCGGGTCCTGCGTGCGGTCGACACCGCGCCATCGTAGTGGCCCGGGCCGGGTTTCCGGGTGGGACACCGGGCCGGCGGGCGACACCCCGCGCCGGATCGCCGGAATCGTCGCCCGCGCGCGCTATGGTCGCGCCGTGTTGAGCGTGCGGAGGTGTTCGCGGACGGGCTGCACCGAGCTCGCCGTCGCCACGCTCACCTACGTCTACGCCGACTCGACCGCCGTCGTCGGGCCGCTCGCCACCCAGGCCGAGCCGCACTCGTACGACCTGTGCACGTCGCACGCCCACCGCCTCACCGCGCCCCGCGGCTGGGAGGTGGTCCGGTTCGAGGGCGAGTTCGCGCCGCCGCAGCACACCTCCGACGACCTGACGGCGCTGGCCGAGGCCGTGCGCGAGGCCGGCCGCGCCGACCGGCCCGCGGAGGCGGCGCCGGCCGCGGCGCAGACGGGCCGGCGCGGCCACCTGCGCGTCCTGCCCGGAGCGTCCGACTAGGCCCTCGATAGGCTGCGCCCCCGTGGCGGACCTCTCGGGCATCGTGAAGGCCTACGACGTGCGTGGCCTCGTCGGCGTCGAGTTCGACGACGCCGTCGTCCGCGACCTCGGCGCGGCGCTGGCCCGCCTGCTGCGCGGCGAGGACCCCGGCACCGCGGCCGTCGTCGTCGGGCACGACATGCGCGACTCCTCGCCCGGCCTCGCTGCGGCGTTCGCCCAGGGCGTCACCGCGCAGGGTCTCGACGTCGTGTCCATCGGCCTGGCCAGCACGGACATGCTCTACTACGCCTCGGGAACGCTCGGGCTGCCCGGCGCGATGTTCACGGCCAGCCACAACCCCGCGCGCTACAACGGGGTCAAGCTCTGCCGCGCCGGCGCGACCCCGATCGGGCAGGACACGGGCCTGGCGGCGATCCGCGCCGCGGTCGAGGAGGGCGTCCCGCCCGGCCCCGGCGGGGGCCGCGTCACGGAGCGGGACCTGCTCGGCGGCTATGCGGCCTACCTGCGCGGGCTCGTCGACCTCTCCGGCTCCCGGCCGCTCACGGTGGTGGTCGACGCGGGCAACGGGATGGCGGGCCACACCGTCCCCGCTGTGCTCGACGGCCTGCCGCTCGCGGTGCAGCCGCTGTACTTCGAGCTCGACGGCAGCTTCCCGAACCACGAGGCCAACCCGCTCGACCCGGCCAACCTCGTCGACCTGCAGAAGGCCGTCGTCGACGCCGGAGCCGACCTCGGCCTGGCCTTCGACGGCGACGCCGACC
Organism: uncultured Actinomycetota bacterium; assembly: GCA_963728105.1. Taxonomy (GTDB): domain Bacteria; phylum Actinomycetota; class Actinomycetes; order Mycobacteriales; family Pseudonocardiaceae; genus Pseudonocardia. The sequence goes on along the minus strand of CAVSJZ010000016.1, from coordinate 22,806 downwards.
GCTGCTTCGCCGTCGACGAGCGCGGCGAGCCCGTCAGCCCCAGCGCGATCACGGCGCTGGTCGCGGTCCGCGAGCTCGCCAAGGCGCCCGGCAGCGCCGTCATCCACAACCTCATCACCTCGCGCGCGGTCCCCGAGATCGTCACCGAGCACGGCGGGCGCCCGGTCCGCACGCGCGTCGGGCACTCGTTCATCAAGCAGACGATGGCGCAGACCGACGCGGTCTTCGGCGGCGAGCACTCCGCGCACTACTACTTCCGCGACTTCTGGCGCGCCGACTCCGGCATGCTGGCGGCGCTGCACCTCCTGGCCGCGCTCGGCGAGCAGGACGCTCCCCTGTCGGAGCTCATGGCGGCCTACGAGCGCTACACCGCGTCCGGCGAGGTCAACTCGACCGTCGCCGACCAGGCCGCGGCGACCGCCGCCGTGCGGACGGCCTACGCCGGCCGCGCCGAGTTCGACGAGCTGGACGGGCTGACCGCCGCGCTGCCCGACGGTTCGTGGTTCAACCTGCGGCCGTCGAACACCGAGCCGCTGCTGCGGCTCAACGTCGAGGCGCCCGACCCGACCGCGATGGCCGCCCTGCGCGACGACGTTCTGGCGATCGTCCGGGCGTGACGGCCCGCGGACTGGCAGAGTCGAGCCCGGCAGGGTCCGCACGGCGACGCCGGCGGACTGCGCGCGAAGGAGACCGAACGTGGCCGTACAGCTCGACCCGCAGCTCATGGAGATACTGGCCTGTCCCACCGACGACCACGCCCCGCTGCGGGCGGGGACGGCGGCCGACCCCGACGCCGACGTCCTGACCTGCACCGCCTGCGGGCGCGGCTACCCGGTCGTCGACGGCATCCCGGTGCTGTTGCTCGACGAGGCCCTCCCACCATCGGCCGGCTCGTGACCGTGCTCGACGACGCGCTCCTCGGGGACCCGCACGCCCTCGCGGCCCTCGACACGACCGGCGTCCTGCGGTCGGCCGCCACGGCCGGCGCGCAGGTCCGCTCGACCGCCCACGCCGCGCTGGAGTCCGGCCTCGGCGACCTCGCCGGCAGCCGGCCGCGGGCGCTGGTGCTCATCCGCCGCCCCGGCGCCGCCGCGGCGGCGGCCCGGATCGTCGCCGCGCTGCTCGGTCCGGCCTGCCCGGTACCGGTCGTGCCGGCCGACGCAGTGCCCAGCTGGATCGGGCCACTGGACGTCGTCATCGCGCACACCGCCGACGCCGCCGACGCGGCGCTGGCCGAGACGGTCGCGCGGGCGGTCGGGCGCGGGGCGGAGGTCGTGCTGTCGGCTCCTGGCGACGGGCCGGTGGCGTCGGCGGGCGCGGGCCGCGCGCGCATGGCCGAGCCGCGCATCCCCGTCCCGGCCGGCCTGGACCTGCCCCGGGCGCTGGCGCTCGGGCTGGCCGTCGTCGGGGTGCTCGACCTGCTGCCGGTGACGCTCGACCCGCGCCTCGACGACCTCGCCGACACCCTCGACGCCGAGGCCGAACGCGACGCGCCGGGCCACGACTCGTTCATGAACCCGGCGAAGTCGCTGGCCCTGCGGCTGGCCGAGCACACGCCGCTGCTGTGGGGCACGGACCCGACGGCCGTCGCGGTCGCGCAGCACGCCGCCGCGGGCCTGGCCACGCACGCCGGCGTCGTCGCCCAGGCCGCCGACGTCGCCCAGGCCGCGACGGAGACGGCACTCCTGCGCGCGATCGACCTCGCGGCGCGCGACGACGTCTTCCGCGACCCGTTCGCGGACCCCTACGACGACCCGCCCGCCGCGCGGGCCCTGCCGCCCCGGCTCGTGCTGCTCGGCACGGGCGAGGAGGACCCGGTGCAGGAGGCTCTGCGGCGCACCGGCCGGGACCGGTCGGCCGCGGACCTGCTGCACCCCGTCGACGAGGTCCCGCGCGGCGTCCGGCACGCGGCGCTGCTGCGGGCGGGCCTGATGGCCACCCGCTTCGACCTCGCCGCCGTCTACCTCGGGCTGGCCACCCGCACGATCACCCCCGCTTAGGAAGGACACCTCCGGTACCGCCGTGGAGCTTCTGACCAACCCCGTCCGCGCCTACGCGTGGGGGTCGCGCACCGTGCTCGCCGACCTGCTCGGCGAGCCCGTGCCGTCGGCCCACCCGCAGGCGGAGCTGTGGCTCGGCGCCCACCCCGCCGACCCTTCCCACCTGGCCGACGGACGCAGCCTCGCCGACGCGCTCGCCGCCGCGCCCGAGCCGCTGCTCGGTGCCGCGCGCGCCCGGCGGTGGGACGGGACGCTGCCGTTCCTGCTCAAGGTCCTGGCCGCCGACGAGCCGCTGTCGCTGCAGGCCCATCCCAGCCTGGAGCAGGCCAGGGAGGGGTTCGCCGCCGAGGAGCGGGCGGGCGTCCCGCGCGGCGCCGCGGAGCGCAACTACCGCGACGCCAACCACAAGCCCGAGCTGATCTGCGCGCTCACGCCGTTCGACGCGCTCGTCGGCTTCCGCATGCCGGGCGACACGCTGGCGTTCCTCAAGGCGCTCGACGCGCCCGAGCTGGCGCCGCATGCCGACCTGCTCGCCGCCCAGCCGGACGCCGACGGGCTGCGCGCGCTGTTCACGACGTGGATCACGCTGCCCAGCTCGTCGCTGGACACGCTGGTGCCGGCCGCCGCGGAGGCCGCCGTCCAGCTCGCGGCGGACGCGGGCCCGTGGCAGGCCGAGGCCCGGACCGTCCTGGAGCTGGCCGAGCGCTACCCCGGCGACGCGGGCGTGCTGGCGGCGCTGCTGCTCAACCACGTCACCCTGCAGCCCGGCCATGCGCTGTACCTGCCGGCCGGGAACCTGCACTCCTACCTGTCCGGCGCCGGCGTCGAGCTGATGGCCAGCTCCGACAACGTGCTGCGCGGCGGGCTCACGCCCAAGCACGTCGACGTGCCCCAGCTGCTGCGCGTCCTCGACTTCCACGCGGCGCCCCCGCCCGTGCTGACCGGGCGGCCCGACGGCGACTGGCTGCGCTACGACACGCCCGCCGAGGAGTTCCTGCTGCGCCGCTGCACGCTCGAGGCCGGGGCGGGCGCGGTCACGGTGCCCGACGGCGGCCCGCGGATCCTGCTGTGCACGGCCGGCGGCGCGTCCGTGTGCGCCAGCACCTCGGCCCAGGAGCTGCGGCGGGGGCAGGCGCTCTGGCTGCCCGCGACCGACACGGGCATCACGGTCGAACCGGGCACATCGGGTACTCGGCTCTTTCTGGCGGGCGACGCCCTAGGCTGACGGGCATGTCCGCGGGTGGGAGCACGAAGGTGATCGTGGCCGCCCTCGCGGCCAACGCGGGGATCGCGCTGGCCAAGTTCGTCGGCTTCCTGGTGACCGGCTCGTCGTCGATGCTGGCCGAGGCCGTCCACTCGGTCGCCGACACCGCCAACCAGGGCCTGCTGCTCCTCGGCGCGCGCAGCGCCCGGCGGGCCGCGACAGCAGAGCACCCGTTCGGCTACGGCCGCGACCGCTACTTCTACGCGTTCGTCGTCGCGCTGCTGCTGTTCACCCTCGGCGCGGTCTTCGCGGTCTACGAGGGCATCGAGAAGATCGCGCACCCCGCCGAGCTCTCCACCCCGGTCGTGGCCGTGGCGATCCTGGTGGTCGCGGTCGGTCTGGAGGGCTTCTCGTTCCGGACGGCGATCGGCGAGTCGCGGCCGCTGAAGGGATCGCTGACCTGGTGGCAGTTCATCCGCCAGTCCAAGGCCCCCGAGCTGCCGGTGGTGTTGCTGGAGGACTTCGGGGCGCTGGTCGGGCTGGTGCTCGCGCTGCTGGGGGTCGGGCTGACGCTGCTGACCGGGAACCCCGTCTTCGACGCGCTGGGCACGATCGCCATCGGCATCCTGCTGGGTGTCATCGCGATCGTGCTCATCGTCGAGATGAAGAGCCTGCTCATCGGCGAGGGCGCGACGTCGCCGGTCGTGGCCGCGATCACCCAGGGCCTGACGGCGGGTGCCGTACGCCGCGTCCTGCATCTGCAGACGCAGTACCTCGGCCCGGACGAGCTGCTCGTCGCGGCCAAGATCGCGCTCGCGCCCGGCCTGCCGGTCGAGGAGGTCGCCAGGGCGATCGACGACGCCGAGGCGCGGGTGCGCGCGGCCGTCCCGGAGGCGCGGGTGATCTACCTGGAGCCCGACCTGGACCGGACGGTGTCGGTCCCGGCCTGACACGCACCCGGCGGGGCCGCCCGTGTCAGGTCGTCACGACGACGTCGGCGCGGTTGCGGGTGCCCTCGGCGGCGAACAGCGCGCGTTCCTGGCGGGCCCAGCGCTCCCAGTGCGGCCGGTAGGCCTCGCCGTCGCGGGCGATGCCGCGGGCGAACCGGACCTCGGGCGCCGCCTCGACCCACGCCAGCAGGACGGCGTGCGGCGCGATCGGCCGGGAGCCGCACCCGACGCCCTCGACCACCAGCACCGGCGGGGTACCGAGGTCGTGCTCCTCGGCCCAGGCGCCGGCGTCCCAGTCCCACCGCCGGTAGCGGGCCGGCCGGCCGGCGGCGAGCGGCGCGACCACCTGGTCGTGCAGCAGCGGCACCGCCCGGGCCAGCCCGTCCCAGCCCGGGTAGAGGTCGTCCATCGCCAGCAGGGGGGCGTCGCCGAGCGCCAGTGCCAGCCGGGCGGCGAGGGTCGACTTCCCGGACCCGGACGGGCCGTCGACACAGGCCAGGCGGGTGCGCCCGCACCGCGGCTCGGCGTCCGACACCCGCTGCGCCAGCGCGCCGACGTCGAGGTCGGCGGCGCGGACGGCCCGGCCCCCGCCGTCAGGCACAGCCCAGGAGCGGCAGGCGGGCGATGTCCGTCCCGAGCTCGCGGCGTTCCTGGCCGCCCGGTGGCACCCGGCCCGATCCCAGTAGCGCCCACCGCTCGTCCGACCAGGTCGGCGGCGCCGCCCGGCGCAGCAGGCCGTCGAGGGTGCGGCGGACGACCGCGAGGGGTTCCGGGCGCGGCGCCGGCCGGCGCAGGTCGGCCACGATGTCCAGGTGGTGCACGGCCGCCTCGACCACCAGCGTGGCGAGCAGGTCGTCGGCCCGCAGCACGTGGTCGTGCGTCGTGACCAGTGCGTCCGGCGCGGTGCGGGCGGCCAGGCCGGTGACGGCGGCGGCGGTGTCGGCGAAGGCGCGGGCCAGCCCGCCCAGCGGCCAGGTGCTGGCGATGATCCGCTGGGTCCGCAGGTCCGCCGGCGGTCCGTAGGGTCCGGAGCGCCAGTACGTGACGGCGTCCCGGTCCGGCGGGCCCGCGGCGGGCGTGGCGAGCGCGACGAGCCCGCGCTGGGCGTCGCCGAGCAGGTGCAGCAGCAGGTCGCGGACCGACCAGCCGGGGTGGCGCGTCGGCCGCCACGACTCCTCCTCCGACAGCGACAGCGCGATCGTCGACAGGTCGGAGTAGGCGATCCGGAGCGCGGCGACGGTCGGCCGGAGGGCGCGGGGTGGAGCGGTGAGTGCCGTCGCTGTCATGTCCTGCCGTCGGGTCGCCGTGCGGGAGACCGTCAATCTACCGGTCACGCTGCGTCCATCGTCCGGCGCGGGTGGTGTCGTCGTGTCACCGGAACGAGCGACCGGGACGCGGGCCCGCTCGCGCCCGCGACGCCCGCCGCGGCCTGGCCGTCACGGGTGGTCGGTGCGGGCGAGGCCGGCCGCCCAGCGGTCCTCGATGCGGCCGAACCGCCACACGGCCAGCGCCACCAGCCAGGTCGCCACGAACAGCCCGACGACGACGAACCCGACGTCGTCCAGGTCGAGCCCGGCGACCCAGGCCAGCGGACCGGTGTCGACGCCGAGCTTGTCGGCGAGCAGCGAGACGAGCTCGACGAGCCCGATGACCAGCGCCACGGCCACGGACAGCGCCGTGACGGTGATGTTGTAGAAGACCTTGCGGACCGGCTTGAGGAACGCCCAGTCGTAGGCGAAGCACATGAAGGCGCCGTCGAGAGTGTCGAACAGGCTCATTCCGGCGGCGAAGAGCACCGGCAGGACGAGCACCGCGTACCATGGCAGCGCCCCCGCGGCCGCGCCGCCCGCGATGACCAGCAGGGCGACCTCGGTGGCGGTGTCGAAGCCGAGCCCGAACAGCAGTCCGACGGGGAACATGTGCCACGGCCGGCGGACGGCTCGGGTGGCGCGGCCGAGGATCCGGTTCATCAGGCCGCGGCGGTCCAGCTGCTCCTGCAGCTGCGCCTCGTCGTAGCGGCCCCGGCGCATCTCGCGGAAGACCCGCAGGATCTGCGCGAGCACCACCAGGTTGACCAGGCCGATCAGGACCAGGAACAGGCCCGAGACGCCGGTGCTGACGATGCCGCCGATCTGCCTGACCGACCCGTCGCCCGTGACCTCCCCGGTCACCGCGCGGACGCCGAAGGCGAGCAGCGCGACGAGTACCAGCACGACCGACGAGTGGCCGAGGGCGAACCAGAACCCGACCGAGAGCGGGCGGCGGCCCCCGTCGGGGCGCTCGGCCAGCAGCTTGCGGGTCGTGTTGTCGATGGCGGCGATGTGGTCGGCGTCGAACGCGTGGCGCATCCCGAGCAGGTAGGCGGTCAGGCCGAGCCCGACGCCGAACACGGTGCTGTCGCCGAGCGCGTAGTGCGCGGGCACGACGAGGGCGGCGAGCACGACCCACGCGACGAGCGTCAGCGCGACCAGCACGACGGCGAGCGCGACGGCCTCGCGCCGCTCCGCCCCGGCGAGCCGCATCCCGGCGGTCCGGCCGCCGCACTGGCCCGTCGCCGTTCCCCGTCCTCGCACCGGGCCAGTCCAGCACGGGGCGGGCCGCGGGCTCAAGTATGAATAACTCTTCAGATGTTCAGGGATAGGGCGACCGAACAGCCCCGACATCCGTGGCCCGAGACTGCGGCGGCCACGTCGCCCGCCGCCGTCGAGCGGCATGCGATCGCCCGGTTCCTCACCGACGTCACGGCGATCTACGACCGGGCGGACGTCGAGCGGGTCACGCCCGACGCCCGCCGCTGTTGATCCGGGTCACGGACTCGGTGGCCGCCATCCAGGCGGCGAGCGTCAGGCAGCCCGCCTCGAAGGCGACCAGCGCGCGGTCCCAGCGGCGCCCTCCGGAGGCGCTGCGGCGCACGAGCGCGAGGCCGCCGACCAGGTTCGCCAGTCCCCACGCGAGGTTGACCCGCGGGGACGCGCCGCGTCCGACGAGCGGCGTCAGGTGCTGGTGCCCGGTGGCGAACGTGGCCAGGTGCGGCGAGCTGTTCGCCACGAGCAGGCCGCCCGCGAACGCGCCGGCCAGCCGTCGATCGGTCATGGTCCTCCTTCGGTCGCTCCGCCAGAGGGTAGGCGCGACCGGAGGGCGCCGCCGGGCCCGCCCGCCCCACGGCCGCCCCCCGGGTCGCGCCGGCCGCGTGCGCGCCCTTGCGAGAGGCGCCCGCGCCGCCGGATAATCGGTGCAAACACATGGGTGATGGAGCTCGCCAGAACCGCGGTCCGCGCCGCTGATAGCCCCTGGTCGACAAGACAGGGGAGAGCCATGGGCCGCGCCGCACCACCGTCATCCGGCCGGCCGTCCCGCGCCGGCCGTCCCGCTCGGCCCCCGCGCCGACGGTGCGGATGCCCGGCAGCCGGCCGTGGTCGCTCGTGACCGCGCTCGTCGTCGGCCACAGCCGTGCCGCGGCCAGCCAGGAGGCGCTCCGCGTGTCGCGGGACATGGCGCGCCGGCTCGGCGCGCGTCTCGTCGTCGTGCACGCCGTCACCCTCGACGACTACCCGGCGGATCCCGACGGCGCGGACTGGGACGAGCACGGCCGGTGTCGGCTGGACCAGCAGCGCAGGCAGGTCGGGGGCGCACTCGCCGGGAGCCGCGCTGACTGGAGCTACCGGGTCGCGCGCGGCGACCCCGCGGGCCTGATCGCCTCCGTCGCGGAGGAGGTCGAGGCGCTGATGATCATCGTGGGGGACGGGAGCCGCGGCCTCGGCGCCGCGGTCGGCCGGATGTTCGGCGGCTCGGTCCCCCACCGGCTGGTCCGCTGCCAGGCCCGGCCCGTCCTGGTCGTGCCGGCACCGCGGCCCGCCGCGTCCGCGCACGGCACGGCGCCGCGGCGCGAACGCGCGCCGGACCGCTCGCCGTGGCGACGCCGGCGCGCCGGCACCGCGGTCGGCCGGGCCGGCGCGGCGCGGGGGTGAGCGGGTCGATGTCTGCTCCGCAGCGGTGGCCCGGACCGGTCGGCGAAGTGGCGGGCCGGGACGACGCCTCGGTGCTCCAGCTCCTCGACGACGTCCGGCACCGCATGGTCACGGGCGTGGTCGCCGCGCTCGGGAGCCGGTCCACGGTGGCCGAGTGGGCGGTCCTCACCGTGCTCTCCGACGACGTCGGTCACCCGATGAGCCAGGTCGCCGAGCTCACCCACATGCTGCCCCCGACGGCGACGAAGCTGGTCGACCGGATGGTGGCCGACGGGTTGGTCTACCGGTCCGACGACCCGGTGGACCGCCGTCGGGTGCTCGCCCACTCCACCGAACGGGGACGGCAGCGGCACCGCCTGCTCCAGTCGCTCGTCGACGCGGCGGTGGCCGACCTGGTGCAGGACGACCGGTTGCGCGACGTCGTCTGCGAGCTCCATCGGCGGGTCGTGGCCGGGCCGCACGCGCGCCGCGGCGTCCGGTCCGTCGACGAGCACCCCGGACCGGCCGCCGACGGCTGACAGCCGACGGGCACCCCGGGCGGGCGGGTCAGCGCGCGGGCGAGGACTCGGCCGGGGCCGCCGAGGCCCGCAGGCCGTGCGCGAGCCGCCGCAGCAGCTCGTCGAGGGTGTCCGCGTCGGCTCCCAGCACGTTGCGGACCTCCGCCTGCGCCGCGGACGCGGCGACGTCCCAGCGGGCGAGCTCCTCCTTGCCGCGGGCCGAGGCGAAGACCAGGACCCGTCGGCGGTCGTGGTCGTCCGCGCGGCGCAGGACCAGGTTCGCCGACACCATCCGGTCGACGAGCTTCGAGAGCTTGGGCGCGAGCAGCAGTGCGTGGTCCGCCACGACGCTCATCGGACACCCGCCCCGCCCGACCAGCAGCGACAGGACGCGCCACTGGTCGATGTCGGCCCCGGCGTCCCGGAGGGCGTCGTCGAGGCGCTGCGTCGCGGCGCGTTCGACCATCGAGAGGAGGCGAAGCGAATCGTCGCTCACTCGAGATCGACCTCCGAACGGAGCAGCCCCTCGGCCGCACAACTGGTTAGCGTAACCGCATGGCCCGCCGCGAGGCCCCCCAGCTTCCAACCTTGCCGGCCGCGGCGCCCACCGACTGGCGTCGTGGCCGTGACGTGCTGACCATGGCACTGGTCGTCCCCCTGCAGGGACCCGCCGGCATCTTCGGGCCCTCCTGCGAGAGCTGCAGCACGCTGGCGATGGAGGAGATCAACGACGAGGGCGGCGTGCTCGGCCGCGAGCTGCGGCTCGTCCCGGTGGACGGGGGCGCCGCGCCGCGCGTCGTGGCCAGGGAGGTCGACGCGCTGATCAAGGCCGGCTCCGTCGACGCCGTGACGGGCTGGCACATCTCGGCGGTGCGGGAGGCGGTCGCCCCGGTGATCGGCGGCCGGGTCCCGTACGCCTACACCGCGCTGTACGAGGGCGGCGAGCACCGGCCCGGCGTGTTCCTCACCGGCGAGACCCCCGACCTGCAGCTGGGGCCGGCGCTGGACTGGTTCGCCGAGTCCGTCGGGGTCCGCCGCTGGACGATCGTCGGGGACGACTACGTCTGGCCGCGCCGCTCGGCGGCGGAGGCGCGCAGCTACCTGCGCCGTATCGGCGGCACGGTCTGCGACGAGATGTACGTGCCGCTGGGCACCTCGGAGTTCGGGCCGGTCCTGCGGCGCGTGGAGCGCAGCGCCTGCGAGGCCGTGCTGATGCTGCTGATCGGTGACGACGCGGTGGAGTTCAACCGCGCGTTCAGCGCGCAGGGCATGGACCGCGACGTCCTGCGGTTCAGCTCCCTGATCGACGAGAACGTGCTGCTCGCCTCCGGCGCGGAGAACACGAAGGGGCTGATGACCTCCGCGGGCTACTTCGAGGACCTCGCGACGTCGTCGAGCCTGGACTTCGCGGCCGCCTACTTCCGCCGGTTCGGCGCGGACGCGCCGGTGCTCAACAGCCTGGGCGAGTCCTGCTACGAGGGTGTCCGGCTGCTGACCGCGCTGATGCACCGGGCCGGGTCGGCCGAGGTCCGGCCGATGACGTCGGTGTCGGAGGGGCTGTCCTACGAGAGCCCGCGCGGCACCGTCGAGCTCTGTGACCGGCACCTGCGCCAGCGCGTGTTCCTGGCCGCCGCCAACGGTCTGAGCTGGGACGTCATCCAGCAGCTTTGAGGGCCCTGAGGCCGTTGACACCCCGATGGCACGCTGGTAGCTTTCGCCCCACTTAATTTCCTAGGAAATTGTTTCCAGGGGCGTCGGGCGATCTCGAAGGGCTGGCCGTGATGGCGACGTACACCTACCGGTGCGGGCTCGACGGGCCGATCGACGTCCGCCGGCCGATCGGGACGGCGCCGGCGACGGTCCCGTGCCCGGACTGCGGGGCGCCGGCGAGCCGCGTGATCACGGCTCCGATGCTCGGGTTCGCCGACCCCTCGCGCCTGGCGGTGATCGACCGGGCGGAGGCGTCGCGGACCGACCCTCCCGTCGTCTCCTCGGTCCCGAGCCGGTCGGGCCGAGCCGCGCGCCGGCCCCGGCCCGACCCGCGGACCAGCCTGCTCCCGCGTCCCTGACGCGCACGTCCCCGGCCGTCCGGGGGACCTGACAGCTCCGGCCCACCCGTCGGGTGGGCCGTCCCGACCTGCCATCGAAAGGGGCTGTTTGCCATGCCCGAGGTCGTGTTCCCGCTCGACTCCCAGAAGAAGTTCACCGAGCAGCGCATCGTGGGCCACAACCGCTGGCACCCGGACATCCCGGCGCTGGTACAGGTCAAGCCGGGTGACTCGTTCCGGGTGGACTGCCGGGAGTGGTTCGACGGGGCGATCCACAACGACGACTCCGCCGACGACGTGCTGAACGCGCCGCTGGCGGGGGTGCACGTGCTGTCCGGTCCGATCCACGTGCAGGGTGCCGAGCCGGGTGACCTGCTGATCGTGGACATCCTGGACGTGGGCCCGATCCCGCAGGAGGACTCCGGCCCGCTGGCCGGGCAGGGGTGGGGGTACACGGGGGTGTTCGCCACCCGCAACGGGGGCGGGTTCCTGACCGAGCAGTTCCCCGACGCGTACAAGGTGATCTGGGACTTCAGGGGCGGGCAGGCGACCTCGCGGCACGTGCCGGGGGTGTCGTTCACCGGCATCGTGCACCCGGGCCTGATGGGCACCGCCCCGTCGGCGGAGCTGCTCGGTAAGTGGAACGCCCGCGAGCAGCGGCTGATCGACACCGACCCCGACCGCGTGCCGCCGCTGGCGCTGCCGCCGCTGCCGGACTCGGCGATCCTGGGCAACCTGTCCGGCGCGGAGTTCGACCGGGTCGCGGGCGAGGCCGCGCGGACCGCGCCGCCGCGGGAGAACGGCGGCAACCAGGACATCAAGAACCTGACCAAGGGGTCGCGGGTGTTCTACCCGGTGTTCGTCGACGGCGCGAAGCTGTCGATGGGCGACCTGCACTTCTCCCAGGGCGATGGGGAGATCACCTTCTGCGGGGCGATCGAGATGGGCGGGTTCATGGACCTGCACGTCGATCTGATCAAGGGTGGGATGGCGACCTACGGGGTCAGCGAGAATGCGATCTTCATGCCGGGGAACGTGGATCCGCGGTACGACCAGTGGTTGGCGTTCTCGGGGACGTCGGTGACGTTGGGTGGGGAGCAGCGGTACCTGGACTCGCACCTGTCGTACCAGCGGGCGTGTCTGCACGCGATCGACTACCTGCAGAAGTTCGGGTACTCCGACATCCAGGCGTACATGATCCTGGGGGCGGCGCCGATCGAGGGCCGGCTGTCGGGGGTGGTGGACATCCCGAACTCGTGCTCGACGGTGTACATCCCGACGGCGATCTTCGACATCGACGTGCGGCCCTCCGCGAGCGGGCCGCAGCAGATCGACCCCGGCCAGGGCGTCCCGGTCGCGAGGGCCTGACACCTCCCGAGGAAGGGCGAGCCATGGGATCCGTCGGACTGCTGTTCGTCGGCGCCGTGCTGTTCATCAACGGGGCGATGCTGCTGGGCTGGGTCGACGCCAAGTCCGCCGCGCCGATCAACTTCTTCGTGGGCGTCCTGCAGATCATCACGCCCACTTATCTGATCTTCACCGCCAACGGGGACGCCGACACGATCCTGTCGGCGGCGGGGCTGTACCTGTTCGCGTTCACCTATCTCTACGTCGGGCTGAACCTCTCGTTCGACCTCGACGGCACCGGCCTGGGCTACTTCTGCCTGTTCGTGTTCCTGTCGGCGCTGGTCTACTCCGGCCTGAACTTCGTCAGGTTCAAGGACCCGGGGTTCGGCGTCATCTGGCTGTACTGGGCCTTCCTGTGGTTGCTGTTCTTCCTGGTGCTCGGCCGCAAGCAGGAGGGTCTGAGCCGCTACACCGGCGCCGTGTGCGCGATCCAGGGCTGGGTGACGGCATGGCTGCCGGCGCTGTTGCTGCTCACCGGGAGCTACGCGTCCGTCAGCGGCCTGCTCGCCGCCGTGCTGGCCGTGTTCGCGGTGGTGGTCTTCGGCGGCCTGTACGTGACCATGGTCCGCCGCCGTCAGGACGGCCCGTCCACGCCCGTCCCGGACGACCGGCACGTGCCGGCCTGACGCCGGGCCCGTCCGGTCCCGCGGGACCGGACGGGCCCGGCTGCCCGGCCGGGCGCGCCACGCCCGGCCGGGCAGCAGCAGGTGAGGTGGAGGATGTCGCGGAAGGAGCGGGGGAGCGTGTCGGGGCACCCGCCGGAGCCGGCCGAGGCGGCAGATCCCCCGATCGCCCCGAGCGGGCCGGCCCGTGCACGGCCTCGCCGCGAGGCGGTGCTGGGCGCCATCGCCGTCGGCGGTGTCGTCGGTGCCGAGGTCCGCAACGGGATCGGCCTCGCGTTCCCGCACTCCGAGGGCGGGTGGCCGTGGTCGACGCTGTCGATCAACGTGTCGGGCTGCCTGCTGATCGGGGTCCTCCTGGTCGTGATCGTCGAGCTGGTCGACGCGCATCCACTGGTCCGGCCCCTGCTGGGCATCGGCGTGCTGGGCGGGTACACGACGTTCTCGACGTTCGCGGTCGACACCGTGCAGCTCGCCGGCGCGGGCCACGCCGGTGCGGCGGTCGCGTACGCGGTGGTGACGCCGGCGCTGGCCGTGCTCGCGGTGACGGTCGGTGCCGCCGTGACGCGGGGGGTCGCCGCCCGGCGGGGCACGGGCCGGAAGGGGACCAGGCGGTGACCGTCCTGTGGGTCGCGCTCGGCGCCGCGGTCGGAGCGCCCCTGCGGTACCTCGTCGACCGGGCGGTGCAGGCGCGCCACCCGGGGACGTTCCCGTTCGGCACGCTGACCGTCAACATCGCGGGGTCACTGGCCCTCGGCCTGCTCACCGGGCTGCGGCCCGCACTGCCGGCCGCGCTCGTCACCGCGCTCGGCACGGGCCTGTGCGGGGCGCTGACCACCTACAGCACGTTCGGGTACGAGACCTTCGCGCTGCTGGAGGGCCGCGCCCGGCTGCTGGCGACGGCGAACGTCGTCGGGAGCGTCGCCGCCGGCGTCCTCGCCGCCGCCGCGGGCTACGCCGCAGGCTCCGCGCTCGCCTGAGCAGCCGCGGGACGGGAGATCCGGAGGATGCCGTGACCGACCAGGCCCGCCGCCTGCGCATCACCGGCCCGCAGCGCGCGCCCGCGCCGGCGAGCCTCGTGCTCGGGCACGACAGCCGGCCCGGCTCCGACACCGCCCTGCGGGTCGCCGCCGACCTCGCCGGACGCCTGCGTGCCGACCTGCACGTCGTGCACGGCGTAGACCTCTCGGACTACCCCGTCGACGCGGACGCGGCCGACTGGGAGGAGCGGTTCCGCAGCACGCTGGCCGCCGAGTGCGCCCGGGTCGAGCAGGCCCTGACCGAGGCCCCCGCGGGCTGGACCTTCCACGCGGCCCGCGGCGACCCCGTCGCCCTGCTCGACGCCGTCGCCGAGGAGACCCACGCGCTGATGATCATCGTCGGGTCGCGGGGCGAAGGAGCCCTCGCCACGGCCGAGCGCGTGCTCGGCGGATCGGTCTCGCGCGGCGTCCTCCGCCGGCAGCACCGGCCCGTCCTCATCGTGCCGAGCGACGTGACGTCCTCATGATGTTGTGGAGTACGGCACCGATGCTGCTGAGCGAGGCTGGTGGCGAGGTGCCCGCGTGAGGCGGCGTTGAGGCGATGACACAGCGGTCGTTGAGCGCCGCGGTTCATCGTGTGGTCCTTGCCCGGTACCTCCGGACACGAGGAGGACAACGTGTCGGTCTCCGCGACAGACCACCGCCGCCACGACCCGGCCGGGATCCTGTGGGCCCTCACCGCGGTCGGGTGGGCCGCGATGCTCGCGCTGGTCCTCGTCCCGGGCGGCATGCTCGGGATGCCCGCGATGGCGGCGCAGGGGCTCGCGGCGGGCCGGACGGCGCCGGCGCTCACCCTTGCGGCGTTCACCGGAGGCTGGCTCGTGATGGTCGCGGCGATGATGCTGCCCACGACGGTGCCCTTCGGCCGGGCGTTCGGTGTGGTCGCGGCCCGGCAGGGCGGGGCGGGCACCCAGATCGTGTTCTTCTGTGCCTACCTCGCGGTGTGGCTGGCGTTCGGCGGGGTCGGGCTGGCCGCCGCCGCGGCCGTGGGGCACCTGACGCGGGGGGCCGCGCCGGACCTGGTGCTGGCGGGCGCACTGGCGCTGGCCGGGGCGTTCCAGTTCGCTCCGCTCAAGCGCCGGTGCCTGACCCTCTGCCGGGACCCCCGGGCGTTCCTGTTCGCGCACTACCGGCGCGGTCGCGGCGCGGCATGGTCGATCGGGGTCCGGCACGCGCTGTCCTGCGTCGGATGCTGCTGGGCGTTGATGTTGGTGATGTTCGCCACCGGGGTGGGCGGGCTGGTCTGGATGCTCGGCCTGACCGCGGTGATGGTCGCCGAGAAGCTCGCGCCGTGGGGCCGGCGGATCGCGGCGCCGGTCGGGATCGCACTGCTCGTCGCTGCCGCACTGTTCGCCGTCATCGGGTTCCGCGGAACGGGTGGGGCGCCGCCGCCCATGCCGATGGGCTGAGCGGGAATCCAGAGAGAGGAGCACATGATGGGATACGACCTCGAGGGCCGGATGCAGGAGATCTGCACCTGCCAGACCTACTGCCCCTGCTGGTCCGGGCTCGACCCGGACGGGGGAACCTGCGACTTCAGCTGGGTCTTCCACTTCGACCGCGGACACGTCGGGGGAGTGGACGTCGCCGGCCTCAACCTCGGCTTCATCGGCCACCTCCCGGGCAACGTCTTCGACGGCAACGTCAAGCTGCTGGTCCTCGTCGACGAGCGGGCGGCCGACGCCCAGCAGGACGCCCTCCTCACCGCGTTCACGGGCAAGGAGGGCGGCGCGTTGGCCGACCTGGCCGCTCTGATCGGCGAGGTCGTCGGGGTGCAGCGCGCCGCGATCGAGTTCGACGTCGCGAAGGGCAGCGGCCGGTTCCGGGTGGGCGCGCTGTTCGAGGGCGAGGTCGAGGGCTTCCGGTCCCTCGCGGGGAACCCAACGATGCTGAGTGACGCGGTGGTCGCGCCGGTGCTGGGCTCGCCCGCGTACCCCGGCAAGGTGGTGCGCTACCAGATGGGCGAGGCCGACCACGGCATGCAGTTCACCGGCCGTCAGTCCACCCAGTCCGAGTTCCACTACGTCATGGCGTGACGAGGGATCGGCCGGGCCCGGCCCGCGACGGCGAGCCGGCCCGGCGGGTCGGAAGGAGGTGCGACAGTGGTCGATCACATGATCACCGGCGGGGGCGGGGTGCAGCTGCATGTGCGCGAAGCCGGCAACCCGCACGGCCGGCCGGTCCTGTTCCTCCACGGCTACTCGCAGGCGTTCCTGTCCTGGTACCGCCAGCTCGCCGCCCACGGCCTCGGCGGCCCGTTGCGGCTGCTGGCGATGGATCTGCGCGGCCACGGCCTGTCCGACAAGCCACCGGGCGTGTACGGGGAGTCCCGGTTGTGGGCCGACGACGTCCACGCGGTGGTCGACCATCTGGGGCTGGACCGGCCGGTACTCGTCGGGTGGTCATACGGCGGGTTGGTGATCTGCGACTACCTGCGGTTCTACCCCGACACACCGCTGCGCGGCGTCCAGTTCGTCTGCGCCTGGACGACGCTGGGAACGGCAGAAGCCCAGAAGGAGATCAGCTCCGCGGTGTTCGCCCTCGTGCCGGGCCTGACGTCGGGCGCGGTCGAGACGGCGGTCGACTCCGTCCAGGGCCTGCTCGACCTGGCGTTCGAGAAGCCGCTGCCGCCCGAGACCCACTTCCGCACGCTCGGGTTCAACCTCGCGGTCCCGCCGAACGTCCGTGCCGACCTGCTCGCCCGCACCCTCGACAACGATGACGTGGTGGCCGGCCTGCACGTCCCGGTGCTGGTCACGCAGGGCGCCCAGGATCGGATCCTCGACCCGGAGGCGTCCCGCAGGCTGGCCGACCGGATCCCGGGGGCGACGCTGTCCGTCTACCCCCGCGCCGGGCATGCCCCCTTCGTCGACAACCCGGCCCGGTTCAACCGCGAGCTGCGCAGCTTCGTGCTCGGCAGGTAGCACTCAACCCGGGCTGCTCGCCAAGGCATCGACCACCGCGAGCGCCCCGGCGGCGAACGCCGTGCGCACCTCGGCATCCCGTATCGACCCGGCCAGGCCCGCGACCTCGCACCGGGCCGTGCGGAGCAGGTCGTCGTCGCCGGTCACCACGGCCAGCTGGGCACGCGCCTGCCAGGCCACCCCCAGCAGCTTGGCGTCCGACGCCACCGCCAGCGCCCTCGCGGCGTGTCCGCGGGCCGCACCGCGGTCACCGGCCGCCCAGCGGCACCGCGCGGCGAGCAGCAGGCCACGGGCCATGGGCTCCCGCCAGCCGCTGCGGTCGGCCGCCGCGAGCGTCGGGCGCAGCAGCTGCTCGGCGGCCGCCACCTCGCCGGAGGCCAGCAGCAGCGCCGCAAGGGCGAACACCGCGTCGGCTCCGAACAAGTACGCCTTCCCGGTCGGCGCGGCCACTCTCGCCAGCAAGTTCTCGGCCCGCCGCAGGTGGGTACACGCCTCGGCCCGTTCCCCCACCCGACCGTGTGCGAACGCCAGCAGCGCGAGGCTGCGTACCCGCTGGGCCGGGAACATCGCCGCTTCGACGGCCGGCGCGAGCACGTCGAGCGCCTCGGTCGGGTCGTGCAGCTCGAGCAGGGTCGCCCCGAGCTCGGTGCGTGCCCACGGAGCCCACCAGGCGCCGTCGGATGCGGCCGCCACCGCCCGCCGCCCCGCCAGCAGCGCCTCGTCGTAGTCGCCACGGCTGCGGGCGACAGCGCCGCGGGTGGCGAGCAGGAACGGCAGGCAGACCCGGTCGCCACAGCGCCCGTTGACCTCCTCGGCGGCAGCCAACCGGTCCCTGGCCTGTGTCCACCGCGCGGCACCCGCAGCGGCCACTGCCCCCTCGGCCAGCACGAACTGCAACGCCCACAGCTCGTCGTGCCGGCGCAGGATGCCTTCGAGCCGCGGGAGCAGCTGCTCGAAGACCGCGAGCTCCCCGAGGAACAGGGCGCACAGCTTGCGGGCGTCGAGCGCATCGGCGAGGCCGCGCTCGTCGGCCGCGTCGGCGGCGAGCCGGCGCGCGTGGTCGGCCTGGGCCAACGCGGCGACGAGGTTCAGCTCGTCGGCCAGCAGCAGGGAGATCTTCGCCAGTGCCGCGACCTGGCCGGTGGTGTCGCCCAGCTGCCCGGCGATCCGGGCCGCCCGCGCGAAGCTGCGCCGGGCCGCCCGCGGCCGGCCGCGCACGTAGCCCAGCCAGTAGCCGAGCTCGTAGCTGGCCTGCCCCTGCGCAGCGAGCTCTCCGGTCCCGGTCGTGGCCGCCAGCACCTCGCTCAGCACCTTCTCCGGGTCCCCGGTGCCCGAAAGCCTGCCGACCTGGGCCAGCCCGAGCAGCAGGTCGTTGCGGACGGACGCGTCGAGGTCCGGGCCGAGGCGCCGGGCGGCGGCGATGCCCTCGCCGAAGTGGTGGGCCGCGGCGTCGAGCGCGTACATCGCGAACGCCGCCCGTCCCGCACGGCGGTGCTCGGACATCGCCCGTGCGTCGTCGCCCGCCTGCTGCCAGTGCCATGCCAGCGAGCCGGCGGTCGTCGCCGCATGCTGACCCGGGCGGTCCGCGAGCACCTGCGCAGCCCGCCGGTGCAGCGCGCGCCGGCGCCCGGGGGTGAGCGAGCGGTAGGCGGCCTCGTGGGTCAGCGCATGCCGGAACTGGTACTCGGCATCCTCCCAGCCGCTGCGCTGGAGGATCAGGCCGGACGAGAGGAGCTCGCGCAACTCGTCGTCGGGAACGGGCTCGGCCGGGTTCATCTCGGCGAGGTCCCTGACGGGGAACCGCCTCCCGAGCACCGCTGCGGTCGCGAGCAGCCGCTGAGCGGGCACCGACAGCCCGGCGATGCGGGCTCCCAGCACCTGCTCGACGGTCGGCGGGATCTCGCCGTCGGCCGCTTGCCGCGACCGGACCAGCTCCTCGAGGAAGAAGGGGTTGCCCTCGGCAGCCGCCAGCAGCCGTCGCCGCACGGCGGCGCCTGCTGTGTCCGGACCCGCGATGGCCGACAGCAGCGCCGCGCAGGCGTCGTCCGGCAGCGGACCCAGCGTGACCTCGGTGACCCGGTGGGGGAACTCCCGGCGGGCCAGCTCCCGCAGCTGCCACGAGGCGTGCCCCCGTTCGGGACGCGCGGTGACCAGCAGCGCGATCGCCGCGCGGTCCGTCGCGGCCAGCACCGCCTGCAGCAGTCGCAGCGACCCGGTGTCGGCCCAGTGCATGTCCTCGACGGCGACGATCAACGGCCGCTGCGCCGCGAGCGCGGTCAGCACCGCGACCAGCGCGTCGGCCGTGACCCGGGCGGTCGCGTCCGGGGGCAGCTCGCGGGCCCGCCGCGCGGTGTCGCCGTCCAGCCGCAGGTCGAGCAGGCGGGACAGCCCGATGCGGTGGTCGAGGACGTCGGCGTCCGGGACCTCGCCCAGCCGGGTCCATAGCCCGGCCCGCACCCGCAGCTCCGGCGCGTGCGGCGCGACACCGAGCCAGTCGCAGAGCAGCTCGCGCACCGGCCAGTACGCCAGGCCCTCCCCGAACGACAGGCAGTTTCCCTGCAGCCAGCGCGCCTGCGCCGCAGACGCCCTGAGCTCGTCGAGCAGCCGCGTCTTGCCCAGCCCGACCTCGCCGGACAACCACAGCAGCCCGCCGTTGCCCGCCAGCGCGGACTCCACGACGCGCCGCGAGGCGGCGAGCTCGTCCCGGCGACCCACGAGGGCCGTGGCTCTGCCCGGCAGCCCGCGCACCTTGCCCGAGACCCGGCGGGCGGCGAGAGCCTCGCGCGCGCCACCGGATTCTTGGACACCCCAGCGGAACTGGTTCTCCACGACGGCGAAGGTGGTGGCGTCCACGAGCACCTGGTCCGGTCGCGCGCCGCGCGCGAGCGAGGTCGCAGCCCTGGCCAGGCCGCCCCACCCGCAGTCGGCGCGCTGCCTGCCGGTGCACACCCCGACCCGCACCAGCGGCGGCGCGACGTCCCAGGCCTCGGCGATCTCCCGACCGTGCCGGCCGAGCTCCCGCACGACGTCGAGGCCTGCCCGCACGCCGCGCTCCGGATCGTCCTCGTGCGCCCGGACCCCACCGAAGACCGCCGTCACGCCGGCCGGGCCCGTGTCCCGCACGACGCCGCCGATCGCCCGCAGGCACGCTGCGAGCCGGTCGGGCAGTTCGGCCAGCACCGCGCGGAGGTCGGTGTCCAGCGGCCGGTCGGCTGTGACGGCGGCGTGCACGACCGTCACCGTGCGGACCAGCGGTGAGCGCTCGCCGCCTGGAGGTGCCGTCGGGCCGCGTGGCCGCAGCTCGGCCTGCGCGGGGGACCGACGCGGCGCGCCCAGCCCCGGGTCGTGACGCAGGATCGCCAGCTGTAGCCGCTCGAGGTCGGGACCAGGGGCGAGACCCTGGTCGGCGAGCAGGCAGCGCAGGTCGGTGAACGTGGCCAGCGCGTCGGCCTGTCGGCCGCACCGGTGCAACGCCAGCATCAGGTGGCCCCGCAGCTGCTCGCGCAGCGGGTGCTCCCGCACCAGCGCCGTCAGCTCGCCGACCACGTCCGCATGTCGCCCCAGGCCGAGCTCGGCGGCTATCCGCTCCTCCACGGCGGCCAGCCGCAGCTCCTCGAAGCGGGCGACCTCCGGTTCGACGAAGCCCGCCGCCGACACGTCGCACAGCAGGCCGCCCCGCCACAGTCCGAGCGCGTCGCGCAACAGCGCCACCGCAGCCTCCGCCCGGTCCGCCGACCGCTCGGCGCGGGCCTGCTCGACGAGCGCGACGAAGCGGTGGGCATCCACCCGCTCGCGCTCGACGTCCAGCACGTACCCGGGTGCGCGCGTGCAGAGCACGCCGCCGATGCTCCCGGGCCGGCGGTGCGGCTCCAGCGCGTTGCGCAGCCTGCCGACGTAGACCTGCAAGGCATGTCCCGCCTGCGCGGGGGGCCGCTCGCCCCACAGGGCGTCGACGAGCCGGCCGGCGGAGACCACCTCGCCGGCGCACAGGGCGAGGCACCCCAACAGCGCCCGCGCCTTCGGCGGGCCCGGTCGCACCGGGTTCCCCCCGCGTGTCACCTCGACGGGCCCGAGCAGCCGGTACTCCACCGGAGCCGCGGACATCGCGACGGCCGGCACACGGCGAGGATTCGCGCCGTCCACGCCGGGGTCAAGGTCCCCCGGCGCACGGCAGGACAAGGCAAGCACCGAGGTTCGGCCCCACCCGCACCGGTCGCCGCACGGAACTGATCCTCCGCACGATCGACCGACGCCGACGACGGCCCCAGGAGACGACCGCGCCCGTTCGGCAAATTGCCGATCCCGGCCCACCGGTGGCCGGAGCCGGTTCCGGCCGCGTCAGCTGGTGGCGGTGTACCCCGCGAACTTCTCGCGGAGCGTCTTCTTCGAGAACTTGCCCACGCTCGTCTTGGGCACCTCGTCGATGAACTCGACCGCGTCGGGCAGCCACCACTTCGCCACCCGCGGCCGCAGGTGCTCCAGCACCTCCTCGGCCGTCAGGGTCTCACCGGGCTTGACGACCACGCACGCCATCGGGCGCTCGACCCACTTCTCGCTCGGGATCGCGATCACCGCGGCCTCGGCGACCTTGGGGTGCGCCATGATCTCGTTCTCCAGCTCCACCGAGCCGATCCACTCGCCGCCGGACTTGATGAGGTCCTTGGTCCGGTCGACGAGGCGGAAGTAGCCGTACTTGTCGACGGCCGCGACGTCGCCGGTGCGCAGCCAGCCGTCCTCGGTGAACTGCGCGCCCCCGCCCTCGCCGCGGTAGTACTCCTTCGCGATCCACGGCCCGGCCGCCTGGACCTCACCGGTCGCCTCGTCGTCCCACGGCTGCACCTCGCCGGTGGTCGGGTCGGCGATCCGGATCTCGACCAGCGGCGTCGGCTGGCCCTGGCGGGCCCGGACGTCGGCGCGGCCGTCCTCGGTCAGCTCCGCGTGGTGGCTGCGCGGGGTCGACACGGTGGCGATCGGGCTCGTCTCGGTCATGCCCCAGGCGTGCGTGATCGGCAGGCCGATCTTCGTCCGGTATGCCTCCGAGAGCGCGCGCGGGACGGCCGAGCCGCCGCAGACCACCATCCGCAGGGCCGACACGTCGCGGCCGTCGAGCAGCGGCAGCACGCCCATCCAGATCGTCGGGACGCCGCCGGTGAGCGTGACCCGGTGTCGCACCAGCAGGTCGGCGATGGCCTGCGGCGTCATGTTCGGGCCGGGGAACACGATGTCGGCCCCGGCCAGCAGGCACGCGTAGGGCAGCCCCCACGCGTTCGCGTGGAACATCGGGACGACCGGCAGGACGACGTCGCGCTCGGAGAGGGCGAAGGCGTCGGCCGACAGCGCGACGACGGAGTGCAGCACCGACGAGCGGTGGGAGTACACGACGCCCTTGGGGTTGCCGGTCGTCCCGGACGTGTAGCACATCGCCGCCGCGGTGTTCTCGTCCGCGACCGAGAAGTGCCCGGTGACGGGCTCGGCCGCGGCGAGCAGCGTCTCGTAGTCGAGCCAGCCGTCCGGGATCGCGGCGTCGGCCCCGTCGTCGATGACGACGAAGTGCCGGACGGTCTCGAGCTTGTCGGCCAGCGGGGCGAGCAGCGGGACGAGCGAGCGGTCGACGAAGACGACCTCGTCGGCGGCGTGGCCCGCGATGTAGACGAGCTGGTCGGGGAACAGGCGGATGTTCAGCGTGTGCAGCACGCGCCCGGTGCACGGCGCCGCACAGTAGAGCTCCAGGTGGCGGGCGGTGTTCCAGCAGAACGTGCCGACCCGCCCGTCCGCGCTGACGCCCAGCGTGTCGAGCACCGCGGCCAGGCGCCGGACGCGGACGGCCCACTCGGCGATCGTCGTGCTGGTCTCGCCGTCGGCGGTCGCCGTGACGAGCGTCTTGTGGCCGAACAGCTGCTCGGCGCGGTGGAACACGTGCGGCAGGGCGATCGGTCGGTCCTGCATCAGTCCGAGCATGGGCTGCTCCCGGGCGGCGTCGACGGTGCGCCCAACCTACCGGCGCGAACGGCCGTCCGGCCATGGTCATCGGACCGGTGGTCCCCCGTCCCGGGTCGGGTCCGGCGCGCTCCGCAGCGGTTAGGCTCGCTTCCCATGCCGGGGTCCAGGTCCGCATCGACCGTGTGCCTCGACGTGGGGTCGGTGTGGA
>CAVSJZ010000015.1:0-51637 GCA_963728105.1 uncultured Actinomycetota bacterium | reverse complement strand
ATCAGGCCATGCAAGCGTCCATCCCGCACATCCGCGACCGTCCTTCTCATAACATCGCGGGTAGTTGACGCGGTTATCAATCCCATACTCGTCAACCTGCGCGTATATTCCTAGCAGTTCCTGCGCGTGAACGATTGTGCGCGTGCGTGCAATTATCCGCGATTCGACGCGCGCGTGTTCCGGACTAAGGAATCGTTCACGTGCGGCCTTAGCCAGCGCACGGTCGATATCGGAACGACCCCAGTCCGGTTCAACCTCTACCGGATTGAATTCAATCGGGGAAAGAATTCCATCGTCCAGCGCCTGACGTAAGCTGTAAGCATAGACGATCTTTCCGGGAAGCGCACGCCTATCGCGTCGGAAAGGCGTTGCAGTAAAGAGTGCGACACGCACGTCCTCAAGGCTCTCCAGAATCGCACTGGAGGTTGGCGCCGGCGTATGGTGCGCTTCGTCAAATATGAGCATGTCAAAGAGTTGCTTCGACGGGATTGATGAAACGCCTGTCGTCGCAGGGGAAAGCACGTTAGGTGTCCCCAGAACTACGTCGGCGTCGCCAGCCATCTTGAACCACTCGGCAGAATTCTGCACTTTACTTCTAACGACATGAACGCGCGGAGACGGTACCCCGTCCGGCACAACACCCGCATACCTAAGAGTTGACAGGAACGAGAACTCCGCCGCCAACTGCTCTAGAACAATCCGACTAGGGGCAACAATCAAGACTTTGCGCACGCCTAACAATAGTGGCAGCAATGTAATTGTTGCCGACTTCCCACTGCCGGTCGGCATCGACGCAATAGCAGGCTCATTGCTCACGCCGAAGTGGGCCGCCATCGCGAAGGCTGCTCCGATCTGCGCCGTGCGGAGCGTTGCTGGCGGCGGATCACCGCCTGCCTGCGTGGCGCCGAAAAGCCTCAGCGCCGGCCGCTGAGACAGGAAGTACGTCACTGCTTCTCCCATTCAAGGCCGCATCGGTCGGTATCGTTCGCCATGACCAGACGGGCGCGACGTTACAGCAAGATCCAACGTAGTCAGCGACGACGGGGCGCGCAGCCTCGCGCCTCATCGCCGCGCCGTCGGATCGGCGCTGACGTCTATCTCGTGTAGCTGCGGGGCAGGAAGAGTTACCGCGAGCCGACGTAGGTGAACATCGCAGATGGAGAACTCCGGCCTGCTCACGTCCAGCTCGTACGCAGCGACCGTCCCACCACCTGCTCGCTCGACGGCGGCGATGAGCACCCGCTCGAGGTCGGCTGGATCTGACGGATCAGCAAGAGAATTGAAGCTGGCGACGGTTTTGCCACGCCTGCGAAGAGTAAATGTGGTCAGCGGCGTGGATGCGCCCGCCCGGTGCCCGTGGGACGATGCTTGTCGGTTGCGGCGCCCTTGGAGGAGTCGTCTGCCTGATGACTAGGGCGCCGGCCTGCCAGACAATTACATCCAATTCGGCTAGCAGCCGGAGCGCTCGTTTCGCCGTTGCCTGGGATACGCCATGAGCTTCTGCCAGGTGGGCGGCCGGCGGCGCAGGAGATCCACCCAATCGTTCGCCCACTTGAACTTGACGAGCGACTGACGCTGCGACGGACCTGATAGGGGTGCCTTGGATCGCTCGCGGACTGCCCGCCGTTCGTTCGATCTCTGCCGGGCGCTGCGGCATCCCAGCTCCGAGGCCCTGGGCGGCGCGCTGGTCGGACTCGGACACCCATGCCGTGTAGGTCCGCAGCGTCGTCGTTCCACCGCCGCCGTGGCCGAGCCGGCCGGCCACCGTCCGCGGGTCCACGCCTGCGGCGATCAGCTCCGTCGCCGAGTAGTGCCGGAGCTTGTGCAGCGTCGTCTCGATGCCCAGCCGCGCCACCATCCGGTCGTACCGCTGCGTCACGCTGTCCGGCGCCGGGAACGTCGCCCCGTCGGGTTCGACCGGAGAACAGGAACGCGTTCTCCGGCCATGCGAAGCCGCAGCGCAGCAGCTCGGCCGGCGCACCGCTCGATGTGCTCGCGGAGGACCGTCACGGTCTCGGCGTCGAGCGCGATCCGGCGCTGCTGGTGTGTCTTGAGATCGGCCTCGATCCAGCCGGCGCCGGGCTCGCGTCGGATCGCGTGGCGCAGCCAGAGCGTCTCCCGCCCTCCGTCAGGTCGACGGAGGACCGGCGGAGCGCGCACAGCTCGCCGCGGCGGATGCCGGTCGTCATGGCGACCCAGACGAGCGTTCCCCAGTCCGGATCGCGCCACGACTCCGTGACGATCCGCGCGGCCTCGGCGGCGGTCGGCGGCTGTGGGTTGGGCTTCGGCGCCGGCGGGGGCTCGGCCTTGGCCGTCGGGTTCTCGGCGACCCATCCCCACCGCACAGCGCGCTTGTAGGCGCCGGAGAGGATGAAGTGGATATGGCGGATCGTCGTGGGCGCGAGCGGCCGGCAGACGTGCCGTCGGCACCGCTCATCGCACTCGTGGCGGCCGGAGACGCGATGGTCGATCCGACGGCCCCGGCCCGAGCAGCGGGCTGCGGCAG
The DNA here is from genome assembly GCA_963728105.1 of uncultured Actinomycetota bacterium. Taxonomy (GTDB): domain Bacteria; phylum Actinomycetota; class Actinomycetes; order Mycobacteriales; family Pseudonocardiaceae; genus Pseudonocardia. Next base: position 49,131 of record CAVSJZ010000015.1, on the reverse strand, counting down.
CGGCGCAGAGCGCCGTAGAACGAGTCCAGCGTCTCGGCGTCGAGCCGGCCGGCCTTGATGTGGCCCAGGCACGGCGAGATGTGGTTGCGGACGTGGGTCCGGTAGAGGTCGAGCGTCGTCGGCGAGCCGGCGAACCCGTCGAGGTACTTCTCCAGCAGCTCGTCGACGGTCGCGCTCGTCCGCGGCGCCCGGCGCTCGGCGACCTCCTGGAGGAACCGGGCGCGGATCGCCTCGGCCTCCTTCCACGCGTTGCGGCCGGGCTCGACGGTCTCGATCAGGTAGTGCCGCTTGCCGCGTGAACGGGTCGACGCCGGCGTACACGCGCACGCGCAGAGCCCCGCTGGGCAGCTGCTCGATGTTGCCGCGCGCGCGGGTTCGTCCGGTGCCGGGACGGCCGGTCACGAGGGGCACCGTAGCGCGTTTCGCGCCACATGTGATGCCACGCCGAGCCTGCCAGCGATCATGGAACTTGCATCGTCGCTGGTCAGAGGTGGAGCGGGCGGCGGGAATCGAACCCGCGTAGCTAGTTTGGAAGACTAGGGCTCTACCACTGAGCTACGCCCGCGTGCCCCGGCTGGCCGGGACCTCGTCAGCCTAGCCGACGGGCTGCACACCCTCGATCTCCGGGCGGCTCGGGTCGGGCCGACTGCGCCCCTCCCAACTCCCGCTGGCGCGGCCAGAGGTGACGTCCGTGACCCGCCCGGCCTCGGGTCGAATCCGATCTCGGAGTCCGGTGGACCCGCCGCCCGGGCCGACACGTCCGACCATGCCTAGACTCCTCCTGACGGGGTGTAGCGCAGCTTGGTAGCGCACTCGCTTTGGGAGCGAGGGGCCGCCGGTTCAAATCCGGTCACCCCGACCAGGACGGCGGCACGGTCGACGTCCGCGTGGTCGGCCGATCGCGGCCGGACGAGGCCGGGGTCGGTTCCGGTCGGAGCTCAACGTCCTCCAGTGGTTCGCACGACCGGATAGCCCGCCTCCGCCAGCAGTCGCTCGGACAGGGTCCACAGGCGATCGGCGAGGACCGGGTCCATGGCGTGCGCGGCCACGCCCCGCCGCACGCCGGGCCGGTACGGGCCCGCCTCCTGGGCGTCCTCGAAGTACGCCCCCGACACGCCCTCGACCAGCGGCGAGGCTGCCAGCAGCACCGACGTGGCAGCTCCCTGCGGGATGTCCTTGACCGATACGCCGGTCGCGCCCGCAGCATCGAAGTCGGCGGGCGGAGGAGCGTGGTGGCGCCCCAGGTTCGTCGTCGCGATCCGGCCGGGGTTGAGCGCGTTCACGCTGATGCCGTCACCGGCCCACCGCTTCGCCGCGGCGACCGCGAACAGCACGTCGGCCGTCTTCGACTGGCTGTACGCCAACCACGGGTCGTACGGGGTACGGGCGAAGTCGACGTCGTCGAACCGCACGCCTCCGTTGACGTGCCCGACCGAGCTGACGACGACGACCCGCGCGTGCCCGGCCGCGGCGAGAGCGTCGTGCAGGCCGGTGGCGAGCTGGAAATGCCCGAGGTGGTTCGTCGCGAACTGCAGCTCCCGCCCCTGCGGCGTGCGCCGCTCCGGGGTGGCCATCACGCCGGCGTTGGCCACGAGGATGTGCAGCGGCCCCCGCCAGCCGGCGACGAACGCGGCGACCGACGCCGGGTCGGCCAGATCCACGGCCGCCACGTGGACCGCCGGGTTCCCCGTCGCGGCGGCGATGTCGCGGGCGACGCCCGCGCCGGCGGCCACGTCGCGGACGGCGAGGGTCACCTCGGCCCCGGCCGCGGCCAGCGCCCGGGCGGTCTCCGCACCGATCCCCGACCCGGCCCCCGTCACCACCGCCCGCCTGCCGCCCAGATCGACCCCGTCGATCACCTCGTCCGCCGTCGACGTCGCGCCGAACGGCGTCGTCACCCGCAGCGTCATGGACCCTCCCGTACCATTCGGAGCCGACTCCACTTATGATAAGCGGAGCCGGGTCCACTTAGCCAGGAGAATGCCGTGCGCGCCGATGCCCGCGACAACCTCGACCGCATCCTCGCGGCGGCCGCTCGCGTGTTCGCCCAGGACGGCGCGGACACGTCGCTCAAGGCGATCGCCAAGGAGGCGGGCGTCGGCATCGCCACGCTCTACCGGCGCTTCCCCACCCGCGAGGACCTCATCGAGGCGACCTACCGCCACGAGACCGAACGGCTGGGTCACCGCGCCGACGAGCTCCTCGCCACCTCGGCCCCGGAGGTCGCGCTGCGGGCGTGGATGGACGCCTTCGTCGACTACATGCTCGCCAAGCACGGCATGGCCGACGCCCTGCCCGCCATCCTCGCGTCCCGCGACGGCCTGCGCGCCCACAGCCGGGACGTCCTGCGCGCCGCGGTCGACCGCATCCTGCGCGCGGCCGTCGCAGCGGGCGTGCTCCGCGACGACGTACCGGCCGACGACGTCATGATGGCCGTCGGCGGCGTCACGCTCATCGCGAGCCACGAGCACCAGCGCGCGCTCGCCGACCGGCTCCTGGACCTCGTCATGGCCGGTCTGGAACCCCGTCAGTGACCGCCACCGGGCCGGATGGAGCAGCAGGACCGGACGGCGCCGGCCAACGACGCCGGACCGGGCGAGCGCCGGAGGGCGACGGCATGGCCGCGACATCCGGACGGTGCGAGCCGGCGTTCCAGCCCGTCCGCGAGGTGTTCACCGATCTTCTCGACTCGGCTCGGGCCGGTGCCGCGGTCGCGCTGTGGCACGACGGGCACATGGCGGTCGACCTGTGGGGCGGTCGCGCGTCGGCACGGGGTCCGTGGGCGCGCGACACCCTCGCCATGCCCTACTCGGTGAGCAAGGCCTTCACCGCGGCGTGCGCGCTGACGCTGGTGGAGCGCGGACTACTCGGCCTCGACCGGCCCGCCAGGGCGTACTGGCCGGAGCTCGGCTGCGACGCCACCGTCCGCCAGCTCCTCGACCACACCGCCGGGCTCGTCGTGCTGGACGAGCCCGCCCCCGCCTCGACCTTCCTCGACTGGGACGGGCTGTGCGCCCGCCTGGCCCGCCAGCCCCCCGCGTGGACGCCCGGCACCGCCGTCGGCGAGTCCGCCCTGTTCTTCGGCCACCTCGTCGGCGAGCTGGTCCGCCGCGTCGACGGCCGCACGCCGGGCGCGTTCCTCCGCGAGGAGATCTGCCGGCCCGCGGGGCTGGACCTGCACGTCGGGCTGGCGCCGGCCGACCTCGCGCGGGTGGCCGACGTCGTCGCCACCGACCGCTTCCCCCCTCGCGGCAGCGGACCCCTTTCGGCGCGCGCACTGGGCAATCCCGCGGGCGCGCTGGACCCCGCCGTCGTCAACTCGACGCCTTGGCGGACCGCCGAGATTCCGGCGGTCAACGCCCACGTCACCGCCCGTGCCGTCGCCGCCTTCTACGCGCTGCTCGCGAACGGGCGGCTGCTGCACCGCGACCTGGTCACCGAGATGACGACCGTGCAGGCGGCCGGGCCCGACGCCGTCACCGGCACCGACGTCCGGTGGGGACTCGGCGTCGGCATCGAGCCCGACGGCTGGGGCATGGGCGGCATCGGGGGCAGCGTCGGCTGGTGGAGCGTCGAGGGCGGCTACGCGTTCGCGTTCGTCACCGCCGAGCTGGCCGACCACGAGCGTGCCACTCGGCTCGAGAACGCGGTGCGCTCGTGCCTCGGCCTCGGGTCGCTGTGACGCCCCCGGGGCGGGCGACCTACGCCGCCGGGCGGTCCGGCACCGGGACCTCCCAGCACAACACCATGCCGTCGCCACAGTCCGGGCACGGCACCTCGCACCCGGTGAGACCGGGTCCGCTGAGCTCCGCGTCCTCGCCGCAGCCCGGGCACGTCCACCATCCCGCGATGCTGTCTGTCCGCATGCCACCACGGTAAATCACAGCACTGTCATTCTCACGCCTCGGCGTGTCGCGGAACTGCCAGTAACACTGCGCCGGAGCCGCACGAGTCAGGTGTGGGCGGCCTGTGGCCGCCCGCTGGCCGGTCGGACCCCTCCCCTGACCGGCAGGGCCCACGTCGGCCGTGCCAGCCGGCGTGGGCCCACCCGGGGTCCACCCCCAGGCGCCGGACACCGCGCCGGGAAAGCGGGCAAACTGTGCCCATGGGCTCCGTGCTGACGATCGTCGTCCTCCTCGCGGTGATCGCGGGCATCGCCTGGCTGGTGACCAACCACCGCCGCGACCGGGCGGGCGCGCTGGACGACGCCAAGGCCGAGGCGCGGCGCTGGGTCGAGCGACTCGGCGGCCAGGTGCTCTCGCTGACCGGCTCGGACGACGCGTCCAAGCAGGCCCTCGCCGACGCCGCCGAGCGCTACAACGCCGCCGGTTCGCAGATGAACCAGGTCCGCAGCGTCGCGCAGGCCCACCAGGTCACCCAGACGGCGTACGAGGGCCTCTACTACGTCCGTGCCGCCCGCACGGCGATGGGTCTCGACCCCGGCCCGGAGCTGCCGCCGCTGACCGGCCAGGCGCGCGCCGGCGCCGTCACCGAGGATCGGGACGTCCACGTCGACGGCCACGAGTACAGCGCCTCGCCGGTGCCCTCCGGGGCGAACCGGCACTACTGGCCGGGCGGTGACGTCGCCGGGCGGCCCGTCCCCCGCGGGTGGTACTCCGAGCCGTGGTGGCGCTCCGCGCTGATCGGCGGCGCCTGGGGCGTCGGCTCCGCGCTGCTGTTCAGCTCGCTGTTCTCCGGCATGTCCGGCGTGGCCTACGCGGACGGCTACGCCGACGGCATGGCCGCCGACGGCGGCTGGGGCGACGGCGGCTGGGGTGGCGACGGCGCCGTCGACCCGGGCTGGAACGGCGACGGAGGCGGAGGCGGCGGCGACTGGGGTGGCTTCGGCGGTGACTGGGGCGGCGGCGACTTCGGCGGCGGGGGCGGCGACTGGTGAGCGACCCGGCTCACGCCGCGGGCTGGCAGGTCGGGCACCAGAACAGGTTCCGCGCGAGGTGCGTGTCGCGGGCGACCGGCGTGCCGCACACCAGGCACGGCTCCCCCGCCCGCCGGTAGACGTAGACCCGGCGGGCTCCGGGTCCGGACGGCTCGTCGCCGGGCCGCAGCGTCTCGATCCGCCCGCGCCGGACGCCGCGGCCCAGCAGCTCGACCAGGTCGTCCCACAGCGCGTCCCACTGCTCCCTCGCCAGTGCTCGGCCGGGGCGCTGCGGGTCGAGGCCGTGCCGGAAGAGCACCTCCGCGCGGAAGACGTTGCCGACGCCCGCGACGACGGTCTGGTCCATCAGCAGCGTCGCCAATGGCGCCCGCGAGCGGGAGATCCGGGCCCATGCGCGCTCGGGGTCGGCGTCGCGGCGCAGCGGGTCGGCGCCCAGGCGGGCGTGGATGGCGTCGACCTCGGCGTCGGTGAGCAGCTCGCACGCAGTGGGGCCGCGCAGGTCGCCGTAGTGCGTCGGGCCGACCATCCGCATCCGGACGAGGCCGCGCGGCGGCAGCTCCGGGAGCGCGACGTCGCTGAACGTCCCGTACAGGCCCAGGTGGACGTGCACGACGAGATCCGGCCCGTAGTGGTGGAACAGGTGCTTGCCGTGGGCCTCTACGCGCCGCAGCACCCGGCCGTCGACGATCTCCGCGCTCGATGCGAACCGGCCCTGCGGGCTCCTGACCGCGACCTCGTGCCCGGCGAACCGCGTGCGGTGCCGCCGGGCGAGCCGGTGGAGGGTGTGGCCCTCAGGCACCGGGCAGGGCCGGCGGAACGTGCGTCTTCTCGTACTCGGCGAGGATGTCGATCCGTCGCTGGTGGCGCTCGCCGTGGCTGAACGGCTCCGCCAGGAACGCCTCGGCGAGCGCAGCGGCCTCGTCGAGCGTGTGCATCCGGGCGCCGATCGCGACGACCTGGGCGTCGTTGTGCTGGCGGGCCAGCGTCGCCGTCTCGTGGCTCCAGGCGAGCGCGGCGCGGATGCCCGGCACCTTGTTGGCCGCGATCTGCTCGCCGTTGCCCGAGCCGCCGATGACGATGCCGAGGCTGCCGGGGTCGGCGAGCACCGCAAGGCCCGTCGCGATGCAGAACGGCGGGTAGTCGTCGTCGGCGTCGTAGGCGGGGGCCCCGGCGTCGATCACGTCGTGGCCCAGACTGGTCAGGTGGGCGACGAGGTGGGCCTTGAGCTCGAAGCCGGCGTGGTCGGACCCGATGTGGACGCGCACGAGGCCGCATCCTGCCCCATCGCGGGCGTGGACGGGGTTCCCGGTGGGTGGGTGGTCGCCCGCGTGTCCGGCGGCCGCGTCACGTGGTCGGTGGCGGCCGACGCCGCTGCCGTACTCGCGGTCACGGCCGGGTGCGCGGCGGTCGGCGTCGACATCCCGCTCGGCGTGACCGCGGACGGGCGGCGCGCCTGCGACGAGGCGTGCGCGCACAGGCTCGGCCGGGCCCGGTCGTCGGTGTTCCCGGCCCCGCCGCGGGCCGTGCTCGGCGTCGACGACTACGCGCGGGCGTGCGCGGCGTCGGCGCGCGCGACCGGGCGCAAGATCAGCCTCCAGACGTTCCACATCACGCCGAAGATCGCCGAATGGGACGCGGCGGAGCGGCCGGCGTCCATCGTCGAGGTGCACCCCGAGCTGGCGTTCCGGGCGCTGGCGCCGGAGGTCGTGTTCGCGTCCAAGAAGACCCCGCGCGGCGCCGGGCAGCGGATCGCGGCGCTCGCGCGCTGGCTGGACCTCGCCGGCGCGCTCGGCGACCTGCCTGCGGGCCCGCGGCTGGACGACGTGCTCGACGCGCTGGCGGCCGCCTGGTCGGCGGCGCGATGGTCGCGGGGGGAGGCCGAGGTGCTCGGTCCCGGTCGTGACGACCTGGGGCGGCCGATGTTCGTGGCGGTGTGAGCGGCGGGGCCCGGCCCGGACCTAACGAACGGCACTTTCGTGAGCACCTATGTGACGAAAGTGCCGTTCGTTAGGTCTCCGGTGGCGTTCTCTGCGAAGTCAGCGCGTGCCGCCGCCGAGGAGCCCGCCCAGCAGCGAACCGAGGTCGACGCCGCCCGGCGCGGGCGACTGCTGCTGCTGCGTGCCCGCGCCACCGCCGCCCAGGACACTCCCGAGCAGGCCGCCAAGGACGCCGCCGAGTCCCCCGCCGCCGCCGAGGCCGCCGCCGGCCGCCGCGCCCGCGTTCCCGCCGAGCAGCTGCTTCGCCAGGTACGACATGACGATCGGCGCGAGGATCGGCAGCAGCTGCTGCATGAGCGCCTGCCCGCCGGTGCCGCCGACGCCGCCGAGCTGCTGGGTCACCTGGCCCTGGTTGGCGCCGAAGATGTGCTGGACGATCTGCTGTCCCTCGTTCGGGTCGACCTGGTTGAGGTTGACCCCGCCGTCGACGAGCCCGCCGTCGTGCTGCTGCACGGCCTGGGCGAACGACGCGGCGCCACCGGGGTCCTGCGCGTTGGCGTGGATGCCACCCAGGAGCGCCGGCAGCGCGGTCCGCACCGCGTTCTCGGCAGTCCGCGGGTCGACGCCCAGCTGACCGGCCAGCTGGCCGAGCGGGATCTGCCCCAGGATGTCCTCGACTGCGCTCATGCCCTGCCTCCTTGCCGCCGTCACCCCCTCGGTGGCGGGTCGGCGGCAGCCTATCCCCCGTGATCAGAGCGCCAGCAGCGCCCGGCCGCCCTTCCACAGGCAGACGACGCCGATCGTGAACCACAGCGCCTGCCAGACGATGCCGGGGATCCAGGTGCGCCTCGCGAGCGTGGTGCCGTCGCCCGTCCCACTGAAGAACCCTCGCGTCGACCAGAAGGCCCCGCCCAGGAGCATCCACCAGACGAGGGTGACGGCCACCACAACCTGGATCGAGGTACCGCCCGCGAACACCGCCCACCCGACACCGAGCGTCGCGAGCCCGGTGACGACGATCGCCAGCAGGTTGCGGGCCTCGGTGAACGAGGCCACCAGGAGCAGCAACGAGATCCACAGAACCGACACCGTATGGCCCGCCCGCACCAGCAGCGCACCGCCGAGCCCGAGGACGCACGGTGCCGGGTAGCCCACGAAGCGCATGAGGAGATCGCTGATGCTCCAGTGGAGCCGGTCGGCGTCCGTCCCACCGCCGCCGCCGTCCTCCAGGTCGAAGCCCTTGAGCCCGCGGAAGGTAAGGATCATGAACACCATGTGGCCGCCCTCGTGGGCGACCGTCACCAGCGACCGCGACCAGGACTCGCCCAGCAACACGAAGATCAGCATGGCGAAGCCCAGACCGTACGCCAGCGGGGTGCCGATCACCGGGACGGCGTTGGCGGCGTCCATCCGGACATCTCAGCAGCGTCCGGACGCCCGTCACAACTGCCGTTCGGACTACGCCAACCACTCGGATGCCGCAGCGACCAACGCGGACACGCCGGTCGCGAGCGTCGGCTCGATCACCGGGGCGTAGCGCGGCGAGTGGTTGGACGGGAGCCCGGCGATCACGGCCAGCACGTCCTCGCGGCCGCCCGCGCCCGCGAACGCGGCCGGGTCGGCCCCGCCGAGCAGCCAGTACACGCACGGCACGCCCGCGCCCGTCGCGAGCAGGCCGACGTCCTCGCTCCCCGTCACGAGGCCGGGGTCCAGCACCGGCGCCACCGCCTGCAGCGCCGCCTGCGTGCGGGCGGCCGCGTCGGGGTCGTTGACCACGACCGGGAAGCCGTCGCGCACCTCGATGTCCGGCTCGCGGGACGCGCCGGAGGCGGCCGCCTCGGCCCGCACGATCCGCTCGACGGCGGCGAGGATCCGCGCGCGCACACGCGGGTCGTACGAGCGGACCGTCATCCCGAGCTCGGCGTGGTCGGGGATGACGTTCTCCTTGGTGCCGGCGTGCAGCGTCCCCACCGTCAGGACGGCCGTGTCGGTTCCCGCGACCTCGCGCGCGACGATCGTCTGCAGCCGCAGCACGGCCGCGGCGGCCATCACGACGGGGTCGACCGTCGTCTCGGGCCGGGAGCCGTGCCCGCCCGACCCGTGGAGGGTGACGCGCACGGTGTCCGACGCGGCGAACGCCGGTCCCGGCCGCAGCGCGAGCATCCCGGCGGGGAGCGGCGCGACGTGCTGGCCGAGCACGACGTCGGGACGGCCGAAGCGGGCGTGCAGGCCGTCGTCGAGCATCGCCTGCGCGCCGGCGCCGACCTCCTCGGCGGGCTGGAACACCGCGAGCACGGTGCCCGACCAGTCCCGGCCTGCGAGCTCCGCCACCGCTCCGAGCAGGCACGTCACGTGCATGTCGTGGCCGCAGGCGTGGGCGACGCCGGGCACGGAGCTGGCGTAGTCGAGCCCGGTGTCCTCGGTGACGGGCAGCGCGTCCATGTCGGCCCGCAGCAGGACGGTCGGCCCCTCCCCCCGGCGCAGCACGCCGACGACGCCCGTGCCGCCGACGCCCTCGGTGACCTCCGCGCCCAGCTCGCGCAGGTGCCCGGCGACGACCCCGGCCGTGCGCTTCTCCTGGAACGACAGCTCGGGATGGCGGTGCAGGTCGCGGTAGACGTCCACCAGGTTTGACCTCAACTGAACTGCAGCTCCTAACCTGGCTCGCATGAGCATGGAATCGGTCGCGTGGCACCAGATGTACCAGGCGTCGCGCGGGAGGACCGAGCACAAGGGGGTCTCCCGGGCGACACTGCGGCGCATCGCCGTGTTCGCGCGGCCCCACCGGCGGCGCATCGCCGCGTTCGTGACGCTGAGCGTCGCAGGCGCGGTGCTGGCGGTCGCGACGCCGGTGCTGGCGGGACGGGTCATCGACGCGCTGGACGCCGGCGGCCCACGCGGGCTCGTGGTCGGGCTGGCGCTGGCGATCGCGGCCATCGCCGTCGCGGCCGCGGTCGTCGACGTCGTGGCGCGCAGGCTGTCGTCGACGCTCGGCGAGAGCCTCATCCTCGACCTGCGCGCGGCGGTGTTCGACCACGTGCAGCGCCAGCCCGTCGCGTTCTTCACGCGCACGCGGACGGGCGCGCTGGTCAGCAGGCTCAACAACGACGTCATCGGCGCGCAGCGGGCGTTCTCGTCCACGCTGTCGGGCGTCGTCGGCAACGTCGTGACGCTCGTGCTGACGCTCGTGGTCATGCTCGGGTTGTCCTGGCAGGTCACGGTGCTGGCGTTGCTGCTGCTGCCGGTGTTCGTCGTGCCGGCGCGGCGGATGGGCGGGCGGCTGGCCGAGCTGAACCGGGAGGCCGCCGACCACAACGCCGCGATGAGCAACCAGATGACCGAGCGGTTCTCCGCGCCCGGGGCCACGCTCGTCAAGCTGTTCGGGAGGCCCGCGGACGAGACGCGCGAGTTCGTCAGCAGGGCCGCCCGCGTGCGGGACATCGGCGTGCGGACGGCGATGACCCAGTCGATCTTCGTGACGGCCCTGACGCTCGTGTCGTCCCTCGCGCTGGCGCTGGTGTACGGCCTGGGCGGCTGGTTCGCGCTGGCCGGCTCGCTCAACGCCGGCGACGTCGTCGCGCTGGCGCTGCTGCTCACGCGGCTCTACGCCCCGCTGACCTCGCTCGCGTCGGCCCGGCTGGACGTCATGAGCGCGCTCGTCAGCTTCGAGCGCGTCTTCGAGGTGCTCGACCTGCCGCCGCTGATCGCCGAACCGGCGGCACCGACGGCGCTGCCGGACGGGCCGCTATCGGTGGAGCTCGACGACGTCACGTTCGGCTACCCGGCGGCCGACCGCGTGTCGCTGGCGTCGCTGGAGGAGGTCGCGCGGCTGGACGCACAGGGCGGCGTCGAGGTGCTCCACGACGTCTCGCTGCGGGCCGAGCCGGGCCAGATGGTGGCGCTGGTCGGGTCGTCGGGGGCGGGGAAGTCGACGATCGCGTCGCTGCTCCCCCGGCTGTACGACGTCGACGCAGGGGCCGTCCGGATCGGCGGCGTGGACGTGCGCGAGCTGTCGTTCGACTCCATGCGGGGCGCGCTGGGCCTCGTGACCCAGGACGGGCACCTGTTCCACGACTCGCTGCGGGCGAACCTGACGTTCGCCCGGCCGTCGGCGACCGAGGCCGAGCTGTGGGACGTGCTCGGCCGCGCCCGGCTCGCCGACCTGGTGCGGTCGCTGCCCGACGGGTTGGACACCGTCGTCGGCGAGCGCGGCTACCGGCTCTCCGGCGGGGAGCGCCAGCGCCTGACGATCGCGCGGCTGCTGCTGGCCCGCCCGCGCGTGGTCGTGCTCGACGAGGCGACGGCGCACCTGGACTCGACGTCGGAGGCCGCGGTCCAGGCCGCGCTGGGCGAGGCGCTGGCCGGGCGGACGGCGCTGGTGATCGCGCACCGGCTGTCGACGATCCGCGCGGCCGACCAGATCCTCGTCGTCGAGGGCGGCCGGATCGTGGAACGCGGCACGCACGTCGAGCTGCTGGCCCGCGGCGGGCGCTACGCGGAGCTGTACCGGACGCAGTTCGCGGAGGAGACGGCGCTGCCGGAGCCCGCGGTCCCGGCGTAGGCGCGTGGTCCGGGAGTAGGCGCGTGGTCCCGGCGTAGGCGCGTGGTCCGGGAGATCGACGAACGGGGAGGACACGGGCCACATGCGGCCCGGAGCCTCCCCGTGCGGCGATCACGAACCGGGGCCGACCGAACAGCCCAGGCCCGCAACCCCCGTCCTCACCAACGGCACTTTCGCCACATAGGTCATCACGAAAGTGCCGTTCGTTGGGTTCGGGGCGGGGGATCCAGGTCGGCCAGGACCGCCTCCGCGGCGTTGCGGCCGTTCACCCCGATCACGCTCCCGCCCGGGTGCGTCGCCGCACCGCACAGGTACAGCCCTGGCACGCCGGTCCGCGGCGGGAAGCGGCGCTCCCACATCTGCTCGGGCAGGCAGTCGCCCTGGAAGATGTGCCCGCCGGTCAGCCCGATCCGCGCCTCGATGTCGGGCGGCCCCAGCACCTCCCGTTCGACCACGCAGTCGAGCACGTCGGGCGCGAACCGGGCCACCTGCGCGAGCGCCGCGTCCGCGATCTCCTCCCGCCGCCCGTCCCAGGTGCCCCTCGCCAGCGCGTAGGGCACGTACTGGGCGAAGACGCTCATGACGTGGCCGCCCGGCGGGGCGACGGAGGCGTCGTAGAACGACGGGAAGTAGACCTCGGCCCACGCCGGCGCGGGCTCCCCCGCCGCCGCGCGCCCGAACGCCTCCTGCGTGGCGTCGATGCCGGAGGTGATCGTCACCATCGCCCGGTGCGGCAGGTCCGGCGGCGAGGCCGCCGGGAACCGCGGCAGCCGCCGCAGCAAGCAGTTGATCTTGAGGACCGGGCTGGTCGAGCGCCACGACCGCACCCGTGCGCTCCAGGCGTCCGGCACGTCGGACGCACACAGCGCGGTCGTGCGCTCCGGGTCGGCGTTCGACACGACCGCGGCCGCGCGGACCAGCTCGCCGCCGGCCAGCCGCACGCCGACGCCGGGCTCGATCGCGGCGACCTCGACGCCGGTGGCCAGCACGGCACCCTGCTCGCGCGCCGCGTCGGCCAGCGCGAACGACACCCGGCCCGTCCCGCCGCGGACGTAGCCCCAGCGCCCGCCGGCGAGGGTGCCGAGCGAGTGCATCGCGTGGACGCCGGCCGTGCCCGGGTCGCGCGGGCCGGCCCACGTGCCGATGACGCCCTGGCCGTGCAGCATCGAGCGGAGCCGGTCGTCGCGGACGTGCTCCTCCACGACGTCGGCGACGGACCGGTGCAGCAGGACCTCCAGGCCCTCCTCGTCATCCGCGAAGAGCTCGGCCAGCTCGGCCCGGTCCGGGGCCGCCCCGACCCAGGTGTCCCGGGCCCCGCAGCGCAGCGTGCGCCGGATCCGCCCGAAGAGCGCGTCGTAGGCGAGGTAGCCCTCCACGTCGCGCGGGGCGAGCGCGGCGATCTGCGCGGCCGTCGCCTCGGGGTCGGCGAACGCCGCGACCGACGTCCCGTCGGGGAACGGGCACCACAGGCTCGGGTCCAGCAGGGTCAGGTCGAACCCGTGGCGGCGCAGGTCGAGCTCGTCGACGACCAGCGGGTGCAGCAGACCGACGACGTAGGCGCACGGGCTGATCAGCCAGCCCCCCGGGTGCTCCTCCAGCGTCGCAGCGCCGCCGAGCTGCTCGCGGCGCTCCAGCACCAGCACCGAGCGTCCGGCCCTGGCCAGGTAGGCCGCGGCGGCGAGCCCGTTGTGCCCGCCGCCGACGACCACGGCGTCCCAGCGCCGCGCGGCCAGCTCGGCGACCGGCATCGGCAGCCCGACCCGCCCCACCACGGCCTGCGCCGACGGCGACGGTCCCGGGTTCCCCTCCGTCATGCCGGCGACGCTACCGCCGGACGCCGGTACGTTGGCCACCGTGGACGCGGCCGCCGAGCACCGCCAGCTCGCCTACCGCGTCCGGCTGGAGTGGGCCCGGGAGGGCGCCGAGCTGCTGACCGCGGAGTGCGCAGTCGTGGTCGTCGTCGACGTCCTGTCCTTCTGCACGGCCGTCGACGTCGCGCTGGGCCGCGGCGCACGGGTGCTGCCGCAGGCCGGCGACGACCCGGTGGACGCCGCCCGCGAGGCCCGCGAGCTCGGCGGGGTCGCGGCGTACCGGGAACGCTCGCGGTCGCCGTCGCTGAGCCCAACCTCGCTGCGGACGCTCGCGGCCGGCACCCTGCTCTGCCTGCCGTCACCCAACGGCGCCACCCTGTGCCGGCTGGCCGGCGGGGGCGGCGCGGCGGTGTTCGCCGGCTGCCTGCGCAACGCCTCCGCCGTCGCCGCCGCGGCCCGCGCGGCCGCGGGCACCGGACCGATCGGCCTGGTCCCGGCCGGGGAGCGCTGGCCGGGCGGGACGCTGCGGGTCGCCGCGGAGGACGCGCTGGGCGCCGGCGCCGTCGCGGCGGCGCTGGACCCCGACGACCTCTCACCGGAGGCGGAGCTGGCGGCCGCCCAGTTCGCCGCGGCCCGGCGCGCGGGCCTGCACCGGGTCCTGCCCGCGCTGGCCGGCGGGCGCGAGCTGGTCGCGCTCGGCTGCACGAAGGACGTCGAGCTGGCGGCCGCGCACGACACCAGCTCGCATGCCCCGCGCCTCGCGTGCGGTCCGCCCCGCGTATTCAGCGCGTAACACGGGCACTTTAGCGTCATGGCCATGAGCGACCTCCCCAAACTCGGCGTTGAGGAGGAGTTCCACGTCGTCGACCTGGAGAGCCGCTGGTCGGCGCCCGAGGTCGACGCCCTCCTCGACCGGCTCGACGGCGCGGAGTTCGCCCCGGAGCTGCAGCGCTCGCTCGTCGAGACGAACACGCCGGTCTGCACGGGCCTCGACGAGCTGCGGGGGCACCTGCGGCGGCTGCGGGGCACGCTCGAGTCGGTCGCCCACCCGCTCGGCCTCGGTGTGGTCGCCGCCGGCACGGTGCCACTGGCCGACCAGTCCGGCGACGCGATCTCCGCGGGCGCCCGCTACGAGCGGATGCAGCACGAGTACCAGCTGCTGGTGCGCGAGCAGCACATCTGCGGGGCCCAGGTGCACGTCGACGTGCCCGACCGGGACGTGGCCGTCCAGGTCGTGCGGCGCGTCGCGCCCTACCTGCCGGTCCTGCAGGCGCTGACGGCCAGCTCGCCGTACTGGCTGGGCCGCGACACCGGCTACGCGAGCTACCGCAGCATCGTCTGGTCGCGCTGGCCGACCGCCGGACCGCCCGCCCACGTCGCGACGGCCGACGAGTACGACGCGCTCGTCGCCGAGCTCATCGCTTCGGGGACGATCTCCGATCCGGGGATGGTCTACTTCGACATCCGGCCGAGCGCCCACCTGCCGACCGTCGAGCTGCGGGTCTGCGACGCCTGCCCGGACGTCGACGACGTGGTGCTGGTCGCGGGGCTGTTCCGGGCGCTCGTCGCCAAGGCCACCGGCGACATGCACGCCGGGCTCCCGCTCACCGACGTCCGCCACGAGCTGCTGCGGGCCGCGAGCTGGCGGGCGGCCCGCTCCGGGCTGGAGGGCGACCTGGTCGACCTGACCGGCCCGGCGCTCGTGTCCCCGCACTTCATGATCGGGCGGCTCGTGCACCAGCTGCGCCCGTACCTGGAGGAGCTCGGCGACTGGGAGCAGGTCCACGCCCTGACCGAGGCGACGCTGGCCCGCGGGAGCGCAGCGGCGCGGCAGCGGCGCGCCTTCGGCCGCCGCGGCGAGCTCACCGACGTCGTCGACGCCCTCATCGCCCACACCCAGGGCCGCACGCCGACCACCGAGCACCCGGCGACCGTGCCGGCCGCCGCCGAGCTGCTGGCCGGCTACCGGCCGGCCGGCTTCGACGAGGCGGTCAGCGCGGACGGCGAGGTCCTGCTCCCCTACGGCTGGATGTTCCGGGTGCTCGAGCGGATGGGCCGCCGCGGGCTGGTCGCGGCCGAGAGCGCGCTGCACACCGAGCAGCGCGCCCGCGGCGTGACGTTCCGGGTCGGTGACGGCGAGCCCGACCGGCTCTTCCCGCTGGACCTGGTGCCGCGCATCGTGACGGCGTCCGAGTGGGCCGGCCTGACCGACGGCCTGACCCAGCGTGTAAGGGCGCTGGAACGGTTCGTGCGCGACGTCTACGGCGAGCGGCGGATCCTCGCAGACGGGGAGATCCCGGCGGCCGTGGTCCAGAATGCGCCGGGCCGCAACCGGCTGGGCACCCTCTGTCCCGCGGACGCGGTGCGGATCGCCGTCGCCGGCATCGACCTGGTCCGCGACCGGGCCGACCGGTGGCTGGTGCTGGAGGACAACCTGCGCGTCCCGTCCGGGATCGGCTACGCGATCACCGGCCGCCGGCTGATCCGCAGCGTGATGCCGGACCTGGAGCCGCCGGAGGGCGTCATCGGGCTCGAGGCCGTGCCTGCGCTGCTGCACGCGGCGCTGCTGTCCGCGACCGACCCCGACGAGCCGGCGCACGAGGAGGTCGCGCTGCTGTCGGCCGGCCCGCTCGACTCCGCGTTCTACGAGCACCGGCTGCTGGCCGACCGGATGGGCGTGCCGCTGGTGACCCCGCGCGACCTGCAGGTCACCGACGACGGCGTCCACCTGGTCGGCGAGGGCGGCCGGCGGCGGCTGGCCGTGCTGTACCGGCGGCTGGACGAGACCACCCTCATGGCCGCGCGTGGCGCCGACCAGCGGCCGATCGGCCGGGCGCTGGCCAACGCCGTCGCCCGCGGGACCGTCGCCGTCCTCAACGCGCTCGGCAACGGCGTCGCCGACGACAAACTCGTCTACGCCTACGTGCCGCGCATGATCGAGTACTACCTCGGAGAGGAAGTGCTCCTGCCCAACGTGCCGACCTACCCGTGCGTCGACGATCAGCAGCGCGCCGAGGTCCTCGACCGGCTCGGCGAGCTCGTGGTCAAGCCGGTCGACGGCTACGGCGGCCAGGGGATCCTCATCGGGCCGGACGCGACGCCGGCCGAGCTGGCCGCGGCCCGGGAGCGGATCGCGGCCGACCCGGCCGGGTGGGTCGCCCAGGACCTCGTCCACCTCTCGACCCACCCGACGTTCTCGGGCAGCGGGCTGGAGCCGCGGGCGGTCGACCTGCGCGCGTTCGTGCTGCAGTCGCGCCGCGGCGGCGGCACCGTCGCCGCAGCCCTCCCGGCGGCGCTCAGCCGGGTCGCGCCCGCCGGCAGCATGATCGTCAACTCGTCGCGCGGCGGCGGCGCGAAGGACACCTGGGTCCTGCGCCCCTGAGCGCCTCGACCGATCGGCGGCGGGTCAGCCGACCCGGATCGGCGACGGGTCAGCCGGCCCGCGTCGGCAGCGGCGCCTCGACCAGCTCCAGTACGTGCTCGAGCAGGGCCAGCAGGACCTCCTTGCACGACTCGCGGTAGCGCACGTCGGCCAGGAGGACCGGCGTCGTCGGGTCCACCCTCGTCGCCCGCCGGATGTCCTCCACGCCGTAGCGCGCGCTGCCCTCGAAGCAGTTCACCGCGACGACGAACGGGATGCCGCGCCGCTCGAAGAAGTCGATCGAGGCGAAGCAGGCCTCGAGCCGGCGGGTGTCGGCCAGCACGACCGCGCCGAGGGCGCCGGTGGCGAGCTCGTCCCACAGGAACCAGAACCGCTCCTGGCCGGGCGTGCCGAACAGGTAGAGGATCACCTGCGGGTTGATCGTGATCCGGCCGAAGTCCATGGCGACGGTCGTCGTGGTCTTCGCCTCGACGTGGGTGGTGTCGTCGACGTCGCGGCCGAGCTCGGACAGCAGCTCCTCGGTCCGCAGGGGCGGTATCTCGCTCACCGCGCCGACCAGCGTCGTCTTGCCGACCCCGAAACCGCCCGCGACCAGCAGCTTGACTGCCGAGTACGTGCGCGGTCCCTCAGAGTCGTCGAACACCATCGATCACCGTCCGGATGAGTTGCCGGTCGAAGGCCGGTCCGTCGTTGCGCGCGGGCGCGATGAACACCAGCGCCCCGAGCTCGATCAAGTCGCTGATGAGCACCTTGGCGGCCCCGAGCGGCAGGTCGAGACCCGCTGCGACCTCCGCGACGGACAGCGCCGTCGCGCACATCCGCACGATCCTGCGGTGCTCGGGGCTGGGCGCCTCCGGCCCGCCGGGGACGGCCACGACGAGCGTGACCATCTCCAGGTAGCGGGTCGGGTGGGTGCGTCCCATCGTGACGGCGTACGGCCGCACCAGCGGACCGGCGTCGTCGTCGAACCAGGGGTCGTCGTTCACGGGTCACCTCCCGTCGGGAAGCCCGGCGAACGGGCGGCGACCCCCAGGTGGTCGCCGACCCGCCGGACAAGCAGGTGCATCTCATAAACGATCATGCCGATGTCGGCGGCGGCGTCGGTCAGCACGGCGAGGCTCGATCCCGCCCCCGCGGTCGCGACCAGCAGGTACCCGCCGTCCATCTCGACGGCCGTCTGGTGCACCGAGCCCCGGTCGAACTGGCGCCCGGCGCTGCGGGCGAGCCCGGTGAGGGCGGAAGCCGTCGCGGCCAGCAGCTCGGCGTCGGCGATCGGCATCCCGCCCGAACGCGCCAGCAGCAGGCCGTCGGCCGACAGCAGGACGGCCCGGTCGATGCCGACCGCGCGGGTCACGAGCTGGTCGAGCAGCCACCCGAGGTCGACGCCCTCGCGGTGGACCGACCTGGTCATGTCCCGTCCTCCCGCGGGGCCTGCTCGGCCTCGGCGCTGCGCCCGTCCCGGCCGCCGCGCTGCAGCGCGGACATCGCCGCCGAGGAGCGCTCGGCGCGGGGCGAGGCCGACGGGCGCGGCGTCAGCGGCGTCGGCGGGCTGCGCAGCTCCTTGGCCAGGTGGACCTGCGGCTCCCGTTCCGGCAGCGATCGGGCAGGTCGGGCAGGTCGGCTTCGGGCCGGTCGCCGTCGCCTGCGGGGCCGCTACTGGCGGGTTCGCCCGGGCGGACGTCGCGCGCGGAGTCGACGGCGGACGGAACCGCCGGGTCGTTGACGGCCGATGCCGCCGTGGCCGGCCGCGCGACGGGCCGGGTGCCCGGGCGGGGACGCCCGGTGGGGAGGTCGGCGCCGTCGTGGCCCGCCGCGTCGTGCCCGAAGCCGCGCGGGGCGCTGTCCTCCGGCCGGCCCGCGGTCGCCGGCTGACCGCGTACCGGCAGCTCGGCGGCGGCGTGCTCGGCGGCGGAACGGTCGGCGGCGGAACGGTGTGGCTGCGCGGTGCGGGGAGCCGGGCCGGGGCGCGTCGGCAGCTCCGGCCCCGCCTCGGCGTCCTGGACCGGCCGGGCCGGGGCACCGTCGCCGGCGTGGGGCGACCGCCCGTTGCCGGTCACCGGAACGCGGCGGGACGGGCCGGCGTCGGCGGGCTGCCCGTCGCCCCGGGCCCCCCGGACCGGCAGCTCCGGCGTGGCGTCGGTCGCGCGGACCTGCCCGGCGGAGGCGCCGCGCACCGGCAGCTCCGGCTCGCCGTCGACGGGCCGGGCGCCGCGCCCGTTGCCGGCCACGTCCGGGCGCACCGGCAGCTCCGGCGCCGCGGCGTCGGTCGCGTTCACACCGTCCGGCACCGCGTGCCCGTTGCCGGTCGGCGGGGCCTCGTCGGCCGCCCGGCCGCTGCCGTTGCGTCCGGGGCGCACCGGCAGGCCCGACGCCCTGTCGACGGCCTCGGGGGCGACGGCCTCGGGCCGGACCGGCCGGGGACGGTGGCCGTTGGCGACCGACGGCGCCTCGGGGGCGACGCCGTCCTCTGGCGCCTCAGCGTCCTCGGGCACCTCCGCGTCCTCGGGCACCTCCGCGTCCTCGGGCACCTCCGCGACCAGGACCGACCGCGGCACGAGGACGAGCGCCTGGACGCCGCCGTAGGCCGACTCCCGCAGCGTCACCCGCACGCCGTGGCGGTGTGCGAGCCTGCTGACGACGAACAGGCCCAGCCGCGCGTCCTCCGACAACGTGAGCAGCCCGAAGTCGGGCGGGTTCGCCAGCATCCGGTTGAGCCGCTCGCGTGGCTCCGGCTCGATGCCCAGACCGCGGTCCAGGATCTCGACGATCACACCCCGGCCGACGTGGCCGCCGTGGATGTCGATCGAGCAGCGGGGCGGCGAGAACGACGTCGCGTTGTCGACCAGCTCGGCGAACAGGTGG
The DNA here is from genome assembly GCA_963728105.1 of uncultured Actinomycetota bacterium. GTDB lineage: Bacteria > Actinomycetota > Actinomycetes > Mycobacteriales > Pseudonocardiaceae > Pseudonocardia. The sequence goes on along the minus strand of CAVSJZ010000015.1, from coordinate 29,681 downwards.
ATCAGGTCGCCGACCGCGACGCCGTCGACGAACTCCGCCGGCAGCTCGCCCATCGTGATCCGCGTGTACTGCTCGCTCTCGGCGACCGCGCTGCGGACGATGTCGGCCAGCGGCACCGGCTTGCGCCACTGCCGACGGGGCTGCTGACCGCCCATGATGATCAGGTTCTCGGCGTTGCGGCGCTCCCGGGTGGCCAGGTGGTCGAGCTGGAAGAGCCGGTCCAGCTGGTCGGAGTTGTGCTCCGCCCGCTCGGCCTCGTCGAGCACCTGCAGCTGGCGGTGGACCACGGCCTGGCTGCGGTGGGCGATGTTGAGGAACACGGCGTTCGCACCCGCGCGCGTCCGGGCCTCGGCTGCGGCGGCGCCGACCGCTGTCCGCTGGGCGTCGTCGACGAGCGCCGCGACCTCGCCGATCTGGTCGGTCCCCGGCTCGGTCGGAGGCACCTCGGCGTCGACGTCGACGTCCTCGCCGGCCCGGATCCGCTCCAGCAGCTCCGGCAGCCGCTCGGTCGCCGTGGCGGCGGACTCCCGCAGCGCGTCCATCCTCCGACCCAGCCGCGAGGCCGTCACCAGCGCGATGACGATGCACAGCGCGGCCGCGGCGATGAGCGCCAGCACCGCGACCATGGTGGTGGTGAGCGCGCCAGCTGCCGCGGACTGCTCCTGGGCCGCGGCGGCCTCCGCCGCGTCGAACGCGACGCCCGCTCCCTGCGTCGTGACGGCCGAGGCGGCGGTCAGGTCCTCGTCGGACAGCGCCGGGGTCGCGGGGCCGCCGCCGCGGGCCGGCTGCTGCGGACCGGCGGACAGGGCGCGGTCGTACGCGGCCGTGACCCGCTGCACGTCCGGGCCGCCGATGAGCGCGGCCAGCTCGTCGTGGGCCCGGCCGGCGGGCAGCGTGGCCAGCGACCGGGTGAGCGCGGCCGACGACCCGGCCGCTGCCCGCGCGAACGGCGGGTAGGCCGTCTCGTCCAGTACCCGGCCGGGGGCGGCCGCGGCCACCAGCGCGGCGCTCTGCAGGCGCTCGACGGTGCCGAGCAGGCGCCCGGCCCCGGTCAGCCCCGCGACGGCGTCCGGCTCGGTGACGCCGCCGGCCATCGCGCCCAGCGCCGTGCCGGCCGGGTCGAGCACCGCGGTGTACGCGTCGGCGGCGTCGGCCCCCCGCGCCCCCGCGTCGACCGCCCGCCGCGCCGAGGCCAGGCCGTCGAGCCCCGCCCGCACCTGGGCGGCGGCAGCCCCGAGGGCCGCGGGCCGGTCGGCGACCGCGGCGGTCAGCGCCACCGCTGCCGCGTCCGTCGCGCCGCGAACCTGGTCGGCGCTCGCCAGCGTCGCGGCGCGCCGCTCGGCGAGCGTCGCGACGGCGAAGGTGCGCAGCGCGGCGGCGTCCCGCCCGACCGCCGCCGCCTCCTCGCCGCGCTGCTGGGCCTGGCCGGCCAGCCACCATCCGGCGCCCAGGCCCGCCACCAGCAGGATCAGAGCCGGCAGCAACGCGATGGCGACCACGCGGGAGCGGAGAGAAGCGAACGGCGACACGGCGGTTTCTCCTTCGGCCTGCTCGGGGGGAGCCGGGGGGCGCGGAGCGTGAGCGGCCACAGAACGTTACCTCATCCGCCGAGAGACGGGGAAAGGCCTACGTCAGAGTAGTCCTTTCAGGTTACTGAGAATACCCTCCGTCACGCTCCGCCCGGCAGGCAGTAGAGTTCCCACGCCCGTGCTCCCCGAACGGCCCACAGCACCGTTCACGGCGATCGGAACGCCCATGAGCTGCACGCATGCGAGCACCTGCCCGCTCTTCCCCCGGCTCAACGCCAGCCTGCGCGGCTGGCGCGACGCCTACTGCGACAGTGAGGCCGGCTGGCAGGACTGCGCGCGCTTCGTCCGCTCGCGCCGCGGGACCAGCGTGCCGCTCACGCTGCTGCCCAACGGCAAGTACGCGCACACCATCGTCCGGCAGCCGGCCGGCGAGGGGGGCCGGTTCGCGTCCGTGCCCGCCACCCGGCCGGCCGACCCGGAGGCGCCGTTCGAGGACGCAACCGAGGCCCGGCGGCCGGCCGGCCCGCACGATCACGCGGATGACTGGTGGGCCGACGCGGACGCCGCGTTCGGCGCCGAGCCGGGTGGCGCCGGCGTGGCCAGGTCGGCGACGGCTCCGGTCGCGACGACCCCGGCGGCGGCGACCCCGGCAGCGACGACCCCGGCAGCGACGACCCCGGCAGCCCGGCCCCGGCCCGCCCCCACGCGACCGGCCCCGTCCCGGCAGGCCGCCTCCCGGCAGGCCGCGGCGCGCAGCGGGCCGCCGGCCGGGATCTCCGCGGTCCGGACCCCGGCGGTCCCGCCCTCGGTCCGGCGCCCGGGCGCCGCGGCCACCCGCGCAGCGGCCCTCGACACCCGACGGGCGCGCTCGACGCGGCCCGGGCCGGACCGGCCACCGGGCGCCGCCGGCCCGTCGTGGTGGACGCGCGTCGTGACGTGGCTGCGGAGCCCGGCGTGAGCGCGTACTGGCCCTGGTGGGCGGGCGCGCTGGGCCTCGCCGCCGTCACGATCTTCTTCACGCTCACGACCCGCCGGTGGTTCGGCCTTTCCGGCATGTGGGACCGCGTCCTGCACTGGCGGCAGGAGCGTGAGCTCGAGCGGCTCGACGAGCAGTTCGCCGACGAGGACGCACTGGCCGAGGCGCTGGAGCGGGCCACGGCCGAGGAGTTCGGCACGTCCGCCGTCGCCACCGGTCCCCGCCCGCCGGCCGGCCCTGCCGCCGCGTCGGGCTCCTCGCCGGCACCGGCCGGCCGGGCGGCCGCGACGCGGCCGGCCCCCCTGCTGACCCAGGCCGCCTTCATCGTCTCCGTGCTGGTGGGGTCGTTCGTGGCGGCCGCCCTCACCGGACGGTTCCAGGTGCGGTTCGACATGGGCGACGGCTTCCGGCAGCTCGTGACCGCCAACCCGGTCGCGATGATCGTCATCCTCTTCGCGGGCGGGGTCATGGTCGGCTTCGGCACGCGGCTGGCGGGCGGTTGCAGCTCCGGCCACGGGCTCTCGGGGTGCGGTCGACTGTCCCCACCCAGCCTGCTCGCCACCGCGCTGTTCTTCGGCGCGGCGGTCGTCGTCTCGTTCCTGCTGCTGTGGAAGGTGATCTGAGATGGTGCGCACCCGCGGTGGCCTGCTGGCCGTCAGCATCGTGTCCGGCCTCGGGCTCGGCGCCGTCCTCACCATGATCGGCTTCGCCGACTTCTCGCAGCTGAACGCCATGTTCACGTTCCAGGACCTGCGGATGCTGCTGTCGTTCGCCGGCGCGGTCGCGATCATCGCGGTGGTCTTCCTCGTCCTGCGGGTGCCCCGGGGCTCGACCCGCATCCACCGCGGCATCGTGCCCGGCGCGCTGCTGTTCGGCGCCGGGTGGGCAGTGACGGGTGGCTGCCCCGGAATCCCGATCGTGCAGCTCGGCAGCGGCTACCTGCCCGCGGTCTTCACGATCGGCGGGATCGTCGTGGGTATCCGGCTGTGCCGGTGGGTCAACGAGCGCTGGTTCGGTCTCGACCGCGGCTCCTGCGGTCTCTGACGCCGCGCTCCGAAACACGGACGAAACACGGAGCGGGTTGCGCGAGGCGGCCCCGGCCCTGTCCACTGCGGGACATGTGCGGGATCGCCGGCGAGATGCGCTTCGACGCGGCCCCCGCGGACGTGGCGGCGGTCGGGCGGATCACCGCGGCCATGCACCGCAGGGGGCCGGACGGGTCGGGCGTGCACGCTCAGGGCCCCATCGCGCTCGGCCACCGGCGCCTGAAGATCATCGACCTCTCCGAGCGCGGCGCCCAGCCGATGGTCGACTCCGACCTGGGGCTCGCCGCGGTGTTCAACGGCTGCGTCTACAACTACCGCGAGCTGCGGCGGGAGCTGGAGGGCGACGGCTACCGCTTCTTCTCGACGTCGGACACCGAGGTGGTGCTCAAGGCGTTCCACCGGTGGGGCGGGGCGTGCGTCGAGCGGTTCCTTGGCATGTTCGCGTTCGCCGTCGCGGAGCGCGAGACGGGCGTGCTCACGCTCGCCCGCGACCGGCTGGGCATCAAGCCGCTCTACCTGGCCGAAGGGCCCGGGCGCGTCCGGTTCGCGTCGTCGCTGCCGGCCCTGCTCGCCGGAGGTGACGTCGACACCGCCGTCGACCGGGTCGCGCTGCACCACTACATGACGTTCCACTCGGTGGTCCCGGCGCCGCGGACGATCCTCGCGGGCGTCCGCAAGCTGCCGCCCGCGACGGTGGCGACGATCCTGCCCGACGGCACCCGCTCCGACCGCGTGTACTGGCGGCCCGAGCACGTGCGGCGCCCCGGGGACGCCGGCATGGGCGCGGGCGACTGGCGCGACGCCGTGCTGGAGTCGCTGCGGGTCGCCGTGCGCAGGCGCATGGTCGCCGACGTCCCGGTGGGCGTGCTGCTGTCCGGGGGGCTGGACTCGTCGCTGGTCGTGGGCCTGCTCGCGCAGGAGGGCCAGGTCGGGCTCAAGACGTTCAGCGTCGGGTTCCACGCGACGGCCGGTGAGTCTGGCGACGAGTTCGAGTACTCCGACATCGTGGCCAAGGAGTTCGCGACCGACCACCAGCAGATCCTCGTCGACCCGGCCCGCATGCTGCCCGCCGTCGACGCCACGATCGCCGCGATGGCCGAGCCGATGGTCAGCCACGACTGCGTGGCCTTCCACCTCCTGTCCGAGGAGGTCGCGAAGTCGGTGACCGTCGTGCAGTCCGGGCAGGGCGCCGACGAGGTGTTCGCCGGCTACAGCTGGTACCCGCCGCTGGCCGGGGTACCGCGCCACCGCGGCGTCGCGGCGTACTGCCAGGCGTTCACCGACCGCCCGCACGCCGACCTGGCGTCGATCCTCGAGCCGGAGTGGCTGCTCGACGACGACCCCAGCCGGGCGTTCGTCGCCGAGCACTTCGCGCAGCCGGGCGCCGACGAGACGCTCGACGCCGCGCTGCGCATCGACTCGACGATCATGCTGGTCGACGACCCGGTGAAGCGCGTCGACAACATGACGATGGCGTGGGGCCTCGAGGCGCGGGTACCGTTCCTGGACCACGAGCTCGTCGAGCTGGCGGCGGCGTGCCCGCCGGAGCTGAAGCTCGCCCACGGCGGCAAGGGCGTGCTGAAGGAGGCGGCGCGCGGCGTCGTGCCGGACGCGGTGATCGACCGGCCCAAGGGCTACTTCCCGGTCCCGGCCATCCGGCACCTGGAGGGCCCGTTCCTGCAGCGCGTGCGCGACGCCGTCACCGACCCGGTCGCGAAGGCCCGCGGGCTCGTGCGCCGCGACTGGCTCGACCGGATGCTGGCCGACCCGAACACGGCCCGCACCAACCTGGGTTCGAACGCGTTGTGGCAGGTAGCACTCTTGGAGATGTGGCTGCAGGAACAGGGGGTGTAGATGGAGGGTGTCGAGAGCCTCGTCGAGAGGCTGGCCGCGCGCCGCGGCCAGGCGTGGTACCACGCCCCTGCCCCGTCGCCGGACGGCACGCTGCTGGCGTGGATCTCCGACCGGGACGGCCGCCCGCGCGTGTGGCTCGGACCCGCCGGCGGTCCCGAGCCGGAGCACCCCCTCGCCGACGTCGCGGACGTCGCGGCCATCGCGTGGTCCCCTGACGGCAGCTGGCTGGCCTGCCAGGTCGCCCCGAACGGCGGCGAGCGGACGGCGGTGTGCCTGGTCAGCGCCGACGGGACCGAGGTCCGCGAGCTCGCCCCCGGGGCCGCGGCCGCGACGCTGGGCACCTGGTCACCGACCGGCCGACTCGTCGGCGTCACCGTCTTCGGCGAGGGCGCGGGTGACGGCCAGGCGTGCCTCGTCGACGTCCGCGACGGCACCTCGACCGTCATCGGCTCGGGCCCGGCCGCGCGCGTCTGCGCCGTGTCCGGCGACGGCCGGCGGGCCGTGGTGCGGCTCGGCCGCCGCGGCGCGCGGCACCTGGAGCTGGTGGACCTGCGCACCGGCCGGCGCACCGAGCTCATCCCGGGCGGCGAGGCGAACGTGGCCGACGCGCGGTTCGGCGTCACCGGCCGCCAGCTGTACGTGCACACCGACGCCGGGCGCGAGCGGCCCGCGCTGCTGGCCGTGACGCTGCGCGGCACGTCCGGCGTGTCCACGGTCTTCACGATCGCCGAGCGGGACGGCGACGACCTCGACCTCGTCGCCCTGGACCCCGGGGGTGCGCGCGCCGCGCTCGTCTGGAACGTCGCGGGGCGCAGCGAGACCGAGCTGCTCGACCTGCGCTCCGGGCGGCTGGAGCCCCTGTCCCCGGTGCCCGGCCAGGTCGTGACCGGTGCGGCGTTCACCCGGGACGGCGAGGGGCTGCTGCTGGCGTCCGAGGGGCCGCGCGTGCCACCGCGGATCTCGCACCTGCCGCTGCCGGGGCCGGCTGCGCCGACGCCGCTCCTTCCGGCTCTGCCCGTGTCCGACGAGACGCTCGTCGAGCCGACCCTCGTGGAGTTCCCGGCCGAGGACGGCCTGGGCCTGACCGGGTGGCTCTTCCGGCCCCCCGGGGCGCGGGGCCCGCTGCCGACGCTGCTCTGGCTGCACGGCGGCCCCGAGGCGCAGGAGCGGCCGGTGCACCAGCCGCTGCACCAGGCGCTGGTCGCGGCGGGTGTGGCGGTGTTCGCGCCGAACGTGCGGGGGTCGATCGGCTACGGACGGTCCTTCGCCGCCGCCGACGACCTCGGCCGCCGGTTCGTCGCGATCACCGACGTGCGCGCGGCCGTCACCCACCTCGTCGGCGCCGGCCTGGCCGACCCCGCCCGCGTCGGGGTCGCCGGCCGCTCCTACGGCGGGTACCTCACGCTGGCCGCGCTGGCCCGCTTCCCCGAGCTGTTCGCGGTCGGCGTCGACGTCTGCGGGATGGCCGACTTCGCGACGTTCTACGCCCATACGGAGCCGTGGATCGGCGCCGCCGCCGTCACGAAGTACGGCGACCCGGCCACCGACGCCGACCTGCTGCGGGCGCTGTCGCCGATCCACCAGGCGGACCGGATCGCCGCGCCGCTGCTCGTCGTGCACGGGCGGCTCGACACCAACGTCCCGCTGATCGAGGCCGAGCAGATCGTCGACGCGCTGGGGGCCCGCGGGGCGCCCTGCGCGCTGCTGCTGTTCGACGACGAGGGACACGAGGTGCACGGCACCGCCAACCGCGCGCGCTTCGTGCGCGAGGTCGTCTCGTGGGTGGCGGCGCGCCTGGCCGAGCCGGTCGAGCGGACGGCCTGAGCGAGGTCGAGCCCGGACCGCGAGTCGGGGTGTGGACCAGGCCGAGTTGCGGGCTGAGCCAGACCGGGTCGGGCGCCCGCAGCGGACCGGGCGCCCCGCTCTCGGGGTGATGATCACTGGGTCGGTCGACGCAGCCGCTCGGTCGGTCGTGGCCGGCGCGATCCCACCGGCGTGACCCCAACGGCCATGGTCACCGAGCGCGGTGGCGGTCCCGCGTGCGGCTCACGCCGATCTGACCGACGTCGGTCAGGGCACCGTCGCGCCCACACGGGGCCCATCCCCAGCCCTGACCACGTCGGTCATCAGCAGAGCGCTGCCGCAGCGCCGTCCACGTCGTTGCTCACTTGATCATGACTCCGCGACCCCGACGGCCCGCCCGCGGGCGATCATGCGACCCAACGGCAGCGCGTCAGACCCGGCTGTAAGACTGGATGATGGTCTTGCCGTCCGGGTTCTGCCCGACGACGAACGAGTAGTTCTCGTCGGAGACCGTGCCGTCCTTCTTGACGAAGTGGACGACCCCGCTGACGGTGTTGGCCCCGGTGCTGCGGGCGTTCTGCAGCGCGACGGACTGGATCGTGTCCCAGAACCCGGCGAACGCCTGCTGGCCGCCGGACTGGTTCGCCGCGGCCGGCCCCAGCAACGCGTACGCGGCGTCGACGTTGCCCGGCAGCAGGCCGTAGTAGCCCTGCACGAAACCCACGGGATTCCGACGTCGTCACCGCCGGCGCCGAGGTGGGCGCGGCGGACGGCGTCGGGGAGGCCGCCGAGGTCGGCGGGGCGGCGGCGGACGTCGGGGCGGCGGCCGAGGTCGCGGACGCCGGCGGGGCCGCGACCGGCGTCAGCCCCGACCGGTTAGCCAGCGCGAGCGCCGTCGCGCCGCCGCCGAGCACCAGCAGCCCCACGAGGACGCCGATGAGCGCCGGACCGATGCGCCGGCCGCCGCGCGCCGGGCGGGGCTCGACGGGTTCCAGGTTGGCGCGGGTCGCGGTCGGCGCGGCGGCCACCCGGGGCCGCGGCGGCGGCGCCTCGGCGAACGACCGGGCGGCTGTCGGCGCGGTCACGGGCGCGGTCACGAAGTCGTCGGCGCGGCCGGTCGCGACGGCCGAGAGCAGGTCCCGGGCCTGGGCGGCGGAGGGCCGGGCGGCCGGGTCGGCCGAGAGCAGGCGCATGAGCACCGGCGTGAGGGCGCCCGCGTGCTGCGGCGGGTCGGGCTCGCCGGTGGCGACCTTGTGCAGCAGCGCGTACGCGTTGTCGTCCAGCCCGAACGGCGGGACGCCCTCGACGGCGGCGTAGAGCGTCGCGCCGAGCGCGAACACGTCCGAGGCGGCCGTGGGGTTGCGGCCCTGCGCGACCTCCGGCGACAGGAACGCCGGCGTCCCGGCGATCAGCCCGGTCCGGGTGAGCTGGACGTCGTCGACCGCGCGGGAGACCCCGAAGTCGGTCAGCTTGACGAGCCCGTCGGACGCGAGGAGCACGTTCCCCGGCTTGACGTCGCGGTGGACGACGCCGGCGAGGTGCGCGGCGGCGAGGCCGTCGGCGACCTGGCGCCCGATCTCGGCGGCCTGCACCGGCAGCAGCGGGCCCTTGGTGCGCAGGACGGTCGCCAGCGAGTCGGACGGCAGGTACTCCATGACCAGCCACGGCCGGTCGTCGTGGATGACGACGTCGAACATGCTGATGACGTGCGGGTGCTGCAGCCGCGCGCCGATCCGGCCCTCGCGCTGCAGCCGCTGGCGGGACTCCTCGACCTCGGCCGGGCTCGCGCCCGGGGACACCGCGTGCAGCTCCTTGACCGCCACCGTCCGCCCGAGCAGCTCGTCCGTCGCACGCCAGACCGCGCCCATGGCCCCGGCGCCGATGCGCTCCTCGAGGCGGTAGCGGTCGCCGATCCGGACGGAGCTCCCGTCTGGCGTGCTCATCCGACTCCCCTGCTGCTCGCCGCGAACGCCTCGGCAGAGGGTAGTCAGCCCTTCTGAGAGCGCGCTGAGCCGGTCAGCGCGGCAGGCCGAGGCGCGCCGCGCACGCCGGCCACGAACCGTAGCCGTTCCGGGAGTCGCGCACGCGCGTGGCCACCGCGATCTGCTGTGCCCTGCTGGCCAGGTCGGCACGGGGCGCGAAGGCCAGGCCACCGAAGTCGCTCCAGGTCCCGGCGTCGAACTGCAGGCCGCCGAAGTAGCCGTTGCCGGTGTTGACCGCCCAGTTCCCGCTCGACTCGCAGCGCGCGAGCGCGTCCCACACCGGCGTGGCGGACGTCACGGGCGCGGCGGGACACGCCGGGGCCGGCGCGATCCCGCCCGCGGCCAGGCCGACCTGCCCGCCGGGCGGCCGCGAGGACGCGCCGCTGGTCGGGCGGGGGCAGGCGGCCGGGGCCGGCGCCGCGGGCAGGACGAGGACGACGGCGGCGAGCACCGCCGGCACGGCCGCGGCCGCCCCGGCGACACGCCCGGTCCTGCCCACGGCCCGGACGCTAGGTCGACACCGTCCACTGGGGCCCGGATCGGGCAAATCGCCTGGTCAGAGCATTCACGATCGTCAACGCAAGCGGGGCGGCGCCGACTTACCTGACGATCGCCGTACCGCTCGGCGCTCGGGGTGGTCGGGGAGGCCCCCGGCGGCGCATGATCTAGCCGGGAGCGGGAGGGAGCAGCACCGTGAAGATCGCCGACATTCTGGACGGCAAGGGCCGCACCGTGCACACGGTCCGCGCGTGGAAGCTCGTGAACGACGTCGTCGACGAGCTCGACCGCAAGGGCGTCGGCGCACTGCTGGTGCTCGACGACCACGACAAGATCGCCGGGATCGTGTCCGAGCGCGACATCGTGCGGGCGCTGAGCCGCCGCGGCCCGAGCATGCTCGGCCTGCCCGTGAGCGACGTCATGACCCGCCAGGTGCGGTCCTGCTCGCCGGACGAGACCGTGGCGCACGCCATGGCCACGATGACCGCCGGCCGCCACCGCCACCTGCCGGTGCTGGTCGACGGCAAGGTCGTCGGCCTGGTCAGCATCGGCGACCTGGTCAAGCACCGGGTCGCGGAGATGGAGATGGAGCGCAACGTCCTGCGCGACGCGGCGATCGCGCGGTACTGACCGGCCCGCCCCACCCCCAGAGTCAGGAAAGCCACCTTCAGGACCGGAGCGGTCCTGAAGGTGGCTTTCCTGACACCCCGCGGTCGTGGTCGGTCAGTCGAACTGCAGCTCGCCCGTCCGCGTCCGCTTCAGCTCGAAGAAGTAGGGGTACCCGGCGAGCAGCCGGGCCCCGTCGAAGACCTTCCCAGCGTCCTCGCCCTTCGGGATGCGGGTCAGCACCGGGCCGAAGTAGGCCACGCCGTCGACGTGGATCGTCGGCGTCCCGACGTCCATGCCCACCGGGTCCATCCCGCGGTGGTGGCTCTCCGAGAGCTCCTCGTCGTACTCGGTGCTCGTCGCGGCCTGCGCCAGCCCGGCGGGCAGGTCGAGCTCGGCCAGCGACTCCTTGATGACGACCTCGAAGTCCTTGTTCCCCTCGTTGTGGATGCGCGTGCCCATCGCCGTGTAGAGCGGCAGCAGCACCTGCGGCCCGCGCTCGCGCGCCGCCGCGACCGCGACCCGGACCGGACCCCACGCCTTGTCCATCATCGCCTGGTAGTCGGGGTTGAGGTCCCGGCCGGAGTTCAGGATGGCCAGGCTCATGACGTGCCAGTCGATGTGCACGTCACGGACCTTCTCGACCTCCAGCATCCAGCGTGATGTGATCCACGCGAACGGGCAGAGGGGGTCGAACCAGAAGTCCACCTGCGTCGTCTTGGGCATGAACGCTCAAACACCCGGTCGGGGCCCGGCATTCCGAGCGCGGCGGCCCGTCACCCCGTGGTTGGATCGTGTTCATCCCGACGACGAAGGGTTGCACCGCCGCATGGCCCCTCCCAACCTCACCCGCGTCGACGCACAGGCCCGCGCGGCACTCCTGCACGTCGCCGACTACACCGTCGACCTCGACCTGACCACCGGCCCCGAGACGTTCGCGACGACCGCCGTCGTCCGCTTCTCCTGCCGCGAGCCGGGCGCGTCGAGCTGGATCGACTTCGTCGGCGCAGGCATCACCGCCGCCGTGCTCAACGGGGTCCCGCTCGACGTCTCCGGCTACCGCGAGGACGACGGCATCGCCCTGCCCGACCTGGCCGCGGACAACGAGCTGCGCGTGGAGGCCACCGGCCGCTACATGAACACCGGCGAGGGCCTGCACCGGTTCGTCGACCCCGTCGACGGCGGCGTCTACCTCTACACCCAGTTCGAGACGGCCGACGCCAAGCGCCTCTTCGCCTGCTTCGACCAGCCCGATCTGAAGGCCCGTTACACGCTGACGGTCACCGCGCCGCCGGAGTGGGTCGTGGTCTCCAACGCGGCGGCTGAGCGCGTCGAGAACGGCGTGCACCGCTTCGCGACGACCGAGGTGCTCTCCACCTACATCGTCGCGCTGGTGGCCGGCCCGTACGCGGTGTGGCACGACACCTACTCCGACGAGGGCGGCGACATCCCGCTCGGCCTGTACTGCCGGGCCTCGCTGGCCGAGCACATGGACGCCGAGCGCCTGTTCACCGAGACCAAGCAGGGCTTCGGCTTCTACCACCGCAACTTCGGCGTCCGGTACCCGTTCGGCAAGTACGACCAGCTGTTCGTGCCCGAGTTCAACGCGGGCGCGATGGAGAACGCCGGCGCCGTCACGTTCCTCGAGGACTACGTGTTCCGGTCCCGCGTCACGCGCTCGGCGTACGAGCGGCGGGCGGAGACCGTGCTGCACGAGATGGCGCACATGTGGTTCGGCGACCTCGTCACCATGCGCTGGTGGGACGACCTGTGGCTGAACGAGTCGTTCGCCACCTTCGCGTCGGTCCTGTGCCAGGCCGAGGCCACCGAGTACACCGAGGCCTGGACGACGTTCGCCAACGTCGAGAAGAGCTGGGCCTACCGCCAGGACCAGCTGCCCTCGACGCACCCGGTCGCCGCCGACATCCCGGACCTGCAGGCCGTCGAGGTCAACTTCGACGGGATCACCTACGCCAAGGGCGCCTCGGTGCTCAAGCAGCTGGTCGCCTACGTCGGGCTGGAGGCGTTCCTCGCCGGCCTGCGCGACTACTTCGCCGAGCACGCCTGGGGCAACGCGACGTTCGCCGACCTGCTCGGCGCGCTGGAGCGCGCGTCGGGCCGGGACCTGTCGGGCTGGGGCGAGCAGTGGCTGCGCACGACCGGGCTCAACATGCTGCGCCCCTCGTTCGACCTCGGCGCCGACGGCCGGTTCACCCGGTTCGACGTCGTCCAGGGCGGCGCGCGGCCGGGTGCGGGCGAGCTGCGCACGCACCGGCTCGCCGTCGGGATCTACGACGATGACGGGGCGGGCAAGCTGGTGCGCGTGCACCGCGTCGAGGTCGACGTGGCGGGCGAGCGGACGCCGGTGCCGGCCCTGCGCGGCGTCGGGCGAGGGAAGCTCGTGCTGGTCAACGACGACGACCTCACCTACTGCGCGCTGCGCCTCGACCCTGACTCGCTGGCCACCCTCGTCGACCGGATCGGCGACATCGCCGACGCCCTGCCGCGGACGCTGTGCTGGTCGGCGGCCTGGGAGATGACGCGCGAGGCCGAGCTCAAGGCCCGCGACTTCGTCGCGCTCGTCGCTGGCGGGTTCGGCGCCGAGACCGAGATCGGCGTCGTACAGCGGCTGCTCCTGCAGACGCAGACGGCCGTCAACTCCTACGCCGACCCCGAGTGGGCGGCCGAGCGCGGCTGGCCGCTGCTCACGGACGCGCTGCGGTTCCGGCTCGACACGGCCCCGGCCGGCTCGGACATCCAGCTCGCCGTCGTGAACTCGCTGGCTGGCAGCGTCCTGCCGGCGGCGGTGCTCGACCGGATGCGCGGCTGGCTGGCCGGCGACGGCGTGCCCGACGGCCTGACGCTGGACACCGACCTGCGCTGGCGGCTGCTGCAGGCGCTCGCTGCGCACGGCGCCGCTGACGAGGCGCAGATCGCGGCGGAGGAGGCCGCGGACCCGACCTCGACGGGCAGGCGGCAGGCCGAGCGCGCCCGGGCCCTGGTGCCGACGGCAGAGGCCAAGGAGCGCGCGTGGGAGCGTGCCGTGCGCGACGACGAGCTGCCCAACGCCGTCCAGGAGGCGATCATCGGCGGCTTCAGCCACCCGGCCCAGAAGGCGCTGCTCGCGCCGTACGTCGAGCGGTACTTCGCCGAGGTCGCCGAGGTGTGGGCCCGGCGGACGAGCGAGCGGGCCCAGTCGGTCGTCGTCGGGCTGTTCCCGGCGTGGGCAGTGGACAAGGGCACGGTGGACGCGGCCGACGCCTTCCTGGCCCGGGACGACCACCCGCCCGCGCTGCGCCGGCTGGTGTCGGAGGGCCGGGCGGGCATCGTGCGGGCGCTCGCGGCGCGCGAGTTCGACCGGGGCTGACAGGTCGGGCCCGGCGGAGGTGCACTCCGTCGGGCCCGAATCACGCCGCCGGAGTCCGTTCCGCCGCCTATCCTGGACACCGATGACGACCGCCGGCCCGCCGCCCACGCTCGTGCCGGTCGCCGTGCGGCGGCCGGTACTGGTCGCGATGGCGGTGGCGGCACTGGTGTTCACGGTGCTGGCCGCCCGGTTCGCCGGCACGTCGCAGGCCGGCGCCGTCGATCGCCGGGTCGACTCCGTGGTCGACCCGCTGGGCGCTGCCCACCACTGGCTGGTGCGGGCGGGTGAGACTCTGGGCTCCCCGCCGTCGGTGATCCTGCTCGCGTTCTCGATGTCGGCGCTCTGCCTGGTCGCCGGCTGGTACCGGCCGGCGCTGTTCGCGATCGCCGGTCCGGGCGTGACGGGGGTCTGTACGACCCTGCTCAAGCCTGCGCTCGGCCGCACGATCGGGGCGGGGTTCGCCTTTCCCAGCGGCCACACCGGCGGGGCGACGTCGCTGGGCCTCGTCGCCGCCCTGCTGCTGCTCGCGCTCGCGCGCCGGCGGCTCCCCCGCGCACTGTGGCTGGCGGCGCTGGCGGCGGGCGGCCTCGTCCTCGGTGCGGCCACCGGGGCGTCGATGGTCGCCGCGAACGCGCACTACCCGACGGACACCGTCGGCGGCTTCTGCACGGCGGTCGTCGTCGTGCTCGGCGTCGCCATCGGGCTCGACCTCCTCGCGCCCCTGTGGGCCCGGTGGACGCAGCGGTTCCTGCCCTCCGCTGGTCGTCGGTCCCGCTAGTCGACCAGCCCCCAGCGCCGCAGCGCCTGGCGCACCGCGCCGCCCCGGGTCCGGAACGCCGCGCAGCAGGCGGCCCCACAGGCGCCGCAGTCGTTGCCGCGGCGGTAGTGCTCGTGCGCCTCGCGCGGGTGCCCGCACGCGCAGGAGTCGACGACGACGGGCCGCGGCGTGGGCGGCGGAGCGGGCGGACGCAGCCCGTCCGACCGGTGCTGGACGGGGACTGCGGCAGAGGACGGCACCGCCGGTACGCCGGTCGGCGGGGTCAGAACGGCCGAACCGGGGCCCGTCGCCTGATCCCTGCGTTGGCGGGGCGTCTGCGGGCGATCACCCATCAGGACTTCGCCGTCCTTCCCTCTTAGAGCGGTCTCAGGAACACTATGCGACGGAAGGCTGAGAACGGAATAATCAGAAGTGGTGAAAGCCCGAAGGTTGTGTGGCGTTCGGTGACCGGTCGGTCGCTTCGGCGGGCGGTGCCGCCGGCACGGTGACGGACGCGACGCAGCCCCGCGGGTCCGTCGCGGTGCGCAGCCCCAGCGTCCCGCCCTGGAGCGCGATGAGCTGCCTGCTGATGTGCAGGCCCAGCCCGGACCCGCCCGCGGACGCGTCCCGCACGCCGCGGGCCAGCACCGCCTGCTCCGCGCCCGGCGGCAGGCCCGGCCCCTCGTCACGCACCTCGACGACGACGTCGGTCCCCGACGCGCGGGCGCTGACGGCGACCGGCGCGCCCGGGGCGTGCCGCTCGCAGTTCGCCAGCAGGTTCGTCACGACCTGGGCCAGCACCGCGGCGTCGCCGCGCGCCGCCAGGCCGTCAGGCACCGACACCGTGGCCCACGGCCGCAGCGCCACGAGGCCCTCCAGCACGGGGGCGACGGGGTAGGCCTCGGGCGGGCCGTCCGCGGGCGCCGCGAGGCCGCCGGGAACGGTGCCGCCGTCGAGCAGCGTGTGCAGGCGGCCCAGCTCGGCGAGGACGGCGTGCTTGATCCGCTCCTGCTCGACGCCGCCCGCCGCGGCCGAGAGCAGGTGCGTGATGCCGGCGAGCCCGGCGAGCCCGTTGCGCAGCTCGTGGTCGCGCTCCGCGGCGAGCTCCCCCGCCCGCTCCATGTGCAGGGCCGCGATGGCCAGCTCCTCCTCCTGGCGCCAGTGCTCGCTCTCCCACGAGCCCAGCTCGCGGGCCACCAGCTGCGCGAGGCCGACCAGCGCGACCGCGAGCCCGACCAGGCGCAGCCCGGCGAAGGACAGGTCCAGCGACGGCGAGCCGACGGCCACCCGGTACAGCTGCGCGCAGGCCATCACGACCAGCCCGAGCCCGAGCCGGGTGCGCGGGCGGCTGCGCCGCCGGTAGCCGTCCACGACGAAGGCCGCGGCGGCGACCGTCCAGCCGACCAGCACGGCCAGCGTCGTCACCGGGCCCTGCACCAGCCACCGCAACACCGGCCCCTCGGGGAGGCCGAGCACGACCAGCGCCAGCAGGACGGACAGGCCCAGCACGACCCAGCCGCCGTGGCGGCCCCACCGGCGGGGCGGCCGGATCGACAGCACCAGCAGGACCAGCGCGCCCAGGTAGGCGACCAGCCGCGCGGCACGGGGCACGACCGCGAGGTCGGCGGAGGTGACCGCGGTCCACGGCAGCACGACGACGCAGTAGAGCACCAGCGCCGCCGCGACCCACTCCGGACGGGCGTCCCCGGTCAGCCGAGAGCCGATGACGGCGAGGATCGCGGCGGCCGCGCCGACGGCGGCTGCCGCGAGCGCCAGCGAGCCGGACGCGACGTCCGCCGGCAGGGCGGTCCGCACGGGCCCGGCGCCGAGCGCGACGACCACCACCGCGCAGGCAGCGATCGTCGCCGTGACGTCCACGACCGTGGCCTCACGGTGACGTCCGGTCATGGGTCCCCTCCCCCGTAACGTCGGGAGCAGCGTAGCCGTCCGATGTGGTGAACGCTGCTGCTACCGACCGGAGGCACGGCGGTACAGCGCAACGGCCTCCAGCTGCGACCCGACCTCGAGCTTGGCGAGCACGGCGCGGATCTGGGTCCGCACGGTGGCGAGCGAGACCACGAACTGCTCGGCCACGGCCTGCGCCCGCTTGCCTTCGGCCAGCGCGGCGAGGACCTCGCGCTCGCGCTGGCTCAGCCGGCCGAGCTTGGTCGCCAGCGCGGCGCTCTCCGCGGTGCGGCGGTGATGCAGCTCCACCAGCTGGGCCCGCCGCTCGGGCGGCATGACGTCACGCCCGGCGTCGGCCGCGCGCACCGCCGCGAGCAGCGCCGGGAAGGGCGCGTTCTTGGGCACCCAGCCCAGCGCGCCGGCCGCGAGCGCGGCCCCGACGCGGGCGTGGTCGCGCGTCCCGGACAGGATCAGCACCCGCCAGCCCGCGGCGAGCAGCGGCGCGACGAGCCGGGCGCCGTCGACCGGCCGGCCGGAGGGGTCCCGGCCGAGGTCGAGGTCGAGCAGGGCGAGCCCGGCTGGCAGCCGGGCCGCGAGGGCGAGCACCTCGTCGGGGCCGCCGGGGCCGGCCCGGTGGGCGTCCAGGCCCTCGGCGGCCAGGCTGAGGGCGAGCGAGGTCCCGACGAGCTCGTGGTCGTCGACGATGAGGACGGCAGCGGTCACGGTCGGCACGGCGCTTTCGGGGCGTGGCGGAAGCTGACGTCCCTCCAACGAGGGACGGCGCCGACCGGTTCGGTCACCGCGTGCGGCGACGCCCCCCGGCCTGGTCGGCGAGCATCCGCAGGCCGGAGAGCAGGCCGCCGACGAGGTCGCCCTCCTTGAACGAGGCGACCATGCTCATGATGGCGAGCTTGGCGCCCCGGTCGGGCAGCCGCAGCCGCGCCTCGGGGCCGGTCCGGACCTCGACGACCCGCTGGCCCGGGCTGACCGCGACCAGCACCGCCTCGGTGGAGCCCTCCAGCGCCGAGTGCAGCTCGTCGACCCGCGCGTCCACGTCGTCGCCGAGGTCGCCGAGCCAGAGCGAGAAGCGCAGCCCGGTCTCGCGGCTGGCCATGGTCAGCGCCTCGTCGATGCGGGTCAGCTGCACCGGCGTGAACGGGTGGTCGCCCGGCGAGGGGTCGTGGTAGATCTCGGCGCGCGAGACGCGGCCGGAGGCCGTCACGACCGCGCCGGGCGGCAGGTCGCCGTGGTCGGACGGGACGAGGTCGCCGTGTCCGTGCTCACCACTCACCGCGGGCACCGCCCTTCACGCCGTCGGTCAGGTGCTCGGCCGGCGGGGGCAGCTGGGCGCCCGCCGGGTTGGCCGTCCACCATCGGGGTTCGAACGTCCAGGGCTGGCCGGCGCGGTAGCGCGGGCGCTTGCCCATGCGCGGAGCCGCCGCCAGCAGGGCGATCCCGAGATAGATGGCCAGCGGGGCGACCACGAGGCTCAGCACGGTTCCGACGAGGCTCACGGGGGGAATCTAGCCGATCAGCTCGTCTACGCGGGGTGAGGTCGCGGCGGCACCAATCTTGGGCCGCGTGCAGGACAGGACTACGCCGTTTGGATAGGATCCGGGCGGCGCATGTGACGGAGTGTTGCGGCTCGCGGTTAACGCTTGAGCCGAACGGGGCGAGCCTTCCCATGACACGTTCCACGACACCAGCCGGCGTTCACCGGCTGCGACGAGGGGTGCACCCGGATGAAGGTGGTCCTGTTCTGCGGCGGGTACGGCATGCGGATGCGTGACGGCATCTCGGACGTGCCGAAGCCGATGTCGACCGTCGGTCCACGGCCGTTGATCTGGCACGTCATGCGGTACTACGCGCACTTCGGGCACAAGGAGTTCGTCCTGTGCCTCGGCTACGGCGCCCAGCACATCAAGGACTACTTCCTCCACTACGCCGAGACGGCGTCCAACGACTTCGTCCTGCGCGGCGGCGAGGTGGAGCTGCGCACCACCGACATCCGGGACTGGACGATCAACTTCGTGCACACCGGCCTCGACTCGCCGATCGGCGAGCGGCTGCGGCGCGTCCGGTCCTACGTCCAGGACGAGGAGATGTTCCTCGCCAACTACGCCGACGTCCTGACCGACCTGCCACTCGACGACATGGTGGAGCAGTTCGCGGCGAGCGACGCGGTCGGGATGCTGGCCGCGGTGCCGCCGCAGCTCGGCTTTCCACTGCGTCAACGTCGGCGACGACGACCGCATCCAGTCGATCCAGACCCTGCAGGACATGCCGCTCTGGGAGAACGGCGGCTACTTCGTGCTCCGCCCGGAGATCTTCGAGTACCTCCCGGAAGGCGGCGACCTGATCGCCGACGCGTGCATGCCGCTCGCGCGGGCCGGACGCATGCTGGCCTATCGCCACAAGGGCTTCTGGCACCCGGCGGACACGGTCAAGGAGCGCACCGCTCTCGAGGCGGCCTACCGCTCGGGGACGGCGCCGTGGATGGTGTGGGACACCGCCGAGCGCCGCCGCCGCGAGCCCCTGCAGGCCGCCATCGCCGGTCTGGGGGCAGCCGAGCTGGACCGCTGATCCGAAGCCGGAGCCGGAGCCTGATCGGACGGCACCCCTCGACTGCATCGCCCGGCCGGGCAGCGCGAACCGGCCGGGCGACGCCGCGTCTCAGAGTGCGACGCCGGTCCCCGCGTCGACCCAGCTCCCACCGGCTTCCTCGATCTCCGGCATCGCCGCCTTGACCTCGCCGAGCAGCTCCGACACGAACACCAGCACGGTGTCCGGCCGGGCAGCGACGAGCTCTGCGGGCGAGATCACGCGGACCGAGGTTCCCGGCATCCGGCAGCCTTGCTTCGCGGGCGACGCGTCGGCCACCGCCCGGAGCAGGTCCGCCCCGATCCCGGCCCGGGCGAGCAGCGCGACGGCCCGGGAGGCAGCGCCGTACCCGTAGAGCGAGCGGCCGTCCGCGCGGGCCGTCTCGGCGAGCCGACGCAGCGCGACGGTCGACGGCATCGGCGCTGCCCTGCAGCGCCCGCAGCGCGGTCGGGTCGAGCACGCCCTCGGCAACCTCCGCCGCCACGGCGGCCGCGACCGACGGCTCCGGGTGCGTGGCCGCGCCGGGCCGCGACCAGCACGGTCCCTCCGTAGAGCGGGAACGTCCACGCGTGCGTGACAGCTACTCCGTGCGGCGCGAGCATCGCCGCCACCGCCGGTAACGAGTAGTACGCATAATGGCCGTGGCGGATGGCGTTCCACTGCCGTTCGCGCAGGATCGCGGCGAGCGAGTGGAAACCGAAGAGCAGGACGCCGTCCGGCGCGAGGCGACCGACGAGTGCGGCGAGCGCGGCCGACTGGTCCGTGGCGTGCATCATCCCGAACGACGCGTCGACGACCACGTCGGCGACCTCGCCGTCGCCGGCCGGACGGACCCCGATGTCACGCAGATGGGGCCACCAGGACCCCCCGTGCGGCGTGGCTCCCTCCACGGCCGTCGCCCCTGCCGGCAGGAGGCCCGCGGCCCGCGCCGTCGCCACGGCGTCGGCCCGCTGACGGCCCAACGCAGCCGGCTCGAGGCCCTCCGGCTGCTCGGGGATGTCGGCGTCATCGGCGAGTTGGGCCAGGCCGCAGCTCGCGCACAGCCACAGCCGCAGCGGAAAGACGGGATCCGGGTCGGGGTCGGCGAACGGCGGAAAGTACTCGCAGGCCGGCTGGCTCCCGAGGTCGAGCACGACCTCGCCGGACGCGGAACGGCAGGCTCGGCATCGGATGATCGACATAACACTTTCCCCGCTCGGCTCGACCTCTGTCTACGTGCAGACACGCGAGATGTCGTTGCCGGGAGTCCTGCTGTTTCTCCCGACCCCCCATCACGACGACCGGGGGCTCTTCACACGGACGTTCGATGTCGCCACGGCCAGCGCGCACGGCCTCATCCCTGAGTCGTTCCTGCAGGACAGCCAGTCGCGTTCACGGCGCGGCACGATCCGGGGCCTGCACGGTCGGGCGGGGCGTGGCGAGGCGAAGCTGGTCCGCTGCGCGCGCGGCGCCGTGCTCGACGTACTCGTCGACGCCAGGCCGGACTCCCCCACGTTCGGCCAGCACCTCGCGGTGACCCTCGACGACACGGACTTCGCCCACCTCTTCGTGCCGGCGGGCCTCCTGCACGGCTTTCAGGCCCTGACCGAGCAGGCTGACGTGTGTTATCGCATCGACCGCGAGCACGTGCCCGGCGAGGACCTCGGCGTGCGCTTCGACGACCCGGAGCTGGCCATCGAGTGGCCGCTGCCGGTGACGGCGATCAGCGACAGGGACCGGACGGCCGGCTCGTGGACGCAGCTGGTCGCTGAACTCCGACCCACCGTGCCGATGGGCTGACCGGCTCCCGGAGGCAGGCCTGGTAGCCCAGACAGAGCATTCCGTAACGCTGCGGAGAGTGCGTGCGAATCCGCCGATGGACGTCGATGTGCACGATCGGAGGAGCTGTTGGTCACCGCCAGTGAGAGTTCGAGGACAAGGGTGCCCGCGGCGGTTCGCCGGGCCGGGTGGAACCTGGTCGACCAGGCCGCCTCCAGCCTGTCGAACCTGGCGGTGTCCCTCCTCATCGCGCGGTCGGTCGACGGGACCGCCTTCGGCGGCTTCACGATCGCCTTCACCGTCTTCACGCTGCTGACCGGCTTCAGCCGCGCCGTCGTGACCTTCCCACTGGGGGTCCGCTACGCCGACGCGTCCGCCGAGCGGTACTCCTTCGCCGCCGGGTCCGCACTCGGGTGCTCCCTGCTGCTCTCGTTGATCGCCGGAATCTGCTCCGTGGGAGTCGGCGTGCTCATCGGGGGCACCCCGGGCGCCGCGCTCACCGCACTGGGTGTGGTCTTCCCCGGCCTCGTCGTCCAGGAGGCGTGGCGCAACGTGTTCATCGCGTGCGGCCGGGCCTCGGCCGCCGCACTCAACACGACATTCTGGGCTGTCGCGCAGGTCGCCGCCGTCTGGGTGCTGCTCGAGATCGGTAGACCGGCAGTCGGCCCGCTCGTGCTCGCCTGGGGCGGGAGCGCGGTGGCCGCCGCGCTGCTCGGCATCGCCCAGTCGCGGATCTGGCCCCGCCCAGGGCGGGCCGCGCGGTGGCTGTGGGACCACCGCAGCGTGAGCGGCTACGTCGGCTACGAGTTCATCACTGTGCAGGGCAGCTACCAGATCACCCTCCTGATCATCGCCGTAGTCGCCTCGCTCGAGGCCAACGGCGCGCTCCGGGGGGCTCAGGTCCTGCTCGGGCCGGTGACGACGCTCGTGGCCGCCATGCTCCGGTTCGCGGTCCCCGAGTTCGCCCGGAGGCGCTCGACGCTGACCCCGCGCGGCTGGTACCTGGGCGCGATCGGCATCGCCGCCGTCGGGGGCCTCGCCGGTCTCGCCTGGGGCCTGATCTTCCTGCTCGCCCCGGACTCCTTCGGCTACCAGCTGCTCGGGGACACGTGGCCGGGAGCCCGGAACATCCTGTGGGTCACGATCCTCGCCAACTTCGCGCTCTCGCTCAGCACCGGCCCCTACACGATGCTGTACGCGATGGATCGGGCCAAGGTGACGATGGGCGTGCACACCGTCTTTGCCCCCATGGTGCTCGTCTTCGGGGCAGGCGGGGCGGCGTTGGCGGGCGCGTGGGGCGCGACGGCGGGCTTCACTCTCGCCTACTTCGCGGCGGCCCCGCTCTGGTGGCGCCACCTCCGGCGCGCAGGTGAGCCCTACGGTCGGCCGACTCGACTACGGCGAGCAGTGGCGCTGACCCGTCCGGCTGACATCGAGCAACCCCGCCTGGGGTATCCGTCGTGCGAACCCTGCGGAGGGTAACGACGCGGCGGTGCGCTCCGAGTTCTGGTTCGTGGCTCTGACACGTCCTCGCATCCGGGCCCGTGCCCCGCTGCGGATCTCGTTCGCGGGCGGCGGGACCGACGTTCCCCCGTTCCCGGACCTCCACGGCGGCTGCGTGCTGTCGGCGACGATCAACCGCTACGCCTACGGCTCGCTGACTCCGCGTCCGGACGACCGGGTGCGTATCGAGTCCGTCGACTTCGGGGCGACCGCCGACCTCTCCCCGGGTCGCGACCTCCCGCACGACGGCCGGTTCGACCTCGTCAAGGCGGCTGTCCACCGCTTCGGCAGCGCCGACGGCAACGGCTACGACATGGTGCTGCGCTCCAACGCGCCGCCCGGGTCGGGACTGGGTTCGTCCTCAACGATGATGGTGGCGCTCACCGGCCTGCTGGCCGAGCACTACGCGACTGCCGCTCGACGAGTACGAGACCGCCCGTATGGCGCACGCCATCGAGCGGGAGGACCTCGGGATCTCCGGTGGGCTGCAGGACCACTACGCCGCGACCTTCGGCGGGTTCAACTTCATCGAGTTCGGCGAGCGGGTGATCGTGAACCCGCTGCGCATGCGGGAGGAGGTCATGCACGAGCTGGAGCTGGGCCTGATGCTCTGCTTCACCGGCATCACCCGCGCGTCGAGCCGGGTCATCGACGACCAGGCCGGGCGCGTGGTGAGCGGCTCGGCCGACACGATCGCCGGCCTGCAGGCCCAGAAGGAGCTGGCCGTCGCGATGAAGTCCGCCCTGCTTCGCGGCGAGCTGCGCGAGTTCGGCGGCCTGCTGGACGACGCGTGGAAGCAGAAGCAGCGGCTGTCGCCGCTGATCTCCAACCCCCGCATCGACGAGCTGTACGAGCTGGCCAAGGGAACGGCGCGTTGGGCGGCAAGGTCACCGGGGCCGGCGGCGGCGGGTTCATCCTCTTCTACTGCGACTTCTCCTCCAAGCACCGCGTCGCGCAGGCGTTGGAGCAGGCCGGGGCGTCGATCATGGAGTTCTCCTTCGACGAGGTCGGGTTGACGACATGGCGGGCGTGACGACGGAGGCCGGACCCGGACTCGAGCTGGTCCGGGCCGCGGCTGGACGAGGCCGTCGCCGTCAAGCAGGCCATGTTGCTGGACGACGAGCTTCTCGCGCAGGTGGTGGCCGTCGCCGAGGCGATCGTCACCTCGCTCCGGGCCGGCGGCAAGGTCATCTTCTTCGGCAACGGCGGCTCCTCGATGGACGCGGGCCATCTCGCCGCCGAGCTGACGGGCCGCTACCTCTACGACCGGCCCGGCCTGGCGGCATTCAGCATCGCCGACTCCACCGCGGCCGTCACCGCGATCGGCAACGACTACTCCTACGACGAGGTGTTCTCGCGCCAGCTGCTCGGTCTCGGGCGCCCCGGCGACGTCGCGATCGGCCTGACGACATCGGGCAACTCGACCAACGTCGTCGACGCACTGGCGCAGGCCCGCGAGGCCGGCCTGGAGACCGTTGTGCTCACCGGGGCAGAGGGCGGGAAGACGCCGCGGTGGCGGCGCACTGCCTGCGGGTGCCCACCACGGACACCCCGCGGGTGCAGGAGGCGTGCCTGCACCTCGGCCACACCATCTGCGAGATCGTCGAGGCGACTTTGTTCCCCCGGGACTGAGGCCGCCGCCGTAACAGCGGCGACGGTCCCTGGGCAGACGGACGATGCGAAAGGCAGCACTGCGGGTGAGCACCTCGGGCGGCGACCCGCTGACCGCGGCAAACCGGTCGAGAGCAGCGGACCGACCAGCGGGAGGCCGACATGGCGCCAGGTGGACGCTTCCCGAGGACGCCGGAGGGCCGCCGCCCCGGCCCGCTACGAGGCCGCCGACGGACGGTCGCCGCCATGGCAGCAGCCGGTCTGCACTGCGGAGCGCGGTCACCACGACGGCGTACCGCATCGCCATCGTCGGCACGGTCCTGCTGCTCGGCGTGGTCGCCTACTTCCCGTTCTCCTGGAGCCCGCCGCGCACGGTCGACAACCAGGTTGTACGCGGTGCTGACGGGTCGCTGAGCTTCGGCACGATGAACGCGGCGCGCACCCCGGGCACGCCGTCCTGGGCGGCGCAGGTGCGGGCCACGTCCACCGTCCGGATCCGGCTTGAGGTCGACCCGGCGTCCGACCGTGGACGCGGCTCGATGATGATGTTGGCTGGCGACTACTCGCACGGCGACTTCTCGATCCAGCAGTACGACTCCTACGTGCTGGTGTGGCTGAACCGCCCCGGTGCGGACCTCACCGGCGCACCGCCGTTCGCCGTCCCCGACGCCCTGCAGGCGGGCCGGTGGACCACCGTGCAGGTGGCCGTCGACCGTGGCGAGCTCACCGTCGACGTCGACGGTGTCCGCAGGATGACCGACCACCTTCCGGTCGACGCGCTGCGGGGCTGGGGCCAGGGCCGGATCGCGCTCGGCGACGAGGTCCACGGCGGCGGTCCCTGGGAGGGCCGCATCCGCAGCGCCCGGGTCAGCACGGCGGGCGGCGACATCGACTACGTCACGCCGGGAGCGCTGTCGATCCCGCCGCGCTACCTCTACCTGCCGGACCATATCGAGCCGTTTCCTCCGGTGAGCCCGGACCAGTGGCTGCGCACGATCCTCGACATGCTGTCGTTCCTCCCCGTCGGATTCTTGCTCGTCCGCTGCCGCCGGCCGCCGCTTCGGCCGGTCACCGCCGTGGTCTGCGTCGCGGCGCTGGCGGTCGTGCTGGCCGCCGGCAAGATCTTCTTCGCGGACCGGCACACGTCACTGGGCGTCGTCCTCCTCCAGGTGACCGGCGGGCTGCTCGGGGCACTGCTCGCGTGGTGGCTCGCCCGCCGTCGCCCCTCCTGTGGTCCGCCCGCGGCCGGCTGAGAACCGCCCCGGCGGCACGATCGAGCCGACCGCGTGCGCGAGATCGACGGCGACGAGTCGGCGAGCGGATGGCGCGGCCAGACCCGGCGTCGAGCAGCACCGTGCCCATGCCCGCTGACCGCCCCGCCATCAGGTCCGAGACCGCGTCGCCGACGATCAAGGAGGCGCCGACGTCCACCCCGTGGTCGCGGACAGCCTGCTCCAGCATCCCGGGCGCCGGCTTGCGGCAATCGCAGACACCCTGTCGTGTGGGCAGTGGTAGGCGGCATCGATGCCGAGCTCCTTCCCGTTCGAGCAGCTCGTCGAGCCGCGCCTGGATGGCGGCGAACGCGGCGACGTCGGCATCCGGCCGGGAGAGCCAGCGCTGGTTGGTGACCAGCACCACGCGGATGTCGGCCGCGTTGAGCGCCGCGATCGCCGCCGCCGCGCCCGGCAACAGAACGAGATCGTCGGGTCGCTCGATGTATTCGCCGTCCGGTGCCTTCACGTTGACGGTTCCATCCCGGTCAAGGAACACCGTGTCCCAACGGTGTGTGCGCCGCTGCTGCATCTGCCTCCGTAGTCGCCCTCTGATAGTTTAGCGACCCCCACCGAGTACGACTACCTTCGAAGCGGAGTCCTCGACATATGGCGGAGACCGCCCTCATCGTCAGCGCGACATCGCCGGTGCCCGTCGACTCAGGAAAGCGTCTCTTCCTGCACGGCCTGCTCGATTACTTCGTGGACCGACTTGGCCCGGCGAACGTGCATTACGCCCTGCTCGGAGATCCGGGCGAGCAACGACCGTCGTTTCCGGGAATCGCCCACCGGCTCGATCGCCCGAGCTCGGTGAGCCAGGTCCGCTCACTGGCGCGCATGGTGGCCGTCGACCGCTCCTACACCGCGCAAGAGGCGATGCTCGGTTCGCAGGCGCTCCGCAAGCAGATACAGGCGTTGGTGGCGTGGTTGCGCCCGTCCATCGAGGTCTACGACACATTGCGACTGGGCCAACACGCCCCGGAAACACCTCGCGCGTCGCGCCGCGTCATCTACCTCGACGACCTGTTTTCCGTGCGGTACGACACCATGCTCAACTTCGCCGCGGGAAACGACGTCGACATCGATCCGCTGGGCGAGTTCGCGGCCAACGTCCCCATGCCGCTGCGCGCGCTCGTCCGGAGGCCCGCGGTCTACCGCCGCGTCCTGCGCATGGAGCGCGACCGCATCCGCCAGCGCGAAGACAAGATCGTGCACGACTTCGACGCCAGCTTCCTCGTCAACGACCACGAGGTGGAGACGCTCCGGCTGCGGTCGGGCGTGAGCACCATCTACAAGATCAACGGCCTGCTGCCCGCCATCGATCCGCCCGCGCGCGCTCCCGTGCACCCACCGGAACTGGTCTTCCTCGGCAGGCTCAACCTCCCGCACAACGACGACGCGATCTTCACTCTCGCCGCGGCCGGGCTGCCGATCATCCCGGCCTAGGGCCGCCACGACCCGCCACCCGTGCCCGGCCGCGGGCTGTGGCGCCTGCTGCCGCGGCGCCGGCCCTGCGGCGCCCGACTGACCCGCACCTTCGTCTGATGCCACTGAGTGAGGGCTACTCGTACGCAACGCTGATCACCACACCCCTCCACGACGGCAGGCCCGCCCCATGAGCCTGTCCATGATCGCGCGGGTGTTGTGGCTGCGGCGCATCCTGCGCCCGCCCCTGGGAGCGCTGGAACCGGTCACAGCTGCAGGAACACCAGCAGCGCGAGCTGGCAACGTTGCGCGTGTTCGCGTCGGCCCGGTCACCGTTCTACCGGCGCCTCTACGCCGAGCTCGACGACGCGCCGCTCGCCGCCCTGCCGGTGCTCACCAAGGCGACCCTGATGGACAACTTCGACCAGATCAGCACCGATCCGGCGGTACGCCTGAGCGATGTCCAGTCCTACCTGGCCGCGTTGCACGGTGACCAGCTGTTCCGCAACCGGTACTGGGTGTCGGCCACCTCGGGCAGCCCCGGCCGTAAGAGCATCATTGTGACCAACACCCACGAGTGGGCCACCATCATCGCCTCCTACGGGAGGGCCAACGAGTGGGCCGGCATCCACACCGGCCTGACCCACCGGGTGAGCATGGCGGTGGTCAGCTCGACCGCGCCGTGGCACCAATCCTCACGGGTCGCGGCTACCATCCGCAGCCCGTTCGTGGTCAGCGAACGCCTCGACGCCGCCACCCCACTACCCGACATCGTCACCCGGCTCAACCAGCTGCAACCCGACGTGCTCATCGCCTACGCCTCCATGATCCGGGTGCTGGCCGGCGAGCAGCTCGGCGGCCGTCTACAGATCGCCCCACGAGGGATCAATTCGTCCTCGGAGGTACTCACGGCCGACGCCCGCGCCGAGGCCACCCGGGCGTGGAAGGCGCCGCCGTTCAACGTCTACGCCGCCACCGAGACCGGTGGCATCGCGGCGCAATGCGACCAGCACCAAGGCATGCACCTGTTCGATGACCTGGTCATCCCCGAAGTCGTCGACAACGACTACCGGCCGGTGCCCCCGGGCGAGCCGGGTGACCGGCTCCTGGTCACCGTGCTCTCGAGCCGCACGCTGCCCCTGATCCGCTACGAAATGACCGACCGGGTCCGGCTGAGCTCCCGCAGCTGCCCGTGTGGGCGCCCGTTCCCGCTGATGGAGACCGTCGACGGACGCACCAACGACATGCTTGAGCTACCCGGACGCGATGGTGGCACCGTCGGTGTTCATCCGGTCGTTTTCCACCGCGAGCTCGACCTGCTCGACGCAACGGGATGGCAGGTCCGCCAACGAGAAGGACAGCTGGACATACAGGTCGCCGGCGCCGGGCCCGGCTTCGACCCCGCCGGCACCGAACAGGCCCTGCACGCAGCACTGGCCGCGGCGAACGTGGCACCGCTACTGCTGCGGGTGTCGGTCGTGGACACGATCCTCGCCGGAGCCGCCGGCAAACGGCCGCTCATCCTCGCCCTGCAGCCCTTGACCCGGCCAGCGCCGCCGCACATCGATGACCCCGCGGGGCCACCGGGCGGGTAGCCGAGGTCAGCGGCGGAGTAGTCGCGGACCCGGACTCACAGGCGAGTCGGCTCCCGTCGAGGTCGCAGGGGCCGCGACGACGCTCTGCTCGGTGTGCCATCAAGGGTCGATGGCAACGTTCCGGAGGTGACCTTGGACCCTAACGTCGGCACAGCATCGCGACGATGCTCGGGACGTGTATCGACCAGTTGTCGGCGCGGTAGTTCTGGCTCTCGGCGGTGCTCTGCTGCTGGGTTTGGCGGGCTGTGCAGGCACGGTGTCGGGCCCATCAGGACCTGGGACGATGAGCGGCGCCGACGGGAACCGGACGGGCACGTCGGCGGGGCCTGGCATGATGGGCGGCTCCGGCGGCATGGGGCCGGGCTACACCGCGTCACGATTGATCTGCTCGGCCCCGGCTACCCTTCCTGGCACCACGGTGACGGTCCAGCTGGCCGACATGGGCATGATGTCGCCCAGCAGCGAGACCGCACCGCTGGGTGCACCCATGATGCTGCAGGTCGATCGGGCCACCGTCGTGGCTGGCCCGGTGAGCCTGGTCGCGCAGAATCTGGGCTGGCGCCCTCACGAGCTGGTCGTCCTACCGCTCGCCGAGGGAGCCGCAGCCGGCCAGCGTGTCTCAGGCCCGGCTGGAAAGGTCGACGAGACCGGAAGCATGGGCGAGGCCTCCACCAGTTGCGCCGCCGGTCAGGGTGAGGGCATCTCCTCGGGCGCGGTCGGTTGGATCACCGTGACACTGCCACCCGGCAGATACGAACTGGCTGCAACCTGGCCAACCACTACGCCGACGGCATGCATCAGGAGCTCGACGTCTCCCCCTCGGCCTAGCTGATCGCCGAAGGGCCACTACAGCTCGAACGCCACGGCGGCGCACCTGCCAGGGCAGGCTGTTCCGCCCGACCATTCGTGTTCCTACGCGGCGGATAGGACGCTCCCTGACACGAGGACGGTGGGTGGGGCATCACGGGGTGACCGGTGTGTCGGCGATGTGTAGGTGGCCCGGGCCGGCCGGCCACCGTCCTCGGTGAGTGCCACTCCCAGACTGGGCAGCACCAGCACGGCGCCGGTCACGGTCCACACGTTGGGCCGTTCGCCGAGCACGACAAGACCGGCCGGCAGGCCGAAGACCGGGGCGAGAAACATCCACGGGGGTCAACGCGGACAGCGGGCTGCGCCGGGTTCCACGAACCAGGCCAACGTTGTGGCAGCCGCCACCGCCACCGCCGGCACCGCGACCACCAGCAGCCCGCCGAACCCGACCGCGAGCGCGACACCGGTTCGCACCGACAGGCGTTCCCTCAACAGCCAACAAGCCACCAGGGAGCGCGTCTGGCCCAACGTGACGTCGACGGCGTCCGGACGACCCCGAGCAGGCGTCATGGTTCATCGAGGTCACGGTGAGGGCAGCCGGTCCGTGCCGCTGACACGCGGTACGGCGGCAGGCTCCGGGGCTTCACACGGCTGGGCTGCCGCGGGACGGGCGACGGAGCGTTCAGAATTGTCGGGCGTTCACCCTCGCCAAGTGGGTCCAGCTGGGTCGATACTGCGGCGCACGTTCATGCGTTGACGCTGGGAGGCGCACGATGTCGTGGCA
>CAVSJZ010000014.1:0-13231 GCA_963728105.1 uncultured Actinomycetota bacterium | reverse complement strand
ACAGGGCCTTCCGGACCGCCCGGCGCGGGACGTCGGCGGGTACCCGTGCGGCGTCCGAGCAGCGACGGTCGATCACATCGAGGCGTGTGCCGGGTTCGGCGATCAACGAGGAGCGGCGTGATGGGTGTTCTGCGGATGGGATACGTGCACGTCCGGGTGACGGATCTCGACGAGGCCAAGAAGCACTACGGCTACACGATGGGCCTCTACGCGACCCGCGAGGAGGCCGGCCGGGTCTTCTACAAGGGCTGGGACGAGTGGGACCACCACTCCGTGGTCGTCGAGGAGGGCGGCGTCGGCCTCGTCAAGATCGGCTACAAGGTCTCCGACCCGGCCGACATCGAGATCTTCGAGAAGCGGGCCGAGCAGTTCGGGTGCACCGTCGCGCGGATGACCGCGGGCGAGAACCCGGAGGTCAGCGACGGCGTCCGGATCACCCTGCCGTCCGAGCACCAGCTCGAGCTCTACCACGACATGACGCTCGTGGGCACCGAGGTCGGGCACGTCAACCCGCAGGTGTTCCCGCGCCACCTCGCCGGCGTCGGGGCGCCGCGCGTCGAGCACGCCCTGCTGGCGACCGACGACGTCAAGCTGGCCGACCGGTTCTTCCGCGAGGTCCTCGACTTCTACGCCACCGAGCGCGTCCAGACCACGGTCGAGGACGACGACGACTGCGCCTACATCGGGTCGTGGCTCTCGGCCGGCAACCAGGTGCACGACATCGCCTTCATCGACGGGCCGCCCGGCAAGCTGCACCACTTCGCCTTCCAGCTCAAGGACTGGTCGGAGATCCTGCACGCGGGCCAGATCTTCGCCATGGACGACGTGCCGGTCGACATCGGGCCGACCCAGCACGGCATCACGCGGGGCGAGACGATCTACTTCTTCGACCCGGCCGGCAACCGCAACGAGGTGTTCGCGGGCGGGTACTTCTCCTACCCCGACCGGCCGACCCACATCTGGACGCCCGACGAGCTGGGCCGGGGCATCTTCTACATCCAGCGCGAGCTCAACGAGCGCTTCACGACGGTCTTCACCTGATCACCGCTGACGCCGCACCGCCGGGGTGCCGCGCGGCGCTCTCACCCGAGCGCCGCGTCGAGCACCCTCGCCGCGGCCGCCGCCGCGCGCTTCGCCGCCTCGCCGACGGGGAGGGCGCGGAACTCCGGCGTGTTCACCTCCACGCACCATGGTCCGCTGAAACCGGTGGCGTGCACGGCCCGGATCAGCCCGACGACGTCGAGGTCGCCCTCGCCGGGCAGCATCCGGGCGGCGCGGGCGTGGCGGAGGTAGTCCCCGTGCACGCGCGGCCCGTCGTTGAGCTGGACGGCGGCGACGCCACCTTCCGGCAGGCCCGCGAGCAGGTCGAGGCCGGCGCCGCCGTTCCAGAAGTGCCACACGTCGACCATCAGCCCGGCGTTGGGCGCCCCGGCCCGGCGCAGCAGCTCGACCGCCGTCCCCGCGTCGGGCACCGCGGACCACGGGAACGCCTCCAGCGCCACCACCAGCCCGCGCTCCCGCAGCCGGGCGGCGAGGGCGCGCAGCCGCCCCGCGGCGGCGTCGAGGTCGAGGTCACCGGCGCGGAACTCGCCCGTGCTGACGTGCCGCCCACCGAAGGCCGCGGACACCGCCTCGACCGCGGACACCGTGGCGTCCAGTGCCGCGTCGTCGACGTCGAGCGCCCACCCGCCGAGGAACTCGATCTCGACCAGCTCGAGGCCGCAGCCGGACAGCACCGCGCGCATGCCCTCGACGTCCAGACCGGACGCCGCCGTGCGCGCGAGGTCCGCGGTGTGCAGGCCGACACCGGCGAACCCGGCGTCGGCGGCGGCGCGGCACCGGTCGGCGAACCCGTGGCGCGGCGGCTCGGCGAACCCGCTGCCGGTGAGCGTGTAGTAGCTCGCGACCAGCCGCGGGTCAGCCACGGAAGGCCACGACCTCGATCATGAACCGGGCGTTCTCCCCCGCGCGGCCGAAGTCCGGCGACTGGATCGCCGACCGGGCGGGCCGGTGGTCGCCGAAGCGCTCGGCCCACACGGCGTTGAAGGCGGGCCGGTCGCGCCGCAGGTCCCGCATGACGATCCCGACGCGCACCACGTCCGTCAGCGACGCGGCACCCGCCTCCAGGATCGCGGCGAGGTTCGTGAACAGCTGCTCCGCCTCGCCGCGGGCGTTGCCGGGGATCGCGTGGCTGACCGGGTCGGCGCCGAACAGCGCCGACACGTGGATCCAGCCGCCCGCCTCCACCGCCTGCGGGACCGGGCCGGTGTGGGTCGGCGCGGCGTCGGTGCGGATGACGTTCACGTGTCCGCCACCCAGGTGACGACGAGCTCGCGGCGGGCGCCGAAGCGCTCCAGGTGGCGGGCCAGCACGTCCTGCACGTGGGCGAGCCCCTCCGCGTCGGGCGCGTCGGCCACCAGCACCAGCTCGCCCTCGCCCGGCGAGACGGTGCCCGTGCCGTAGCTGAACACGAGCCGGCCCCCGTCGCCGTCGGCCTCGACGGTGTTCTTGCGGCCGAGGTGGGCCAGCAGCTGCTTGGCGTAGCGGGCGGGGGCGTCGGTGGCGACGACGGCGGTGGCGCGCACGTCAGGCCCCGTACACGTCGATCGTGCCCAGCTGGTCGAACTCGAACGTCACGCTGCGACCGGCGACCACCGGGACCGGCGCGGTCACGCCGCCGGAGAAGACGAGCTGCCCGGCGCGCAGGGTCTCGCCCACCCCGGCGAGCTGGTTGGCCAGCCAGGCGACCGACGCGGCGGGATGTCCCATCACCGCGGCTCCTGCGGCGGTCATCGCGACGTCGCCGTCGACCCGCACGACGGCGCCGAGCAGCCGCAGGTCCGGGAGGTCTGCTGGCCGCCGCGCGATCGGGCCCAGGTAGAACGCGCCCGCGCTGGCGTTGTCGGCCACGACGTCCGCGAGCGTGAACTGGAAGCTCTCGTAGCGCGAGTCGAGCACGTCCACCGCCGCGAAGACCACCTCGGTGGCGGCCAGTACCGACGTGATGGTCGCCGGTGCCGCGACGTCGCGGGCGAGCAGGAACGCGATCTCGCACTCCACGCGCGGGTGGATGAAGCGGTCCAGCAGCACGGGCTCGCCGTACGTGCTGAGCATCCCGCTGGTGACCCGGCCGTAGAGCGGTGCGTCGAGGCCCATGGCCTGCTGCTTGTTGCGGCTGGTCAGGCCCAGCTTCCAGCCGACGAACGTCTCGCCGGCGTCGAGCTTGGCGGCCACGAACGCCTTCTGCGCCTCGTACGCCGTCCCGACGGGGATGTCGGGGTGCTCGTCGCTGAACTGCGCGATGCCCTTCCGCTCCCGCTCGGACGCGATGAGGGTGTCGGCGATCTCCTGGGCGGTGATGCTCATGCGGGGGTCCCAGCCGTCGAGTGTCGGTCGGAGAAGCGGACCGTCACGGCCCCGAGGTGCGCGAACTCCGCGCGGAACACGTCGCCAGGCTCGACGGGCACCATCTTGTGCACGGCGCCCGGCAGGACGACGTCGCCGGCCCGCAGGCCCTCGCCGAAGGCGCCGAGCGTGTTGGCCAGCCACGCGACACAGCGCGCGGGGTTGCCCAGCGCGGCCGCTCCGGCTCCGGTGTCGATCAGCTGCCCGTGCCGGGAGACGACGACGCCGAGCAGGCGCAGGTCCAGGTCGGCCACCGGGCGCATGCGCCCGCCGACGACCAGCAGCCCCGACGAGGCGTTGTCCGCCACGGTGTCCACCAGTTTGATCTTCCAGTCGGCGACGCGGCTGTCCACGATCTCGACCGAGGGCAGCGCCCCCTCGATGGCGGCGAGCGCCCGCGCGGTGCTCACCCCGGGACCGGCCAGGTCCTCCCCCATCACGAACGCGAGCTCGGCCTCGACCCGCGGCTGCACGAGCCGGCCCAGGTCGATCAGATCGCCGTCCTCGACGATCATCTCGTCGGTCAGCACCCCGAAGTCCGGTTCGTCGACGCCCAGCATCTGCTGCATCGGCCGCGACGTCAGGCCCACCTTGCGACCGACCACCCGCTGCCCCGACGCGACGCGCCGCGCGATGTTGACCGACTGGATCGCGTAGGCGTCGGCGAGCACGAGCTCGGGATGTCTCTCGGTCAGCGGGGCGACCGGTTTCGCGGAGCGGTCGGCCTCCCACAGCTCGTCGGCGAGATCCTGGTGCAACGTCACCTTGGCAGCGTCGTCCCGCGTTCCGCGCCCGGCAACGGCCCGGGCGCAAGCTTCCACGGAGTGGGAACGGGCCGGGCGGGCGCGATCACCGGTGCCCGAGCTCCGGTGCCTCCGGGGCGGGCGTCCGCTGGAACAGCCGGTAGAGGTAGACCAGCGCAGGGACCAGTATCAGCGACCCGACCACGAGCACGACGAGCGTCGCCAGCAGCGTCGGCTCGCCCCGGGCCGCCTCGTCGATCGTGAGGGCCGGCGGCAGCAGGTAGGGGTACTGCGCCACCGCCCAGCCCACGAGGATCGCGGCCACCGCGAGCGCCGACGCGAGCCGGGCCCGGGTGTAGCGGCGCCGGACGAGCAGCACGATCGCCGCGACGCCCGCCACGACCGAGAGCGCGACGACGGGCAGCGCGCGGCCGACCAGCCCGGCGAAGAGCAGCGGCGCGTCGAGGCGCAGCACGAAGAACCCGCCCAGCCCGGCTGCGCCGGTGAGCGCGGCGGTGCCCAGCGCACGGGCCCGGAACTGCTCGGCCAGGTCCTCGTGGCCCTCCCGCCGGGCGTCCCCGCACAGGAAGACGGCGGCGAGGTACGCGCAGACGAGCACCGCGAGCAGGCCGCCCAGCACGGAGGTCGGGTTCACCCAGCTCGTCACGACGTCGCCGGCCGCGATGCCCGGCGGGACCCGCCCGGATGCGACGCCGCCGACGATCGCGCCGAGGAAGTAGGGCGTGATCAGCGACGACAGCGCGAACGACGCACCGAGGAAACGCCGCAGGCCCAGGGTGGTGACGCTCTTGCGGAACGCGAACGCCGCACCGCGGGCGATCATGCCGAAGGCCGCGAGCACCATCGGCTGGTAGAGCGTCGTCGTGATGGACACGAACGCGCCGGAGAACGCCGTCCACAGCACGACCAGCACGAAGATCAGCCAGACGTGGTTGGCCTCCCAGACCGGGCCGATCGAGTGCTCGATCAGGTCGCGCTGCCGCCGCCCCCGCCGGGTGCCGCCGGCGAGGAGATCCCACACGCCCGCGCCGAAGTCGGCGCCCCCGAACAGGCCGTACGCGACGAGCCCGGCGAACGTGACGCCCAGTACCGCGTCCGCGAGCGTCATCGCAACGCCAGCGCGGGCTCGGGCTCCTGCGGCGCGGCGGTGGCGTGCGAGCGGGCCAGCCGGCGCAGCACCACCGCCGTCAGCACGGTGAGCACCACGTAGACGACGACCACGGCGTAGAACCCGGCGTAGAGGCCCGGCGCCGGGCTGACCGCGTCGGCCGTGCGCATGATGCCGTAGACGATGAACGGCTGGCGGCCGACCTCGGTGGTGACCCAGCCGGCCTCCATCGCGACGACCGACGCCACACCCGAGACGGCGACGGCGCGCAGGAACCACACCGACCGCGGCGTCCGGCGCCGCCGCCACCACGTCCACCCCAGCCACAGTGCGACCAGGACCAGCGCCGAGCCGATGCCGACCATCGCGTCGTAGGACAGGTGCACGACGTTGACCGGTGGCCGCAGGTCGGGCGCCACGCTCTCCAGCCCGACCACGCGGCCGTTGGGGTCGCGCGTGACGAGCAGCGACAGCCCCCACGGCACCTCGAGCGCCCACCGCAGCCGGTCGTCGACGTAGATGCCGCCGAGCGAGAGCGGCACGGCCGTCCCCGTCCGGTAGAGGCCCTCCATCGCGGCGAGCTTGACGGGCTGGTTCTCCGCCACGGCGCCCGCGATCCAGTCGCCGACCACGATCTGCACGGGAGCGGCGACGCACGCGACGGTCAGCGGGATCAGCAGCCCGAAGCGGTGGTAGCGGTCGCGCCGCCCGCGGAGCATCCCGATCGCGTAGACCGACGCGATCGAGAACCCGACCACCATGTAGGCCGCGACCACCATGTGCGCGAACTGCGGCCACGTCGCGGGACCGAACATCGCGCCCACCGGGTTCGCGTTCACGACCCGGCCCGCCGGCGTGAGGGCGAAGCCGGTGGGGTTGTTCATCCACGCGTTCGCGGCGATCACGAAGAACGCGCCGAGCAACCCGGAGACGATCATCGGAAAGGCGCTGAGCAGGTGCGCCCGCGGCGACATCCGGTCCCAGCCGAACAGGTAGACGCCCACGAAGATCGCCTCGATGAAGAAGGCGAACCCCTCCAGCACGAACGGGAACCCGAAGACCTCGCCGAACGGCGCCATCAGCCCCGGCCAGAGGACGCCCATCTCGAACGAGAGCAGCGTGCCCGACACGGCGCCGGCCGCGAAGAGCACGCCCATGGCCTTGGCCCAGGTCCGGGCGAGGTCGGTCAGCTCCGGGTTGCCGCGGCGGTGCCCGCGCCACTCGGCGAACACGACGAGGACGGGGAACGCCATGCCGAAGCAGGAGAAGACGATGTGCCAGCCCAGCGACAGCGCCATCTGCATGCGCGCCGGGTAGAGGTTCTGCGCCGCGTCGGCGAGCAGCAGTCCGTGCACGTCCACGGCAACCTCCCGTCGGCCGTCCGGTCACGGCCCAGGATGGTGGCCTTCCCGTGGGATCGGACGCCGTTCCCGCACGGCGGAAGTGCCGGGGCGCGGCGGCCGAGCCCTCGGATCGGGGGCCGGGGTCGTGCTGCCGCGCGCCTACGCCTCTCCGAGCGCGGCGAGGCGTTCGGGCAGCTGCCGCCGCGAGGTCACGCCCAGCTTCTGGAACGCGTTGCGCAGGTGGTACTCGATCGTCTTGACGCTGACCACGAGCTCGTCCGCGATCTCCCGGTTGCTGCGGCCGCCGGCCGCGAGCCGGGCCACGACGAGCTCCTGCGACGTCAGGTCCGTGGCGTCGCGGTCGCGGCGGGCGCCCGGGTGCAGGCCGGACGCGGCGAGCTCCTTGGCGCAGCGCTCGGCGTAGGGCGCGGCGCCCAGCGCGGTGAACCGGGTCTCGGCCGCGGTGAGCAGGTCCGCGGCGCGCCGGCGGCGGCCCAGGCGGCGCAGGAAGGCGCCAGCTGCCAGCTCCACCCTGGCCCGCTCGAACGGGGCCGGCAGGTCGTCGGTGGCCTCCAGTGCGAGTGCGAACGCCGCCTCCGCGGCTGCTGTCCGGCCGGCCGCGGCCTCGACGCGGCCTCGGGACCGGGCCAGCCGCGCGATCGCCGAGCGCCGGCCGCGGTCGCGCGACGCCCGCTCGTGCGGCCGCAGGAACGCGTCGGCCTCCTCCGCCCTTCCGACGGACACCAGTGCGTCGGCGTAGAGGTCCTGCCAGGCCCAGAACCCCGGCTCGTCGGTGGCGTCGCGGTGCTCGAACCGCCTGACCGGGTCGAGGGCGGCGACCACCGCGGCGGCGTCGCCGCGGGCCTCGCCGATGCGGGCGCGGCCCATCCCGAGCGCCAGCGCCGACCGCTCGTAGCCGGCGGGGTTGCCCGCCATGGCCCGCACGTGCGCCTCCGCGGTCGCCCAGTCGCCGCGCGCTGCCGGCACCAGCACCGCGATGCCCACGACGGCCGACTGCATGAAGCTGAGGTCGGCCTCCATGTTGACCGCCACGGCCCGCTCGGCGTGCACGAGCGCCGCGTCCCACCGCCCGGCCACCCACTCGGCCCGCGCGAGGTAGGCCAGCGCGTAGGCGGAGGTGTTGAGGATGCCCAGGCGCGCCGCGGCCGTCGCCACCGACGCCAGGTCGTCGATCGCGCCGTCGATGTCGTCGTCGACGAGGCGCAGCAGCCCGCGCGCGGACCGCGGGTTGAGCCACAGGTGGTCCGGGTCGCCCGGTCGCTCGTCGGCGGCGGCGGCCTCCGCGGCCGCCTCGGCCGCCCGCCCGGCGTAGCCCAGCCCGTGCAGCAGGTAGGTCTGGGCGACGGCGTGGCTCGAGGTGTCCCGCTCGGTGGCGGCCAGTGCCCGGCGGCACCAGGCGACCGTCGCGACCCCGTCGAGGCGCCCGTAGGCGTGGATCGCCGTGAGGACCGCGGTGAGCACCTCGGCCTCGACGTCGCCGGCCCGGGCGGCCCAGGCGGCGTCGAGCAGCAGCGCCGCGCGGGCGGGGTCGTCGGCCGCGGTGGCGAGGGCCCCGAGCGCGGCGTCGCGCATCGGGCCGGGCGCGAACGTGTCGATCCGGTCGGCGAAGGTGGCGGCGGTGGCGGCGTCGCCCCTCAGCAGCGTCCAGATCACGGCCCGCAGCACGCGCCGCTGCGCCTCCTGCGGGTCGGGGCTGAGCCGGGCCGCGTCCAGCAGGCACGCCGACGCGCTCTGCCAGGCCTGCCGGCGCGCCTCCTCGTCGGCGAACCGCGTGAGGTCGGCGGCCAGGTGCTCGTCGGGCTCGGTCGCCGCCGCGACGCGGTGGCGCAGTGCCGCAGTCCGATCGCCGGTGTGGTCACCGCCCACGAGCTCGGCCGCGGCGACGTGCAGGTCGTGGCGGCGGGCCGGGCCCAGCGCGTCGTAGACGGCGCCGCGCACGAGCGGGTGGGGGAACGCGAGCGTCCAGGGCGAGCGGGTCTCGTCGGGGCGCAGCAGGTCGTGGGTGACCGCGGGATCCAGCGCCGCGAGCCCGTCGACGCCGGCCAGGGCCGCGGCCAGCGGCAGCGGGCAGTGCGGCCCGAGCACCGCCGCGGCGTCGACGAGCCTGCGCGCCTCGTCGGGACACGCCGCGTACCGGTCGTGCACGAGCAGCCGGAACGACCGCGGCGAGGGCAGCGGCTGTGGCTGGCGGCCCCAGCGGTCGGGCGGGAACTCCTCCAGCAGCGCGCGGGCGTGCAGCGGGTTGCCCTGGGTGCCGAAGCGCAGCCGCTGGGCGGCGGTCGGTTCCAGCCCGACGCCCAGCCCGGACGCGAGCTCGCGCAGGTCCTGCTCGTCGAGCCCGCGCAGCCGCAGCTCGCTGCCCCGGTGGCTGCTGACCAGGCGCCGGAGGCTCTCCGACAGCTCCGCGGCGCGCTCGTCGCGCACCGCCACGAGCGTCAGCACCGGGTCGGCCACCAGCCTGCGCAGGGCGAAGACCAGCGCCTGCAGGGACGGCAGGTCCGCCCAGTGCGCGTCGTCGAGCAGGAGCACGACCGGCGTCGGCCCCTCGATGCGGTCGAGCAGGTCGAGGATGCGGATGCCGACCGTGACCGGGTCCTCGACGCGCGCTGCGGCGCCTGCCGACACGGCCTCCAGCAACGCCCTCCCGGCGCCGCCCGCGGACCGGGCGAGCTGCTCCACGACCCCGAGCGCGAACAGCGACTCGGACTCCTCCCCGCTGGCGCGCACGACCACCGGTGGGGGCGTGCTGCCCGGGTCCCGCAGGAAGCGCTCGATGAGCGCGGTCTTGCCGATCCCGGCCGGACCCTGGATCTGGACGACCTGCGGTCGGCCCGCGACGGCGTCCGCCAGCCGCGAGCGCAGGACCGCGAGCTCGGGTTGCCGGCCGACGAACAGCGCCATCGCATCCTCACGTGGGGGCGCGGGACCTCACGGAGGCCTCGTCGCCGGCGGAGCAGAAACCCGCAGGACCTTACCTCCGCCGCAGTCCCCCTGCACTCCGCTGACCGGCCCCCGCGCCCGGCCGCCGACCGCGTCTGCCCGGTCCGATCGCCGTGCCGCCGCGCGGCACGGGGGACTCCAGGACCGTCCGGTGCAGGAGCGTCCCGACCCCGGTGGTGACGAGCACGTCGTACCAGTAGGCGGCCACCTCGCGGACCATGTCGGGACCGTCGATGTCGAGGACGGAAAGGCCCGAGGTGTCGATGTGCTCCAGCGCGACGGCGTTCAGGACGCCGACGCCGACGCCCTCGCGGACCATCGCCGCCACGGTCGTCGGGCTGTCGACGGTGGCTCGCGGGGCCACCGCGAGCCCGCGAGCGGCGAGCAGCGTGAGCAGCTCCGGCTCGCCCTCCCCCGACGCGCCGCCCATGACCAGCGGATGCGTCACCAGCTCCGCGGGCGACACGGGAGTGCGCTCCTTCGCCACCGGGTGGTCGGGCGGGACGAGGACCCGGATGCGCTCCCGCCAGAGCAGCCGCTCCTGCATCCCCGGTGCCAGCGGCTAGGGCAGCGTCGGCAACACGGCCACCACCACGCCGTCGACCGGGAACCGCTGCCTCGACGTCGTGCCAGCACTGCTCCGACAACGTCACCCGGACACCCGGCAGCCGCTCGGCCAGCCCGGCCAGCACGGAGGGGAACAGGGCCGTCCCGATGCACGGCGTGGTGAGCACCGACAGCGACTCCTGCTCCATCGCCCGCAGCGCTCCCATGGCCGAACGGGCCGAGCCGATGCCGGACACGATCTCGCGCGCGTGCCGGGCGAACACCTGGCCCGCCGCGGTCAGCGTCGCGGGCCGGTGGGTGCGGTCGATCAGCTGGACGCCCAGCTCCCGCTCGAGCCCGGCGACATGGGCGCTGACCCGGGACTGGGACCGGTGGACCTGCTCGGACGCCGCGGCGAACCCTCCACGGTCCACCACGGCGAGAAACGTCTCGAGCCAGTCCAGTTCCACCGGGCGTGATCCTCGCCCTTCGCCCCATGGTTCGCACCGATGAACCACCCCAGGGTTTCCACGGCGGCACCCGTGGCCGGGCGTCACCATCCGCGAGGCAGATGAAGTCGCCTGCATCACGCTCTGGAACATCGACGGAACAGCGTGTTGGGTGAGATCGCCGACGACAGCCCGGTACGCCCAGCAGCGGCGGGACCGTCCACCGCCCGGCCCAGCTCCACGACGACGAGGAGTGAGCGAACCATGGCAGGCAACTCCACCGAGTCCGGGCGGTCCGTCACCAGCAAGATCACCGCGATCCTGTTGACGTTCACCGAGGGCAGCGAGCACTCGCTGACCGAGATCGCGCGCCTGGCCGGTCTGCCCATCTCCACGGCCCACCGGCTCACCTCGGAGCTGGCGTCCTGGCGGCTGCTCGACCGCACCGAGCACGGCTACTACCGCGCCGGACTGCCGCTGCGCATGATCGGCGCCCGCGACGGCTCGCCGCCGAGCATCCAGGACCGGGCGCCGTGCGTGCTGGAGGACCTCGCGGCCGCCACCCGCTGCCGGGCCCGCCTGGGCGTCCTGCACGACCTGGAGGTCTCCTACATCGAGAAGGCCCCGGGCCCGCGGCCCGTCACCACGTTCACCCCGGCCGCGACCCTGCCGGCCCACCCGACGGCCGTGGGCCGAGCGCTGCTGGCCTTCGCGCCGACCGGCACCGTCGAGATGACGATCATGCGTGGCCTGCGGCAGTACACGCCGCACACCGTCACCGCCCCCGACCGGTTCCGGCGCGCGCTGGCCGTCACCCGCCTGACCCGCGTCGCCGTGACCCGCTGGGAGCTCGATGCCGGCACCTGCGGCGTCGCGATGCCGGTGTTCGGGCCGGGCGGGGACGTGGTGGCCGCCATCGAGCTGTGCCTGCGCAACCTGGGCCACGAGCTGCCACCGATCATGTCCGCCCTGTCCATCGCGGCGCGCAGCCTCTCGCGCGAGCTCGCCGGGCACGCGACGGCGGACCCGATCGTCGCCACGGTCGCCGGGTGCGTCGCCGGGTCGGACGACGGCGCCGTCGCCGCCGGGTTCCTCCCCGCGCCGCGCGCAGCGGGCGACCGGGAGCCGGTCCGGCTCTAGCGATCCTTGGTCGCTAGCGCCTCCGGGCCTGGACCGCGGCCCCGGCGCGGGATCGTCCACTGGCCGGGAACGGCCCCCACCGCGGGTCCGGGCGGTCGATGCTGGGGCGATGACCGCATCGGCCGTGGCGGCGCAGCGGGCGGGCGCGCCGACCGCGCTACGCACGGCACTGGCCACCGTCTGCATCTCCGGCACCCTGGAGGACAAGCTCGACGCCGCCGCGGCGGCGGGCTTCGATGGCGTCGAGATCTTCGAGCCGGATCTGGTGGCCTCCCCGTGGTCACCGCGCGACGTACGCGGGCGCTGCACCGAGCTGGGCCTCTCGATCGACCTCTACCAGCCGTTCCGCGACTTCGACGACGTGCGCCCCGACAGCTCGAGCGCAACCTGCGCCGGGCCGCTCGCAAGTTCGACCTGATGGCCGAGCTGGGCACCGACCTGATCCTGGTCTGCTCCGCGGTGTCCCCGCACGCCGTCGACGACGACGGCCTGCTCGCCGAGCAGCTGCACCGGCTCGCCGTCCTCGCCGCCGAGCGCGGGAAGCGGGTGGCCTACGAGGCGCTGGCCTGGGGCACCCACGTGAACACCTACGAGCGCTCGTGGGAGATCGTGCGCCGCGCCGACCACCCCGCGCTGGGGCTGTGCCTGGACAGCTTCCACATCCTCTCCCGCGGGTCCGACCCCGCCGCCATCCGCGACATCCCCGCCGACAGGCTGTTCTTCCTGCAGCTCGCCGACGCGCCGCACCTGGACATGGACGTGCTGCAGTGGAGCCGTCACCACCGCCTGTTCCCCGGCCAGGGAGCGTTGGACCTGCCGGCCTTCCTCGGCCACGTGCTCGCCGCCGGCTACACCGGGCCGCTGTCGCTGGAGGTCTTCAACGACGTCTTCCGCCAGTCCGACCCGCGCCGCACCGCCGTCGACGCGCTGCGCTCCCTGCTCGCCCTGCAGGAGGCGGCGGCCCCGGTCGCGCCGCCAGCCGTCCGGGACCGCCTGGCGGCCGCCGCGCCCCCGCCCGAGCCCCTGGTGTCGGGGTACGCGTTCGCCGAGCTCGCCGTCGACGACGCGTCGGGCCCGGCGGTGGCCGCGCACGCTGACCGCGCTCGGTTTCGCGCACGCGGCCCAGCACCGCACCAAGCCCGTCCAGCTCTGGCGCCACGGTGGGGCCACCGTCCTGCTCAACGCG
Source organism: uncultured Actinomycetota bacterium (assembly GCA_963728105.1). GTDB lineage: Bacteria > Actinomycetota > Actinomycetes > Mycobacteriales > Pseudonocardiaceae > Pseudonocardia. Next base: position 329 of record CAVSJZ010000014.1, on the reverse strand, counting down.
GCCGCGGCCGCAGGCGCCGCGGAGACCGCCCTCGGGATCGAGACCGCCGACCCGCGGCCGTGGTCCGCCGCGCCGGCGCCCTGCTCGCCCCGGCGCTGCCCCACCCGCACGGGCCGGCCGAGGTCGACCTGGCGGGCGTCGCCGCACCCGACGGCACCGAGGTCCTGTTCTGCCGCACCGGCGCCGACGACACCACCAGCTGGGTCGGCGACTTCACCCCCACCGGCCCCGACCGACCCGCCACGGGCGGATCCTCGCCATCGACCACGTGGCGCTGACCCAGCCCTAGCAATACTCGACGAGTCGAGGCGTCCGCCAGCGCAAGATCC
>CAVSJZ010000013.1:0-150203 GCA_963728105.1 uncultured Actinomycetota bacterium | reverse complement strand
CTCGTCTCGCACGACGCCGCCCTGCGCGCGGGGGCGACGCTGCGCGAGCGCGTCTGGAGCGAGCTGGTCCGGCTCGGGCCGGCCGCCACGGCCCGGCTGCGGCGGGGCGAGCTGCTCTCGCGCCTCGTCGCCGACGTCGACGCGGAGCAGGACCTGCTCGTCCGCGTGGTCGTGCCGGCCGGCGCGGCCGCGGCCGTCGGGCTCGTGGCCGCGGGCGGGCTCGCGCTCGTCTCGCCCGCCGCCGGCCTGGCGGTCGGCGCCGGGCTGCTCGTCGCGGGGATCGCCGCGCCCGCCGTCACCGCATGGGCGGCCCGGCGCGCGGAGCGTCGGACGGCGGCGGCGCAGGGCGAGGTACTCGCCCGCACCGTCGAGATCATCGAAGCCGCGCCCGACCTGCTGGTGTGCGGCGCTGCGGCCGTCCGCCGGGACGCGCTGGCCGCCGCCGACGCCCACCTCGGCGCCCTGCGCCGCCGGTCGGCCACGGCCCGCGGCCTGGGCAGCGGCCTTGGCGTACTCGCGCTCGGCGCCGCGACGGTCACCGCCACGGCGATCGGCGTCGCCGCCGTGCAGGCCGGGACGCTGGCCGGCCCCGCGCTGGCGGTGCTCGCGCTCACCCCACTGGCGCTGGCCGACGTCGTCGCGGGACTGCCCGACGCCGCGGTGCGGCTGCTCGCCGCCCTGCCGGCCGGAGCCCGGCTCGCCGAGCTCGCGGCCCGGCGGGCCCCGACGGCCGACCCGGCCGAGCCCGCGGGCGTGGCCCCGCCGGCCTCGTTCCACGCCGACGGGCTCGCCGTCCGCTGGCCCGACATCGGCAGCGACGCGGTCCGCGACGTCCGGCTCGACCTGGGGCCCGGCACGCGGCTGACGCTGACGGGGCCCTCGGGCGCGGGCAAGTCCACCGTCGTCGCGGCGCTGCTGCGCACGCTGGACCCGGCAGCCGGCGTCCTGCTGGCCGACGGACGCGACGTCCGCGGGCTGGCCGGCGACGAGGTGCGGGCCGGGATCGCCTGGTGCGGTGCCCGCACCCACCTGTTCGACAGCACGCTGCGCGCCAACCTGGCGCTGGCCGCGCCGGGGGCCGGGGACGCCGATCTCGTGGCCGCACTGCGGCAGGCCCGGCTCGGCGACTGGTTCGACGGCCTCCCCGACGGGCTGGACACCCCCGTCGGCGAGCACGGCGGCAGCGTCTCCGGTGGCGAGCGCCAGCGGCTCGGGATCGCCAGGGCGCTCCTCGCCGACCGGCCCGTCATGGTGCTCGACGAGCCGACAGCCCACCTGGACGGCACGACCGCGGACGCCCTCGCCGGGGAGCTGCTCGCCGTGACCGCGGGCCGCACGGCGCTGCTCGTCACCCACCGGCCGGAGCAGACGCCGGGGCTGCCGCAGGTGCGGCTGGGTCCGCCGGCCCGACCGACCGTGGCCGCGGGGCGTCAGGAGGACTCGGGGACGCGAGCGCCGGCCGCGGCGCGGGGATGATCACGGGCAGGCGGGCCGGAGACCATCCGAGACGGCGTTCATGCTCGCGCATGGCCCGCCGGCGGCCGGGTGGCGACCGGCCGGCCGTCCGAGGTCTCGAGGACCGGACCCGATGAGGCCGCCACCGGGCCGGTGATCGCCGAACGGGGGACCGGGGGGCCACATCCGGCCCTGAGGCTCCCCACCCGGCGATCACCGCTCCGGAGGTGCGCGGATCCCGGCCCGGCGGGGCCGGCGGTCACCGACCGGGGACACGGGGATCGGACCCGGCCCAGACAGTCGGCCCGGACCTCGGCCGGACCTGGCGGCCCGGACCTGGCCCGGGCGCGCCCGTGCGGATGATCACGCAGCCTGCGGGCGACCGCCGGTCCCCGTCGACCGGTCCTCGGTGATCGCCGAACGGGGAACCTCCAGGCCACATCCGGCCCTGGGGCACCCGACGCGGCGATCACCGGCCCCGCAGGTGCGCGACCCCGGGACGGCAAGCTGATGATCACCGAACCGGGAGACTCGCGGCCGGACATGGCCCAGGAGCACCCAACGCGATGATCACACCCTCCCAGCCGACTGCCGACCGGTCCGCGGTCGACGTTCGTCACCGCGGGCCACCCGGGAGCCGACCGGCGAGGCCCTGACCGCCGAACGGGGGACCCGGAGGCCACATCCGGCCCTGAGCCTCCCGACCCGGTGATCACCGGGTCGGGGCGGCGATCCCGGCGGCCGGCGCGTCACCCGGCGGCCGATGCGTCACCCGGCGGCCGGTTCGTCATCCGGCGGCCGGTGTGTCATCCGGCGGCCGGCGGGTCACCCGGCCGCGGGTACACCGGCGACGGGCGGTCGCACGACCGTGACCGGGCAGCGTGCGTGGAGCACGCAGCTCAGCCCCACCGACCCCAGCGCCGCGCTGGCCAGCGTGCCCCGGCCGCGGTGGCCGAGCACCAGCACGGCCGCCCCGGCGGCGTGGTCCACCAGCTCGGCGGCCGGGTGCCCGACCAGGCCGACGACCTCCGCCCGGACCGACCGGGCGAGCTCCGGGTGCCGCCGCGCCAACCCGTCCAGCGCCTCCTGCGCCGCGGCGCGGGCGATGTCGGGGAACTCGAGCGGCGTCGTCGGCAACGGCGGCGCCAACCCGTACGGCACGGCCCACAGCTCGGGCTCCTGCGCCACCGACACCACCTGCAGGCGCGCCCCGCGCCGGGCCGCCTCGTCGGCGGCCCAGTCCAGCGCCACGTCGGCCTCCGCCGACCCGTCCACCCCGACGACGACCCGCTCCTCCACGACGTCCTCCCCCGCGATCCGCTAGCGGGACCCGCCCAAGGTCGCGCCCGCCATCCGCGCCACCGACAGTGGCGGGGTGACGACGACCGGGCAGGTCGCGAACTCCACCAGGCCTCGCCCGGCCGAACCGGGCGTCATGGCACCCGGCGGCCGGTGCACGCGGCGCCCGGACACGACGACCCGGGCCGTCGGCGCCTCGGCCAGCAGCGCCCGCAACGGCGTGCCGGCCACGAGCCGGCCCTCGACGGCTACCCCGGGGAAGCGCGCCCGCAGGTCGGCGAGCCACCGCTCCAGCAGCGCCGAGGCGGCCTCCTGTGCCGTGCCCGCGGCTCCCGGCCGGTGTACCCCGCCCGCCATCACCGTGTCGGACCAGGCGTGCAGCACGAGCAGTCCGGCACCCCACGCCGCGGCCAGCTCGGCCGCCGTCTCGACGGCCGCCTCGCCACCCGCCGCGCTGTCGAGCCCGACCACGACGGGTCCCTCCCGCGGCGGGGCGATCCCCGGCCGCGACCCGCGCACCACCGCGACGGGGCACCGCGCGGCGCCGAGCAGGCTCAGTGCGGTGAAGCCGGAGAGCATGCCCGACGCCGCGCCGGCCCCGTAGCTGCCGACGACGAGCATCCGCGCGTCGGGTATCCCCAGTAGCACCTCGGTCGCCGAGCCGACGGCCGTCACGCCCTCCACGTCGGCCACGCCGGCCCGCAGGGCCGCGTCGACCTCCTCACGCAGCCAGGCCGGCCGGTCCCCGCCGCCGGACGCGACGGCGCAGACGAGCCGCAGCGGCGCGTCCTGCGCCGCCGCCAGGTCGGACGCCCAGGCTGCGGCCGCCCGCGCCGACTCGGTGCCGTCCACACCCACCACAACCGGTCCGGCCATCGCCGCCTCCTCACACTGTGGCTCCACGGTGCCGCCCGCCCACGCGCGCGGCCACGGGCCGGCGGTCACGCGGACGGACGCGAACGGCCCGGCGCGACCCGGCACACCGGGTCCGCCGGACCCGCAGGCGACAGGCCCTCCGGCCCTGTCGCCTGCGACCGGCCGGCCGCAGGATCTTCCTCCCGTCGAAGGGAGGCGTCGTGACCTCCGCAGCCCATCGCATCCCATCGCACCAGGTGGTCCAGCCATGATCCCCACGGGACCCGTCACGGCGGCCGTCGAGCAGGCGCTGCGCGCCCCGTCGGTCCACAACACCCAACCCTGGCGATGGCGCGTGGACCACGACACCATCGACCTGTTCGCCGACACCGGCCGGCAGCTGAGCGCGACCGACCCCGACCGCCGTGACGCGCTGCTCAGCTGCGGCGCCGCCCTGCACCACCTGCAGGTCGCGCTCGCGCACGCCGGCCTCGCCGCGACGGTCACGCGCCTGCCCGAACCCGAGGACCGCACGTACCTCGCGCGGGTCGTCGCCCGGCCGGGACCCGCGGTCGCCGAGGCCGAGCTGTTCCGGTCGATCGCGCGACGGCACACCGACCGGCGGCGCTTCAGCCACCGGCCGGCGCCCCCGCACGCCGTGCGCGCCCTGCACGAGGCCGCCCGGCGGCACGGGGCGCTCCTCCTTCCGGCCGGTCCGGACCGGGATGCGCTGCTCGCGGTGCTCGCCGAGGCCGCCGAGCACCAGCGCTGGTCTCCCGGCTACGCGGCCGAGCTGCAGCTGTGGACCCGGCGCGACGCCGGTGCCCGCGACGGTGTGCCGGCCACGGCCCTCGCCGCCCAGCCGACGGGTCTGACCCGCCCCTCCGGGCTGCGCCAGTTCCCGCGGTCCGGGCTCCCCCAGCCGTTGCCGCAGCCCGGCCACGGCCTGTCCGACGACGCGGCGGAGTTCCTCGTACTGGCCACCGCGGGCGACACGGTCGAGGACCAGCTCCGCGCCGGCGAGGCGCTCAGCGCGGTGCTGCTCACGGCGACGCAGGCCGGCCTCGCCACGACGACCCTGAGCCAGGGCACCGAGCTGTCGGAGAACCGCGCCTCCGTCCGCAAGATCCTGCGCCTGCTCGAGCACCCGCAGGTCGTCGTGCGGGTCGGGCTGCCGGCCTCCCTGGCGGCGGAGCTGGGCCCGACCCCGCGCCGCGACCTGGCCTCCGTCCTGACGGCCGGGACCTGACGGGCCCCGGCCGGGTGGGCCGCCGGCTCACCCGGCCAGGTCGCCCCGCACGACGGCCACCGGGCAGTGCGAGCCGTGCAGCACCCCGTGGCTGACCGAGCCGAGCAGCAGGCCCGTCACGTTCCCCCGCCCCCGCGACCCGACCACGACGAGCTGCGCCTCCCGCGACGCGGCGACCAGCGCCCTGGCCGGGACGTCCCGTACGACCGAGCGGCGCACGTCCACCTCGGGGTACTTGGCCCCCCACCCGGCCAGCCGCTCCGCCAGCACGGCCTGCTCCTCCACGGCGACCGCGTCCCAGTCGACCAGGGAGCCCAGCGACTCCTCGAACGCCGACGCCCACCAGACGTGGACCGCGTGCAGCTGCGCCTGCCGCGCCGCCGCCTCCTCGAAGGCGAACGCGAGCGCGGCCTCGCTCACCGCCGAGCCGTCGACGCCGACCACGACCGGGCCGCGGTCGTCGGCGGCACGCTCGCCGCGCACGACCACCAGCGGGGACGCCGCGTGCGCGGCCAGCGCGACCGCGACCGAGCCCACGACCAGCCCGGCCAGCCCGCCCAACCCGCGGTCGCCGAGTACGACGAGGACGGCGCGCTGCGCCTCGGAGCGCAGCACCTCGATCGGGGCGCCGATCGCGACCTGGTCGGTCACCGCCAGGTCCGGGCTGACGCGGCGCGCCATCAGCGTGGCTGCGGCGAGCCGGCGGCGGGTGACCTCGAGCATCTGCTCCCGGTCCCGCTCCCCGAGCCCGGGCTGGCCGAGCACCCGGTCCGCCGTCCACTCGAACGCCGTCACGAGCCGGAGCGCCGCGCCCCGGCGGGCCGCCTCCCTCGCCGCCCACGCCGTCGCGCGCAACGCGCTCGCCGATCCGTCCACGCCGACCACCACGGGCCGGTGCGCCTGCCGGACGTCCATCGCCTGGTCCCTCCTCCGCGGGCCCCGACGACACGGCGCCGCCGCAGCCGGGCCCGTGGCCACGGTGCCCGACGCCCCGCGGCCGGGGGCACCGGCGACCGACCGCCCGGGCCGGGCCGAACGACCCCGGTTCGGCCGGGCCGAAGGGACCCCGGACGATCGGCCCCGGGCCGGGGCCCTTCGGCCGTGGCCGAGACGGCGTCCGTGGGTCGACGCTGGTGCTACCGGCGCACCCCGACCTCACGCGAAGCAGGTTCTCGATGACCGTGGACACCAGCGTGCTCGGCCTGGTCCCCGACCAGCTCGCCGCGGTGCTGCGCACCGCATGCCGCGCCCCGTCGCTGCACAACACCCAACCCTGGCGCTTCCACCTGGAGCCCGACCTGATCGAGCTGTGGGCGGACCCGGCCCGGTCGCTGCCCGTGGCCGACCCGGACGGGCGGGAGCTGCGGATCGCCTGCGGCGCGGCCCTGTTCACGCTGCGGCTGGCGCTGCGCGGAGCGGGGATGCGCCCGACGGTCACCGTCCTGCCCGACCGCGAGCGCCCCGACCTGATCGCGGAGGTGCGACCCGGCGGGCACCGCCCGCCCAGCCCCGACGAGCTGCGCCTGCTGGCCGCCGTCCCGCACCGGCGCACGAACCGCCGGCCCTTCTCCGACGTGCCGGTGGAACGGGCGGAGCTGGAGGTCCTGCGGCGGGCCGCGCTCGAGGAGGGTGCGTGGCTGCACGTCGTCGCGGATCCCGCCGAGCAGACCCAGCTGCAGGACCTCGTCGCGACCGCGCACCGCGGCCAGATGGCCGACCCGGCCTTCCGGGCGGAGCTCTCGCGCTGGACCGCGGTCACGCCCGACCGCGACGACGGCGTGCCGGCGACGGCGGGCGGGCCGCTGCCGGCTCCGCCCGCACGGTGGGTGCTGCGCGACTTCCGCGGCGACGAGCACGCCGGGCCCGAGCACGGCGACTTCGAGCGCCAGCCGGCCATCGTGGTGCTGACCTCGCACCTGAGCGGGCGGGCCGCCGAGGTCGGCGTCGGTCAGGCCCTGCAGCGGGTCCTGCTCGCCGCGACGGCCGACGGCCTGACCGCCTCGTTCCTGTCCCAGGTCGTCGAGGTGCCGGCGACGCGGGAACGGCTACGGCGGCTGATCCGCGGCACCGAGCTGCCCCAGGCGGTGCTGCGCATCGGGCGCGGCTACCCGGTCCCGGCCACGCGCCGCAGGCCGCTCGCCGACGTCGTCGACCCGGCGTCCGCGGTGTCCGCCTGACCCGGCCGGTCCTGCCGCACGGCGGGCCCGGCGGGCGTCCGCGGGGCACCGTCACGGACGGCCGGTGCTCCCGGGACGGTCGGTGCTCCGGTGCGGCGGCCACGGCCGTCTACCGGGGTGATCGCGTGATCACGGCGGCGGCTCGCCAGGAGGACCCGGCGAGGTTCGCGGCGACCGCATCAGGTCTGGATGCGCGACGGCGACAGCCGCGGGGTGCGCGGCGCCGGCCCGTCGGTGTGCCCGACCCGGACCAGGATCTGTGGGTGCACGCCCGTGCCGAGCAACGCGGCCAGTGCGGTGCGGGTCGCGGGCAGCTCGACGGGCGCCGAGACGACGGAGCTCGCCAGGCCGAGCGCGGTCGCCGTGAGCAGGACGCGCTGCAGGGCCTGACCGGCCCGCACCTGGTCGACCGGACGGTCGCCGACCGTCCCGACGAGCAGCACCAGCGGATCGTCGCCCGCGCCTGCGCCCGTGCGGTCGACCGGCGGCCCGGCCGGAGCGGCGGTCTCGCCGTGGGTGAAGTCGCGCACCATCCAGACGTCGTTGAGCGCGGGCGGGGTCCCGCCGCTGCTGGCCGGCACGCCGGTCGGCGTGCCGTCGGGGCGCCCGGTCCAGTTCTCCCACTCCGAGCGGAACGCCGGATCGGCGGACTGCGCCCGGTGGGCCGCGCGCAGCAGCCGCAGCAGGGGCTCTTTCTCCGCGGGCGTGATCTCGTGCAGCCACACACCCTCGCACTCGGCGGCGTGCCGCAGCATCCGGCGGTGGACCGCCGTGACCGGCTCGTCGCGGAAGCGCCGCCGGTCGGAACGGCGGTGCGGGATCGCCGCGTACAGCACCCGCTCCTCGCGGGTCGGCGGCAGGATGCGGCCCCACAGCACGGTCGCGACGAGGTCCGGCGCCGCCGGGTCGGGGAGGATCCGGACCTCGGGACGGACACCTGCTGCGGCCGCGGCGAGGCGGATGTTGAGCAGCGCCGCGCCGCAGGACAGCCGCATCTCGCGCGCGTCGCCGTCGGTCGCGGGCAGCCGGCGCCGGCGGTCGGTGCGCAGCTGCAGCCCCCGGTCGATCCGCCGCACCCGCCAGGGCTGGGTGTTGTGGACGGACGGGGCGTGGGTCAGCGCCTCCACCGCACCTTCGAAGATCGACGGCCCCGTTGCGGACGCCCGGCCGTCGCCGGGCGCAGCCGCGGGGTGGTCACCCTCCCGCGCATGCATGGCCGCTCACAGGCCCCACACTCGCCGGACGCCCCCGCCGTCGCCAGCGGCCGGACGTCACGGGCGAGGCGGCCGTTGGGCCTTGCGGCAGGGCCACCCGCCTCGCGCCGCCCCGGGTCCTGTGACCCTCCCGGCCCTCCGGCACCCGGTCGATGCTGCCCGCATGACCGCATCATTCGAGCTCCCCGCCACCACACCGGTCGCCCCCGTGCCCGGCCGCGCCCCCTCCGCCGTCGACCGGATCGCCGCAGTGACCGTCGTCGAGCTGAGCGGCCGGATCGCCCCGGACCTCGCCGGCTACGCGCTCGAGAAGATCACCGCCGCGCTGCACCACACGGGCCGGCCCGTCCTCGCCGGCCACGTCCGGGTGCACCGGCACGCCGACCCCGGCCGGTCCCAGCCGGTCGAGGCCACCGCGCACGTCGACCTGGACGGGGTCCCGCTGCACGTGAGCGTCGAGGCGTCCCGCCCGCGGGAGGCCGTCGACCTGCTCGCGGACCGCCTGTACCGGCGCCTCGGGCGCGTCGTCCGCGAGCGGCGCCGCGGCGCCTCGCACGGCGTCCCGCACCCCCGCGACGCTGCGGCCTGGGAGTGCCGCCGCCGCGGGCGCTGACGCCGCCAGGGCCCTCCCCCTGCGGTGATCACGAGCGGCCGGGTCGGCCACCAGGGGCCTGCTGCGGGTCCCGGTCGGGTCCCCGCGCCGGCCGGCGGCTGCGCCGCCGCGACGACGTCTGCCGGTGGCCGCCCGGCCGTCACGACAGCGGCACCCGCCACCGCAGCCGGGTGCCACCCGCCGGGCCGGGCCCGCAGGTCAGCTCGCCCCCGCAGTCGGTCGCGCGCCGCTCCAGGTTGCGCAGGCCGCTGCGGGCCACGCCCTCCGGGATGCCCACACCGTCGTCGACGACCTCCACCACGAGGTCGGCGCCCGCCTCGACGGTCACCGTCACCCGCGACGGGCGACCGTGGCGCACCGCATTGCCGACGGCCTCGCGGACCACCGCCTCCGCGTGCATGCCGATCGGGGCCGGCACGAGCGCGTCGACGGCCCCGTCGATGCGCACGACCGGCGTCAGCGCGGGGGTGAGCGCGGCCCCCGCCTCGGTCGCCGCGTCGAGCAGCCGCCGCCGCAGGCCGCCCGACCCGTCGCCGGACGAGTGCAGGTCGAAGATCGCCGTCCGGATCTGGCGGACCGTCACGTCGAGGTCCTCGACGGCCTGCCCGACGCGCTTGCGCAGGTCCGGGTCGGTGGTCCGGCGCATCGTCCCCTGCAGCGCCAGCCCGGTGGCGAACAGCCGCTGGATCACGTGGTCGTGCAGGTCGCGCGCGATCCGGTCGCGGTCGGCGTAGACCCCCAGCCGCCGCAGCTCCCGGTTCTTCGCCGCCAGCTCCAGCGCCAGCTCGGCCTGCTCGGCGAACGACCGCAGCACCGGCACGACCGCCGGCCGGAACTCCTCGCGCCCGCGCTCGCGCAGGACGACGAGTACCCCGACCGGACGCCCGTCCGAGGTCAGGACGGCCGCCCCGGCCGGGCTGCCCGCCGCCCACTGCGGTCCGGCCGACCCGAACACACCGGCGTCGGTCGCGTCCAGCACGACACCGGCCCCGTCCAGGGCACCCGAGCGCAACGGTTCTCCGAGCTCCACCGGCTCCGGGCCGGCCCGCAGCCCGCTCGGCCCGGCGGCCGCCACCCAGCGGAAGCGCCCTTCGGCGTCGGGCCCCTGCAACACGACGGCCGCGTCGGCCTTGGCCAGCTCCAGCGTCCGCCGGGCGATCAGCGCCAGCGCGTCCCGGTCGTCGGCCCCGGTCAGCAGCTCCGCGCGGATCTCGGCGGAGGTTTCCAGCCACTGCTGACGCAGCCGGGTCTCCTCGAAGAGGTCGGCGTTCTGCACGGCGACGCCCGCCGCGGCCGCCAGCGCGCGCACGACCGCCTCGTCGGTCGCGGTGAACGCGCCCCCGGTCACCTTCTCGGTGAGGTAGAGGTTGCCGAACACCGTGTCCCCGACCCGGATCGGCACCCCGAGGAAGCCCTTCATCGGCGGGTGGTGCTGCGGGAAGCCGACCGACGCCGGGTGGGCGCCCAGGTCCGGCAGCCGCAGCGGACGGGGGTCCGCCACCAGCTGTCCCAGCAGCCCCTTGCCCTGCGGGAGGTCCCCGATCAGCTCGACCGTCGCCGCGTCGATGCCCTCGTGCAGGAACCGCGCGATGCCCCCGTCGGGGTCCACGACGCCCAGCGCGCCGTACCGGGCGCCGACGAGCGCGCAGGCCGAGTGCACGATGCGGCCCAGGATCCGGTCGAGCTCCAGTCCCTCGCCGATGACGAGCATCGCGTCGAGCAGGCCCTGCAGCCGTTCGTGGACCGCGACGACCTCGGCGATCCGTTGCTGCACCTCGGCGAGCAGCTCGCCCAGGCCGAGCCCGACCGTCAGGCCGGCGATCCCGGGTCCGTCGCGCCCGTCGGCGTCCCCGGCGTGCGCGTTCACGAGCGGGACGCTGGCATGGCGGGCCGTCGCTGGCAAGTCCCCACGGCCGCGGCGGCCCACCGCCGATCGGCCCTACCCCGGCGGGCCCCCCGACGGTGGCGGCACCGGTGCCCGGCGCGCGACGCTCGGTGGCGATCCGGTCACGACCAAGGAGGCTCGATGATCGCCGAGCCGATACAGGACGCCACCGTCCGCAGTGCCGTCGCGCTGGCCTGCCGCGCGCCCTCGGTCCACAACAGCCAGCCATGGCGCTTCCGCTACGACACCGGCACGATCGAGATGCACGTCGACCTCGACCGGTGGCTGCCGGCCACCGACACGATCGGTCGCGACCTGTTCGTCTCCTGCGGCGCGGCGCTGCACCACCTGCGCGCCGCGCTGGCGGCCGTCGGCGTCTCGGCGCACGTCGAGCGGGAGCCCCGCTCGGGACCGCCGAGCCTGCTCGCCACCGTCCACCTCGGCTTCCATGCGCCGGCCGAGGCGGACCTGCGCACGGCGGCCGCGATCGCCCACCGCCGCACCGACCGCCGCCGCTTCGCGACCTGGCCGGTGCCGGAGGTGTTCCTCGACGAGCTGGCGGAGCTCGCCCGGCGCGAGGGTGCCTGGCTGCGACCCGTCACCGGTCCGGGCGAGGCCGACCTGGTCCGCGCGGCCAGGGCCGCCGCCGAGCGCGCGCAGGCGACCGCGCCCGGCGTCGGGGTCGAGACCACGCTGTGGACGGCGCGGCCCGTCGGCGACGACGGCATACCGTCGGTGAACCTGCTCGCGGACGCCGCGGGAACCGGAGACGGCCTCGCACGCGGGTTCCGGCCCGGCACGATCGCGCAGGAGCCGGGGCAGGACGGGGCCCTGCTCGTCATGCTGGCCACCGCGTCCGACGAGCCGTCCGACCAGATCCGGGCGGGCGAGGCGCTCAGCGCCGTGCTGCTGCACGCCACCGACCTCGGCCTGGCGACCTGCCCGCTGACGGAGCCGCTGGAGGTCGAGGAGACCTACCAGCAGGTCCGCGACGGCCTCTTCGGCCGCCGCTGCGCGCCGCAGGCACTCGTCCGGCTCGGCTGGGCGCCCTCGGAGCCGCTGCCGCCGACTCCCCGCCGCCCGGTCGACGACGTGCTCGAGCGGCGTGAGCCGACCCGGCGCGGCGGCCGGCCGTGATCGTCGCGGCGCCCACGGCGCTCCTGCCGACCGTCCTGACCTGGCTGCCGACGGCCCTGCTCCTCGGCTGGGTGCTGTGGCCCGCGGTGGCCCGCACACCGCAGCGCCGCCCCCGGCAGCACGCGGCACCGGGAGCCCACCCGTCACGGCACGAGCACCGCGGCCCCGGTCACGCGGTCCGCGGCGAGGTCGGCGAGGACGGCGTCCGCCCGGTCCAGCGGGTGTGAAGTCACCTCGGGCCGCACGCGCAGCGCCCCGGCCAGCCGCAGGAACTCCTCGCCGTCGGCGCGGGTGTTCGCCGTGACGCTGCACAGCTGCTTCTCCCGGAACAGCTCGTCGGCGTAGACCAGCCGCGGCACGTCCGACAGGTGGATGCCCGCCACGGCGAGAGTGCCGCCCGCGTCGAGGGCCCGCAGCGCGACCGGCACCAGCTCCCCCACCGGCGCGAACAGCACGGCGGAGTCCAGCGGCTCCGGCGGCGCGGCGTCTGCCGCCCCGGCCGAGGCCGCGCCGAGGCGCAGCGCGAGCTCGCGGGCGGCCGGCGAGCGCGTCAGGACGTGCACCGTCGCGCCCTGCGCCACGGCCACCTGCGCGACGACGTGCGCCGACGCCCCGAAGCCGTAGATCCCCAGCCGCCCGCCGGGCGGCAGCGCGGCGCGCACGAGCGCCCGGTAGCCGACGATGCCCGCGCAGAGCAGCGGCGCGGCGGTCACGTCGTCGAGGGCGTCCGGCAGGCGGTAGGCGTACGCCTCGGGCACGACGGCCGCCTCGGCGTAACCGCCGTCGGCGTCCCAGCCGGTGAACCGGGCATCGGGGCACAGGTTCTCCCGGCCGGTCCGGCACCACCGGCAGCGTCCGCACGTGGAGCGCAGCCAGGCGATGCCGATGCGGTCCCCGACGGCGAACCGGTCGGCCCCCTCCCCGCGCGCCTCGACCACGCCGACGACCTCGTGACCGGGCACCGTGGCCGGCCGCCGCGGCGGCAGGTCCCCCTCGGCGAGATGCAGGTCGGTCCGGCAGACGCCGCAGGCCGTCACCCGGACCCGCACCTCGCCGGGGCCCGGCTCCGGCACGGGCCGGTCCACGGCCCGCAACGGCCCCGCGGCCACCGGCCCGGGTCGGTCCACGATCCACGCGCGCACGCCGCCACCCTGCCCCTCCGGCCACCGGCCCGGCCAGTGCCGGGTGACCCGGACGGGCTCCCCCGCAGGGGCGGCCGGGACCGGCGAGGTACCGCGCGGAGCGGTGCCCTTCGGCCCTACCCGGCCGCGCGCGGCGGCACGACGGTGGAGACATTACAAGCGAGAGGGGTCACCGATGACCGCCACGATCACCGAACCCGGCACGGCGTCCGTGCTGGAGCTGCTGCTGGACGCGGGCATCCGCGAGGACCGGGCCCGCAGCCACCTCGCGGAGGGGCGGGTCTACGTGGACGACCAGAAGGTCACCGACCCGTCGGCCGCGGTGCCCCGCTCGGCGCACCTGCGCCTGCGCGACTACCTGCCGGACTGACGCCGGAACGCCGACCGACGACGGCGCGGCCGCTCCGGGGGCGGCCGCGCCGTCTCGTGCCGTATCACGCGGCGGGGCTCGCCCCGCCCGCCCACGCGCGGGCGGCGTCCAGGTCGTCGTAGCCGAACGCCCGCACCTGCGGGTGCACGACGTGCCCTGCGATGCTCGCGACCACCTCCGCGGCGGGCGTGTCGGTGGCGAGCGCGATGTGCCCGACCTTGCCATGGTGGCCCAGGACGAACTGCACGTGCCGCACCAGCGCGCCCAGGCTCGCCCACCCCGGGAACCGCCGCAGGTGCAGCACGAGTCCGGCGAGCTCGCCGTGCTCGCGCATCCACGGCTCGAGCGCCGCGGCGAGCGCCACGAAGTCCTCGACGCGCAGCGCACCGTCGACCTCGGCGACCGCGACGCCCGTGGCCTCGTCGAGTTGCACGGTGACCGCGCCGCCCGCCGGGAGCCCCGCGAGCCACGCCGCCGCGGCCGCCCGCTCGCTCATGGCGTAGGTCCGCATCGGGAACGGCATGAAGAACCCGCTCCACTGGTCGGCCCGGCGGACCCAGGGGATGTCGGTCACGACCGCGACGCCGTCGAACGCGCCGAAGACGTGCAGGGCCAGCCGCAGGTCCTCGCCGACCGCCGGCGGCGTCAGGCCGGTGAAGTCGTCGTCGATCTCCACCAGGCAGCGCAGGCCGCCCGCGGACCCGGCCCTGGCCGCCGCGACGAGCGGCCCGAGGACGTCGCGGTACTCCCGGGCCGTCAGCGTCCCGCCGCAGCGCACGCCGAAGACCCCCGCCGGCAGCCCGTCCAACTTCTCGATCATGATTGCTCCTCGCCTCTCCCGGGCCTCGTCCGGCCCATCCGACCCCTCGCAGGACACCGGCGCCACGGACGAACGTCCCCTCCGGACGGGCCGGGTGGCGCGCGGCGTACCGTGCCTGCCCCAACGGGCGAATACCTCCCCCATTCCAAATTCGGAGAGTGACGGCCAATTAGCCTTTCCGAGTGAATCGCGCCGAACCGGACCCGCCTGCAGGCCCCGGGCGGTGACGCTGCGGGATTGCCCTCGACCGCAGGTCAGCGCCGCACAGCGGCCGGACCCGGGACCGGGCTCCGCGCCGGGGTTGCCGAATGGTGACATCGCCCTTACCCCGGCGCGAGGGAACTCTTCCCCGGCGGGCCGTATCTCGGGCCGTCCGCCGCGGCCGATGGTTGTTCCGCCATTCCGCATTCCGGCGGATATCGCGCCCGGCCGACCGATGAGGAGCCGACATGAGACGCCGCGACATCTTCGCGCACGCCGCGGAGCAGGCCACCCGATACCTGGACGGGATCGGCGGACGGCCGGTCGCCGTACCGCTGACCGCGGAGCGCCTCGCGCGCTGGCGGACCCAGCTGGGCGGGGCGCTCCCGGCCCTTCCCGCCCAGGGCGCGCCGCCGACGTGGCCGGTCGACGTCCTGATGCGCTGTGCCGCCGACGGCGGGGTCGTCGACTCGAGCGGGCCGCGCTTCTTCGGCTACGTCGTCGGCGGGGCGGTCCCGGCGGCGGTGGCGACCGACTGGCTCGTCGCCACGTTCGACCAGTTCGCCGCCACCGGCTCCGCGGCGCCGGCGGTGACGCTGGCCGAGGAGGTCGCGCTGGAGTGGACGATCGAGCTCCTCGGGCTGCAGCGCGGCGGGCGGGCGCTGTCCGGTGCGTGGGTCACCGGCACGACCGAGGCCCACTTCGTGGCCCTCGCCACCGCCCGGCATGCGCTGTGCGCCGCCCGCGGCTGGGACGTCGAGGCCCAGGGCATGCGCGGGGCGCCCGCGGTGACGGTCGTGGCCGGCCGCGACGCGCACCGGTCCCTGTTCTCGGCCGCGCAGTACCTCGGACTCGGGCGCGACGAGTTCGTCCTCGTCGACACCGACGACGAGGGCCGGATGCTGCCGGCGGCGCTGGCCACGTGCCTCACGGGCCAGCCCCACCCGGTGATCGTGTGCGCCGCCGGCGGCGAGATCAACACCGGCGCGTTCGACCCGTTCCGCGAGATCGCGACGCTGACCCGCCGGCACGGCAGCTGGCTGCACCTCGACCTCGCGTTCGGGGCGGCCGCCGCGGTCGCACCCGAGCTGGCCCACCTGACCGACGGGATCGAGCTGGCCGACAGCTGGGCCACCGACGGCCACAAGATGCTGCAGACGCCCTACGCCGTCGGGCTGGTCCTGACGGCGCACCCGCAGGCCCACGAGGCCGCGATGAACAGCCGGGCGCCCTACACGACCATCGGGGCGACAGTGCCGCCCGGCCTGCGGGACGGGATGGACTGGTCCCCGGGCATGGCGCGCCGCGGCCTCGGTGTCCCGGCGTGGGCCGCGCTCGCGACACTGGGGCGGGAGGGTGTCGGCGAGATCGTCACCCGCTGCCACGACCTCGCCCTGCGGCTGGCGGCGGCGCTGGGCGCCGATCCGGTGATCCGCATCGCCAACCGGGTCGCCTACAACCAGGTGCTGATCGACGTCCGCCCGGTCGGCCTCGCCGTGCCCGACGAGGAGCTGATGGTCAGGGCCGTGCTCGACGAGCTCGTCGCCGACGGCACCGCGATCCTCGGCGGGACCTGCTGGCGCGGCGCGCCGATGCTGCGCGCGTCGATCGCCAACCACGCCACCACGCGTCACGACATCGACCTGACGGCCGAGGCGATCATCCGGGCGGTCCACCGGGTCCACGCCCGCCTGGGCCTGGGCGGCGAGCAGCGGGCGGAGGTGTGGCGGCATGCGCGCGTCGGCGTCGATTCCTGAGCTGTCGGCGGAGTTCGCCGGCACCACCGTGCTGATGCTGTTCGGGCTCGGCGTCGAGGCCCAGACCGCGACCGCGGTCCCGGCCGGCAGCATGGGCGGCCACGACGCGATCACGTGGGCGTGGGGCTTCGGCGTGACGATCGCGTGCTACGTGGCGGCACGGCTGTCCGGAGCGCATCTCAACCCGGCCGTCACCGTGGGGCTGGCCGTCTGCAACGGGTTCCCGTGGCGCAAGGTCCCCGGCTACGTCGGTGTGCAGCTGGCCGGGGCGTCGGTCGCGGCGATCGCGGTCCGCGTCCTCTACCAGGACCTCATCGTGCACGTCGACCCGGCGTTCTCCAGCGCGACGCAGACGGTGTTCTCCACCCTGCCCGGACCCGGCGTCACGCTGCACACCGCGCTGCTCGACCAGGTGCTGGGCACCGCGATACTGGTCTTCGCCGTCTGCGCGCTGACGGCCGGTCGCAACAACCCGCCGCTGGCGAACCTGGAACCGGTCGTCGTCGGGCTGCTGGTGGTGGCGATCGGGATGTCGTGGGGGGCCAACGCCGGCTACGCGATCAACCCGGCCCGCGACTTCCCGCCGCGCCTGGTGTCGTGGCTCACCGGCTACCGGACGGCCTGGGTGGACGCCGCGGGCGACCAGTACTGGTGGGTGCCGGTGGTGGGCCCGCTCGTCGGCGGGATCGCGGGGGCGTTCCTGTTCCGGCTCGCCGTCGCGCAGTTCCTCCCGGCGGACGGCGAGGTCGAGGGGTCCTCGCCCGCGCCGGCCGCCGCCGTCCCCGCGCCCGAGGAGACCGACACCGGGTCGATGCGGGAACGGCTCTCCGAACGGCTGGCGGCGGCGCGCGAGGAGGCGGCGGCGGCCGTCCGGCGGGCGCGGCAGGCGGCGGAGCAGGCCCACGCGCTGGAGGCCGGGTACGCGCAGCTCGCCGCCCGGTCGGACGGCCCGCCGTGGCCGGCGGCGGAGTGGCCGGTCGCGACCGGCGTCGCTGCGGCCTTCCCGGCCCCCCGGGCCGCCGCGGTGAGCGGCGGCTGGGCCGTGCCCGGCTGGCCGGGCTCCGGGCCGGCCTCGACGGGGCCGGTGCCGGTCGGGCCGGGGACGTTCGGGTCGGGGACGTTCGGGTCGGGGCCGTTCGGGGCGGGACAGGTCGGGGCGGGCCCGTTCGGGCCCGGTCCGGCCGCGTCCGGACCGGTCGGGTCC
The DNA here is from genome assembly GCA_963728105.1 of uncultured Actinomycetota bacterium. Lineage (GTDB taxonomy): Bacteria > Actinomycetota > Actinomycetes > Mycobacteriales > Pseudonocardiaceae > Pseudonocardia. Next base: position 132,825 of record CAVSJZ010000013.1, on the reverse strand, counting down.
GGACCGGTCGGGTCCGGACCGGTCGGGTCCGGACCGGTCGGGTCCGGACCGGTCGGGTCCGGGGTGAGCGGACCCGGGCCGGTCGGGCCCGCGGGTCTCGGGCCGGGGGCGTTCGGGCCGGGGCAGGCCGGAGCCGCGCCGTTCGGATCAGCGCCCTTCGGATCAGGGGCGTTCGGGTCCGGGCCAGTCGGGCCCGGGCCAGTCGGGTCCGGGCCGTTCGGATCCGGGCCAGTCGGGCCCGGGCCGGCCGGGTCCGGGAGTCTCGGGCCGGGGACCTTCGGACCGGGGCCGGCCGGGGCAGCGCCCATCGGATCAGCGCCTTTCGGATCAGGACCGTTCGGATCAGGACCGTTCGGGGCGGGGACCGTCGGGGTACTGCCGACCGGTGCCCTGTCGCCGGCCTCCCGGACGCCGGGCGTCGGGGGGCCGGGTGCGACTACCACGGGCGCCGTGCCGGTCGGAGGCGCGCCGGCCGGACCGGGATCGACCGGGGCCGGGCCGACCGGCGCTGGGCCGACCGGCGCTGGGGCGGCGGGCGTCGCGCCGGGCGGGAACGGTCCGGCCGCGGCGGCGGGAACTGCCCTCGCGGGTGCGGTGCCGACGGCACCCACCCCCGCACCGCCACCGGGCGCGGCGGGCCCGATCCGGGCAGGAACGGCACCGGGCCCCGAGGTGACGGGCCCCTTGCCGGAGCCGGGCTCCCGTGCCCCCGGCATCGCGGCGGGCACGGCGGCCCGGGTGAACGGCTCGACGGCGGACCGGACCGGCAGCTCGACACCGAGGGAGTGGTGACCACCATGACGACGACCCAGTACCCACCGCGGCCAGGCCTCGTCGAGCAGGTCGCCGTGGCGCGCGCCGTGCAGAAGCGCCTCTACGCCGAGCTCGTCGAGCTCCAGCGCCGCTACGCCGAGGCCCACCGGGCCTACTGCGGCGCCTACACCCACGCCCGCGTTCAGGGGATCCGCGAGGGGCTGCTGACCAGCGTCGACTGCCCACCGCTCGACCCGCGCCACGACCCGTTCCTCCGTGACGGGTTCGTGGCGCACGGCAAGCCGGCCTGACGAGGCCGCACGACACCGCCCTCCCGCGGGCGACGAACGGCACTCTCGTTCACGAGGTGTGGACGAGAGTGCCGTTCGTCGTATCCCGGCGGGCCCGCACGACCACGAGCACCGCCACCGCGAGGACCACCGCCAGCCACGACGCGAACAGCGGGCCCTGGCCGGGCAGCGGCGAGGACGGCACCAGCCCGGCCAGGTGCGTCCCGAGATGCGCGTCGACGAGGGCCAGCGCCGGCGCGCGCCCGGTCTGGGCCGAGAAGCCGCCGGTCGGTGTCACCACCGCGAGGGCCGTGAGCAGCGCACCTGCCGCGGCGAGGACCGCGAACGCGACCCGGCCGCCCGCCCGGTCCAGCGAGATCGCGACGTGCCCCGCGAAGAGCGGCAGCACCACCGCGGCGAACCGCGCGGGCGGCGACCACGCGCCGTCCCAAGCCTCGAAGGTGCTCACCACGGACAGGTACGGCAGCGCGGCGGCGAGCACGTGCACCGTCAGGGCCCGGTGTCCCCGCCCGGCGAGCACCAGGCCGGGCAGCGCGAACAGCACGAGCGGGGCGTTCGGGACGACGCCGACCTCCTGGTCGAGCAGCAGGCCGAGCAGCCCGTGCCACGGTCCGACGCGGAACGGCACGGCGCCGCCCGCGACCTGGTTCTGCACGGGCGAGAGCGTGTGCCACACCGCGACGTCGAACGCGACGAGCCCGCCGAGCAGCACGGCCGCCGGGACGAGCAGGGCCGCCAGCAGCCGCGCCCGCGCCGGCTCGTTCCGCACCCGGACCAGCAGGAACGCCGTGAACAGCGGCGGGAACAGCAGGAACCGGCCGTGCACCCAGGGCAGCACCCACAGCGCCGCCGAGGCGAGCGCGACGTCCCGGGCGCGCAGCTCCCGCTGGTGGAGCACGCGCAGCGCGACGACGACGCCGAGGGCTCCGACCGGCTCGACGAAGGCCATCGACGAGTAGGTCAGCAGGGGCGTACCGAGCCCGAACGCGACCGCCACTCCGGTCGCGAGCTCCGGCCGCACGCCCAGCTCGACGACGAGCCGCCGCAGGTTCGCGACCACCAGCAGCGATACGACGATCATGAACCCGACGACGCCCGCCCGGCCGGCCAGGGCGTAGGGCAGCAGCCACAGCACCGGCCCGCCGATCGCGTGCAGCGGGAGCAGGGTCCCGTCCGGCCCCGGGGCGACGTGCGGGTCCAGCGGCAGCGGGTAGAACGCGGCGTAGTCGTGATGGGCGTAGACCTGCATCACGGCGAGCGACCCGTACCGGCGCAGGGCCTCGCTGATCACCAGGTAGTGCGGCTCGTCCCCCATCGGCGGCTGCAGGAGCAGCCGGGCGCAGCCCAGCAGGGCCATCGGCCCGGCGCACGCGGCGACCGCGGGCCAGGCGCGCTCCCAGGGAATCCGCACGCACCGAGAAGTACCGCACCGCGCTTGGGGGCGGTGCACCGGCCCACCGTCGTCGACGCGGGCGGCGTGTCCGTCCACGCGGGACTCGACCGCCAACCCTGACGGCGCATACTCGCGTCGTGGCGTACGACACCGACCTCGCCGACCGGCTCCGGGAGCTCGTCGGCGGCGAGCAGGGGCTGTCCGAGAAGCGGATGTTCGGCGGACTCGCCTTCCTGATCGGCGGCAACATGGCCGTCAGCGCGAGCGGTGAAGGCGGCCTGCTGCTGCGGGTGGACCCGGCAGCGACCGACGAGCTGGTCGCCGACCCGCGCGCCGGGCGGGCGGTCATGCGCGGCCGGGAGATGGACGGCTGGCTGCGGGTGGACGTCGACGGCCTCGACGACGCCGGGCTGGCCGGCTGGGTCAGCCGCGGGGTGCGCTACGCGCGCTCGCTCCCCCCGAAGTGAGCCCGCTCGACGCCAGGCCCAGCCGCACGGCGTACACCAGCGCGGACGCGACGAGGAAGGCCCCGCTGACGCCGAGCCACCGGCCGAGGTAGACCGCCGTCGTGAGGCCCGTCGCCGCGGTGAACGTGCCCGGCGCGTCGTCCAGGACGAGCGGCCACCACACGAGCAGGAGCAGCAGCGACAGCCCGACCGGCACCCGGACGTGGTTGATCCACGGCACGCCGCGCGGCGCCGGCAGCGGCCGGGTCCGCCGCCGCGCCCGCAGCTGGGCCACGGTGTCGGTCAGCGCGTAGAGCGGCCACAGCACCAGGTCGTGCCCGATCGCGGCGCCGACGAACCAGATCCCGAGCGCGAGCCACGGGCCGCCGTCGGCCAGCGCCCGGCTGGCGGCGTACCCGGCCAGCGCGAAGGCGACGAGCTGGGCCAGCAGGTGCAGCGGCGTGTCCCCGTAGCGGCGCCTCATACCGGCATCACCGACATCCGCCGCACCCACTTGGTGCAGTGCACCCCGGGAGCGGCCGGGATGATCGTGCGGGCGGGGAACCCGTGGTCGAGCGACAGGTCCTCGCCGCCGACCTGCAGGGCCAGCAACGACGCGTCCGCCCCGGCCTGCTCGCCGGAGAGCGTGACGGAGCCGAACCCGCCGCCGTGCTGCATCGACTCGACGAAGAGGCGGTCGCCGGGCCGCCCGCCGGCCAGCGCCAGCAGGTCGGCCAGCCGCGGGCCCGTCCACGTGCGCCCGACCGACCAGCCCTCGACACACGCGATCGGCAGGTCGTAGGTGTGCTGGGGCAGCGCGGCGAGATCTGCGCGCGAGAGCCGCGTCGTGCCGCGCGGCCCGACGAGCTCCAGCCGCCAGCCCGGACCGGCGTCGGTGGGGGTGATGCCGGCCGTCGCGGCCGTCTTGTTGACGGGGAAGGCGTTGGCGCCCGTGCCGTTCGGCCGGTCGTGCGGCGCGAAGAGCGTGGTGCGCCGCAGCGGGCCGTCCAGCGTCGTCCCCACGTAGGTCGCGAGCAGCACCAGCGACGACAGGCCGACGAAGCCGAGGGCGCCGCGGCGCGAGATCGTCGCCGGGGCCGGGTCGGTCGCGACGAGCTCGCTCTCGACCTGCCGGTGTGGCCCGCGACGCAGCGACGTGACCATCGTCGGGAACTTGACGAGCACGTGCGCGACGAACGCGCCGATGAACACCCACGCCCCGTAGAGGTGGGCCGTGTAGAAGAAGAACGGGAAGCGGTAGTCCAGCTGCATGTTGAGGATGCCGGTGACGAACTCGAACAGCAGCCCGCCGACGAGCAGCAGGAGCGTCGCGCGCTCCAGCGCGTTCGCGACCGAGCGCACGGGGGGCCACGCGAACAGCTTCGGGATCACCGACCACAGCTTGGCCAGCACGACGGGCACGAGCGTGATCCCGAGCGCGACGTGCACGCCCTGCGTCAGGCGGTAGAGCCAGCTCGGGCCGGCGGGCCAGTCGAACAGGTAGAAGCCGAACAGGCCGTGCGCGGGCGTCGTGTCGTTGCCGGGCAGGAGGGGGTCGTACGCGGCGTAGGACAGCAGGCCCGTCACGATCATGATCGTCAGCCCGACCAGCAGCGTCAGGCCCAGCACGGCCGTCAGCCACGGGCCGCGCAGCGGGCTGCGCCAGAAGCTCCGGCGGAACGGACCGGGCGGGGGGTGCTCCAGCACGCCGTCGCGCGCCGCACGCCACCGGTCGAGGATCGCCATGCCGTCCACCACAGCAGATCCGGCCCGTCCGTGGCCGGTTCCGCGGCGCCCGTCAGCAACCGTTAAGAACCCGGCCGTCCGCTAGGTTGGCCCGGTGCCGCGCAGCGTCCGCGACTACCTGACGAGCAGGGTGGTCACCGTCCGGCCGGACGCCCCGGTCTCGCGGGCGGTCGACCTCATGCGCACCTACGGCTTCAGCGCGCTGCCCGTCGCGGACGCCGCATACCGGCTCGTCGGGATGATCAGCCTGCTGGACGTCCTGCGGTTCCGCGAGAGCCGGCCCGGCGTGACCGACGCCGCCGTGTCCGAGGTCATGACCACCGACGTGCTGTGGATGCCGCCGACCGCGGCCCCGGACGTCGTCGCGCACCGGATGCGCACCTACGGGGAGCTGCGGGTCATGCCGATCGCCGAGCGCGGGGTGCTGGTCGGCGTCGTGACGCGGTCGGACCTGCTCGGGCCGCCCAAGCGGCCGGGCGCGGCGCGGCGGGTGCTGGACCGCCTGACGCTGCGCGGCGGCGGCACGGACGCCGACGCCGACACCGCGCTGGCGCGGCTGGTCCGCCCGCGCCGGTTCACCGGCGTCCCGCCCGACGGCACGCCGATCGGGCAGATCATGGCCACCGACGTCGTCGCGGTGACGCCCGGGCACTCGCTGGTGGCGGCGGAGGAGCTGCTGGCGCGCCACCGCTTCACGGCGCTGCCGGTCGTGGAGGGCGACGGGCGGCTCGTCGGCCTGCTCAGCGAGGCCGACGTGCTCGGCGACCCGCTCTGGGAGCGGTCCGAGCGGCGGACGGTCGCGGCGGTGATGACCCGTGAGCCGATCACGCTGGACGTCGGGGCGACGGTCGGTGACGCCCGGCGGCTCGTCGCCGACCGCGGCATCCGGGTGCTGCCGGTCGTCGAGGGCAGCACCCTCGTCGGCGTCGTGGCGCGCAGCGACCTCGTCTGACTCCCCCGGACCCAACTCAGCCCAGCTCGCGGGAGAACGCCTCCATGAGCGTGTCGAGCGCCTCGCCGGACAGGGTCTCGACCGGGACGTGCCCGAGCGCCGCGATCGTCGCCCGCATCTGGGCCAGGTAGTTCGCGCAGCCCCGGCAGGTCGCGAGATGGGCCTCGACCGCGGCGACCTCGTCCGGCGGCAACGCGCCCTCGAGGTAGTCCGTGATGAGCTCGACGAGCTCGTTGCACGCGATGTCGCGCGGCGTCGGAGGGGTCATCGCTGCGCATCATCCAGGACGGCCCGCAGCCGCGCACGGCCACGGTGCAGCAGGACCCGCTGGTTCGCCGGGGTCAGCTCGAGCACCGCGCACACCTCGTCCGCGTCCAGCCCGTCGACGTCACGCAGCTGCACGACCGCGCGCTGGCGGTCCGGCAGGGTCGCCAGCGCCCGGTCAAGCAGCGCGCGGAACTCGGCGGCGAGCGCCGCGGGCTCGGGATCCCACGCGTCGGGGACGGCGTCGGGCCGCCAGTGGCCGGGGTACGGGTCGTCGTCGCCGCGGAACCGGTCCGGGTCGACGGTCGGGCCCGCCAGCTCGGCGTGGGCCCTGGCCTCCTGCCGGCCCCGGCGGCGCGCCACGTTCAGCAGGATGCCGAACACCCACGTCCTCATCGCGGACCGTCCCTCGAACCCGGCGAGACCCCGCACGACGCCCAGCCACGCCTCCTGGACGGCTTCCTCGGCCGCGGCGTGCGTGCGGACGTGGGCGCGGGCGACGTGCAGCATCGCGGGCGACCACGCGCGCACGACCTCAGCGAACGCGGCCTGGTCTCCGGCGCGCAGCCGGACCACGAGCGCGGCGGCGCTGCCGCGGACCTCCTCGACGGGCACCGCCGCACCGTAGCGGCCTCAGTGGACACCCGACACTGCCGCCGGGCGGCGTGCGAGCAACGCGAGCGCCGCGGCCGGACAGACCAGGACCGACACGAGACCCGCGGCCACGAGCCCCGCCCCGACGGCGGGGTCGAGCAGCCCCATCCGCTCCCCCACCTCCGCCGCGGCCAGCAGGAACGGCAGCGACGTCGCCTGCAGCAGCGCGACCGCGGCCGTCTCGGTCGGGCGCAGCTCGCCGCGGAACACCAGTGCCGGCAGCCCGCGGACGGCCAGCAGGGCGAGCAGGAACACCGGCACGGCGAGCAGCGCAGACGGCTGCGCGAGCAGCCCGCGAAGGTCCAGGCCGAGCCCGCTGCACACGAAGAACACCGGGACGAGCAGGCCGTACCCGACGGCGTCGAGCTTGACCGGGTAGAGCGGGTGGGTCCGTTCCGGGTCGGGGTCGAGCGCGCGCGCCAGCAGCCCGGCCAGGAACGCGCCGAGCACCGCCTCCAGCCCCAGGAGCTGGGCGGCCAGCGCCAGCCCCGCCACGAGCAGCACCGTCATCCGCACGCGCAGCTGCGCGCTGGTGTCGGACAGGCGGGTGAACAGCGCGGACAGGCTCGGCAGCCGCTCGACGCCCAGGACCACCGCGGCGATCACCGCGAGCGCCGCGACGAGCAGCCCCAGCAGGAGCAGCCGTCCGGCCAGCGGCGTCGACCCGCCGGCCAGTCCGACCGACAGGATGACGACGGCGGCGACCTCGCCGGCCGACGCGCCGGCCACCGCGAGGCGCCCGACGGGCCGGTCCAGCCCCAGCAGCGAGGGGCCCAGCACGATCCCCGCGACGATCTCCACGAGCGGCCCCGGCAGCCGCAGCCGCGTCGCGACCAGCGGCGCGAGCGCGGCGACGGCCAGCACGGCGACCAGCGACGGGGTCACGTCACACCAGCTCGCCGTCCGCGTGGACGTGCAGCAGAGCGGGGCCGTCGACGGCGAAGAGCTCCTTCATCGCCGCGTCCAGCTCGGCGGCACGCCGGACCGGGATGCCCGTGGCGCCGCAGAGCCGGGCGTAGGCGGCGAAGTCCGGGTTGACCAGCGAGGTCTGCCACACGGGGTGGTCGGCGGCCAGCTGCTCCTTGCTGATCTTGCCGAGCGCTCCGTTGTCCAGCAGGACGTGCTTGACCGGGATCCCGTACTTGACGGCGGTGGTCAGCTCGGCGAGGTACTGCCCGAACCCGCCGTCGCCGGTGACGGCGACGACCGGCCGGGCAGGCCCGGTCCCCGGCTCGCGTTGCAGCGCCGCCCACGCCCCCATCGCCGCGGGATAGCCGAAGCCGATCGAGCCGAGGTAGCCGGACATCAGCACGGGCTGGCCTGCGCTCTCGAAGTAGCGACCGAAGGAGTACGCGTGGTTGCCGACGTCGACCGCGATGACGGCGTCGGCCGGGCAGTGCGCGGTCAGCGCGGCGAACACCGCCGCGGACGCGACGCCCCGGCCGCGGTCGTCGGCGGCCCGGCGGGCCTTCTCGGCCCGCCAGATCGCCCACCGCGCGGCGACGTCACCGCGCTGGTCGACGGCGGCCGCCTCCCCCAGCCCGGCGGACAACGCCCGCAGGGTCTCGGCGGCGTCGCCGAGGACGCCGACCGCGACCGGGTGAAAGCGCCCGATGGCGGCCGGCTCGTCGTCGACCTGGACGATCGTCTTGTAGGGCGCGATGCCGGTGTGGTTGGCGAACGACGCGCCGACGACGAGCAGCAGGTCCGCCTCGTTCATCAGCCAGGAGGCGACCGGCGTCCCCGACCGGCCGAGCACGCCGGCCCCCAGCGGGTGGGTGTCGGGCAGCAGGCCCTTCGCCCGGAACGTGGTGAGCACCGGGGCGCCGAGCCGCTCGGCCAGCTCCCGGACCTCGTCCGCGGCGCCCCGCGCGCCCTGCCCGACGATCATCACCGGGCGGCGTGCGGCACGCAGCCGCTCCAGGGCCGGGCCGAGGTCGGTCGGCGGCTGGCGCCGGTCGGCCCGGCGACCGTCGGGCGTCGCGGCCGGGGCGTTCGACGCGACGTCCTGCACCTCGTCGGGCAGCACGAGGTGCGCGACGCCGCGCCGGTCGAGGGCGTGCTTGACGGCGGTGGCGGCCAGCTCGGCGTGGTCGGACCCGGCCGTCAGCGTCACCGTCGAGACGGCGACGTCGCGGAACACCGCCGTCAGGTCGACGTCCTGGAACGCGCCGCGCCCGAGCACCTTCGACGGCACCTGCCCGGACAGCGCCAGCACCGGCGCGCCGTCGAGGCGGGCGTCGTAGAGGCCGGTGAGCAGGTTCGTCGAACCCGGCCCGGCGATCGCCAGGCAGGCGGCCGGGCGGCCGGTGAGCTTGCCGTAGGCCGAGGCCGCGAACGCGGCCGCGCCCTCGTGCCGGATCCCGACGTAGCGCAGCTCGCCGCGCTCCTCGGCGCGGCGCAGCGCGTCGGCCAGGCCGAGGTTGGAGTGCCCGACCATGCCGAAGACCGTGTCGATCCCCCAGGCGACGAGCGTCTCGACGAGCACGTCGGAGACCGTCCGCGCCGGCGGGACGACGTCGGGCAGCTCGACGTAGGTGCCGTCGGCCCGCTCCTCGACGGGGAAGCAGACCGGCGCGTCGGAGAAGCCCTCCGGCGGCTGGCCGGTGGCCGGGTCGTAGTCGTAGCCGTGCCACGGGCAGCGCAGCAGGCCGTTCTCGATCGAGCCCTCGCCGAGCGGGCCGCCCTGGTGGGGGCAGTGGTTGTCCAGCGCGCCGACGCGCCCGCCGCAGCGGGCCACGGCCAGCGAGCGGCCGTCGACGATCGCGGTGTGGACGCGGCCCTCGTCGGGGACCTCGTCGATGCGGTGCCAGGTGCCGGTCATGGTCAGCGCACCCCCGCCCAGCTCACGCCGACCAGCTCGGCGACCTCGCGTTTCCAGCTGGTCAGGTCCCGCGCGGTGAAATGCGAGAGCGCGTCGTGCCCGCAGGCGCGGGCGAGCACGACCATCAGCTGGGTGATCGCGCCGAGGTAGCGGGTGAGCTGCCCCGCGGCCCGGTCGACGGGCAGGCGCGCGCGCAGGTGCGGTTTCTGGGTCGCGATGCCGACCGGGCAGTTGTCGGTGTGGCAGGCCCGCATGCCGACGCACCCGATCGCCTGCAGGGCGACGTTCGACACGGCGATCGCGTCGGCGCCCAGCGCCAGAGCCTTGACCATGTCCTGGGCGCGACGGAACCCGCCGGTCGCGACCAGCGTGACGTCGCGGGCACCGGCCAGGTCGAGATGCCGGCGGGCCCTGGCCAGCGCCGCCATCGTGGGCACGCCGATCGTGTCGCGGAAGATCGTCGGCGCGGCGCCGGTGCCGCCGCCGCGCCCGTCGAGGATGACGTAGTCGACGCCGATCGTGAGCGCCGCGTCCAGGTCCTCCTCGATGTGCTGCGCGGACATCTTCACCCCGATGGGGATGCCGCCGGAGCGCTCCCGGACCCTGTCGACGAGCGCGCGGGCGTCCAGCAGCGTCGTCCAGTCGACGAAGCGGGACGGCGAGACCGCGGGCGTCCCCTCGGGCAGGCCCCTGACCTCGGCGATGCGGCCGACGACCTTCGGCCCGGGCAGGTGGCCGCCGGTGCCGGTCTTGGCGCCCTGGCCGAGCTTGAGGTGGAAGGCCTGGACGCGGTCGAGATGCATCTCGTCCCAGCCGAAGCGGCCCGAGGCCAGCTCGTAGAAGTAGCGGGAGCAGGCCTGCTGCTCCTCGGGGAGCATGCCGCCCTCGCCGGAGCAGATGGCCGTGCCCGCGCCCTCGGCCCCGCGCGCCAGCGCGGTCTTGGCCTCCGCCGAGAGCGCGCCGAAGCTCATGTCGGAGACGAAGACCGGGATGTCGAGCCGGAGCGGGCGGGCCGCGGCCGGGCCGATCGTGACGGACGTGTCGACCGGCTCGTCGTCCAGCAGCGGGAAGCGGTGCAGCTGCGCGGTGCGGACCTGCAGGTCGTCCCACGTCGGCAGGTCGGCACGGGGCACGCCCATGGCGGCGACCGCGCCGTGCGGGCCGGACAGCCCGTTCTTGGCGAGCCGGTGGATCTCCGAGACGAACGGCTCCTCCGGCGAGTCCTGGTGCGGGTCGTCGTAGAACCGGTCGTAGGTGGACGTCACGCGCCGCTCGGGCCGCATCGAGCGGTACGCGACGACCTCGTCCTTGGTGACGTGCACGGTGCCGTCGACGACGTGGCAGCCGAACTTGTAGAGCCGCTCGGCCGGGTTGTAGGCGGAGATCCCGCTGTCGAGGCGGTAGTCCCAGCCGTGCAGGCCGCAGACGAGGTTCTGGCCCTCGACGCGGCCGTCCGCGAGCAGCGCGCCGCGGTGGGGGCAGCGGCCCTCGAACACGTGGACCACCTCGCCCCGGCGGACGACGACGAGGTCGATGCCGTCGACCTCCGCATGGGTGGGGGTGTCGGGTGCCAGCGCCGCGAAGGAGGCGATCGGCAGGAGGTCGGTGCCACTGTGTCCGGCGTCCATCTGTAACGCTCCCGAGGTCGGTCGACACGGATCGCGGGATGAGTGCCGGGCACCCGCCCGGCCGTTACACACAGGAGGCGACATGGACACCCGGACGCTGAGCACGACGCGGACCGCGCTGCACGCGGTGGCGGAGGCGCTGCTGGCCGGCCCGCAGCACCGTGCCGCCGGGACGATCCGGCTGCGGCCGACCCCCGGCGGGTTCGGCCAGGTGAAGGGCCCGTGGCGGGTCGAGGGCACGGACCTGGTCGGCTCGGCCGACGGCGCCGGCGTGCGGGTGCCGCTGACGGGGACGATCGCGGAGGTCGCGGCCGCGGCCGGGATCGAGGCCGGGGCCCCGACCGTGTACGGCGACCACGCCGACCTGGCCGACGACGCCCCGCTGACGGTCGACGCGGCGGCGGCGGCGCTGCTGGCGGACTGGTACGCGCGCGGCGACGCCGCCATGCGCGCGCTCGCGCCCGGCGAGGAGCCCGTGCTGTGGCCGGAGCACTTCGACCTCGGTATCGCGCTGGACGAGGTCAACTACGGCATCTCCCCCGGCGACGGCGGGCACGAGGCGCCCTACGCGTACGTCGGGCCGTGGACCCAGCGCTCGGGGGCCTTCTGGAACGCGCCGTTCGGGGCCCTGCGGGCCGCGGCGGACCTGCCCGACGCCGACGCCGTGGCCGGGTTCTTCGCCGAGGGTCGCGCCGCGGCCGCGGGCGCGGCTCCCACGTCCGAGTGAGCATCACCGTTCCGTAAGGCGTCCGTCACTGCACCGATCGGCCGATCGCCACGAAGATCTCGGCGTGGATCGTGTCCTGATCGTCCTGGCGAAGGCGCCCGTCCCCGGCCGGGTCAAGACCCGGCTGTGCCCGCCCGCGACGCCCGCCCAGGCGGCCGCGCTCGCCGCCGCGGCGCTGCTCGACACCCTCGAGGCGGCGCTCGCGGTGCCCCGTGCGCGGGTCGTGGTGGCGCTCGATCGGCCCGTCGGGTGGGGCCGGGCCGAGGTCGATCGTCGTGCCGATCCGGGCGCGGCGCGCGTCCCCGGCCCCATTGGCGAGCCGGGCCGCGGAGGCGACCAGGGCTCCAGCGGCCACCCGGGCTCCAGCGGCGACCCGGGCTCCAGCGGCGACCCGGCAAGTGCGGCGGCCCGGTCCCGCGGGACCGGGGTGGGCAACGGGACCGGCGTGGGCGAGACCGCGGCCGACGGACCCACCCCGCCCCCGGCGACCGATCCGGGTGCGGGCGACGCACCGGCCGGCAGGGCTGCCCCGCGCGACGCCGCGGACCCCGGCCCACCCGCCACAGCTGTCCGGACGGACGCGCCCATCGCGACCGACCTGGACGCGGCGCTCGCCGATCTGGACGCGGCGCTGGCCGCCTGCACGACGGTGCCGCAGCGCGGTGGGACGCTCGGCGAGCGGATCGCGGCTGCCCACGCGGATGTCGCGGTTCTGGCGCCGGGTGCCGTCACCGTCCAGATCGGTATGGACACGCCCCAGGTCGACCCGGCGACGCTGGAGGGCTGCTTCGCCGCGCTGGACACCGCGCCTGCCGCGCTGGGACCCGCCCTCGACGGCGGCTGGTGGGCCGTGGCCCTGCGCGACCCCGAAACTGCGGATCTGCTGCGGGCCGTGCCCATGTCCCGGCCGGACACCGGGGCCCGCACCGAGGCGGCGCTGCGCGCCGGCGGCCTGCCGGTCGCCGTCCTGCCGACCCTCTCCGACGTCGACACGATGGCCGACGCCCGCGCGGTCGCCCGGTGCTGCCCGGGGTCACGGTTCGCGACGGCGCTGGCCGTGCTCGGCCCGGCCGCCGCGTGAGCGCGCCCGACCCCGTCCCCGCTGCCGCCGACCGGGCCACGGTCGACCTCGTCGCCCGCGGGCCCGTCCCCGCCGGTCCCGACACCGTCGATCCCGTCACCCGCGCATCGGCCGCCTGCGCGCCGACGGCCGCCGCGGCACCACGGGCCGGGGCCGCCCCGGCCCACCCGCCCTCGGCGTTCGACGCGGCGCTCGCGGCCCGGACCGTCGCGCTCGTCGACAGCGACGGGCGGACGGCACAGCTGGCGGCCCGGCGCTGGCGGGGCCCTGCCGACACCGACGACCGGTGGCTCCTCGACCGCTGCCACGGCCCGACAGTCGACCTCGGCTGCGGGCCGGGGAGGCTGCTCACCGCGCTGGCCCAGCGCGGCGTGCCGGCACTCGGCGTCGATCTCTCCGCGGTCGCGAGGGAGCAGTGCCGGCGCCGGGGCGTGGCGATGGTGCAGCGCGACGTGTTCGCGCCGCTGCCCGGCGAGGGCCGCTGGCGGCATGTCCTGCTGGTCGACGGCAACATCGGCATCGGCGGCGACCCGGCCGCGCTGCTCGACCGCGCGGCCCGGCTACTCGCCTGCGGCGGAACGGTGCTCGTGGAGACCGACGTCGAGCCGGCAGCGGACTGGCGCGGCTCGGTCCGGGTGCACGCCCGTGGCCGGCTGGGTCCTGAGACGCCGTGGGCGCGCGTGGGCGCGGCCGCCCTGATCGCGCTGGCCGCTCCGGCGGGCCTGGCCGCGGGGGCGTGCCGGGGAGGCGCCCGCGCGTTCGTCGAGCTGCACCGGCGCTGAGGCCGGCCGGTCCGAGTCGGCGGATCACGACTACCCGAGGCGCCGAGCACCGTGACACCGGCACCGCCGCCCCAGCACGACACCACCGGCCTGGCGTCCGCACCGCCGCCCCCGCACCGGTGCGACCCACACGACGGCGGTGCGACACCGAGCCGGGCGACCCCGGTCCTCACACGCACCACCAACACCACCAGCACCACACGGCCGAGCACCGCGACACCGCCACCGCCGCCCCAGCGCGACACCGGCAGCGCCACCCCCGCACCGCCGCCCCGGCACCGGTGCGACCCACACGACGGCGGTGCGCGCCACCGCCGCCCAGCGCGACACCGGCAGCGGCCCGCCCGCACCGCTGCTCCGGCGCCGGTGCGACCCACACGACGGCGGTGCGACACTGAGCCGCACCCCGCCGGGCCTGCACTCACGCACCACCAACACCACCAGCACCACGCGGCCCGAGCACCGCGACACCGGCACCGCCGCCCCAGCACGACACCGGCAGCGCCACGCCCGCACCGCCGCCCCCGCACCGGTGCGACCCACACGACGGCGATGCGACACCGAGCCGCACCCCGCCGGGCCTGGTCACGCGCACCATCAACACCACCAGCACCACGCGGCCCGACCAAGCGCGACACCCCGCACTGCCGCCCGTGCGCCGGCACGGCCGCGCCCCGGTCACACGACGGCGGTGCGGCACATCGAACCCGCTACCACGCCCCCGAGATCGAGGGCGCGGCCCGTGACGCCGCAGCACCGCGCAGACGACCACCGGACCGGACCGGCGCGGGCCCGTCCCTACGCGCGGACCGGCTCCGGGACCAGCGGCAGCGTGATCTCGACCCGGCAGCCGGGGCCGCGGTTCCCGATCGTGATCGCACCGGACTGGGCACGCATCAACCCGCGCGCGATCGCGAGCCCGAGCCCGGCCCCCGTGTCCTCGCCCGGCGTCCGGGCGGGCGCCCCCCGGTAGCCGACGTCGAACAGCCGCGGCAGGTCGTCCTCCGGGATCCCGCCGCACGCGTCGTCGACCCGCAGCCACGCGCTCGCCCCGCGGGTCCCGGCCGTGAGCGTGACGACCTCGCCGCGGGGGGTGTGGCGCACCGCGTTGCTCAGGACGTTCCGCAGCACCCGGGTCAGGTCGAGGTCGCTGCCCAGCACGGTCGGCCAGGCGTCCGGCTCGCAGGCCCGCACCGCGACGCCCGCCGCCCGCGCCGCCGCGGCCTCGGCGGCGACCGCGTCCGAGGCGACCTCGGCCAGCGCGAGCGGGACGGGGTTGAGCGCGAGCGTGCCCGACGTCGCCCGGGACAGGGCGAACAGGTCCTCCACCATCGCGGCCATCCGGACCGTCTCCCGGCGGATGCGAGCCAGGTAGTCCCGGACCTCCTCGGGATCCCGCACGATCCCGTCGAGCAGGGCGTCGGTCATCCCCCGGATGCCGGCCAGCGGCGAGCGCAGGTCGTGGCTCATCGTCGCGACGAGCTGGCGGCGGGAGTCCTCCGAGCGCCGCTCCGCCGCCCGCGCCTCGCTGGCCCACATCGCCTCCCGCGCGACGCGCCGGCCCAGCAGCAGCCCGGCCGGCACGGTGATCGCGGCGACGACGACGCACACCGCGAGCGTCCCGGCCAGCTGCGGGGTGTACATGAACCCGCTGACCCCGAGCACCCCGATCAGCGCCGCGAGTACCGGGACGAGCACGAGCGCGGCCATCGTCGCGGCCAGCGAGCGGCGCCGCAACGCCAGCACGACCGCCCCGCCCACGACCGCGACGGGCAGCACGAACAGCAGCGCCCACGGCGTCGCCTCGACCAGCGCGTCGATCACGGGGCGGGGTCGTACCGGTAGCCGGTGCCCCAGACGGTGGCGATGCGGCGCGGGTGCGTCGGGTCGGGCTCGATCTTCTCGCGGAGCCGCCGGACGTGGACGGTGACGGTGGACTCGTCGCCGAACTCCCAGCCCCACACCTGCGAGAGCAGCTCGGCGCGGGTCCAGGCCCGGCCGGGGTGGGCGATGAGGAACGCGAGCAGGTCGAACTCGCGGGTGGTCAGCGCGAGCGGGGCCCCGCCGCGGGTGGCCGTGCGGGCCGCGGGGTCGACGACGAGGTCGCCGTCGGTCAGCGGCCGGAGCTCGGCGACACCGGCGGGGTTCGCCCGGCGCAGCACGGCGGCGACGCGCAACACCAGCTCCCGCGGGCTGAACGGCTTCGTGACGTAGTCGTCCGCGCCCAGCTGCAGGCCGGTGACGCGGTGCTCCTCCTCGCCGAGCGCCGAGAGCATCACGACGGGCGGCGGCGGCCGCAGCTCCCGCAGCGCCCGGCAGACGTCCCACCCGGACCGGCCCGGCAGCATGACGTCCAGTACGACGACGTCGGGCCGCGTCGCGCGCGCCGCCCGCAGGCCGGACGGCCCGTCGACGGCCTCCTCCACGGCGTACCCCGCGTCGGTGAGGTAGCGGCGGGTCACCTCCCGCACGGTCGGGTCGTCCTCCACCACCAGCACCCGGGGGCCCACCCCGCCAGGCTACGGCGCGGGCGCGGCCCGCAGGTGTTGCGCATTCCTTACCGGACGCCGAGCCGCCCGGCCCTGCCGCTAGCGTCGGGTGCGTGATCACCCGCGTGGCCACCCGGAGCCGGGCCGACCTGCTGGCCGTCGCCGCGGCCGCCGCGCTGGTCGTGGCCGCCGCGGCGCAGGGGCGCCGGCTGATCGCCGCGGGCACGGACATCCTGCTGCCCTACCCCCCGCTGCTGGCGGCGTGGCTGCCGCACCTCGGGCCGGGGACGCCGGCCGCGGTCGCGATCGCCGTCGCGGTCACGGCGTGGGGACCCGGCCTCGCGGAACGCCTCCCGTGGCGGCCGCTGCTGGTGTCCGCGTGGGCCGCGACGGCCGCGTGGACGCTCGCGCTGGCGCTGGTCGACGGCTGGAACCGCGGCGTCGTCGAGCGGCTGACCTCGGACAACGAGTACCTGCACGACGTGCCGCGCGCCCGGGCCCTCCCGGACCTGCTCGGCGTCTTCGCCGACCACATCCTCACTCCGAAGATCGACCCGGCCCAGACCTGGGCCTGGACGACCCACGTCGGCGCGCACCCGCCCGGCGCGTTCGGCTTCTTCGTGCTCCTCGACCGCGTCGGGCTGGGCGGCGGCGGGGCCGCCGGCGCGGTGGTCGTGCTCGTCGGGGCGTCGGCCGCGGCGGCGGTCGCCGTCGCGGCCCGCGCGCTGGACCCGGTCGGCGGGGAGGACCTCGCCCGCCGGGCCCTGCCCTACGCGGTCCTGTTCCCCGGCGCGGTCTGGGTCGGCGTCTCCGCGGACGGGATGTTCGCCGGCGTGCTGGCCTGGGGCATCGCACTGCTCGCGGTCGGGGTCGGCGGGACCGGGCCGCGCGCGGGCGCCGCCGCGCTCGCCGGTGGCCTGCTGCTGGGGAGCACGCTCTACCTGTCCTACGGGCTCGTGCTCGCCGGCGTCATGGTCCTGCCGCTGGTCGCGACCCGCCGGTGGGGCGCCGTCGGCCTCGCCGTGCTCGGCGTCGCCGCCGTGGCCGCGGCGTTCACCCTCGCCGGGTTCGACTGGCTCACCGGCTACGCGGACGTGCGGGTGATCTACGCGGCGAGCATCGCCTCGACGCGGCCGTACTCGTACTTCGTGTGGGCGAACCTGGCCGCGTTCGCGATCGCGACCGGGCCGGCGGCCGTCGCCGGGCTTCGGCGCCTCGCCGGCTCGCTCCGGCCGGGCCCGGTCGGCCGGGCCGACTGGATCGTGGTCGCGGCCATGGCGGCCGTGCTCGTCGCCGACCTGTCGGGGATGTCGAAGGCCGAGGTCGAGCGCATCTGGCTGCCGTTCGGCGTGTGGACGGCACTGGCGTGCGCGCGGCTGCCGCACCCGCACCGGTGGCTCGCCGCCCAGGCCGTGCTGGCGCTGGCGGTGAACCACCTGCTGCTCACGGTCTGGTGAGCAGGCTCGACATGTCGCGGACCGCCCGCGCGGTGCCGACGAGCGAGCCGGTCACCTTGGACCGGCCGCCGGCCCGCCGCGAGTAGCGGACGGGCCGCTCGTCGATCCGCCAGCCGGCCGCTCCGGCGCGCAGCAGCAGCTCCAGCGGGTAGCCGAAGGCCCGGTCGGCGACACCCAGCTCCAGCAGCGCCGCCCGCCGGGCGACCCGGATCGGCGCGATGTCGTGGACGGGCACGCCGCGGCGGCGCAGGACGGCGGCGATCACGGCGTTGCCGGCCCTGGCGTGCCACGGCCATGCCCCGTCGCCGACCGGCACCCGCCGCCCGACGGCGAGGTCGGCGCGACCCCGTGCGACGACCTCCGCCATGGCCGGCAGGACGCCGGCGTCGAGCGAGCCGTCGCCGTCCAGGAACGCGACGACCTCGGCCCGCGCGGCGACCAGGCCGGCGTGCACGGCGGCGCCGTACCCGCGGCGGGGCTCGACGACCACCCGGGCGCCCAGCTCGCGCGCGACCAGCGCCGTCGCGTCCGTCGACCCGTTGTCGACCACCAGCACGGGCCACCCGTCCGGCAGCGCGGCCAGCACGGCGGGCAGCGCCTCGGCCTCGTCGAGGCACGGCAGGACGATTTCCGGTTGCACCCCACCGATCATGGCGTACCGCCGATCGGCGGAGTCTTACGGGACGGTGACCGGGGCGCGCAGCTCCGCCGTCGCGAACTCCGCCATCCCCGCGGTGAACCCGACCCCGGCCCGGAACCCGAGCAGCTCCCGGGCCAGCGCGGGGTCGGCCACGACGTGCCGGACGTCGCCCGGCCGGGCGCCGCCGACGACGACGGGCGCCGGGCCGCCCATGGCGCGGGCCAGCTCGGCGGCCATCTCGCCGACAGTGTGCGGCTCCCCCGAGCAGACGTTCACGGCGGTCGGTCCCGGCCGGGGCTCCGCGCACGCGAGCGCGTTGGCCCGAGCGACGTCGGTGACGTGCACGAAGTCGCGGCGCTGCCGGCCGTCCTCCAGGACGCGGGGGGCCTCGCCGCGCTCCAGCGCCGACCGGAAGATCGAGGCCACGCCGGCGTACGGGGTGTCGCGCGGCATCCGCGGCCCGTAGACGTTGTGGTAGCGCAGCGACCAGACCGACCCGCCGGTCTGCCGCGCCCACGCCCCGGCCAGGTGCTCCTGGGCGAGCTTGGTCGCGGCGTACGTGCTGCGCGGGTCGAGCGGGGCGTCCTCGGGGACGAGGCCGGGCGAGAGCGCCCGCCCGCAGACCGGGCAGGGCGGCTCGAAGCGGCCGGCCTCGACGTCGGCCGCCGCCCGCGGGCCGGGCCGCACGACGCCGTGCTCGGCGCACCGGTAGCGGCCCTCGCCGTAGACGACCATGGAGCCGGCCAGCACCAGCCGCGCGATGCCCAGCTCCGCCATGACCGCGAGCAGCACGGCCGTGCCGACGTCGTTGTGCGACGCGTAGCCCGGGGCGTCGGCGGCGTCGACGCCGTGGCCGACCATCGCCGCCTGGTGGCAGACGACGTCGGCGCCGCGCAGGACCCCGCGCAGCGCGTCGCCGTCGCGGACGTCGCCGCGGACGAACGGGTGGCCGCCCGTCCACGGCGGCGGCTGCCCACCGTGGGCCTGCGGGATCAGGGCGTCGTAGGCGAGGACGTCGTGCCCGTCGGCGGCGAGCCGGTCGGCGACGTGGGAGCCGATGAAGCCGGCGCCGCCGGTGATGACGATCCGCACGGGCGCGACGCTACCCACCCCGCGAGTCGGGGTCTGCGCCAGGCCGAGTCGCGCGCTCACCCAGACCGCGAGTCGGGGTCTGCGCCAGGCCGAGTCGCGCGCTCACCCAGACCGCGACTCCGGACGGCACACCGCGCGTCCCGCGTCACGCCTCGGGGGTGACCGACCCGATCCCGGACCCGGAGTCCCCGATGCCCGACACCGCTGCCGGGCATCCCGCTGGTCGCAGCGTGGGGCGCGACGATGCACGTGGCCGCCGGAGCCCCGGAGCGCGCCCGCCCGCACCGTCCTGCGCCAGGTGGCCGGCGCCGACTTCGCCGAGCCGACCCGCACGGTCGACTGGCTGCGGCGGTCACGCTGCTCGCCGACGTGGCGCTCGCGACCGGCGAGCGCCCTGGTCGACGCGGCGGTGCCGCTGCTCGCGCCGTACGCCGGCGCGCGGCGCTGATCGACCAGCTGCGCGCCGCGACCGGGCTCGGCGGCCGCAGCCGGGTGAGCGGCTCGCCCCAACGAGCGGGCGCGGGTGGCCGTCCGCAAGGCCATCGCCGCCGCCCTGCGCCGGGTCGGCGAGGTCGACCCGCCACCGGGGCGCCTGCTCGCCGGCACCGTCAGCACCGGCACGGTCTGCCGCTACGACCCGGACCCGGACCGGCCCGTCGACCGGATCCTGCGGTGGCGCTTGCTCCTCACACCGTGTGAGGTCCTACGGTCGCGGCCATGACCGGGGAGGACCTGGCGGCGGACGGGCAGGCCGACAGCGACGGCTGGACCGTCGGCCGGCTCGCGGCGGCCACCGGCCTGTCGGTGCGGGTGCTGCGGCACTGGGACGAGATCGGCGTCGTCTCGCCTGCCCGGACGGCGGCTGGCCACCGCCGCTACGGGCCGGCGGAGATCATCCGGCTGTACCAGGCCCTGGCACTGCGCCGGACCGGGCTGCGGCTGGAGCAGGTCGGCGCGCTGCTGGCCGACGCCGACCCGGACCCGGCCGCCACGCTGGCGGCCCACCTCGCCGAGCTGGAGGACGACCTGCGGACGCGGACCCGGCTGCGCGACCGCCTGCGCGCGGCGCTCGCCGCCGGCCCCGCCGGGACGACGCCGCTGACGAGGGTGATCGAGACGATGACGATGGTCGACGGGTACGTGCACGGCTACCGGCTGCGGGAGGGCGAACGCCTCCGCGACCAGGCCGCGACGCTCGCGGAGATCCTGCACGCCGACACCGGCTACGCCGCCGGGAGCCGCGTGCTCGAGGTGGGCTGCGGCGTCGGCGCCCAGACCGTCGAGCTGCTCCGCCGCAGCCCCGGCGCGCGGATCACGGCGCTCGACCGCTCGCGCCCCTCGCTCGCGCTGGCCCGCGCCCGGGTCGCGGCCGGGGACACCGTCGCGTTCGTGGAGGCCGACGTCGAGGACCTGCCGCACGCCGACGGCCCCCTCGCCGCGGGCCGCTTCGACCACGTCTTCGTCTGCTTCCTGCTGGAGCACCTCCCCGATCCGGCCGGCGCGCTGGCCCGCCTGCGCGACATGGTCGTCCCCGGCGGGACGCTGACGCTCATCGAGGGCGACCACGACTCGGCGGTGTTCCACCCGGACTCCGCCGCGGCCCGGCACGCGATCGACTGCCTGGTGCGGCTGCAGGCCCGGGCCGGCGGGGACGCGCTGATCGGGCCCCGGCTCGCCGGGCTCGCGGCCGGCGCCGGGCTCGTCGGCGTGGTCGAGCGCGCCTGCGACGTGGTCGTGGACGCCGACACCAGCGCCGCGGCGCTGGTCGACGGCTTCGTCCGCGACACCTTCACCGCGATGATCGCCGGCGTCCGCGAGCCGGCGGTCGCCGCCGGACTGGCCACCGCCGACGCGTTCGACGCCGGCGTCGCCGACCTGCTCGCCACGGCCCGGCCCGGCGGCCGGTTCCGCTACACGTTCACCAAGGTCACCGCCCGCCGCCCGGGCTGAGCGGACCGGGAGGAGCGGCTGCGCCGAACGGGTCCACCTCGGACCGCAGGCGCGCCGGAGCTGTCATCGTGTCCGCCATGCCCGCCGCGGTCGCCGCCCTGCTGGCCGCGGCGGCGTTCGCGTTCGCCCAGCTCGTCGCCGTCCCGACGACCGAGGGAGCGGTTCCGGCCGCCGTCCTCCCCGCCGCCGCCGTCGCACCCGTCACCGGCGTGACGATCAGCGGCCTCGACCTGCACGACGGCACGCTGCTGCGGGCCGGCGGCCGCTACCACCTCTACGGCACCCGCTACGGCTGCGGCTTCCGCGTGAGCAGGCCCTCGCCGTGGTGCGGGCTCGCGGTCGCGACCGCGCCGAACCTGGCCGGCCCGTGGTCGACGCCGGTCACGCTCGTCGCGCCGACCGGCAGCGCACGGGGCACCACCTGGCAGCACACCTGCGGCGACAGCGGCGCGGGCTGCTTCAACCCGCGGATGGTGCAGCGGACCGGCTGGGGTCCGGACGACGGCGCCTGGCTGCTGTGGTTCAACGCGCCCGACGACTGGAACAGCACCGGCGGCAACGCCTACTGGGTGGCGACCTGCGCGGGACCGGACGGCCCCTGCGGTCAGCCCGCCAAACCGATCCTGTTCCTCTGCTGGGGCAATGGCGACTTCTCGATCGTCCGGGACGACCCGCGCCCGCCGGTGATGCTGTGCACGCAGCCCGACCAGACCCTGGCCTCGGAGCGGCTGGCGCCGTCCGGCACCAGCGGCGCCGGCCTGGGCCACCAGCGCCTGGCCGGCCTGACCCACGTCGAGGCTCCCGGCGCATACCGCGACCGGGCCTCGGGCCGGTGGGTCCTCACCTACAGCGACCCGAACTGCGGCTACTGCGCCGGCACCGGCACCGGGTACGCCACCGCGGCGGCGCTCGACGGCCTCTGGACGGCGCCGCCGCCGGGCCGCCGCACGCTCTCGGCGACCACGTGCGGCGGCCAGCCCCGGACCGTCGTGGAGCCCGACGGCACGCCGGCCGAGCTGATCGACCTCTGGCGGGGGACGCCCAACGAGACCGCCGCCGCCGTCCGGCTGGAGCCGCTGCGCACCGGGTCGGCCCTGGCCTGCTGAGCCGGGCGGCCGGACGATCCGGGCATCGCCGCCACAAACGGGGTGACCTCGCGGCGGATCCTGCGGCGGCCGCCCCGACCGGCAGACTGTGGCGGTGACCGACACCGAGCCGGCGGCGCCCCCGCGCTCCCGGGCCCCGCGGGGGAACCCGCACCTGCACGGCTCGGGGCTGCTCGGGCTGGCCCTCGGCGCGCTGGGCATCGTCTTCGGCGACATCGGCACCAGCCCGCTCTACGCGATGCAGACCGTCTTCTCCATCGACGACAACGCGGTCAAGCCGAGCCCGGACGACGTCTACGGGGTCGTGTCGCTGGTCTTCTGGTCGGTGACTCTCGTGGTGAGCGTCAAGTACGTGTCGTTCATCCTGCGCGCCGACAACGACGGCGAGG
This sequence comes from uncultured Actinomycetota bacterium, assembly GCA_963728105.1. Lineage (GTDB taxonomy): Bacteria > Actinomycetota > Actinomycetes > Mycobacteriales > Pseudonocardiaceae > Pseudonocardia. Next base: position 110,141 of record CAVSJZ010000013.1, on the reverse strand, counting down.
GCGGGATCATGGCGCTCGCGGCGCTGGTCCGCGGCGTCGGCGCCCGCACCGCGCGGTGGGCGTCGCTCGCCCTCGCGCTCGGCGTGCTCGGCGCGTCGCTGTTCTACGGCGACTCGCTCATCACGCCGGCCATCTCGGTGCTGTCGGCCGTCGAGGGCCTCGCCGTCGCCGACCCCACCCTCGGCGACGCCGTGCTGCCGGTCGGGATCACGATCCTCACGGTGCTGTTCCTCGTCCAGCGCTTCGGGACCCACCTGGTCGGGCGGGCGTTCGGGCCGGTCATGGTGCTGTGGTTCGCCACGCTCGCGGCGCTGGGCCTGCCGCACCTCATCGCCCACCCCAGCGTGCTGCTGGGCCTGTCGCCGACGTTCGCGCTCACGTTCGTCGCCGCCCACCCGTACACCACGTTCGTCGCGATGGGCGCCGTCGTGCTGGTCATCACCGGCGCCGAGGCCCTCTACGCCGACATGGGCCACTTCGGCAGGCGGCCGATCCGGGTGTCCTGGTTCGCGATCGTGTTCCCGGCGCTCATCCTCAACTACCTGGGCCAGGCCGCGCTGATCCTGGACACGCCCTCGGCGGTCAGCAACCCGTTCTACCTGATGGCCCCGGCCTGGGCGCAGCTGCCGCTCGTCGTGCTGGCCACGGCCGCGACGGTCATCGCCTCGCAGGCGGTGATCTCCGGGGCGTTCTCGGTGTCGCGGCAGGCCAACCGGCTCGGCTACCTGCCCCACCTCACCGTCCGGCACACGTCGAAATCGGAGAGCGGCCAGATCTACGTCCCGGCCGTCAACTGGCTGCTGTTCGCCGGTGTGCTGGTCCTCATCCTGGTGTTCCGGTCGTCGGCGAGCCTGGCCACGGCGTACGGGCTGGCCGTCACCGGGACGCTGCTGCTCACCACGACGCTGTTCCTCACGTACGCGGGCACGGCGTGGGGCTGGGCCCGCTGGAAGCTCGTCACGGCCGGCGTCGTGTTCGGCGGCACCGAGCTGGTCTTCTTCGCGGCGAACCTGACGAAGGTGACCCACGGCGGCTGGCTGCCGCTGCTCGTCGCCGCGATCGTGGTGACGGTCATGACGACCTGGCAGCGCGGCCGGCGGATCGTCACCGCCCGGCGCCGGAAGCTGGAGGGCCCGCTGCCGGAGTTCATCGACCGGCTGCACGCCGACGGCCTCGACCGGGTCCCGGGCATCGCGGTCTTCCCGCACCCGAACGCCGAGACCGCGCCGCTGGCGCTGCGGGCGAACGTCGAGTTCAACAAGGTGCTGCACGAGCACGTCGTCCTGGTCTCCGTCGAGTCGGAGAACGTGCCGCACGTGCCGCTCGCCGAGCGGCTGTCGATCGACGATCTGGGGCACCTCTCCGACGGCATCGTCCACCTGTGCGCCCGCTACGGCTTCCAGGACGACCAGAACCTGCCCGAGGTGCTCGCCCAGGCGTGCCGCCTCGACTCGCCGGAGCTGGACTTCGACCCCGGCGACGCCTTCTGGTTCCTCTCCCGGATCACGATCGAGCGGGGCCGCGCACCGGGGATGGTCGGGTGGCGCAAGCGCCTGTTCATCGGTCTGGCGCACAACGCGGCGTCCCCCGCGACCTACTTCAAGCTGCCGATCGACCGGACGGTGGTGATGGGCTCCCGGGTGGAGCTGTGACTGCCCGGGGGTTCACATCGTCGGGTGGCCGTACATCTCCCCGAGCGGGTCGTGGATGAACTCGATGCGCGCGCCGTCCGGGTCGGAGGTGTAGATCGACGTCCCGGAGTGCAGGAAGTACTCGATCTTGCGCTCGTCCAGCCGCGCCTTGATCTCGTGCCACTGCGCCTCGGGCACGGAGATCGCCAGGTGGTGCAGGCCGCCGAGCACCTCGGCGTAGGGCCCGGGATCGACACCCGGCAGGTCGAAGAAGGCCAGGTGGTTGCCGTTGCCGACGTCGAAGAAGAAGTGGGTCGAGCCGGCGAGGTCGCGGTTCTCGAACAGGACCGTGACGGGGAAGCCCGCGACGTTCTGGTACCACTCGACCGTGGTCTCCACGTCCCGGCAGATCAGCGCGGTGTGGTGGATGCCGCGCCCGGTCGACGGCGGCCGCAGCGCACGCGAGACCAGGTACTGCTCGCGGATCCGGTCCCGCGTCGCGGTGAGGGCCGCGCGCTCGTCCTCTGTGATCAATGACGCCTTGTCGTCAGCCATACCGGCATCCTCGACCCCCGCGCGCCCGCTCCGCCAGGCGAGCCGCCACAGTGGGGGCATGGACAGCGAGCTGATCGAGATCCGGACGGGCCGCGCCGAGACCGTCGTCGACCTCGGCCAGGAGATCGCGGCGTTCCTGCGCGGGATCGGCGCCTCCGACGGCCTGCTGCACGTGTGGGTGCCGCACGCCACGGCGGGGCTCGCGGTCATCGAGACCGGCGCCGGCAGCGACACCGACCTGCTCGCCGCGCTGCGCGACCTGCTGCCGGCCGACGACCGCTGGACCCACCGCCACGGCAGCCCCGGCCACGGCCGCGACCACGTCCTGCCGGCGCTCGTGTCGCCGTCGCTGTCGGTCCCCGTGCTGGACGGGCGTCCGGCGCTGGGCACCTGGCAGTCGGTCTGCCTGGTCGACCCGAACCGGGACAACCCCGTCCGCTCGGTCCGGCTGTCGTTCCTGCCCGGTTAGGCCGTGTCCCGTGGATCAGCGAACGCGGTATCCGCGCCCAGATGGCCGCTCGCTGCGTTGTCGGACGGCTCGAGTACGCCCGGTACGAGAGCCGCCCTCCGCCTTGCGAGCAGCCATCTGGATCACGAATCCCGTCGCCCGTGATCCACGGGACACGGCCTAGCGGGCGGGTTCCTGCGCCCAGAGGCCGGGGAGGGCGTCGACGTCGACGACCGTCGCGTGCCGCGGGAAGATCCTGGCGGTGAGGAAGGCGTGCGACTCGGGATCCGGGTCGGCGCAGGCGTCGGCGAGGACGACGATCCGGTAGTCGCGGTCCATCGCCTCGCGCACAGTGCTCAGCACGACGCCGCTGGTGCTGATCCCGGCCAGGACGAGCGTGGTGACGCCGCGGTCGCGGAGCTGCCGGTCGAGGTCCGTGGTCGTGAACGCGCCCACGCGGGTCTTGCGGACGGCGACGTCGCCCGGCCGGGGGTGCAGGGCCTCGTGGATCTGCGTGGCGGGGGCGTCGGCGCGCAGCGAGTCCCGGCGGTCCGGCGTGACCAGGTGGGCCATGACGCTGGACGGGGGGATCGCCTCGAGGTCGGCGTCGTCGAACGCGACCCTGACCCAGCCGACGTGCCCGCCGCGCGCGCGGACGTCGGCCAGCGCGACGTCGACGCGCCCGAGCAGGGCAGCGGCGTCGGGGAGGCGGTGCACGAGGCCGGCCTGGTAGTCCATGACGAGCAACGCCGTGCGGGCCGGGTCCAGGTCGAGCGCGTCGGTCATGCCCACCAGCCTCCGGGATGCGGTGGTGTCAGCGCAGCCCGGACGCCGACTCGAACACGAACGTGCGCGCGCCCAGCCGCACGCGGGTGCCCGGCAGCAGCCGCCGGCCGCGCTGCGGTGGGAGGGGTGACCAGGCGGCGTCCTCCGGGCCGGCGACGAACGTGCCGTTGCGCGAGCCGGCGTCGAGCAGCATGACGTCCCAGCCGGCGATCTGGATCTCCGCGTGGACCCGGGACACCGATCCCGTGCGGTCCTCGACGATGATCGGCTGCGCGCCGCCGGACCGGACCCGGTCGTCCGTCTCGGGCATGCGTCCGACGAGGAAGTCGTGCTCGACCGGGTAGGTGGCGCCGTCGTCGAAGACGATGCGGCCCAGCGGCGGGCGCTCGCCGACGACGAGGGCGCTCGCGCGCTCGTCCATCGCCGCGCCGCACTGCCCGCAGTAGGGCGCCCGCGGGTCGTTGAGGTGGCCGTGGTCGCACATGAAGCCGTGGGCCGTGGTCGCGGCGGGCCCGCCGGAGTCCGCCGAGGCGCCGTCCGACCGCGGCACGGGGCTCGGCGAGAGCGGGTGCGCCGGCTCGGCGACGACCGTGTCGGCCGCGGCCCGCTGCGGCGCCGGGCCCTCGTCGAAGAGGCCCTGGCCGGCTGCCGGGTCGGGCGCCCCGACGGTCGCGTCCTCCCGCGCGAGGAGGTCGGCGGCCCCGGCCGCCGCCTGCTCGACGCCGGGGGCGCCGCCGATCGCGTGCCGCCCCGCGGAGCCGTCGTCGGCCGCGGTGCCGGTCCCGGCCCCGTCAGCGCCGGTCCGGCTCCCGGCCTCGCGGCCGCGTCCGTTGCGGTCTGCCGGCGGCCGCCGCCGGGTCGCCGCGCCGCTGACCGGGCTCGCCTGCTCCGTCGCTCGGCCCAGCCCGCCCAGGCGCTGTCCGCCCACCCGTTGCCGGTGCGGGTGGGGTCGGACGCGGCCGCGCCGTCCCGCGCCGGGCCGGACCCGGGCCCATCGGGTGCGTGCGGGTCGGATCCGTGTACATCCGCTGCGGCGGCGTCGGCCCGGTCGGCGTCGGCGTCGTACGCGTGAGCGCGGTGCTGGTCGTCGTCACGGGCTGCGGTCCCGTTCCCGTTCGGCCCGTTCCCGTTCGACCCGGCACCGTTCGACCCGGCACCGTTCGCGCGGTACCCGTCGGTGCCGTACCCGTCGGTGCCGTACCCGTTCGTACCGCGGCACCGTCGACCCGGTACCGTCGCGCCGTACCCGTCGGCGCCGTACCCGTCAGCGCCGTACCCGCCGTACCCGTCGGCGCTGTACCGGGCCCCGCCGTAATCGTCGGCGCCGTACCCGGCCGCGCCGTAGCCGTCGGCGTCGTGCGCCGCTGCTCCGCCCGCGTGGACGTCGTGCCCGCCGGCTCCGTTCGCGCCGGTCCGGACCTCGTCGGCGCCGTAGTCGGCCGCGCCGTCCCCGTCCGACCACCGGTCACCGGTCCGGGCGTCGTCGGGCCGCTGGCCGCCGGCCGGGTCCCCATGATCCCCGCCGTCGTCGGCCTCGGGCAGCTCGGCCCCGTGCCCGGTCGACCCGGAGCCGTTCGCCCGGCCGCTCTCCGCGACGGAGCCCTCGATCACGGCCGCGTTCTCGCCCGCCCGGTAGCTGCCGGCCCCGGGTCCGCCGGCCCTGTTCTCGTCGGCCCTGTTCTCGTCGGCCCTGATCTCTCGTCGGCCCTGATCTCGTCGGCCCTGTTCTCGTCGGCCCTGATCTCGTCGGCCCCGGTCTCGCCCACCCGGAGCGCGCCGTCCGCGGCCCGGTCGGCGTCGGGGTGATCGTCCCCGTCCGGGGCGGCGGCCTGGTGGTCAGCGGCGTGGTCAGCGGCCAGGCGCTCTGCGGGGCGGTCCGGGTCGCCCGCGACCGCACCGCCGTCGGACGTCCGGTCGCCGTCAGCCTCGGCGAGGTCCCCTCCGCCGCCGCGGGAGCCGGCCGGGCCGGCACCGTCCCCGGCCAGGACGTCCGCACTCCCGGCGCGGGCGGCGTCGGGGTCGGCGAGGTCCGACGCCACGACCGAGGCCGCGAGGAGCCCGGCGGTCCCGCGGGACGCTGCGCCGCGGCCGGGCCGGGCACCTCCGGACCGGGCCGGCCCTCCTGCCGGCTCCTCGCCGGCGTGCGCCGAGGCGGTGCCGTTGCGGCCCGCCGCGTGGTCGCCGCCACGGCCTGCTGTGGCGGGCTCCTCCCCCGCCGCCGGGAACTGCGCCGTCGCGAACCAGTCGTGGTCAGTGGCCGCGGCCTCCGGCTCCGGGACGTCGGCCACCGCCCGCTGGGGCGGGACCTCGTGCACGGTCGGGCGGGGCGGGTGCAGCACCACGCCCGCGCCGACGACGACGCCCACCCGCAGGTCATGGACGTCGGACGGGTCGGGCGGCAGCCGGACCTCACCGAGCGAAAGGACGACCGGCTCGCCCGGGCGGGGCAGCAGCCGGTCGGTGCCGATCGCGGCGTGGGCGCCGGTCAGCGCCGTGTCGCCGGCGCCGTCCACCCACGCCTCGACCTCGCCGACCAGGAACACCGCGAGCCGGTCGCCGGCGGCCGCGAGCGTGCCGAACCGCAGGTCGTCCCCTGGCGCGTCCGGCCCGCTCATCCACGTCGCGAGCCGCCGGGCCAGCGCCCGGCCCGGGTCCGGCCCCGCCGCCCCCGCACAGAGCGTGAGCAGTTGTCGCACCGCCTCCGGATCCTCGCCCGCCGCGACACAGAGGATGCCCGGGAACCGGGCGACGATCCCGTCGCCGGTCGCGACGACCGCTCGCTGCGCATCGAAAGCCACGCGGAACCCCTCCAACCCTCACTCGCTCGGCGGACAGTGTGCCCGGGACCGGCGAGAAGGTGACAGGCAGTACCCGGGCAGAGCGCCGGACGGGTGACCGTGGGCGGTGAAGAGAGGTCAGGAGCGGACCAGCTCGTGGAGGTGCTCGACCGCGCCGACGAGCGGGATCTCGGTCCGCTCCCCACTGGCCCGGTCCTTGACCTCGATCGTCCCGCCGGCGAGGCCCCGCCCCACGACGACGATCGTCGGCACCCCGATGAGCTCGGCGTCGGCGAACTTGACGCCCGGCGTGGCCGTCCGGTCGTCGAGCAGGACGTGGATGCCGACGGCGTCGAGCGCCGCGGCCAGGTCCTCGCCGCCCGCCCGGATCTCCGCGCTCTTGCCGGCGATCACGAGGTGGACGTCGAACGGGGCGACGGCCCGGGGCCACACCAGCCCGCTGGCGTCGTGCCGCTGCTCGGCGATCACCGCGACCAGCCGGGAGACACCGACGCCGTAGGACCCCATGGTGATCCGCACCGGCTTGTTGTTCGCGTCGAGCGCGTCCAGGCCCAGCGCGTCGGCGTACTTGCGCCCGAGCTGGAAGACGTGCCCGATCTCGATGCCGCGCGCGGCCTCCAGCGGGCCGGAGCCGTCGGGTGCGGGGTCGCCGGGCCGGACGTCGGCGGCCTCGATCGTCCCGTCCGGGGTGAAGTCCCGGCCGCACACGAGGTCGACGACGTGGTGGTCGGGCTTGTCGGCGCCGGTGACCCAGGCCGTGCCGGGCACGATGCGGGGGTCGACCAGGAAGCGCACGCCGTTCGCGGCCAGCGCCGCAGGCCCGATGTAGCCCTTGACGAGGAACGGGTGCTTCGCGAAGTCCGCCTCCTCCAGCAGCGCCACCTCGGCGGGATCCAGCGCGGCCTCCAGCCGCTTCATGTCGACCTCGCGGTCACCCGGCACGCCGACACCCAGCAGCGTCCACTCGCTCGTGCCCGGGGCGCGCGTCTTGAGCAGCACGTTCTTCAGGGTGTCCGCGGCGGTGAAGGTCCGGCCGAGGTCGGCCCCGTTGAGGAAGTCGACGAGGGACTCGATCGTCGGCGTGTTCGGGGTGTGGTGGGCCTGCGCGGGCGGCAGCCCCTCCAGGGGCCTGGCGGGCGGCGCGGGCGTCGTCACCGCCTCGACGTTGGCCGCATACCCGCCCGGGCTGCGGACGTAGGTGTCCTCCCCGGTCTCGGCGATGGCGAGGAACTCCTCGGAGGCCGAGCCGCCCATGGCCCCCGAGACGGCGGCGACGACGACGTAGTCGAGGCCGAGCCGGTCGAAGATGCGCACGTAGGCCGCCCGGTGCAGGCGGTAGGACTCGGCCAGGCCCTCGTCGGTCAGGTCGAACGAGTACGAGTCCTTCATGAGGAACTCACGGCCGCGCAGGATGCCCGCCCGCGGCCGCGCCTCGTCCCGGTACTTGGCCTGGATCTGGTAGAGCATGACCGGGTAGTCCTTGTAGGACGCGTACTCGCCCTTGACGAGCTGGGTGAACAGCTCCTCGTGCGTGGGGCCGAGCAGGTAGTCGCCGCCCTTGCGGTCCTTGAGCCGGAAGATGTTCGGGCCGTACTCGGTCCACCGGTTCGTCGCCTCGTAGGGCTCGCGCGGCAGCAGCGCGGGGAAGTGGATCTCCTGGGCGCCGATGGCGTCCATCTCCTCGCGGACGATCTCCTCGATCCGGCGCAGCACCTTCAGCCCGAGCGGCAGCCAGCTGTAGATCCCCGGGGCGACGCGGCGGACGTAGCCGGCGCGGACGAGCAGCTTGTGGCTCGGCACCTCCGCGTCGGCCGGGTCCTCGCGCAGGGTCCGCAGGAACAGCGACGACATCCGGGTCAGCACCCGGGCAAGGGTAGCGGGGCGCCCCGGGCGGCCGTGACCCGATATCGCCGGGTCCCGGCCGGCCCCCACTCCGGCTCGCGGCCTGGCTCAGCGCGCAACTCGGGCCGGCTCAGACCCCGACTCGCGGTACGGCCCGGCGGATCAGACGAGGTGGGCGTTGGGGCGGCGCGCGGCGGCGGCCAGCTCCGGGACCTCGACGACCTCGACGCCGGCCGCGCGCAGCACCGCGGCTCCCGACGGTGTGACGAACAGCGGCGGCTCGTGCCAGGCGAACACGACCCGGGCGATCCCGGCCGACACGATCAGCTCCGCGCACGGGTGCGGCCGCGAGGACCGCGCACCGCACGGCTCCAGCGAGCTGTAGACCGTCGAGCCGGCCGGCACGACGCCGCCCACGTCGGCGAGCGCCGCCTCCTCGGCGTGCTCGGCCGGGTCGTGCCGGCGCGACCAGCCCTCGGCCAGCACCGTGCCGTCGGGCGCCACGACCAGCGCGCCCACCGAGAACGCGCTGCTCGACGGGGCGCAGCGGGCGGCCAGCAGGACCGCCCGCTCGAGCCACGCGCGGTCGTCGGGTGCCTCCTCACCCACGCGGCACCCCGGTGCGCACCCGGTAGCGCAGCAGGACGTGGTCGCCCATCGGCCGGGCCTCGGCGAGGTGGAGCCGGCCCGGCAGCGCGCCCGCGCCCACGAACCGGGGCGCGTCCGGCTGGCCGACGAAGAACGGGGCGACGACCAGCTCGATCTCGTCGGCCAGCCCGGCCGCGAGGAACGCCGTGTGCACGGCGGTGCCGCCCTCCACCATCAGCCGCGCGACACCGCGCCCGGCCAGGTCGTCGAGGACCCGCCGCAGGTCCAGCGGGTCACCGGCGTCGACGACCTCGGCGTCGACGCGGGCCCGGCCGGGCCGGGACGTGTAGACGACGGTCCCGGGCCCGAACACCCGGGCCGCGGGATCCAGCTCGCCGCTGCCGGACAGCACGACGCGCCACGGCTGCTCGGGGCGTCCCCGCGCGACCCGGTCGGCGACCAGGTCCGGGGAGCGCACCCGGAGCCGGGGGTCGTCGCGGCGCACGGTGCCGGCCCCGACCAGGATCGCGTCGGAGGCGGCCCGCACGCCGTCGACCCGCGCGAGGTCCGCGGCGTCGGACAGCACCAGCCTCTGCGGGGACGTGTCGTCGATGCAGCCGTCGAGGGACGTCGCGACCGACAGCAGGACGTGCACCCGCCGATCCTGCCCGACGCGACCGACCTACTTGAAGTCGAGCGCCTCGACGGTGGCCGCCGAGGCCTGGTGCGTCGGCCGCTGGGCCCCGCCCACGGCGTAGACGCTGTTGCCCACCGCGGCCAGCGCCATGCCGTGCCGTGGGATCGGCAGCTTCGCCAGCGTCGTCCACGTGGCCGTGTCGACGTCGAACGCCTCGACGGTGTCCAGCACCCGCGTCGGCTCCTCGCCGCCCGCTGCGATGACCCGCCCGTCGATGAACGTCGCGGCCACCCCGCCCCGCGGTGTCGGCATGTCGGGCAGCTTCACCCAGGTCATGCTGCCCGGGTCGAACCGCTCCATCGCCGCAGTGTTCTTGCTGGACGAGAGGTCACGACCGCCGACGCCGTAGGCGTAGGTGCCGTCCGAGGCCGCGGACATGTGCTCGCGCGGGGTGGGGATCGCCGGCGCGTCGGTCCAGCGCGTTCCGTCGAACACCTCGGTCTGCGGCACCAGCTGCTTGCCGGCACCCTGCCCGCCGAAGACCACGATCTTGCCCTGGGCCACGGCGGCGCCCTCGGCCACCCGCGGATGGTTCAGCGGCGGCAGCTCGGCCCACGTCCCCCCGCGCAGCACGAACACCCGCCCGGACACCAGACCCGACACGTCCCCGTTCGCCGGGCTCCACCCGCCGATCACCACGATCTGGTTCTGCCAGGTCACGGCGGACACGTGGTGCAGCGGGATCGGCAGGTCCGGACCACGCGTCCACGCGTCGACCGCCGGGTCGTACACGTACACCGCCGGGGTCGCGTCCGCGTTGTCGGTGAGCCCGCCCACGACCCACATGCGGTTGTCGAGCGTCGTCGTCCCGCTGAACTGGCGCGCGATCGGCGCGTCGCGCAACGGCCGCCAGTCCGCGGCCGCCTGCAGCCGCCGCGGCGGGACCAGCATCGACTGGCCGACCCCCGTCGTCCCGCTGTGGCCCGGCTGGGTCGCGCCGTCGAACGCGAAGACCGTCTTGTTGACCGCGGTGACCGACATCCCGTGCCGCGCCTGCGGCATGCTCGGCAGCAGGCTCCACGAGTCGGTCGGGATGTCGTAGGCGTAGACCGACCCGTCGGTCGCCGTCGGCTCCTCGCCGCCGGCCACGACGATCCGCCCGTCGGCGAAGGCCGCCCCGGCGTCGCCGCGCGCGGCCGGCATCGGCTTCAGCGCCGTCCAGCGTGCCGGCCTTCGGGTCCAGCCGCTCCATCGCCGGGCTGTTCTTGTCCGACGTCAGGTTGCGCCCGCCCGCGACGTAGACGTAGGTGCCGTCGGTGGCGATCCCGAGGTGGTCGCGCGGGGTCGGCAGGTCGGCGAGCTTGTGCCAGGCCGTGCCGTCGAACGCCTCGGTGTCGGCCACGAGCTGCCCGTTGGCCTGGCCGCCGGTCACGATGATCTGGTCGCCCACGACCACCGCACCGCCCGCGACGTGCGGCGACAGCATCTGTGGCAGCGGCTGCCAGGTGCCGCCGCGCTGCGCCCACACCCGGTTCGAGCTGACCGCCGTCACGTTGTCGCCCTGCGCCTCCCAGCCCCCGAGGACGACGATCTCGCCGCGGTACCGCACCGCCATCGCGTTGGAGAGCGGCACCGGCAGGTCGATGGCCGACGACTGCCAGGTGCCGACCGTCGGGTCGTAGTTCGAGACGTTCTTGGTCACGCCGTTGTCGGTGATGCCGCCCAGCACCCAGACCGTGCCGTCGGCCTCGGTCGTGGCGGCGTTCAGGCGCGGCGTCGGGTCGGGGGGCAGGTCGTGCCACGCGGAGAGGACGGGCGCGGTGGGCGTCCCCGTCGGGCCGATCGGGGCCTGCGGGTTCTGGCGGTCCCGCCACACGATGACGCCCGCCACCGCGAGCGACGCGAGCAGCAGGACGACCACGCCCCCGGCGATCAGCAGCGGGAGCCTGCGGCGCTTGCGGTCGGGCCAGGACGCCTCGTCGCCACCCGGCCGGTCGGTCGGCGGCAACCCGGGCGGCGAGCCGGCGCCGACCGGGTACGCCGGCGGTCGTAGGCCGTTGCCGCCACGGGCGGGCCGGGGGACGACGACGGTCCCGTCGCGGTCCCCGACGACCACGGTCGCGTCGGTGGGCGGGCCCGGTCGCGGCCCGGAGGTGGGCACCGGCGTCGTGGCGCCGCTCATCGGGACGGGCGTCGCCTGGGTCGGGGCCTGCTGGGCCGCCGTGGACGCCGCCGACCCGGCCGTGTGGTGCGGCGAGACGACCACGTCCGGCGAGTGCGGCGCCGGCTGCGAGCCCCACGGTGGGTCGACCAGCGCCCACGAGGCGGACGAGGACGACACCGACCGCGGCGAACGCTCGTCGACGATGGCGACCGAGCCGGTGTCCTGGGCGCTGTCGGACGACCCTGACCGCCTCGCCGGCAGGGCCATCTCAGCGACCGTCAGGCCGGAGGCCCGCTGCACGTCCTGCAGCATGTGCCCGAACTGCTCGGCGGTCGCCGGCCGCTCGGCCGGGTCCTTGGCCATGGCCTTCTCCAGCACCGCGCACAGCTCGTCGGACACGCCGTGGCCACGCAGGTCGGGGATGGGCTGGCCGGTGATCCGCAGGAACTGGGCGATGATCTCCTCGCCCTCGCGCCGCTCGAAGGCCGCCCGCCCCGCGATGATCGAGAACAGGGCCGCGCCCAGGCCGTAGATGTCCGAGGCCGGCGTGGGCGGCTTGCCGTTGAGCACCTCGGGAGCCGTGTAGGAGAGCGACCCGGTGAACGCGCCCGTCCCGGTCTCGAAACCGCCTTCGATGCGGGCGATCCCGAAGTCGGTCAGCTGGGCCTCGCCGTAGTCCGACAGCAGGATGTTGGCCGGCTTGACGTCGCGGTGCAGCGTGCCGACCCGGTGCGCGCTCTCCAGCGCGCCCGCCAGCCGCACCCCCATCCGGGTGGCCTCCTGCCACGGGATCGGGCCGTCGCGGCGCACCCGGGAGGCCAACGAGTCCAGGGACTGGAACGGCATGACGATGTAGGGCCGGCCGCTGTGGGTGACCCCGACCTGCAGCACGTCCACGACGTTCGGGTGGCCGGACAGGCCGCCCATCGCGCGGCCCTCGCGGAAGAACCGTTCCCTGCTGACCTGGTCCAGGTCGGTGTGCAGCAGCTTGACGGCGACGACCCGGCCCAGCGCCTCCTGGGTGGCGCGGAAGACGACGCCGAACCCGCCGCGGCCGACCTCGACGGCGTCGGTGAACCCGGCGCGGGCCAGGTCGATGACGATGGCCGGGCGGCCGCCGGCGGTGTACCCCGGGTCGCTCATGACGGACGGCCCATCACTGCGCCTTCTTCTCGTTCGCCGCCCGCACCTCCGCGAGCGTGATCGCCCCGCGCCGGAGCGCCTCGTTGGCCAGCCGCGTGCGGCGCCGCTCGCCGTCACCCGCCACGCCGAACTTGTCGTAGAGCCGCAGCAGGTGCTGCTTGACCGCGGCCTCGCTCACCCACAGGTCCTGGGCGATCTGCCGCGTCGACGCCGGCTCGGTGAACATCTCGGGGCCCGTCATCGGCGCGAACAGCGCGATGAGCACGTCGCGCTCGCGGGGCGTCAGCTGCGGCGGCGGCGCCTGGGCCTCGGTCATGCCCGGGTCGTCGGCGGTGCGGTCGGCCCGCACGACGATGCGCGTGCGCCCGATGCGCAGCTCGTCACCAGCACCGACGCGCGCCTCGCCCGAGACGCGCGTACCGTTGACGAAGGTTCCGTTGCGGGAGCTGACGTCGCGGACGCTCCACGTGCCGCCGAGCAGCTCGAGGACCGCGTGGACGCGCGAGACCTGCCCGTCGTCGGCGAGCACGATGTCGTTGCCCGGGGCGCGCCCGACCGTCAACCGCTCCCCCGAGAGTGGCACGAGGTCGGCGCCGGCCGGACGCCAGACCTCAAGGAACGCGTTCATCCCACCTCCGGTCCCGAACGGTAGCCCAGTCGGGGCCGTCGTCACACCATTCACGGGAGATATCGCTCGCACGTGGGCAGGAGTTTCAGCAGCGTGCCGCGGATACGTCGGGAAAGGTCACGGATCGGTGACGAGCAGCTCCGTGAGCAGGTCGCCGACGGCGGCGGCCTCGATCAGGAAGCCGTCGTGGCCGTAGGGCGACTCGATCACCCGCAGGGGTCCGGCGTGCGGGATCCCCGCGGCCAGCTCGGCCTGTTGGGCCAGCGGGTACAGCCGGTCGGATCGGACGCCAGCCACGAGCGTGCGGGCCGTGACCCGCGCGAGCGCGGCGGCGACCCCGCCGCGGCCGCGGCCCACGTCGTGGGCGTTCATCAGCTCGGTCAGCCGCACGTAGGAGCCGGCGTCGAACCGCCGTACCAGCTTCGCCGCGTGGTGGTCGAGGTAGGACTCGACCGCGAAGCGGCCCCCCCGGAACGGGTCCTCGCCGTCCTGCGGGGCGCGCCCGAACCGCTCCGCGAGCTCGTACGGGCTGCGGTAGCTCAGGTGGGCCATCCGGCGGGCGACACCCAGGCCGCGGTGCGGGCCGTGGCCGGGCGGCGCGTCGTGGTAGTCGCCGCCGTTCCACCCCGGGTCGGCCCGGATCGCCGCGAGCTGCGCGGCGGACCAGGCGATCTGCTCGGCCGCCGACGCCGCCGGGCTGGCCAGCAGGAGCAGGCGGGCGACCCGGTCGGGCGCCGTCGCCGCCCACTCCAGTGCCCGCATCCCGCCCATGGACCCGCCGACGACGCACGCCCAGCGCGCGACGCCGAGCGCGTCGGCGAGCACCTCCTCGGCCCGCACGGCGTCGCGGGCGGTGACGAGCGGGAAGCGGCTGCCCCACGGCCGCCCGTCCGGCGCCGTCGACGAGGGGCCGGTGCTGCCCTGGCAGCCACCGACGATGTTCGGCACGACGACGAACCAGCGGGCCGGGTCCAGCGCCCGGCCCGGGCCGACCAGCGCGTCCCACCAGCCGGCGGTCGGATGGCCCGGCCCGGCCTCGCCGGCCGCGTGGGAGTCGCCGGTGAGGGCGTGCAGGACCAGCACGGCGTTGTCGGCGGCGGCGTTCAGCTCGCCCCAGGTCTCGTAGGCCAACCGGACGCCCGGCAGCGACCCGCCCGCCTCCAGCGGGAGCGCGCCGGGCAGGTCGACGAAGCGGCGCCGCCCCGGCGGGTCGCCCTCGCGCCACGCGCCGGTGGCGGGAGGGGCGGACGGCGCCGCCGCGGTCGTCAGGAGGCGCCCGTCCGGAGTCACGCGCCCTTGGCGGCGCGGAACCCGGCGTCGAGGTCGGCCTTGATGTCCTCGAGGCCCTCGAGCCCGACCGAGAGCCGCACCAGTCCGGGCGTCACCCCCGTGGCGAGCTGCTCCTCGCCGGACAGCTGGCTGTGGGTGGTGCTCGCCGGGTGGATGACGAGGCTGCGGACGTCACCGATGTTGGCGAGGTGGCTGTGCAGCTCCAGCGCGTCGACGAAGCGCCGGCCGGCGTCGACGCCGCCGGCGAGGTCGAACGCGACGACCGCGCCCGCGCCACCGGGCATGTACTGCTGCTGGAGAGCGTGCCACGGGCTGGACGGCAGGCCGGCGTAGTAGACCTTCTCGACCTCGTCGCGCTGCTCGAGCCACTCCGCGACGGCCTGGGCGTTCTGCACGTGCCGCTCGACGCGCAGCGACAGGGTCTCGATGCCCTGGATCAGGAGGAACGCGTTCTGCGGGGAGATCGCGGGGCCGATGTCGCGCAGCAGCTGGACCCGCAGCTTGATGATGTAGGACTGCGGCCCGAGCGCCTCCCAGTAGTTGAGGCCGTGGTAGCTCGGGTCCGGCGTCGTGAGGCCCGGGAAGCGGTCGGCGTGGTCGCCCCATGCGAAGTTGCCGGAGTCGATCACGACGCCGCCGATGGCGGTGCCGTGGCCGCCGAGGAACTTCGTCGCGGAGTGGACGACGATGTCGGCGCCGTGCTCGATCGGCCGCAGGAGATAGGGCGTCGGCACGGTGTTGTCGACCATGAGCGGCAGGCCGGCGTCGTGGGCCACGCCGGCGACCTTCGCGATGTCGAGCACGTTGCCGCGCGGGTTGCCCAGCGTCTCGGCGAAGAGCAGCTTGGTGTTGGGCCGGATCTTGCTGCGCCACTCCTCTGCGTCGTCGGGGTCGTCGACGAAGTCGACCGCGATGCCCAGCTTCGGGAACGTGTAGTGGAACAGGTTGTAGGTGCCGCCGTAGAGCGACGCGGAGGAGACGAAGTGGTCGCCGGCCTCGGCGATGTTGAGGATCGCCATGGTCTCCGCGGCCTGGCCGGACGCGAAGGCGACCGCGGCCAGCCCGCCCTCCAGCGCGGCGACGCGCTGCTCGAGGACGTCCTGGGTCGGGTTCATGATCCGCGTGTAGATGTTGCCGAGCTCGGTGAGGCCGAAGAGCGCGGCGGCGTGCTCGGTGTCGCGGAACGTGTAGGACGTCGTCTGGTAGATGGGCGTGGCCCTGGCGCCGGTGGTCGGGTCGGCGGTGGCGCCTGCGTGGACCTGCTTGGTCTCGAACGACCAGGATGCGGACACAGTGGACTCCGAGAGGTGTGTGCTGGGGTGGGTCGGCGGACGGGGTCAGCGACCGGGCCGACAGGCCGCGCTCGCCACCCGCATGTGGTCCACGTGGCGGCGTACCACGAGCCTGATCACGGGCGCACGGTAACACGCGCAACCCGGGAGTAACCCCCGCGAGTCGGGGTCTGAGCCACCGCGAGTCGGGGTGTGGGCCAGACCGAGTCGCGCGCTCAGCCAGACCGCGAGTCGGGATCTGGGCCAGACCGAGTCGCGCGCTCAGCCAGACCGCGAGTCGGGGTCTGGGCCAGACCGAGTCGCGCGCTCAGCCAGACCGCGAGTCGGGGTCTGCGCCGGACCGAGTCGCGCTGGGCGGGCTACGGTCCGGTCCGGGCGCCCGCGCAGGCGGGCCGAGCCGGCCGTTACCGTGCCGCCGTGCTGGTGCTGCTCCCGCCGTCCGAGACGAAGCTCGACGGCGGCGACGATCCGCCCCTGAGCCTGGACGCGCTGGCCCACCCCGAGCTCACGCCCTTGCGCGCCGAGCTGCTCGACGAGCTCGTCAAGCTGGCCGCGGACCCGCGGGCCAGCCGGGCGGCACTGGGACTGTCCTCCGCCCAGGACGGCGAGATCGCCCGCAACGCCGCGCTGTGGACGTCCCCGACGGCGCCTGCGGTGACCCGCTACACCGGTGTCCTCTATGAGGCGCTGGACGTCCGCTCGCTCCGGGGCGCCGCGGCGGGCAGGGCGCGGGCGCGCCTGGCGGTCGGCTCGGCCCTGTTCGGCCTGCTGCGCGCCGACGACCTGGTGCCCGCCTACCGACTGTCCGCGGGTTCGGTGCTGCCCGGCCGGGGTTCTCTCGGCGCCGCGTGGCGGCCCGTCCTCGAGCCGGTGCTCGCCGGGATTGCCCGCGACGAGCTGGTCGTCGACCTGCGGTCGGGGGCCTACGCCGCGCTCGGTCGTGTGCCGGGTGCGGTCACGGTGACGGTCCTGACGGCGGAGCGCACCGTCGTGAGCCACTTCAACAAGGCGCACAAGGGCGCGTTCGCCCGACTGTTGGCGTGCACGCGAGCGGAGCCGACCGACGCCGCGGGAGTCGCGGCGATCGCGCGTCGCGCCGGTCTGCGCGTCGAGCGCCGCGGGACGGCACTGGAGATCCTGCTCCCCGCGACCTGACGAGCCGGCGCGGGTCTGGCTCAGCGCGCAACTCGAGCCGGCCCAGACCCCGACTCGCGGCCTGGCTCAGCGCGCAACTCGAGCCGGCCCAGACCCCGACTCGCGGCGTCAGCGCTGGCCGGCCCGGCGCGCCACCCGGCGCAGCTGCAGCATCCGCACCCCGCCCGGGATCGCGATCAGCAGCAGCCCTGCGATCGCCGCCAGCAGCAGGGCGACGCCGACCGGGAGCGAGCCGGAGAAGCCCAGGAAGTTGATCGTCACCGCCTCGAGGTTCTGCAGGATGAACACGAGCAGCACGATGAGCACGAGCGCGGACAGGATCAGCCCCGTCCACAGGCCGCCGCTGCGGCTGTGGACGACCGCCGGCACCCCGCGGCCCGGCGTCGGCACGGTCGGCGCGTCGGGCGGCGTCTGCGGCGGGACGCGCCGCAGGTTCGGGTCCGTCGACGGCCCGTCCAGCTCGTGGCCGGGAGCCCGCATGGCCGGCTGCGTGACCGGATCGGCGCGGGGGTCGGCCGGACCGATCCGGCCGTAGCTGGGGATGCCGTCCGGCAGCGGCGTCACCCGGGTCGGCTCGTCGTCCATGGCATGAGTATCGCGCAGATGTCACCGATGTTCGCGACGCATCGGCAGGTGTGCCACGCCGTCCCAGTCGTAGCTCGGCCCGCTC
Source organism: uncultured Actinomycetota bacterium (assembly GCA_963728105.1). Classification (GTDB taxonomy): domain Bacteria; phylum Actinomycetota; class Actinomycetes; order Mycobacteriales; family Pseudonocardiaceae; genus Pseudonocardia. Next base: position 92,514 of record CAVSJZ010000013.1, on the reverse strand, counting down.
GGGACGAACCCGTACCCGCGGTAGAACTCCGCCAGGTGATCCTGGGCGTCCAGGACGCACTGACCGTCGCCGACCTCGCCGAGCACCGCCTCCAGCAGCTGCCGGCCGAAGCCCCGCCCGCGTGCCGGACGGGCGACGGCCACCCGCCCGATGCGGTAGGCCCCGTCGCTCTCCTTCAGCAGCCGCAGGCAGCCGAGCACCGGCGTGGGCCGGCCCTCGCCGGCCAGCCAGTAGTGCCGCGCCCGGTCCTCCAGGTCGCGCCCGTCGAGCTCGGCGTACGGGCAGGCCTGCTCCACCACGAAGACCTCGACCCGCAGGCGCAGCAGCTCGTAGAGGGTCCGGGCGTCCAGGTCGGCCGCCCAGGCGCGGCGGACCGTGGCCGTCATGGTGTCGCTGTGCATGGCGCCTTCCTTACCAGACACCAGACCCCTACCGGATGCCGTCCCGGCCGGACGACACCGCCGTCGGGCACGAGCGGCGGCTAGCCTCGTGACGTGCGCCATCACGACCTCGTGGTCCTGGGCAGCGGCTCGGGCAACTCGATCGTCGACAGCCGGTTCGACCACCTCGACGTGGCCATCGTCGAGCACGGCATCTTCGGCGGGACCTGCCTCAACGTGGGCTGCATCCCGACGAAGATGTACGTCTACCCGGCCGACCTGGCCCGGCACGTGCCGGAGGCGGCGCGCCTCGGCGTCGACGCCACGCTGGACAAGGTCCGCTGGACCGACATCCGGGACCGGATCTTCGGCCGGATCGACCCGATCTCGGCCGCGGGGCGCCGCTACCGCGCCGAGGCGGGCCCCAACGTCACCCTGTACGAGGGTCACGCCCGGTTCACAGGGCACAAGCGCCTGCTCGTCGAGGGCCGGGACGGGGCGCCCGACCGCGAGCTCACCGCCGACCGCATCGTGATCGCCACGGGGAGCAGACCGATGGTCCCGGCGCCGCTGCACACGGTGCCGTACGAGACGTCCGACACGATCATGCGCATCGACGCCGTCCCCGAGCGGCTGATCATCGTCGGTTCCGGGTACATCGCGGCCGAGTTCGCGCACGTCTTCTCCGCGTTCGGCGCCCGGGTGTCGATCATCGGGCGCAGCGACCTCCTGCTGCGCGCGCAGGACGCTGAGATCTCCTCGCGGTTCACCGCGCTCGCCCGCGAGCGCTGGGACCTGCACATGGGCCACCCGTGCACGAGCGCGCACCGCGACGCCTCCGGCATCACCGTCAACCTGCACGACGGGACGTCCGTGACCGGCGACGTGCTGCTCGTCGCCGCGGGGCGCATCCCCAACGGCGACCTGCTCGACCTGGCGGAGACCGGCGTGCCCACGCACGACGGGCGCGTCGTCGTCGACGAGTTCCAGCGCACCCCGGTCGACGGCATCTGGGCGCTCGGCGACGTGAGCTCGCCCTACCAGCTCAAGCACGTGGCCAACCACGAGGCCCGGGTCGTCGCGCACAACCTCGCCCATCCCGACGACCTGCGCGCGACCGACCACCGGTTCGTCCCCTCCGCGGTGTTCACCGAGCCCCAGATCGCCGCCGTCGGGCTCACCGAGTCGCAGTGCGCCGGTCTCGACGTCACCGTGAAGACCCAGGAGTACGGCGACGTGGCCTACGGCTGGGCCATGGAGGACAGGACCGGGTTCTGCAAGATCATCGCCGAGCGCGGGACCGGCCGACTGCTCGGCGCCCACATCATCGGCCCGCAGGCGTCCACCGTCATCCAGCCCGTCATCCAGGCCATGTCGTTCGGGTTGGGGGCCCGGGAGATGGCCCGCGGCCAGTACTGGATCCATCCGGCCCTCCCGGAGGTGGTGGAGAACGCACTCCTCGGTCTGGACATCTGAGGGAAGCTAGTTCGGCGAGAAGCTCGCGAAGCTGGCGAACATCGGAGTGTGACCGATCCGCGGTGTCACCGGGCCCCGAACGCCTGGTACACAGGTCGTGAGTGAGGCATACCTAACCGAGAGGACCCCATGACCGTCACGGACAGTCGCCCGGCGGCCCCGCAGCCCGTCCTCGACGGGACCCGCGGAATCCCTCAGCAGATCGGGGTCTACGTGTTCGTACTGGTCCCCCTCGTGGCGCTCGTCGCCGCGGTCCCGATCGCCTGGGGCCGGGGACTCGGCTGGAGCGACGTCGTCATCGCCGCGGTGTTCTACGTCGTCTCCGGCCTGGGCATCACCGTCGGTTTCCACCGCTACTTCACCCACGGGTCGTTCAAGGCGCGCCGCGGGCTGCGGATCGCGCTCGGGATCGCCGGCAGCCTGGCCATGCAGGGCCCGGTGGTCGACTGGGTCGCCGACCACCGCCGTCACCACGCGTTCTCCGACAAGGAGGGCGACCCGCACTCGCCGTGGCTCTTCGGCACCGGGCCGGCCGCGCTGGCCAGGGGCTTCTGGCACTCGCACATGGGCTGGCTCTTCGACCGCGACCAGACCAACGCGCGCCGCTTCACGCCCGACCTGCTCGCCGACGACGACATCCGCCGCGTGAACGGCCTGTTCGGGCTCTGGTCGGTGCTGACGCTGCTGCTGCCGGCCGCGCTGGGCGGGCTGCTGACGTGGTCGTGGTGGGGCGCGCTGACCGCGTTCTTCTGGGCCGGACTGGTGCGGGTCGCGCTGCTGCACCACGTCACCTGGTCGATCAACTCGATCTGCCACATGGTCGGCAACGCGCCGTTCGTGGCGCGCGACCACTCGCGCAACGTCTGGCCGCTGGCGATCCTGTCGTTCGGCGAGTCATGGCACAACCTGCACCACGCCGACCCCACCTGCGCCCGCCACGGCGTCCAGCGCGGCCAGGTCGACATCTCCGCGCGCGTCATCCAGGCCTTCGAGAAGCTCGGCTGGGCGACGTCGGTGCGCTGGCCGACGCCCAGGCGCCTGGCCCGCATCGCCGCCACCGACTGATCACCGGCTGCGGCGGCAGGACCCCGGTTCCGCGAGCCTGACGCCGCAGGCGCCGATCAGTCCAGGTCGGGGGGCGGAGGCTCCGCGTCCCGGTCCGCCCACTCCAGCAGCGTGTCGATCGGGAAGACCGCCTCGTCGATGCCCTCGTGCAGGTCGCCGAGCTCGCCGAAGCGCTTCGGCACCGTCGCGATCGTGAAGTCGCGCGGGTCGGCGTCGTCGATCTCGTCCCACCGCACCGGCGTGGAGACGACCGCCTCCGGGACCCCGCGCACGGAGTACGCGGCGGCGATCGTGTGGTCACGCGCGTTCTGGTTGTAGTCGACGAACACCGACGCGGGGTCGCGGTCCTTGCGCCACCACGTCAGGTCGACCAGGGAGCAGCGCCTGCCCACCTCGCGCGCGAACGCCAGCGCGGCGCGGCGCACGTCGGCGAAGCCGTGCTCTGGCGGGATCCGGACGTAGACGTGCAGGCCCTTCCCGCCGGACGTCTTGGGCCAGCCGACCGCGCCCAGCTCGTCGAGCACCTCGTGCACGACGCCCGCGACCCGCCGGACGTCGGCGTAGGACGCCTCCGGCATCGGGTCGAGGTCGATCCGCCACTCGTCGGGCTGCTCGACGTGACCGGCACGCGAGTTCCAGGGATGGAACTCCACCGTCGACATCTGCACGGCCCAGACCACGTCGGCCGGGTGCGCGACGCACAGCTCGTCGGCCGTGCGGTTCCAGCGCGGGAAGTGCACCCGGACGGTCTGGACCCAGTCGGGCGCTCCCCCGGGCAGGCGTTTCTGATGGACCTTCTCGCCGCTGACCCCGGTCGGGAAGCGGTGCAGCATGCACGGGCGCCCGCGCAGCGCCCGCACGATGCCCTCCCCGACGGCGATGTAGTACCGCGCGAGGTCGAGCTTCGTCTCCCCCCTGGCGGGGAAGTAGACCCGGTCGGGGCTGGACAGGCGCACCGTCCGGCCGCCGACCTCCAGCTCGACCGCCGACCCGGCCACCGTGACCCCCGGCCGCGACCCCGGCCGGCCCTCAGCGCCGCCAGGCGTGCCGGCGGCGGACCACGTGGCCGATGATCCCGCCGATGATGACGATGACGATCCCGGCGACCCAGAGGTCCTGCGTGGAGCTCTGGTAGTGCCCGAACAACATGGCGATCAGCAGGATGATCGTGACCACGCCGCTGACGACCGTGCCGGTCGGGAACCCACCGTGCCAGCCCCAGGCGGCCGACGGCTCGTCGGCCGGATCGACGCCGTTCGTCTCGACGGTCGCCGCCGAGCGCCGCGCCACCTCACGGGAGTCACTCACCACACTCGTATCCTGGCACATCATGAGGAGGCTCGATGGGTGACGTCCGGTCCGTGCTCGTGCTGGGCTCGACCGGGTCGGTCGGCACCCAAGCGCTCGAGCTCATCAGCGCCAACCCCGACCGCTTCACCGTCGCGGGCCTGGCCGCGGGCGGGTCCGACATCCAGCTGGTGGCGCGGCAGGTCCACGCGTCGGGCACGCGCCGGGTCGCGATCGCCGACCGGGCGGCCGCCGACACGCTGCGGCGCCTGCTGCCCGGCACGGGCCTGCGCGGCGTCGAGGTCTGGTCGGGCCCGGGCGCCGCGGCCGAGCTCGCCGCGACCTCCGGCGCCGACGTCGTCCTCAACGCGATCACCGGTTCGGTGGGCCTGGGCCCGACGCTCGCGGCGTTGGGGTCCGGCGCGACCCTCGCGCTCGCCAACAAGGAGTCGCTGGTCGCGGGCGGCCGGCTGGTGACGGGCGCGGCGCGGCCCGGCCAGATCGTGCCGGTCGACTCCGAGCACTCCGCGCTGGCGCAGTGCCTGCGCGGCGGGCGGGCCGACGAGGTCGAGCGGCTCGTGCTCACCGCGTCGGGCGGCCCGTTCCGCGGCCGGACGCGCTCCGAGCTGGCGGAGGTCACGCTGCAGGAGGCGCTCGCCCACCCGACCTGGGACATGGGGCCCATGGTCACGATCAACTCCGCGACACTGATCAACAAGGGCCTGGAGCTGATCGAGGCGCACCTGCTGTTCGGGGTGCCCTACGACCGGATCGACGTCGCGGTCCACCCGCAGTCGGTCGTCCATTCGATGGTGACGTTCTCCGACGGCTCGACCATCGCCCAGGCGAGCCCGCCCGACATGAAGCTGCCGATCGGCCTCGCGCTGGCGTGGCCGGACCGGCTGCCGGGGTCCGCGACGCCGTGCCGGTGGGACGACCCGCAGCACTGGACGTTCGAGCCGCTGGACGACGACGCGTTCCCCGGGGTCGCACTGGCCAGGGCCGCCGCGGCGGCGGGCGGGTGCGTGCCGGCCGTGCTCAACGCGGCCAACGAGGAGGCCGTCGCCGCGTTCGTCGCCGGGCGGCTGTCCTTCCTGGGCATCACCAACGTGCTCGCGCGCATCCTGGACGCGGCACACGCCTGGACGCGTGACCCCGCTACCGTCGCGGACGTGCAGTCCGCGGAGGAATGGGCCCGCGCCCGGGCCCGTGACCTCTCGCGGCGACTGGGGGCCCTCTCGTCATGACCGTGCTCGGCATCGTCCTGTTCTTCCTCGGCATCCTGTTCTCGATCTTCTGGCACGAGCTGGGCCACTTCACGACCGCGCGCTGGTTCGGCATCAAGGTGCCGGAGTTCATGGTCGGGTTCGGCAAGACGCTCTGGTCACGGCGGCGGGGCGAGACCGAGTTCGGGCTGAAGGCCATCCCGCTCGGCGGCTACATCCGGATGATCGGGATGATCCCGCCGGCCAAGGGCGGCACGCTGGGCCGGTCCCGGCGCACCGGCCCGTTCCAGGGACTGATCGACGACGCCCGCCGGCAGTCCGCGGAGGAGGTGCAGGCCGAGGACGCCGACCGGCAGTTCTGGACGCGGGCGCCGTGGAAGCGGATCGTCGTCATGTTCGCCGGCCCGTTCATGAACCTGATACTGGCCGCGGTGCTCTTCGCCGTCGTGCTGATGGGCATCGGGCTGCCGACCGGGACGACGACGACGGTGAGCGCGGTCAGCCAGTGCGTCGTGTCGGCGACGACGGCCCGGACCGACACCTGCCCGCCCGGCGCGCCGCCGACCCCGGCCGCGGCGGCGGGGTTCCGGGCCGGCGACCGCATCGTCGCGTTCCAGGGCCGGCCCTACGGCCCGGACGACTGGCCGAAGCTGCAGCAGGCGATCCGCGCGGCGACCGGGACGGTCACCGTCGTGGTGGAGCGGGACGGGAAGCAGGTCGCGCTGCACCCCACCCTGATCAAGACCTCGCTGCCGGCGCTGGACGGCTCGGGCCGCGTCGAGCAGGGCGGCTTCCTGGGCCTGAGCCCGGTCACCGTCTACCAGCGGCAGAGCATCGGGGCCGTCGCGCAGCAGATCGGCGGCATGGTCTGGCAGACCGGCCAGGCCCTCGTCGCCGTCCCGTCCCGGCTGCCGAACCTGTTCGGCGCGGCGTTCCTCGGCGAGAAGCGCGACCAGAACGGGCCGATCGGCATCGTCGGGGCCTCGCGGATCGGTGGCGAGATCCTCGCCGAGAACGCGCCGGTGCTCGCGACTCTGTCGTTCTTCCTACAGCTGCTCGCGGCCGTCAACATCTCGCTGTTCCTGGTGAACCTGCTCCCGATCCCGCCACTGGACGGCGGGCAGATCTTCCCGGCGATCTGGGAGGCGTTGAAGCGCAACGCCGCGCGGCTGGTCGGGCGCCCCGATCCGGGCCCGGTCGACTCCGCCAAGCTGCTGCCGGTCGCGTACTTCGTGGCCGTGCTGTTCGTGCTGTGGAGCGCGGTCCTCGTCGTCGCCGACGTCGTGAATCCGGTCACGCTGCCCGGCTAGGTCGAGGTCGGAGCTATTGCCGATCGCTGGGCGACGGTCGCCGGCAGGCGCCCAGAGCCTCGTACCGGCGTACCCGTCGCCCGTGCCGGCGGGCCGTCGCCGCAGGAGGCCGGCCGCCGCCGGTGGTCGGTGGGATAGTGGATGTCGTGACCGTCTCGCTCGGCATGCCCGTCCCGCCCGCTCCGTCGCTGGCGCCCCGGCGCCCCACCCGGCAGCTGCACGTCGGTTCCGTCGGCGTCGGCTCCGAGTTCCCGATCTCCGTCCAGTCGATGACGACGACGCTGACCGCCGACGTCAACGCGACCCTCCAGCAGATCGCCGAGCTCACCGCGACCGGCTGCGACATCGTCCGGGTGGCCTGCCCCAGCCAGGACGACGCGGACGCGCTGCCCGCGATCGCGGCCAAGTCCCAGATCCCGGTCATCGCCGACATCCACTTCCAGCCCCGCTACGTCTTCGCGGCGATCGAGGCCGGCTGCGCGGGCGTGCGGGTCAACCCCGGCAACATCCGCAAGTTCGACGACCAGGTCAGAGAGATCGCGGCCGCCGCCCGCGACCACGGCACGCCGATCCGCATCGGCGTCAACGCGGGCAGCCTCGACAAGCGCCTGCTGGAGAAGCACGGCAAGGCCAGCCCCGAGGCGCTGGCCGAGAGCGCGCTGTGGGAGGCGTCGCTGTTCGCCGAGCACGGCTTCCACGACGTCAAGATCTCGGTGAAGCACCACGACCCGGTCGTCATGATCCGCGCCTACGAGCTGCTCGCGCAGGAGTGCGACTACCCGCTCCACCTCGGCGTCACCGAGGCCGGGCCCGCGTTCCAGGGCACGATCAAGTCGGCCGTGGCGTTCGGGGCGCTGCTGCGCCAGGGCATCGGCGACACGATCCGGGTGTCCCTGTCGGCCCCGCCCGTCGAGGAGGTCAAGGTCGGCTCGCAGATCCTGCAGTCGCTCGGCCTGCGGCCGCGCAAGCTGGAGATCGTGTCCTGCCCGTCGTGCGGGCGCGCGCAGGTGGACGTCTACAAGCTCGCCGACGAGGTGACGGCCGGCCTGACCGGCATGGAGGTGCCGCTGCGCGTCGCGGTCATGGGCTGCGTCGTGAACGGGCCGGGCGAGGCACGGGAGGCCGACCTCGGCGTGGCGTCGGGCAACGGCAAGGGCCAGATCTTCGTCCACGGCGAGGTCATCAAGACCGTGCCGGAGCACGCGATCGTCGAGACGCTCATCGAGGAGGCGATGAAGATCGCCGAGACGATGGGGACCGAGGGCGAGCCGCAGGTGACGGTCGGCTGACGATCGACCGGTGGTCGGGTCCCGGACGTCGGCGGCACCTGGCGTGCCCGCAACGGCGCCGATATGGCAACGTAAGCGTGTGCTTCGTTTGGCCGGAGCGCGGCTCCTCGACGACCGGGACCGCGCCGGTGTGCGTGCGGCGCTGGACGACGACCCGGTGGCCGCCTGCATGGTCGCCGCGCGCGTCGAGGTGGCCGGGCTCGACCCGTGGCGGCTGGGGGGCGAGCTGTGGACCGCAGGCTCGCGCATGGAGGGCCTGTGCTTCGCCGGCGCGAACCTGGTGCCGCTGCGCGGCGACCGGCCCGCGCTGCGGGCGTTCGCCGACCGCGCCCGACGCAGCGGGCGGACCTGCTCGTCGATCGTCGGTCGGGCCGAGCTCGTGCTGCCGATGTGGGACGAGCTCGTCCGGCACTGGGCGCCCGCCCGCGAGGTGCGCGCCGACCAGCCGCTGATGGTCCTGGGCGGCCCGCCGCAGGCGGCGTCGGACCCGCTGGTGCGGGCCGTGCGGCCGGCGGAGCTGGAGCGCTACCTGCCCGCCGCGGTGGCCATGTTCACCGAGGAGGTGGGCGTCGACCCGCGGGCGGGCGACGGCGGCGCGGGCTACCGCTCGCGGGTCGCCGAGCTGGTCTCGGCCGGCCGTGCGTTCGCCCGCTTCGAGGGCGACCAGGTGATCTTCAAGGCCGAGATCGGCGCGTTGTCGTCGCGCGTCGGGCAGATCCAGGGGGTCTGGGTGCACCCGGCCTGCCGGGGGCGCGGCCTCGGCACCGCCGGGACCGCGGCCGTCGCCGAGCGGCTCGCCGCGATGGGCCGGGTGTCGAGCCTCTACGTCAACGGCTTCAACCATCCCGCCCAGCGGGCCTACCGGAAGATCGGCTTCACCCAGGTCGCGAGCTTCGCGACGGTGCTGTTCTAGCCTGGCAGCATGGGCCCCCACCGGATCACCGCTCTCGCCCTCGCCGCCGACGCCGTCGCGGTGGTCGTCTTCGCGGCCGTGGGTCGCGCGTCGCACGGGGAGCCCGGCGACGTGCTGGGTCTCGCCGCGACGGCCGCGCCGTTCGCCGTCGGGCTGGCCGTGGCCTGGGTGACGCCGATCGTGCGGGCCCGGCCGACGGGCTGGCGCGCCGGCGCGGTGGTCCTGGCCGGTACGGCGATCGGCGGCCTGCTGCTGCGTGCGGCGTTCACCGGGCGGCTGCCGTGGACGTTCGCGCTGGTGGCGACCGTCTCGCTGGCGGTGCTGCTGCTGGGGTGGCGGGGGCTCGCGGCGGTCGTCGCGCGCCGGGCGGCGCAACGCGTCCGCTGATGCGGCGCCGACCGACCGGTTTCCGCGGGCCGCCGCCGGACCCCGGCACCCACGGCGGGACGTCGCCAGCCCCGGCTCAGTAGCCGCGGTCGGCGACCAGGATCACCCGCCGCAGGGCGATCCCGACCGCGGCGACGGCGACGACGGCACCCGCGACGCACCCCACCGGGCCGCGCGCGGCCAGCCCGATGAGCGCGGCGACGGCCAGCGCCGGCACCAGCGCACGCAGCAGCGGCCCGAGCAGGCCCGGCCGCGGCAGGACGAGGACCGCCTCCCCGGCGGCCGGCGCGGGACAGCTCGGGCCCTCGGGTGCGGGCGGGGGTGGTGCGGCATGCACCTGGGCCGGGCCCACCACCGGGAGCGCGATGGTCGGGTCGTCCTCCAGTGCCAGCCGCATCGGCGCGTCCCGTCGTCCGTTCGTCACGTTCAGTGCACCCGTTTGGGCGCACGGCGGTGAGCGTAGCGACCCTCCGGCGCGGCCTCCCTACCGACCTACACTGACGGGCATGCCCGTTCGCACCCTGCTGACCCCCGGCGTCCAGAGCCCAGAGCGCAAGGTGCCCGCCCACATCCCGCGGCCCGACTACGTCGGCCGGCCCGGCCCCCGCCGCGGCACCGAGTCGGACGTGCAGACGCCCGAGGTCATCGCGGCGATGCGCGTCGCCGGTCGCATCGCCGCCGGCGCGCTGCAGGCGGGCGGGGCGGCCGTCGCGCCCGGCGTGACGACCGACGAGATCGACCGGGTCGTGCACGCCTACCTCGTCGAGCACGACGCCTACCCCTCGACGCTGGGGTACAAGGGCTTTCCGAAGTCGTGCTGCACCAGCCTGAACGAGGTCATCTGCCACGGCATCCCGGACTCGACGGTCATCGAGGACGGCGACATCGTCAACATCGACGTCACGGCGTTCATCGGCGGCGTGCACGGCGACACCAACGCGACGTTCCTCGCCGGCGACGTCGACGAGGAGAGCCGGCTCCTCGTCGAGCGCACCCGGGAGGCGACGCTGCGCGCGGTGAAGGCGGTCCGGCCCGGGCGCGAGCTGAACGTCGTCGGGCGGGTCATCGAGTCCTACGCCCGCCGCTTCGGCTACGGCGTCGTGCGCGACTTCACCGGCCACGGCATCGGCACGAGCTTCCACTCGGGCCTCGTCGTCCTGCACTACGACAACCCCGACGTGCACACGCCGCTCCAGCCGGGCATGACGTTCACGATCGAGCCGATGATCACGCTGGGGACCGTCGACTACGACATCTGGGCCGACGGCTGGACGGTCGTCACCAAGGACCGCAGGCGCACGGCGCAGTTCGAGCACACGGTCCTCGTGACCGACAACGGGTCGGAGATACTCACGCTGGCGTGACGGCCCGACGTAGGGTCGGTCCGTGGCGACCGTGCACGAGAGCATCGACCCGAAGCTGGCCGGCTGGATCGACCGGCAGCCACTGTTCTTCGTGGCCACCGCGCCGCTTCAGGCCGACGGGCACGTGAACATGTCACCGAAGGGCACCCGCGGCACGTTCCGCGTGCTCGACGAGCACACGTTCAGCTACCTCGACCTGACAGGGAGCGGCATCGAGACCGTCGCCCACCTGCGGGAGAACGGGCGCATCTGCGTCATGTTCTGCGCGTTCGACGGCGGTCCCAAGATCGTGCGGCTGCACGGGACGGGGCGGGTGGTGCTGGCGACGGAGCCCGGGTTCGACGACGCCGCCGCTCCGTTCGCCGAGGCGCTGACGACGCGGCGGCCGCAGTCCCGGGCCGTCGTGACCGTCGACGTGACGCGGGTGACGAACTCGTGCGGGTACGCCGTGCCGCGCATGGACTACGTCGAGGACCGCGGGATCCTCGACGCCTGGGCGGAGACCCGCGGGACGGAGAAGCTCGCGCGCTACCACGCGGAGAAGAACGCCGAGAGCATCGACGGCCTCCCCGGTCTCCCCCTGCCGCGAGTCAGGCGGCGTCCCCGGCCCGGCGGCGCAGGAGGGCGAGCGCCTCGTCGGCGTGGCGGTCGAACCGCCGCTCGTCGGCGATGACGGCCAGGACCGTCCGGTCGGTGTCGACGACGAACGTCATGCGCCGGGTGTGCAGTCCGCCCGGCAGCCACCGCCGGTAGGCGCCCATCTCCTTGGCGACGGCATGGCCGGTGTCGGACAGCAGCGGGTACCCGAGGCCGTGCGCGGAGGCGAACGTCGTCTGCGCGGTCTCGCCGTCGCTGGAGATCCCGACCGGCCTCGCGCCGACCGCGGACAGCTCCGCGGTCAGGTCGCGGAACCGGCACGCCTCGACCGTGCAGCCGCCGCTGGAGGCGATCGGGTAGAAGAACAGCACGACCGGGCCCCGCTCCAGCAGGGTCGACAGCGTGCGGGGCGTCCCCGTCTCGTCGTTCAGGGTGAAGTCGCGGACCTGGTCACCGACGTTCATGCGCGTCCTTCCGGGGCGGCAGGGGGATGAACCCGCTGGTTCTCCTCACGTATTCGGCGTAGCCGGGCCGGCGGTTCCCGATCGACGACTCCAACAGCTTGGCTCCCGTGCCCCGGGCCAGCAGCCAGGTCATCAGGGCGGCGCTGACCAGTCCGATCAGCCCGGCCGCGTGGTGCAGCGCCAGGAGCGTCAGCCCCCACCACACCGCGGCGTCGCCGAAGTAGTTGGGATGGCGCGTGTAGCGCCACAGGCCCCGGTCCATGACCTTGCCGCGGTTCGCCGGGTCGGCGAGGAACGCGGCGAGCTGGGCGTCCCCGACGGTCTCGAAGAGGAACCCGACGGCCCAGGACAGCACCCCCAGCGCCGTGACGAGCACCGCCCACCAGCCCGCGGCGTGCCCGTACTGCCCGAGCTGCACGGGCAGCGACACGATCCACTGGATGACGACCTGGGGCACGTACACCTTGCGGACCAGGTGCGCGGTGGGGTTGCCGCGCGCCCGCTCCCGGATCTCGACGTAGCGCTGGTCCTCGGGCTTGCCCCGGTTGCGCCGGGCGATGTGCCAGGCGAGGCGCAGGCCCCACACGCACGTCAGCACCGTGATCAGCAGCTGGCGCCACAGGTCGCCCGCCCCCCGGGCGAGCAGCAGCGTCACGACGGCCACGGCGGCGAAGCCGAGGCCCCAGACGACGTCGATGCCGTCGTGCCGCCCGCCGCGCACCAGCACCGCGACCAGCAGCGCCAGCGCGAAGACCGCGACCACGACCAGCGCCGTGACCCACAGGTTGGTCAGCAGCGCGCCCCACGGGTAGTCGGTCATGCCGAGTTCTCGTCGATCGGTGGGGCGGCTGTGAGGTGGGTCGTGACGGTGGCCGGCGCGGTCATGCCGTCCATCGTGTCCGCTACGCCGGTGTCGCGCGCGCCGGGCCGGCGCGCACGGGATCGTCCAGCTCGGGATCGGGGCCGAGCACGGACGCCCGCCCGCCCGGCAGCCCGGACCGGCCCCGCTCGTCGGGCCGCACGAGCAGCACCTGGTGCACGCCCATCCGGTTCTCGGCGAACGCCAGCGACGCCCCGGCCAGGTACAGCAGCCAGATCCGCCACTGCTCCTCGCCGACCAGCCCGACGGCCTCGGCCCGCCGCTCCCGCAGGGTGGCGAGCCACGGGGCGACCGTCGTCACGTAGTGCTCGCGCAGCCCGTGGACGTCGACGACCTCCAGCCCGGCCGCCTCGAGCAGGTCCAGCGTGGAGCCCAGCGGGCGCATGTGCATGTCGGGCGCGACGTAGCGCTCCATGAACGCGCCGCCACCCGGCGCCGAGTTGGCCCCGGCCGCACCGCGCGACATCTGCTGCAGCAGGAGCCGACCCTGCGGGCGCAGCAGCCGGTGCAGCTGGGCCGCGTAGGTCGGGTAGTTCTGCTCGCCGACGTGCTCGCCCATCTCGATCGACGCGACCGCGTCGAACGGCTCGTCGGCGACCTCCCGGTAGTCCTGCAGCCGGATCTCGACGCGGTCGGCGAGGCCCGCGGCCGCGACGCGCGCCAGGCCGTACGCCCGCTGCTGCGCCGAGAGCGTCACGCCGACGGCGGTGACGCCGTGGTGCCGCGCGGCGTGCACCAGCAGCGATCCCCAGCCGCAGCCGACGTCGAGCAGCCGCATGCCCGGCTGCAGCCCCAGCTTGCGGCACACGAGCTCGAGCTTGTCGCGCTGGGCCTCGGCGAGGCCGTAGCCGGGGCCCGGCGGGCGCGTCCAGTAGCCGCACGAGTAGGCCATCTGCGGGTCGAGCAGGATCGCGTAGAAGTCGTTGGACAGGTCGTAGTGGTGGGCGATCGCCGCGCGGTCGCGGCGGCGGGTGTGCCGCCCGCCCACCAGCCTGGCCTCCGAAGCCGGCGGCCGCGGCCGTGGACCGACGGCGCCCAGGCGCAGCGCGAGGACCGCGGCGTCGCGCACGTCGCGGGCTCCCCACCGCGGGCGGGCTCCGTCCCGCGCGGCGGCCAGCCGCCAGAACCGGGAAAGGCCGTCGGCGATGTCCCCCTCGACCTCCAGGTCGCCTGCGACGAACGCGCGCGCCAGCCCGAGCTCGCCGGGGTTCCACAGCAGCCGGCGCAGGGCCCGCCTGCGCCGCACGACGACGACGGGCGCTGAGGCGTGGGCCAGGCCCGCCTCGGAGCCGTCCCAGGCGCGCAGCCGGACGGGGAGTGGGGCGCCGAGCAACCGCTGGGCGAGGGCCGCGAGCTGCGGCGCGACGGGATGCGACATGGCGTCAGCGCCGGGCGAGGGAGAACTGGTGGACGTCGAGGTACCCCACCCGGAACCCCGCCTCGCAGTAGGCCAGGTAGAACTCCCACATCCGGCGGAACGTCTCGTCGAAGCCCAGCGCCGCGACGGCCTCCCAGCGTTCCAGGAACGTCTCGCGCCAGCGCGCCAGCGTCCGCGCGTAGTCCGGGCCGAGGCTGCGCCGCTCGACGGCCCGCAGGCTCGTGTGCCCGGCCAGGTTCGCCTCGATCGCCGCCACGGACGGGATCAGCCCGCCCGGGAAGACGTACTTGTGGATCCACGAGTAGTCGCCGCGGGACGCGCGCATCCGGTCGTGCGGCATCGTGATCGCCTGCAGGCCGACCCGGCCGCCGGGTCGCAGCAGCTCGTCGAGCCGGGAGAAGAACGTCGGCCAGTACGCCTCACCGACCGCCTCGACCATCTCGACCGACACCACGGCGTCGTAGCGGCCCTGTGCGTGGCGGTAGTCGCGCAGCAGCACCTGGACCCGGTCCCCGACGCCGGCCGCGGCGAGCCGCTCGCGGGCGAGCCGGGCCTGCTCGGCGGAGATCGTCAGCGTCGTGACGCGCGCGCCCCGCAGGGCCGCGCGCTCGGCCAGCGCTCCCCAGCCGGTGCCGATCTCCAGGACGTGCCTGCCGGGGCCGACCCTGGCCAGGTCGAGGACGGCGTCGATCTTGCGTCGCTGGGCGTCGGCGAGCGGCTCGTCCGGGTCGAGGAAGAACGCCGACGAGTACGCCATGGTCTCGTCGAGGAACGTCGCGAACAGCTCGTTGGACAGGTCGTAGTGGCGGTGGATGTTCTCCCGCGCCCCGGAGACGGTGTTGGCCTCCTCCTTCGGCTGGCGGGCCTGGGCGAGGCGGCGCCCGACCAGCTGCAGCATCGGCGGGATCAACGTCGAGAGCCGGGCAGCGAACGGCGTCAGCAGGTCGGCCAGCCGCGTCGACGTCCAGTCGCCCGCCATGTACGACTCGCCGAAGCCGATCTTGGCGTCGCAGCCGAGCCGGTGGAAGAACGCCGACGGCCGCTCGATCCGCATGACCGGCGAGTCGGGGCCGCCCCGGCCGATCCGCTCGCCGCCGGCCAGCACGACCCGCACCGGCAGGCCGCCCACCGCCCGGCGGAACAGCGCTTCGGCCACGCGGGCCCGCACGCGGGAGTGCGGCGGGGTCGCGAGGCCCGGCCAGACACCCTCGTTCGGGCGGGGCACCCGGCGACGGCCGGCCCGCGGCAGGGCCCGGTCCGTGGGCTCGGCGGATTCGATGGTCATGCAACACCCTCCTGGGGTCGGTGCGGCGGCCGCGGGACGACGGGCAGGCGGCGCAGCCACAGCGCGACGCCGTGGCGACGGATCAGCGCCGCGACGCGCTGGGTCATGAGCGGGTGCCGGACGAGCATCCGGGCGAGCGCCGCGGGCGTGGCCGGCCGGCGGGATCCGGTGAGCGAGGCGACCAAGGCCGTCTCGCCGTCCTGGCGCAGCGTGATCGCCACGCCGAGGCGCTCCCCGGGTTCGGGCACCTGCATCCGGTACTCGCCGTCGAGCGTGAGGAACGGCGAGACGTAGAACTCCTTCGCGGCGGTGGCCCGGCCCGCGGCGTCGGGGCGCAGCAGGTAGCAGTGTCGCTCGCCGTAGGTGTTGTGCACCTCCGCGAGGACGCACGCGAGCGAGCCGTCGCGGCGGTGGCACCAGTAGAGCGTCAGCGGGTTGAACACGTACCCGAGCACGCGGGCGTTGGCCAGCATCGTGACCCGTCCCCCGCCCAGGTCGACGCCGTGGCGGGCGAGGAAGGCGTCGACGTTCTCCCGGATCGGGCGCGCGGGGTCGCCGAGGTGGTCGCCGGCGTCGAAGCGGGCGAACGGGCGCAGCCACCGCGGCAGCGCCGGGAGGTCGTCGATGTCGACGTACCAGAGGTAGACGGAGTGGCGGAACGAGCGGTCCAGCGCCCGCCTGCGGACGTGGCGGACCCGCGCGAGGTAGAGCTGCGCTACCACGGCACCCCCAGCGACGTGGCCGCGCGCACCCCGGCGGCGCAGCCGTCCTCGTGGAAGCCCCAGCCGTGGTAGGCGCCGGCGAACGCGAGCGTGCCGTCGTTCAGCGTCGGCAGGCGCCGCTGGGCGGCCACCGACTCCGGCGTGTAGACGGGGTGCTCGTAGTGCATGGTCGCGAGGACCCGGCCCGGGTCGACGCGGGACGCCCCGTTGAGGGTGACGACGTGGTCGTCGGGCTCGTCGAGCCGCTGCAGCCGGTTGAGGTCGTAGCTGACCAGCACCGGGGCGTCGGCGGTCGCGCAGCGCGTCTTGAGGTAGTTCCACGACGCCCTGGCGCGCGCCCGGCGGGGCAGCAGCGACGGGTCGCGGTGCAGCTGGGTCGTGTTGCGGGAGTAGCGGAACGCGCCGAGCACGGCCCGCTGGTCCGCGGTGGGCTCGGCGAGCAGGGCCAGCGCCTGGTCGGGATGCGCGGCGACGACGGCGACGTCCGCCCGGTGCGCGCCGCCCGCCGCGTCGCGGATCTCGACGCCGCGCGCGGCCCGGAACAGGGCGCGCACGGGCGTCGCGACCGCGACCGCGGTCAGCCCCTTGGCGACCGCCTCGACGTAGCGCGCGGACCCCCCGGTCACCGTGCGCCAGCGCGGGGAGCCGCCGACCGCGAGCATCCCGTGGTGGTCGAGGAAGGTGAACAGGTAGCGGGCGGGGTAGTCGAGCGACACCGCCTCCCCCGCCGACCAGACCGCGCTGACGACCGGCAGCAGGAAGTGCTCGGCGAAGTAGCGCGAGTAGCCGCCGACGGCGAGGAACGCGCCGAGGGTGGCGGCGCCCGCCCGCTCGTCGGCGAGCACGCGGCGGGCGTGCCGGTGGAACCGCACGACCTCGGCGAGCATGCGCAGGTACGCGGGCCGGGCGAGGTTCGACACCTGCGGGAACAGGCCGCCGAGCCGGCGGGCGCCCGCGTACTCCAGCCCGCAGCCCTCGCAGCGCACGCTCATCGACATGTCCGAGTCCTGCGTGGCGACGCCCAGCTCGGCGAACAGACGCAGCAGGTGCGGGTAGGTGCGCTCGTTGTGGACGATGAAGCCGGTGTCGACGTGCACGCTGCGCCCGTCGGAGGCCACCACCTCGTGGGTGTGGGCGTGGCCGCCGAGCCGCGCGTCGGCCTCGAACAGGGTGACGTCGTAGCGGCGCTGCAGCAGGTGGGCCGCGGTGAGGCCGGCGACGCCCGCGCCGATCACCGCGGCGGTGGGTCGGGTCGCGTCGGGTCTGGTCATCGTGCGGCCTCCGTGAGCGTCGTGCGCAACCCGCTCGGCGCGGGCTGCGCCAAGGCGTTCGCGATCACCGGGTCCAGGGGTTCGACTCCCGTCGTGCCGAGGGCGAACCGCCGGACGAGCGCGGACCACGTCCGGTACCGGCTGAGCATGAAATGGCCCGCGCCGGGCACGTCGAAACGGCAGATCCGCACGCCGGCTGCCTTCGCCTGCAGGGCGTAGGCGTAGGACTGCGCTGGATCGGTCCAGCGCTCCCGGTCGCCGTGGGCGATGAGCACGGTCCGCCCGGCGAGCTGGTCGACCGGGTCGGACCCGTCCAGCCAGGGCGCGAGCGCGCACACCGCGGTCACGTTCGGCGCGCCGGCCGCCGCCAGCGCGGCCCGCCCGCCCATGGAGTGCCCGACGGTGACGACCGGCGCGCCGGGGTGGCGGCGGGCCAGCTCGCCCAGCGCCCACTCGGCGTCGCGCAGGGCGTCGCGGTCAGGGGCGTTCCAGCCGCGGACCCGGTAGCGCAGCAGGTAGGTCGCGAGCCCCGCGTCGGCCAGCGTCGCGGCGAAGGGGACCATCCGCCAGTACGTCAGCCGATTGCGCTCACCGCTCTCGGTGGAGCGGGACCGGCCGCCGTGCAGCACGAGCGCGACGGGCGCACCCGCACGGGGGTGGCGCACGGGCTCGATCCGGGGCAGCTGCGGCACGCTCGACCTCACACAGGGCATTCCGACACCGGCGCCCCGCCGGATGCGTCCGGCGAGGAACGTCACACGACGGGGTGCCCCGATCGTCCCCTGACCCGGCATGATCCGCGAGACGACCGGCTTGCGAAGGAGCGACGCATGGACGACAGCAGGGCCGACAGCAGGGCCGACGGCGGGGCCCATGTCCGGCCCCTGACGACCCGCGAGAAGCTCCGCCTTTCGTTCACCCGCAGGTGGCGGACGTCCGGGTTCTGGTTCGGGCTGGCGATCTCGCTGCTGTGGCCGTTCACGATGTTCGGCACGCGCGTGGGTTGGCGGGGCGGCGAGCACCTGCCGCGCACCGGCGGGGCACTGCTCGCCGCGAACCACGTGTCGTTCATGGACCCGATCTTCGACGTGGCCTTCTGCATCTGCCACGGACGCATGCCGCGGTTCCTCGCCAAGGCCGAGCTGTGGGACGTGCCCGTCGTGCGCTCGGTGCTGGCGCAGGGCCGCCACATCCCCGTCTACCGGACCTCGGCCAGGGCGGGCGACGCCTACCGCGAGGCGACCGAGGCCGTCAAGCGGGGCGAGATCGTCGTGTTCTACCCGGAGGCGACCTACACGGCCGACCCTGACGGCTGGCCGATGAAGGCCAAGAACGGCATCGGGCGACTGGCGCTGGTCACCGGCGCCCCGGTGATCCCGCTGGCCAACTGGGGCACGCAGGACGTGCTGCCGCCGCACACGGGGCTGCCGCGCTGGTTCCGCGGCAAGCGGGTGACGATCGTGGCCGGGCCGCCGGTGGACCTGTCGGCGTGGGTGGGCGGGCCGCGCACCCGCACCGCGCTCGACGCCACGACCGCGGCGATCATGGGCGAGGTGACGGCGCTCGTCGGCGGGATCCGGGGCGAGACGCCGCCGGCGCGGCCCTACGACCCCGAGGCCGCCTGAAGCCGGGCGTACTCGGCGACGAGCTCGGGCAGCTGCCAGTGGGCGCCCCGCCCGCTGGGGTTGGGCAGGACCCACACCCGCGCGTCCTCGATCGGCTCGCACTGGGGCCCGACCCGCGCGCGCGGCGCCGCGAACGCCGTCCGGTAGGCGGTGACGCCGACGACGGCGAGCCACCGCGGCCGGGCGCGGGCGACGAGCTCCCGCAGCCGGCCCGCGCCGGCGACCAGCTCGGCGTCGGTCAGCTCGTCAGCCCGGGCGGTGGCCCGGGCGACGAGGTTGGTCACGCCCAGCCCGAGCGCGGCCAGCTCCGCCTGCTCGGTGGGCCGCAGGCGCCGCGGGGTGAAGCCGGCCAGGTGCAGCGCGGGCCAGAACCGGTTCCCCGGCCGGGCGAAGTGGTGCCCGGTGAGGGCGGAGACCAGGCCGGGGTTGATGCCGCAGAACAGGACGGACAGCGGCGGGTCTGCCGGGCCCGGCAGGACGTCCGGGATCGTGCGGGCGCGGGCGGCCGCCAGCTCGTCGGCGCTCGGGCGGGGCACGCGCGCCATTCTGGCCCGCCGGGGCAGGATGGGCGCGTGGACCTGCCCGTGATGCCGCCCGTCAAGCCGATGCTGGCCAAGCCGGCGCCCGCGATCCCGGCCGGACGGCTCTACGAGCCCAAGTGGGACGGCTTCCGGTCGATCATCTTCCGGGACGGGGACGAGGTCGAGATCGGTTCACGCAACGAGCGCCCGATGACCCGCTACTTCCCGGAGGTCGTCGACGCGGTGCGGGCGAACTTCCCGGACCGGGCGGTGATCGACGGGGAGATCGTCGTCGTGGACCGGGAGCGCAACACGTTGGAGTTCGAGGTCCTCCAGCAGCGGATCCACCCGGCCGACAGCCGGGTGCGGCTGCTCGCGCGGGAGACGCCCGCGAGCTTCGTGGCGTTCGACCTGCTCGCGCTTGGCGACGAGGACCTGACGGCCAGGCCGTTCCGGGAGCGGCGGGCGCGGCTGGAGGAGGCACTGGCGAAGGCGGGGCCGCCCGTGCACGTCACGCCGCTCACCGACGACCACGCGACGGCCGAGCAGTGGTTCCGGCAGTTCGAGGGCGCCGGGCTGGACGGGCTGATCGCCAAGGACCCCGAGGGCACCTACCAGCCCGACAAGCGGGTCATGACGAAGATCAAGCACGAGCGGACGGCCGACTGCGTCGTCGCCGGGTACCGGCTGCACAAGTCCGGTCCGGACGCGATCGGGTCGCTGCTGCTGGGCCTGCACGACGACCGCGGCGTACTGGTCTCGGTCGGGGTGATCGGCGCGTTCCCGATGCCGCAGCGCAAGGCGCTGTTCCGGGAGATGCAGGAGCTGGTCACGACGTTCGACGACCACCCGTGGGCGTGGGCGCGGCAGGAGGAGGGCGAGCGGACGCCCCGCAAGGCCGAGGCGAGCCGGTGGAACGCCGGCAAGGACCTGTCGTTCACGCCGCTGCGGCCCGAGCGGGTCGTCGAGGTCCGCTACGACTACATGGAGGGCATCCGGTTCCGGCACACCGCGCAGTTCGTGCGGTGGCGCCCGGACCGCGAGCCGGAGAGCTGCACGTACGAGCAGCTGGAGCAGCCGGTGACGTTCGACCTGGCGGAGGTGCTCGGCCTCCCCTGACCGCGAGTCGGGGTCTGAACCAGCCCGTGTCGCGCTCTCAGCCAGACCGCGAGTCGGGGTCTGGACCAGCCTGTGTCGCGCTCCCAGCCAGACCCGAGCCGCGATCTGGTTCAGCGCGCAACTCGGCCTGGTGGAGACCCCGACTCGCGGTCTGGTTCAGCGCGCAACTCGGGCCGGCGCAGACCCCGACTCGCGGTCAGGTGGCGGTGGCGGCGAGCTGGCCGCACGCTGCCGCGATCTCCCGGCCCCGGGTGTCGCGGACGGTGCAGGCGACCCCGGCCGCAGCCACCCGCCGGACGAACTCGTCCTGCCGCCGCTTCGGCGAGGCGTCCCACTCGCTGCCGGGCGTCGGGTTGAGCGGGATGAGGTTGACGTGCACCCGCTTGGCGCCGATCTCGCGCACCAGCCGCTCGCCGAGCAGGTCGGCGCGCCACGGCTGGTCGTTCACGTCCCGGATCAGCGCGTACTCGATCGAGACGCGCCGGCCGGTGTCGCGGGCGTAACGGCGCGCCGCGGCCAGCACCTCGGTGACCTTCCACCGGTTGTTGACCGGCACCAGCGTGTCGCGCAGCTCGTCGTCCGGGCAGTGCAGCGAGACGGCCAGCGTCACCGGAAGGTCCTCGGCCGTGAGCCGGTCGATCGCCGGCACCAGCCCGACGGTCGACACGGTCACGCCGCGGGCGGAGATCCCCAGGCCGTCCGGAGCCGGTGCGGTGATCCGCCGCAGCGCCGCCACGACCCTGCCGTAGTTAGCCAGCGGCTCCCCCATGCCCATGAACACCACGTTCGACAACCGGATCGGCTCGCCCAGCGCGCCGTCCCGGGCGGCCGCGGCGGCCTGCCGGACCTGCTCGACGATCTCCGCCGTCGACAGGTTGCGCGTCAGGCCGCCCTGCCCGGTCGCGCAGAACGGGCAGGCCATGCCGCAGCCGGCCTGGCTCGACACGCAGACCGTCGCGCGGTCGGGGTAGCGCATGAGGACGGACTCGGCGAGCGTCCCGTCGTGGCCGCGCCAGAGCGTCTTGCGGGTCGCGCCGTCGTCGCAGGCCTGCTCGCGCACCGGCGTCACCAGCGCGGGCAGCAGCGGCGCGAGCGCCGCCCGCGCCGGGCCCGGCAGGTCGGTCATCGCGTCGAGGTCGGCCTGGAGGCGCCCGAAGTACTGGCGGGCGAGCTGGTCGGCACGGAACCCGGGCAGGCCGAGCTCGGCGACGGCGGCCCGCCGCTCACCGGGTTCGAGGTCGGCCAGGTGCCGCGGCGGGCGGCCCCGCCGCGGGGCGTCGAAGACGAGGGGCAGGGCCGTCATCGCCGGACGCGCACTTCGGCGAGCAGGCCCGTCCGGTATGCCCCGACGAGCCACACGAGCGCCGCGGCCACCATCCCGACGACGGCCTGCGGGTAGAACATGCCGCCGGCGTCGAGGGCCTTCAACGCGCCGAACGCGCCGACGACCAGCAGGAGCCCGCCCGCGAGCAGGTACGCGCGCTCGTCGACGACCGAGGTGCCGGGGAAGAGGGCGGCACCGGTCAGCACGCACGCGACCGGCACGTCCAGCTCACCGAGCCCGACCAGCGGCAGCAGCGAGGCGACGGCGGCGATGAGCACGACGGTCGTCGCGACGATCCGGATCAGCCGGGCCCGGCCGCCGGGCGGCAGCGGCGCGCTCTCCCCCCGCCGCAGCCCGACCACGAGAGCGCCGGTGACGCCCAGTCCCGCCGCCATCACGGCCGTGCCCGGCCCGCTCGGCAGGGCGAGCGATCCCACGACCCACCAGACTCCGCCGAGGAGCGGCTCGAGGAGGGGGATGGGGCGGGGGCGCATGCCTCCACGGTAGCGGCGCGGGCCCTGACGGCGGGCCCACACCCCGTCTGGCAACCTTCCGGCGACGAGCCCCCGGGAGGAACATCCATGGCCGAGGTCACGACCAGCCGCCGCGCCGTCCTCGGCGCCACCGCCGCGGGAGCGGGCCTCGCGCTCGTCGCCTGCTCGACGGCGCCGCCGACGTCCGGGGGCGGGTCCGGGCCGGCACCCGCGGGCACGACGCTGGGGCCGACCTCGGACGTCCCGGTCGGCTCGGCCAAGATCTACACCGACCAGCAGGTCGTCGTCACCCAGCCGACCGCCGGCAAGTTCGACGGCTTCTCGGCCGTGTGCCCGCACCAGGGCTGCATCGTCGGCTCGGTCGAGGGCGCGACGATCGTCTGCCCGTGCCACGGCAGCACGTTCGCCCTCGACGGCAGCGTGGTGCGGGGACCGGCGCCGCGCGGCCTGACGCCGGAGACCGTGACGGCGAAGAGCGGCCAGCTCACGGTCGGCTGAGGCCGCGACCGGCCGGCGCCCTCCACACGTGCAGCCGGTAGCCCACCCGGATCGTGACGCCCGGTGTCGCCGCGAGCGCCCGCCGCGCGGTGGCCGGGGAGAACTCGATGCGCAGCACCGCCTCGCAGGTCGCGCGGTCGGGGAAGCGCCACGACGTCGGGATCCGGCGCAGCGAGAACCCGTGCCGGACGAAGAACCGCTCGGCCGCGACGGGGTCGTAGTGCGGGATGTCGGCGCGCATCCAGTCGCCGTACGGGGCGGCGGTCGCGTCGAGGTCGACGATCGCGATCGCGCCGCCCGGCCGCAGCACGCGGCGGGCCTCGGCCAGTCCCGGCTCGCACCCGGCGCCGAAGAAGTACGCGGTGCGCGCGTGCACGAGGTCCACTGACGCGTCCGCCACCGGCAGCGCCTCCGCCGACCCGGCCAGTACCGGCAGGCCGCGCTCCCGCGCCCGCCTGACCAGCGCCGCGTACGGCTCGACCCCGGTGACCGACCGGGCCTCGTCGAAGAACCGCAGGTGGTAGCCGTCGCCGCAGCCGACGTCCAGGACGTCGCGGCCGGCCCATGGCACCTCCTGCGAAAGCGCCGCCCAGATGGCCCCCTCGGCGTCCTGCGCGGCGTTCTCCCGCTCGTAGACGTCGGGCCAGCGCCAGATGTTCGGGCTGGGGATCACCGGACGATGAGCAGGGACAGCGCCGCCCAGGCCACGACGGCCGAGGGCAGCAGCGAGTCCAGGCGGTCCATGAGCCCGCCGTGCCCGGGCAGCAGGTGGCCCATGTCCTTGATGCCGAGGTCGCGCTTGATCAGCGACTCGACGAGGTCGCCGAGCGTGGCCGTCGCGACCAGCAGCGCACCGGTCACGAGGCCGGCCCACCAGGGCCCGTCCAGCAGGAACACGACCGCGAGCGACCCGGCCGCCATGCCGGCGACGAGCGAGCCCGCGAACCCCTCCCATGACTTCTTCGGGCTGATCGTCGGGGCCATCGGGTGGCGGCCGGCCAGCACCCCGGCCGTGTACCCGCCGACGTCGGAGGCGACGACACAGAAGAGGAACACCAGCACGCGCCCGGTGCCGTCGGGGGCCACCGTCAGTGCCGTCGCGAAACTGCAGAACAGGCCGACGTAGGTCGCGGTGAACAGGCCGGCCGTGACGTCGCGGACGTAGTGCTCCGACCCGGCGGGCATCCGCCAGAGCAGCACGGCGAGCGCGGTGGCGGCGAACGCGACCGCCTGCCCGGACAGCCCGAACGGCCAGGCCAGCCACGCCATCGCCTGGCCGCCGACCAGCAGCACCGGCAGCGGGACGCGGATGTCGGCGCCGCGGCGCAGCGCCGTCGCCAGCTCCCACGTGCCCACCGCCGAGGCGACGTGCGAGCACGCCGATGAACCAGTGCCGCTCGATCAACAGCGACGCGAGGATGACCGCACCGAGACCGACGCCCACGCCGATCGCCGCGACGAGGTCCCGCCCGGCTCGGGAGGTGACCCGCTCCCGCCTGCCGGGTGTGGTGGTCACGGGGACCTCCGGATGACCTGCCGCCATCAGACCTCGAGCAGCTCGGCTTCCTTGTGCTTGACCAGCTCGTCGACCTGCGCGACGTAGCGGTCGACGGTGTGCTGCAGCTCCTTCTCCGCGCGGCCGACCTCGTCCTCGCCGGCCTCGCCGTCCCGGACGATGCGGTGCAGCTCCTCCATCGCCTTGCGGCGCAGGCTGCGGATGGTCACCCGGGCGTCCTCACCCTTGCCGCGGGCCATCTTGACCATCTCGCGGCGCCGCTCCTCCGACAGCTGCGGCACGATGATGCGGATGATCTGGCCGTCGTTGGACGGGTTGACGCCGAGGTCGGAGTCGCGGATCGCCTTCTCCACCGACTTCAGCGAGCTCGCGTCGTAGGGCTTGATGATGACCATGCGCGCCTCCGGGATGTTGATGGAGGCGAGCTGGTTGATCGGGGTCATCGTGCCGTAGTACTCGACGGCCACCCTGGCGAACATGTTCGGCGTCGCGCGCCCGGTGCGGACGCTCGCCAGGTCGTCCTTCGCGACGGAGACGGCCTTCTCCATCTTCTCCTCGGCGTCGAAGAGCGTCTCGTCGATCACGGCCGTCCGTCCCTTCCTGGCTCGGGGGTGCTGACCAGGGTGCCGATTCTCTCACCTCGGACCGCTCGCGCGATGTTGCCCTCCGCGAGCAGGTTGAACACGATGATCGGCATCTTGTTGTCCATGCAGAGGCTGAAGGCCGTCGCGTCGGCGACCTTGAGACCCTGCTCCAGCACCTCGCGGTGGGTGATCTCGTCGTAGAGCTTGGCGTCCGGCTCGACCCTGGGATCGGCGGTGAACACCCCGTCCACCGCCTTGGCCAGCAGCAGGACCTCGGCGCCGATCTCGAGTGCACGCTGGGCGCCCGCGGTGTCGGTGGAGAAGTACGGCATGCCGACGCCCGCGCCGAAGATGACGACGCGGCCCTTCTCCAGGTGCCGGATCGACCGGCGCGGGATGTAGGGCTCGGCGACCTGGCCCATCGTGATCGCCGTCTGCACGCGGGTGTCGATGCCGTGCTCGCGCTCCAGGAAGTCCTGCAGCGCCAGGCAGTTCATGACCGTGCCGAGCATGCCCATGTAGTCGGCCCGCGCCCGGTCCATCCCGCGGTCGTGCAGCTCACCGCCGCGGAAGAAGTTGCCGCCGCCGATGACGACGGCGACCTGGACGCCGGTCGCGACGACGCCCGCCAGCTGGCGGGCGACCGTCGCGACGACGTCCGGGTCGACCCCGACGGCCCCGCCGCCGAACATCTCGCCGCCGAGCTTGAGCAGCACGCGGCGAAAGCCGGGACGGTGGCCGTCGGCGGTGATCACGCCTGGCCCACCTCGAAGCGCACGAACTGCTTCACGGTGACGCCCGCGGCGTCGAGCAGCGCCGCGACGGTCTTCTTGGGCTCCTGCACGGACGGCTGATCGAGGAGCACGACGTCCTTGTAGAAGCCGTTGATGCGCCCGTCGACGATCTTGGGCAGCACCTGCTCCGGCTTGCCCTCCTCGCGCGCGGTCGCCTCGGCGATGCGCCGCTCGTTCTCGATCACGTCGGCCGGCACGTCCTCGCGCGAGCGGTACTGCGGCCGGGCGGCGGCGATGTGCATCGCGACGCCCTTGGCCAGCTGGTCGTCGCTGCCGTCGTAGGCGACCAGCGTGCCGATGGCCGGCGGCAGGTCCGAGGCGCGGCGGTGCAGGTACAGCGCCACCGGGCCGTCCACGTGGACGTAGCGGCGCAGCTCCAGCTTCTCGCCGATGCGGGCCGAGAGGGCCAGCACTGCCTCCTCGACGGTGCCGGCCGTGCCGTCCTCCCTGGCGAGCTTGGCGGCCTTCAGCGCGTCCAGGTCGGCCGGCTGCTCGTCGACCGCGACGCGCAGGATGCGGTCGGCGAGCGCCTGGAAGTCGGCGCTCTTCGCGACGAAGTCGGTCTCGCAGTTCAGCTCGATCATGGTGCCGCCCTCGGCGGCGACCAGGCCGTTGGCCGTGTCGCGGCCGGCGCGCTTGCCGACGTCCTTCGCGCCCTTGATGCGCAGGATCTCGACGGCCTTGTCCAGGTCGCCCTCGGACTCCTCGAGGGCCTTCTTGCAGTCCATCATCCCGGAACCGGTGAGGTCCCGGAGCTTCTTGACCTCGGCGGCGGTGTAATTCGCCATGGGTTGGTGCTCTTCCTCTCGCGTCAGCTGGCGCTGGCGCCGTTGCTGGTGGTGGCGGGCGCCTGGGTGGCGGCCGCGCCGGGGGCCTCCGCGGCGGGGGCGGCGTCGGTCAGGCTCGCGCCGTCGGAGCCCGCACCCGCTGGGAGCAGCTCGCGCTCCCACTCGGCGAGCGGCTCGTCGGACCCGGCCGGGGCCTCGTCGCCGTCGCGGGCGCCGCTGCGGGCGGAGCGGGCGACGAGCCCGTCGGCCGCCGCGCGGGCGATGACCTTGGTCAGCAGGGCGGCGGAGCGGATGGCGTCGTCGTTGCCAGGGATCGGGTAGTCGACCTCGTCGGGGTCGCAGTTCGTGTCGAGGATCGACACGACCGGGATGCCCAGCTTGCGGGCCTCGCCGACGGCGATGTGCTCCTTCTTGGTGTCGACGACCCAGATCGCGCTCGGGACCTTGCTCATGTCCCGGATGCCGCCGAGCGTCTTCTCCAGCTTCGCCTTCTCGCGGGTGAGCATGAGGATCTCCTTCTTGGTGCGACCCTCGAAGCCCCCCGTCTGCTCCATCGTCTCCAGCTCCTTCATCCGCTGGAGGCGCTTGTGCACGGTCTGGAAGTTGGTGAGCATGCCGCCCAGCCAGCGCTGGTTCACGTACGGCATGTTGACCCGGCCCGCCTCGTCGGCGATGGCCTCCTGCGCCTGCTTCTTCGTGCCGACGAACATGATCGTGCCGCCGTGGGCGACGGTCTCGCGGACGAACTCGTAGGCGCGGTCGATGTAGGACAGCGTCTGCTGCAGGTCGATGATGTAGATGCCGTTGCGCTCGGTGAGGATGTAGCGCTTCATCTTCGGGTTCCAGCGGCGGGTCTGGTGCCCGAAGTGCACACCCGAGTCCAGCAGCTGCTTCATGGTGACGACGGCCATGGCCGGTGCTCACCTCTCTGCGTCGGCGCGGACCGTTGCGGGCCCGCGCAGTGCGGTTGTCGCGGGAGCCGCCGGTCGGCGACCCCGCCCTGGCGCCGCAGCGGCGGCCGGACCTCTCGGATCTCCCGACAGGACCGCCTGGTCGCCGCACCGGACGGTGTCCGGAACGCGAGCGCGCGAAGTCACCTCGCGAGCTTCGCGAGGTGCGACGTCGAGTGTACGCGCCAGGTGCCCCGCGCCCCCGGCGCGGTCGCCCCGCTGTCCCCAGGTGAGGCGGTTGTCCACAGGCCTGCTCGCGGGACGGGTGGCCGGTACCGCCGGCGGGCAGCCTGGCGGCATGGACGGACGAGCCCGACCGGGCGCGCGGTGGTGTCCGGGCGCGCGATGGTCGCCCGTGCTCGCCTGCGCGATCGCGCTCGTCGTCGAGGCCGCGGCGGTCGGCATCGGAGCCGTGACGGGATCGTTCGACCCCGTTCGGGTGGTGGCTCCGGGCGCCGACCCCGCATCCGGTGCGCGGGCGGCGTCCGGCCTGCCGGCCGGTGCGGAGGTCGGCGCAGGGGCGGTCGCACCGCCCGGCGCCGGCGGGCCGCCCACCAGCGCGACGCCCGGCGCCGGCGGGCCACCGATGAGCGCGACGCCCGGCATCGGCGGCCCATCCACCATCGCAACGCCCGGCTCCGGCGGGCCACCCGCGGGTGTGCGGAGCACCGCCGGCGGTCGGTCGCCTACGGCGGCGGCCGGGGCCGGTCCACCGGCCCCGACGCCACCACCCGGCGCCGGCCTGCCGATCCCGGCTCCGCCGGCCGGCGCCGGTCCACCGATCCCGACGCCACCACCCGGCGCCGGCCTGCCGGCGCCGGGCGCCGGCTACGCGTGGCCGCTGCTCCCGCCGCCCGCGGTCCTCACGCCGTTCGGGGCACCGGCCGACCCGTTCGGACCCGGGCATCGCGGCGTCGACCTGGCCGGCGTGCTCGGCCAGCCGGTGCTGGCCGCCCGCGCGGGCACTGTCGTGTTCGCCGGGCCGGTCGCCGGGCTGGGCGTGGTGTCGATCGACCACGACGACGGGCTCCGAACAACGTACGAGCCGGTCGACCCCCTGGTCACGGCCGGACAGCGCGTCGCGGCCGGCACCGTCGTCGGAACGCTCGCCGCGGGCCACCCGGGATGCCGGCAGGTCTGCCTGCACTGGGGCGTACGCCGCGACCGGCTCAGCTACCTCGATCCACTGGTCCTCCTGCGACCACCGCACGTCCGGCTGCTCCCGGTACCCGACCCCTGGCCGGACGGGTGAGGCGGACTCACGAGCCGGACTCGTGAGCCGGCTGAGTCGGCCCGACGGGTGTGCGGGACGGAAGAGCCGCGGCGGGCTCAGGCGCCGGCCAGCTCCTCGAGCCGCCCCCGCAGCCGTCCGACGAGCCGCGTGTGGAGCTGGCAGACGCGCGACTCGGTGACGCCCAGCAGGCGACCGATCTCCGCGAGCGTCCGGTTCTCCACGTAGTAGAGGTGGACCACCGTCCTGTCCCGCTCCCCCAGGCCCGCGACGGCCGTGTTGAGCTGGCGCATCAGCTCGCGGGACTGCACCACCGAGCCCGGGTCCGGCGTGTCGGCGGGCAGGAGACCGCCCATGCCGTCGGCTTCGTCGAGCTCCTCCACGCTGACCAGCTGCACCCGACGCGCCAGGTCCCGCACGTCGCGCAGGGTCAGGCCGGTCTCGGCGGAGAGCTCGCGGTCGGTCGCCGCCCGCAGCAGCCGAGCCTCCAGCCGCTCCTGCGCGCGCTCGAGGAGCCGGACCTTGTCGCGCACCGTGCGGGGCACCCAATCCTGGGCACGCAGCTCGTCGAGGATCGCGCCCCGGATGCGGCGCGCGCCGAACGCCTCGAAGCGCGGCGACCGGGCCGGGTCGAACCGCTCGATGGCGTCGATGAGGCCGAACACCCCCGACTGCACGAGGTCGGCGTGCTCGACATGGGCGGGCAGCCCGGCCGCGATGCGATGCGCGATGGTCCGGACCAGCGGCGCGTACCGCTCGACCAGCCGGTCACGGCCGACGCGGCTCCGGCTCGCGAGGTAGGCGCGCCACTGGTCGTCGAGCGGGTCGGGCTCCGGATCGTCGGCCTCCGCGCGGTCGGGGTCGGGCAGCTCCGGGTCGGGCAGCACGGCGACGAGAGCGGACACGAGCGGCGCGGAGACCACGCCGAGCCGCGCGGTACCGGACGACACGGGCTCACGCCCGGGGATGCGCCTGCGCATGGACCACCTTCAACCGCTCGATCGTCACGTGCGTATAGAGCTGCGTCGTTGCTAGCTTAGCGTGACCGAGCAACTCCTGTACGTAACGGAGGTCCGCGCCGCCCTCCAACATGTGCGTGGCGGCGGCGTGCCGGAGGCCGTGCGGGCCGATGTCGGGCACGCCGGGCACCGCCGAGACGGCCCGGTGCACGACGCGGCGAGCCGTCCGCTGGTCGAGCCGCCCGCCGCGCTCGCCGAGCAGCAGCGCGGGCGGCGAGCCCACTCGCGCGAGCCGCGGCCGGCCCGCGGCGAGCCAGCGGTCGAGCACCAGCGCCGCCGGCCGGCCGTAGACGACCGTGCGCTCCCGGTCGCCCTTGCCGAGGACCCGCATCGCGTGCCGGCTGCGATCGACGTCGTCCACATCGACCCGGCAGAGCTCGCCGACCCGCATGCCGGTGGCGTAGAGCAGCTCGACGACCAGCAGGTCGCGCAGGGCGACGGGGTCGCCCTCCTCGGCGCCCGAGGTCGACGCGTCCAGGACGGCGGCCGCCTGCCCGGCGTCGGGGATGTGCGGCAACACCGCCCGCGGGCGAGGGGACGCCAGCCGGGCACCCGGGTCGCTCTCGAGATGGCCGGCGCGGTGCGCCCAGGCTGTGAAGGTGCGGGCGGCGGCGGCGCGCCGGGCCAGGGTCGACCGAGCGGCACCCGCGGCGTGGGCGGCCGCGAGCCAACGCCGCAGGGTCGCCAGGTCCAGGTCCCGGACCGAGTCGACGCCGGTCAGCAAGGGCATGAGGTCGCTGCGGTAGGCCCGCACGGTGTGAGGCGAGCGCCCGCGCTCCAGAGCGAGGTGCCGCACGAAGTCCTCGAGGACGACGGCCACCGCCGGGGCCGGCTCGGGCCCGGCACGGTCGGCCCCAGCGGGGTCGGGCCGGGCGGGGTCGGGCCGGGCGGGGTCGGGCCGGGCGGGGTCGGGCCGGGCGGGGTCGGGCCGGGCGGGGTCGGGCCGGGCGGGGTCCGGCCGGGCGGGGTCCGGCCGGGCGGGGTCGGCCGGCACCGACCTGGACACGGCAGCGCCACGAGTGGCCGGTTCCGACACCGGGGCGGGCGTCGGCTCGGGCACCGGGGCCGGCGCCGGCTCCGACACCGGGGCGGCCATCGGCTCGGGCACCGGGGCGGGCGTCGGCTCGGACATCCACCGACGGTCCGACGGCCGCCCGCCCCGGTCAAGCACCGCCACGCCCTTCTGGCTCACGGCGGGCCCGTTCAGGCGGCCGGCGACACCACCGGTCGCCGCCGTGCGCACCGCGAGGCCGTGCCGCTCCAGCTCGACGAGGGCGGTCCGCACGGCGGCCACCGGCACCGCGGCCTCCATGGCCAACCACTCGGGGCCGCGTGCGGCGTGAGCCGGCAGCGCGTCGTGCACCAGCGCCGCCGTCGCGGCCAGCGCGTCGGTCGGCCGCCCCGGCGCTGGCCGCGGGGCCGTCGCGAGGTCGATCCCGATGCGGCCGGCCGACTCCAGCACCTCCTCGACGTCCGTGACGAGCTGGGCTCCCTCCTGGATCAGCCGATGGCACCCGGCCGAGCGCCCGGACGTGACCGGGCCCGGCACCGCCATCACCGGCCGGCCCAGCGCCCTGGCCTCGGCCGCCGTGCTCCGGGCACCGCTGCGCAGGCCCGCCTCCACCACCACCGTGCCGCAGGCCAGCGCGGCGATGATCCGGTTGCGGACGAGGAACCGGTGCCGGGCGGGGACGGCCCCCGGCGGGTGCTCGCTCACCACCAGGCCGCTCGCCGCGATCCGCGCCAGCAGGGCCTCGTGGGCCAGCGGGTATGCGCGGTCGATGCCGCAGGCGAGCACCGCGACGGTGAGGCCGCCGGCTCCGAGCGCGCCCCGGTGGGCAGCCCCGTCGATCCCCAGTGCGGCACCGGAGACGACGGCGAAACCCCGCCCGACCGCGCCGGCAGCGAGGTCGCCGGCGACGTGCAGCCCGTACCCCGTGGCCGCCCGGGCACCGACGATCGCCACCGAGCGGTCGGCCAGCTCGTCGAGCGCCGCGGGCCCCCGGAGCCACAGGGCGAGCGGCGGGGCCGCGGAGCCACCGACGGCTCCCAGCCCGGCGAGCGCCCAGCCCGGCCAGGCGGGGTCCTCGGGCACCAGCAACCGGGCACCGGCCGCGGCCGCGGCGGCGAGGTCGGCCTCGGCCCTGTCGACCGTGCGGCGTGCCCGCGTCTCGACGGCCACGCTCTCCTCCACGGCGCCCCGGCGGACGCGGGCGGCCGCCTCCTCCGCTCCGAGGACATCGACCAGCCGCGCCAGCGCCGGGCTCGGCGGCTCGGCGACCCGGGAGAGGTACGCGCGGGCCAGCAGGACCGACCGCGACGGCCGGGCGGGGCCGCCGGCCGCGGCTGGCGCCGACCCGCCGCGCGGCGGCTGCGCGTCCCGGTCGGCCGCGGCCGGGACCTCCGGCGTCGCCAGCACCGCCTCCGCGACGAGGGCCGAGTGAGCGACCGGCGGCGCCACGCCGGGGCTCCCGACGCCCGGCTCCGCGGGGGTACCGACCACCGGGTCGTCGCCGGAAGCCCGGCCGGTCACGGCCCCGTCGGAGCCCCGCGCGGCCGGTATCCCGCCGGAGCGCTCGCCGGCCGGGGCGCGGCCGGAGACGATCCCGTCGGCGGGCCGCCTCGTGGCACCCGCGGAGGCCGGGACGGGACCGAGATCCCCACCGGTCGGGACCCCACCCGAACCCGCGACGGGCGCTGCCGCGTCGGAGCCACGCGCGACGGGCGTCGGTCCGGAGCGTCCCCCCTCCGCGGCTCTCCCGGAGATCCCACCGGTCGGCGCGCCGCCCGGAGCCTCCGCTCTCGGAACCGCACCGACGTCGCCGACGCTCGCGGCCTCGGCGGGACGGCGGACAGCCCGGACCGCGCCGGGACCGTCGGGAGCCGGCGACGCGTGGGAACCCAGGGCCGACGCCGGCCCGCTCGGCCGTCCGCCGCCCGGCGCCGCGCCGGCCGACGCGGCGTCGAGCCCGCTCATGCCGCCCTCCGGT
Organism: uncultured Actinomycetota bacterium; assembly: GCA_963728105.1. Classification (GTDB taxonomy): domain Bacteria; phylum Actinomycetota; class Actinomycetes; order Mycobacteriales; family Pseudonocardiaceae; genus Pseudonocardia. The sequence goes on along the minus strand of CAVSJZ010000013.1, from coordinate 59,767 downwards.
CGCGGAAGAACAGCGCCGTCTCGACGAGGGTCGCATCCGGCCGGTCGGCACCCGCGAGATCGGCCAGCGTCCAGGCGACCCGCAGGGCCCGGTCGGCTCCCCGGGCGGTCAGCTCGCCGGCCCGCAGACCGGCCTCCAGGGGCCGCAGCGCCGCCCGGGGCAGGGCGAACCGGGTCCGCAGCGCCGGGCCCGGCACCTCGGCGTTCGTCGGCCACCCGTGCCCCGCCCAGCGGGCGGCTGCCGCGGCCCGCGCCGCAGCGACCCGGTCGCGCACGGTCGCGGTGCTCTCACCGGCGTCGGCCACGGCGGCGAGCGCGGTGACCGGGAACATGCGGGCGCGCAGGTCGACCCGGTCGAGCAGCGGGCCGGACAGTCGACCGAGGTACCGGCGCCGGACGAGCGACGGGCAGACGCAGTCGCGGTCGTGGGCGGGAGCGCACGGGCACGGGTTGGCCGCCAGGAACAGCTGGAACCGCGCGGGGTAGTGCACGGTGCCCTCGCTGCGCGCGATGCGCACCTCGCCCTCCTCCAGCGGCGTTCGGAGTGCGTCGAGGCGGCGCGCCCCCCACTCGGGCGCCTCGTCGACGAACAGGACGCCGCGGTGGGCGAGCGACACCGCGCCCGGCCGCGGGATGCCGCTGCCGCCGCCGACCAGCGCGGCCAGCGAGCTGGAGTGATGCGGCGCGACCAGCGGCGGCACGGTCGACAGCGGTTCACCGGCCGGCAGCCGTCCCGCCACCGAGCGGATCGCGGCGAGCGCCAGCGCGTCGGCGGGCGCGAGCCGGGGCAGGAGCCCGACGAACCGCTGGGCGAGCATCGTCTTGCCGGTGCCCGGCGGCCCGACCAGCAGCAGGTGGTGCCCACCCGCCGCCGCGACCTCGCACGCCTGCCGCGCATCGTCCTGCCCGACGACGTCGGCGAGATCCGGTCCCTCGCCCGGTTCGGCTTGCCGCGGCTGCGCTGCGGGCCGGGCCAGTGGCGTGTCCGCCCGCAAGAACGCGAGCACCTCGGCGAGCCCGGCGGCGCCGTGGACCTCGAGCCCGTCGACGAGAGCGGCCTCGTCGAGCGCCTCCGCGGGGACCACGACCCGGCGCACGCGCGCAGCCCGAGCCGCGACCAGGCACGGCAGGATCCCCCGCACCGGGCGGAGGCGCCCGTCGAGCGCGAGCTCGCCCAGCAGCACCGTGCCGTCCAGCGCCTCCTGCGGCAGCACGGACCCCGCTCCCAGCACGGCACACGCGAGCGCCAGGTCGAACCCGCTCCCGGCCTTCGGCAGCGTCGCCGGCGAGAGCGCCAGCACGATCCGCTCGTTGGGCCAGGCCATCCCGCAGTTGACGACGGCGGCCCGCACCCGGTCGCGGGCCTCGTTGAGCGCCGGGTCGGGCAGCCCGACCAGGTGGAAGCCGGGCAGGCCGCCCCCGACGTCGGCCTCGATCTCGACGAGCCGGCCGTCGACGCCGCGCAGTGCCACCGACCACGTCCGCGCGAGGCCCATCAGAACGCCGCCCGGTAGTGCTGCACCTCGACCGGACGGCCGGGCGCGGCCAGCACGGCGAGCACGTCGAAGCGCACCTCGCACCAGCGCACCTGGTGCGCCGCGAGCCACAGCTGCGCCAGCCGGCGGATGCGCCGGGCCTTGCGCTCGTCGACGGCCTCCGCCGGCACGCCGTACCGCGTCGAGGAGCGCGTCTTCACCTCGCAGACGACGAGACGACGCTGGTCCGTGCAGACCACGTCGAGCTCGCCGTCGCGACATCGCCAGTTGCGGGACAGGACCACGAGGCCCTGCCGTTGCAGGTACTCGACCGCGACGTCCTCGCCGCGGCGGCCCAGCTCGTCCTTCGCTGCCATGCCTCCACGATGGTGCGGTGCGGAGGTGGGCCGACACCGTTCGCAGTCGTCGGTGGACAACCGCTCCGGTTGTGGATGGGTCAGGACCCGAACTGGTTGCCCTCCGGCAGCCGCAGGTCGGGCTTGTCCAGCTCCTCGACGTTGACGTCCTTGAACGTCAGCACCCGCACGTTCTTGACGAACCGCGCCGGGCGGTACATGTCCCACACCCACGCGTCCGACATCCGGACCTCGAAGTAGATCTCGCCATCGGCGTTGCGGGCCGCCACGTCGACCGAGTTGGCCAGGTAGAACCGGCGCTCGGTCTCGACCACGTAGGAGAACTGGGACACGATGTCCCGGTACTCCTTGTAGAGCGTGAGCTCCATCTCGGTCTCGTACTTCTCGAGATCCTCGGCGCTCACAGTTCCTGCCCTCCCTCTCCCGCGTCGGACGGCCCGACCGGCAGCAACTCATTGTGGCTCAACGGCTCCGGCAGCTCGACAGCGGACCGGGCCGCACCGCGCACGTTCACGAACGAGTGCCGGTGGACGGCGCTCGGGCCGTGGGCGCGCAGCGCCGTGTCGTGCACCGGAGTGCAGTAGCCCTTGTGCTCGGCGAAGCGGTACTGCGGCAGCTCGCCGTCGAGCTCGACCATGATCCGGTCCCGGGTCACCTTGGCGAGCACGGAGGCCGCGGCGACGCACGCGACGGCCTGGTCGCCCTTCGGCACGGCCAGCGTGGGGCAGCCGAGGCCGCGGATCGGGAAGCCGTCGGTCAGCACGTAGCCCGGACGGCCGGCGAGGCCGGCCACGGCACGGCGCATGCCGTCGACGTTCGCGAGGTGCACCCCACGCCGGTCGACCTCGTGGGGCGGGACGACGACGACGGCGAAGTCCAGCGCCCGGCGCGTGACCAGGGCGAAGAACTCCTCCCGCGCGGCCGGGGTCAGCAGCTTGGAGTCCGTCAGGCCGTCGAGGCGGCGCGCGTCACCCGGCCGCAGCACGCATGCGGCGATGACGAGCGGGCCCGCGCACGCCCCGCGTCCCGCCTCGTCGACGCCGGCCACCGGCCCGAGGCCGTAGCGCTCGAGCGTGGTCTGCAGCGTCCAGGTGCCGCTGCGGCGCACGACGGCGCGCGGCGGGCACAGACCGGCCGGCAGCAGGACGCGGGGGCGGGGACGGGGCATGCGGGCGCGTCAGTCCCAGGGCAGGAACCGATCGTGCGCACGCTCGCGCCGCCGGCGGGCGGCCAGCGGCAGCAGGCCGACGAGCCCGAGCACGCCGATGCCCGCGGCGGCCGGCATGCCGACGGCCGTGGTCTGCGGGTTCGGGTCGGGGATCACACCGAAGCGGGAGAACGGGAGCACGATGAGCCGGGCCTTGCCGATGACGTCGCTGATCGGGACGGGTCCGTGGCCGGCGACGCGGGAGTCCGCCGAGTTGTTGCGGCTGTCACCCATCATCCACAGGTCGCCCTGCGGCACCGTGACCGGCCCGAACGAGTCCTGGCGGGGCGGACCGGCGGCCGGGAGGTAGTAGATGTAGGGCTCGTCCAGCGGCTTGCCGTTGACCATCACCCGGTTCTGCGAGTCGCAACACTGCACGGTCTGCCCACCGACGGCGATGACACGCTTGATGAAGTCCTTCTCGTCCGGCGGGGCCAGCCCGACCAGCGAGCCGAGCTGCTGGAGCGCGGCGACGAACGCGTTGGCGGGCGGGTCGGCGGTGAACTCGCTGGTCCAGCCGTTGGGCCCGCGGAACACCACGACATCGCCAGGGCGCGGGTCGCCGAACCGGTAGGTGACCTTGTCGACCAGGACCCGGTCGTTGTTGCAGCCGGTGCAGCCGTGCAGCGTGGTCTCCATCGACCCGGACGGGATGACGTAGACCTTCGCGACGAACGTCTGGATGAGGAAGGTCAGCAGGAACGCGACGACCACCAGGATCGGCAGTTCCTTCCAGAACGACGGACGCCGCCTGCGCCCGCCGCGGGTCTTGTGGCCGGCTGCGGCGGCCTGCGCGCGGTAGGACGCGCCGGGGCGGGCGTCGGGCGAGTCGCCGGCCCGGCGGCGGTGCCGCCGCGGAGCGGCCTCGCTCGCCTCCTCGTCGTCGGGCAGGGCCTCGGGCGGTTCGGGGAGGTCGGCCGGGACCGCCGTGAAGCCGACCGTCGGGGGGTCGGCGTCGGCGGCCGGCCTGCGCGCGGGCGCGGACATCGTGGGCGACGACATCGTCGGTGAGGACACCGGGGGCGACGACATCGTCGGCGACGACGCGGACGGCGGCGGCGCGGGCGGCGACGTGCGGGCGGACCGCGCCGGCTGCGACCCGGTGCGGTCGGGTGCCGCGTGCCGGCGGCCCGTCCCGCCCGCCGCGGGCGCGTCCAGCGGCGTGGAGCCGGTCGTCGACGCTCCGGGCGCGCGCGGCACGGCGTGCCGCGCGGTGGGCGCGTCCGAGCCGCCGTACGGCGAGGGCGTCACCGCGCCGGGCCGGCGCGCCGGCGGCACGTCGCTGATCGGCTGCCGGCCAGTGCGGGCCGGCGGCGGGGGAACCGGCCGTCCGGGAGGCGCCCCGAAACCGCCGGTACGGCCGCCGGCTCCGGGGTGGCCGTGCCCGTCGGGCCCGTAGCCGTCGTCGCCGCGGTCCGCCGGTCCGTAGCCGGGACCGCGCCCGTTCGGGCCGGGGCGGCCGTAAGTGCCGGTTCCGTTCGTGGGCGGCCCACCTGCGTGACGGCCGTTCGGCCCGTGCCCGTTCGTCCCGTAGCCGTTCGTCGGCGGGCCCTGCGGCGGGTGGCCGCCGGGTCTGTCGTACGGGCCCGGATCGGGCCGCCGGTCGCCGGGCCGAGGCGCGGAACCGGGGTCGACGGGCCACGGTCGGCCCGGCAGGGCGTCGGCCGGGAGACCGTCCGGAGCGGGCCCCGGACCCGGTGTCCCCGGCCGGGACCGGGCCGGCTGCTCACCCCGGCCGTGCCGGGGGTCGGCCCGCCAGTCGTCGGGGAGCTCGGGGAGGGCCACGCCCACGGAGGCTACGCCGATACCCTGACGCGGGTCAGGACGCCGAAGGGGTCTCGCGGCGTTCCTTGATCTTCGCCGCCTTCCCCCGCAGGTCACGCAGGTAGTACAGCTTCGCGCGACGGACGTCACCGCGCCTGAATACCTCGATCCGGTCGATGTTGGGCGAGTGCACCGGGAAGGTGCGCTCGACACCGACGCCGAACGAGATCTTGCGCACCGTGAACGTCTCCCGGGCGCCGCTGCCGTGCCGGCGGATCACGACGCCCTGGAAGACCTGGATGCGGGACCGGCTGCCCTCGATGACCTTCACGTGCACCTTGAGCGTGTCGCCCGGCCGGAAGGCGGGGATGTCGGAGCGCAGCAGCTCTGCGTCCAGTGCGTCCAGGGTGTTCATCGCGAAGATCCGTCCTCGGTCCGTGGTGCGGTCGTGCGGGTGCCCGCCATCGGTCGACCATGGGGGCGCGCTCGGAAGGCCCGGGTGGGCACGAGCTCGCCGACCATGATGCCAGACGCCGCGCCGCGCGCTCGCATCACCCGTCCAGGACCGCCCGGTCGGCGGCGTCGAGCGCGTCCGCCGGCAGCGCGGCGAGCAGGTCGGGGCGCCGGGCCGCGGTGCGCTCCAGCGCGCGGTCGCGCCGCCAGCGGGCGATCGCGGCGTGGTTGCCGCTGCGCAGCACCTCCGGCACGGTCAGCCCCCGCCAGGTCTCCGGCCGGGTGTAGGCGGGACCTTCGAGCAGGCCGTCGGAGAACGAGTCCTGCTCGGCGGAGAGCGGGTTGCCCAGGACGCCGGGGCGGAGCCGGACGACGGCCTCGACCATGACGAGCACCGCGGCCTCGCCGCCGACCAGCACGTAGTCACCGATGCTGACCTCGTCGACGGGCCCCCTGGCCGCGTAGTGGTCGACGACGCGCTGGTCGATGCCCTCGTACCGGCCGCACGCGAAGACCAGCCGCTCCTCGCCCGCCCACCTCTGCGCCGTCGCCTGCGTGAACGGCCGCCCGGCCGGCGTCGGCACGACGAGCCGGGCGGGACCGTCCGCGGCCAGCACGGCGTCCAGCGCCTCGCCCCAGACCTGCGGCCGCATCACCATGCCGGGCCCGCCGCCGTAGGGGGCGTCGTCGACGGCCTGGTGCACGTCGTGGGTCCAGCTCCGCAGGTCGTGCACGGCCAGCTCGACCAGCCCGGCCGCGACCGCCCGGCCGAGCAGCGCCTCGCGCAGCGGGGCCAGGTAGGCCGGGAAGATCGTCACGACGTCGATCCGCACCGGCCCGATCCTGGCAGAGCCGCAGTCGCCTCAGCCCGCCCGCCGCAGCAGCTCCTCGACCAGCGTGCGCACCGCTTCCAGCCGCACCCCGCGGGCGGCCAGCACGTCCCGCGCACGGCCCTCGTGCAGGAGGCCGAGCAGCAGGTGCTCGGTGCCGATCCAGTCGTGACGCATCCGGACCGCCTCGCGCAGGGCCAGCTGCAGCGCCTTCTTCGCCCCCGGCTCGAACGGGAGGTGGCCGCCGAGCCACCGGGCCCCGCCCCGCGCCGCCCGGGTGCGGTCGAGCGCGCCGGGCCCGAAGGCGTCCTCGGCCTGGCGGCGAACCTCGTCGAGGTCGATCCCCAGCGTGGCAAGGGCCTGCGCGTCGGCCGCCTCCCTCGGCCGCCCGAGCGCGACCTCGACGTCGGACCGGGTGACGCCCAGTGTGTCGAGCACCACCGCCGCCAGCCCGTCGGGAACGGCGAACAGACCCAGCAGGAGGTGTTCCGGGCCGACCGTGGCGTCCCGGCGGCTTCTGGCGACCTCCTGCGCGTGCACCACCACCGTGCGCGCCTTCTTCGTGAACCGCTCGAACATCTCCCCACCCCCTACGGCACGAACTTCCGGTACTTCTTGTGCACCGCCTGCCGGCTCACCCGCAGCGCCGCAGCGATCTGCTGCCAGGACCAGCCCTCCGCGCGCGCGTTGGCGACCTGCAGCTCCTCCAGCGACTCCAGAAGGCCGCGCAGGGACGCCACCGCCGCCAGCCCGACGGCCGGGTCCCGGCTGGACGCCGCCGCGGCGACCTGCGTCGCATCACTCATGCCGTCAACCTACGTTGACAATCCGGCCGTGTCAACCGAAGTTGACACACCCCCCGTGGCACGCTGCCGTCGTGATCGTTCACCACGGGACATACGAGCCGGACGACGACGCGGCGCGGTCGACGGCGACGCCGTCCGGGCCTGCCTGTCGACCGAGGAGCGGCCCGGCCGCGGCTTCCGCTGGACGCTCTCCACCGCCGACGCGCACGGCCGTACGCCCGGCTGGGGTGCGGCCCCACGGACGCGACGGCGATGGTCAGCCCACCCCGTCTCCCGACCTGACGAACGGCACTTTCGTCACATAGGAGCTCACGAAAGTGCCGTTCGCCGGGCCGGGGACGGTGCTGTCAGTGCAGGTCGAGGAGGCCGTCGGGCGGGTCGAGGACCACGCGCCCGCCGGCGACGTCGACCGTCGGCACGATCGCGTGCACGAACGGGACGAGCGCGTCCGGCGCGCCGTCCCTGGCCAGCACCAGCAGGTCGCCGCCCTGGCCCAGGGTCACCTCGCGGACCACGCCCACGAGCGTGCCGTCGGCCAGCTCGGCCCGCAGGCCCTCCAGCTGGTGGACGTGGAACTCGTCGGGATCGGCAGGCGGGCGCAGGCTCGCGACGTCGACGAGGAGCTGCGTGCCGCGCAGCGCCTCCGCGGCGTCGCGGTCCGGCGCCTCGGCGAAGCGCACCAGCATCCGGCCCGAGTGGGTCCTGGCCGACTCGACGGTCAAGGTCCCGTCCGGCGCGCCGCGGCGCCGGGCCCGCAGCGCGACGCCCGGCGCGAACCGCTCCTCGGGCGAGTCGGTGTGCAGCTCGACGACGACCTCGCCGCGCAAGCCGTGGGCCCGCACGGCGACGCCGGCGAGGAGCTCGCTACCGGTCGGTGTCGACGACATCGACGCGCACGCCCCGGCCGCCGATGCCGCCGATGACGGTGCGCAGCGCGGTCGCCGTGCGGCCGCCGCGCCCGATCACCTTGCCCAGGTCGTCCGGATGCACCCGGACCTCGAGCGTGCGGCCGCGGCGGCTCGTGACGAGGTCGACCCGGACCTCGTCGGGATGGTCGACGATGCCCCGCACCAGGTGTTCCAGTGCGTCGGCGAGCGCGGCCGTCACGGTGTCACCACCCGGTGCCGCGCCCGCCCCGCGGCCGGCGCGGTCACGACTCGTCGGGCGATGCGGCCGGGGCGTCCGCGCCCTCCTCGGCCTTCGGCCGGCGGTCGGCCCTCTTCCGCGGGGTGACGGCCTCGGTCGTCGGCTCCTCGCCCGCCGCGGCCAGCGCGGCGTTGAACAGCGCCTGCTTGTCCCGCGGGGCCGGCTGCGGCTTGAGGGTGCCCTCTGCGCCGGGGAGGCCCTTGAACTTCTGCCAGTCCCCGGTGACCTCCAGCAGGTGCTGGACGGGCTCGGTCGGCTGCGCGCCGACGCCCAGCCAGTACTGCGCCCGCTCGGAGTCGATCTCGATCAGGCTCGGCTCGAGCTTGGGGTGGTACTTGCCGATGGTCTCGATGGCCCGGCCGCTGCGGCGCGTGCGCGCGTCGGCGACGACGACTCGGTAGTACGGCTGACGGATCTTGCCCAGCCTCATCAGCTTGATCTTTACGGCCACGCTGCTTGCTGCTCCTCGTGAATGCGATCTCTCTGCGATGAGCCACGACGCCCGCGTGGGGTTGCGGACTGCGTGCCTCGACGTGTGCGGCCGCGGCTGGAAGAGGGCCGGCCGCGTGGCCAGTAGCTCATTGTGCCAGACCACGGCCCGGATCAGCTCATCGGGAGTACGCCGACCAGCGCCAGCGCCAGCGCGAGGCCCGGCAGCAGGTTGTTGATCTGGTGGGCGACGACGCCGGCGGGCAGCCGCCCGGTCACTGCCCGCGCGATGCCGATCGGCAGGGCCACGACCAGCAGCAGCGGCGCCCGGGTGAGCTCGAGGTGCGCGAGGGCGAACACCACGGTCGTGACCGCCATCGCCCACCAGCGGTTCCCGACGCGGCGTTCGACCGCTCCCCACAGGAGTCCGCGGTAGACGATCTCCTCGCAGAGCGGTGCGAGGAAGACCACGACGACGAAGACGAGCACGGCCATCGCGGGCGTGGCCCGGAGCCCGCCGAAGACCTCCCCGACCGCCGACGTCGCGCCCTTGCCGACGATCGTCATGTACAGCAGCGACGCCGGGATCGTGATCGCCAGGCCGGCGACGCCGCACGCGAGGCCGATCCCCAGGTCCCGGCCGGTCACGCGCAGACCCAGGTCGACGACCGGCCCGTTCCCCCGGACCTTGGTGATCACCAGGGCCAGGAGCGCGGCGCAGACGGTCGGGACGGCGAGCGCCAGCGCGATCGCGCCCGCCGACGAGGCGAGGGACCGGCCGAGCAGCAGACCCAGCAGCAGGGAGACGCCCAGGAAGACGACCTCGACCAGCACGTACGACCAGAGGCCCCAGCGGTGCGGCGCCCGGGGTGGAGGCGGCGGCCCGAACGGCCCGGAGCGGGGTGGCGACGTCGGCGCTGCGACCGGCTGGGCGCCCCAGCCGGACGCCGGCCCACCGGGCCCGGCCGGCGGCCCTTCCGGACCGGGCAGCAGCCCCTCCGAGCCGGGCAGCGGCCGTTCCGAGCCGGGCGCCGGCCGTTCCGAGCCGGGCAGCGGCCGTTCCGAGCCGGGCAGCGGCCGTTCCGAGCCGGGCGCCTCGGTCTCGAGGTGTCCATGGCCGTCGGGTGAGCCCATGTCTCCGACGCTACCGGCCGGCACGGCCCCTCGCCCTGAACCGCCGGGGGGCGCGACCGGCCGACAGCAGGCGATCACCGACCGAGGGACCCGGTCGGCGCCTGCGCAGCCACCGTCCCGGATCCGGGCTCGGGGCGGCGTCCCCGCCGCGAGCCGCCGAGCCGCTACCCGCCCCCGTCGGCCCGCACCGGGCGGCCACGCAGCAGCACGAGCTGCGGCTCGCGCAGGACCGCGGGATCGGCACGGGGGTCCGTCCGGTAGACGACGAGATCGGCCGGGTGCCCCACCCGCAGCGACGGGCGGCCGAGCCAGTCCCTCGCGGCCCAGCTGGCGGCACCGAGCGCGTCCGGATGGCCCGCGGCGTGCAGCGCGACGACCTCGTCCGCGATCCGGCCGTGGACGATCCCGCCGCCCGCGTCCGTGCCCGCGTACACCGGCACCCCCGCCTCGCAGGCCTTGCGCACCACGTCGCGGGCGCCCGCGTGCAGGGCCCGCACGTGCGCGGCGTACGTCGGGTACTTGGCCGCGCTGTCGGCGATCGAAGGGAACGTGTCGACGTTGATCAGCGTCGGGACCAGCGCGGTGCCCCGCCGGGCCATCTCCGCGACCAGCTCGTCGGTCAGCCCGGTGCCGTGCTCGATGCAGTCGATGCCCGCGCCGATGAGGCCGGGCAGCGCGTCGGTCCCGAAGACGTGGGCGGTCACCCGCGCGCCGGCGGCGTGCGCCGCGTCGATGGCCGGGCGCAGCACCTCGTCCGGCCACACCGGGGCGAGGTCGCCGACGCCCCGGTCGATCCAGTCCCCGACGAGCTTGACCCACCCGTCCCCCGCGGCGGCCTGCTCGGCGACGGTCTCGGGCAGGAGCGCCGGGTCGTCCAGCTCGATCGCGAGCCCCGGGATGTAGCGCTTGGGCCGCGCGAGGTGCCGGCCCGCCCGGATGATCTCCGGCAGGTCGGAGCGCGCCTGCAGCGGTCGCGTGTCGACGGGCGAGCCGCAGTCGCGCAGCAGCAGGGCGCCGGCGTCGCGGTCGGTCCGGGCCTGCCGGTCGGCCTCCTCCAGGTCGACGGGCCCCCGCGGCCCGAGCCCCACGTGGCAGTGCGCGTCGACCAGCCCCGGCACGAGGAACCCGCCGTCGACGAGGGTCTCGGCGCCGGCTACCGGCCCGTCCAGGACGAGCCCGTCGGGCCCGACGTACAGCTCGACCGGCTCGGCCCCCGGCAGGACCACACCGCGCAGCCGGTAGACCGGGCCGCCCGACGGTTCGCCCATGCCGGCTCAGCGGCCCTTCGGGAACTTGAGCTTGCTCGGGTCGAACCCGGGCGGGAGCTGGTCGAGCCCCGGCGGCAGCTGCTGGAGCGTCGGCGGCAGGCCGGAAAGGTCCGGCATGCCCATACCGGCCCTGGCCGGCGTCGGGCGCCCACCGCGCGCCTTCTGGTTCTTCTTCCCCTTGCGCGGCTTGGCCTGCTTGCGGGTCGCGGACCGGCCGCCGCCGAACCCGAACTGCCCGGCCATCTGCTTCATCATCTTCCGGGCCTCGAAGAACCGGTTGACCAGGTCGTTCACGTCACCGACCGACACTCCCGAGCCGTTGGCGATGCGCAGCCGCCGGGACCCGTTGATGATCTTTGGATCGGCCCGCTCGGACGGGGTCATGCCGCGGATGATCGCCTGGATGCGGTCGAGCTGGCTGTCGTCGACCTGGGAGATCGCGTCCTTCATGGCGCCGGCACCCGGGAGCATCCCGAGGATGTTGCCGATCGGGCCCATCTTGCGGATGGCGAGCATCTGCCCGAGGAAGTCCTCCAGCGTCAGCTCGCCGGTGCCCATCTTCGCCGCGGTCGCGGCGGCCTGATCGGCGTCGAAGGCCTGCTCGGCCTGCTCGATGAGCGTGAGCAGGTCACCCATGCCGAGGATGCGCGAGGCCATCCGGTCGGGATGGAAGACGTCGAAGTCGGCCAGCTTCTCGCCGTTGGACGCGAACAGGATCGGCTCGCCGGTGACCTCCCGGACCGACAGCGCCGCACCGCCGCGGGCGTCGCCGTCGAGCTTGGTGAGGACCACGCCCGTGAACCCGACGCCGTCGCGGAACGCCTCCGCGGTGGCGACCGCGTCCTGACCGACCATCGCGTCGAGGACGAAGAGCGTCTCGTCCGGCGCCACCGCGTCGCGGATGTCCGCGGCCTGGCGCATCAGCTCCTCGTCGACGCCCAGGCGGCCCGCGGTGTCGACGACCACGACGTCGTAGTGCTTCTCGCGCGCGTGCGCGACGCCGCGCCGGGCGACGTCGACCGGGTCGCCGACACCGCTGCCGGGCTGCGCCGCCTGGCCGGCCGCCGACACGCCCGGATGCGGCGCGAACGTGACGACGCCCGCCCGCTCGCCGACGATCTGCAACTGCGTGACGGCGTTGGGTCGCTGCAGGTCGCAGGCCACGAGCAGCGGCGTGTGGCCCTGACCCTTGAGCCAGTGCGCGAGCTTGCCGGCCAGCGTCGTCTTGCCGGAGCCCTGCAGGCCGGCCAGCATGATCACCGTCGGTGGCTCCTTGGCCAGCCGGAGGCGCCGGGTCTCGCCGCCGAGGATCGCCACGAGCTCCTCGTTGACGATCTTGACGACCTGCTGCGCCGGGTTCAGCGCGCCGGAGACCTCCGCGCCCTTCGACCGCTCCTTGACGCGCGCGATGAAGCCCCGCACGACGGGAAGCGCGACGTCGGCCTCCAGCAGCGCGATGCGGATCTCGCGCGCGGTGGCATCGATGTCGGCTTCGGTGAGCCGGCCCTTGCCGCGCAGACCGGCCAGCGCGCCGGCGAGGCGCTCGGAGAGGCTGTCGAACACCCCTGCGAGCCTACCGGGGCGGTGCGGCGGCGACCCGCTCCAGGCACAGCCCGTGCGCGGCCGCCGCGCGGTCGAGCACCGTCACGCCCGCGAAGCCGGCCGGCCGGTGCTCGCGCAGAGCGGCGGTCGTCGCCGCGGCGCGGGCGGCGTGGACGGCGAACGACGCCGAGGGGACGAGCCGCCCGCGGGCGAGCTGGCCCTCCCGCGCGCGGGCCGCCGGCACGTCCAACCAGACGAGATGGGCCCGGCGTCGGGTCACGGCGGCGAGGCTCGCGACGGCCCGGCGGGTGCGGGCGCCCGTCGCGGGGAGGTGGACGACGACGGTGGCCACCGGCGAGCAGGCCGCGGCGACCACGGCCAGCCGGTGCCACGCGTGCACGAGCGGGCGGTACGCGGGGTAGGGCACGCGCGGCAGCAGGCGGCCCAGTGCCGAGCGCGGCGCGTCGGAGTCGAGCACGACCAGACCGGGCCGGGGCGGCAGCGCGGCGAGCACGGTCGACTTGCCGGCGCCCGGCATGCCCGCGACGAGCACGAGCGAGCGGCCGGGCGACGGACCACGGGCGGACACGCCCGCTCAACGCCCGATATGCCGCATTCGTTCCGGCCCGACTCCGGAGTGGCTTCGTAGCCCGCCCACCGGCGCGCGCCCGGACGACTGCCCGACCTGCGACGCCCGGACCTTCCCGTGCGCGGCCCGGCCCGCCGGGGCCGCGCGGACGAGCCCCTCGACCACCCGCTCTGCGACCTGTCGGCGACGCCGCGTGCCCGACAGCAGCGCGCCGGCAACTCACACGAGGAGCGTCACAGCGGCGGGGGTCCAGTAATACATAGCATTGCTATACAGTTGGCCCGGTGCAGACACTCGACCGGCTCGACGTCGCCGAGGCGCTCGCCCAGCTCGTGGCCCTGCTGCCCCGGCTGTCCCCGCGGGGCGACCTGAGCCTCACCGCGACCGCGACGCTCGGCGAGCTCGAGCGCGAGGGGCCACGCCGCGTCACCGACCTGGCCGAGGGGCAGGGCGTCTCCCAGCCCGCGATGACCGGGCTGGTGCGTCGCCTCGCGGCGCAGGGGCTCGTCGAGCGCGCCCCCGACCCCACCGACGGTCGGGGGGTCCTCGTCGCCGTGACGCCCGCGGGCTCCGCGCTGCTCGCGGGCCGCCGCCGCGCCCGCGCGGAGGCCGTCGCCGAGCTCGTCGACCGCCTGCCGCCCGACGAGCGCGCGGCACTGGCCGGCGCCGCGCCCGCCCTCACCCACCTCGTCCAGGAAGGACGCGCGTGACCACCAGCACCAGCGGCGCAGCCGCCAGCCCGTTCCGCCAGCCCAGGGCGGTGTGGGCGGTCGCCTTCGCCTGCGTCATCTCCTTCATGGGCATCGGCCTGGTCGACCCGATCCTGCCGGCGCTGTCGGTCCAGCTGCACGCGACGCCGAGCCAGACCACGCTGCTGTTCACCAGCTACCTCGTCGTCACGGCGGTGGCGATGCTCGTCACCGGCTGGGTGTCGAGCCGGATCGGCGCCAAGAACACGCTGGTCGCGGGCCTCATCCTGATCGTCGTGTTCGCGGGCCTTGCGGGCTCGTCCGGCGGCATCGCCGGCATCGTCGGCTTCCGCGCCGGCTGGGGGCTGGGCAACGCCCTGTTCATCGCCACCTCGCTGGCCGTCATCGTCGGCTCGGCGAGCGGCGGGTTCGCGGGCGCGATCGTGCTCTACGAGACGGCGCTGGGCATCGGCATCGCCTGCGGCCCGCTCCTGGGCGCCGCGCTGGGCAACATCAGCTGGCGCGGCCCGTTCTTCGGGGTCTCCGTCCTCATGGCGATCGCGCTGGTCGCGACGGTGCTGCTCGTCCCGCGGACGCCGCGACCGCCCCGCCCGGCCCCGCTCTCGGCGCCGCTGCGGGCCCTGCGCCACCGGGGCCTCCTGACGATGGGCGTCACCGCCCTGCTCTACAACTGGGGCTTCTTCACGATGCTCGGGTACGTGCCGTTCCCGATGCACCTGTCGATCTACGAGCTGGGCGCGGTCTTCTTCGGCTGGGGCCTGCTCGTCGCGATCTTCTCGGTCTTCGTCGCGCCGCGGCTGCAGCTGCGCTTCGGCACCGCGCCCGTCCTGTACGCCAACCTGACCGCGTTCGCGGCCGTGCTCGCCGTGATCGCCGCGTTCACCGACCGCCCGCCGGTGCTGGTCGTGTGCGTCGTCGTGGCCGGGGCCATGATCGGGATCAACAACACCCTCACCACGCAGGCCGTGATGCTGGTCGCGCCGGTCGAGCGGCCCGTCGCCTCGGCCGCGTACGGGTTCATCCGCTTCATCGGCGGCGGCCTGGCCCCGTTCGCGGCCGGCCTGATGGCCGAGTACTGGAACGTGCACGTGCCGTTCTGGCTCGGGGCGGGCACGGTGCTGGCCGCCGTCGGCGTGCTGGCCACCGGGCACCGCCTGCTCGCCGCGGCCGACCGCCGGCTGGCCACGGGCGAGGCGGCACACGCCGGCGAGGCCGACCTGGACGCCGCCGAGCAGGAGGAGCTGCGCGAGGACGGGACCGGTGAGCCCGGGGTGCTGGAGCGGGCGCGCGCCACGTGACGGGAGCGTGACGCGCGGCCCCCGGGACGCAACGAACGGCACTTTCGTTCAAACCCGTTGAACGAAAGTGCCGTTCGTTGCCTGCTGGCCGGCCGCCGTCAACGGGCGGCGGTCAGCACGGCCCGCTCAACCTCCCGCCGTTTGCCGACCGGGATGCCGTCCCCCGCCAGGCAGAACGCGTCGACGACGGACGCCCCGAGCGTCGACACGCGGGCCCACCGGACGCTGACCGCGCACCCCTCGAGCGCGACCGCGATGCGGTGGAGGAGCCCGATCCGGTCGGTCCCGCGCAGCTCCATGATCACCGCGCCGGTCGCCTCGTCGTCGAACCACAGGACCCGCGGCGGCGCGGGCGGCTCCTCGGCGGCCGCCGCCGGGGCGTAGTCGCGCTCCTTGCGGGCCAGCGCCTCCTCCAGCGCCAGCCCGCCCTCCAGCACCCGGACGAGATCCGACCGCAGCAGCGCCGGGTCGGGCAGGCCGCCGAAGCGCGGCGAGACCGCGAAGCGGAAGACCGCCGCCCCGTCGCAGGCCGGGTGCAGCTCCGCCGCGTGCACCTCGAGGGAGTGCAGGGCGAGCACGCCCGCCGCCGCGGCGAGCGCCCCCGGCCGATCGGGCAGTGCGACGGTGGCCGTCGCCGGGCTGCCGTCCTCGAGCCGCAGCTGCGGGCGCCCGCCGTCGCACACGCCCGCGGCCAGCTCGGTCTCGGCCGCCGACAGCGGGTCGGGGGCCGGCAGCGGCTCGCCCGCCAGCAGCGCCCGGCTGCGCCTGACGAGGTCGCCGATGAGGACCCGCTTCCACGGGCTCCACACGCCGGGCCCGGTCCCCAGCGAGTCCGCCTCGGCCAGCGCCCCGAGCAGGTCCAGGAGCAGCGCGCCGGAGCCGGGCACCGCCGCCTCCAGCGTCTCGGCGACGCGCGTGATCGTCGCCGGGTCCTCGAGGTCGCGACGGGTCGCGGTGTCCGGGAGCAGCAGGTGATGGCGGACGACGGCCCCGAGCACGGCGACGTCCGCCTCTGCGAAGCCCAGCCGGCGCCCGACCTGGACGGCCAGCGACTCCCCGACCACCGAGTGGTCGCCGCCGCGGCCCTTGCCGATGTCGTGCAGCAGCGTGCCGACCAGGAGCAGGTCGGGCCGGGCGACGCGGGTGGTCAGCCGCGCCGCCTGCGAGCACGCCTCGACGAGGTGCCGGTCCACCGTCCACACGTGGGCGCGGTCGCGCGGCGGCAGGTCCCGCACGGCGCCCCACTCCGGGAAGAGCCGGCCCCACAGGCCGGTCCGGTCCAGCGACTCGATGACGTCGACGATCGGGCGACCGCAGCCCAGGAGCGACAGCAGCTCCCCCAGCGCCGCCCGTGGCCACGGCTCGCGCAGCTCGGGAGCCGTCTCGGCGAGCCGGTGCAGCGTGCCGGCGGCCACCGGCAGCCCGGTGCGGGCGGCCGTCGCGGCGACGCGCAGCACGAGCGCGGAATCCCGCGACGCCGCGGCGTCGCGGGACAGCGCCACCTCGCCGAGGTGCTCGACGACGCCGTTGTCCAGCGGGCGGCGGACGGGTGGCCGCCGCAGCGCCGCCAGGCCGCGGCGGGGCAGCGCGTTCTTGGCCTGGCGCAGGCCGACCTCGACGGCGAAAGCGATCGAGCGCGCCGCCCCGGACAGGGCCCTCGCCAGCTCGAACCGGTCACCGAGCTCGAGCGCGGCCGCGACCTCGTCGGCCTCCTGGGCGCGCAGCACGTCCCGCGCCCTGCCCGCCAGCCGGTGCAGCTCGGTCCGCACGTCCAGCAGCAGGTCGCGGGCCTCCTGCACCTCGGCGGACGGGCGGTCGAGCAGCTGCGCGGTCGCCAGCGCGTCGAGCAGGTGGACGTCCCGCAGCCCGCCGTGCCCGTTCTTGAGGTCGGGCTCGACGCGGTGCGCGACGTCCCCGGACTTGCGCCAGCGGTCCCGTGCGGCGTCGGACAGCTCCTCGAACCGTCCGCGGATCCCGGTCCGCCACGCCTGGCGGACGGCGTCGCGGACCTTGCCCGACAGGGCGGGGTCGCCGGCCAGGTGGCGGGCCTCGAGCAGCCCGAGCGCCGCGCGCAGGTCCGTCGCCGCGACCTGGACGGCCTGGCCCGGCGTGCGGACGGAGTGGTCCAGCCCGATGCCCGCATCCCACAGCGGGTACCACAGGCCGTCGGCGAGCCGGTCGATGTCGCGGCGGCCGTCGTGCAGCAGCACCAGGTCGAGATCGGAGTACGGGGCCAGCTCGCGGCGGCCCAGCGCGCCGACCGCGACCAGCGCGGCGTTCTCGGTCAGCCCGATGGTCGCGCACCGCGACGCGAGCCAGAAGTCGTGCAGGTCGACCAGCGCCTCCCGCAGCGCCTCGGCGTTCAACCGGCGCTTGCCGGGACCCGGGTCGAGCAGGACCGCCTTCGCCCGGACCAGGTCCTGCGCCGATCCCGAGCTCACCGCCGTCACGCCGCCCCCTCGCCCGTGGTCCCCTCGATGCGCATCGTTGCCAACTCCCCTCCCCGGACGTCCCCGACCGGCAGACGGCGCGGGCCCGCCACGCGGCTTGCGCCGCGCGGCGGGCCCTGAACCAGGATGAACCGGGCGCTGCGCCTAGACCGCGTCCGCCCCGCGCTCGCCGGTGCGGACCCGGACGATGCTCTCGACCGGGGTCACCCACACCTTGCCGTCGCCGATCTTGCCGGTCCGGGCGGCCTCGACGACCGCGTCCACGACCTTGTCGGCGACGGTGTCGTCGGCGACGACCTCCACGCGCACCTTGGGCACGAAGTCGACCGAGTACTCGGCGCCCCGGTAGACCTCGGTGTGCCCCTTCTGGCGACCGTAGCCCTGGACCTCGCTGACCGTCATGCCCAGCACGCCGATCTGCTCGAGCGCGCCCTTGACGTCCTCCAGTACGAACGGCTTGACGATCGCCGTCACGAGCTTCATGGGTCAGCCCTCCTTGCCTGCGGCGACGGGCTCCGTGCCGCTCGGGATCACGCTCGGTCGGGGGCCGCCGAGGCCGGTGCCGCCACCGAGCGTGGAGAAGTCGTACGCGGTCTCCGCGTGCCCGGTCTCGTCGACGCCGGTGACCTCGTCCTCCTCCGTCACCCGGAAGCCGATCGTCACCTTGATCAGGTAGCCGATCACGAAGGCGCAGACGAACGAGTACAGCAGGACCGCTCCCGCGGCAACGGCCTGGCGGCCCAGCTGGGCGAGGCCGCCCCCGTAGAACAGGCCGTTGTCGCCCTGCGCCGCGGCGTTGACGTCGGTCTTGTCGCCGAAGAAGCCGATGAGCAGGGTGCCGACGATGCCGCCGACCAGGTGGACGCCGACGACGTCGAGCGAGTCGTCGAAGCCGAACCGGAACTTGATGCTCACGGCCATGGCGCAGACCGCGCCGGCGATCAGGCCGAGGAAGATCGCGCCGAGCGGGGCGACGTAGCCACAGGCCGGGGTGATGGCGACCAGGCCGGCGACGGCACCGGACGCGGCACCCAGCGTGGTGGGCTTGCCGTCGCGGATCTGCTCCACGATCAGCCAGCCGAGCACCGCGGTGCAGGTCGCGATCGTGGTGTTGGTGAAGGCCAGCCCCGCGAGGTCACTGGCCGAAAGGGCCGACCCGGCGTTGAACCCGTACCAGCCGAACCACAGCAGCGATGCGCCGAGCAGCACGAACGGGATGTTGTGCGGGCGCATGCGCTCCTTCGGCCAGCCCTTGCGGCGGCCGAGGACGAAGGCCAGCGCGAGACCCGCGGCACCGGCGTTGATGTGGACGGCGGTACCACCGGCGAAGTCCTGCGCGCCGAGCTGGTTGACGATCCAGCCACCGACGTTGTCGGCGCCGGTGAAGCCGTTGAACGAGAACACCCAGTGCGCGACGGGGAAGTAGCAGATCGTGACCCAGAGCGCGACGAACAGGCTCCAGGACCAGAACTTGACGCGGTCCGCGATGGCGCCGGAGATCAGCGCTGGGGTGATCACCGCGAACATCAGCTGGAACATGACGAACACGCTGGCCGGCAACGCGTCGCTGCCCGGCCATGGCACCGGCGGCGGCCCGGTGACGGCTACGCCGACGAACTGGCCGATGACGTTGGACAGGCCCGCGAACTCACCGCCGCCGACGAGGCCACCGAACGCGTCGTTCCCGAACGACCAGCTGTAGCCGTAGAGGGTCCACAGGACGGTGACCACCGCGAGGCAGATGAAGTTCATCATGAGCATGTTGAGCACGCTCTTGCTGCGGACCATCCCGCCGTAGAAGAAGGCGAGACCCGGCGTCATGAGCATCACGAGCGCGGCGCTCGCGAGCACCCATGCGGTGTCTCCGGAGTTGATACTGGGCACGGTTTCCCTCCTGCAGGTGGGCCTGGGCTGGAGGAATACTCGGTGTGTCGTGTTTCGCCCGTCGTCGTCGTTTGTTTCACGACGGTGAACGGCCGCCCGGCGCGGGTTACGTCGGGGTTACCCGTGACGGTCGGTAGGCCCGCCGTCGCGCCGGGAGGCCCTACTCGAGCAGTGCGTCGACGAACGCGGCGGGCTCGAACGGGGCCAGGTCGTCGGCTCCCTCGCCCAGCCCGACCAGCTTGACGGGCACGCCGAGCTCGCGCTGGACCCGGAACACGATGCCGCCCTTCGCGGTGCCGTCGAGCTTGGTCAGCACGATGCCCGTCACGTCGACGACGTCGCCGAAGACCCTGGCCTGGGTCAGCCCGTTCTGCCCGGTCGTGGCGTCGAGGACGAGCAGGACCTCGTCGACCACCGACTGGCGCGAGACCACGCGCTTGACCTTGCCCAGCTCGTCCATCAAGCCGGTCTTGGTGTGCAGCCGGCCCGCGGTGTCGAGCAGGACGGCGTCGGCGCCCTCGGCGCCGGCCTGCTTGACCGCGTCGAAGGCGACGCTGGCGGGGTCGGCGCCCTCTGGCCCGCGGACGACGGTGGCGCCTGCGCGCTCGCCCCACGTCGCGAGCTGGTCGGCCGCGGCGGCCCGGAAGGTGTCGGCGGCGCCGAGCACGACGTGCCGCCCGCCGGCGACCAGGACCCTCGCGAGCTTGCCGGTGGTGGTCGTCTTGCCGGTGCCGTTGACGCCGACGACGAGCAGGACGGCCGGTCGTCCCTCGTGCGGCAGCGCGCGCACGGAACGGTCGAGGTCGGTGTGCAGGGCGTCGGTCAGGACGTCGCGCAGCAGGGTGCGGGCCTGGTCGCGGGTGCGGACGGCGCGGCGGGCGAGCTCCGTGCGCAGCGTCTCGACCAGCTCGACGGTCGTTTCCGGGCCGATGTCGGCCGACAGCAGCGTGGCCTCGACGTCCTCCCACGACTCCTCGTCGAGCTCGCCGGCGCCGAGCAGGCCGAGCAGGCTCTGGCCGAAACCGGAGCGCGACCGCGCGAGCCGGCCCCGCAGGCGCTCGAGGCGTCCCTCTGCGGGCGCGATCTCCTCGGTCGCGGCCGGTGAGGCGCCGGACGCGGCGGGTGCGGCGGCCGGGGCGGGGGGCGCCGGGGCGACCGGGCCCGCGGTGGGGGCGGCCGGGGCAGGGGCCCCGGTCCCGTTGGGCGAGTCCGCCGGCGCGGCGGGCGGCGCCGGGGCGGCGGGGGGCGCCGGGGCGGCGGGGGGCGCCGGGGCGCCATGGTCGGCGGCGGCCGCCGGCCGGCGCTCGGTGTCCGCGGCGGTGTCCTCGGCGTCCGGCCGCGGCGGCGCGGCCGGGGCGGCGGTGTCCTCGGCGTCCGGCCGCGGCGGCGCGGCCGGGGCGGCGGTGTCCTCGGCGTCCGGCCGCGGCGGCGCGGCCGGGGCGGCGCCGTTCGCGAGCGCGCCCTCGCGGGTCGCCGCGGCGTCCGGGCCCGGGGTCTCCTTCGCGGGCGCCGCGGCCGTGTCCCTGCTCGCCCGGGCGGCCGCTTCGCCAGCCGTCGAGGTGCCCCCCGCGGGTGTCGCGGCGGCGTCGGCGCTGGTCCCGGCACCGGCGGCCCCCTGTGTCGAGGTGTCCCCCGCCGCCGTCGCTGCGGCGTCCGTGCCCGTCCCGGCACCGGCGGCCCCCCGCGTCGAGGTGTCCCCCGCCGCCGCCGCTGCGGCGTCCGTGCCCGTCCCGGCGCCGGCGGCCCCCCGCGTCGAGGTGTCCCCCGCCGCGGTCGGGGCGGCTTCGGCGCTCGTCCGGCGGCCGGCGCTCCCCGTGCCGCCCCGCGTCGATCCGCCGGCCGGTGCCGCGGTCCCGCCCTCCCCGGACGGCGCGTCCTTCGGTGCGGGCCGGGGCGCGGTGGCCGTGCCGGCCGAGAAGTCGAAGCCCCCCTGGGCCTGGTAGGTGCCGCCGCGCGGGCGGGGGGGCGCCTCGTCGACCTGCTCCGGCTCGCGCAGGCTGATCCGGCGGCTGCGGCGCAGCAGGACGCCCGTCACGAGGGCGAGTGCCACCAGCACCGCGACGACAACGATCACGATCCACAACGTCTGCGTCGTCACCCGACCAGCCTGTCACGCCGCACGGGCGCCCGGCCGGGCGGCGCCTCGTCGCGCCGGTACCGGCTCAGCTGGCCACGGGCCGCAGGCGCTGGCTGATCACCGTGGTGATCCCGTCGCCGCGCATCGAGACGCCGTACAGCGCGTCGGCGACCTCCATCGTCGGCTTCTGGTGGGTGATGACGATGAGCTGGCTCGACTCGCGCAGCTCCTCCAGCAGCGAGATCAGCCGGCGCAGGTTGACGTCGTCGAGCGCGGCCTCGATCTCGTCGAGCACGTAGAACGGCGACGGCCGGGCCCGGAAGATGGCCACCAGCAGCGCCATGGCGGTCAGCGACCGCTCGCCACCCGACAGCAGCGACAGCCGCTTGACCTTCTTGCCCGGCGGCCGCGCCTCGACCTCGATGCCGGTCGTGAGCATGTCCTCGGGATCGGTCAGCACGAGCCGGCCCTCGCCGCCGGGGAACAGCGTGCCGAAGACGACCTCGAACTCGCGCGCGACGTCCGCGTACGCCTCCGCGAACACCTCGAGGATCTTCTCGTCGACCTCGCGGACGACCGTGAGCAGGTCGCGGCGGGTGTTCTTGACGTCCTCCAGCTGGGTCGACAGGAACCGGTAGCGCTCCTCGAGCGCCGCGAACTCCTCCAGCGCGAGCGGGTTGACCTTGCCAAGCAGCGTCAGGTCCTTCTCGGCACGGCGGGCCCGGCGTTCCTGCGTGGCCCGGTCGTAGGGCATCGGCGGCGGCGCGACGACGTCCTCGCCCCGTTCCTTCGCCGCCTCGTACTCGGCCAGCTCCCCCGCCGACGCCGGCACGGCGACGTCCGGCCCGTACTCGCGGACGAGGTCGTCGACGCCGATGCCGTGGTCGGCCAGCACGCGCTCGGTGAGCTGCTCCAGGCGCAGCCGGTTCTGCGCGCGCAGGACCTCGTCGCGGTGGACGGCGTCGGTCAGCTTCTCCAGCAGGCCGGTCAGGCGCATGGTGGTGACGCGGGCCTCGCCCAGCTCGCGCTCCCGCGCGTCGCGGGCGGCCGTCGCGTCGTCGCGCTCGGTGACGGCGGCGGCGAGCGAGCCGGCGATCCGCGCCGTGGCCGCGCCGCCCGCCTCGACGACCAGCGCGGCGGCCGCCGCGTCCCGCTCGCGGGCCGCGCGGGCCGCGGCCGCCCGGGACCGGGCCTGCCGCTCGCCCGCGGCCTGGCGGCGCAGCGACTCGGCACGTCCGGCCAGCGCGCGGGCCCGCTCCTCCGCGGTGCGCAGCCCCAGCCGGGCCTCGACCTCCTCGGACCGGACGGTCTCCAGCGCCTCCGCGGCGGCGTCGCGGATCTCGGTGTCCGGCTCGTCGTCGACCGGCTCGTCCTCGGCCACGGCGAGCTGCCGTTCGGCGGCCTCCAGCGCCAGCAGCGCGTCGGAGCGGCGGGCCTCGACCGCGTCGCGCCGTGCGCGCAGGCGGTCGGCCTCGGCCGTGGCCGAGCGCAGCGCCTGCTCCAGGGCGCTCAGGCGGGCTGTCGCACCGGCCCGGCGCTGCTGCGCCGCCGCACCCGCCTGCTTCGCGGCGTCGAGGTCGGCCCGCCGCGCCGCCTCCTCGGCGCGCGCGCCCTGCAGCGTGGGGTGCAGCCGGGACAGCTCGTCCTCGACGCCGTCGCGCGCGGCGGTGGCGTCGTCGACGGCCGCCCGCAGGTCCAGCGCGCTCGACCCGGCGCCGGCGCCGCCCGTCGCCGAGTGCGGGCCGAGCAGGTCGCCGTCGGGCGTGACGGCGGTGAGCCCGGCCGCGAGGACCGGCCCGGCCGCGTCGAGCGACGGGACGATCACGACGTCGGCGAGCAGCGCGCGCAGCGCCGCGGCGACGTCGGAGTCCCCGGTGACGGCGTCGGCCGCTGCTCGTGCACCCGCCGGAATGTCAGGAAGGCCACCTTCAGGACGCCTGGGGTCCTGAAGGTGGCCTTCCTGACTCGGGGGCGGGGGGGCGGCCACCACCAGCGACGCCCGGCCGGCCGCGCGGTCGCGCAGGTGCGCCAGCGCCGCCGCGGCCGCCTCCGGGGAGGCGACGGCCAGCGCGTCGGCCAGGCCCCCCAGCGCCGCCGCCACCGCGGTCCGGGCCGGCGGATCCACCGTGACCAGCGCGGACACCGGTCCCAGCACGCCGTCGACGTCCGCCAGGGCCGCCGAGCCGTCCCGCGGCGCCAGCCCGACCGCCAGTGCCTCGACCCGGGCGCGCCAGTGCGCCCGGCGCTGCTCCGCGTCCCGCTCGGCGGCGACCAGCTCCGCCACCCGGGCCCGTGCCGTCTCGTGGGCCTGCCCGGCCACCGCGACCCGCTCGTCGAGCGTCGCGTCGCCGTCGTCGAGCTCGCCGACGCCCTCGCGGGCCGTCGCCAGCTCCGCCTCGGCCGTGCCCACCCGCTCGGCCGCCTCGGCCAGCGCGTCCGACAGCCGTTCGATCTCCTCTGCCGTGGCCGCGGCCCCGCTGCGCAGGGCCTCCGCCCGGCCGGCCAGCGTGGCCAGGCCGGCCCGCCGGTCCGCCAGCGCCTTGACGGCCGCGACGTGCGCACGCTCCGCGGCGGCCAGCGTGCGCTCCTGCTCGGCCCGCGCGTCGGTGATCGCCGAGAGCGTCCGCCGGGCCTCCGCGACCGCCGCGACGAGCTCGTCCTCCTGCTCAGCGACGGCCTCGGCCTCGGCCTCCAGCTCGTCGGGATCGCGGCCGGGGCTGCGCTCCTCCGCGGCCGAGGAGAGATGGCGGGCCCGCTCCTGCGCGAGCCGGACGGTGCCGGCGAGCCGCTCGGCCAGCGCGGACAGCCGGTACCAGGTGTCCTGGGCGGCGGCGACGCGCGGCGCGTCCCGCGCGAGCGCCTCCTCCAGCCGCTCCTGCTCGGCCCGCGCCGCCGCCAGCTGGGCCTCGACCTCGGCGCGCCGGGCCCGGGCGTGCGCCTCGTCGGCCTCCTCCTGCGCGAGCTGGTCCCGCAGCGCGACCAGGTCGTCGGCGGCCAGCCGCAGCCGGGCGTCGCGCAGCTCGGCCTGGACCGACTGCGCCTTGCGCGCGATCTCGGCCTGCCGCCCGAGGGGCTTGAGCTGGCGGCGCAGCTCCGCGGTCAGGTCGGTCAGGCGCGTGAGGTTCGCCTGCATCGCCTCCAGCTTCCGCAGCGCCTTCTCCTTGCGCTTGCGGTGCTTCAGGACGCCGGCGGCCTCCTCGACGTACGCGCGGCGGTCCTCCGGCTTGCTGGCCAGCACCCCGTCGAGCTGGCCCTGGCCGACGATGACGTGCATCTCCCGGCCGATGCCCGAGTCCGACAGCAGCTCCTGGACGTCCAGCAGCCGCGCGCGCTCGCCGTTGATCTCGTACTCGCCCGCTCCGTCGCGGAACATCCGCCGGGTGATCGAGACCTCGCCGTAGTCGACGGGCAGCGCGCCGTCGGCGTTGTCGATGACCAGCGTCACCTCGGCGCGGCCCAGCGGCGCGCGCCCGGACGTCCCGGCGAAGATGACGTCCTCCATCTTGCCGCCGCGGAGCGCCTTGGCACCCTGCTCGCCCAGCACCCAGGCGATGGCGTCGACGACGTTGGACTTGCCGGAGCCGTTGGGCCCCACGACGCAGGTGATGCCGGGCTCCAGGCGCAGCGTCGTCGCCGAGGCGAAGGACTTGAAGCCCTTCAGCGTCAGGCTGCGCAGGTGCATCGACCGACGGTAGCGCTACGCCTCGACGAAACCGGAGAGGCCACCCCGCGCGGCGCCCCACTGCTCGACGACGCCCTCGACCCGTCCGGGCGTCGATCCGCCGCGCAGCGCGTCCAGCAGCCGCCGGCACGCTGCCGGGCTGCCCTCGGCGACGACGGCGACCCGGCGGTCGGGCAGGTTGCGGGCCTCGCCGACCAGCCCGAGCTCCAGCGCCCGGCAGCGCGTCCACCAGCGGAAACCGACGCCCTGCACCCGGCCCTGGACCCAGGCGGTGAGCCGGACGGACGTATCGTCTGAGGCAGTCGCCACGCTGCTACGTTATCGGACCGTGACCGCTCCCCGGCGTCGCGGTGACGCCCTGCTCGCGGCCCTCGCCGCGGGAGCGCTGCTGGTCGCGGTCGCGCTCGCGGGTCCGGCGCGCGACCTCGCCACCCGGCTCGACGCGCTGGCCACGCCGGCTCGCACGACCGCGCCGGCCCCGCCGGTCCCGACCGCGGGCCTCGCGCCGACGGGCGCCGGACCCGGGACGCCGGCGGCGCCGCTGCGACCCTCGACCGCCGCCCGGCCCACGCCACCCGCCCCCTCCGCGGCGGCCCGTCCGACGCCGCCCGCCACGTCCCGCCGCCCGACGACCCGCCCGTCGACGCGCTCCCTGCTCACCGGACCCGAGGGGCAGGTCGTCACGCTCACGAACGCCCAGCGGGCCCGGGCCGGCTGCGGCCCGCTGCGGGTCGACGCCCGCCTCGTCACCGCGGCCCGCGGGCACAGCGCGGACATGGCCGCCCGCGGCTACTTCGAGCACGACGGCCCGGACGGGCGGACCTTCGTCGACCGCGAGACCGCCGCGGGCTACCCCGACCCCGGCGGGGAGAACATCGCGATGGGCCAGCAGAGCGCGGACGAGGTCATGACGGACTGGATGAGCTCCGACGGGCACCGCCGCAACATCCTGGACTGCTCGTTCACCGCCGTCGGGGTCGGCCTCGACACCCGCGGGATGTACTGGACGCAGGACTTCGGCCGCTGAGCAGGGCCGCTCACGCCTCGAAGCGGTAGCCCATCCCGGGCTCGGTGATGAGGTGCCGCGGCCGCCCCGGCTCGCGCTCGAGCTTGCGGCGCAGCTGTGCGAGGTAGACGCGCAGGTAGTTCGTCTCGGTGCCGTAGCTCGGGCCCCACACGGCCCGCAGCAGGTCCCGCTGGGCGACGAGCTTGCCGCGGTGGCGGACGAGCAGCTCCAGGATCCCCCACTCGGTCGGGGTGAGGTGCACCTCACCACCGTCGGCGCGGACCACCTTCTTGGCGGCCAGGTCGACGGTGAAGTCGCCGGCGTCGACGCTGGACTCGCCGTCGACGGCCGACACCGATGCCCTTCGCACCGCCGCCCGCAGCCGCGCCAGCAGCTCGGCCATCCCGAACGGCTTGGTCACGTAGTCGTCGGCACCGGCGTCGAGCGCGCGGACGGTCTCGGCCCCGCCGACGCGCGCGGTCAGGACGATGATCGGCACGTTGGTCCAGCCGCGCAGGCCCGCGATGACCTCCGTGCCGTCCATGTCGGGCAGGCCGAGGTCGAGCACGACGACGTCGGGATGGCCGTCGGCGGCGGTCCGCAGCGCCGTCGCCCCGTCCGGGGCGGGCAGCACGTGGTAGCCGTGCGCGGTGAGGTTGATCCGCAGGGCGCGCAGGATCTGCGGGTCGTCGTCGACGACGAGGACCCGGTGCGCCGGGTTCACCGGGCACCGCCCGCCGCGGCCCGCGCGGGCCCGCCCGCGGCGCCCGTGACCGTCGCCTGCGGCAGCGCGACCACCACGGTCAGGCCGCCGCCGGGGGTGTCCTCGGCCGCCAGCGTCCCGCCCATGATCTCGGTCAGGCCGCGGGCGACCGCAAGGCCGAGCCCGACGCCGGTCCCGCCGTCCCGATCGCTGGGGTCCGCCCCACCGAGGCGGCGGAACGGGGTGAACAGCTCCTCGCGCTCGCGCCGGGGCACCCCCGGCCCGGAGTCGACGACCCGCAGCTCGACCCGGCCGGCGTGCGCGCTGGCCCGCAGCACGACCGGCGCGCCGCGCCCGTAGCGCAGCGCGTTGTCGACGAGGTTGGCGACCACCCGCTCCAGCAGCCCGGCGTCGGCCAGCACGTCGGGCAGCGACTCGTCGATCTCCAGGGCGACCCGGCCGTCGGGGTGGTGGATCCCGGCCAGCGCCCGCAGGGCGACCTCGGCGTAGCCGACGGGCGCGAGCAGCGGCGTCACCGCGCCGGCGGCCAGCCGCGACGAGTCGAGCAGGTTGTCCACGAGCGCGGTGAGCCGGTCGGCCGACTCCTCGATCGTCGCGGTCAGCTCCAGCCGGTCGCCCGCGGTGAGCGGCAGCGCCGGGTCGGCGAGGCTCCCCGCCGCCGCCTTGATCGACGTCAACGGGCTGCGCAGGTCGTGGCCGACGGCCGACAGCAGGGCGCTGCGCGTCTCCGTCGCCTCTGCCCGCCGCCGCGAGTCCTCGGCCTGCGCGGCCGCGCGCTGGCTGCGCAACGCGAGCAGCGCCTGGCCGCCGACGACCTCCAGTAGCCTGCGGTCGGCCGCGTCCAGCGAGCGGCCGCGGCCGACCAGGTGCAGGTCCGGCTCGACGGCCACGTCCACGTCGGCCTCGTCCGGGGTGGTGCAGCCCGGTGTCCCGGACGCCGAGACGCACCGCCACGCGTCGCCGTCCGAGCGCTCCAGCAGCGCCACCGAACCGAGCCCGAACGCCTCCCGCACCTTCTCCAGCAGGCGCGGCAGCGGGTCGGTCCGGGTCAGGACGGTCCTGGCGAACGAGGCCAGCAGCGCGCCCTCTGCCCTGGCCCGCTCGGCCTGCTGGGCCCGCCGCGCGGCCCGGTCGACGACCAGGGCGACCAGCACGGCGACGACGACCATCGCCGCGATCGTCACGGCGTTGCCGAGCTCGGCGATCGTGAGGGAGTACAGCGGCTCGGTGAGGAAGAAGTTCAGCAGCAGCCCGCCGAGCACGGCCGCGACCAGCGCCGGGCCCAGCCCGCCGACCAGCGCGACGACCACGATCGCGAGGAAGTAGGCGACGACGTCGGCGGACAGGCCCAGCACGTCGCGCGTCACCACGCCCATCCCGGTGGCCGCCGCGGGGAGCAGCACCGCGAGCGCCCACCCGGCCACCTTGCGCACCTGCGGGATCGCGCCGCGCAGCACCGGCAGCCGCAGGCCGCGGCCCGCCTCGTCGTGGGTGACCATGTGCACGTCGATCGTCCCGGAGTCCTGCACGACGCGGGTCCCGACGCCCTCGGCGAACATGCGGGCCAGCCGCGAGCGCCGCGACGTGCCGATGACCAGCTGCGTGGCGTTGGCACCGCGGGCGAAGTCGAGCAGCGCCGTCGGCACGTCCTCGCCGCCGACGACCGTGTGGAAGCTCGCGCCGACGTCCTCCGCGAGCCGGCGCAGCCGCGGGATCGCCCCGACCGGCGCGCCGGCGAGGCCGTCACCCCGCAGGACGTGCACCGCGAGCAGCTCGGCCGCGCCCGACCGCTTGGCGATCCGCGCGGCCCGGCGCAGCACCGTCTCGCTCTCCGTGTCGCCGGTCAGCGCGACGACGACGCGCTCGCGGGTCTCCCAGACCTCCTGGACGTTCTGTTCGTTGCGGTGCCGCTGCACCGCGACGTCGACCTCGTCGGCCACCCAGAGCAGCGCGAGCTCCCGCAGGGCGGTCAGGTTGCCGGCCCGGAAGTAGTTCGCCAGCGCCGCGTCGACCTTCTCGGCGGCGTAGACGTTGCCGTGGGCGAGCCTGCGCCGCAGGGCCTCGGGCGTGATGTCGGCGAGCTCGATCTGGTCGGCGCGGCGCACGACCTCGTCGGGCACGGTCTCCTGCTGGCGGACGCCGGTGATGCGTTCGACGACGTCGTTGAGGGACTCCAGGTGCTGGATGTTGACCGTGGACAGCACGTCGATCCCGGCGTCGAGCAGCTCCTCGACGTCCTGCCAGCGCTTGCTGTGCCGGGAACCGGGCGCGTTGGTGTGGGCCAGCTCGTCGACGAGCACGACCTCGGGCCGGCGGGCGAGCACGGCGTCGAGGTCCATCTCGCCGGGCCCGCCGCTCGGGACGGGCCGCCGCGGGACGACCTCCAGGCCGTCCAGCAGCTCGGCCGTCCGCGCGCGGCCGTGGGTCTCCACGATCCCGACCACGACGTCGGTGCCCCGCTCCCTGCGCCGGCGCGCCTCGGCCAGCATGGCGAACGTCTTGCCGACGCCCGGCGCCATCCCGAGATGGATGCGCAGCTCGCCCCGCCTGGTCACGGGCCCATTCTGCGCGCTCCCGGCATCCGGGCCGCGCCCCGCCGCATGAGCGTCACCCGGTCCGGCGGGCATCCGCCACGGCCAGGTTCAGCTCGGTCACGTTCACGGTCGGCTCGCCGAGGAAGCCCAGCACCCGACCGGACGTGGCGGCCGCGACGAGCTCGGCGACCCGCTGGGGAGCCAGCCCCGTCACGCGCGCGACGCGGGCCTGCTGCAGCGCCGCGTAGGCCGGGCTGATGTCCGGGTCGAGCCCGGACGCCGAGGCCGTCACCGCGTCCGGCGGCACCGCCGCCGACGGCACCCCCTCGCGCGCCGCGATCGCCTGCCGGCGCTGCTCGACGGTCTGCGCGAGCTGCTGGTTGAAGGTGCCCTTGTTCGACCCGCCGGACGTGGTGGTGTCGGCGGGCCCCAGCGCGTCCTTCGCGGACGCCGAGGGGCGGGTGTGGAACCAGGGGTCGGCGGCGGGGTTGTCGGCGACCGGGTCGATGCCGATCAGCGACGACCCGGCGGGCGTGCCGTCGGCGGCGTGGACGATCGAGCCGCCGGCCCGCGCCGACAGTCCGGGCAGCTGGGCGACACCCAGCACGACCAGCGGGTAGGCCACACCGCACAGCAGGCTGAACAGGACGACCGCGCGCAGGCCGGTCCCGGCCTGGCGGAAGAGGGTGGAGAGCATGCGAGTCAGAGCCCCGGGATCAGTCGGACGGCGAGGTCGATGAGGAAGATCCCCAGGAACGGCGACGCGACGCCGCCGAGCCCGTAGACCAGCAGGTTGCGCCGCAGCAGCGCGGCCGCGCTGGTCGGGCGGTACCGGACGCCGCGCAGCGCCAGCGGGATCAGCGCCGCGATGACGAGTGCGTTGAAGATCACCGCGGAGAGGATCGCCGACCGCGGCGTGGCCAGGCCCATGACGTTCAGCAGGCCCAGCGGCGGGTAGATCGTGGCGAACATCGCCGGCAGGATCGCGAAGTACTTGGCGAGGTCGTTGGCCACGGAGAACGTCGTGAGCGCCCCGCGCGTGATGAG
The DNA here is from genome assembly GCA_963728105.1 of uncultured Actinomycetota bacterium. GTDB lineage: Bacteria > Actinomycetota > Actinomycetes > Mycobacteriales > Pseudonocardiaceae > Pseudonocardia. The sequence continues at coordinate 29,336 of CAVSJZ010000013.1, read as the reverse complement.
CAGCTGCTTGCCGATCTCGACGATCTCGATCAGCTTCGTCGGGTCGGAGTCGAGGTCGACCATGTTGCCGGCCTCCTTGGCGGCCGACGTGCCCGAGTTCATCGCGACGCCGACGTCGGCCTGGGCCAGCGCGGGCGCGTCGTTCGTGCCGTCGCCGGTCATCGCGACCAGGCGGCCGCCCTCCTGCTCCCGGCGGATCAGCGCCATCTTGTCCTCGGGGGTCGCCTCGGCGAGGTGGTCGTCGACCCCGGCCTCGGTGGCGATGGCCCTGGCGGTGCGCGGGTTGTCCCCGGTGATCATCACCGTGCGGATGCCCATCGCGCGCAGCTCGTCGAACCGCTGCCGGATCCCCGGCTTCACGACGTCCGAGAGCCGGATGACGCCCAGCACCATGCTCGCCCCGCCCGCGCGCACGGCCACGGCCAGCGGTGTGCCGCCCTCGTCGGAGATCCGGTCGACGACCGCGGCGACCTCGTCCGCGCTCGCGTGCGCCCACGCCAGCACCGAGGACGCGGCGCCCTTGCGGATCTCGCGGCCGCCGAGGTCCAGCCCGGACATGCGTGTCTGCGCGGTGAACGGCACGAACTCGGTGACCGCCTCTTCGGCCGTGGCCTCGGCCGGGAGGCCGTGCTCGGCGGCGCACAGTGCGACGACGCTGCGGCCCTCCGGGGTCTGGTCGGCCAGGCTGGACAGCCGGGCCGCGGCGGCGAGCTCGGCCACCTCGACGCCGGTCACCGGGATCAGCTCGGTGGCGCGGCGGTTGCCGAAGGTGATCGTCCCGGTCTTGTCGAGCAGCAGCGTGTCGATGTCGCCAGCAGCCTCGACGGCCCGGCCCGACGTCGCGAGCACGTTGCGCTGCACGAGCCGGTCCATGCCGGCGATGCCGATCGCCGAGAGCAGGGCGCCGATCGTCGTGGGGATCAGGCAGACCAGCAGCGCGGTGAGCACGACCAGCGACTGCTCGCCGCCCGCGTAGGCGCTCATCGGCGCCACCGCCACGACCGCGAGCAGGAAGATGATCGTCAGCGCGGCCAGCAGGATCGTGAGCGCGATCTCGTTGGGCGTCTTCTGCCGGGAGGCGCCCTCGACCAGCGCGATCATCCGGTCGACGAATGTCTCGCCGGGCCTGGTCGTGATCTTGACGACGATCCGGTCGGAGAGCACGGTCGTGCCGCCGGTGACGGCGCTGCGGTCCCCGCCCGCCTCCCGGACGACGGGCGCGGACTCGCCGGTGATCGCCGACTCGTCGACCGTGGCGATGCCCTCGACGACGTCGCCGTCGCCGGGAACCGGTTCGCCCGCCTCGACGACGACCAGGTCGCCGACGACCAGCTCCATGCCTGGCACCGGGGTCTCGACGCCGTCCGGGCCGAGGCGGCGGGCCACGGTCTCGCGCTTCGTCCGGCGCAGCGTCTCGGCCTGCGCCTTGCCGCGGCCCTCGGCGACGGCCTCCGCGAGGTTGGCGAACAGGACCGTGAACCACAGCCAGACCGCGATGAGCACGGAGAACACGCTCGGCTCCAGCACGGCGGACACCGTGACCACGACGGACCCGACCCACACCACGAACATGACCGGGTTGCGCAGCTGGGCGCGGGGGTCGAGCTTGCGCAGCGCCTCCGGGGTCGCGGCGACGAGCTGGCGCGGGCTGAAGGCGCCTGCCCGGACGGCGTGCCCGGTCGCCACGGCGGAGGCCGGCCGGTCGTGCACCTGCGTCGTCATGACAGCGCCTCCACGAGCGGGCCGAGTGCGAGGGCGGGGAAGAACGTCAGCGCGGCGACGAGCACGACCGTGCCGCCGACGAGGACGCCGAACATCGGGCCCCCGGTCGGCAGCGTCCCGGCACCGGCGGCGACCGTGCGCTGGCGGGCCAGCGACCCGGCCAGCGCGAGCGTCGCGAGGATCGGGACGAACCGGCCCAACAGCATGCAGACCCCGAGCGTCGCCTCGAAGAAGTCGCTGGTCACCGTGATGCCGGCGAACGCGCTGCCGTTGTTGTTCGACGCCGAGGAGTAGGCGTAGAGCACCTCGGTGAAGCCGTGCGAGGCGTCGTTGTTCATCGCCCCTGCCGTGCTCGGCAGCGCGATGGCCAGGCCGGTCCCGAGCAGCACCAGCGCCGGCATGGCGAGGATGGAGACGGCGGCCGCGGTGACCTCGACCCGGCCGAGCTTCTTGCCCAGGTACTCCGGCGTGCGCCCGACCATCAGGCCGGCGAGGAAGACCGCGATCACGGCCAGCACGAGGATGCCGTAGAGGCCGGTGCCGACGCCGCCGGGCGCGACCTCCCCCAGCAGGATGTTGAGCAGCACGCTGCCGCCCGCCCCGCCGGTGAAGCTGTCGTGCATGGAGTTGACCGCGCCGGTGGAGGTGCCGGTCGTCGACACCGCGAACAGCACCGAGGCGGGGACACCGAACCGGGTCTCCTTGCCCTCCATCGCCGCGCCAGCGGCCAGCGCGGCCGGCCCGTTCGGGTGGGTCTCTGCGAACCAGGACACGGCCAGCAGGCCGCCCCACAGCACGCCCATCACGGCCAGCAGCACCAGGCCCTGCCGGCGGTCGCGGACCATCGTGCCGAACGTGCGGGTGAGGCTCACGGGCACGGCCAGCAGCAGGAAGATCTCGAACAGGTCCGACAGCGCGTTCGGGTTCTCGAACGGATGCGAGGAGTTGGCGTTGAAGATGCCGCCACCGTTGGTGCCGAACTCCTTGATCGCCTCCTGCGAGGCGGCCGGGGCGAGCGGGATCGTGTACCGGGCCCCGTCGACGTTCGTGACGTCGATGCCCGAGCGCAGCGTCATGACGACGCCGGTCGCCAGCAGCACGACCGCCGAGACGAACGACAGCGGCAGCAGGATGCGCACGACGCCGCGGGTCAGGTCGACCCAGAAGTTGCCGAGCCGGTCGGTGCGGGAGCGGACGAACCCGCGGACCAGCGCGACCGCGACGGACAGGCCGACCGCGGCCGACAGGACGTTCTGGACGGTGAACCCGGCCATCTGGACCGTGTTGCCCACGACCTGCTCGGGGACGTAGGACTGCCAGTTCGTGTTGGTCACGAACGACACGGCGCTGTTGAACGCCATGCCCGCCGGGATCTGGTCGCCGTCCGCGCCCCGGCCGAAACCCATCGGCAGCAGCGGCTGGAACCGCTGCAGCAGGTAGAGCACGACGACGCAGCAGAAGGAGAAGACCAGCAGGGCGGCGGCATAGGTCGAGAAGCGCTGGTCGCCGTCGCGGTCGACCCGCAGGACGCGGTAGATCGCCCGCTCGACCCGCCAGTGCCTCTCGGTCGTGAAGACGTGGGCCATGTAGTCCCCGAGCGGGACGTACACGGCGGCCAGCAGCACCAGGAGGGCGCCGACCTGCAGGAGGCCCGCGAGCGTCTCGTTCATCAGAACCGCTCAGGGCGCAGCAGGGCGACGGTCAGGTAGACGAGCAGGCCGAGGGCGATCAGCCCGCCGACGACGTCGGCGATCACAGGCGCTCGAGCCCCCTCAGGGTGAACGCGAGCACGGCGAAGCCGGCCACGATCAGCAGCGCGTAGGCCACGTCGGCCATCCGCGGTTCCTCTCATGCGGGACGTCGGAGCCGCCGGGCGGCGGACCGCGACCGAGCATCACCCCGCACGAGTGGCGCGGGACGGGACGTGAGCGGCTCGTTGACGCCCGTCCGGGCGGCCTTGACGCGTCCCTGACGCCGGTCACTCTCCGCATATCCAACGAACGGCACTTTCGTCACATAGGTGCTCACGAACGTGCCGTTCGTGAGGTCGGGGAGGGGCACGGGCCACAGGCGTCAACGGCGGCCGCCGCGGCGTCAAGATCCCGTCAGGGTCGCGCCCGCGCGCGGGCGCGCGAGCGATGCTCGGTCCCGTGTTGGCCCCGCAGCCCGTGACCGTCGCCCGCCCGCCCGTGCCCGCCGGCGTCGGCGGGGCACTGGGACTGCCGGCGGGCGCAGCCGCCGCGCTGCTCGCGGACGTGGTGGGCACCGGACCGACCGGCGGCCTCGTCCTGGCGGCGGCCGTCGCCGCCGTGCTCGGCGCCGTGACGTCGCCCCGCGGGGCGCTGGTCGCCGCCGCTCAGGTCTGGGCCTGCTGGGACGGCTTCGTGCTGCACCGGCTCGGCACCCTCCAGGCGGACGGTGCCGACCTGGCCGGCATCGCCGCCGTCGCCGGGGTCGCGCTGGTCGCGTCGGTCCTGGTCGCGGTGCGCGCCCGGCGCGCAGCCCGCCCCCGCCGCTACGCTCCGGTGCGCGGCATCCCCATCGTCAGGGGTCCGCGGCTGGCCGAGTAACGGGGAGCGGCGCATGGCGGTCGTCGACAACGTGGTCTACGTCGACGGCAGGCGGTCGGCGGAGCCGGACTCGCTCGAGACCACCTTCGACACGCTCCGCGCCCAGCCGCCGGGCCACAGCCTCGCCTGGATCGGGTTGCTGCGGCCCGACAAGACCGAGGTCAAGGCCGTCGCCGCGGAGTTCGGCCTGCACCCGCTCGCCGTCGAGGACACGATCCACTTCCATCAGCGCCCGAAGCTCGAACGCTACGACGACGTCCTGTTCGTCGTGCTGCGCCCGGCCCGCTACGTGGATCCGGTCGAGGTCGTGGAGATCGGCGAGATCCACCTGTTCCTGGGCCCCGACTTCGTCATCACGGTCCGCCACGCCGACGAGCCCGACCTCGCCCGCGTCCGGCAGGACCTGGAGTCGCGGCCGGAGCTGCTCGCCCACGGGCCGCACGCCGTGCTGCACGCCGTGCTCGACCGGGTCGTCGACGACTACGGCCCGGTGCTGGACGGCCTGGAGAACGACGTCGACGAGATCGAGGTCCAGGTCTTCGACGGCGACGCGGGCGCGTCCCGGCGCATCTACACGCTGACCCGCGAGGTGATCGAGTTCCAGCGCGCGGTCGAGCCGCTCGCCGGCCTGTTCGACGAGCTGCGCGGGCGGCTCAAGGAGAGCGCGACCGAGGCGGACCTGGAGCTGCGGCGCCTCCTGCGCGACGTCGCCGACCACGCGACCCGCGCGCTGGAGCGCACCCAGTCGCTGCGTGACCTCCTGGCCAACATCCTGCAGGTCAACGCGACCCTCGTGGCGCAGCGGCAGAACGAGGAGATGGCCAAGATGACCCAGTCGGGCCTCGACCAGAACGAGCAGGTCAAGCGGATCTCGTCGTGGGCGGCGATCGCGTTCGCGCCGACCCTCGTCGCCGGCGTGTACGGGATGAACTTCAAGGCCATGCCGGAGCTGGACTGGGGGCTGGGCTACCCCTACGCCCTCGGCCTCATGGCGGCCTCGGCGCTCGTCCTCTACCTGCTGTTCAAGCGCCGGGGCTGGCTGTAGCCGCGGCGACCGCCCGCCGCCGCGGCCGCGGCTGGCAGCGCGGGCAGGTGAAGCTGCTGCGGTTCATGAACGCGTCGCGGCGGATCGGCGTCCCGCAGCGCGGGCAGGGTCGGTCCGCCTGCCCGTACACGGCGAGCGAGCGGTCGAAGTAGCCCGACGCCCCGTTGACGTTGACGTACAGGGCGTCGAACGACGTCCCGCCCGCCGCCAGCGCCGCGTCCATGACGGTGGACGCCGCCTGCAGGACCGCGCGGCCCTGCGCCCGTGTGAGGGTCTCGGTCGGGCGCAGGCCCGAGAGCTTCGCCCGCCAGAGCGCCTCGTCGGCGTAGATGTTGCCGATGCCGGACACGACGGTCTGGTCCAGCAGGGCCCGCTTGAGCTCGGTGCGGCGCCTGCGGATGCCCGCGACGGCGGCGTCGAGGTCGAACAGGGGATCCATCGGGTCGCGGGCGATGTGCGCGATCGGCGCGGGCAGCAGGCCGCCGCCCGCGGCCTCGACGAGCGGGTGCAGCGAGAGCCCGCCGAACGTGCGCTGGTCGACGAACCGCAGCTGCGGCCCGCCGTCGGTGAACCGGATCCGGACCCGCAGGTGCCGCTCGTCGGGGCGGGTGTCCGCGGCCACGAGCATCTGCCCGCTCATCCCGAGGTGGGCCAGCACCGCGTCGTCGGCTTCCCCCAGCTCCCACCACAGGTACTTGCCGCGGCGGCACACGGCCGTGATCGTCCGGCCGGCGAGGCGGCCGGCGAAGTCGTCACCGCCCGCGACGTGCCGGCGCACCGCCCGCGGGTGGGCCACGTCGACGCCCGCGATCGTGCGGCCGAGTACGTGCTCGGCGAGGCCGCGCCGCACGACCTCGACCTCGGGCAGCTCGGGCACCGGTGTCAGGCCCCCGGATCAGGCACCGACGGCGGGCTCGCCCTGCGGCGCCGGGAACTCGTCGGTCGTGGAGTCGGCGGCGGCCTCGGCGGTCAGGGCCCGCCAAGCGAGCTCGGCGGCCTTCTGCTCGGCCTCCTTCTTGGTGCGGCCCTCTCCCGACCCCAGCTCGCGGCCCCGGACGACGGCGGTCGCCGTGAAGACCTTGAGGTGGTCGGGACCTTCCTCGGTGATCCGGTACTCGGGGACGCCGAGCCCGGCGGCCGACGTCAGCTCCTGCAGGCTCGTCTTCCAGTCCAGCCCGGCGCCGAGCAACGGCGCGTCGCGCAGCAGGCCGGCGAAGAGCCGGTGGACGACGTCGCGAGCCACCTCGAGGCCGTGCTCCAGGTAGACCGCGCCGATGAGGGCCTCGGTCGCGTCGGCCAGGATGCTGGGCTTGGTCCGCCCGCCGGTGAGCTCCTCGCCGCGCCCGAGGTGGAGGAAGGCGCCCAGGCCGGACTCGTCCTCGGCCTCGCCGCCGAGCCGGCGCGCGACCCCGGCCAGCGCGTGCATGTTGACGACGCTGGCGCGCAGCTTGGCGAGCTGGCCCTCCGGCCGGTCGGGATGGTCGCGGTAGAGCCGCTCGGTCACGACGATCGACAGCACCGAGTCGCCGAGGAACTCCAGCCGCTCGTTGGTGGGCAGGTTGCCGTTCTCGTACGCGTACGACCGGTGCGTCAGCGCGAGCGTCAGCAGGTCCTCTGGCAGCTCCACACCGAGGGACGCCGACAGGGGCCCGCGGTCGACCACGGGCCCCCGGGGAGCACGGTCCGCCATGCGGCGGCGATCAGGCCGGGCGGACGACCTGGCGGCCGTCGTACGTGCCGCATGTCGGGCAGGCCACGTGCGGCGGCTTCGGGGCGCGGCAGGCGCGGTTGGAGCAGGCGACCAGCGTCGGGGCAGTGGCCTTCCACTGCGCCCGGCGGGATCGCGTGTTCGAGCGCGACATCCGGCGCTTCGGAACGGCCACGGCAGAACTCCTAGCAGTCGTCAGGACGGTCGGTCGGCGGGCATGCGCTCACGCAGAGCGGCCCAGCGAGGGTCCAGTGTCTCATGCCCGTGGTCGGGCGGGAGGTCGGCCCGGCGCTGACCGCACTCGGGGCACAGGCCCGGGCAGTCGTCGCGGCACAGCGGCGCGAGTGGCAGGTCGACGACCAGCGCGTCGCGCACCGTCTGCTCGACGTCGACGTGCTCGTCGACGACCCGGGGCAGCTCGTCGTCCTCGGTCGTCGCGTCGGTCACGCTGTCGGGATAGGCGAACAGCTCGCCGATCTCGACGGTCACCTCGTCCTCGATCGGGTCAAGGCACCGGGCGCACTCGCCCGTCACCCGCGCGTGCGCGGTCCCGGAGACCCAGACGCCCTCGGCGGCCGACTCGAGCCGCAGGTCAAGCTCGACCGGGTCGCCGGCCGGCACGCCGACCGTGGCGACGCCCATCCCGTCTGGCGGCGCCTCCACGGTGCGCGAGACCGCGCGCATGGTGCCGGGACGGCGGCCCAGCTCCCGGACGCTGAACGCCCACGGGGAGGCCGGTGCGGAATGCGTGCTCACCCCTCCAGCGTAGGCCGCCGCGCTAGTCGATCAGGTCCATCCCGGTCCCGGTCGGGCCGGCCGGGACGGGGACGCCGCGCCACAGCCGGTTGCGGCCGTTGGCGATCGTGCCCAGCGCCTTGCCCAGCGTGTCCTCCAGCTCGGCCAGCTTCTGGTCGACGTAGGCGTCGCACTCGCGGCGCAGCCTGGTCGCCTCAGCGTCCGCGCCGTCGACGATGCGCGCGTGCTCGGCGTGGGCGACGCGGACGATCTCGGTGGCCGCCACCAGCCGGGCCTGCTCGGCCTGCCCGTCGGCGACGAAGCGGTCGTGGGCCGCCCGCCCCGCGTCGCCGGCCCGCTGGGCCTCGGCCCGCGCCCGGTCGACCAGCTCGGTGTACTGCCGGCGTCCCTCGGCGACCGCCCGCTCGGCCTCGTGCCGGGCCTGCGCCAGCGCCTGCTCGGCCTCGGCGCGGGCCGCCTCCACCAGCCGGTCCGCCTCGGCACGGGCGTCGGCGAGCGCCGCGTCGGCGTCGGCGTGGGCGCCCGAACGCGTCTGCTCGGCCTCCGCCTCGGCGTCGGCGACCAGCTCGTCGCGGCGTTCCAGCACGTCCTGGGCGTCGTCGAGCTCGCCGGGCAGCGCCTCGCGGATGTCGTCGAGCAGCTCGAGGACGTCGCCGCGCGGGACCACGCAGTTGGCCGTCATGGGGACGCCTCGCGCCTCCTCGACGACCGTGACCAGCGCGTCGAGTGATTCGAAGACCCGGTACACGGCCGTGATCCTCTCACCGCCGTGCGACCGTACGGGGGATTGACGGCAGGCCGCGCGTGTCACCTGGTCTCGGCGATGCGCTCCATCAGGCGGGTGTGCACGGTGGGCGGCACCAGGTGCGCGACGTCGCCGCCGTAGGTCGCGACCTCCTTGACCAGCGAGCTCGCCACGAAGCTCCACTCCGGGCTCGTCGACATGAACAGCGTGTCGACGCCCGAGAGCTGCTGGTTCATCTGCGCCATCTGCAGCTCGTAGTCGAAGTCGGTGACGGCGCGCAGGCCCTTGACGATCGCGCGGACGTCGTGGGCCCGGCAGTAGTCGACCAGCAGGCCGTGGAACGAGTCGACGCGCACGTTCGGCCAGGGCGCCGTGACCTGCTCCAGCATCGCGATCCGCTCCTCGACGGTGAACAGGCTGCGCTTGCCCTTGTTCACCAGTACGGCGACCACGACGTCGTCGAACAGGGCCGAGGCCCGCCCGACGATGTCGAGATGGCCGTTGGTGGGCGGGTCGAAGGAGCCGGGGCAGACCGCGCGCCTCATGAGGCGGCACCGTAACAGCGCCCGACGTGCAGGACGGTGTCGCCGTAACGTCGCTCACGCTCCGGGTGCAGCGGCGGCGGCCACGGGAACGCGCCGTCCCCCGACCGGCCGGCGGCCCGCTCGACGACGGCCACGGCGTCGGCGCCGAGCCAGCCGTGCGCGACCCCCTCCGCGAGCCAGCCGGCCACCTCGGCGTCGGGCGTCGCGTAAGGCGGGTCGGCGAGGAGCACGTCGTACGCCCGGTCCGCGGGACCGCGCAGGACCGCCGCCGCCGGCGCCACCCGGACCACCGCGCCCGGCAGCCCCACCGCCGCGACGTTGCGCCGCAGCACCGCGGCGGCCCGCCGGTCGGACTCGACGAACAGCACGTGCGCGGCCCCGCGCGAGAGCGCCTCCAACCCCAGCGCGCCCGAGCCGGCGCACAGGTCGAGCACGGCCGCACCGGCGAGCCCCGGGTCGTGCGCGAGCGCGGAGAACAGGGCCTCCCGCACCCGGTCGGACGTCGGCCGGGTGCCCGCAGGGGGTACGGCCAGCCGCCGCCCGCCCGCCGTCCCCGCGACGATCCGCACCAGGCCGCGGGACACGGCCTAGCCCAGCTCGATCAGCAGGTCGCCGCCCTCGACCTGCTGGACGGAGCCGATCGCGAGCCGGGCGACCGTGCCCGCCTGCTGGGCGGTGATGCCCGCCTCCATCTTCATCGCCTCGATCGTCGCGACGGTCTGGCCCGCGGTCACGGCCGCCCCCTCGCCGACCTGCAGCGTGACCACCCCCGCGAACGGTGCGGCCACGTGCCGCGGGTTGCCGCGGTCGGCCTTCTCCGCGGCCTTGACCTCGGTGGCGACGGACGCGTCGCGGACGGACATCGGGCGCAGCTGCCCGTTCAGCGTGGTGAGGACGGTGCGGTAGCCGCGCTCGTCGGGCTCGGAGATCGCCTCCAGCTCGATGAGCAGGGTGACGCCCCGCTCCAGCGGCACGGTGTGCTCGGTCTCGGGCGCCAGGCCGTAGAGGAAGTCCATGGTCGTGAGCACCGAGGTGTCGCCGTAGGTCTCGAGGTGCCCGAGGTACTCCTTCGTCGGGCCGGGGAACAACAGCCGGTTCAGCGTCGCGCGCCGGTCGTCCCGCAGGCCCCGGCGGTCGTCGATCGACAGCTCGGCCGTGGCCCGCTCCGGCGGCCGGCCCGCGAGGGCCCGGCCGCGGAACGGCTCCGGCCACCCGCCCGGCGGCTCGCCGAGCTCGCCGCGCAGGAACCCGATCACCGAGTCGGGGACGTCGTAGCGTCCGGGATCGGCCTCGAAGTCCTTGGCCTCCACCCCGTTGCCGACCAGGTGCAGCGCGAGGTCGCCGACGACCTTGGACGACGGCGTCACCTTCACCAGGCGCCCGAGCATCCGGTCGGCGGCGGCGTAGAGGTCCTCGATGAGCTCGAAGCGGTCGCCGAGGCCGAGGGCGATGGCCTGCTGGCGCAGGTTCGACAGCTGCCCGCCGGGGATCTCGTGGTGGTAGACGCGCCCGGTCGGCGACGCGAGCCCGGACTCGAACGGCGCGTAGACCTTGCGGACGGCCTCCCAGTACGGCTCCAGGTCGGAGACGGCGGCCAGCGAGAGCCCGGTGGCCCGCTCCGTGTGGTCGGTCGCGGCGACCAGCGCCGAGAGCGACGGCTGCGACGTCGTCCCGGCCATGGACGCGACGGCGGCGTCCACCGCGTCCACCCCGGCGTCGACCGCGGCCAGCAGCGTCGCCAGCTGACCGCCGGCCGTGTCGTGGGTGTGCAGGTGCACCGGCAGGTCGAACCGCTCCCGCAGGGCCGTGACCAGCCGGCGGGCCGCCGGCGGCCGCAGCAGCCCGGCCATGTCCTTGATCGCCAGCACGTGCGCGCCCGCGTCCACGATCTCCTCGGCGAGGCGCAGGTAGTAGTCGAGCGTGTAGAGCGTCTCGGCCGGGTCGGACAGGTCGGCGGTGTAGCAGAGCGCGACCTCGGCGACCGCCGTCCCGGTCGCGCGGACGGCGTCGATCGCCGGCCGCATCTGCCCGACGTCGTTGAGGGCGTCGAAGATCCGGAAGATGTCCAGGCCCGTCTGTGCGGCCTCGGCGACGAACGCGTCGGTGACCTCCGTCGGGTACGGGGTGTAGCCGACGGTGTTGCGGCCGCGCAGCAGCATCTGTGTGCAGACGTTGGGCAGTACGGCCGACAGCGCGGCGAGCCGCTCCCACGGGTCCTCGGCGAGGAACCGCAGCGCCACGTCGTACGTCGCGCCGCCCCAGCACTCCAGCGACAGCAGCTGCGGGGCCGTCCGGGCGACGTGCGGGGCGACGGCCACCAGGTCGCGCGTGCGCACGCGCGTCGCCAGCAGGGACTGGTGGGCGTCCCGGAACGTGGTGTCGGTGACGGCCACCGCGGTCTGCTCGCGCAGCCGGCGGGCGAACCCCTCCGGCCCCAGCGCGCGCAGCAGCTGCCGCGACCCCGCCGGCGCCTCGCCGTCGAGGTCGACGAAGGGGAGCTTGTCGACCGGGTCGACGACCTGCGGGCGCGGCCCGTGCGGCTGGTTCACCGTCGTCTCGGCCAGGTGGGCGAGCAGCCGCGTGCCGCGGTCGGCGGGCCGGCGGGCGCGCAGCAGCTGCGGTCGCTCGTCGATGAAGCTCGTCGTGACCTTGCCGGCCTGGAAGTCGGGGTCGTCGAGCACGGCGGCGAGGAACGGCAGGTTGGTTGAGACGCCGCGGATGCGGAACTCCGCGATCGCCCGCCGCGCCCTGCGCACGGCGTTGGGGAAGTCGTGGCCGTGGCAGGTCAGCTTGACCAGCATCGAGTCGAAGTGGGCGCTGACCTCGGCGCCGGTGTGGGTGGTGCCGCCGTCGAGGCGGACGCCGGGGCCGCCCGGCGAGCGGTAGTTGGAGATGGTCCCGGTGTCGGGCCGGAACCCGTTGGCCGGGTCCTCGGTCGTCACGCGGCACTGCAGCGCCGCGCCGCCGAGCGTGATCTGGTCCTGGGTCAGCCGCAGGTCCGGCAGGCTCGCCCCGGCGGCGATGCGCAGCTGGGCGATGACGAGGTCGCGGTCGGTCACCTGCTCGGTCACCGTGTGCTCGACCTGGATGCGCGGGTTCATCTCGATGAAGACGTGCCGGCCGCGCTCGTCGAGCAGGAACTCCACCGTGCCGGCGTTGACGTAGCCGATGGCCCGGGCGAACGTGACCGCGTCCGCGCAGATGCGGTCGCGCAAGCCCGCGTCGAGGTGGGGTGCCGGCGCGATCTCGATGACCTTCTGGTGACGGCGCTGGAGCGAGCAGTCCCGCTCGTAGAGGTGGCAGACGTGGCCATGGGCGTCGGCCAGGATCTGGACCTCGATGTGGCGGGGGTTCACCACGGCCTGCTCGAGGAAGACTCCCGCGTCGCCGAAGGCGGACTCGGCCTCGCGCATGGCCGCCTCGATCGCGTCGCGCAGGTCGGCCGGATCCCCGACGCGCCGCATGCCGCGCCCGCCGCCGCCCGCGACGGCCTTGACGAAGACCGGGAACCCGACCTCGTCCGCCGCCGCGACCAGCGCGTCGACGTCGGAGGACGGCTCGCTGGACGCCAGCACGGCGACGCCGGCCGCGCGCGCGGCGGCGATGGCGCGGGCCTTGTTGCCCGTCAGGTGCAGGACGTCGGCGGTCGGGCCGACGAACGTGATGCCGGCCTCGGCGCAGGCCTGGGCCAGGTCGGGGTTCTCCGAGAGGAAGCCGTAGCCGGGGTAGACCGCGTCCGCCCCCGCCCGCCGCGCGGCCCGGACGATCTCGCCGACGTCGAGGTAGGCGCGCACGGGGTGGCCCCGTTCGCCGATCAGGTACGACTCGTCGGCCTTGGCCCGGTGCAGCGAGTTGCGGTCCTCGTACGGGTACACCGCGACGGTGGAGATGCCGAGCTCGTACGCGGCGCGGAACGCGCGGATCGCGATCTCCCCGCGGTTGGCGACCAGCATCTTGCCGAACACGGCGGGTCCTCTCGTCGATGGTCCTGAGGGTGATCCTCGGTCGTGCGGAACGGTACTGGGCAGACACTCGATCGGCCCCGTGCGCGAGGCGGCGGTGGGGGGTACCAAGGAGAGGTGCGCCACGTCCGCCGCCACCCGCCGTTCCCGCCGGGCCACGCCGCGGCGTTCGCCGAGGGCCGCCGGCTGCGGGAGATGTCCCGGATGCGGCCCTACCCGCCGATGCCCCCTTCGCGGCGGATCGCGCCGGGCTGGCTGTTCCCGGTGCTGGCCATCCCCATCGGGCTGATGGCGGTCAGCTTCCTCACCGTGCTCTTCAGCCTCCTCGCGTTCCTCGGTGAGGTGGCCTGGGCCGCCGTGCCCGTGATGCCGTTCGTGCTGGTCGGCGGGGCGTCGATCGCCGTGTCGCGCGGCCTGCGGCGTGCCGGGCGGCGCGCGGCACTGCGTCGCGGTGGCGCACCGGGGACCGTCCCGCTCCCGCCGCGGCCGGTCGCGCAGCCGCGCCCGGACGTCGTGTGGGCGCACGCCCACCGCCGGTTCGCCGCCCTGCGCACGGCCTACGCCGCCTACGAGTGCGACCCGATGGCGGTGCTGCGGCTGCCCGCGCTCGCCGACGTGACGGTGCCCAGCACCGCTCGGTTCGTCGATGCGTTCGCCGAGGCGCAGGCGCTGGACACCGACGCGTTCCCGGGCCTGCGGCACGGCGGGTCGTACATCGCCGCTGTCGACCGCGCGGAGCGGGCGTGGCGCGCGGCGCGGGAGGCGGCCGAGCGCATCCGCCTGTCGAACCTCTCGCCCGACGAGCGGCACACGGTCGAGCGCGTCATCAAGCTGCTGACGACGGCGCGCGACTCCGACAGCGACGCCGAGCGGGTCGCCGCGTACGCCCGCGCCCGCTCGGAGCTGGCGAAGCTGGACAAGGCCGGCGCCGTCCACGTGCCGCTGCCGGCCCAGACGGCGCTGGCCGAGGCCGCCAGGGGAGCCCTGCCCGCCTGACGAGGCAACCGGTCCCGTGCCGTACCGCGAGTCGGGGCCTGAGCCAGCCCGAGTCGCGCCCTGAGCCAGCCCGCGAGTCGGGGCCTGAGCCAGCCCCAGCTGGCCGCCTCCACGGCCATGTCGCCCGCCAGCCTCTGTGACACCGCTGAGCTGTGCTCGATCAGCGAAACGACAGTCCAGGGTGAGATGTGGCGCGGGCTCCATCTCCGGCGACGTCTGCCGACGCTGCCGCGGCGGCCGGAGCGGTACGGCTCCGCTTCCTCCTGAGAACCGTAACGGTGCGTCGCCGGCCCCACCGCTCCGGAGCGGGTGGCAGCTGGCGATGATCATGCCGGCGTTGATCATGGAGTTGGGCGATCCGGCGCCACATGTGGCCCCACAGCTCCCGATACGACGATCTTCGGGGGCAGCAACAGGTCCCGAGGGCGGCCCATCTCGCACCCGAAGCGCGGGCGGCGTGGGCCACGGCGTGACCCGGCCTGGGTCGTACGTCGACCCGCGGTGTGGCTCAGGGCGCGACTCGGGCTGGCTCACACCCCGACTCGCGGTATGGCTCGGAGCGCGACTCGGCCTGGCTCACACCCCGACTCGCGGTATGGCTCGGAGCGCGACTCGGGCCGGCTCACACCCCGACTCGCGTCAGACCCGGTCCAGCCAGACCGCCCGCTCCTCGTCACCAACGGTCTGGCCGGCGAGGTCGGCCAGGCCGCGGTGCCGCCGCAGGCCGGGGTCCCCCTCGACGATCTCCCCCGCGTACCCGCGCGCCGCCGCGATGATCTCCTCGTGCGCCAGGAGCGACAGCAGCTTCAGCCCGGACCGGCGGCCCGACTGCAGCGCGCCCAGCACGTCGCCCTCCCGCCGTAGCTCCAGGTCGACCCGCGCCAGCTCGAAGCCGTCGGTGGTCCCGGCAACCGCGTCCAGCCGCTCCCGCGCGGCGGTGGCCGCGGGCGACTCGGTGACGAGCAGGCAGACGCCCGGCGCCGACCCGCGGCCGACCCGCCCGCGCAGCTGGTGCAGCTGCGAGAGCCCGAACCGGTCGGCGTCGAGCACGACCATCGCGGTGGCGTTGCCCACGTCCACGCCCACCTCGATGACGGTGGTCGCCACGAGCACGTCCAGCTCGCCGCGCTCGAATGCGCGCATGACCTCGTCCTTCTCGTCGGCGGGCAGCCGCCCGTGCAGCAGGCCGAGCCGCAGCCCCGCCAGCGGCCCCTCCTCGAGCTTGGTGAACACGTCGAGCACGGCCATCGTCGGCCGGCGGCCTTCGCCGTCGGCAGCGTCCTCGGGCGGCGCGTCGCCGTCCTCGTCGGTCGGTTCCGCCTCACCGACCCGCGGGCAGACGACGTAGGCCTGGTGCCCTGCCGCCACCTCGTCGCGCACCCGCTCCCACACCCGGCCGAACCAGCCAGGGTGCTCCGCAAGCGCGACGACGGTCGTGGCGATCGCCGACCGGCCGGCCGGCAGCTCCCGCAGGGAGGAGACGGACAGGTCGCCGTACACCGTCATCGCGACGGTCCGCGGGATCGGCGTCGCGGTCATGACCAGCATGTGCGGCAGCATGTGCTCGCCGCGGGCCCGCAGTGCGTCCCGCTGCTCGACGCCGAAGCGGTGCTGCTCGTCGACGACGACCAGGCCCAGCTCGGCGAACCCGACCCGGTCCTGAAGCAGCGCGTGCGTGCCCACGACGATGCCCGCGTCGCCCGACTGCGCGTCGAGCAGCGCCTGACGCTTCGCCTTCGCCCCGAGCGACCCGGTGAGCAGCGTAATCCGCGTCGCGTGCTCGGCCGCACCCAGCTCGCCCGCCGCCCCCAGTGGTCCGAGCAGTGCGCGCAGGGACCGGGCGTGCTGGGCGGCCAGCACCTCGGTCGGCGCCAGCAGCGCGGCCTGCCGGCCGGCGTCGACCGCCTGCAGCATCGCCCGCAACGCGACGACCGTCTTGCCGGCGCCGACGTCGCCCTGCACGAGCCGGTTCATCGGGTGGCGCCCGGCGATGTCGGCGGCGATCTCGGCACCGACCTGCCGCTGGCCGTCGGTCAGCGTGAACGGCAGCCGGGCGTCGAACGCGTCGAGCAGGCCACCCCGCCGGGGCGGGCACGCCGCGGCCGGGCGCTGCGCGGTGGCGGCCCGGCGCAGCGCGAGCGCGAGCTGGACGCCCAGCGCCTCGTCCCACACCAGCCGGTGGCGGGCCGCGTGGATGTCGGCCTGGCTCTCGGGCAGGTGGATGCGCCGCAGCGAGCGGCCGAGGCCGGCGAGGTGCTCGTGCTCGCGCAGCGCCGTCGGCAGCGGGTCGGCCGGCTCGTCGACCGTGTCGAGCACCTGCCGGACGCTGCGGGCGATCACCTGCGAGCCCAGCTTGCCGGTGGCGGGGTACACCGAGATGAACGGCCGGATCTCGTCCTCGGACTCGATCGGCTCGAACTGCGGGTGCGTGAGCTGCAGCTTGCGGTTGAACACGCCGACCTTGCCGGAGAACATCGCGCGCACGCCCGGCTTGACGAAGCTCGCGAGCTTGTGACCGTTGAAGAACGTGCAGTCGAGCTCGGCACCCTGCTCGTCACGGATGACGGCGGCGAGCAGCTTGCCCCGCCGCGAGCGCATGTCGCGCAGGGTGGCCGACTTGACCTCGGCGATGACGGTGATGTGCTCGCCGACCACGAGTCCGGCGATGTCGGTGAGCCGGCCCCGGTCGACGTAGCGGCGCGGGTAGTGGCGCAGCAGGTCGCCGACCGTGACGAGGCCAAGCTGGGCCTGCAGCGCCTCGGCCGTGCGGGCGCCCAGCGCGACGGACAGCGTCGTGTCGAGGTTCACTCCACCCCCAGGACGAGCGGGTAGTCGGCCTGCCCCCCACGATGCACGACGACGTCGACCTCCGGGTGCGTGCGCCGCAGGTCGGCGACGAGCCGCTCGCCGAGCGCCGGGTCGGCGGCGGCGCCCAGCAGCACCGTCACGATCTCGCCCCCGCCCAGCAGCATGCGGTGAGCCAACCACAGCGCACCGACGGAAAGGTCCGGGGCGATCAGCACGACCTCGCCGTCGGCCAGCCCGAGGACGTCACCGGGCTCACAGCGGCCGACCCACGTCAGCGCCTCGGACTCGGCGACCATCAGCGCGGCGGTCCGCGTCCCGGCCGCCGCCTCGGCCATCGCGACCACGTCCTCCCCCGCCCGGCGGGCCGGGTCGTGCACCGCCAGCGCGGCCAGCCCCTGCAGCACCGAGGCCGTGGGCAGGACCAGCACGTCCTGGCCTTCGCGACGGGCCGCCGCGGCGGCGGTCTCCGCCACCGGGGTCAGCTCCCCGTCGTCGGGCAGCAGGACGACGTGGCGGGCCTGGGTGCCGGCCAGCGCGGCGACCAGCTCGGCGGTGCTGACCGGTTCCGCGTCGCGCTCGAGGACCGCCGCGCCAGCCGCCCGCGCGAGCGCCGCGACCTCCCCCTCCGGCACGACCATGAGCACGGCGCGGCTCCGCGGGAACCGTTCCGGGTCGGAGCCGGCGGCGTCGGCGAAGCGCACGACGGTGATCCGGCGCGGCCGGCCGACCGCGAGCCCCGCCTCGATCGCCGCCCCGGCGTCGTTGCAGTGGACGTGGACGTTCCACAGGCCCTGGCCGTCGCCGACCACGGCCACGCTGTCGCCCAGCTCCGCGAGCGCGGTGCGCAGGCCCCCGACCGAG
Organism: uncultured Actinomycetota bacterium; assembly: GCA_963728105.1. Taxonomy (GTDB): domain Bacteria; phylum Actinomycetota; class Actinomycetes; order Mycobacteriales; family Pseudonocardiaceae; genus Pseudonocardia. Next base: position 11,618 of record CAVSJZ010000013.1, on the reverse strand, counting down.
GCGGCCTCGAGCAGGTACATCACCTCGTAGTCGAGGTCGGCGGACCCGGTCTCGCGCTCCGCGGTGAGCGCGGCGCGGGGCCGGGCAGGGACGGGACCCCTGGTGGGCAGCGCATCGGCGGCGGGCCGGCCGGCGAGCAGGGCGGCCAGCGCGTCGAGGACCACCCACAGCCCCAGTCCGCCCGCGTCGACGACGCCCGCGCGGCCCAGCTCGGGCAGCTGCGCCGTCGTGGCCGCGACCGCTGCGGCCGCCGCGTCCGCCGTCGCGACGGCCACCGCCGCGAGACCCGCGTGCGCGGCGCCCGCCGCGATGCCCGCGGGCGCCGGGGCCCGGCCGGACGCGACGCGGCTGGCCGCGTCGGCCGCTGCGGCCAGCACCGTGAGCACCGTGCCCTCACGCGGGTCGCTGAAGGCGGCCGCCGCCAGGTCGGTCCCCCGCCGCAGGGCGGCGGCCAGCACCCGCGCCGGGCCGGGGCCGCCGGGATCGGTGCCGGCGTCCTGCAACGCGTCGGCGAGACCGCGCAGGACCTGCGAGAGCGCGACCCCGGAGTTGCCCCGCGCGCCCACCAGCGCGCCACGCGCCAGCGCCTTAGCGACGGCCCGGCAGCCGCCCCCACCGGGGACGGCCGCGGCAGCCTCGGCCGCCGACTGCAGCGTGAGCAGCAGGTTCGTGCCGGTGTCCCCGTCGGCGACGGGGAAGACGTTGATCCGGTCGACCTCGGCGACGTGCCGGCGCAGTGCCGCGATCGCCGCGTCCGTCCAGCCGGTCAGCAGGGCGGCATCGAGCGTCACGGCCACGACCGGGAGGCTAGGGCATGTCCGGTGGACCGGCCCTCGTGCGCGGCACCCGCGAGGACGCAGGTATCGTGGCCGTCGACCGTTTCACGATTTCCCGAGGAGTTCGACGTGGCTGCCGTCTGTGACGTCTGTGGCAAGGGTCCGGGCTTCGGCATGTCCGTCTCGCACTCGCACCGCCGCACCCACCGCCGCTGGAACCCGAACATCCAGACCGTGCGGACCCGCGTGGGCGGGGGCAACCGCACGAAGCTGAACGTGTGCACGTCCTGCCTGAAGGCCGGCAAGGTCACTCGCGCCTGACCAGCGCCGGGGCGGCGTCATCCAGGGCGGACGGGGCCGGACCGCCTCACGGCAGCTTCCAGTCGACCGGCTCGCCGCCCAGCTCCTCGAGCAGCGCGTTGGCCCGGCTGAACGGGCGTGAGCCGAAGAACCCGCGGTCGGCGGACATCGGGCTGGGGTGCGCCGACTCGATCGTCGGGACGTCGGGCATGTGCGCCGCCAGCTTGCGCGCGTCCGAGCCCCACAGGATCGCCACCAGCGGCTCGGCGTCCCGGGCCACGAGCGCCCGGATCGCCTGCTCGGTCACGGCCTCCCAGCCCTTCCCGCGATGGGACGCCGGCTGCCCCGGCTGGACGGTGAGCACCCGGTTGAGCAGCAGCACACCCTGCTCGGCCCACGGCGTCAGGTCACCGGTCGAGGGCGTGGGGTGCCCCAGGTCGTCGGCGTACTCGCGGAAGATGTTCGCCAGCGAGCGCGGCACCGGCCGGGTCTCCCGCGAGACCGAGAACGACAGGCCGACGGCGTGCCCGGGCGTCGGGTACGGGTCCTGGCCGACGATCAGCACCCGCACGCCGTCGAACGGCTGGGTGAACGCGCGCAGCACGTTCGGCCCGGCCGGCAGGTAGCGACGGCCCGCGGCCAGTTCCGCTCGGAGGAACTCGCCCATCGCGGCGACGTTCGGCTCGACCGGGGCGAGGGCCCGCGCCCAGCCCGCCTCGACGATCTCGGCCAGGGGCTTCGCGGCCATCAGGAGATCCTCCGCAGTTGGGCGCGGAACCGCTTGCCGCGCGCGACGTAGCTGGTCACGGCGTAGGCGAACGCGCCGTCGGGCACCTCGTAGCCCTCCCGGACCCTGGCCGGCACGCCGAGCGCCATCGACCGAGCCGGGATGCGGGCGTTCGGGGACACCACCGCACCGGCGGCGACGACGGCGCCCTCACCGATCTCGGCGCCGTTGAGGACGACCGAGCCCGACGAGATGAGCGCCCGGTCGCCGACCGTGGCCGCCTCGATGTGCACGTTGTGCCCGACGGTCACCTCGGCGCCGATGATCGTCGGCCGGACCAGCGTGGTGTGGATGATCGAGCCGTCCTGGATGCTGGTGCGCGGCCCGACCTCGATGCGCCCGTCGTCCCCGCGCAGCACCGCGGTCGGCCAGACGGACGCCTCGGCCCCGATCGCGACGTTCCCGATCACCACGGCGTCCGGGTGGACGTAGGCGTCGGGGTGGACGTCGGGCTCCGCGTCGCCGAGTGCGTAGAGGGGCACGCCCGGCAGCCTAAAGACCCCCTCGCCGACGGGCCCCGCCGGCACGGTGACCGGCTTCACCTGATCATCTGGAACGATTAAGAAGCGCCGCGCGATGTACCAGGTGTCCGACCGCAACGAAGACAGGAGGAAACCGTGACCGACCGCATTCGCCGCGCCCTGCGTCGCTTCGACGAGTGGACGCTGGTGACCTTCAACCCGTACCTGCCGTCCGACCACAGGCGCTGAGCAGAGGGCTTCCACACCACACGCGCCCGGCGCACCGCAACGGTGCACCGGGCGCGTGTCGTCGTCGGGTGGACGCCGCCGTCAGTGGTGCATCGGCGGCCGGTCGTCATCCTCGGCCGGGGCGGTCGGCGGCGCGAGCGGCCGCGTCCGCGCCCAGAAGATGAACCCGGCGGACAGGATGATCATGGCGATCCCGGTCCAGAGGTTCAGGTCGATCCCGCCGGCCTTGTTCAGCTCGTCGGCGCCCGTGAAGAAGCCCATGATCGTCAGCACGACGCCGTAGCCCCCGAACAGGATCGCGATCACGGTGCGGAGGTCGAACAGGCTCGACGCCGCACTGGGGGCGCTCTCGCTCGCGGCCTCGCCCGTAGGGACGTTCTCCTCGCTCATCTGATCCGCTCCCCTAGACGACGATGTACAGGATGATGGTCAGGACCAGCACGCCCATGCCGAGCACCATCGGCGAGCGGTACCACCCGCCGTCGCCCTCGGCCACCACCTCCGAGCGGCCGACCCGCGGCGTGAGTGCCCACGTCAGCCCGACCAGCTCGGCCTCCGGCTTCGGCGCGGTGAACATCGAGACGATGATCGCGACGACGACACCGACGACGAACGCCGCGCTCGCGCCGACGAAGCTGCCGGCCTGGCTGGACAGCGCGAAGACGCCGGTCCGGACGAGCAAGTCGACGATCACCGCGGCGATCGTCCCGGAGACCAGGCCCGTCCAGCCCGCTGGACCACTCATCCGCTTCCAGAACAGGCCGAGGATGAAGATCGCGAAGAGCGGCGCGTTGAAGAAGCTGAACAGCGCCTGGATGTAGTCCATCAGGTTCGAGAAGGTGCCCGCGATGGCGGCGGTCAGGATCGCCAGTATGCAGCCGGCGATCGTCACGACCCGCCCGACCTGCAGGTAGTAGTGGTCGTCGCGGCCCTTGACGACCCAGTCCTGCCAGATGTCGTAGGTGAACACGGTGTTGAGCGAGCTGACGTTGGCCGCCATGCCCGCCATGAACGCGGCCAGCAGGCCGGCGAGCGCGACGCCGAGGATGCCGTTGGGCAGGACCTGGCCCATGAGCAGCGACAGCGCGTTGTTGTAGGTGACGTCGGTCTGGCCGCCGTCCTTCAGCGTGGTCATCGCCGGGACCAGCACGCCGGCGATCATGCCCGGGATGACGATGACCAGCGGGATCAGCGCCTTGGGGTACGCGCCGATCAGCGGCGTCCGCCGGGCGGCGGACATGTTCTTGGCCGAGAGCGCGCGCTGGACCTCGGCGAAGTTCGTCGTCCAGTACCCGAAGGAGAGCACGAAGCCCAGGCCGAAGACGATGCCCAGCACCGACCAGAACGGGTTCTGGATCTCGGTCAGCGTGGTGCCGGGCCACGAGTGCAGGTCACCGGTGTGGTTGGCCGCGGTGATCTTCTGCGTCAGGCCGGACCAGCCGCCGACCCGCGCGAGGCCCGCGACGGTGAGCGGGATGAGCAGCGCCAGGATGACGAAGAACTGCAGGACCTCGTTGTAGATCGCGGCGGAGAGGCCGCCGAGGACGGTGTAGGCGAGCACGACGAGCGCGGCGACCGGGATCGCGACGAGGAGCGACCACCCGAGCAGGGCCTCCAGGATCAGGCCCAGCGAGTAGAGGTTGACGCCCGCGATCAGCACCGAGGCGAGCGCGAACGTGATCGCGTTCACCCGCTGGGTCGTGTGGTTGAACCGCTTCTGCAGGAACTCGGGGACGCTGCGGGCCTTGCTGCCGTAGTAGAACGGCATCATGACGAGGCCAAGGAAGACCATCGCCGGGACCGCGCCGATCCAGTAGTAGTGGACGGTCGGCAGGCCGTACTGCACGCCGTTGGCCGTCATGCCGATCAGCTCGATGGCGCCCAGGTTGGCGGAGATGAACGCCAGGCCCGTCACCCAGGCCGGGAGCGACCGGCCCGAGAGCAGGAAGTCGAGGCTGGAGGACACCGAGCGGCGCGCGATCACACCGATCCCCAGCACGAGCACGAAGTAGAAGGCCACCAGTACGTAGTCGATCCACGTCGTATGTAGCCGTAGGTCGGTTGCCGCCAACACCATCGTCGGACCTCCTCACCTCACCGTTCCGCAGATCATTCGCTGCGCCGTCTCGTCACGCCATCCCAAGCGCGGATTCGGCGGGCAACGATTTGGCGAAGCACCGACAGCCCGGCTCGCGGCGGTAGGTGCCGAACGGGGGCATCGGGCGGTACCCACAGCCGGCGTAGAGCGCGATCGCCTCCGGCTGGCGGACGCCGGTCTCCAGCACCGTGCGCCGCCGCCCGGCCGCGGCGGCCGTCGCCTCCAGGTGGGCGAGCAGCGTGCGGGCGTACCCGTTCCCCCGCTGCTCAGGCACCACGAACATGCGCTTCACCTCGGCGTCGCCCGGCCGCAGCTCCGGGTCGCCGTCGTCGCGGGACCGCCACCCTCCACAAGCGACGGGAACGCCGCCCGCGTAGCCGACGGCGAAGTACCCGAGCGGCGGGGCGAACTCGGCCGGCGCGACGGGGGTGGCGTCACCGCCGCCGTAGACCACCCGGTAGTGGGCGTCGAGTTGCGTGATCAATGCCTGCGCGTCCAGATGGTCAATGGGGACGCGGCGGAACTCCAGCACGGCACGACGGTACGGACGCGAGTCGGGGTCTGAGGTAGCCGAGTTGCGTCCTCGGACAGCGACTCGGCGCGTCCGACGGCGACTCGCGCTGGTTCAGACCCGACTCACGGTGGCTGAGGCCGCGACTCGCGCTGGTTCAGGGCCCGACTCGCGGTCAGACCCCGACTCGCGGTGGCTGAGACCGCGACTCGCGCTGGTTCAGACCCCGACTCGCGGTCAGACCCGCGCCTTCGCGGCCCGCCGCCAGTGGGTCAGCGCCCGCTCCGTGTAGCCGTTGGGCTCGGTCCGCCCGTTGAAGACGAGTTCGAGCGCGGCCTGGAAGGACTCGCTGCGGTCCAGGTCGGCGGCCATCGGCCGGTAGCCGGGCTCCCCCTCGTTCTGCCCGTCGACGACCGCCGCCATCCGCTCGAAGGTCAGCCGGACGTCCCGCTCGTCGACGATGCCGTGGTAGATCCAGTTCGCGATGAGCTGGCTGGAGATCCGCAGCGTCGCGCGGTCCTCCATGAGCCCGACGCCCTCCAGGTCGGGCACGGTCGAGCAGCCGATGCCCAGGCCCACCCAGCGCACGACGTACCCGAGGATCGACTGGGCGTTCGTCTCCAGCTCGTGGGTGATCTCCTCGGCGGACGGCTTGCCCGCCAGCACCGGGACCTCCAGTAGGCCGCGCCGGTCCGTCGTGCGGCCGGCCAGCTCCTCCTGCCGCGCGTGCACGTCGATACGCAGGTAGTGCAGCGCGTGCAGGGTCGCGGCCGTCGGCGAGGGCACCCACGCGCAGTTCGCCCCGGCCTGCGGCTGCGCTCCCTTCTCCGCCAGCATCGCGGCCATGGCGGCGGGCTTGGCCCACATGCCCTTCCCGATCTGGGCCCTGCCCTCGAACCCCGCCGCGAGCGCGATGTCGACGTTGCGGTCCTCGTAGGTCGTGAGCCACGCGGTGGACTTCATGGCGTCCTTGCGGACGACCGGGCCGGCCTCGAAATCGGTGTGGATCTCGTCGCCGGTCCGGTCGAGGAAGCCGGTGTTGACGAAGATCACCCGGTCGGCCGCGGCCGCGATGCACGCGCCCAGGTTGAGCGACGTCCGCTTCTCCTCGTCCATGATCCCGATCTTGAGGGTGCGCGCCGGCAGGCCGAGCGCCTGCTCGACGGCGGCCAGGAGCTCGACGGTCAGCGCGACCTCGTCGGGCCCGTGCTGCTTGGGCTTGACGACGTACATGCTCCCGGCACGGGAGTTCGAGAACCGGCCCAGCCCGCGCAGGTCGTGCAGCGCGGCGACGGCCGTCACCAGCGCGTCCAGCACGCCCTCCGCGACCTGGACGCCGTCGGCGAGCACCGCGTCGGTCCGCATGTGGTGCCCGCAGTGGCGCACGAGCAGGAGCGAGCGGCCCGGCAGGACCAGCTCCGACCCGTCCGGCGCGGTGTAGGTGCGGTCACCGTGGACGACCCGCTCGACCGTCTCGCCGCCCTTCGTGAACGTCGCGACGAGGTCGCCCCTCATCAGGCCCAGCCACGTGCGGTACGCGTTCGCCTTGTCCTCGCCGTCGACCGTCGCGACCGAGTCCTCCAGGTCGACGATCGTCGTCACGGCGGACTCCAGCACGACGTCGGCGACGTCGGCGTGGTGCTGGCGGCCCACCTGGCTCGCCGGGTCGATCACCAGCTCGACGTGCAGGCCGTTGCGGCGCAGCAGCACGCCGCCGTCGCGCGATCCGGCGAACTGGCCCGGGTCGGCGAGCCCGCTCTCCCCCGTGCCGGACGCGACGACGAGCGCGCCGTTCTCGACCCGGTATGCGGTCGCGTCGGCGTGGCTGCCGGACGCGAGCGGGAACAGCTCGTCGAGCAGGCGGTCGGCCTCGGCGATGACCTGCGCGCCCCGCCGCTCGTCGTAGCCGCGCGCGAGCTCGTGGTCGAGCGGGAGCGCGTCGGTTCCGTAGAGCGCGTCGTAGAGCGAGCCCCACCGGGCGTTGGCGGCGTTGAGGGCGTAGCGCGGCACCGTCGAGGGCACGACGAGCTGCGGGCCGGGGACATCGGCGATCTCCGGGTCGACACCGTCGACGGACAGGGTCGGGTGCGCCTCCGGGAGGAGGTAGCCGATCCCGGTCAGGAACTCGGCGTAGGCGTCCGGGTCGCCGGGTCCGTGCTGGTCGTGCCACGCGTCGACCTGCTCGGCGAGCGCGTCCCGACGGGCCAGCAGCGCGCCGATCGGGCCGGCGAAGCGGGCCTGGAGGTCGGCGAGCACCGACCAGAAGTGGTCGGGTTCGATGTCGAGTCCCTGGAGCAGCTCGTCGGCGACGAAGGAGCGCAGGGCCGGGTCGATCTGCAGCGACGTCACGCCGGACAGTTCTACACCGGTCTAGCCACGGATGCCCCTCAACGTCACCGCGTCGAGACGGCCGCCGGGGCGTCCACCGGCACGGCGCCGGCCGCCGGGGAGAACGCGCCGGTCAGCGCGAGCGCGAGCACCAGCACCGCCGCGAGGACCATGGAGAGCTGCAGCGTCCGTCGTGGTCCCACCGGAACCTCCTCGGGAGTCAGGGCGCGGGCCGTGCCTCGATGCGGAACTCGATGATCGGGCCGATCGTGGCAGACGTCGCCCTGACGCGCAGGGGCGGGTCGCTCCGTCCCCCGACCGGGCGCGTCCCGACGTACGCTCCGACGATGGCGCTCGACGATGCGGCCCGAGAGGCCTTCACCCGCGTGCTGGCGCGCGAGGACGTCATCGACGACCCGGTGGCGTGCCGGGCGTACGAGTGCGACGGGCTCACCGGCTACCGCGTCACCCCGGGCCTCGTGCTCCTGCCCCGGGACGCCGCGCAGGTCGCCGCGGCCGTCACGGTCTGCGCCGCACATCACGTGCCGTTCGTCGCCCGCGGGGCCGGCACGGGCCTCTCCGGCGGCGCGCTGCCGGTCGCCGAGGGCGTCGTGATCTCGCTGGCCCGGCTCAAGCGGGTGCTGGAGGTGGACCCGGTCGACCGGCGCGCGGTCGTCGAGCCCGGCGTCACCAACCTGGAGATCACCAAGGCCGCCGCGCCGCACGGGCTCTACTACGCCCCGGACCCGTCCAGCCAGCAGGTCTGCACGATCGGGGGCAACGTCGCGGAGAACTCCGGCGGGGCGCACTGCCTCAAGTACGGGTTCACCACCCACCACGTGCTCGCGGCCGAGGTCGTGCTGCCGGACGGCTCGGTCGTGACCGTCGGCTCCGACACGGGCGAGCAGGCCGGGCCCGACGTCCGCGGGGTGGTCCTCGGCTCGGAGGGCACGCTCGGGATCGTCACGAAGATCGTCGTGCGGCTGCTGCGGACGCCGGAGTCGGTGCGCACGCTCCTGGCCGACTTCCCGTCGATCGCGGCGGCGGGCGACGTCGTGTCGGACATCGTCGCGGCGGGCATCGTGCCGGCCGCGGTCGAGATGATGGACACGCTCGCGATCGAGGCCGCCGAGGAGGCCGTGCACGCGGGCTACACCGTCGGCGTGCCCGCCGCGCTCGTCGTCGAGCTGGATGGGCCGGCGGAGGAGTGCGAGACGCAGTTCGGCGAGGTCAAGGCGATCTGCGAGAAGCACGGCTGCACCCGGCTGCACATCGCGGGCTCGGTCGACGAGCGCGCGGCGATCTGGCGGGGCCGTAAGGCGGCGTTCGCGGCGGTCGGCCGGATCAGCCCGGACTACTTCGTGCAGGACGGCGTCGTCCCGCGCACGCGCCTGGCCGAGGTGCTCGACCGCATCGGCGCGATGGGCGCCGACGCCGGCCTGCGCGTGGCCAACGTCTTCCACGCCGGCGACGGCAACCTGCACCCGCTCGTGCTCTACAGCGCCGCGGCGGGCGAGACCGAGCGCGCCGAGCACCTGTCGAGCGCCATCGCGGAGCTGTGCGTGGAGATGGGCGGGTCGCTGTCGGGCGAGCACGGGATCGGCACGGACAAGGCCTGCTCGATGCCGAGGATGTTCGGCGACGACGACCTGGGCGTCATGCTGCGGGTGCGCGACGCGTTCGACCCGGCCGGGATCTGCAACCCGGGCAAGGTCTTCCCGACGCCGCGGCTGTGCGGGGAGCGGCCGGGTCGCTACGAGCCGCATCCGCTGGAGGCGGCCGGCGTCATCGAACGGCTGTAGGAGGGCGCATGACCAGCGACGTCGCGACTCCGGTCGTGCGGCCGGCCGACCTGGCCGCCGTGCGGGCCGCGTTACTGGACACCTCCGGCCCGCTCGCGGTCGCGGGAGCGGGCACGGCAGTGGGCTGGGCGGGCCCGCTGCGCCCCGTCGAGACCGTGCTCGACACGACCGGCCTCGCCGGGGTGATCACGCACAACCCCGGCGACATGACGGTCTCGGTCCGGGCCGGCACGCCGCTGCGGGCGCTGCAGGACGAGCTCGCCCCGCACGGCCAGCACGTGTCGTTCGACGCGGCGCGCGTGGCCGAGGTGGCCGGGCGGCCGGGGGGGGGGGAACCGCATCGAACGACACGGGCTCGCCATGCCGAGCAAGCTCGTCCTGCAGCGCCCGCAGTTGTGCAGGCCCAGCCCGGAAGTCCATGTCGCGGGGGTTGTGCGTGGATCACCCCGGCGAGGCCGGTCGAGGGGAGCACGGTCTCGACGGGGCGCAGCGGGCCCGCCCAGCCCAGCTGCAGTGCCCGCTCCCGCGACCGCGAGCGGGCCGGAGGTGTCCAGTAACGCGGCCGCTCGGCGGCCAGGTGCCCGGCCGCACGACCGGAGTCGCGACGTCGCTGGTCATGCGCCCTCCTACAGCCGTTCGATGACGCCGGCGGCCTCCAGCGGATGCGGCTCGTACCGACCCGGCCGCTCCCCGCACAGCCGCGGCGTCGGGAACACCTTGCCCGGATTGGAGATCCCGGCCGGGTCGAACGCCGCGCACCGCAGCATGGCGCCGAGATCGTCGTCGGCGAACATCGTCGGCATCGCGCACGCCTTGTCGGTGCCGATGCCGTGCTCGCCCGACAGCGACCCGCCGAGCTCGACGCACAGCTCCGCGATGGCCTTCGAGAGCTCCTCGGCGCGCTCGAGCTCGCCCGCCGCGGCGCCGTAGAGGACGAGCGGATGCAGGTTCCGTCGCCGGCGTGGAAGACGTTGGCCACGCGCAGCCCGGCTCGTCGCCCAGTGCGCCGATCCGGGCGAGCGCCTCGGCCAGGCGCGTGCGGGGACGACGCCGTCCTGCACGAAGTAGTCCGGGCTGATCCGGCCGACCGCGGCGAACGCCGCCTTGCGGCCCCGCCAGATCGCCGCGCGCTCCCTTCGTCCGAGCCGCGATCCGCACCCGGGGGCCGCGCTCTCGCAGATCGTCCTTGACGGCGCGAACGCGTCTCGACGCCGCCGCCGGCCCGTCGAGCTCGACGACGAGCGCGGCCGGGCTGTCGAGGTGTAGCCCGCGTGCACGGCGTCCTCGGCGGCCCGATGGCCAGCGATCCATGATCTCCATGGCGGCGGGCACGATGCCCGCCGCAATGTCCGGCACGACGTCGCCCGCCGCCCCGCGGGGGAAGTCGGCCAGCACCGTTCGCACGACTCCGGCGCCGGCAGGAGCCGGAGGATAGTCTTCGTGGCGATGCCGAACGTGCCCTCCGAGCCGACGAACACCCCCGCAAGTCGGACCCGGCTTCTCGCGGTCGGCGCCGCCGAGTCCGTCCGGGTCCGTCGGCAGCACCACCTCGGCCCAGCACGTGGTGGCTGGTGATGCCGTACTTGAGGCAGTGCGCGCCGCCGGAGTTCTACGCGATGTTGCCGCCGATCGTGCAGACCTGCTGGCTCGACGGGTCCGGGGCATAGTAGAGGCCGAACGGCGCGGCGGCGTGGCTCACGGCGAGGTTGGTCACGCCCGGCTCGACGGCCACCCGCCGGTCGACCGGGTCCACCTCGAGGATCCGCGAGCCGGGGCAGCGAGATCACGACGCCATCGGCGACCGGCAGCGCGCCGCCGGACAGTCCGCTGCCGGCCCCGCGCGCGACGAACGGCACCTGATGTGCGGCGCAGACCGCGACGGCCGCGGCGACCTGCGCGGCGTCCCGGGGCAGGAGCACGAGGCCCGGGGAGACGCGGTAGCCGGTGAGCCCGTCGAGTACGCCGGGCAGCCACTGGGTCGTCGATCACGTCCTCGCGCGCCAGGACGCGGCTGAATGCCTCTTGGGCGACATCGTCGAGCCCACCGTCGGAGCTACGTTGGGACGCGCCCGTCGGGGACGGAGCGGACCCGCCCCGCCGTCAGGGCGACGTCTGCCACGATCGGCCCGATCATCAAGTTCCGCATCGAGGCACGGCCCGCGCCCCCACGCCCGAGGAGGTTCCGGTGGGACCACGACGGACGCTGCAGCTCTCCATGGTCCTCGCGGCGGTGCTGGTGCTCCACGCTGCGCGCTGGCCGGCGCCGTTACTCCAGCAGCCGGCACTGCCGGTGAACAACAATGGTA
>CAVSJZ010000012.1:0-61387 GCA_963728105.1 uncultured Actinomycetota bacterium | reverse complement strand
CGACGTCCTCAACGAGCTCGGCTCCGACCACCACTGCGGACGGGGTTGAAGCCGCAGGGTTCCGCCGCAGCGCCTCGTCGACGCGACCACCCGCTCGTGCGGGCCGCGTTGCGCTCGCCGCCGCACCGGGTGCTCGACCCGGTACTCCGGGTCCGTCAGGGGTTCGGTCTGCCGCTGCGGCGCCGGCCGCCACGGGGTGGCGGCGGGGGCGGCGGCGGGCGGCCGTTTCCGGTACATCCGAGCGTCTCGGCGGTGACAAGGGTGCTCATCGGCCTGCTTCCCGTCCTGATGTATCGGTGTCCGGCCTCGACGGCGCGTCCTGCGCGCTCCCGGGTGGGCGCAGCCAGCGCCCGGTCAGTCGTTGCAGCGGGATGCCGACGCAGTGCCCGTCGCGGTCGGGTGCCCATGGCGGCGGAAGCCGCTCGGCAAGATCGGCGAGGCGGCCCGGGTCGACGATCTCGTACGCCTCGCCCACGCCCATCACGCTCCAGCCGGTTCGCCGGTCGATGTCGATCTCGTCCACCTGGAAGCCGAGGACGATCCCCCGCTCGGCCCCCGTCAGCTTGGTGCCGGAGCCGGTGCGGAAGACGACTTCGTCACCGTCGAGGAGATAGTTCACGGGATGGGCTGCGGGCATGGCCGCCTCGGTGTAAACGACGCGGCCGATCCGGCTGGACGCGAGCAGCGTCAGGCAACCCTGACGGTCGATCGGCTGCAGGCCCCGGTCGACCGTCGCGGCCTTCCGGCGCCCGACGAACATGCCGTCCATGATCGACGATGCGCTGTCCGCCGACAGGGCCAAAAGCCCCGTTTCCGTTCGCCCTCACCCGTTCTACAGGGCCGCAAGCCGTTCAGCGACCTTGTGGAGGGCGTGCCTGCTGCGCACCGAGCGGATGGTGCCGCTGCGGGAGCGCATCACGAGCGACTCCGTCTCCGCTCCCTGCGCGGTGTACCGCACGCCCCGCAGCAGCTCGCCGTCGGTGATCCCCGTCGCTACGAAGAACGTGTTGTCGCCGGTCACCAGGTCATCGGTGCCGAGCATCCGGTCCAGGTCGTGACCGGCGTCGACGGCCTGGCGGCGTTCGGCGTCGTCCCGCGGCGCGAGCCGGGCCTGGATCACCCCGCCCATCGCCTTCATCGCGCACGCCGTGATGATCCCCTCCGGCGTTCCGCCGACCCCGAGCAGGAGGTCGATCCCGGTGTCCGGGCTGGCGGCGGCGATCGCGGCGGCGACGTCACCGTCGGAGAACAGCTTGATCCGCGCCCCGGCCGCGCGGACCTCGGCGATCAGCTTCTCGTGCCGGGGCCGGTTGAGCACGCTCACCGTGACGTCGGCGGGCGTGCCCCCGATGGCCCGGGCGACGGCCCGCACGTTGTGCTCCACGGGGGCGTCGATGTCGACCTCGCCGGCCACGGATCCCGCGCAGGCCAGCTTGTTCATGTAGAAGACCGCGCTCGGGTCGTACATGCTGCCCCGGTCGGCCGCGGCCAGCACCGCGATCGCGTTCGGCATCCCGTTGGCCAGCAGCGTCGTGCCGTCCACCGGGTCCACCGCGATGTCGGTCTCCGGCCCGGAGCCGTCGCCGACCGCCTCGCCGTTGAACAGCATCGGCGCCTCGTCCTTCTCGCCCTCGCCGATCACCACCACGCCCCGCATCGGCACGCTCGCGAGCACGTCCCGCATGGCGTCGACGGCCGCGGCGTCGCCACCTTCCTTGTCGCCGCGGCCCGCCCACCGACCGGCGGCCAGCGCCGCCGCCTCGGTCACCCGCATCAGGTCCAGTCCGAGGTTGCGATCGGGAAGCTGGTAGCGGATTCGTTGGTTCATGTCGATTCTCCTGACGTCGTCGACGTGACGATAGGTGCCTTCGTGCCGTGGGCCGGTCGTCCCCGCGTGTCCGGCGGTCACCCGGGTGGGCCCGGACCGGGTAGTACCGTTCGTCGTTCTCATCATCGGCCGACGGCAGGGGGCAGTGGTCATGACGCCCGAACACGCGGGGCTCCCCACCGGCGGTCCGCCGGGTCGCGGCCTGCGTGTGCCCGCGTCGCGGGAGCACCTGCTGCTGGACCTGCTCACCGCCTCGACCGCCGAGCTCGGCACCGAGGCCAAGCTGACCGCCTTCGCCGACGCCGCCGTCCCCGCGGTCTCCGACGTCTGCGCCGTGTACCTGCTCGACGCGCCGCTGCCGGCCGGTCGACCCCCCGTCGCCCCGATCGACACGTGGCGGGTCGCGGCGCCGGCGGTCCACGGCATCCGGGGGCCCGTGTCGGGGCGGGCCGCCCGCTGGACCGGAGGGGACCCCGCGAGCGCGGCGGTGGCCGCCGGCCACACCGTCGTGGTCGAGTACCCCCTGGGGCGGCCGCCGTCCTGGGCGGCGGAGGCCGGCGTGCTCGACGCCATCCGCACCGGTCGCGTCCACTGCACCGCGATGGTCCCCGTCATCGTCGACGGTGCCGTACACGCCCTCATCGCCTTCGGCGTCGGCCCCGACCGCCCGTCCTACACGGCGGACCACCTCGAACTGTTCGGCCTGATCGCCGCCCAGGCCGCCTCCGTGATGCGGCAGGGCGGCCGCTACGACCGCCTCCGCGAGGAGTCGCTCGTCCTGCAGCGGGCGATGCTCACGGCCCCTCCCGTCGTGCCGTGCCTGGACATCGCCGTCCGGTACCGGCCCGCCGGGACCTCGGCCGAGGTCGGCGGCGACTGGTACGACGTCTTCCGGCTCCCGGACGGGCAGCTCGCCGTCATCGTCGGCGACGTCGCCGGTCACGACATCAGGGCCGCGGCCGTGATGGGGCAGCTGCGCAGCATGCTCCGCGGCTTCGCCATCCACCCCGGCGGACCACCCGACGTGGCGCTGGCGACGCTCGACGAGGTCCTCCGCCACCTGCGCCTCACCCCGCTCGCCACCTGCGTCTACCTGTCCGTCGACCTCGACGGTCCGGGCGCGGCGCCGACGTTCACGTGGTCCAACGCCGGCCACCCGCCCCCGCTCCTGATCGGCCCGGGAGGCGGGGTCTCCGCACTCGAGCACCCGCACGACCCCGCGCTCGGCATCGCCGCCGGCGTGTCCCGGTCGTCCGGCCGGCACCGGCTCACGCCGGGCTCCACGCTGCTGCTGTACAGCGACGGCCTCTACGAGCGGCGGCACCTCGACCTGGACGAGTCGATGGCGCTGCTGGTCGACGACCTCGGCCCGGCGGCCGGGCTCGACCTCGACGCGCTGTGCGACCGGCTGCTCGGCTCCGCACCCGAGGACGACGACGTCGTACTCGTCGCCCTCCGCTGCCACGCGGCGGGCTGACGGACGGCAGGTCGCCGCGGCGTAGTGTGGGTTCCGCCTCGACCGCGCTGCGACCGGACGACGCCGAACGCGCACCCGTCCGAGCACGCTCACCCCCTCCCCGTCATCGGTGACCGTCGCGGGGCCACACCCCTTCCGGGCATCGTCCCGGGGAATGCCGAGGTGCCCGTGACCTCACTCGACGAGTCCGCCGACCACGCCCCGCCGGTCCCCGCGGGCCTGCACGGCGTGCAGCACAGCTCCATCGAGCTGCCCACCGGCCGCCTCGAGTTCGTCCACCCCCGCGACGCCATGGGCCTGTTCCGCGAGCAGAACTTCGGGAAGGGCGCGACGGAGCCGCCGCCCTACTGGGCGGAGCCATGGCCGTGCGGGATCGAGCTCGCCCGTGCCGTCGCCGCCGAACGCCTGCCGGCGGGGTCGCGCGTGCTCGAGCTCGGCTGCGGGCTCGGCCTGCCGAGCCTGGCCGCGGCGCTCGGCGGCGCGGACGTCCTGGCCACCGACCAGGCGGGGGACGCGCTGGCGTACGTGGCCTACAACGCGCGCCGCAACCGCGTGCCCCTCGAGGTCGGGACGTGCCGGTGGGCCGACCCGGCGGAGGCGGTCGCGGACGCCGCGTGGGACGTCGTCCTGGCGGCCGACGTGCTGTACCTGCATGCCGGCCTGGCCGCACTGGCCGCCCTGCTCCCTCGCCTCGTCGCCCGGTCGGGGGAGATCTGGATCTCCGACCAGGCCCGACCACCCGCGCGGGACTTCCTGCTCGCGTGCCGCCGGTGGGCCACCACCACCTCGGTCGGCACGGCCCACCCGGACGTGACCGTCCACCGGCTCCGACCGATTCGCCGTGCGGGGAACGATTCGCGCTCCCGTGCGTTGAGCAGGTAGGTCGTTCGGTTTTCGGTTGTCGTGTTCTGCACGCCGCGGGGAACAAGAGGTCGGCCGGAGCGCTGCGTCACAAGGACGCACCGCCCCGGTCTGCCGGGTCGGCCGGGCGCCGTACCGTACGGGTCGCCCAGCACCGTGAAGGAGCAGACATGACACAGGGAACCGTCAAGTGGTTCAACGGCGAGAAGGGCTTCGGCTTCATCGCCCCCGACGGCGGCGGAGCCGACGTCTTCGTTCACTACTCGGCGATCGACGCCGGTGGGTTCCGCAGTCTCGACGAGGGTCAGCGCGTGGAGTTCGAGGTCGGCCAGGGCGCCAAGGGTCCCCAGGCCACCGCGGTGCGCGCCATCTGACCCAGGTCGCCACCGCACTCACAGGAGCCCGCCTCCCGGCACGGGAGGCGGGCTCCTGCGTCGTCCGCTCAGCGGGGTGACCGGGCGTCGGTGCCCGTGACGGCCGCCGGGTCCAGCTCGCCGCTCGCGAGCTGGCGGGCGACCTCGGCCAGGCGCAGGTTGCCGACGCGGGAGTGGCTGCGGAGCCGTTCGAACGCGGCGTCCATGCTCAGCCCGTGGTACTGGGCGAGGACGCCCTTGGCCTGCTCCACGACGACCCGGCTGGTGAGGGCGGTCTGGAGCTGCTCGGCGAGCACCTCGCTGCGGCGGATGGCCTGCTCCTGCAGGATGCCGATGGTCGCCACGTCGGCGAGGGCCTGCCCGAGCGCGAGGTCGACCGGGGGCAGCGGCCCCGGTGCGCTGTGGAACAGGTTCAGCGCGCCGAGCGCCTCGCGGCGCAGCCGCAGGGGGAGCGCGTGCACCGACCGGAACGCTCCGACCTGCCCGGCCGCGGCGGCGAAGGCGGGCCAGGGGGTCGCGGCGGCCAGATCGGCCACGCTGACCGGCGTCCCGCTGCGGTAGCAGTCCAGGCACGGGCCCTGCTCGGCCTGCAGCTGCAGCAGCTCCATGAGCTCGGCGTCGTCGCTCGACGAGGCGACCAGGCGCAGCTGGTGGCGGCCGTCGCGGAGCAGTATCCCCGCGGCGTCGGCCGACAGCAGCGCGACGCAGTGGCCGACGAGCCGGTCGAGCAGGTCGATGACGTCGAAGTCGTCGACCAGGGTGTCGGCGAGCTCGACGAAGGCTCGCCCGACGGCCCCTTCACGATCGGGCAGGCTCATGGCGCGCTCCCCCTCACAACGGCTCCTTCCCTGGCGACGGACCGGTCTACGTCACGTCCGGAGTGAACACCAGCCGCCGGGCGACGACATCGCGGGAGACGTCGACCAGCAGTTTGCGGTGGACGAACGCGTGCGCACGCAACCTGGCCAGCGCGTCGGTGGCGCTGATCCCGAGCTGGACCAGGACCATACCGGTGGCCTGATGGATCTCGGCCCGTTGTCCCAGCATCGGGTCGAGCCAGCTCCCGTCATCGTCGCCCCCCGGGTCGGTGCGCACCCCGAGCATCAGCAGGGCCGCGACGTCCGCAGCGGCCAGCGCGTCGCGCCGCTGCAGCCCGCTCAGGTCTCCGGGGGCGACCCGGTACAGGTCGAGCACGCCGAGCTTGACGGCCCCCCACTGCAGCGGCAGCGCGAACAGCGCGGTGGCGCGGGTCTGCTCGGCGACGGCCGCCGCGAAGACGGGCCATCGATCGGACTCCCGCCCGTTGTGGAGGTCGGGCACCAGGACCGGGTAGCCCGTGTTCGCGGCCTCCATGCAGACGCCCTCGTTGAGGGTGAACTGCAGGTCCTCCAGCAGCTCCGCGGTCGCGTCGGTGGCCCACAGGGTCTCCCGCGACGCGGTGGTGGTCAGCAGCGAGATCGCCGCGCCGTCGACGCCGAGGCCGTCGACACAGGCCTCGCAGATGTGTCCGGCCAGGTTCCGGTCGGCCAGGCCCGCCCGCGCGAGCCCCAGCAGCGCCGCGGTCACGGTGCCGGCCTCGGCCACCGTCAGTCCCCGCCGGCGTCGCGGCAGCGGTGGCACCCCGATACCGCCACGCCGGAGCCGGTCGATCCCGTTGCCATGTCCATCAGCTCTCGGTCCCCACAGGCTTGTCGTCCCAAAAGGTGCGACGGGGACTCGATCGGCACCGGCAGTCGCTTGCACCCTACCCAGTGCCCCCCGGGACCCCCCTCCGGCCCGGGTCGGGAGGCGGGGGTTGCCCCGGCCGCCGGAAGCGAGGAAGGTCGGCGACCGGTGCCGCGGCCGAAGTCCTGGTCCGTCTCGCCCATCGACGTCTGCTCCGGACCCCGGCGACCGTTGTTTGCCTGCGACGGGAGAAGGATGGTGGTCGCGCACGAGCGGGCCGTTCCGAGCAGCGACGAGGTGTTCAGCGCCTTCGTCGACGAGCTGGCCACGGGCAGTCCGGACCTGTTCGCAAGGATGAAGCTCGGGCACGAGCCGGACGAGCACGGCTGGTGCCGGCACACGACGCACGAGCACCATTGGGAGCGCCACCCGTGTCCGGTGCTGCGGCTGGCCCGGCTGGCCGAGACGCCACCGGCGGCGCCGGACGCGTGACGCCCGGCCGTGCCCGCGGACCGCCCTGTCCGGGCGACCGGTCCCGGCTACCGGGCTCCCGGTCGGGACCGGGGCGGCTCGGGTCCGGCGGCCAACGCGTCCTCGAGGTCGGGTTCACGCTCGAGATCCGGCTCGTCGGGCCCGCTGTCCTCCGGCTCGCTGGTGTGCACCGTCTCGGGATCGAGACCGTGGTCGCTGTCGCTCCGCAGGGACCGGATCGCCGAGTTGAGCACCGCCAGCAGCGGGACGGACAGCAGCGCGCCCGCCATGCCGCCCACCAGCAGGCCGATGGCGATCGCGAGCACGACGGCCAGCGGGTGCAGCTTCACGGCCCGACCCAGCAGCAGCGGCTGCAGGACGTGGCTCTCCAGCTGCATCTCCGCGACGATGATCAACAGGACGACCAGCGCGACGACCGGACCGTTCGCGACCAGCGCGACGACGACGGCGAGCGTCCCGGCCACGACGGCGCCGATGATCGGGATGAAGGCGCCGAAGAAGACCAGTGCGGCGAGCGGGAACGCGAGCGGGACGCCCAGTATGCCCAGCCCGATGCCGATCACGGCCCCGTCGACGACGGCGACCACGGCCGCGGCGCGGGTGTAGCCGGCGAGCGCGGCGATGGCGCGACGGCTGGCGACGTCGACCCGGGGTCGGACCGCGTGGGGCACGACGCCGAGCAGGAAGGTCCAGATGCCGTGGCCGTCGTGCAGGAAGAAGATCAGAGTGAAGATCGTGAGGAGGATCTCGGTGGCGAGCTCGCCCACCGTGGCGGCGGTGGTGAGCGCCCCCGCCGTGATGGCGGACTGGTTGGCGCTGAGCGTGGAGAGGATCTGCTGCTCGACGCCGGCGAGCTGGGCCTGGCTCAGGTGCAGCGGCCCGGTCGACAGCCAGCCGACGACCGACTCGATGCTGGTGCGCAGCTGCGCGACCAGCGCGGGCACGCCGTCGACGAAGGTGACGACCATGAACGTCAGCACCCCGCCCACGAGGGCGAGCCCGACCACCAGTACGACCGCGGTCGCGACCCCGCGCGGTGCTCCGCGCTGGTGCAGGGACCGCACCGCCGGGGCGAGCAACGCGGCCAGCAGCAGCGCGATGGCGACCGGGACGGCGATCGCGGCGATGTAGGCGACGACCTGCGCCAGCACGTAGAGGGCGGCCACCACGACGAGGAGACGCCAGCCGAGGGCCGCGCTGACGCGCAGCACCACTGGCACGGCCTGGCGCACGTCGACCGCCGCGACCTGCGGGCGCCACCGCGGCCGCGGTGCTCCCGCCGCCCCGGCGGCCGAGCCGTCGGCGTCCGTGGCGGGCGGTTCCGTGCGCGGCCCGGTGGGCGGGCGGTGCTCCGACCCCGGGCGGCGGCGTGGGCTCATCACGCGGGATCGACGGGATCGACGGGATCGACGGGATCGGGGGGCGGTGGCGGGGGCGGGCCGGGTCCGGGCTCGGGCGGCGGCGGCCCCCGGGTCGGCAGGGTGTCGAGCCAGGACGGGGAGTGAGCGGTCATCCCCGCGGCTACCCGTTCGCGGGTCCGCCTACCCCTCGTCACCGCGGCGCGGTCACAGCTGCGGGGACCGGCGGCCCGCGCGGCACTGCAGGACGATCATCGAGCGCTGCGGCATCCGCAGCCTGCTGCCGGCGCGCGGGTACCGGCGGCGCCGGTTCGCCAGCAGGGGGTCGTGGGTGTCGACCACGGTCTCCCACATGGGACCGTAGTCCTCACCGGGCAGCGTGAACGTGACGTGCAGGTGGCCCGCGTTGAACAGCAGCAGGAACGAGTCGTCGACGATGCGCTCGCCGAGCCGGTCGCGGTCGGGGATGCCCTCGCCGTTGAGGTAGATCATGACGGTCGGGCTGGTGCCGCTCGTCCAGTCCCCGTCCGCCATGTCCCGGCCGTCGGGGCGCAGCCAGGCGATGTCGTCGCGGCTGGAGCCGTGGATCGGGCGGCCCTGGAAGAACCGCTGGCGGCGGAAGATCGGATGCCGGGCGCGCAGCGCGGTGAGCCGTGCGGTGAACATCGTCAGGACGTCGTGGAAGCGGGCGCGGTCCCAGTCGACCCAGGACAGCTCGTTGTCCTGGCAGTAGACGTTGTTGTTGCCCTGCTGGGTGCGCCCGAGCTCGTCGCCGTGGGCGATCATGGGCACGCCCTGGGAGAGCAGCAGGGTGGTGAGGATGTTGCGTTTCTGCCGCTCGCGCAGGGCGTAGATCTCCGAGTCGTCGGTGGGGCCCTCGGCGCCGTGGTTCCAGGACCGGTTGTGGTTCTCGCCGTCGTTGTTGTCCTCGCCGTTGGCCTCGTTGTGCTTGGTGTTGTAGGAGACGAGGTCGGCGAGGGTGAACCCGTCGTGGGCGGTGACGAAGTTGATCGAGGCGATGGGTCGGCGGTTGTCGGCCTCGTAGAGGTCGGAGGAGCCGGTGAACCGGGCGGCGAACTCGCCGAGGCTGCCCGGTTCGCCGCGCCAGAAGTCGCGGATCGTGTCGCGGTACTTGCCGTTCCATTCCGTCCACAGCGGGGGGAACCCGCCGACCTGGTAGCCGCCCTCGCCGACGTCCCACGGTTCGGCGATGAGCTTGACCTGGCTGACGACCGGGTCCTGGTTGACCAGGTCGAAGAACGCGGCGAGCCGGTCGACCTCGTGGAACTCGCGGGCCAGGCTGGAGGCCAGGTCGAAGCGGAACCCGTCGACGTGCATCTCGGTGACCCAGTACCGCAGCGAGTCCATGATCAGTCGGAGGGACTCGTGGTGGCGGACGTTGAGGCTGTTGCCGGTGCCGGTGGTGTCGTAGTAGAACCGTTCGTCGCCGTCGACGAGTCGGTAGTAGGCGCGGTTGTCCACGCCGCGGAAGGAGAGTGTGGGGCCGAGGTGGTTGCCCTCGGCGGTGTGGTTGTAGACGACGTCGAGGATGACCTCGATCCCGGCGCGGTGCAGGGTGCGGACCATCGTCTTGAACTCCTGGACCTGTTCGCCGCGGGTGCCGAAGCTGGCGTAGCCGTTGTGCGGGGCGAAGAAGCCGATGGTGTTGTAGCCCCAGTAGTTGGACAGGCCCTTGTCCGACAGGGTGGAGTCGTGCACGAACTGGTGCACCGGCATCAGCTCGATCGCCGTCGACCCCGAGCCGGCGGAAGTGGTCGATCATCCTCGGGTGGGCGAGGCCGGCGTAGGTGCCGCGCACGTCCTCGGGGATCTCCGGGTGCCGCACGGTCATGGCCCTTGACGTGCGCCTCGTAGATCACCGACTCGTTGTAGGGGACGCGCAGGGGCCGGTCCCCGTCCCAGTCGAAGTAGGGGTTGATCACGACGGACTTCATGGCGAACGGCGCCGAGTCGGCGTCGTTGAACGCGTCCGGGTCGGCGAAGCGGTAGGAGAACAGCGCCTCGTCCCAGTCGGTGCGCCCGTCGATCGCCTTGGCGTAGGGGTCGAGCAGCAGCTTCGCGGGGTTGCAGCGCAGCCCGGTCGGCGGGTCGTACGGGCCGTGCACGCGGTAGCCGTAGCGCTGGCCGGGGCCGATGCGGGGCAGGTAGCCGTGCCACACGAGGCCGTTGCGTTCGGGCAGCTCGACGCGGGTCTCGGCGCCCTGCTCGTCGAACAGGCACAGCTCGATCCGGTCGGCGACCTCGGAGAAGATCGCGAAGTTGGTGCCACCCCCGTCGAACTGCGATCCCAGCGGATACGGCGACCCGGGCCAGATGTGCACGGCGACCTCCACCGCTCGTCGGACGGACTACTGGGACGTCATACCCGCGAAACGGGCTGCCGGCCCGCAGGAGCGGGCAGTGGCGCCGCCGACGACGAGCGTCCCGCCGCCCAGCAGCCTGCCAGCCGCCGGTCCAACCGCTCGGCCAGCAGGCCGCTCGCCCGGATCCCGAACACGAGGTCGGGCCGGCCGGCTGCGGCGGCCGGTGGAAACCACCGCCATCGCCACCGCCATGGTCGCGCCTAGGGTTGGCCCCGTGCCCGAGCCGAAGCCGATCGACTGCTGGATGACCGACATGGACGGGGTACTGGTGCACGAGGGGCGGATGATCCCCGGCGCCGACACGTTCGTCGCCCGCCTGCGCGCGATCGGCCGGCCGTTCCTCGTCCTGACCAACAACTCGATCTACACCCCGCGGGACCTGCAGTTCCGGCTGCGCACCAGCGGCATCGACGTCCCGGTCGACGCCATCTGGACCTCGGCGCTCGCGACCGCGTCGTTCCTGGACGACCAGCGCCCCGAGGGCAGCGCCTACGTCGTCGGCGAGGCGGGCCTCACGACGGCCCTGCACGAGATCGGCTACGTGCTGACCGCGACCGATCCCGACTACGTCGTGCTCGGCGAGACGCGGACCTACAGCTTCGAGGCGGTGACGACCGCGATCCGGCTGATCAAGGCGGGGGCCCGGTTCGTGGCGACCAACCCCGACGCGGTCGGCCCCTCCGACGAGGGCATCCTGCCCGCCACGGGCGCCGTCGCCGCCCTGATGACGCGCGCCACGGGCGTGGCGCCGTACTTCGTCGGCAAGCCGAACCCGTTGATGATGAGAGCGGCGCTCAACCGGTTGGAGGCGCACTCGGAGACGACGGCGATGATCGGTGACCGGATGGACACCGACATCGTCGCCGGCCTGGAGGCCGGCCTGCGCACCGTGCTGGTGCTCACCGGGATCACCCAGGCGCAGGACGTGGACCGGTTCCCCTACCGGCCACACCGCGTGGTCGCGTCCATCGCGGACCTCGTCGACGACCTCTGAGACGGCTGTCACCGCGCGCTCCGACCGGGCCCTGACGCGCGGGCCCCGGTAGCCTGGGACCGGATCATCCGTCGTTCCGTCCGACGCGACGCGGGCGCGACGCGGTGGGGGCCCCCGGACCTCGGGCCGCAGAGTTCTGCACCCGGCCCGAGGAGGAGTTCCGCCATGATGACCGAGCCCAGCTCCGTGTACCGGATCGACGGTCCCCGACCGGCCGGCGCCCGCCGCGGGACAGGCGTCGACACGGCCGCGGGCCGCCGGCGGCGGGAGCGCCGGCGGCGGGCGGCGGACCCGACCGTCGTGCGCCGGGAGCTGACGTTGCACGGGCAACCGGTCACGTTCTCCGAGGCGGGGGCCGACCGGGGCGGTCCGGTGCTGGTGCTGCTGCACGGACTGGCGAGCAGCTCCCAGACCTGGGACCCGGTGCTGCCGCTGCTGGGCCGGGTGGCGCACGTGATCGCGCCCGACCTGCTCGGGCACGGCCGGTCCGCGAAGCCCCGCAGCGGCGACTACTCGCTGGGGGCATACGCCGCCGGGCTGCGCGACCTCCTCGTCGCGCTGGGGCTGGACCGGACCACGATCGTCGGGCACTCCTTCGGGGGCGGGGTCGCGATGCAGTTCGCCTACCAGTTCCCCGAGCTGACCGACCGCCTGGTGCTGGTGTCCAGCGGCGGGCTCGGTCCGGAGGTGTCGCTGGCGCTGCGCGCGGCCAGCCTGCCCGGCACCGCACTGGTCCTGCGACTGGGCAGCGCGCTCACCCCGAGCTGGATGGGCCGCTTCGTCCACCGGGCGCTGCGGGCCGCGCCGTGGATCTCCGGCGCCGAGGTCGACGGGCTGGCCGCCGCCTTGCGCTCCTTCGCCGACGGCGGGGCCAGGGGCGCGTTCGCCCAGACCGTGCGCGGCACCCTGAACTGGTCGGGGCAGCGCCTCGCCGGTGCGGACCGGTTCTACCTGCTTGCCGGCGTGCCGGTGTTGTTCGTCGCCGGCGGGCGGGACGCGGTGATCCCGGTTGGGCACACCGTCGCCGCGCACGCGCTGATCCCGGGCAGCCGGCTCGAGCTGTTCGACGGCAGCGGGCACTTCCCGCACGTCGAGCACCCGGACCGGTTCGCGGCAGTCGTGGCGGAGTTCCTGGCGCGCACCGTTCCCGCCCACGCCGACCTGGAGTCGTTGCGGGCCCGGCTGCGGCCCGGTCGCGACGAGCGGAGCGGCGACGCCGCCGTCGGCGGCACGGGCGACTAGGCCGTGTCCCGTGGATCACGGGCGACGGGATTCGTGATCCAGATGGCTGCTCGCAAGGCGGAGGGCGGCTCTCGTACCGGGCGTACTCGAGCCGTCCGACAACGCAGCGAGCGGCCATCTGGGCGCGAATACCGCGTTCGCTGATCCACGGGACACGGCCTAGGGCGTGCGACCCGCCCGGGTCCGGGCGGGCGTCGGAGCGTCGAGGCATCCGGGAGCGACGAGGCCCTGCACTGTCGCACGCACTTCCCGGTGGCACAGAACGGATCTGTACCGCCCACCGGACGGTCGCCCCCGACGACCCGCGACCCGACGGTTCACCCGGTATCGTGGATGGCGTCGCTCCGGGCCCTGGCGGCTCCCGCCGCCGGTAGCCGAGGAGGACGGATGGCGACGCATGCACGGACGGCCACGCCCAGCCGGACGTCGGCCCGGTCCGCGGGCCGGTACGGCCACCTCGCGCCGCTGCTCGTGCGCCTCCCCGAGCTCCCTCCGGGCCATCCCGAGCGGGCCCGGCTCCGTGACCGGCTCGCGACGGAGTTCTTGCCGCTCGTGACGCACATCGCGTCCCGCTACAGCGGTCGAGGCGAGCCGACCGACGACCTCCGGCAGGTCGGCACGATCGGCCTGATCGGCGCCCTCGACCGCTACGTGCCGCGTCCGGATGCCGTCGACCCGATCGGCGCCTTCCTCGGCTACGCCATCCCGACCGTCACGGGCGAGATCCGCCGCCACTTCCGCGACAAGACCTGGGCGATGCAGGTGCCGCGGAGGACCAAGGAACTGCTACCGCGGGTGTGCGACGTCGCGAGCGTGCTGGCGGCCGAGCACCGGCGGGCGCCGCGACCGTCGGAGATCGCGGCCCGCCTCGGCGTGGCGATCGACGACGTGGTGGAGGCGCTGCAGGCCGAAGGGCCTACCGGCCGAAGGCGATCGACCTCCCCAGCCGGTCGGACGGCACGACGATCGCGGACCGACTCGGCGGCCCCGACCCCGCTCTGGAGAGGGTGACCTACCGCAGCGAGCTGCGCGCGGTGCTGGCCGTGCTGCCGGGGCGGGAGCGGCACATGCTGATCCTGCGGTTCTTCGGCGACCTGACGCAGACCCAGATCGCGCACGAGATGGGCATGTCCCAGATGCACGTCTCCCGGCTGATCAGCCGGTCGCTGGACACGCTGCGCCGGCAGCTGGGCGCCGGCGACGGCACCGCCGGATGAGCCCGCGGCGGTGTCGCGTGCCACGGCCCTGCCTGCCGGGGGTTTGCGCGTCTTCGGCCCCGGCCGCCCCGTGAACATCGGCTGATGCGTCGAACCCGCATGGAGGCAAGTGGGTATGAAGGCACTGGTGTACCGCGGACCGTTCGCCCTCGACGTCGAGGGCGTTCCCGACGCGCGCGTCGAGGAACCGACGGATGCGGTCGTCCGGATCACCACCACGGATCGACGGTCCGGACAGGAGCTGTACCCACGGCGCACCCACGCCAGCGGGCGCCCTCCCTTGGGGAGAGCGCCCGCCTGTTCCGGCGTCAGCCGATCAGCTCCGGCTCCCGCCGCGGGCGACGCGGGTCACGCCGGCCCAGAGCTGCTGCTGCGCGCGCAGTGTGGTGACCAGTGTCGAGACGAGCAGCTTCGTCGGCCACATCATCACGGTGAGTCCGGACTCGACCATCGTCGAGCCGGGGACGCCCATGCCCTCGGGCCGCCCGGCCGGCCGCGGCGAGACCGCAACGGGCTCGGGCGCCCAACCCTGCTGACCCTGCGGGCCCGGCATGCCCTGCGGTCCGGGAGGTCCGGCCGGGCCCCGCTCGCCGGCAGGTCCCGGCTCGCCGGCCGGTCCCTGGGCTCCGATCGGTCCCTGGGCCCCGATCGGACCCTGCTCGCCCTTGTCGCCGCGCTCGCCCTTGTCGCCGCGCTCGCCCTTGTCGCCGCGCTCGCCCTTGTCGCCGCGCTCGCCCTTGTCGCCGCGCTCGCCCTTGTCGCGCCGCGCTCGCCGGGGGCACCGGGCTCGCCCTTGTCGCCGCGAGGCCCGGCGTCGCCGGGCCCGCCCTTGTCGCCGCGGCCGCCCTGCTCGCCGCGAGGTCCGGCGTCACCGGGCCGGCCGGGCAGACCCTGCTCGCCGCGCGGGCCCTGCGCGCCCCGCGGGGCGTCGCCGTTCGCGGACTCGGCGGACTGCTCGGTGCCGCCGCGGCGGGCCGCTGTCGATGGTGAGTTGGCTCCTTGCGCCATGATGCTCCTCTGGTGCCGTGGTTGCGGGACGTCGCCTCTGCGCCGTATGGCCTCGCGCCGGGTTCCTTCCCCGCTCACGTCATGGTCGATCGGACACGTGGTGGCGGGCGGATCGCAGGGCCCGATGGTGGGAACCGCCGGAGATCGGCCGGTCCGGAACACCGCTGAACGTGTGCGGGCTGGAAGGTGCGCACGAACGCAAGCCGACGCTAGGCCGGGGGCGGCGCGGGCGCCACCGATGGAGACCGGTGTCTCAACCGGGTTCGATGCCCTCGCCACCCGGCGGAGATCGCAGCGGGCAGCCCGGTCCCCGGCGGCCCTGGCGCCCGTCGCCTCTCCCGGATTGGCCGGCGCGGTCCGGGGTAGCCCGGTGACGGAGGGACCCGCCGCCGTCGGCCGTCCGTCGCGACGCCGGACCGGTCCCGCCGCGTCGGCGGACACCGGCCGCGCTCCCGAACCGCGAACGTCCCGAGCCCACCGACCGTCGCAGGGAAGGACCCATGACCCAGGCATACGTGTTCACCGAGTACGGCGGCCCCGACACCCAGGAGCTGCGGCAGCTGCCCGTCCCCCGGCCCGGTCCCGCGGAGATCCGCATCGCGGTGCGGGCCGCGGGGGTCAACCCCGTCGACTGGAAGATCCGCTCCGGCGCGCTGCGCGACAGCATGCCGCTGGATCTCCCGGCGGTGCTGGGCCGCGAGGCCGCAGGCGTCGTCGAGGACGTCGGACAGGACGTGACGGGCTTCGCCGTCGGCGACGAGGTCTTCGGCATCGTCGCTCCCGGCTCCGGCGGCTACGCGCAGCACACCCTGCTGAGCGCCGACCAGACGGCCCGGAAGCCCACCGCGGTGTCGTTCACCGACGCCGCGGTCCTTTCGGTGGCCGCCGCCACCGCCTACGACGCCCTCGCCCAGCTCGCGCTCGAGCCCGGCCGCACGCTGTTGATCAATGGTGTCGGCGGGGGAGTCGGCGTCGCAGCCGCCCAGCTCGCCCGTGACGGCGACCTCACCGTCGTCGGCATCGCGGGTGCGGACAAGCGGGAGCTGGTGGAGTCGCTCGGCGCGATCCACGTCGTCTCCGGCCCCGGCGTCGTCGACCGCGTGCGGCAGGTGCTGCCCGGGGGCGTCGACGCGATTCTCGATCTCGCGGGCGGCCGGGCGCTCGAGGACGTCGCACCCCTCGCCGCGGATCCTTCGCGCATCGTCAGCGCGGGTGACCCTGCCGCGGCCGCGGCGGTCGGTGGCCGGGCTGTCCGGCGCCGGCCGGGCTCCCGGGCGCTCGCCGAGGTGGCCGCGCTCGTCGCCGACGGCAAGCTCGATCCGCACGTCGTCGAGACCGTCCCGCTGGCCGACGCCGGGCGGGCCCTGCAGGCGGTGGAGTCAGGTCACGCCCGTGGCAAGATCGTCCTGACGACGGGGTGACGGCCGCGGGACCGGTGCCTGCCGCGGGTGTCAGCGGGGACGGGAGCCGCGGCCCGGTCGGATCGCGCTCAGCAGGGACGGGTCGAGCTCGCGCCGCACCGACCGCGCGGCGACCTCAGCTAGCCGCTGGTCGGTGTTGCGGGCCCGGCGGGAGGCGGGTCGCGACGCAGCAGTGCCACGAGCCGGGCGGGGTCGGCGACGGTGACGGTCAGGTTGGGGTGGCGGAGCACGCCGAACGGCTCGATGCCGGGGACCGGCTCGCGGAACCGGATGCATGCTCCGGCCCGCGCGCTGGTGCCGAACGTCAGTCCGCGATCGGCCAGCGAGAGCCGGGGCCCGACCGCCTTCCACGCGGAGTACGGGCCGCTGGTCTCGGCGCCGGCCACGTTCGCCAGGGGCGTCGACAGCCGCCAGGGCCCGAAGGCCGCCGTCAACGTCTCGTCGTCGAGCCACAGCCCGTCGGCGGCCGGGTCGACACCCAGCACGCGTAGGGCGCGGCCGACGATCCGTGGCAGGTCGTCCGGCGGCGCGAGCGGGAAGTGGACGCGCGACGGCTCGCCCGGCCCGGCCCGGTGCGCGCCGGTCACCGGGCACGCGCGGAGACGTCGGCGGCCATGCCGGGGGCGGGGACGGTCGGGCACCGCGGTTCGGACGTCACGGGTGGTGGCTACCCCCTCGTCCGGCCGGCACACCCGGGCCCGGGGACGCGACGAGCTTCCTGCACCGTCGCACGCACCGCCCCGGCAGCGCAGGCCGGACGGAACCGTGCCGCCGGGCGGTCGCCGCGGTCACCCGGCGCGCCGCCGCGGCGGGTGACCCGAGCGGGCGCCGGCGATCGCGAGGACGGCCCCTTCCAGGCCGATCAGATGCAGCGGGACCCGCGCCGCCCGGAATCTCGCGTTGATCTGCAGCAAGGTCAGCAACAACGCGCTCGGGCAGTCGGTCATCCGCGTGAAGTCGACGACCACGGCGGTGGCGCCACTCTCGCGGGCGGCCTGGCAGCGGTCGGACAACCGCTCCATGGCGTCGCGGTCGACCGCGCCCTCGACGGCGATCGCCCGCATCCCCAACAGCGGCCGGAGATCGGCGTACGCGGCGGCGCGCGGCACCCGGGGGCGTCCACCGACCGGGCGTCGCCCGCGGCGTGTCGTGTCCCCTGCGGGCGGCCCGACCGATGTGCCCATCACGTCCCCGGCGGATGTCGCAGAACCGACGTCGGCTCCTGCGGATCGCCGGGGTCCGGGACGAGCCGTGCGCGCGACCGTAGCGGACTGCCGCAGCGACGATCTACGGCCGAACGTGGCCGAGGTGCGGCGCGCATTTGCCACGTCGCCGCTGCGACGGTGCGCCCGCCCCTCAGCCGGTCGGGAACGCGACGTCGTCCCGTCCCAGTGGCAGCTCGTCAGTGCGTGGCCCCGCGCCTGCGGTGTCGATGGGCACCGGGTCCTTCGCGGGGTCCAGCTTCGTCAGCGTCTCGACCGCGGGCGCGCGCCCGGTCAGCGTGAAGCCGTCGAACACGTACGGCAGCCCGTCGGCGACCAGTGCCGATGGCCGGTCCATGAGCTGGAAGTGCAGGTGGGGTCCGGTGGAGCTGCCGGAGTTGCCGGTCCGCGCGATGGGTTGGCCCTTGCGCACCCGGTCACCCGGATGCACGCCGACGCTGCCCGGCTTGAGGTGGGCGTAGAACGCGTACACGCCCTCGGCCAGTCTCAGGATGACGTAGTTGCCGTCGGCCTGCTCGATCGTGACGGGTTTCGGAGCGTCGGGTACCCGGTCGGGGAACGTGTCGGCCGCGGCGACGACGTCGGCGTCGGCGACGGCCAGCACCGGCTGGTCGTAGGTGGCCCAGCTCTCGTTCCTGCTGCGGTCGCCGACCGCCAGCAGCCACATTCTTGTCGATCTTGTTGAAGTCGATGGCGAATCGCTGGGAGAGCCAGGGGGCGTCGTCGATCGGTTGGACGGAGCGGCGGTGCGGTCCGTCGCAGCAGCTCCCGACGGCGATCCAGCCCGGGCCGCCGAGCGGGGCCCCAATCGCGGTCGCGGGCTGGCCGCCGACGTCGGAGGCACCGCCGTCGTCGGTGATGGTGGCGGGCACCGGGAGCCCCGGAGGGACCGACACGGTCAGCTCGTGGTCGACGCGGGCGGGGAGCCGCGCGGGGTCGTCCACCGGCACGTCGACCCAGACGACGCCGACCGTCGAGGCCGGCAACTCCGTGGTGGGCTGGGTGGGGCTGGCCACGAGGGACATCGACGCCTTCAGCGCGCCGCCGGACAGCGTGAGCAGGACGGTCCCGGTGGCGGCGTCGCGGACCTTGCCGCCGTCACGGTCGTCGGCACGGGGAACCCGTTCGTCAGCTCCAGCTCGTAGACCAGGTGGACGCGCCGGTCAGTGCCGGTGAACCAGTGCGGCGTGGACATCACGCGCATCACCGCGGGCGTGTACTGCTCCGGTGCTGCCGCCGGTGTCGGGGTGGCGGGGACCGGCCCGGCCGCCGCGTCCGCGCACCCGGCGAGGAGCACGGCGGCGATACCCACGAGAGCAGGCCGCAGCCGGCGCCGCCGATCGGTCATGACCCCTCCCGACCCGGCGCTCCCGCGGCGGCGACGGTCCGGCCCGCATCGCGCCCGGCAGCGGGAGGTAGAACAGCAGGCCGAAGATGAACGGGCCGACCAGCAGCGCGCTGCAGCAGAGTGGCGCCGGACCCAGCGCCACGCCGCCCCCACCGCCGAGGAGACGCCCGGTGGTTCAACCCCGATCCGGTGGGACAATCCGGTCGGTCGGCAGGGCCAGCGATGCGCGGGCGGCCGACGACGGGAGGTCGGGTGGATCGGGCGGGCGACACGACCGGCGGCCGGCGGCCGGACGTGGTCGACCGTCCGGGCGACCCGCCCGTGGCGGCGCCCCTCCTGACGAGCAAGTTCCGCGTCCCCGCCCCGGGCCACGGCGCGGTCACCAGGGACCGGCTCACGCGGCGGCTCGGTGCGGCGTCCCGAGCGGCGTTGACGTTGGTGGCCGCGCCGGCCGGCTTCGGGAAGACCACCGTGCTCACCCAGTGGCTGGCCACCCTCCCGCCGGGCGCCCCGTCCGTCGCGTGGCTGTCCCTCGACCGCCGGGACAACGCTCCCGCGTCGTTCTGGGCGTACGTGGTCACGGCGATGCGGACCGCGGTGGACGGCCTCGGCTCGGACGCGTTGCAGCTGCTCGCAGCGTCCTCGCCGGCCACCGAGGCGGCGCTCGCCTCCGTGCTCAACGACCTGGCCGCGCGGGCGGGGGACCTGCTGCTGGTCCTCGACGACTACCACCTCGTCGAGGCGCCGGACGTGCACGAGGGGATGACCTTCCTCCTGGAGCACCAGCCCCCTCAGCTGCACGTCGTGCTCGCCACCCGCACCGACCCGCCCCTGCCGCTTGCCCGGATGCGCGCACGCGGTCAGCTGGTGGAGGTGCGGGGGGCCGACCTGCGCTTCACGGTCGAGGAGTCCGCGGCCTACCTCAACGGCCGGATGGAGCTCGGGATCAGCGAGCGCGATCTCGCGGTGCTCGACGGGCGCACCGAGGGTTGGATCGCCGCCCTGCAGCTCGCGGCACTGTCGATGCAGGGGCGCGACGACGTCGGCGCGTTCATCGCGGGGTTCGCGGGGGACGACCGCTTCATCGTGGACTACCTCGGCGAGGAGGTCCTCGCCCGCCAGCCAGCCGACGTCCGGGACTTCCTGCTCAGGACGTCGGTGCTCGAACGGCTCACCGGCCCGCTCTGCGACGCGGTGACGGGACGGGACGGCGGCAGGGCGGCATTGGTGGCGCTCGAGCGCGCCAACCTGTTCCTGGTCACCCTCGACGACCGGCGCCAGTGGTACCGGTACCACCACCTGTTCGCCGACGTCCTCCACGCCCGCCTGCTCGACGAGCACCCGCAGGACGTGCCGGAGCTGCACCGGCGGGCGAGCGAGTGGTTCGCGGCGAACGGCGACGTCTCCCGGGCCATCGAGCATGCGCTGGCCGGCGGCGACCCGGGCCGCGCCGCGGACCTCATGGAGCTCGCCATGCCGACGTTGGCCAGGGAACGGCGGGAGGCCGAGCTCGCCCGCTGGGTGCGCGCGCTGCCCGACGAGGTGGTGCGCAACCGGCCGGTGCTCGGCGTCCTGTTCGCCGGTGCGTTGACCCTGGTGTCGGACCTCGACACCGTCGGCGAGCGGCTGTCGGACGTCGAGCGCTCGGTGCGCGCGGAGGACGGCACCTGGCCCGCCAGGCCACCCGCCGGTCTCGTCGTCGTCGACGAGGACGCGTACCGGTCCCTCCCCGGCCGCATCGCCATGTACCGGGCCGCGCTGGCGCTGGCGCACGGCGACCTCCCCGGCACCGTCGCGCACGCCGGGGACGCGCTGCGGCTGGCTCCTCCCGAGGACCACCTCGCCCGCGCGGCGGGCGGCGCGCTGACCGGCCTCGCGTCGTGGACCGCGGGTGACCTGGCCGGGGCCCATGCCGCCTACACCCAGTCCGTCGCGGGGCTGGAGAAGGCCGGTTTCGTGGCCGACGTCCTCGGCTGCTGCATCACCCTCGGGGACATCCGCCGGACCCAGGGCCGGCTGACGGACGCTCTGCGCACGTACGAGCGCGCCCTGGACCTCGCGTCGGCGCAGCCGGGGTCCGAGCCGTTGCGGGGCACGGCGGACATGCACGTCGGCATCGCGGGGATCCTGCTGGAGCGCGACGACCTCGCGGCCGCGGCCGGACACCTCGCGACCAGCCATCGCCTCGGGGAGTACAACGGGCTGCCGCAGAACCCGTACCGGTGGCGGGTCGCCACGGCCCGGCTGCGCGAGGCGGAGGGCGACCTGGACGCCGCCCTGGAGCTCCTGGACGAGGCGGGCCGCGTCTACGTCGGCGACTACCTCCCCGACGTGCGGCCGGTTCCCGCGGCGCGGGCCCGGCTGCGGCTGCGGCGCGGTGAGCTCGACGAGGCGCGGGCATGGGCGCGCGAGCGGGACCTGTCGCCGGACGACGAGCTGTCCTACCTGCGCGAGTACGAGCACGTCACGCTGGCGCGGCTGTTGCTGGCCCGGTACCGCCGCGACCGGGACGGTGGGGCGCTCGCGGACGCGCTCGGCCTGCTGGAGCGGCTGCTGGCGGCCGCGCAGGACGGCGGGCGGGGCGGGAGCGTTCTCGAGGTACTGGTCCTGCAGGCGCTGGCGCGCCAGGCCGCGGGGGAGGTGCCGGCCGCGCTGGTCGCGCTGCAGCGCGCGGTGACACTGGCGCAGGTCGAGGGCCAGGTGCGGCTGTTCGCCGACGAGGGACCGCCGATGGCGTCCCTGCTCAAGGCGCTGACGAAGCGGTCCGCGCCGCCCGAAGCCCGGCGCCTACTGGCGGCGACGACCAGGACCGGGCAGCGGCCCGGCCGGCCGGCGGCCCTCGTCGAGCCGCTGAGCGACCGCGAGCTCGACGTGCTCCGGCTGCTCGGCAGCGACCTCGACGGGCCCGACATCGCCCGCGCCCTCTCCGTGTCGCTGAACACCATGCGCACGCACACGAAGAACATCTACGCCAAGCTCGGCGTGACCAGCCGCCGGGCCGCGGTGCGCCAGGCGCACGAGCTGAACCTGCTGCCCGGCCCGCGCCGCGGCTGAGCGGTTCGCGAGTTCACCACGCCGCTCACCACGTGTGGTGATGACCCCTCACCACATCGGGGGCCACCGTTGCACGTGTTCCACCGAGCACCGCACCCGCCTCCGGCGGACCGGCGGTCCGGTCACGGCGAAGGAGGCGACGAGCATGAGGTCTGCCCAGGAGCCTGACCGGTACGAGATCCGCGTGAGGGGACACCTCGCCGACCGCTGGGCCGCCTGGTTCGACGGCATGACCCTGACCCGGCAGGCCGACGGCACCACCGTCCTCGACGGCCCGGTCGTCGACCAGCCGGCACTCCACGGCCTGCTGCGCAAGATCAGCGACCTCGGCCTGCCGCTCGTGTCCCTCACCGCCACCCCCGGCCGGGCGACCTCGCCCGCGGCCGACCTGCCGAACCCTCTCGACGACGACCTGTAAGGGAGACGCCATGACCACCGACATGCCCGCCCCGTCCATCGCGACGGCGTCCGGGCCACCCCCCGCCCGCCGGCGGAGGGCGCCCGCGAGGACGATCGCCCTGGCCGGCGGTGTCGCCTACCTCGTCACGTTCGCCGCCTCGATCCCGCAGCTGAAGCTGTTCGCGGACGTCATCGCGGACCCGACCGGGTTCGTCGGCAACGCGGGCGGCGACGCGGCCGTGCAGTGGGGCTCGGTGCTCGAGTTCGTGACCGCCGCCTCCGGCGTGGCGACCGCCGTCGTGCTGTACCCGATCACCCGGCGGGTCAGCCGGACCGCCGCGATCGGCTTCGTCACCTCACGCGTCGTCGAGGCGGCCCTCATCCTGGTCGGCGTCGTGAGCATCCTGTCGGTCGTGACCCTGCAGCACCACTTCGCCGGCGCCACGGGAGCGCAGGCACAGTCGGTCGGTGTCACCGCGGAGACGCTCGTCGCGATGCGCCAGTGGACGTTCCTGCTCGGGCCCGGCGTCATGGCCGGCGTCAACGACCTGCTGCTCGGCTACCTCCTCTACCG
Organism: uncultured Actinomycetota bacterium; assembly: GCA_963728105.1. Lineage (GTDB taxonomy): Bacteria > Actinomycetota > Actinomycetes > Mycobacteriales > Pseudonocardiaceae > Pseudonocardia. The sequence goes on along the minus strand of CAVSJZ010000012.1, from coordinate 38,468 downwards.
GTCCGGGCTGGTGCCGCGCGCCATCGCGGTCGTCGGCCTCGTCGGTGGCCCCCTCATCCTCCTCTCGGACGCTGCGACGATCTTCGGCGTCTGGGGACAGGTCTCCACGGCCGGCTTCGTGTGCGGCCTGCCCGTCGCCCTGTTCGAGTTCTCCGTCGGCGTCTACCTGACGGTCAGGGGCTTCCGGCCCGCAGGCCTCGCCGGCCTCGACGCGCCGTCCGGCTCGGCTCCGGCGGCCGTCCCCGTGGCCTGACGTCGATGCTCCCGCAGCAGTGGGGCGACCCGTCGACACGGCGGGCCGCCCCACTGCCGCGGCTCATCCGACCCGCGTGACGGGCAGGATGGCGAACGCCCCGACGAGGGCGCAGCACCCGGCGACCGCGTACAGGACGACGTAGCTGCCGCCGCCGACGGCGAGAACCGCCGGAGCGACCGCCGGCGCGATGGTGAAGGGAAGCGCTCCCGCGATGTTGAACACGCCCAGGTCCTTGGCGGCGGTGTCCTCGTCCGGCAGCACCTGCGTCACGAGCGCGAGGTCGACGGCGGCGTACACGCCGAACCCCAGTCCGCTGACGGCCATGCCGACGAGGAAGCCGTCGACGCCGGTCGCGGCGGCGAGCACGAACAGCGCGACGCCGTACACGAGCGACGCCGCCAGTACGAAGGCCTTCCGCCGGCCCGTGCGGTCGGAGAGCCGGCCGCCGACGACGGAGGCGAGGACGACGAGGACCGACTGGACCAGCGTCCCGAGGAAGATCTGCTGCGGGACGTCCGCCTCCGCGGTGCCGAGCCTGCTCATCAGGTAGTAGGCCTGGAACGTCACCAGAAAGGCGTACGCCAGCACGAAGAGGAAGCGGCTGGCGAAGGCCCAGGCGAAGTCCGGGCTCTTGCGGGGGTCGACGTAGAACGTGGCCGCGAGCTCTCTCAGCGACCACGACGGCCTTTCCGCGACGGCGAGCCGGCGGTCGTCCAGGACCATCGCGAACAGCAGGACGGCCAACCCGCCGACGCCGCACGGGACGAGGAACATGGCCAGCAGGTTGCCGGTGAACAGCTTGACCAGGAACGTGGCGATCACGGACGCGATCGGCGTGCAGACACCCAGTACGCCGGCGACCATGCCGCGCTGAGCCTCCGGCACCTGGTCCGGCAACACCGCCACCAGCGCGGCGAGGACGGCGTTGAAGAGGAGCTGGGCGACACACCACCCGGCGAGGACGACCGGGACGCTCGGTGCGACCGCCACCACGAGGATGCCCGAGGAGCCGCCGAGGACGCCGACGACCAGCCACGGCCTGCGCATGCCCCACCGTGACGCCGTGCGGTCGCTCATCCGCCCGAAGAACGGGTTCCCGACGATCGTCAGCAGGGCGCCCGTTCCGGCGACGAGCGACAGGGAGTTCGGTGCTCGGTCCGGGCCGACGAGCGAGCTCACCTTGAGGGCCAGCGTGACGAGCAGGGGAGCCAGGAACAACACGCTCGTGCCCAGGAACGCCACCGTGTAGAGGAGAACGAAGCTCCACCCGACCTGGTGCGTACCCGGTGACCGCCCCCTCATCCCGGCCCCCGCCCGATGACGGCAGGTGGGCGGCCGCAGCGTCCGGGACGGCGAGGATCGGGCATCGCGCCTCCTCCGAGGGGACCACGAGTATCTCCCTCGGCACGCCGGCACCGAGACGGCAAGCCGGTCCCGCCGGACCGTCATGAGCGCCTCGCCCACGAGACCGACGTCTCAGCCGGGCGGGGCGATGTCGGCCACGTGGACCGCGACCCGGGACGGTCCCACCGAGCAGCTCGCGCGAACGGCCAGGTCGACGCGGCGCTGCACGTCGCCTGCGACCCGCGCGGAAGGTCGACGCCCGTCGGTGACGAGGGTGACGTCGATCGCGACCAGCTCGCCGTCGGCGGCCACCTCGACACCTGCGGTGTCGGGCCGCGGTCGGCCGGTGGTCCGCGTCCACAGCTCGTTGCCGACCTGGTGGACGAGCCCCCACCGGCCCGGCTGCAGGTGTGCCACACCGGGGGTGTTCCGGGCGGCGGCGGCCGCGACGGCGGCGACGCGGATCTCGGTGACGGGACCGGGCTCGTCGGACGGAGGCTGCGCCGCGCGGTGGCGCAGCGCGCGCAGGTACGCAGGTGCCCTTCGGTGCGGCCGGCGTCGAGATCGTCGAACACGTCCTCGACGAGCCGGCCGCACGCCAGCGGATGCCCGCACACCCGTCGATCCTCACGCCGGCCCGCCCGACCCGCCCGGCGCATCCCCGGCGGCACCACAGACGTCAGCCAGCGTGTCGGTCCGCGAGGCCGCCGCAAGTTGCGGATCGACGCTCCGCGGCTATCGTGGCAGCCAGATGCCGCTCGAGTCCCCGGTGGCCGCTCATACCCGTTGAGCGGGTACGTCGCAGGTCCGGGGAGCCGCCATGGAGCACCAGGTCGCCTCTGGCGACACGCGCCCACCCGTCGAGGCGCGTGGCGTCTGGGTGGCAGACCCCGTCAACCTGCACCACATCCGGGCCCAGACGCAGCGTTGGCTGGCCCCGTTGGCGCTCGACGAGGACACCGAGGAGGGCCTGGTCCTCGCGGTCAACGAGGCGGCCAGCAACGCCGTCGAACACGCCTACGCCGTTCCCGACCCGGCCGACCTGGTCACGGTGAGCTTCTGGACCGACCCGCACCACCTCTACGTCGAGGTGGCCGACCACGGCCGGTGGCGGGAACCGGATGCCGACCCCGGCTACCGCGCCCGCGGGATCCCGATCATGCGGCAGGTCGTCGGGTCGGTGTCCATCCAGAAGAACCCGGACGGCACCCGGGTCCTGCTCCGGCACCCCCACCGGAGAACCGACGGTCCATCCCACGGCGCACACCACCGGTGACCGTCCGGGCGGGCGGGCCGAGGTGCATCAGGCCGCCGGCCGGTTCTACTCGCCGCGAGGCGCAGGTCTGCGCAGCTACGGGAAGTCGTAGTCGCGCCAGCCGGGGATGTCGGCGACCTCCAGGAACTTCCTTCCCCTGCTCGGCGACGGCGGGGCCGCACACGTCGCCCGCGACCTTGACGGCGGTCCCGTAGGGGTAGAGGTGGCGTCGATCCCGAGTGCGGAGCCGAGCTGCTGGTTGTTGGGGAGTGACTCGTCCACGCTGGGATCCAGCGGGCCGGCGGGCACGCCGTCCACCATGGAGAACACGACGTAGAACTGCGTGCCTCCCGACGGCGGGACCGCGACGCGTTCGACCGTCGGGAACCGTTCCCGCATCTGCTGGAGCAGTGACGCTTCGAAGGGCATCTGCTTGAGAATGTGGTTCTCGGTGGGCAGCGCGAGGAAGGACAGCGTCTTGTTGTCGATGAGCTCGAACCGGTAGTGACCGAGGTCCGGCACGCCGGTCTCGGGGGGCAACCGGCGCCATCTACGGCATCCGGCCCTCGAAGTGCTCCGCGACGTCCCGGACGTCGAGACTCACGCCATCATCACCCCGTCGGCGCAGCGCACGATCGCCCACGAGACGACGTACGAACCGCGCCGTGTGCGTGGGCTGGCCGACCACGTCCACAACCCCCGTGACGGGGCGCGGCGATCTCCTCTGGCCCCTTCGTCACGGCCGGGATGCTCGTGGCGCCCTGTTCGGTCAAGACACTCAGCGGCATCGCGCACTCCTACGCCGAGTCGCTCGTCGTCCGAGCGGCCGACGTGTGTCTGGCGACGGCCTCGCGCCGCACCATCCGACACCGGGCCCGGGGCCTCGTCACTGGTGTCGATTTATTGACATATACGTCGAGCGCTCGTACCGTCGACGCCATCGACGGACCGGGGAGGCTCGATGACGACACGCACGCACGGCAGCGGACGCCGCCTCGTCGCCGTGGGGCAGGATGCGGTCGAGACGGCGGTCGAACCGGGTGAGGCAGGCATGGCGCGGCAGCACAACCGCCGTCGCCTCGTGTCCAACGAGCTGCTCGAGCAGTCCGCCCGGCTGTTCGCCACCCAGGGCTACGCCAACACCTCGTTCCAGGACATCGCCGACGCGATGGGGATCAGCCGGCCGGCCCTCTACCACTACGTGAGCAACAAGGAGGAGATCCTCGCCGCGCTCGTGCAGTACGTCCTCGAACGCGTCGTGGAGATCCTGGAGGAGGCGGGGGCCAGGGAGGATCTCGACGAGGCCCAGCGCGTCGAGCACGCGCTGCGCCGGATCGTGGTCAACAACGCCCGCAACACCACCCGGTTCCGCCTGTTGGATCGCAGCGAACCCGACCTGCCCGCGGAGATCGCGCAGCGGCACCGACAGGCCCGGCGGCGCGTCCTGGAGCTCTTCACCGGCCTCGTCGAGGACGCCGTGCGGGCAGGCCGCTTCCGGCCGCTGCCCGCCCGCACCGTCGCCCTCGGCATGCTCGGCATGGCCAACTGGGTTGCCTGGTGGTACCGCTCCGACAGCGACGGCGACGCGGAGGCGACGGCTGACGTCCTCGTCGAACTGGCGATCTCCGGCGTCCGCCGCGGCACCGACCGTCAGGTCCGGCCCGGCCCCCTCGCCGCGCTCGCGCTGCTGAAGGAAGACATCACGCACCTGGAGAGCGCGCTGTCGGCCACGTTCTTGCCCGACGCGAACCCGCCCGGCCGCGACTGACCAGCCATCGCGACACCCGTCGTCGCATTGCTGTGACACGGATGTCGATATATCAACACTATCGAAGTGGAGTCGTCGTGACACTCGACGTCGAGATCTCCCCGCCCTTCCCGGAGGAGCGGGCTGCGCGGTACCGGCGCGCTGGCATGTGGACCCGCGAGACGCTGGGCGACGCGCTCCGCGCGGCGGCCCGCCTGCATCCCGACGTGACCGCGCTGGTCACCGTGGAAGGCAGGCTCACCCACCGCGAGCTGGACGAGCTGACCGAGTCGTTCGGGGCGGGTCTGCTGGCGACGACGCCGCTGCGGCCGGGTGACCGCGTGATGTTCCAGCTCGGGAACGTGCCCGAGACCGTCGTGGCCTACTACGGGTGCGTCAAGGCCGGGATCGTCCCCGTCTGCACGCTGCCCCAACACGGAGAACGGGAGATCGGCCTGCTCGCCGAGCACACCGGCGCGCGCGGGCACTTCGTGCAAGCCGACTTCCGCGGCCGGGACCTCGTCGCGTCCGGCCTGCGACTGCGGGCCGACCTCGCCCCGCTCGACACCCTCGTCGTGGCACGCGGCGAGGCGGGGTCCGCCCACGCCTACCCGGCGATCCTGCAGGCGGGCCGGGCCCCCGAGGCGCGCGCGGAGCTCACGGCCGTCCGGCCGGACCCGGAGGGCGTGGTCGTCCTCCAGCTGTCCGGGGGCACGACCGGGCTGCCGAAGGTCGCCCCCCGCAGGCACGAGGAGTACGTCTACAACTCCCGGGTGTGGGCGAGGGCGCTCGCGCTGACGCCCGCGTCGGTGGTGCTGCACCCGCTGCCGATCATGCACAACGCGGGCACGGCGGCGGCGTTGCAGGCCGCCCACCTGGCGGGTGGCACGTGCGTCGTCGCACCCGGGGCCGGGGCGGGCGGGCTGCTGGAGCTCATCGCGGCCGAGCGGGTCACCGTGCTTCCCGTCGTCCCACCCGCGGTCGCCATCCGCCTGCTCGACCACGAGCGTGCCTGCGCCACCGACCTGACCAGCATCGAACGGTTCGTGATCGGCGGCCAGCGGCCCAGCGTCGAGCTGCTCGAACGGCTGGAGCGGGAGCTGGGCATCCCGGCGCTGCAGATGTTCGGCATGGCCGAGGGGATGTTCCTCCACACCCCGCCCGAGGCACCGCAGTGGGCTCGGCGCAACACCGTCGGAACGCCGATCTCGCCCGCCGACGAGGTCCGCGTGTTGGACGTCGCGGGCGACGAGCAGGTTCCCGACGGCACACTGGGCGAGCTCGCCTGCCGTGGCCCTTACACGATCACCGGCTACTACCGGGCGGCGCAGCACAACGCGACGGCCTTCACCGCCGACGGCTTCTTCCGCACCGGCGATCTGGTCACCCGCCACGTCCTCGGCGGACAGGCGTTCTACGCAATCGACGGACGGATCAAGGACGTCATCAACCGGGGCGCCGAGAAGATCCACGCCGAGGAGGTCGAGGAGCTGCTCGTCCGCCACCCCGACGTCCACAGCGCCGCAGTGGTCGCCATGCCCGACCCGGTGCTGGGGGAGCGGGTGTGCGCCTACCTGGTCGTCGCCGCCACCGCGCCGCGACCGACGGTCGCCTCGGTCGCGGAGTTCCTCCTCGACCAGGGCCTGGCCCAGTTCAAGCTGCCCGAGCGGGTCGAGGTGGTCGACGCGTTCCCCCTGACCAACGTCGGCAAGGTCGCCAAGAAGGAGCTGCGCGCCGACATCGCCCAGAAGATCGAGACGGAAGGTGTGCCCGCATGAAGCTGCACAGCATCGCCGTGCTCGGCGGCGGTCCCGGTGGCCTGTACGCGGCCCGCCTGCTCAAGCTGGCGCACCCGGACGCGACCGTGCGGATCTACGAGCAGGGAGTGCCGGAGAGGACGTTCGGGTTCGGCGTCGCGATGGCGGGCCGCACCCAGCGCAACCTCGAGGAGGCCGACCCGGCCAGCTTGTCCGACATCCTCGCCGTCGGGCGCCCACACGACATGCGCATGCTGGTCGGCGACCAGGCCGCCCGGGTGCACAACGGTCCGCTGATCGGCATCGGCCGCGCCGCGCTGCTCGCCGTGCTCACCCGGCACGCCGAGGCGGCGGGGGTGGAGCTGCACTACGGACGTCGCCACGGTCCCGACGGCCTCGACGGGGTGGATCTCGTCGTCGTCGCCGACGGTGTGAGCAGCCATACCCGCACCGCCCATGCCGCGAGCTTCGGCGCTCACGTCGACGTGGCCGCCGGGCTCTACCTCTGGGCGGGCGCCGACTTCGCCCTCGACACCGCGATCTTCGCGCCGGTCACGACCGCGCACGGTACCTTCGTCACCCACGCCTACCCCTATGCGGCCGACCGCAGCACCTTCCTCATCGAGACCGACGAGGCCACCTGGCGGGCCGCGGGGTTCGACGCCACCACCGAAGCCACCCCGCCGGGCGCGTCGGACACCACGGCTCTGGGCTACCTGGAGGAGGCGTTCGCCGAACACCTGGACGGTCGCCACCTGATCGGCAACCGCACGCGTTGGCTGCGGTTCCGCACCGTGCACTGCGCGCGGTGGAGCCGCGGCAATGCCGTTCTGCTCGGCGACGCCGCGCACACCGCGCACTACTCCGTCGGCTCGGGCACCAAGCTGGCCATGGAGGACGCCATCGCCCTGCGCGACGCGATCGACGCAGGCGCCGACCTGCCCGAGGCGCTGGCCCGCTACGAGCGCGAGCGCCGCCCCCACGTACAGCGCATCCAGGAGCTCGCCCGCCGCAGCAGGCTGTGGTGGGACACGTTCCCGCGCCGCACCCACCTGCCCGTCGACCAACTGATGCTCGCCTACATGACCCGCGCAGGCAACGTCTCGCTGCAGCGCTTCGCGGGCACCAACCCCGACATCGTCCGCCGCGGCCTCGCCTCGTTCGGCGACGTCGATCCGACGCAGGTCCCGCTCGACGACGTCGCGGGGTGGGTGCTCGGCAGGCCGCTCACCCACCGCGGACGCCGTTGGGACGGCCGGGTTCTCGCCTCCTCCGACGGCGAGCGGCTCGCCGCGACGGCACCGGACATCACCACCTCGCCGACCGGCGCCGACCTCGCCCGCGTCGCCGTCGACCTGGACAACCCCTGGGGCGCCGACGCCGACGCACTGGTGAAGCGGCTGCACGACCTCGGCCTCGCAGGTTGGGCAGGCTTCTGGCTCACCGGACCGCCCGACCGGGCCGACCTGCTGACCCGCCTCGACCTCGGCGAACGGCTGCGGGCGGAGACCGGCGGACTCGTCGTCGTCGACGGCCCCGCCGAGTGCCGCGACGACCTCGCCGCAGGCCTCGCCGCTGGACGCACCGACCTGGTGCGCCCCACCACCGAACGATAAGGAGCGCTCGATGACCGACACCGAGCACCTCGCGCGCGGCGTCGACCACGCCGCCTTCCCCACCTTCGACCCGGCCGCGACCGTCCGCTTCTACCGCGACACCCTGCGCTTCCCGGTCGTGCACTCGATCTGCGCGGCGGGCTGGGGTCCGGCCGACCACCCCGACTTCATCCACTTCTTCTTCGACATCGGTGGCGGCGACCGGATCGCGTTCTTCTACTACTTCGGGCACGAACCGGTCGGCGACCCGACCGCGCGCGGCGACGCGTGGGCCCGGCTGCCGGAGGGCACGCCCGAGTTCTTCGCCAACTCCCGGCACCTGGCGATCCACGTCGACTCCGAGGAGGACCTGCTGGAGTACCGCCGCAGGCTGGACGCCAGCCGGTGGCCGTGCGAGATGCAGGTGATGCACGAGACGATCGAGTCGATCTACACCCACGACCCGAACGGCTACCTGATCGAGATCACCCGCGCGCTGCGGCCCGTCACCCCGCAGGAGGACCTCGACGCCGAGCTCACCGTCGACGCGCTCTGCGACGTCGCGACCGGGCCGGACCCGTCACTGGAGAAGCTGCTCACGCGCAAGGCCGAGCTGATCGTCGAGCGTGCGCCCCGCTGGGAGGTGGCCCGTTGACCGCGCTGTTCGTCCTCGACGTCCCGGAGAACCACGGCGTCGTCGCGGTGGCCGAGCAGGACGCGCTCCTGCGGGTGGAGAACGTCGGGCCGTACTTCCGGATCTTCCTCGACGTCGCGGCCGACGCGGGCGGCGACGTCGGCGACGCCGGGCCGGGACAGACCAGCACCGCCGGTCAGATCGTCATCGACCGCCGCGCCACCGGCTGCCGCCACGCCGTCTGGTACTCGGCGATCGCGGGCCTGCAGGACGCCCGCGTCGCCCAGCACGACAAGAACGCGCTGCGCCTCGTGCGCCCGGCCGAGGTGGACCGATGACCCACTACCGCGTCGGGCTGGTGGTCCCCAGCTCGAACCTCACCGTGGAGCGCGAGATGCCCGCCCTGCTGCAGCGCCACCGCGACGCGACCTTCTCCTTCCACTCCAGCCGGATGCGGCTGCACACCGTGTCGCCCGAGGAACTGCGGGCCATGAACGCGCAGCGGGAGCGGTGCGTGGACGAGATCGGCGACGCCGGCGTGGACGCCGTCCTCTACGCCTGCCTGGTCGCGCTCATGGCCCAGGGCCACACCGACGGCATCGGTGAGCACACGCTCACCGAAGGCGCGGTCGTCGACCAGCTCGCGGGGCGCGGCCACACTCCGCAGGTCACGTCCAGCGCCGGAGCGCTCGTGCACGCGCTGCGCGCGATCGGCGCACAGCGGGTCGCCCTGGTGATGCCCTATCCGCGACCGGTCGCCGAGCTCGTCGTGGCCTACGTGGTGGCCGAGGGGTTCGCTGTCACCGACTGGCGGACGCTGGAGGTCGCCGACAACGCTGAGGTCGGCTGCATCCGGGGCGAGCAGGTGCTCGGGGCCGCCCGTTCGCTCGACCTGGCCGACGCCGACGCGCTCGTGCTCTCCGCGTGCGTCCAGATGCCGTCGCTGCCGCTGGTGCAGGCCGCAGAGGACGAGTTCGGGCTGCCGGTGCTCTCGGCCGCGACCGCGGGCGCGTTCACCCTCCTCGACCGCCTCGGTCTACGGGTCGACCTGCCGGGCGCGGGAGCGCTGCTGACCCGCGACGCGAAGACGGCGGTGTGACATGGCGGGCAATCCCGGCCTGAACGTCGACTGGCACCCCGCGGAGCTGCCCGGCGGCACCGGCGTCCACCTGCAGACCAGCGTGACCGTCGACGGCAACGCGGCCAAGGGCACCCTTTACACGCCGTTCGGCCGCGCGCCCGGCGCCACCGACGTCGTCGTGGTGATGCACCCAAGGGTCGACATGTCCCGGCACTACCTGGTCCCTGCGCTGCTGCAGGCCGGGCACGCCGTCTACGCGCAGCAGGCCCGCGACGCGGGCAGCGACCTGCGCCTGGTCCACGAGCAGGCGCTGCTCGATCTCGGGGCGGGCCTCACGTGGCTGCACACGTGCGGGTTCCGGCGCGTGGTCGGCCTCGGCAACTCCGGCGGCGGGGGCCTGTTCACCTACTACGTCCAGCAGTCCCACAGGGACCCGGTGCGACGGATCGCTCGCACCCCCGCCGGGCGGCCCAGCCACCTGGCGAAGGCCACCCTCCCGACGCTCGACGCGCTCGCCTACGTCGCGCCGCACCCCGGGCAGGGCACCCTGCTCGGCCATTGCATCGACCCCTCGGTCACCGACGAGGACGACGCCTTCTCCGTCGACTCCGCGCTGGACCCCTTCGACGAACGCAACGGCTACCGGCCCGCCCCCGACAGCTCCGCCTACCCCCAGGAGTTCGTGCGCCGCTACCGCGCCGCCCAGGTCGAGCGCATCGCCCGCATCGACGCGCGAGCCCACGAGCAGGTCGCCGAGGCGTCGACGGCCCGCGCCGCGACCAGGTCCGGGAGCGGCACGGTCGCGGACCGGCGCCGGTCAGGAACCGCGCGCCTGATCACCGTCTGGCGCACCGACGCCGACCTTCGCGCCATGGACCAGACCCTCGACAAGTCCGACCGCGGCTATGGCTCGGTCTACGGCGCTCGGCCCGTCAGCACCAACTACGGCATCGTCGGGTTCGGCAGGCTCACCACCCCCGACGCGTGGCTGTCCACCTGGTCCGCCCTCTCGTCGAACGCCACCATCGCCAAGACGGGCCCGGACATGACCCTGCCGACCCTGCTCGTCACCTACACCGCCGACAACTGCGTGTTCCCCAGCGACTTCCAAGGGATCGTCGACGCCCTCGGCAGCACCGACAAGCAGGTCGACTCGGTGGTCGCCGACCACTACGGCAACCCCGTCAGCCCGGGGGAGCACGGCCGAGACCACGCCGCCGGCCTCATCGACCGATGGCTCAAAGATCTCGACTGAGACCCGACCGAGACCTGGCGGCTGGCCCTTCCTTCCTGCCTGACGAGCTCAGCCGGTCGAGGCCGGCGGCACCGCATCGGGTCGCTGTCGTGTACCCGGTCTCCGAGCTGTGGCGGATCGGCTGCTCGGCCGGCGCCACCGTCGAGATCTACAACATCACCCGCCGCGTCGCACCCGGCATCGCCGAACGCGGCTTCGGTCGCGTCGTGTTCCTCTCCTCGGTCTCCGCCGAACGCGGCGGCTGCGGACTCATGCCATCCCGAACTCGCGCATCTTCCGGTACAGGGTGGTGCGACCGACGCCGAGGATCTGCGCCGCTCGGCTGCGGTTGCCGTCGGCGGAGCGCAGGGCCTCGGCCACCGCGTCGCGCTCGGCGGACTCCAGCATCCCGACGCTCCGGTGCGGGGCCCGCAGCTCGTGCGGGAGGTCGTCCAGGTCGACCGTGCCGCCCTCGGCGCGCCGGGCGAGCAGCGTCACGGTGCGGCGGAGCTCGGCGAGGTTGCCGGGCCAGTGCCAGGTCGTCAACCGATCCCAGGCGGCCGGGGTGAGCCGCATGGTCGACTCCGGGTGAGGCAGCTCGGCCAGCATGGCCCCGACGAGTGCCGGCAGGTGCTGCCGGTACTGCGCGAGCGGGGGCAGGCGCACCGTCGTGGCGAGCGAGCGGACCGCACCGATGACAGCGTCGGCGGCGGCGTCGAGGTCGGCGGTGAGCACGACCGGGGCGCCCGCGGCGATCACGGACTCCAACTCGGCAGCGGTCGGCGAGGGTGTCAGGTGTACCCGCCGCAGCACCACGCCGCGCCCCTGGGTCGCAGCCGCACGGGCCGTGGCGAACCAGCCGGGATCGTCGTGCGGTTCCAGCACCAGCGGCTGGCTGCAGCCGAGCCGGCGCAGCGTCGCGAGCGCGGTGTGCAGCTTGCCCGCGCCGCCCGGGCCGGTGAGGGCGATCGTCTCGCCGTACCGGAGCGCGGCGCCGATCTGCCGATCGATGTCGTCGTGGACGTGCCACGGCTCGGGCGACCGGGCCGACACCGGTGCCCGCTCCTCCGTCCGGCGGCCGGGGCGCGGCGGCAGCAGCCGGATGCTGTAGGCCGTGCCGCCGCCGTCCCGGATGGGCTCGACGACGGCGTCGTGCAGGCCGTCCGAGAGCGGGACCGGCATCCGCCGGACGTCGGCCGGTCCGTGCTCGTCGAGGAATCGCCACAGCACGGCGTGCACCTCCGGCCCGGTGTGCACGAGCCCGGGCCGGTTGGCGAGGACGGTCTGCTCGTCGACGACCAGCGCGCCGGTGGTGGCGCCGTCGACCGACAGGTACGCCCGGACGAGGTTGCGCCGCCGGTCGCCCGCCACCTCGAGCATCCGCGCCTCGATCTGGCGGCCGATGTCGCCGGTCATCACCGACATCAGCGGGTGCACGTCCCGCAGGGCGCAGGCCAGGGAGAAGCAACCGACCAGGCGTCCCGTGCCCGGTTCGACGATCGGGGTGCCGGCGCAGGTGAGGTCCTCCAGGAGCGTGTTGTAGTGCTCGGGCCCGCGGACCAGCACCGGACGGCGCTCGATGAGCACGGTGCCGATCCCGTTCGTGCCCACGGACCCCTCGGAGTAGTCGAAGCCCTCGGCCGCGCTGGCCCGGTCCATCACGGCGCGCTGGCGTGCGACGTCGGCGTGCCGCATGACGATCCGGCCGCTCGCGTCGGAGAGGACCATCGCCACGGGCACGTCGGCGAAGCTGTCCTTGAGCCGCTCGAGGACCGGCGCCGCGGCCCGCCGCAGCAGCTCCGGCAGGAGATCGTCGAGCTCGCGGTAATCGATGTGGCCGGGCGTGGCCGGGACGTGGCCGTCCACGCACCGGCGCCAGCTGCTCTCGATGTGCCGGGGGACGCCAACGTCGCCCGGTCGCGCGACCAGCAGCCCGCCCGTGACCAGCGCCTCGCGTCGCAGCCTCGTCGCCCTGCGCTGTCCCGGCGAGAGGGACGGCAGGTGCTCGAGCTCGTGTCGACGCATCGTTGCCTCGCGGTCAGTGGGGCGCCGGAGCGGTAACGGCGCACGTCTCACGATAGGCAGCGTGTCGACCCGGCGGGGTGTTCCAGATCGGAACACCCGCAGCACCGGCGCGCTCGTCACGGTGGGTGCCACGGCACAGCCCGAGTTCGAGGAGGAACCCGATGACGACGGCACCACCGACTCGCCCGGCGTCGGTCGAGTCGGACGCGCTGCGCGCGCTCTACGCCGACTGGTCGGAGATCATCGCCACCACGCCGGACCTGACCATGCGGCTGTTCCGCAGCATCTTCGACGAGTGGCACCAGCCCACCCGTGAGCCAGAGGACGTCACCTACCGCGAGGAGGCCGTCGGCGGGGTGCCCGGTATCTGGGCCCTGCCCGCCGGAGCGGACGCGACGCAGGTGCTGCTCTACACCCACGGCGGGGGGTTCGCCGTCGGGTCGGCGGCCAGCCACCGGAAGCTGGCGGCACACGTGGCCAAGGCGCTGGGCGTCACCGCGTTCGTGCTCGACTACCGCCGCGCCCCAGAGCACCCCCACCCCGCGCAGGTCGAGGACGGCACGGCGGCGTTCCGCGCGCTGGTCGACCGCGGCGTCGCACCGGCCGCCATCACCACCATCGGCGACTCGGCGGGCGGCAATCTCGCCGTGGCGATCGCGCTGAACCTGCGCGACCATGGTCAGCCGCTGCCCGGCCGGGTGGTCGCGTTCTCCCCGTGGCTGGACATGGAGAACGCCGGCGAGACGCTCGTGACCAACGACGCGACCGACGCGTTGATCACAGTCCCCCTGCTGGAGGGCATGATCGCCGGCGTCCTCGCGGGCGGGGCGGTCGACCCCACGACGCCGCTGGCCAACCCCCTCTACGCCGACTTCACCGGCTTCCCGCGGCTCTACGTCAACGCCGGCGGGGCGGAGTCGCTGGTCGACAACGCGACCCGGCTCGCCGACCGGGCGCGAGCGGCCGGGGTGGACGTCACCCTCTCCGTCGTCGACGGCATGCAGCACGTCTTCCCCTGCCTCGCCGGCAACGCGCCAGAGGCCGACACCGAGATCGCCGCGATCGCCGCATGGTACGGCGCCTGACCACCCACGAGCGAGGAGCAGACCCCATGAGCACCACCTCCACCCCGGACGTCGACGCGGTCGTCGTGGGCGCCGGGTTCGGCGGCATCTACATGCTGCACAAGCTGCGCAACGAGCTCGGCATGGACGCGATCGCGTTCGAGAAGGGCGGCGGCGTCGGCGGCACGTGGTACTTCAACCGGTACCCCGGCGCCAAGTCCGACACCGAGGGCTTCGTCTACCGCTACTCGTTCGACGAGGACCTGCTGCAGGAGTGGGACTGGAACACCCGCTACCTCGACCAGCCCGACGTCCTCGCCTACCTCGAGCACGTCGTCGACCGGTACGGCCTGCGCGAGCACTTCCGCCTGAACACCGAGGTGACGGCCGCGGCGTTCGACGAGGAGCACGACCTCTGGCGCATCACCACCGCGGACGGCGCGCAGACCAGCGCCCGCTACCTGGTGAACGCGCTCGGGCTGCTCGCGAAGACCAACATCCCGCCCATCCCGGGCATCGACACCTTCGCCGGCACGGCCGTGCACACCAACGCCTGGCCCGCCGATCTCGACATCACCGGCAAGCGGGTCGGGGTGATCGGCACCGGCTCCACCGGGACCCAGTTCATCGTCGCCGCGGCGAGGACGGCCGCGCACCTGACGGTGTTCCAGCGCTCGCCGCAGTACTGCGTCCCGTCCGGCAACAGGCCTGTCGACGCGGCCGAGGTCGCCGCGACGAAGGAGAACTTCGACGCCATCTGGGACCAGGTGCGCGGCTCCGTCGTCGCGTTCGGCTTCGAGGAGAGCGGCGTCGAGGCGATGAGCGTGTCGGAGGAGGAGCGGCAGCGCGTGTTCCAGGAGAACTGGGACAAGGGCAACGGCTTCCGCTTCATGTTCGGCACCTTCTGCGACATCGCCACGAACCCCGAAGCCAACGCGGCCGCCGCCGCCTTCATCCGCTCGAAGATCGCCGAGATCGTCACGGACCCGGAGACGGCGCGGAAGCTCACCCCGACCGATCTCTACGCCAAGCGCCCGCTGTGCAACGAGGGCTACTACGAGGTGTACAACCAGGACGACGTGGAGCTCGTCTCGATCAAGGAGAACCCGATCGAGGAGATCACGCCGGCCGGGGTGCGCACGGCCGACGGGGTCGAGCACGCGCTCGACGTGCTGGTGCTCGCCACCGGGTTCGACGCGGTGGACGGCAACTACCGGTCGATGGACCTGCGCGGGCGCGGCGGCAAGCACGTCGGCGAGCACTGGACCGACGGCCCCACCAGCTACCTCGGCGTGGCCAAGGCCGGGTTCCCGAACATGTTCATGATCCTCGGCCCGAACGGCCCCTTCACCAACCTGCCGCCGAGCATCGAGGCGCAGGTCGACTGGATCGGCGCGCTCGTCGGCCACGCCGAGCGGGAGGGCGTGCGGACCGTCGAGCCCACCGCCGCCGCCGAGGAGGGCTGGACCGCCACCTGCGCCGAGATCGCGCACATGACGCTGTTCCCGCGGGCCGAGTCGTGGATCTTCGGCGCCAACATTCCCGGCAAGAAGAACGCCGTCATGTTCTACATGGCCGGGATCGGCGCCTACCGGCAGAAGCTCGACGAGGTCGCGACCGGCGGCTACGAGGGCTTCGAGCTGTCGGGGCAGACCGTGGCGGCGGGGGTCTGACGCCCTGCGACCCGAACCAGAGGGAGATCCGGCGGTGCGGTGACGGCCACCTCTGCGGCGGCGCCGGTGGTCACCGCCACCACCGGTGCGGACTCCGACGCGCACGGCTCCTGGTCTCTCCCGGGCTCGGAGCCCACGGAGGCAACGCATTCGGCCGAGCCGTGACCGTCGGAGCTCCTCTAGCCTATGGCCGTGATTGCGAAGGCGCCGGAAGCGCTCGCCGAGATCTACCGCGATCTGCACGCCCATCCCGAGCTCTCGTTCGCCGAGACCCGCACCGCCGGCGTCGTGGCCGATCGGTTGCGCGCACTCGGCGCCGAGGTCACGGAGGGGGTGGGCGGGACGGGCGTCGTCGGTGTCCTGCGCAACGGGGACGGTTCCACCGCCCTGCTGCGGGCGGACATGGACGGCTTGCCGATGCTTGAAGGAACCGGTCTGCCCTACGCCAGCGCCGCCCGCGGCACCGACCCGGACGGGAGCGACGTCCCGGTGGCCCACTCCTGCGGGCACGACATGCACGTCACCTGCCTGCTCGGTGCGCTCCAGGACCTCGCCACGCACCGGGCGGACTGGCAAGGGACCGTGCTGGCCGTGTTCCAACCGGCCGAGGAGATCGGGCAAGGCGCACAGGCGATGATCGACGACGGCCTGTTCGACCGATTCGGTGTGCCGGCGGTCGTGCTCGGCCAGCACGTCACGCCCCTGCCTGCGGGGTTCCTGGCGATCCGCTCCGGACCGGCCTTCGCCGCGGCGGACGCGGTGCGCATCGTGCTGCACGGCCGCGGAGGCCACGGATCCCGACCCGAGACGACGGTCGACCCCGTCGTGATGGCCGCCGCCACCGTCATGCGCCTGCAGACGATCACGTCGCGGGAGATAGCCGGCACCGACACCGCCGTCGTCACCGTCGGTGCCCTGCGCGCCGGGACCAAGGAGAACATCATCCCGGACGACGCCGAGCTGCTGATCAGCGTGCGCAGCTTCGAGCCCGAGGTCCGTCGCCGCACCCTCGACGCGATCACCCGGATCGTGAACGCCGAGGCCGCTGCCTCGGGCGCGCAGCAGCCTCCGAACATCACCTCGCTCCACGGCTTCCCCGCCGTGGTGAACGACCCGGATGCCGTGGCCCGCACCCGGCCGGCGCTGGAGGGCGTCGTCGGCACCGAGCGGGTGTTGGACCCGGGCCTGGTCACCGGAAGCGAGGACGTCGGCCTGCTTGCCACCGCCGCGGGGGCGCCGTGCGTGTACTGGCTGCTCGGCGGCACCGACCCCGCCGCATTCGCTGGAGCGGCCTCGCCGGCCGAAGTCGTCGCCAGGGTGGCGCAGCAGCCGTCCAACCACTCTCCGCTCTACGCCCCGGTCATCGAACCCACGCTGACGACCGGGGTGCGGGCGCTCGTCGCCGCCGCGCACGAGTGGTTGCCGGCCTGAGCCGTACCGGTCGTCCGGCCGCTCGGCAGCAGCTGACGGTGCCGAGCAGGCTCGCAGCCACCTTCTATTTCGGGATCTTTTCGACGAAGAGCTTTGTCGCGTTGGTCGCCGTATCCAGCTGTGAGAACGTCACTTCCAGGTTGTGCGAGTTCGCGCCCTTGTAAGTTCCTGTGACATGGCCAGGCATCGTCTTGCCGGATGCGAATACAATGGTTCCGTGCAGGGTGTAGGGAACGGATATCGTGGATTTCATGACCGAGGCCACCGCGGAGGTGACGGTGTGGGCCGGCGCTGTCACCGGTACCGACCAGCTCCACGTCCTCGACCGCGACTGCGAACCATTCCACGTGTAGGTGTTGCTCACCGAGGCGGATACCTGAACCGTGCCGTCGGCCACGAGCGGAACGCCCCCTTCAAACGTCTCGGACACGCTGACGGAAACCCCTAAGGCGTCGGACCACCCCGACGTCTCCGTGACCGTCTGACTGCCCGATATCGTTGCGCTCTGCGAGGTGTTTGAGTTGTTGGTCACGGTCTCGGTGTCGAGACTTACGGTTCTTGTGCTCAAGAAGGTCGCTGCCAGCGAATCATACTCTATGCGACTGGCTTGAATGCTCTTTATCGGGTCATTGGTCCCTGACGACCACACCGCGAGGGCGTCCCGACTCCCCTCGGGACCGGTTTCTGGGTAGACGCAGAAGTTGCCGTCGTCCTCAAGCCGTGCGGCCAGAGATCGTCCATCGGCGAGATGAAAGGCCCTGACGATTTCCACCCGTTCGGGAGACAGTGCGCACCACAGTGAGCCGTCGGTGTGAGCCGGATCGCTGCCTCGACAAGTGCAGAAGTTGCTGTCCTGCTGAATGGCGTAGAAGTCGCCGCCACCGGGAACTTGTCCGGATGCCCATGAGGGACCGTGGTTATCGGCAGGGCCCGAGCCGTAGTAGACGACGAAGTTTCCGTCCGACTGTTGAATTGCAAAGTAGAGTCCGGACGGCGACTGAATATAGTCATCGACCTTCAAGTAGTCGCCCGTCTTGATGACCGAGCCAGGCTTGAGCGCCATTTCTGACACCTCCTCCTGTCCGCTGACATGCACTTGACGGCGCCGGGTTCAGTGAATATCGCCATGGGGAATATCGCCCGTGGGGAATATCGCCGCAGGGAATATCGCCGTGGGTCGCCGACCTGTTCAAACGGAGCTGAGCATTATCGTGGCGCGGCGACGGGACGGCTGTCAAGAGCCCAGAACGAACCGCCGCCGACCGGCCGCGGAGAGCGAGACAACAGCACGTCCGAGTTGCGTGGATTCCTCGATCCTTCGTGTGAAATCACCAATCTCCGGTTGGCGCGGGATGGCCGTTCGGCCCACGGATAAGCCAATCGGCCACTGGTGGGTAGCGAACACTGCCGTCGCCCGGGATGACGTTCCGAATTTGCCGTGATTTGTCGCAGCGGGAAGAACCTTGCCTGCTCATCCACAGATTTCAAGCATTGCTCGGCTACTCGGCTACTCGGCTGCTCGGCGCCGAGCGCGAAGTAGCTCGGGGTCGAGCTCAGCGCCGTGGTCGGTCACCGGGCGGCTGGGCTCGACGCCCGCGGCCAGGCCCCGGCGCCTCCGCCCGACCCGGGGGTCGGGCCCGCCCACCTCACCGGTCCAGCAGGGCCGCCACCGTGTCGGTACCGAGCTGCTCCAGGCTCGTCAGGACGGCCGCCGCGCGGCCGAGGAGCTGCGGCCCGACGCCGAAACGGGGCTGCGGTACGGCGACGACCCGCATTCCGGCCGCGAGTGCGGACTCGATGCCGGCCCCGGAGTCCTCGACCGCCAGGCAGCTCGTCGGGTCGACGCCGAGCCGCCGGCAGGCCTCCTCGTAGATCAGCGGAGCGGGCTTGCCCTCCGCGACCTCGTCCCCGGCGACGGTCGCGGTGAAGCAGCGCGCGAGACCGGTGCCGGCGAGCACGGTGTCGAGCAGCACCCGGTCCGAACCGGAGGCGATGGCGATCGGCCAGCGGGCCGCGGTCGCCTCCACGGCCGCCGCCGCTCCCGCGAGCAGCGGGACGTGCTCCCGGTAGAGGGCGGTCATCCGATCGATCACCCCGGCCCGGATCCGGCCGGTCGTCAGACCACCGAGGCCGAGGTGCTCGCGCATGTACGCCGACCAGCGGTCCGAGCTGATGCCCATCATCGCCGTCTCGGCCTCGGGGAGCCACCGGCCGCCCTCGGCACGGACGAGGTCCTGGCGGGCCCGCACCCACAGCGGCTCCGAGTCGACCAGGACGCCGTCCATGTCGAACACGACACCGCACCGGTTCGGCACCTCCTCCGCAACAGCGGGGTCACCGCTCCCGCCGGTTACTCCCCCGTGACGCGTCACCGGGACGCGGCGCCCGCGCGACGCTTGGTCCACACGTCGTAGGCCACCGCGGCGAGCAGCACGAGGCCCTTGACGAGCATGACGCGTTCGCTCGGGGCGCCGATCAGGGACATGCCGTTGTTGATGACGGCCATGATCAGGCCGCCGGTGATCGCGCCGACGACCTTGCCGACGCCGCCCTGGACCGCAGCGCCGCCGATGAACGCCGCGGCGATGGCGTCGAGCTCGAAGTTGATGCCCGCGGTCGGCCCGGCCTGGTTCAGCCGGCCGGCGAAGATGACCCCCGCGATCCCGGCGAGCACGCCCATGTTGACGAAGATCCAGAACGTGACGGACTTGACCTTGATGCCCGACAGCGTGGCGGCCTGCAGGTTGCCGCCCACCGCGTAGAGGTGGCGCCCGAACACCGCCCGGTTCGTCATCAGCGTGTAGCCGACGACCAGCACGGCGAGCAGCACCAGTACCCACGGGAGGTTCTTGAACCGGGCCAGCTGGACGATGACGAACATGATGACCAGCCCGGCGGCGGCGATCTTCAGGACGAACTCCGTCATCGGGTCCACGGTCTGGCCGTAGCTGAGCTTGGCCTGTCGGGCCCGCCACTGGACGACGGCGATCGCCGCCACCGCGGCGATGCCGACCAGCAGCGTGAACAGGTCCGCTCCGCCGAGGGGGCCGAGCCCGACGTTGCCCAGGTAGCCGTCGAGGAAGCCGTTGGCCAAGGTGCGCACGGCGTCGGGGAACGGGCCGATGCCCTGGTTGCCCAGTACGGTGAGGGTCACCGCCCGGAACACGAGCATGCCGGCCAGGGTCACGATGAACGCGGGGATGCCGAAGTACGCGACCCAGTAGCCCTGGAAGGCGCCGATGAGCGCGCCGACGACCAGCGTGACGAGGACGGCGAGCGGCCAGGGCATCTGCAGGTTCACCATGAGCACCGCGGAGATCGCCCCGGTCGCGGCGACGACGGAGCCGGCCGACAGGTCGATGTGGCCGGCGATGATGATCAGGATCATCCCGATCGCGAGTATCAGGATGTAGGAGTTCTGGACGATGATGTTCGAGATGTTCTGCGCCTCGAGCAGCGCGCCGCCGGTGAGGACGGTGAACAGCACGACGATGAGCGCGAACGCGACGTAGATGCCGCTCTCGCGCAGGTTGAGGCGGAAGCCCCGGGCCACGTGGCCCGCCGGTGCTCCGGTCGGCGGCTCGGGCGCGGCCGGGCCGGTGTCGGTGGGGGCGACGGTGGTCATGGCGGTCTAGTCCTGTCCTCGGGTCATGAACTGCATGAGGCGTTCCTGCGTGGCGTCGGCCCGGTCGACCTCGCCGGTGATCCGGCCGGCGGACAGCGCGTAGATCCGGTCGCAGATCCCGAGCAGCTCGGGCAGCTCCGAGGAGATGACCAGGATCGCCTTGCCGTCCTCGGCCAGCCGGTTGATGATCGTGTAGATCTCGTACTTGGCGCCCACGTCGATGCCCCGCGTCGGCTCGTCAAGGATGAGCACATCGGGGTCGGTGAAGATCCATTTCGACAGGACGACCTTCTGCTGGTTGCCCCCGGACAGCTTGCCGGTGATGCTGGCGACGCTGGGCGCCCTGATGTTCAGGCTGCGGCGGAAGCCCTCGGCGACCCGGTACTCCTCGTTGTCGTCGACCCAGCCGCGGTGGGCGAGCTTGCGCAGCCGGGCCGCGGACACGTTGCGCTTGATGTCCTCGACGAGGTTGAGCCCGTACCGCTTGCGGTCCTCGGTCGCGTAGGCGATGCCGTGGCGGATCGCGTCCTGCACGGTCCGCAGGTGGATCTCCTTGCCGTCCTTGACGAGGCGACCGGAGATGTGCACGCCGTAGGAGCGGCCGAACACGCTCATCGCCAGCTCGGTCCGGCCGGCGCCCATCAGCCCGGCCAGACCCACGATCTCGCCGCGGCGCAGCACGAGGTCGGCGCCGGAGACGACCGCGCGGTCGGGCTGGGTGGGGCTGTGCACGGTCCAGCCCTCGATGCGCAACGCCTCCTCGCCCACCCGCGAGGCGTGCCGCGGGGGGAAGCGGTGTTCCATGTCGCGGCCGACCATGCTGGCGATGATCCGGTCCTCGGTCACCGCGTCGGCCCGCATGTCCAGTGTCTCGATGGTCCGGCCGTCCCGGATGACCGTCAGCGAGTCGGCGACCGCCCGGATCTCGTTGAGCTTGTGCGAGATGATCACGCAGGTGATGCCGTGGTCGCGCAGGCCGCGCAGGAGGTCGAGCAGGTGCGCGGAGTCGCTGTCGTTGAGCGCGGCGGTCGGTTCGTCGAGGATGAGCAGCCGCACCTCCTTGCTCAACGCCTTGGCGATCTCGACCAGCTGCTGCTTGCCGACGCCGATGTCGGCGACCGGCGTGGCCGGGTTCTCGTGCAGCCCGACCCGGGCGAGCAGCTGGTCGGCCTCGTGGTTGGTGCGGTTCCAGTCGACGAGGCCGCGGCTGGCCTGCTCGTTGCCCAGGAAGATGTTCTCGGCGATCGACAGCTGCTGGCACAGCGCCAGCTCCTGGTGGATGATCACGATTCCGCGCTGCTCGCTGTCCCGGATGCCGGAGAACGCGCAGGGCCGGCCCTCGAACAGGATCTCGCCCTCGTAGCTCCCGTGCGGGTACACCCCCGACAGCACCTTCATCAGGGTCGACTTGCCGGCGCCGTTCTCGCCGCAGATCGCGTGGATCTCACCGCGGCGCACGGACAGGTTCACGTCCTCGAGGGCCCTGACCCCGGGGAAGGTCTTGGTGATGCCGCGCATCGTCAGGATGTCGTCGGCCATGCGGATCCTTTCAGGCGTTGGGACGGGCCGCCGCCGGCCGCGGAGGCGTCGCCGGCGGCGGCCCGGGTCCGGGTTCCCGCAGTTCCGGCTACTGCAGCTGGCCTGCGGTGTAGTAGCCGGAGTCGACGAGGACCTTCCGGTAGTTGTCCTTGTAGACGATCACCGGCTGCAGCAGCATGGACGGCACGACCTTGATCCCGTTGTTGTAGTCGCTGGTGTTGTTGACCTCCGGCTTGCCACCCTTCAGGACCGTGTCGGCCATCTGCACGGTGGTGTCCGCGAGCTGGCGGGTGTCCTTGAAGATCGTCGAGAACTGCTCACCCGCGATGATCGACTTGACCGAGGCGGCCTCCGCGTCCTGCCCGGTCACGACCGGGTAGGGCTGTCCGGCGGTGCCGTAACCGTTGCTCTTCAGTGCCGAGAGGATGCCGATCGACAGGCCGTCGTAGGGCGACAGGACGCCGTTGACCTTGGCGCCGCCGCTGTAGGTGGAGGTGAGGAGGTCCTCCATGCGACGCTGCGCGGTGGCCGGGTCCCACCGGAGGATGGCGATGGTCTTGAAGTCGGTCTGGCCGCTCTTGACGACCAGGGTCTTGTTGTCGATCAGCGGCTTGAGGACCGACATGGCGCCGTTGTAGAAGAAGGTGGCGTTGTTGTCGTCAGGGGAACCGGCGAACAGTTCGACGTTGAAGGGGCCCTTGGCGGTGCCGTCGCTGCCGTCCTCCTTCTTGACCCCGAGCCCGACCAGCAGCGACGTCGCCTGCTCGACGCCGACCTTGAAGTTGTCGAAGGTCGCGTAGTAGTCGACGTTCGGGCTGTTGCGGATCAGCCGGTCGTAGGCGATGACCGGGATGTGGTTGTCCGCAGCCTCCTTCAGCTGGGTGGTGATGGCGGTGCCGTCGATGGACGCGATCACCAGCAGCTTGGCGCCCCGGGTGATCTGGTTCTCGATCTGGTTGACCTGAGTGGGGATGTCGTTCTCCGCGTACTGCAGGTCGACCTTGTACCCGAGCTTCTCCAGCGCGGCCTTGATGTTGTCGCCGTCGTGGATCCAGCGCTCGGAGGACTTGGTGGGCATCGTGACGCCGATGAGGGCGCCGGCGCTCGAGCCCGCCGTCGGGGCCTGGTCGACCGTCTTCTGGGTCGACCCGCACGCGGCGACCGCCGCCGCGAGGACGATGCCGCCTGCCATCACCGCTAGCCGTTTGAGCTGCATTTCTCTCCTTCGAGTTGACGGGACGAGCGGGGTCAGCCCCGGCCGGGCAGGCCGGCGGCCAGCCGGTAGTACGCCTGGTTCCAGCGGATGCGGTCGGTGAACCCGGCGGGCGTGCTGTCGGCGTCGATCACCAGCAGCTCGGTGTGCACCATCTCGGCGAAGTCGCGCAGGACCTCGACGTCCACGTCGCCGCTCAGGACCGTGTGATGGGGGCCGCCCGCGGTCAGCCACAGCTCGGCCGAGGTCGACAGCGTGGGCGCGGGCTTCCACACGGCCCTGGCGACCGGGAGCCTCGGCAGCGGCTCGTCCGGCGGCACCACCTCGATCCGGTTGGCGACCAGCCGGAACCGGTCGCCCAGGTCGACCATGCCGACCACCACGGCGGGCCCGGGTGCGGCGTCGAAGACCAGCCGGACGGGGTCCTCGCGGCCGCCGATCCCGAGCGGGTGGATCTCGCACGACGGCGTGTCCGCGGCGATGCTGGGGCAGACCTCCAGCATGTGCGCGCCCAGGATCTTCGGTTCGCCGGGGCCGAGGTGGTAGGTGTAGTCCTCCATGAACGAGGTGCCTCGCGGGCCGTTCGCGCCCATCTCCTTGACCGCGGCGAGCAGGGCCGCGGTCTTCCAGTCGCCCTCGCCGCCGAACCCGTAGCCGTCGGCCATCAGGCGCTGGACCGCGAGTCCCGGGAGCTGGCGCAGGCCGCCGAGGTCCTCGAAGTTCGTGGTGAAGGCGCCGAACCGGCCGTCGGCGAGGAACTCGCGCAGGCCCGCCTCGATCCGCGCCGCGTACCGCAGCGACTCGTGCCGCTCGGCGCCCCTGGCGAGCTCGGGGGCGAGTCGGTAGGTGTCGGCGTACTCGGCGACCAGCGCGTCGACGGTCGGCGTCGGGGACGGCGTCGACCTGCGCGACCAGGTCGTTGACGCCGTAGGTGTTGACCGACACCCCGAACCGCAGCTCGGCCTCGACCTTGTCGCCCTCGGTGACGGCGACGTCGCGCATGTTGTCGCCGAAGCGGGCCAGGCGCAGCCCGTCGAGGCGGTCGCGGCCGGCGGCGGCCCGGATCCAGCCGTCGATCCGCGCCACCACGACGGGGTCCGACGCGTGCCCGGCCACGGTCTTGCGGGTGGCCCCGACCCGGGTCGCCACGTGGCCGAACTCGCGGTCGCCGTGCGCGGCCTGGTTGAGGTTCATGAAGTCCATGTCGATCGAGGCCCACGGCAGCGCCTCGTGCAGCTGGGTGTGCAGGTGCAGCAACGGCTTGCGCAGCACGTCCAGGCCGGTGATCCACATCTTGGCCGGGGAGAAGGTGTGCATCCAGGCGATCACGCCCAGGCAGTCGGGGTCGACGTTGGCCTCCTGCATGACCCGCCGGATCGCCGCGGCGTCGGTGAGCACCGGCTTGCCGACGAGCTCGGCCGACAGCCCGCCCGCGGCGGTCAGCATGCGCTGGATCGCGGCCGTCTGGTCGGCGACCTGGGCGAGCGTCCGCGGCCCGTAGAGATGCTGGCTGCCGGTGAGGAACCAGATCTGCGGCTTGCCGGTCATGCCCGCTCCTGCCCGTAGACGTTCTGGTACCGCTCGAAGAGGCTGGTGACGTCGGCGGCCGGGAGCGGTTCGGGTGAGCCGAGCTGGCGGGAGATGTGCACGGTGCGCGCGACGTCCTCGAGCATCACCGCGGCCTTGACGGCGTCGCGGGCGTCGCGGCCGATGGTGAACGGGCCGTGGCCGGCCATGAGCACCGCGCGGGACCGGCTGCCGCGCAGCGTGTCGACGATGCCCCGGCCGATGGAGTCGTCGCCGATCAGGGCGAACGGGCCGACGGGGATCTCACCGCCGAACTCGTCGGCGATCATCGTGAGCACGCAGGGGATGGCCTCGCCGCGGGCGGCCCATGCGGTGGCGTAGGTCGAGTGCGTGTGCACGACGCCGCCGACCTGCGGCATGTGCCGGTAGACGTAGGCGTGCGCGGCGGTGTCGGACGATGGCGAGCGGTCGCCGTCCACGAGCTGGCCGGAAAGGTCGGTGACCACCATGGCCTCGGGGGTCAGCTCGTCGTAGGCGACACCGGACGGCTTGATCACCATCAGGTCGTGGCCCGGGACGCGCGCGGAGACGTTGCCGGCGGTCCAGATCACCAGGCCGTTGCGGGCCAGCTCGGCGTGCAGGTCGGCGACGGTGCGGCGCAGCCGCAGCACCGTCGCGGCGACCTGGTCGAGCGCGGTCACGCCGGGTCCCCCTCGACCGGGCGTGCGGCGGGGACGGGGGTCGTCTCGGTGGCCCGCGTGGTCATACGGTCGCTCCTTCCGGTGCGCCCGACGCGGCGCGGCGGCGGGCCTTGAGGCGGTGCATGACGTCGTTGCCGCCGCGCCCGAAGTAGTCGTGCAGCGCCAGGTACTCGGCGTAGAGCTCGTCGTACGCCGCGGAGTTGGCCTCGACCGGCCGGTGGACGGCCCGGTCCACCGATCCCATCGCCCCGGCGGCCGCGCGGACGTCCGGATAGGCGCCCGCGGCGACCGCCGCGTGGATCGCCGACCCCAGCGCCGGGCCCTGCTCCGAGCCGACGATGGACAGCGGCAGCCTGGTCACGTCGGCGTAGATCTGCATGAGCAGCCGGTTGCGCAGCAGGCCGCCCGCCACGACGAGCTCGGTGACCGGCACGCCCGCGGTGGTGAACGCCTCGATGATCCGTGCGGGTGCCGAAGGCCGTGGCCTCCAGCAGCGCGCGGTAGGTGTCCTCGGCCCGGGTCGAGAGCGTCTGGCCGACCACGACGCCCGACAGCTCGTGGTCGACCAGCACCGAGCGGTTGCCGCTGTGCCAGTCGAGCGCGACGAGGCCGTGCTCGCCCACCGCCTGCGCCGCGGCCCGCTCGGTGAGCAGCTCGTGGACCGAGATGCCCCGCTCGCGCGCCTCGTCGTGGTAGGCGGGCGGCACGCCGTGCGCGGTGAACCAGCCGAAGATGTCCCCGACGCCGCTCTGCCCGGCCTCGTAGCCCCAGAGCCCGGCCGTGATGCCGCCGTCCACGACCCCGCACATGCCCGGCACGTCGTGGAGCTCCGTGCCGTTCATGACGTGGCACGTCGAGGTCCCCATGATCGCGACCAGGGTGCCGGGCTCGACCGCGTCGGCGGCGGGCACGGTCACGTGGGCGTCGACGTTGCCGACGGCGACCGCGATGCCCTCCGGCAGCCCGGTCCACTCCGCGGCGCGGGCGCACAGCCGGCCCGCCGGCTCGCCGAGCTGCACCCAGCGGGTGCTCCAGCTTGTCGACGACGAAGCGGTCGAACGCCGGGTTCAGCTCGCGGAGGAACTCGGCGGACGGGTAGGCGCCGTCCTGGTAGATGCCCTTGTAGCCCGCGGTGCAGGCGTTGCGGACGTAGGTGCCGGTGAGCTGCCAGACGATCCAGTCGGCCGCCTCGACCCAGTGCCGCATCGCGGCGTAGACCGCCGGGGCCTCCTCCAGCAGCTGCAGGCCCTTGGCGAACTCCCACTCCGAGGAGATCAGGCCCCCGTAGCGGGGCAGCCAGGGCTCGGCACGCTTCCGGGCCAGCTCGTTGATCCGGTCGGCCTGGCCCTGCGCGGCGTGGTGGCGCCACAGCTTGACGTACGCGTGCGGGTCGCCAGCGAACTCGGGCAGCTCGCAGAGCGGGGTGCCCTCGGCGGTGGTGGGCACCATCGTGCAGGCGGTGAAGTCGGTGCCGATCCCGACGACCTGCGCCGGGTCGACCCCGGCGGCCGCGACCGCGGCCGGCACGGCCGTGCGCAGCACCTCGACGTAGTCGGCCGGAACCTGCAGCGCCCACTCCGGAGGCAACGGCCGGCCGTCCGGGAGCGCCCGGTCCAGCACGGCGTGGGGGTAGTCGGTGACCGCGCTGCCGAGCTCGGCACCGTCGGCGACCCGCACGACGACCGCCCGGCCCGACAACGTCCCGAAGTCGACCCCGACGACCAGCGCATCGGGGGCGGCCGCGGGCTCGGGCGGTGGGAGAGACATGAGGGGACACCTTCGTCCGGGGTGGCAGGGGCGGCTCCAGCCGCGCCGGGCGATAGTGTTAGCGATAACAAGACGGGCCGTCAAGACCCGCGGGCCCCGCGCCGGTCTCCGGTCGAGGCGCGCACCGGCGTGCTTCAGGTGCAGGGCAGCCAGCTCGGCGCGGTCAGCGGTCCGGCACGGCGAACCGCGGCCGGGGGCGGGATCCCCGGGTGCTCATGTGATAGCTAACAATCGGCGGCCGAGGGACGGGCCGCGCCCGGCGCCTCAGGAGCGCGGCGGCAGCACGCTGCGCCGGGTGACCAGCGCGGGCGGGAGGGCGATCTGCTCGGACGAGTGGTCGTGCGCGGCGATCTCGGTCAGCAGCAACGTCAGGGCCCGGCGCGCGACCGCGTCGAAGTCCTGGCGCACCGTGGTCAGCGGGGGGATGAAGTAGCCCGCCTCCGGCACGTCGTCGAACCCGACGAGGGAGATCTCCTCGGGAACCCGCCGGCCGCGCTCGTGCAGGGCGCGCAGGATCCCCAGCGCCTGGTGGTCGTTGGCGGCGAAGACCGCGGTGACCTCGGGGATCCGCGCCAGCATCAGGCCGGCCTGATAGCCGGACCCGGCCGACCAGTCGGCGGCGAGGGTCGGGGGCACCTCGGCCCCGGCCTCCCGCAGCGCCCGTTCCCAGCCGCGCAGGCGGCCGGCCGAGTCGAACCACTGCGGCGGCCCCGCGACGTGCCAGACCGTCGGATGGCCGGCGTCGAGCAGGTGCCGGGTCGCCAGGTGGGCCCCGGCGGCCTGGTCCACCGCCACGCCGGCCCGGCTGCGGTCGGGGTCGCCGTCGATCGTCACCAGCGGGACGGCGGTGGACACGTGGTCGAGCGCGTCGCTGGCCGACTCGACGGGGGCGATGACGACGATGCCCGCCACGCGCTGGTCAAGGTGCCGTTCGATGACCGCGCTGATCGACTCGCGGTCCAGTTTGTCGACGCTGCCGACGCTCACGGCGAAGCCCGCCGCCGCGGCCGCCTGCCCGAAGGCGCTCAGCAGCGACGCCGGGCCGTACAGGCTGGTGTTCAGCCCGACCACGCCGAGCAGCTGGCTGCGGCCGGTGACCAGCGCCCTGGCCGCGCGGTTGGGGCGGTAGCCCAGCTCGGCGATCGCGGCCCGGACCCGCCGGGCCGTCTCCTCCCGGACGTTGGGATGGTTGTTCAGCACCCGCGAGACCGTCTGGTGGGACACTCCGGCCAGCCGCGCGACGTCGACCATCGCCGGTTCCCGCGAACCCCTGGGCGCAGCCGTCGTCACTCGGTGATCCTCCGTCCGGTCGGAGAGGCGTCGTCCCATGGTCCCCGGGACCGGCCCCGCCCGTCGACCGCCGGGGGGCACGCGGACGCTCCGCGCTGCGATGTTATCTCTCACAGCAATCCCGGACAACATCATCTTCGGGGCCGGCGCAGGTCACGATTGGGTCACCCTTTGCTTGACGGATCCTTGACTCTCAGATGTGTTCACGCTAACAATTCGTCGCACGGCTCATCCACGGTGCGACTCGGGTGGTCGACCGCCCCCCGGTCGGGTCACGGGCCCGCCGCCACCTCCCGCGGCACCGGTCGCGACGGCCCGGCTCGCGCCGGCTCCGGCGAACACGAAGGAGTTCGTATGTCGATGAAGACATCCCTCGCCGCTCGGATCGCGGCCGCCGCCACGATAGCGATGCTCTCCGTCGGGCTGGCCGCGTGCGGCGGCTCGGCCGGCGGCGGCGCCGCCGCGGGCGGCGCATCGTCCGGCCCGCTCACCCTCGGGTTCGCCCAGGTCGGCGCCGAGAGCGGCTGGCGGACCGCCAACACGAAGTCGATCCAGGACGCGGCCGCGACCGCCGGGGTCAACCTCAAGTTCTCCGACGCCCAGCAGAAGCAGGAGAACCAGATCAAGGCCATCCGCTCCTACATCCAGCAGCGGGTCGACGTCATCGGGTTCAGCCCGGTCGTCACCACGGGCTGGGACACCGTGCTGCAGGAGGCCAAGCGCGCGAAGATCCCGGTGATCCTCACCGACCGCGCGATCGACACGTCCGACCCGTCGCTGTACCAGACCTTCCTCGGCTCGGACTTCATCGCCGAGGGCAAGAAGGCGGGCGACTGGCTGGTCGGCGAGGAGAAGGGCGCCACCGGGCCGGTGTCGATCGTCCAGCTGGAGGGCACCACCGGCTCCGCCCCGGCCATCGACCGCACCAAGGGCTTCGCGGCGGCGATCGCGGCCAACCCCGACCTGAAGGTCGTGGCGACCCAGACCGGTGACTTCACCCGCTCCGGCGGGAAGCAGGTCATGGAGGCCTTCCTCAAGTCCCAGCCGAAGATCGACGTCGTGTACGCGCAGAACGACGACATGGGCCTGGGTGCGATCGAGGCGATCCAGGCCGCCGGAAAGGTCCCCGGCAAGGACATCAAGATCATCACTGTGGACGCGACGCACGACGGCATGCAGGCGCTGGCGGACGGCAAGATCAACTACATCGTCGAGTGCAACCCGCTGCTCGGCCCGCAGCTGATGGACCTGGCGAAGAAGGTCAAGGCCGGTGAGCAGGTCCCGAACCGCGTCGTGACCCAGGAGACGGTCTTCGACCAGGCCGCGGCCAAGGCCGTGCTGCCCGAGCGGAAGTACTGACCGCGATCGAGCCGCGCGGGCGGGGACAGGCGTCGCGTCCCCGCCCGCCCGGCTCGCGTGCGGGCCCGCGTCCGAAGGAGGACCGATGACCACCGTGCCGGAGCGCACGTCCGCGTCCGTGACGACCCCGGTGGTGGACATGCGAGGCATCTCCATCAGCTTCCCCGGCGTCAAGGCCCTCGACGGCGTGGACTTCCGGCTGCTGCCCGGCGAGGTGCATGCGCTCATGGGCGAGAACGGCGCCGGCAAGTCCACCCTGATCAAGGCGTTGACCGGCGTCTACGGGATCGACGCCGGCACCATCCGGGTCCGCGGCCGCGACCACGTGTTCGCCGGGCCCGGCGAGGCCCAGGCGGCCGGGGTCGCGACGGTGTACCAGGAGGTGAACCTCTGCCCCAACCTGACCGTCGCGGAGAACATCCTCCTCGGCCGCGAGCCGCGCCGGTTCGGCCGGGTCGACCGGCGCGCGGTGCGCCGCCGGGCCGCCGAGCTGCTCGTCCGGCTCAACCTGCACATCGACCCCGACTCCCTGCTCGGCGAGCACCCGCTGGCCGTCCAGCAGCTCGTGGCCATCGCCCGCGCGGTCGACCTCGACGCCGCGGTGCTGATCCTCGACGAGCCGACCTCCAGCCTCGACGCCGGTGAGGTGCGCGAGCTGTTCCGCGTGATCCGCGGCCTGCGCGACGGCGGCGTGGCGGTGCTGTTCGTCTCGCACTTCCTCGACCAGGTCTACGAGATCGCGGAGCGCGCGACGATCCTGCGCAACGGCCGGCTCGTCGGCGAGTACGAGATCGCGTCGCTCCCGCGGCTGGAGATGGTGGCGAAGATGGTCGGCCACGAGCTCGCGACCCTGGCCGACCTCGACCGCCAGCCCGCGACGGACGTCGCCGACCTCCCCGACACCCCCGTGCTCCGCGCGACGGGGCTCGGGCGCACCGGTGCCGTCGCGCCCGCGGACGTCGCGGTCCGCCCCGGCGAGGTCCTCGGGCTCGCCGGGCTGCTCGGGTCCGGCCGCACGGAGCTGGCCCGGCTGCTGTTCGGGGCGGACCGCGCCGACTCGGGCGAGATCACGGTCGGGGGCGAGCCCGCCCGCCTGCGCAACCCCGTCGACGCCATCGCCGCGCGCATCGGGTTCTGCTCCGAGGACCGCAAGGGTGAGGGGGTCGTCGGCGACCTGACGGTCCGCGACAACCTCGTGCTGGCGCTGCAGGCCCGGCGCGGCTGGGCCCGCCGGATCCCGCGCCGCACCGTCGACGAGCTGGTCGAGCGCTGGATCGCCGCGCTCGACATCCGTCCCGCCGCCCCCGACGCCCTGATCCGCAACCTCTCCGGCGGCAACCAGCAGAAGGTGCTGCTGGCACGCTGGCTGCTCACCGAGCCGCGGCTGCTGATCCTCGACGAGCCGACGCGCGGCATCGACGTCGGGGCCAAGGCCCAGATCCAGAAGCTCGTCGTCGAGCTGGCGGGCGACGGCATGGCGGTGTTGTTCATCTCCGCGGAGCTGGAGGAGGTGCTGCGGCTCTCCGACCGCGTGGCCGTCCTGCGTGACCGGCGCAAGGTCGCCGAGCTGCCTCGCGCCGAGGCCTCGCTCGGCCAGGTCATGGAGCTCATCGCGCGCGGCGGAGTGGTTCCGGATGTCGCCTGAGGGCCCGGTGGCCACCCTGCGCCGCGCGGCGCGGTCCTCGCTGTTCTGGCCCGTCGTCGCGCTGGTCGCCCTGCTGGCGTTCGACGCGGTCGTCGTGCCGGGGTTCCTGTCCCTGCGCGTCCAGGACGGCCACCTCTACGGCAGCCTCGTCGACATCCTCAAGAACGGCGCGCCGACGGCGATCATCGCGCTGGGCATGACCCTGGTCATCGCGACGCGCGGGATCGACCTGTCGGTCGGCGCCACGGTGGCCATCTCCGCCGCGGTCGCGTGCACGTGGATCGCCTCGTCCCCCGACCCGACCAGCGGCGGCGCCGCGGTCGTCGGCGTCCTCCTCGCCCTCGGCCTGAGCCTCGTGCTGGGCCTGTGGAACGGGTTCCTGGTCTCGGTGCTGGGCATCCAGCCCATCATCGCCACGCTCGTGCTCATGACCGCGGGGCGCGGGGTCGCCCAGCTCGTCACGGGCGGCCAGATCATCACCGTGGCCGACCCCTTGTACTCGCAGATCGGTGGCGGCTTCCTGCTCGGCCTGCCTGTGGCCGTGGTGCTCGCGGCCGCGCTGTTCGCGCTCGTCGCCCTCGTGACCCGCCGCACCGCGCTGGGCATGCTGGTCGAGTCCGTCGGGATCAACCCGACGGCGGCCCGCCTCGCGGGCGTCCGCGCCCGGGGCATCACCCTGTCGGTGTACGTCTTCGTCGCGGTCTGCGCCTGCATCGCAGGCCTGGTCATCAGCTCGAACGTCACGGCGGCCGACGCCAACAACGCGGGCCTGTGGATCGAGCTCGACGCGATCCTCGCGGTCGTCATCGGCGGCACCCTGCTGTCCGGCGGCCGGTACTCCATCGTGGGCACGCTCGTCGGCGCACTGGTCCTGCAGACGCTCACGACCACCGTGTACTCGGCGGGCATCCCGCCGGAGGTCACCCTGGTGTTCAAGGCCATCGTGATCATCGTCGTCTGCCTGCTGCAGTCGCCGCGGACCGGTGCACTGCTCGGACGCATCCGCCGGGGCGCGCCGGCCCGCGCCGCCCGGCCCGACGCGGCCCCCGCACCCGCCGGACCCGCGCCGTCGACCGGACACGCCGGCGGGGTCGTCGAACAGGAGAGCCAGGTGAGCCGGCCGTGAGCCCCGCCCCCGACCCCGTCGACCGCGGTGGCGCGGCGACCCTCACCACCCCGGCCGACCCGGCCGGGCCACCGGCGCCCGCGCCGGGCGGGTGGCGCCGCAGGCTCACCTCGCCGCGGGTGCTTCCGGCGCTGGCCACCTTCGTCCTGTTCGTCGCGATGTTCGGCGTCGGCTCCGCCCGCTACGACAACTTCTTCTCGCTACAGGTGCTGCTCAACCTGTTCATCGACAACGCCTACCTGATCGTGCTCGCCGTCGGCATGACGTTCGTGATCATCAGCGGCGGCATCGACCTGAGCGTCGGCTCGGTCGTGGCGCTCTCGGGCGTCCTCGCGGCCAGGCTGCTGGAGGGGGGCTGGAGCGCCGTCCCGGTGATCGTGCTGGTGCTGCTCGTCGGGGTGGCGTTCGGCCTGGCGATGGGGCTGGCCATCCACCAACTGGAGCTGCAGCCGTTCGTCGTGACGCTGGCCGGGATGTTCCTCGCCCGCGGGCTGTGCTACGTCGTCAGCGTCGAGTCCATCCCCATCCGCGACCCGCTGTTCACCGCGATCGCGCAGGGCACCGTGTCGCTGCCCGGTGACACCTACGTCAGCCCCTCGGTCGTCATCGCGGTCGTGGTCGTGGCCGTCGGCGCCTACCTGCTGCACGCGACCCGCTTCGGCCGCACCGTCTACGCCGTCGGGGGCAACCAGCACTCCGCCGTTCTCATGGGCGTCCCGGTGGGCCGCACCAAGGTCGCGGTGTACGCCATCAGCGGGCTGTGCTCGGCGGTCAGCGGGCTGCTGTTCGCCTTCTACTCGCTGTCGGGCTACAGCCTGAGCGCGGTCGGCACGGAGCTGGACGCCATCGCCGCCACGGTCATCGGGGGCACCCTCCTGTCCGGCGGGGTCGGGCTGGTCGTCGGCTCGTTGCTCGGCGTGCTCGTCCTGGGCCTCATCCAGACGTTCATCTCGTTCGAGGGCACCCTCAGCTCCTGGTGGACGCGGATCGTCATCGGCGCGCTGCTGCTCGTCTTCGTCGTGCTGCAACGGTTCCTGGTGCGCCGGGCGAGCTGACCCGGCCCGTCCCGGCCGCACCGGCCCGCCACCCGTGGAGGTCGCGATGTTCTGCCCGACCGGCCTGCAGATCCCGCTGCGCTGCGGCGGCCTCGACGCGGTCGTCACCGAGGTCGGCGGCGGGCTACGAAGCCTGCGCGCGGACGGCCGGCCGCTGGTCGGCGAGTTCGGCGCCGGCGAGCTGCGCCCGGTCTACCGCGGATCGGTACTGGCACCCTGGCCCAACCGGGTCGGTGACGGCCGCTACACCTGGGACGGCAGCGCGCACCAGCTGCCGCTCACCGAGCCCGACCGCCACAACGCCCTGCACGGCCTGGTGGCCTGGTCGGCCTGGAACCCGCTGCACGTCGAGGAGGCCGCCGTCGTCCTCGGCACCCGGATCCGGCCCGGCCCCGGCTATCCCTTCCAGCTCGACCTGACCGTCACCTACACCCTGGACTCCGACGGTCTGAGCTGGCAGCTCGACGCGACGAACACCGGCTCCGCCGACGCGCCCTACGGCGCCTCGATCCACCCCTACCTCGTCGCCGGGCCGGGAACCGTCGACGACTGGACGCTCACGCTGCCCGCCGACGCGTGGCTCGACGTCGACGCGGACCGGTTGCTGCCCGTGGCGCTGAAGGACGTCCGCCGCGACGGGTTCGACCTGCGCGCCGGCCGGTCCGGCCCGAACCCCACCTCCACCGGTCCGCACTGGCCGTCGAGCCGATGACGTGCCCGCCCGACGCGTTCGCCAGCGGCGAGGACCTCGTCCGCCTCGCCCCGGGTGACGGCCACAGCGCCCGGTGGCGCCTCCGCCCCCTCTGAGCGCCGGACCGGGTCGGCGGGCATCGTCGGACGAAGTCGGTCACGGTGGAGCGCGACCGCGTCCTGTGGCGCGGTGCCGCTCGACGGTCTTGGGGCTGATCGTGAGGCACGCCGCGATCTCCTGGGAGGTGTGACCCTCGGCGATGAGCTTCGACGACGTCGGCCTCGCGTGGGGTGAGCGGTCCGCGTCCGGGCGCTCGCCGCGCCTGGTCGAGGTAGCCGCGCATGAGCGCGCTCATCGCTGCGGGGTAGATGAACGGCTCGCCGCGCAGCGCGGCCCGGCAGGCGTCGACGATGTCGCGGTCGGCCTGGCGCTTGAGCACGTAGCCGGCGGCGCCGGCGGCCAGGGCCTCGAAGAAGTACTGCTCGCGGTCGTACATCGACAGCATCAGGATCGGCAGGTCCGCGGCGGCGGGTGATCTCCCTGGCCGCCTGCAGGCCGGTCATGCCGGGCATGGCCACGTCGAGGATGGCGAGGTCGATGTCGCCGCGACGGCCTGCTGCGACGGCGTCCAGCCCGTCCGCGGCCTCGGCGACGACCTGCAGGTCGGGCTCACGCTCCAGCACGGCCTTCAGGCCCTCCCGCACGACGGCGTGGTCGTCGGCGATGAGGATCGCGGGCCGGGTAGGGGATCGGCATGGCTCGCGAGCAGGCGCGTCGCGCGGGACGTCGACGCGACCGCGGCGCGCCCGCACGCCGCGGGCGCGGGCGTCGATGCGCAGCCGCCCGCCGATGAGCAGGGCTCGTTCGCGCATGCCGCGCATGCCCGGGCCCTCGTCGGTCGTCGGCGGGCAGGCCGCGCCCGTCGTCGGTGACCTGCGAGGTCGAGCAGGTCGCTCGCGACCCGAGGCGTCGAGCGCGATGTTCGGTGCGCCGGCGTGGCGGACGGCGTTGGTCAGGGCCTCCTGCGCGATCCGGTAGACGGCCAGCTCCACCTCGGCGGCCATCGGCGGCAGGCGGGCCGGGAGGTCAGCACGACCACGCGCGGTCGAGTGCTCGCGAAGGTGTCGACCAGCGCGTCGAGCGCGCTGAGCAGCCCCAGGTCGTCGAGGATGCCGGGGCGCAGCTGCCAGGCCAGCGCGCCGACCTCGTCCAGCGTCGGCGCGCGCCTCCTCCTGGATGCCGCCACTGCGCGCGCAGCGTGCGTCGGGCGCCTCGTCGCGGATGCGGCCCAGCTGCAGCAGGATGCCGGTCAGCCGCTGCCCGATCTCGTCGTGCAGCTCCTGGCCGATCCGGCGGCGCTCGCCCTCCAGGGCGACACCGCGCGGCGTGTGCTGGCCCTGCGTTCGGCCTCCAGCCGGTCGAGCATGGTGTTGAAGCCGGCGATCAGCGCCCGCGTCTCCGCGGCCGCCCGTGTCCGGCAGCCGCTCGCCGGTGCGCAGCAGGTCCAGGGTCTCCATCCGCCGGACCAGCCCGGCCAGCCCCTGGAAGCTCAGCCGCAGCAGCACAGCGTCGGCGATCACCATCACCGCCACCCCGGCCCCGAGCACCAGTCCCTGCTCGGCGGCCACCGGGGAGGACACCGTCGCCGGTGTCAGGACCACCAGCGCAGCGCGCCAAGCAGGACCGCGGCGTTGACGGCGACGACCCGCATGTACAGCGACCAGCCCCGAGGACCGTCCGACGCGGCCCGACGCGCGTCACCCGCCGGGGCCCGCGCCACTCCCGCCACGGTCATCGTGACCCTCCTCCTTGCCGCGACGCCGGTCGGGCGCAGCGGCTGCCCGCGCGTTGCGTCCGGCCGGCGACAGCCCTCCGGCGCCGGCGCGCAACGACCCGTCCCCCGCCAGGGTGCACGAGTCGCCGCGACGCGCAATGGGGTCCGGCCACCAGATCAGCGGCGTCCCGTCCCGGCCGGAGCCGGAAGTGGTGGGTGGCACCCATTGGCGCGCGCGGGCGGCGGTCCGAGGATCGGTTCCCGTGAACCCGGCCCGGGTGTCCCGGGCGACGTGCTGCCGGCCCAGGGAGGTTCGATGACCAGCATCCCCGACAGCAGACCCGTCGCTGCCCCGCCGCCGTCCCCGGCGGAGCGAGCGGTCCCGGCGCGGATGCTCGCGGCGGCGAGGACGCGGTACGGGCCGGCGGCCGGGGTCGGGATCCGGGAGGTCCCGACGCCGGTGCCGGCGGGCGACGAGGTGCTCGTCGAGGTCCACGCCGCAGGGGTGGACCGCGGCGTCTGGCACGTGATGACGGGGCTGCCGTACCTGATGCGCCCGGCCGGGTTCGGGCTGCGGCGCCCCCGGCAGCCGGTGCTGGGCGCGGACCTGGCCGGCCGCGTCGCGGCCGTCGGTCCCGGGGTGGTCCGCCTCCAGGTCGGAGACGCCGTCTTCGGGGTCGGCAGCGGTGCCTTCGCCGAGTACGCCACCGCCCGCGCCGACCACCTCGTGGCCAAGCCGGAGCAGCTGTCCTTCGCAGCCGCCGCGGCCGCGCCGACCTCGGGCATCACGGCGATGCAGGCGGTGCACGAGATCGGCCGGGTCGAGGCCGGGCAGCGCGTCCTCGTGCTGGGCGCGTCCGGTGGCGTCGGCAGCTTCGCCGTCCAGCTCGCCAAGCTCGCCGGGG
This sequence comes from uncultured Actinomycetota bacterium, assembly GCA_963728105.1. GTDB lineage: Bacteria > Actinomycetota > Actinomycetes > Mycobacteriales > Pseudonocardiaceae > Pseudonocardia. The sequence continues at coordinate 1,155 of CAVSJZ010000012.1, read as the reverse complement.
CCGAGGTCACCGGCGTCGCGAGTGCCGCCAAGCTCGACCTCGTCCGGTCACTGGGGGCCGACCGCGCCCTCGACTACGCCACCACCGACCCGTGTGACGGGTCGGTGCGCTACGCGCTGGTCCTCGACATCGGCGGGCGCACCCGCCTCGCCCGACTCCGCCGGGCCCTCACCCGCTCCGGGACGCTCGTCATCGTCGGCGGCGAGGACGGCGGCCGCGTCACCGGGGGGATCGGCCGCCAGCTGCGGGCCGTCGCCCGCTCGCCGTTCACCCGCCAGCGGCTCACGATGTTCGTGTCCGTCACGACGCCGGAGCGCCTGGAGCGCCTGCGCTCGCTGCTGGCCGACGGCCTCGTCCCCGCCGTCGGGCAGACCTACCCGCTCGACGCCGTCCCCCGGGCCATGACCGACCTCGAAGCCGGACGGGTCCGCGGCAAGAGCGTCATCGAGATCCGCCAGCGGACCGGGCCGGGCCGGCACGGCCAGGAGGGGGGAACGCCCTCATGACCGGTTCGTCGCCCGTGCCGGCGGACAGCTCCGTCCGGTTCGCCGCCCGCCTCGCCGGTGTCGCGTACGCGGTCATCTTCGTCCTGGCCGTCTACGCGAACTTCGCGGTCCGGATGCGCCTGGTCGACGTCGACGACGCCGCCGCGACGGTGCGGAACCTCGCCGGCTCCGCCGGCTCGGTACGGCTCGCGGTCGCCGCGTTCGCCGTGGTCTTCCTGCTCGACATCGCCGTCGCCTGGGCCCTCTACGTCCTCTTCCGGCCGGCCGGGGCGCGGCGTGCACTGCACGCCGCCTGGTTCCGGCTCGCCTACACCGTGTTCCTCGGCGTGGCCTGCGTGTTCCTGGTGCTGTCGCTGCGCCTGGCCACCGCCGACACCTACCGCGGCGGCCTCGGGCCGGCCGGCGCGGACGCCGCCGCGCTGCTCGCGCTCGAAGCGTTCGACGTCGCCTGGCTGGTCGGCCTGGCCGCCTTCGGTGTCCACCTCGTGCTCGTCGGACACATCCTCCGCATCTCGCGCCTGGCTCCGGCGCTGCTCGGCTGGACCCTCACCGTCGCCGGTGTCGCCTACGTCGCCGACACGTTCGCGCACCTGCTGCTGGCCGACTACCAGGCGGTCGCCCCGGTGTTCCTCGTCCTCGTGGCCGTCCC
>CAVSJZ010000011.1:0-5454 GCA_963728105.1 uncultured Actinomycetota bacterium | reverse complement strand
CCCGCCCGTCGGGCGGCGACCGGCCCTGCACACGCCGACGGCCCGGTCCACCGGGGTGGGCCGGGCCGTCGGCGGTCCGTCAGGCCTGGGACCGGCCGGCGAACGCGCGGGCACGCTCGCTGAGCTGCTCGGTCGCCTCCCGGCCGGCGGCCAGGAGCGTCGTGGCGGCGGCACGCTGGCCGGAGAGCAGGGACGCCGCCAGGTCGAAGGCGGTGTCCACGGCCGCCCGGGCGTCGGCGGCGGCGGGCATGGGGTCGCGGACGTCGAAGTTCGCGGCGTAGCGCGCGGCGGTGTCGCTCCACGCGGTGACGGCCGTGGTGACGGCCTCGCTGCCCTCGCGGGCGATCCGGGTCAGCTCGACGGTGGCGGTGGTCATGGCGGGTCTCCTGTCGTCGTGGCCGTCGGGAGGCGGCCTGATGCATACTATAGTACGCAAGACCTTGCCTGGTATGTCAAGCAGGTTGAGGGTGGGTCCGCGTTGCCGTGTCGCGGCGAGGAGTCCCGGCGCTCCTACAGCACCGCGCCCGCGGTGAGCAGGTGCGCGCGGGCGACCGCGACGCGCCTGTCGTCCGGCCGGTGTGCGGTGAGGTCGAGCCGCACCTCGAGGTAACCGTCCTCGCGGCTGGTCGTGGCGGGCAGCCCGGTCGCGCGCAGGAGCCGCAGCATCGCGCGGTTGTCCGTCAGCACGTCGGCGACGAGCGTCGCCAGCCCGCGGACGGCGGCGACGTCGAGCAGCCGGGCGAGCAGGGCGCGCCCGACGCCGCAGTGCTGCAGCGAGTCGTCGACGACCATGGCCAGCTCCGCCGAGCGCGTCCCCTCGTGGCCCTCGTAGCGCGCCACGGCGACGAGGTCGGCCGGCTCGCGGACCGCGACGAGCGCGAAGCGCCACTGCTCCGCGACGTGCGTGAAGCGGTCCACCACCGACGGTGCGAGGTGCGGCCGCGCGCCGAAGTACCGTCGGTAGACCGTGTTCGCCGACAGCCGCGCGTGCAGCGCGACCAGCGCGGGCGCGTCGTCCGGCCGGATGGGCCGCACGACGAGCGTCCGGCCGTCCGGCAGCACGAGCTCGTCGGTCACGGGCCGGCCTTGGCCCGGACGTAGGACCCCGGGGCGGGCTCGATCGGGGGGAAGTCCGCGTTGCCGGCCTTCTTGCGGGCCTTGACCTTCGGCCCGCTGTGCGGCGCGAGCCACGCGTACCACGCCGGCCACCAGCTGCCCGGGACGATGTCGGCGGCCGCGAACCACCGGTCCGGGTCCGCGTCCGGCCCGGTCGCCCCGTCCGCCGCGGCGCCGACCCAGTGGCTGCGCTTCCGCCTTTCCGGCGGGTTGATCACACCGGCGATGTGGCCGCTCGCGCCGAGGACGAACGTCACGTCGCCCGACAGGAGCTGCGTGCTCGCGTAGGCCGTCCGCCACGGGACGATGTGGTCCTCCTTGGAGGCGTAGACGAACGTCGGGACGTCGATCGAGGACAGGTCGACGCGCTCTCCGAGCTGCACGGTGCCGCCGGGCTCGCGCAGCCGGTTCTCCAGGTAGGTGTTGCGGACGTACCAGCAGAACATCGGGCCGGGCAGGTTCGTGTCGTCGCTGTTCCAGTAGAGCAGGTCGAACGCGGGCGGCGCCTGCCCCTTGAGGTAGCCGTTGACGACGTAGGGCCAGATCAGGTCGTTGGCGCGCAGCGACGCGAAGACCTGCGCCAGCTCGCGCCCCCGCAGCAGGCCGCCCCCGCCGATCGCCAGCTCGCGCGCCGCCACCCCCTCCGGGGTGACGAGCAGCCCGATCTCCCCGGTGTCGCCGAAGTCCAGCAAGGTCGTCAGGAGCGTCATGCTGGACGCCGGCCGCTCACCCCGGGCGGCCCGCACGGCCAGCGCGGCGGCCAGCAGCGTGCCGCCGACGCAGAACCCGAGCGTGTCGGCCCGGTCGGCCCTGGCGATCGCCAGCGCGGTGTCCAGCGCCGCCAGCACGCCGTGCTCCAGGTAGTCGTCCCAGGTCAGCGTGCCCTGGTCGGCCTGGACGTTGCGCCAGGACACGAGGAAGACCTGATGGCCCTCCGCCACCGCGTGGCCGACGAAGGAGTTCGCCGGCTGCAGGTCGAGGATGTAGTACTTGTTGATGCACGGAGGCACGATCAGCAACGGGCGCCGGTGCACCCGCCCGGTCGTGGGCGTGTACTGGATCAGCTGGATCAGGTCGTTCTGGAACACGACGGTCCCCGGGGTCGTGGCGACGTTGCGGCCGACCTCGAACGCGGACTCGTCGGTCATCGCGATGCGGCCGCGGGCCAGGTCCTGCGAGAACAGCCGGAATCCCTCGACCAGGCTGGCGCCACCCGACTCCAGCGCGAGCTGCATCGCCTCCGGGTTCGTGGCCAGCGTGTTCGCCGGGCTCAGCGCGTCGAGCACGGCGCCGAGCGCGAACGCCCACTGGGCCTTGCTGCGCTCGTCGAGCGGCGCGGCGTCCAGCGCCGCCCGGAGCAGCTCGGTCTGCGTCGTGTAGGTCCGGACGACCGCGGCGTACCGCGGATCGCTCGTCCAGGGTTCTGCGGCGAACCGGCGGTCGGCGACCGGCTCGGGGGCAGGCGCCCCGCCCGTCCACGGCGCGGCGAGGCGCTGCATCGCGTCCAGCTGCACGGCGGCGAGGTCGGCCAGGGCCTTCGTCCACGGCGCCAGCGCGGCGGCCACCACCTTCGCCGGCGCGGTCGGGTCGAGGGCCGGCCACGGCGCGCGCGCCGTCGTGAGCAGATCCTGGAGCCATGGATGCGGATCGCTGGTCATGGCCGCCACCGCCTCCCGTGTCCGAGCCACCTCGCCGACGACTCCGTCCTACGCCGGTGCGGGACCGGCCGCAGCCCGCTCCCGGCCTGCGGAAGCCCGTCGTGGCCGGCGCGGGCGGTGAACACCGGTCACGCGCACGCGGGACTCCGGGCCGGACCGCCGCGAGGCCGGCGGCCGGCTGCGGACGGACCTGGCCTCGCCCGCCGCGTGGTGCCCGGCGGCCGGCCTAGAGTGGCGCGATGCGGCACGTCGTGACCGAGGCCGATACCGCGCAGGCGCTGGGGAGCGGCGACGTCCCGGTGCTTGCCACGCCGCGGGTCATCGCCTGGATGGAGGCCGCTACCGTCGCGGCGGCGGCGGCCCTCCTGCGGGAGGGCCAGACCACCGTGGGTACGGCGGTGCGCGTCCGGCACCGCCGGGCCTCCGCCGTCGGGGACGCCGTCGACGTCACCGCCGAGCCCCCGGCGGGGGGCGGCGGTGCCCGCCTCACGTTCGCCGTCCGAGCGGTGGACGGCGCGGGGCGGCTGGTCGCCGACGGCGAGGTCGACCGGGCGGTCGTCGAGCGCCGCGCGTTCCTCGCCGCCGTGACGGAGACGGACGGTTGATCCCGGCCCCGGGCCTGGTCACGGCCGGGGGCGCGGGCGCCGACTCGGGCCTGGACTTGGCTTGGTCGGCGGTGCGGGCTTGGACTTGGACCGGGACAGGGGCGATGACCGGCTGGACTAGCTGACCGGACGCGGCCAACTGGGGCTCGACGGGCGCCGACGCGGGCACGCAGACTCGGCCCGGCCTTGGGTGCGAACCCGGGGTGCGGGCTCGGGCCCGGACGGAGGCGCGGACCCGGGGGCGCGCCGGCTCGGCTCGGTTCCGGTTCGGGTGGGTCAGAAGGGTGGCGGATCGGAGTCGGGCCCGGTCGTGACTGTCGAGTGCCGGTCAATGGGGCCTCCGGCCGCCGCCTGTGCCGACGTCGTCGGCGCCGGGCAGTCGGGTGGTGGGGGGTGCTGCGGGCGATCGGCGCGGTGGTCGACGGGGTGGCTGGTGTAGCGGTGTCCGGTGGGGGTGGTCCAGACGCAGGTGCGGTCGGGTCGGAGCAGGACGTGCCAGCCGCTGTGTTTGAGGTCGTGGTGGCGTTCGCACAGTGAGCAGAGGTTGTCCTCGCTGGTGGTGCCGTGGTGTTGGCGGGCGATGACGTGGTCGAGTTCGCAGGCGGTGGCGGGTCGGGAGCAGCCGGGGTAGCGGCAGTGTCCGTCGCGGGCGCGGACGAACCCGGCCAGTGCGGCGGGTGGGCGGTAGCGGTGGTGTCCGAGGTCGAGGAGTTGGCCGGTGGCGGGGTCGGTGAGCAGGCGTCGCCAGGTGCTGGTGGGGTCGGCGGCGATCTCGCGGGCGACGGGGGCGGGCAGGGGTCCGTGGCCGGTGAGGTGTGCGGGTTCGTCGTCGAGGCCCATGAGGGTGGTGATGGGGACGGTGACGTGGATCAGTGGTCGGTGCGCGGAGACCGGGGCGGCCGCGACCCGCTGTGGCTGGCCGGTGGTCGGGGGGCTGGCGCCGGTCGGGTCGGCGTCGATGGCGGCTGCGGCTGTGGCGGTGTCGGTGGTGGTGGTGAGGCGTCCGGTGAGCAGGGCGGCCAGGACGTCGGCGCGGCGGCGGTCCATCGAGCCCCGCCCGCGCCCCGACCCGCCCGCGCCGCTGCCGCCGCTGCCGTTGGTGCTGCTGTCGCCGCCGTCGCTGTGGCCGGTGTCGGGGTGTAGGCCGCGGGCGAGGCGGGTGACCCATTCGAAGGAGGCGGTGGCTTCGGCGGCGGTGAGGTAGGCCGAGAGGGTGGCCATGCCGTCGGGGCCGGGGTAGAGCTCCACTCGCCGTTGTCGGCGGGCTTTCTGGTGGCGCTGCTGGGGGTCGGGGACCACGGCGTGCAGGGCGCGGGTGATCGCCGCGCGGAGTTGTCCGCGGGTCTGGCCGGGTGCCTTGGGCAGGACGCGGGTTTGGACGGCGGTGGCGGTGGGGTCGTCGTAGGGGGCGAGCAGGTCGGTGATCAGGCGGGCCCGGTCGGGGCAGATCCGGCCGGTCTCGAGCAGGTCGCGGGTGGGGCGTAGGGCGTCGGCGAGGCGGTCGGCGCGGGTGGTGAGGGTGTCGGCGGCGCCGGGGGCCAGGGTCAGGGCGAGGCCGATCTCGTCGGCGGCCCATGCGCGTTGGGCCGGGGACTGGCCGGTGGGGTCGGTCGCGTGGGCGGCGGGGCGCACGGTGCCGTCGGCGGGGCGGGTGTGGAAGGTGGCCATCAGCGCGTACTGGCGGGCGGTGGCCCAGGCGATCAGGTGTTGGTAGCCGATCACAGCGTCGAGGAGGTCGGCGGCGCGCAGGTGGTCGGGGATGGCGGTGGCGTGGTCGAGTTCGAGGGCGAGCAGGCCGGTGGGCAGGGTGTTGGCCGGGGTGGGTGGTGGGTCGGTGCCGGTGGTGTCGGGCCAGGGTCCGGGGCTGTTGGTGGGGCTGATTGCGATCATGTGTTCTACGGTAGCGACCGGGACCGACATTCTGAGCTTGATCTTCGACCGGCGCGCTGTCGCTGAGCGGTGATGGCGTCTTCGCGTGCGATGTGTCTCGCCGACGTCGTGGCTGGTGGTGTGTGCCGGTCCGCGGGAGCAGTGCAGGCCGGGACCTGCGGAGCCCAGCGCGGCAAGCGTCCGAC
>CAVSJZ010000010.1:0-19602 GCA_963728105.1 uncultured Actinomycetota bacterium | reverse complement strand
TCACCGGCACCTGAGCGGTCGCGCGCCGGTGGGCGAGGAACATCCGGTAGAGGGCCGAGGCGAGCCGGTCGGCGGCGATGCGGTCCGCGGGCTCCAGGTCGGGGACGCCGTAGTGGGACAGCGCCCTGCGCAGCTTCGCCCGGAACGACTCCGGCAGGCCCTCGGCGTCGGCGTCGCGGCTGCGCAGGTAGGCGTAGAGGTACTCCTGCGGGTTGCGGGCCTCCTCGCCGGCCGGGTCGATCTGCTGGCCCTCGTCCTCTGGCCCGCGCCGGTTGCGGGAGAGCGCGCACAGGTCGGCGAAGATCCGCAGGATGGCGATCTCGCCGGCCAGCACGGTCGGGTCGTCGGCCGGCAGGGTGTCGCGCGCCGCGGTGAGCGCGGCGAGCAGCGGCCGCGAGTCGGCCTCGTCGACGTCGTAGCCCAGTACGAGGTGGCGCAGCGACGTCAGCGCGTCGGCGGCGACCGCGGCGGGCTCTGCGCCGGCGACCGGCGGGGTCGCGAGCGCGGCCAGCGACGCGCGCTCGCCGCCGGCGGCGACCGCGCCGTCTGCGTCGGGTTCGAGCCGCACGAGCTTGGTGCCGCCCTCGACCTGGGTGTTCGGCGCGACGAGCAGCTCGCGGACGCGCCCGGCCACCGGCGCGCGCAGCGCGGTCTCCAGCTTCATCGACTCGACGACGGCGACGACGTCGCCCGCCGCGACCTCGTCGCCCGGCGACACCGGGATCGACACGACCATGGCGGGCGCGGGCGCGCGGACGAGCCCGGCCTCGCCGCCGGAGATGCGGTGCACCGCGCCGTCGACCTCGACGAGGTAGTCGCTGCCCTGCGCGGCGACGAGCACCGCGAAGCTTGTGTCGCCGACGGTCAGGCGCCGCTCGAAGCGCCCGGTCCGCTCGGACTCGACGTCGACGGCCTTACCGTCCAGCTCGACGTGGTAGCGCGTGCCGCGGGACTGGGCCACCCGGATCCGGTACGACTCGCCCGCCGCGCGGACGTCGACCTGGTGCCACGTCTCGTGGCCGACCTCGGGACGCCCCCGCTCGGCGGAGGCGAACAGGCGCTCGCGCTGGCGGGCGACGTGCGCGTCCTGCGCCTCGACGGCCGTGGCCAGCAACGCGACGTCCAGCCGCCGCGGCGGCACGTAGCCGTCGGCCATTATCGTGTCGAGCCAGGTCGTGTCGACCTCGCCGGTGCGGACCTGCGGCCGGTCGAGCAGGTCGAGCAGGAACGCCTTGTTCGTGGTGCCGCCGTCGATGACGACGGCGGTCTCGCGCAGCGCGCGGGCCAGCCGGGCGCGGGCCTCGTCGCGGTCGCGCCCCCACGCGATGACCTTGGCGATCATGGAGTCGAACTGGGGCGGGATGAGGTCCCCGGCCGCGACGCCGGTGTCCACCCGGACGCCGGGCCCGGCCGGCAGCGCGAGGTGCTCGATGCGGCCGGGAGCGGGCGCGAAGCCGGCCTCGGGGTCCTCGGCGGTCAGGCGGGCCTCGATGGCGTGCCCGCGGGCCGCGGGCGCCTCCGGCGCGACGTCGGCGAGCGCGCCGCCGAGCGCGACGTACAGCTGGAGCTTGACGATGTCGACGCCGGTCGTCGCCTCCGTCACGCAGTGCTCCACCTGCAGCCGCGTGTTGACCTCGAGGAACGACAGCAGCCTCTCGCGCGGCTCGTAGAGGAACTCGACGGTGCCGGCGCTGGTGTAGCCCGCGGCCTGCGCGAGCGCCGCGGCCGAGCGGCGCAGCAGCGCGTCCTGATCGGCGTCGAGCGCGGTGGACGCGGACTCCTCGATGACTTTCTGGTTGCGGCGCTGGACCGAGCAGTCGCGCACGCCGAGCGTCCAGACGTCGCCGGTGGCGTCCGCGACGACCTGCACCTCGACGTGGCGTCCACCCGCGATCGCGCGCTCGAGGAACACCGTGCCGTCGCCCGCCGTCCGCAGGCCCTCTGCCGAGGCGCGCTCGAAGGCCTCGGCCAGCTCCGCCGGGTCGGTGACCCTGCGGATGCCCCGCCCGCCGCCGCCTGCGGTCGCCTTGACCATGAGCGGGAAGCCGATGCGCTCGGCGTGCTTGGCGGCGGTGTCGGCGTCCGCGACCGGGCCGCCCGACCACGCCGCCATCGGCACGCCGACCTCCTCGGCCAGCTGCTTGGAGGCGATCTTGTCGCCGAGCCGCTCCATCACCTCGGGGGACGGGCCCACGAAGACGATCCCCAGCTCGCGGCACAGGCGGGCGAAGTCGGCCCGCTCGGAGACGAAGCCCCAGCCGGGCCAGACCGCCTCGGCGCGGCACGCGCGGAGCGCCCGCTCCAGCTCCGCGTAGTCCAGGTACGGGCTGGGCCCGAGGTGGTCGGGGTCGTCGGGGCCGATCAGCACGGCCTCGTCCGCCTCGCGGACGAACATCGCGGCGGCGTCGACGGCGGTGTGCACGGCGATCGTGCGCAACGGGGTGCGCCCCTCGGCGTTCCACTCCCGCACCGCATGGATGAGCCGCATCGCCGGCTCACCCCGGTTGACGATCGCGATCCGCTCGAACTGCGCCACTGCTCCCGCTCCCTCTCCCGACGGTCAGGCCCCACTACCCAAGCCGACAGCCACCGGTCGCACAACCTCCGCGGAGCACGCTGCGGGAAGCGGGACGGAAGGTCGGGGGAAGGGGGGCTGCCTAGCGTCGGTCGCGTCACTGACCAGACAGCCGAAGGAGAGTCCCATGACCATCCCGACCACCATGCCGGCCATCGCCCACGTCGCGCTGACCGTCACCGACCTCGACGCCAGCGCGGAGTGGTACAACCGCGTCCTGGGCGCCAAGCCGGTCCTCGACGAGGACACCGGCCCGTTCCGGCACGTCGTCTACGACGTCGGGGGGACTCTGCTGGGCCTGCACGGGTTCCCCGTGCTGGCGAGCGAGGAGGCGTTCGACGAGCGCAGGCCCGGCCTCGACCACGTCGCCTTCGGCGTGGCCAGCCGGGCCGAGCTCGCCGGGTGGGCGGCCCGGCTCGACGAGCTGGGCGTGGCGCGCGGCGAGATCGTCGACGCCGGCTACGGCTCCGGACTCGCGTTCCGCGACCCGGACAACATCCAGCTGGAGATCTTCGCCCCGCCCGCGTGAGCCCGCCCCGCCCCGACCTAACGAACGGCACTTTCGTCACATAGGTGCTCACGAAAGTGCCGTTCGTCAGGTATGTGCGTGGCTGCGAGCATGACGATGCACGACGGGCAGGCGTCGTCCCAGCCGAGCGCGGCCTCGGCGACCTCGACGGCCGCCCGCGCGGCCTCCGCGTCGGGCGCGGCGGCGACCATCGTGCCGTGTATGCGGTGCACGAGGTGGCGGGCCAGCGCCGACCCGCGGGCGAGCGGCAGCGCCTCGCGCAGGAGCGTGTCCGCGCGGGCCGCGTCACCCTGCGCGAGCGCGACCTCGGCGAGGCGCTGCAGGACCAGCGCCTCGCCGCCCGCCGCGCCGACGGTCCGGTGCAGGGTCCGGGCCTCGCCGAGCGCGGCGGTCGCGCCGTCCAGGTCGCCGGACAACAGAGCGGCCTCACCGTGCAGCGCCGCGGCGAAGGCGGCGGCCCGGCGCGCGCCGCTGCGCCGCGCGGTCTCGCGCAGCTCGCGGGCCACGCCGATGATCTCGGCGGCTGTCGTCGGCCCGTACAGCAGGTGCTCGGCGGCGCACAGGTAGCCGTCGAACACGGTGTGGGCGATCTCCGGGCGGTCGCGGGTGCGGTGCAGCTCGACCCGCATCCGGTCCATCAGCTCGCCCGACGCGTGCGCGCCCATCGCCTGCAACGTCACCAGGTCGAGCACCTGCCAGCTGCGCTCCCCCGCGAGCACGAGCCGGTGCGCGGCCTCGGCGGCGTCCCGGGTGCCCGCCGCGTCGCCGCTCAGGTAGGCCGCCATGCCGCGGGCCAGTAGCAGGTCGGCGTTGGCCGCCCCGCCGTCGGGCTCGAGCCCGTCCAGCGCCGCCCGCGCGGTGGCGATGTCGTCGGACATCAGGGCCGTGCGGGCGAGCCGGATCCGCAGCTCCCGGACCGCGCCGGGATCGGCGGCGGAGAGGGCCTCGCGGTAGGCGGCGACGGCCCGCGGGTCGCCGAGCGCGTTGAGCAGGTCGGCCCGCACCGAGAGGGTGGCGGCGCGTCGCTCGCCCCGGTGCGGGACGGCGTCGAGCAGCACCAGCGCCTCGCGGTAGGCCCCGGCCGCCGCGCGGGTCTCCGCGGCGCACAGCAGGTGCGGAGCCGCTTCGTCCGGCGCGCCCGCGGCCAGTAGGTGGTGGCCGATGCGGGAGGCCGGCGCCCCGAGCGCGGCCAGCCGGGCCGCGGCGTCGCGGTGCACGCGCTGCCGCCGGTGCGGCGGGAGGTCGCGCAGCAGCGCGTCGCGGACCAGCGCGTGGCGGAAGCGGTAGCCGACCTCGGTCGGCTCGACGAGCCCGGCGGCGAGCGCCGCGTCGAGGTGGGCCGTCGCGTCGGTGCCCGCGGCCTCGCCAGCGAGCGCCAGGAACCCGTTGGTGTCGAACGTCGCGCCCGCGACCGCGACACGGGCCAGTACGTCCCGCGTCGCCGGCGGGACGCCGCGCAGCAGGACGGCCTCGACCGCCGGCCCGAGGTCCGCGCCGCGCGCCGCCCGCCGCGCGAGCTCGGTGACCGCGAAGGGGACGCCGGCGCCGAGCGCCGCGATGCGGCCGACGAGCTCCGGCGTCGGGTCCGGGATGTACCGGCGGATGAGCGCCGTCACGTCGGCGGGGCCCAGGGGCGCGAGCCGCATCTCGACGGCCCGGTCCCGGCCGAGCAGGCCGGCGCGGAACGCCGCCAGCGCGTCGCCGACGGGGTACGGGCGGTGCGCGACGGCGATCGCGACCCGGCGGCCGAGTACGCCCGGCCCGTCCGCGGCCAGCCGCAGCAGCTCGGCGGCGGCGACGAACAGCTGCTGGTGGGCGCCCGCACCGGTCCAGCGGCTCTCCTCCCCGGCGAGCAGGCGTGCCAGCTCGCCGCGCGCGGCGGGCGCCAGGCCGTCGAGCAGGCTCGGGTGCTGGCGGCAGAGCCCGGCGAGTGCCTCCAGCACCGGCGCGTACGGCCACGCGCCCTCGACCGGTGCGCACGTCCCGGAGCCGACGTCGAAGCCGAGCTCGCGGGCGCGGGCCGCCGCGTACTCCAGTATGGCCGTCTTACCGATGCCGGGCGGCCCGGTCACGAGCGCCGTGCAGTGCCGGCCCGCCACGACGTCGCGCAGGGCCCGGTCGGTCGTCGCGAGCACGCGCTCGCGACCGAGTGGCGGCCGCGGCCGGCCGCCGGACGGCGCGGCCGGCCGGGCAAGGGCTCGCTGCCGCAGCGCCACCGCCTCCGGGCCTGGCCCGACGCCCAGCTCGCGGCGCAGCCCGCGGGCGAGGCGCTCGAACTGGCGCAGCGCGGCGTGTCGGTCCCCGTCGGCGAGGTGGCGCTGCATGAGCGCGACGTGGGCGAGCTCGTCGCTGTCGTCCTGCTCGACGAGGGCCTCCCACGCGCCGTCGAGGCGCAGCAGCTCCGCGCGGGTGCGCGCCAGCCCGGCACGCCGCTCGCCTGCCCAGTCGGCGTACCGCTCGTGCGGCAGCAGCTCGCCGCCGTAGGCGGCCAGCGCCTCGCGGGCGGCGGCGGGCTCCCCGGTGGCCAACGCGTCGCGGGCGAGGGCCTCGAACCGGTCGACGTCGACCGTGACGTCCCCGTCGGGGCACAGCAGCACGGCCTCGCCGCGCAGCACGACAGCGCCGGGGACGCCGAGCGCGCGGCGGGCGAAGTGGGCCGCCTTGTGCAGCCGCGGTGCCGCGACGGCGAGGTCCTCCTCCGGCCACAGCCGGTCGACGACCTGCTCGCGCCGCAGGCGCCGGTCGGGGGCCAGCGCCAGCACCGCGACCAGCGCCGTCGCGTGCCGGCGCTGCCACGCCGCCGCCGGGACGGGGACGCCGTCGACCGCGACCCCGAACCGGCCAAGGAGCGTGACCGCGATCTGCCTCATGGCCGTTTGCGCGCGGTGAGCAACAGATACTCCCACTCCATCGTCGCGGAGTCCGCGAGCGCGCCGTCGGCCAGCGCGGCGAGGTCGCGGTCGAGCGCCGCCGCACGCTCCGGCTCGTCGGCCAGGCCGCGGTAGGCCGCGATGGTGGGGCCGTAGCGCGCCTTGAAGTAGTCGCGGAACGCCGCGCCGTCGGCGAAGGCGTCGACCCGGACCGTGGCGCGGCGGGCGACCACGTCGGTCACGCGGTCGCCGAGGAGGCCCCCGACGTGGTCCTCGTCGCCCCACAGCGGCGGGGGCTGCGCTCCCGGGGGCGGCGGCGCGACGTAGGGCTTCATGGTGGCGAACATCCGCCCGACGAACCCCTGCGGCGTCCAGCTGACCAGCCCGATCCGGCCGCCCGGTCGGCAGACCCGCACGAGCTCGTCCGCGCTGGCCCGGTGGTGCGGCGCGAACATGACACCCACGCAGGAGAGCACGACGTCGAAGGCGTCGTCGGCGAACGGCATGTCCTCGGCGTCGGCCTCCTGCCAGTCGAGCCGGGCGCCCCGCGCGGCGGCCTGCGCGCGGCCGGCGTCGAGCAGCTCGGGCGACAGGTCGGCCGCGGTGACGTCCGCGCCGGCGAGCGCCGCCGGGATGGCGGCGTTGCCCGTGCCCGCGGCGACGTCGAGCACGCGGTCGCCCGGACCGACACCGCAGGCGGCGACGAGCACGGCGCCCAGGTCCGGGATCACGTCCTGGGCGAGGGTCGCATAGTCGCCGCTGGCCCACAGCGCGCGGTGGCGGGCCTTGAGCGCGCGGTCGGCGTCGGAGCCGACGGCGGCGGCCGGGGTCGCGGAGATCTGTTGAGCGGTCTGCTGGGTCATGGCGGTTCCCTCCGTCGCGGCTGATGTGCCCGACGGTAGGAACCCCCCACGGCCCGCTCCTAGTTCACGATCTGTACCGCGCGGCATACGCTGTCCGATGTGGGCTCCGAGTACCACCAGTTCTGCCCCGTCGCCAAGGCCATGGAGCTGCTCGACGAGCGCTGGACGCTGCTGCTCGTGCGGGAGCTGGTCAGCGGCAGCGAGCGCTTCAACGACCTGCGCCGCGGCCTGCCGCGGATGTCGCCGTCGCTGCTGTCGCGCCGGCTGCAGCAGCTGGCGCGGGCGGGGGTGGTCGAGCGACGGGCCGAGGGCGGCGAGATCCGCTACGTCCCGACGCAGGCCTGCCTCGAGCTGCGTCCGGTCGTCGAGGCGCTGGGCGCGTGGGGGATCCGGTGGATCGGCGAGCTCGGCGACGAGGACCTCGAGCCGCACCTGCTGCTGTGGGACATGCACCGCAACGTCGACCACGCGGCGGTCCCCGAGGGCCGCACGGTGGTGGCCTTCCGGTTCCCCGACGTCGAGCCGCCGGGTCGGGACTGGTGGCTGGTGATCTCCGGTGGCGACGCGGACGTCTGCAACGACGACCCCGGTTTCCCGGTCGCCGTCACGGTCACCGGCGAGCTGCGCAGCCTCGTCGAGGTCTGGCGCGGCGACCGGACGTGGTCGAACGCCCTGCGCTCTGGCCGGCTCGCGCTGACCGGTCCCAGCGTGGCGCGCCGCGCGTTGCCGGCCTGGTTCACGCTGTCGGACTTCGCGGCCGTGCCGCGACCCGTCTGAGGTCGGTCCGGTCGGGGGAAGGGCCCGGGAAGGCGCCGTTCCTAGCGTCGGTGACCCGGCCGACGGAAGGACCGCCATGTCCACCGACCTGCTCCGCCCGCTGCTGATCTGCGGGCTCGTCCTGACCGAGGTCGGGTTGTGGCAGTGGCGCATGATCCTCGCGATGCGCGGCCGCCGCGCCGCCGCGACCGCACTCGGGGCGGTCGGCGCCGTCCTGCAGATCACTGCGATCAACCAGGTCGTGGCGGCCGTGGCCGACCCACTGTCGGTCGGGGGCTATGCCGCGGGCGTCGGGCTCGGGGTCCTCTTCGGGATGCTGGTCGGTGACCGGCTGACCCCCGGCACCATCGGGGTGACGGTCGTCGCGGACGCGCCCGACCTCGCTGCGGGCCTGTGGCGGCGCGGCTGGTCGGCTGTCGCGCTGTGCGGGGGCGGCCGGCACGGCGGCGTCGACGTCGTGCTCGTGTCGCTGGACCGCCGGCACCGGCCGCGGCTGCACCGCGACGTCGCCGAGCTGGCCCCTGGCGCGTTCTGGGCCGCGGGGGACCTGACGTCCGGGGTGGCGGACCGGCCGGTGGAGCTGGTCGCAGGCGACGCGCTCAGCGGGTGACGGTCGTCCGCAGCCGGTCGGCGGGCGCCACCTCGTGGCCGCCCGCGCACCGCAGCTCGACGTGGACGGGCTCGCCGCAGTCGTGCTCGACGCGGACCGGCGGGCCGCCGGGGCCGGCGCGGTGGGCGTCGCCCCACTCCAGCATGGCCAGGATCACCGGGCGCAGGTCGTGTCCGGCCGGGGTGAGCCGGTACTCGGACCGCTCGCGGGCGCCGGGCTCGCGGTAGGGCACCTTCGCCACGACGCCCTCGGCGACGAGCGCGGCGAGCCGGCGCGTCAGGACGTTGCGGGCGATGCCCAGGTGCGTGGCCAGGTCGTCGAAGCGGCGGATGCCGTTGAACAGGTCGCGCAGGACCAGCACCGTCCAGGCGTCGCCCACGACGGCCGCCGCCCGCGCGACCGAGCACCGGGTGCTCTCCAGCTCCGCCCACTCCACACGTCACAGCCTAGCGGGGTTGCGCAAAGCAACGCAGCCCCTCTACTCTGCGTTTCTTGTGAAAACTCAGCGACCTGGCGCCGTGCTGGCCGTCACCTCGGCCGCGGCGTTCCTCGCCTTCCTCGACGTCACGGTCGTCAACATCGCCTTCCCGGCCATCTCCGCCGCCTTCGCGCCGGCCACGCCCGCCGAGCTGGCCTGGGTGTTCACCGCCTACAACGTCACGTTCGCGGCGCTGCTGATCCCGGCGGGACGCCTCGCCGACCTGCGCGGTCGGCGCCGCGCCTTCCTGGCCGGCCTCGTGCTGTTCGGCACCGCGTCGGCCGCGTGCGCGCTGGCGCCGAGCGTCGGCGTCCTCGTCGCGGCCCGGGCCATGCAGGCGGCCTCGGCCGCGCTGCTCGCGCCCGCGTCGCTGGCGCTGCTGCTGCCGGCCTACCCCGCCAGCAGGCGCGGGTTCGCCGTCGGGGTCTGGGGCGCGATGGGCGGTGTCGCCGCCGCGGCCGGCCCGGCGCTGGGCGGCGTGCTGGTCGACGTCGCGGGCTGGCGCGCGGTGTTCCTGGTCAACCTGCCGGTGGTGGCCGTCACGCTGGTGGCCGGAGGGCTGGTCCTGCGCGAGTCGCGGGACCTCTCCTCGCGGCTGCCCGACCCGGTCGGCGTGGTACTGCTCGCCGCCGGCGTCGCGCTGCTGGCCTGGGGGATCGGCGCGGCACAGGCGTCGTGGACGTCGCCGGGCACGCTGCTGGCGATCGGGGGCGGCCTCGCCCTGCTGGCCGCGTTCGGCGTGCGCATCCGGCGGGTGGCCGTGCCGCTCGTGGAGCCGGCGCTGCTGCGCGTCCGCGCGTTCCGCGCGGCGATCGCGGGCTACCTCGTCTTCTCCTCGGCGTTCTACGCGCTGCTGCTGGCGAACATCCTGTTCCTCACCGGGACCTGGCGCTACGGCGTGCTCGTCGCGGGCCTCGCCGTGACGCCCGGCCCGCTCGCGGCGGCGGCCGCCTCGGCCGTGGGCGGGCGGCTGACCGACCGGTTCGGGACCCGCGCGGTGATCGTCCCGGGCGGCCTGCTCTTCGCCGCGGGCACCGCGTTGCTCGCGGCCGGCGTCGGGCCGGCGCCGGCGTACGTCGCGGAGTTCCTGCCCGCGACGCTGCTGACCGGCTGCGGCGTCGGGCTCGTCTTCTCCGGGCTGGGTGTCGCCACCGTCGCGCAGCTGCCGCCAGGGCGCTACGCGACGGGCAGCGCCGTCGGCACGTGCGCCCGCCAGATCGGTGCGGTCCTCGGCATCACCGCCCTGCTGTCCGCGACCGCGGCCGGCATCGGTATCCCCGCCGCGTGGCCGGTCATGGCCGCGGCGGCGCTGGTCACCGCGGGCATCGGCGTGCTGGCGGGCCCGCGGCGGGCCCCGGCGCCGGCCGCGCGGCCGGTCGTCGTGACCGAGGAGGCAGCGTGACGACGGCCTCGGCGGCCCTCGCGGCGGCGGTGGCCCGGTGACCGCCGTCGACCCGACAGCGCGGGAGCGCGTCCACCGCTGGGACGACCCGCAGGTCACCGCGGCCGCCGCGCGCGACGTGGACGGCCTGACGTTCCTGCGCCGCCTCGCCGCCGGTGAGGTCCCGGGCGCGCCGATCGCCTCGACACTGGGCATGACGGTGCTGGAGGTCGGCGAGGGGCGGGTCGTGTTCGGGATCGACCCCGCGGAGTTCCACTACAACCCGATCGGGTCCGTCCACGGCGGCGTCCTCGCCACGCTGCTGGACTCGGCGTGCGGGTGCGCGGTGCACTCGCTGCTGCCGGCCGGTGCCCGCTACACGAGCCTCGACCTGTCGGTGAAGTTCCTGCGCGGGCTCGACGCCACGTCCGGGCCGGTGCGCTGCGAGGGCGAGGTCCTGCACCTGGGCCGCAGCACGGCGCTCGCCCAGGCGCGACTGTTCGACGGCGCGGGGCGGCTATGCGCGCACGCGACCAGCTCCTGCATGGTCTTCCGCCGCGACCGCCCCTAGCGGCGCGGGCCGCGGCGTCCCGGCCGCCAGCCCGCACGCCACGAGGGCGGCCGCCGCGGCCGCGACGAACACGACGGCGTACGCGGCGGCCGAGGGCACCGCCCGCCCGCCGACGACCGCGACGAGGCCGGTCGCGACCGCTGCGACGACCGCGCTGCACGAGGACGTCCCGAGCATGCGCATGAGCGTGTTGAGCGAGTTGGCCGCCGCCGTCTCGGTCGGCGGGACCGCGTCCATGATCAGCAGCGGCAGCGCGGAGTAGGCCAGCGCCGTGCCGACCGCGACGACGACCGACGCGGCGGCCACGAGCGTCAGCGTGCCAGGCAGCGTGGCCAGCCAGAGGTTGCCCAGCACGAGCACGCCCGTGCCGGTGACGAGCGTGACCCGGGCCCCGAGCCGGCGCGAGATCCGCGCGGACACCGGCGAGAAGACGACCATCGCCAGGCCGTTGGGCAGCAGCACGAGGCCCGCGGCCAGCAGCGGCAGCCCGAAGCCGTAACCGGTCTCCGCGGGGGCCTCGAGCAGCTGCGTCGTCACCAGGAAGCCGGCGAACATCGCGAACCCCACGAGGACCGAGGCGACGTTCGTCAGCAGGACGGCAGGGCGCGCGGTGACCCGCAGGTCGACCAGCGGCGACGGAGTCCGCAGCTCCAGCCGGCCCCACCCGGCGATGGTGACGACGGCCAGCGCGGCGAGCCCGAGCACGGCCGGGCCGCCCCAGCCCCAGTCGTTGCCCTTGGACACGGCCAGCAGCAGCGCGACGAGCGCGACCGACAGCAGCAGCGCGCCCGGCAGGTCGAACCGGCCCGCCGCGCGGACGGACGACTCGGCGACCAGCCGGCGGACCGCGGCGACCTGGACGAGCCCGAGTACCGCCGCCCCGGCGAAGAGCCACCGCCAGCTCGCGTGCTCGGCGACCAGCCCGGTCAGCGGGAGCCCGACCGCGCCCCCGACGCCAAGCGACGAGCTCATCAGCGCGATCGCGCCGCCGACCCGGGCCGGGGGCAGGACGTCGCGCATGATGCTGATCCCGAGCGGGACGACGCCCAGCGACGCGCCTTGCAGGACCCGCGCGGCGATCAGCGTGGTGACGTCCGGGCTCGCGGCGCCGAGCGCCGAGCCGGCCACGACGAGGCCCAGCGCGACGATCAGCATGCGGCGCTTGCCGTACAGGTCGCCCAGCCTGCCCAGCGTCGGCGCGCAGACCGCGCCGGCGACGAGCGTGGCGGTCACGAGCCAGGCAACCGTGCTCGTCGACGCCCCGAGCAGCTGCGGGAAGCGGGGGAGCAGCGGCACGACGAGGGTCTGCATGATCGAGACCGTCAGTCCGCAGGAGGCGAGCACCCCGACGACGAGCCCGGGCCGGGGCGATGTCACCCGACCAGGTGACCATGACCGTGGTCGCCGCGGCAAGTAACCTCCGGAAGCGGGACCGGCCGCACCTGGCGATCACGGTGCCGGACCCCGCATACTGGATCGGTCAAGAGGCAGCGTCGCCTGACGTGACAACCTCACCGGAGCCTCCCGTGACCAGCTCGGAACACCTGCCCGAGAACGTCGTCCCGCTCCCGCGCGCCACCGCCGTACCCGACCTGGAGATCGCCAGGCTCGGTGGGGCGCGCATCACCTCGCCGATGGCGCCGCTGCTCGACGCGCGGCAGACCACGGAGCACTACGTCGACGAGGACGACCGCGTCCTGTTCGACGACACGGTCGCCGGCCTCGCCGCCCGCGGCGTCCCGCCCGCCGAGATGCCGGGCTTCGAGGCCTGCGGGCCCCGCCGCAAGATCTACTTCGACCCCGCGAAGACCCGGGCGGCGATCGTCACCTGCGGCGGCCTGTGCCCGGGGCTCAACGACGTCATCGCGGGCCTCGTGCGCACCCTCACCTACCACTACCGGGTCCGCCGCGTCGTCGGCATCCGCAACGGCTACCAGGGCTTCGTCGCCGACTACGGCCACGACGTCGTGGAGCTCACGCCCGAGAGCGTGCGGGACATCGCCGTCGACGGCGGCACGGTGCTGGGGACCTCGCGCGGCCCGCAGGACCCGGCCGCGATCGTGGACTGCCTGGAGCGGCTGCACGTCAACGTCCTGTTCGTGATCGGCGGCGACGGGTCGATGCGCGGCGCCATGGGCATCGCCCGCGAGATCGCCGAGCGGGACTTGCTGATCTCGGTGGTCGGCATCCCGAAGACGATCGACAACGACATCCCCTACATCGATCAGAGCTTCGGGTTCCAGACGGCGTTCAGCCAGGCGGCGGACGCGATCCGGGCCGCGACCGTCGAGGCGAAGTCGACGGCCAACGGCGTCGGGCTGGTCAAGCTCATGGGCCGCCACTCCGGCTTCATCGCGTGCTACGCGGCGCTCGCCCGGTCCGACGCCGACGTCGTGCTCATCCCGGAGGTGCCCTTCGCCCTCGACGGCGACGGCGGGCTGCTGGCCCACCTGCGCCGGCGGGTGGCCGAGCGGGGCAGCGCCACCGTCGTCGTCGCGGAGGGCGCGGGCCAGGAGCACCTGGGCGGCCACGCGGAGGGTCGCGACCCCTCTGGCAACGCCCGCTTCCAGGACATCGGCCCCTACCTGCGGCGGCGCATCGGCGACCACTTCGCCGACGCCGGCGTCGAGACGTCCATCCGCTACATCGACCCCAGCTACGCCATCCGCAGCGTCCCGGCCAACCCGTACGACTCGGTCTACTGCGTGCGCCTGTCCCAGGCCGCCGTGCACGCGGCGATGAGCGGGCGCACCGAGATGGTCGTCGGCCGCTACCGGCGGAGGTTCGTGCACATCCCGATGGCCACCGCGGTGAGCCGCCGCAACATGGTCGATCCGCACGGCGACCTCTGGATGGCGGTGCTGGAGTCGACGGGCCAGCCGGTCCGGTTCGGCTGAGCGGGCAGGCGGGGGCCGGGCCCGGGTGGATCGGGCTGTCATCGCCGGATGGGGGCGCCGGAGGTCGCGTCCGGCCCTGGACCTCCCCGCCCGGTGACCTGGCTTCGTCGGGCTCGTCCCGGTGCGGGGGCGTCGGGATGATCGCCGGACGGGGAGGTCGGAGGCCGCATGCGCGCGGGCGGGCTGCTTGCTCGTGGTCGACCGCACGCGAGCCGCCACGTCGCACGCGAGCCGCGCCGTCGCGCGCGGGTCGCACCGGTGCGCGCAAGCCGGGTCTCCGCGTGCTGACGGGCTTCCCGCGCGCGGGCGGGCTGCTTGCTCGTGGTCGACCGCACGCGAGCCGCCACTTCGCACGCGAGCCGCGCCGTCGCACGCGAGCCGCGCCGTCGCGCGCGAGCTGCGCCGTCGCGCGCGAGCTGCGCCGTCGCGCGCGAGCCGCGCCGTCGCGCGCGGGTCGCACCGGTGCGCGCAAGCCGGGTCTCCGCGTGCTGACGGGCTTCCCGCGCGCGGACGGGCTGCTTGCTCGTGGTCGACCGCACGCGAGCCGCCACTTCGCGCGCGAGCCGCGCCGTCGCACGCGAGCCGCGCCGTCGCGCGCGAGCCGCGCCTTCGCACGCGAGCCGCCACTCCGCACGCGACCCGCGCCGTCGCGCGCGGGTCGCACCGATGCGCGCAAGCCGGGTCTCCGCCTGCTGACGGGCTTCCCGCGCGCGGGCGGGCTGCTTGCTCGTGGTCGACCGCATGCGAGCCGCCACTTCGCACGCGAGCCGCGCCGTCGCGCGCGGGTCGCACCGGTGCGCGCAAGCCGGGTCTCCGCGTGCTGACGGGCTTCTCGCGCGCGGGCGGGCTGCTTGCTCGTGGTCGACCGCACGCGAGCCGCCACTCCGCACGCGAGCTGCACCTCCGTACGCGAGCCGCGTCTCCGCGCGCGGGTCGCACCGGTGCGCGCGGCCCCGGGCCTCCCGACCTGGCGATCGGTGTTGCGGTGTCCGTCTCGGTGGGGGGTTGAGGGCACGGCCGATGGGGGTGGTCGCCGGACGGGGAGGTTGGAGGCCACATGCGGCCCCGGACCTCCCGAGATGGTGATCTGCACGCCCGGCCGGGGCGCAGGACACCGGTCCAGCGGGAGTGATCGCCAGCTGGGGAGGGTCCGTGCCGTCGGTGGCCCGGGTCTTCCCGGTCCGGTGATCACCGTGGTTCCCCGATCCGCGACCGGGCCGCGGACGCGGTCGGGTACGGGTTGGTCGCCGCCGGGAGGAGGGCGAGGGCCGGGGATGGCCCCGCGTGGTGATCTTCTCGGCTGTGGTTGTCCCGGCCGGCCGGTGACGCAGGCGGGGGAAGGTGATCACCGGACGGGGAGCTTGGAGGCCACATGTGTCCCCGGACCTCCCCGTCCGGTGATCTCGGCGCCCCGCGTCCCGGCGTGGTCAAGTCCCGTGTCCCGCGCCCGCGTCCGCGTCCGGCGCCCGCGTCCGCGTCCGGCGTCCGCGTCCGCGTCCGGCGTCCGCGTCCGCGTCCGGCGTCCGCGTCCGGCGCCCGCGTCCGCGTCCCGCGCCGGCGCCCGCGTCCCGCCCGGGTCGGGGCGGGAGCGCGGTCGGCCCTCACCCTTCTCAGGTGTGCGCCGGCCCCGCCAGGTTCAGCACGATGACGCCCGCGATGATCAGCGCGATCCCGGCTACGCCCGTCCAGGTGATCCGCTCGCCGTACAGCAGCACGGCGAGGACGGCCACGCCCGTCGTCCCCAGCCCCGACCAGACCGCGTACGCCGTCGAGACGGCCACCGTCCGCAACGTGAACGCCAACAGCACGAACGACGCGGCGTAGCCCACCGCCACCAGGGCCGCGACGCCGGGCCGCCACCCGGCGGACAGCGTGCGCAGCGCGAGCGTGCCGGTGATCTCGCAGGCGATCGCGCCGACCAGGAGGAGCCAGCCCACGCCCGTGCACGGTACGGGAGATACTGCGCGTCGTGGACGGTCCCGGGCTGAGCTTCCTCGGGCACTCGACCGTCCGCATCGAGATCGCCGGCCGCGTCGTGCTCACCGACCCGGTCCTCACCGGCAGGGTGGGGCCGCTGCGGCGCGTCGGTCCGGTCCCGGCCGCCGCCGACCACGCCGACGCCGACCTCGTCCTGGTCTCCCACCTGCACGGCGACCACCTGCACCTGCCGTCGCTGCGACTGCTCCCGCGCAGCGCCACGGTCGTGGTGCCGCGCGGCGCCGGCGCCTGGGCCCGGGCGCGGGGGGTCCGCGGCGTCGTCGAGCTCGCCCCCGGCGAGGTCCTCACCGACGGCGGCCTGCGCGTCACGGGCGTCGAGGCGCGCCACTCCGGGCACCGGCTCGGCCCCCGCCTCACCGGCGGCCCGCAGGCGGTGGCGATGGGCCATCTCGTCGAGGCCGGCGGGTCGCGGGTCTACGCCGCGGGCGACACCGACCTGTTCGACGGCATGGTGCGGCTGGGTCCGGTCGACGTCGCGCTGCTGCCCGTCTGGGGTTGGGGCCCGTCGCTGGGGCCGGGGCATCTCGACCCGCTGCGGGCTGCGGAGGCGGTCGCGCGCCTGCGTCCGCGCGTCGCCGTGCCGGTGCACTGGGGGACGCTCGTGCCGGCCGGGCTGACCCGGGTCCCGGGCGGCCCGGGCGCGCGGATGCGCCGGCTGCTCGTCGACCCGCCGCGGGCGTTCGCCGCCGCCGTCGCGGCCGGGACGCCGGGCACGCGCGTCGCGGTCACCGAGCCCGGTCGGCGCGTCCGGACGGTCGCGGAGCGGGCGCCGTGATCGACTGGACGGACGCGGCGACGATCGGCTACCAGGCGCTGGTCCTGGGCGTGCTGGTCGGCTCGATCGTGCCCGTCGTCCCGACCGGGGCGGTGGTCGGCATCGCCGCCGCCGTGGCCATGACCGCGGGGAGGCTGTCGCTGCCGGCCGTCATCGTGCTCGCCGCGGCCGCGGCACTGGCCGGTGACCTCGTGACGTTCGGGGTCGCCAGGGTCGGCAGCGCCGCGGCCGTGCGCCTGCTCGTCCGCGGCCACGCGCCAGGGCAGCTCGCGGAGATGCGGGAGCGCTTCCGGGCGCACGGGGCCCGCCTGGTCGTGGTGGGCCGGATCGTCCCGGCGGGCCGGATCCCGGTGCTCGTGGCGGCTGGTGCGCTGGACTACCCGTGGGGGCGGCTGGTCCCGGCCGCCGCGCTCGGGTGCGTGCTGTGGGCCGTCGCCTACGCCGCGCTCGGCGTCGTCTCCGGGGGCCTGTTCCCCGACCCGCTGGTCGCGACGCTGATCGCGACCGGCCTGGCGCTGGTCGTCGCGGCCGTGACGACGCTGGTCGGCCGCCGGCGCCGGGCCCGCAGGTGAGCCCCCCGCCAGCCGGCCCGGGCCGGCTCGTGCGCGGCGGCCGCGTGCTGGTGCGGGTCCTGCTGGTCTGGCTCGTCTCCGTCGTGGCGCTGCGGCTGCTCGCCGCGGCGCTCCCCGGCTTCGCCATGCCCGCGTTCTGGCAGCCGACCGTGGTGGCGCTCGCGTTCGGGGTCCTCTCGGCCGGCGTCTGGCCGCTCGTCCTGCGGGCGGGCGGGCGCGTCGCGCTGCCGCTCGCCGTCGCCACCCTCGGCGCCGGCTCGTTCCTGCTGCTCGGGGCCGCGCTGCTCGCGCTGTCGTTCCTCATCCCCGGAGTCGTCATCGCCGACCTCGGGACGGCCGTGGTCCTCGTCGTCGTCCTGTCCGGCGTCGCTGCGCTGGTCAGCTCCGTGCTCGGGCTGGACGAGGACGAGATCTTCTTCCGCCGCGCGGCCGCCCGCTCCGGCGGCGGCCCCGACGACCGGCCGCCCGGCGTGCTGTTCCTGCAGGTCGACGGGCTGGGGTACGACACCGTGCGCCGGGCCGTCCGGGACGGCGACATGCCGACACTGGCCCGTTGGCTCGCCGAGGGCAGCCATGCGCTGACCGAATGGCACTGCGACTGGAGCTCCCAGACGGGCGCCAGCGTCTGCGGGATCCTGCACGGCTCCAACGCGGACGTCCTGGGCTTCCGCTGGTACGAGAAGGACCGCGACCACGTCGTGGCGTGCGCCCATCCCGAGGACGCCGCGGAGATCGAGCGCCGCCACTCCGACGGCGCCGGCCTGCTGGCCGTCGACGGGGCGAGCCACGGCAACCTGTTCACCGGCGACGCCGGGACCGTCAGCCTGACGATGAGCGCCGTCCCGCTACTGGCCGGCCGGAGCCGCCGCGGCCGGCACGGGCCGTTCACCGCCGGCTACTACGCCTACTTCGCCAACCCGTACAACGCCGTGCGGACGGTCGGGAGCGCGCTCGCCGACATCGTCCGCGAGGTGGCGGCGTCGGTGCGGCAGCGCCGGGCCGGGGTGCGCCCGCGCGTAGACCGCGGCGGGTTCTACCCGTTCGCCCGCGCCGGCACGAACGTCGTCGTGCGCGACGTCGTCGTGTCCGCGGTCATCGGCGACATGCTCGAGGGCCGCTCGGCCGTCTACGCCGACTTCCTCGGCTACGACGAGGTCGCCCACCACTCCGGTGTCGAGCGCTTCGACGCGCTGGCGGTCCTGCGCGAGATCGACCGGCAGATCGGCCGCATCGACCGCGCGACCCAGCTGGCGCCGCGCCGCTACCTGGTCGTCGTGCTGTCCGACCACGGCCAGACGCAGGGCGAAGCGTTGGTCCAGCGGTTCGGGGAGACCGTCGAGCAGCTGGTCGGGCGCTTGTGCACCGGCCATCCCTGCGCCGGCGACACCGACGGGCGGGCCGCGCGGCGGCCGGCCGAGGGCTGGCAGGTCGGCGCCGCGCTGGCCGAGCACGGCCGGGGCGACGGGCCGGTCGCCCGCCGGCTGCGGGCCCGGGTCGCGTCGAACGGCGCCCCGGTCACGGCGCGCCGGGGCGGGGCGGCCGTCCCCGCCCGGGTGGCCCGGATCGCGCCCGGCGTCGTGGTCGTGGCATCGGGACACCTGGCGATGGTCTCGTTCGTCGACCACGCCGGGCGGGTGCCGCTGGAGACGGTCGAGCGCGAGCACCCGGAGCTGCTGCCCGGGCTCGTCGACCACCCGGGCGTCGGCTTCGTGCTCGTGCGCAGCGCGCGGCGCGGCGCGGTCGTGCTCGGCCGCGACGGGCTGCGCGTGCTGGCCGGGGACGCGGCGGGCGACGCCGTCGAGGGCGTCGACCCGCTCGGCCCCTACGGGCCGCACGCGGCCGACCTCGTGCGCCGCTACGACGGCTTCGCGCACTGCGCCGACCTGGTCGTCAACAGCCGCTACGAGCCGGTGACGGACGAGGCGTCACCGTTCGAGCCGCACGTCGGCAGCCACGGCGGCCTGGGCGGGCCCCAGTCGCGCGGCTTCCTGCTGCACCCCGCCCGGCTGCCGGAGCCCGGCGAGATCGTCGGCGCGGAGGCGCTGCACCGCGTCCTGCGCGGCTGGCTGACCCACCTCGGCCAGCCGGAACCGCCCCGGACGGCCGACCGCCCGGCGCCACGGGTGGCGTCGGGCGGTCAGCGGTCCTGAGCAGGGCCGACCCGGGCTCAGCCCTCCGCGAGGATCGGGTCGGCGTTGGCCTCCGCCTCCTCCTGTGCGAACGTCTCCGCTACCCGCTCGCGCGGCAGCGCCATCGCGACCCCGACGTAGAAGATGACGATGCTGAACACCGCGATGACCAGCAGGTCGATCCACTCGGGGAGGACCTTCAGCGCGGTGTCGCCGTACTGGCCCAGCCAGGAGATGACGCCGAGCCCGAGCAGCCACGGGAGCATCCACCCCAGCGAGCGCAGGTCGAGCGGGGGCTTCTCCACCGGGTGCTTGACCGCGTAGGAGATCCCGAACAGGACGTAGCCCAGCACGATCGCGACCAGCAGCTTCCAGACGGTGTCCCAGCCGGTCCAGTAGATGATCGCGTTGGCCGCGATGAACGCCAGCGGTGCGATCAGGTTGGGCGCCGGCAGCAGGTAGGGCCGCCGCCGGTCCGGGTCGGCCTTGCGCAGCGCCACCAGCGTCACCGGCGCGAACCCGTACATGATCACCGTCGCGGACGTGACGAGCCCGACCAGGCTCTGCCAGCTCGGAC
>CAVSJZ010000009.1:0-34421 GCA_963728105.1 uncultured Actinomycetota bacterium | reverse complement strand
TCGCGCCCCGGAATGACGCTCGGTGAATGGGCTTGTATCAAAGCCCCAGTCCAACTGGGTGACCCTCCCGCCAACAAATAATGGTCGGGAGGAACGCGGCATGGTCGCGCTGCATGAGCGCGCCGAAGCTCCGCGACGGCATGCGCATCGACTTCAACGTAGCCGTAGCCATGGACGATGGCCTGGTCCTGCGCGCGGACGTTTTTCGCCCCGCGAAAGAGGGTCGCTACCCGGTCATCTTGAGCTACGGGCCCTACGCCAAGAACCTCGCCTTCCAGGACGGCTATCCGAGCGCTTGGAACATCATGGCGGAAAAGCATCCCGACGTGCCCGCCGGCTCGACCAACAAGTACCAGAACTGGGAAGTGGTCGATCCGGAGAAATGGGTGCGGCGCGGCCTGTGCTTTACGTGGCGTCGGTCCGCACGACGCCGATGAGCACCCTTGTCACCGCCGAGACGCTCGGATGTACCGGAAACGGCCGCCCGCCGCCGCCCCCGCCGCCACCCCGTGGCGGCCGGCGCCGCAGCGGCAGACCGAACCCCTGACGGACCCGGAGTACCGGGTCGAGCACCCGGTGCGGCGGCGAGCGCAACGCGGCCCGCACGAGCGGGTGGTCGCGTCGACGAGGCGCTGCGGCGGAACCCTGCGGCTT
The DNA here is from genome assembly GCA_963728105.1 of uncultured Actinomycetota bacterium. Lineage (GTDB taxonomy): Bacteria > Actinomycetota > Actinomycetes > Mycobacteriales > Pseudonocardiaceae > Pseudonocardia. The sequence continues at coordinate 33,767 of CAVSJZ010000009.1, read as the reverse complement.
CAACCCCGTCCGCAGTGGTGGTCGGAGCCGAGCTCGTTGAGGACGTCGTCGGTGTGCTCGCCGAGCAGCGGGGGAGGTAGGCGGTAGGTGACCGGGGTGCCGGAGAGCTTCAGCGGGCTCCCCAGCACCGACACCGAGCCCGACCGCGCGGGTGCATACGGCATCGACACCCGCATCGCGCGCTCGGTCACCTGCGGGTCGGCGAAGACCTCGTCGAGTGCGTTCACCGGTCCGCACGGCACGTCGGCACGCTCCAGGAGGCGCAGCCACTCGGCGGAGGGCCGCGCCCGCATGAGCGGGGCCGCCAGCACCTCGAACTCCAGCCGGTTGCGCACGCGAGCGGGGTTCGTCGCGAACCGCTCGTCGACGGCCAGCTCGGGCGCGCCGACGACGTCGCACCACCGCCGGAACTGCTCGTCGTTGCCGACCGTCACGACGACGAAGCCGTCCGCGGTGGCGTACACGCCGTAGGGGACGATGTTGGGGTGGTCGTTGCCCCGGCGGTGGGGCACCGCGCCGGACACGAAGTAGTTGGTGGCCTCGTTGACCAGCCAGGACACCTGCGTGTCGAGCAGGGCGATGTCGACGTGCTGGCCCCGCCCCGTCTCCGCGCGGTGGCGCAGCGCCGCGAGGATCCCGATCGTCGCGTAGAGCCCGGACGTGACGTCCGCGATCCCGACCCCGACCTTCATCGGCCGCCCGCCCGGCTCGCCGGTCACGCTCATGATCCCGCCCATGGCCTGCGCGAGGAAGTCGTAGCCCGGCCGCTGCGCGTAGGGCCCGGTCTGCCCGAAGCCGGTGATCGAGCAGTAGACCAGCCGCGGGAACCGGTCGCGCAGGTCCGCGTAGCCCAGCCCGTACCGGGCCAGCGTGCCGCTGCGGTAGTTCTCGACGAGCACGTCGGCCCGCGCGACGAGCCCGAGCAGCGCCTCCCGCCCCCGCGGGTCGACGAAGTCCAGGCACACCGAGCGCTTGTTGCGGTTCGCCGCGATGTAGTAGGCCGACTCCGTGGTCGGGGCGCCGTCGGGACCCTCGACGTAGGGCGGTCCCCAGCGGCGCGTGTCGTCGCCGCGTCCCGGCCTCTCGATCTTGATGACGTCGGCGCCGAGGTCGCCGAGGATCTGCGTGCAGGTGGGACCCGCCAGGATCCGGGACATGTCGAGGACCCGGAGCCCGGACAGGGCACCGGCCGACGGCACCTCAGCCGGCATGGCCGTCCCGGGTCTGCGGCAGCTTCCAGCCGAGCACGCGGGAGGCGACCAGCGTGCGCAGCACCTCGGCCGTGCCACCGCCGATCGTGAACATGCGGACGTCGCGGGCCATCCGCTCCAGCGGGAAGTCCCCGCCGTAGCCGCGGGCCCCGAAGACCTGCAGGGCCGAGTTGACGACCTCGATGGCCGACTCCGACGCGAGGACCTTCGCCTTCGCCGCGAGCGTCGGCTCCGGGAACGGGCTCCCTCCCGGCCCGCGCGAGCGGGCGGCCGCGTGCAGCATCATCCGCGACGCGGTGACGGCGATGTCCATGTCGGCGAGCTTCCACTGCAGGCCCTGGAACTCCCCGATCGGCCGGCCGAACTGGTGGCGGGTCCGCGCCCATTCGACGGCGTGGTCGTACGCGCCGGCCGCGATCCCCATCGCCACCGTGCCCGCCCCGACGCGCTGCGAGTTGTACGCGTTGAGCAACGCGCCGAAGCCCCGCTCCAAGCCGGCGGGCGGCACGAGCAGGCGGTCCTCGCCGACCTCGAGGTCGGTGAACGTCAGCTCGCCCTCCGGCATGCCGCGCAAGCCCATCGTGCGCTCCCGCTTGGTCACCTTCAGCCCGTCGGACTCGCCGCGGACGGCCAGGAACCCGCCGATGCCGAGCTCCCGGCCGTCCTCGTCGAACGTGCGCGCGAAGATCAGGTGCAGGCGGGAGACACCCGCCCCGGTGATCCAGTGCTTGCGGCCGTTGATGACGAAGACGTCGCCGTGGCGACGGGCGGTGGTGGTCATCGACCCGGCATCGCTGCCGGCGTCGGGCTCGGTGATGCAGATCGCGGGCTTGTCACCCCCCAGCACGAGGTCGGCCGCCATCCGCCGCTGGGCGTCCGTCCCGTATGCCATGACCGCGGAGATCGCGCCCATGTTGGCCTCGACGACGATGCGGCCGGTGACGGTGCAGACCCGGGCCATCTGCTCGATCACGAGCACGGCCTCCAGGAACGAGCGGCCCTGGCCGCCGAGCTCCCGCGGGACCGTCATGCCCATGAAGCCCGCCTCGGTCAGCTGCTTCACGATGTCCCATGGGTACTCGCCGGCCAGGTCGACCTCGGCGCTGCGCGGCAGGACGACGCCCGTCGCGAACTCGCGCGCCGACGCCTGGAGCGCGATCTCCGGCTCGCTCAGGCCCAGTTCCGACATCCCACCGCCCGCTCGTCGTCCGCCATTCCGCCTCAGTGCCCCCCGTCCAGCCACTTCTCCGGCGGCACCGGCTGGCCGTCGACGACGAGGTTGTACCGGCGGTTCTGCTGCATGAGCCGGTACTCGCCGAGGTTCTCGCTCGGCTTGTCGGGGTCGTCGTCGTAGGCGGTGTCGGCGTAGTGGCAGAGCAGGGTCTTGCGTTGGAACTCCGCCGGCATCGTCAGGAGGTCGTCGATCGGGCAGTGCAGGTTGCGGATGTCGCCACCGAGCACCATGACCTCGCCGAACCAGGTGTCGTGCATGACTAGGTCGCAGTCGGAGAGCCACTCGAGGTTCGCCGGCTCGAAGCCGGCGTCGGGGCTGTAACCGAACCTGAAGTTGCCGAAGTCGAACTTGTACATCAGCGTCTTCGGCACGTGCTTGGTGAACGTCCAGCTGACGCGGAAGTCGCCGAAGTCGCGGTGCGAGCCGCCCTGCAGGCCCGAGACCTCCGGCGTGTCGAGCGCGACCGGGTCGAAGAACCAGTCGAAGTTGGCGAGGCCGCCCTCCGGCCGGACCGACGGTTCCATCGCGGGCCGCAGGTGGGTCCAGATGTCCTGCAGCAGCCAGGCCGGCGCGTGGAGCTTGATGGGGTTCTCGGTCTTGTACATCTGGAAGTAGGCGAGCTCTTCCAGGCCGCCGACGTGGTCGGCGTGCATGTGCGTGATGAACAGCTCCTGGTAGCGCCCGCCGTCGACCTGCTCCTCGCCGACCTCGTTGTTCGACGCCCACATCTTTCCCATGTACGCGGGGGCGTCCACGAAGAACTCCCGGCCGTCGACGTGGAAGAGGCAGTTCACGAAGAAGTGCTTGGCGGTGAAGGCGTCGCCGACACCGAGCGGATAGAACCAGACGTTCTGGGCCACTTCATCTCTCCTTTGGGATGCCTGCACGGGTGTCGCCCACTGCCGGCGAGGTTAGGATCAACGAAGATCGTCGTGAAACAACTTCAGCGAACATGAAGTTCTACAAGCGGCGCGCGGCGTCCCGCAGGCCCTCCAGTACGACGTCCAGCAGCTGGGTCTTCACGCTGTCGACCCGGAGGAGGAACGACAGGTTGCGGTAGGCGGCGGCGTCCTCGATCGGCACGACGGTGACCCGGTGCCGGTTCGGCAGCGCGATGGTGCGCTCGGGCACGATCGCGACGCCCAGCCCGCGCTCCACCATGGCGAGAATCGCCTCGAGCGAGTCCAGCTCCATGAACTCGTTGGGCGCGACGCCCTTGGCGTCGAGGAAGCGGTCGACGATGGCTCCCACCCCGATCCGCCGGTTGAACCGGATGAACGGCATGTGGGCGAGGTCGGCGAGTTCGGGCGCGCCCGCGGCCGGCGCGGAGATCAGGGCCAGCCGCTCGCGCAGGATCACTTCGGTGCGCAGCTCGGGCGGCACGTCGTCCGGCTCGGTCACCACGCACGCGTCGAGCACCCGGTCGCGCACCTGGCTGAGCAGCGGCGCCGACAGCCCGCCCTCGATCATGATCTGGATCCCGGGATGCCGGCGGACGGTGGCGGCGATGCCGTCGGGCAGGATCGCCACGGTCGCGGTCTGCACGGCGCCCAGGCGCAGGGTGCCGCGCAGCGCCGCCTCGGAGCGGGCGAGCCGGCGGATGTCGTCCACGCGCAGGCCGATCTCGCGCGCCGCCTGCACCATGGCCAGCGCCGCCATGCTCATCACGGGCGGCCGCGCGCTCCGGTCGAAGAGCGCGACGCCCAGCTCCTCCTCGAGGCCCTTCATCTGCATGCTGATCGCGGACTGGCTGATGCCCAGCCGCTTGGCTGCCTCGGCGAACGACTGCGTCTCGCTGATGACGACCAGGCTCTCGAGGGCACGGATGTTCACGGCGACGTGACGAAGCGCGTCGTGCTCGCGCAGTACCCCCCGTCCACCAGCAGGTCCGTGCCCGTGATGAACGACGACCGGCCGGACGCGAGGAACACGACGGCCTCGGCGACCTCGGCGGGGCTGCACGGGCGCCCGATCGGCGTCGACGAGGCGAACCGCTCGACGAGGCCCATCGCGTTGCGGGTCAGCGGCGTCTCGACGAAGCCCGGGCTGACCGAGTTGACGCGGATGCCGAGCGGACCCAGCTCCGTCGCGGCGACCTGGGTCATCGCCCGCACCGCCCACTTGCTCGCGGTGTAGGCGATGGCCTTGTACCCCGTGTGCGCGGCGAACGACGCCATGTTGACGATCGCCGCCCCGCCGCTGCGGGCGAGCAGCGGGGCGGCGGCCTGCATGCCGAGGAAGACGCCGGTCTGGTTGACGGCGACGACCCGCTCCCACGCGGCGGGGTCGAGATCCAGCAGCCCGGCGCGGTCGGTGATCCCGGCGTTGTTGACGAGCACGTCGAGCCGGCCGAAGGTCCGCTCGACGGACGCGAGCGCCGTCGCCCAGGACGCGGCGCTGGTGACGTCCAGCTCCAGCGGGGTGACCCGGTCGCCGTAGGCCGGGTCGGGCTCGCCCGCGCGCACGTCCGCGGCGACGACGGCACGGGCGCCGTCGTCGAGTACGGCCTTGGCGATCGCCCGGCCGAGCCCGCCGTCCCCGCCGGTGACGAGCACCGTCCTGCGTTCGAGGGACATGCGGCCCTTCAGTTCTTGGTGACGAGCGCCTGGACGATGTCCGAGACCGCCTCGCGGCCGTCGCGGACGAGCAGCTCGTAGAGCGCGATCTGCCCGACCTGAGCGTAGACGTAGTTCTTGAGCTGCCGGAACTGCGCGGTCTCCGCCGACGGGATGCCGTAGAGCGAGCCGGCCAGCTCCTCCAGCAGCGGGAACGTGTAGGTGTGCGCCGCGCCGATCGTGTAGGGCCAGTTCATGTCGGAGAGGTTGCAGTTCCAGATCTCCACCGGCTGCGGGGGCAGCACGAGCCCGCCGTCGGCGCCCCGCTCGAGCACACCGAGCTCCACCGGGTCGACCCTGGCCAGGATCGCGCCGCCGTGCAGGAAGCTCGCGACCGCGGCGTAGCCGGGCCAGCGCACCCGCGTCTCGCCGGCGGCCTCGTCCTCGTAGAACTCGGCCGACCCGAACGCGTGGCAGGCGGCGACGGCGGTGACCATCTCGGTCGGCGCACTGCGGTGGATCATCTCGGCGACGACGTGCAGCGTGTGGGTGTGCAGGTTGCCGCCCATCGCGCGCGGCTCCTTGCGGTACGAGCCGTCGGCGTTCCACGCGTAGATCCACGCCTTGGGGTACTCGTGGATCGCGAGCGCGGCGAGCGCGAGGTCGCGGTCCACGGGGATGCCGTACTGATGCTGGTAGAGCGTCGTGTGGTACTCGCCGAGCCGCGCGTTGACCGCGCACGTGATCGCCAGGCCGCCGGGGTGGCAGTTGTACCAGTCCTCGTGGCTCTGCGGCGCGGACATGTAGCCCTGCGGGCTGAGGTGGTCGCGCGGCAGCAGGCTGTCGATCGCGTAGCCCGCCTCCAGGTAGCCGACGCGCTCGAGCTCGGCGCGCACCTCCTCGCGGTCGCCGTCGTCGCGGTAGGCCTCGGGGAAGCTGATCCGCGGGTCGCGCAGGACGTCGAGCATGAGCTTGCGGTAGTCGTCGTTGCGCAGCGACAGCGCGCCCTGCACCAGCTCCTTGTAGGCGGCGACCACCAGGTGCGAGCTCTCCGCGATCTGCATCGGCGACATCGACACGACGTCGTCCAGCGACCGGGCCACGGGCATGGCCTCGCGCAGCCGTGATCCGAACTTGGCGTACATGGGCTTTCCACCCTCTCCTCGGGCGGAGCGCGCACGGCTCCGCGACACCAGCGGCACTGCCAGGACGAGACGCTTCGGGCGAGTGGGACGACATGCTGCCGAGTGACGCAGCGCACTGTCAATAGCATCGACTACTTGATGTCACCGCAGGCCAGACGGCATCGCGCAACGAGGTGTTTCTTGACACGACAGTATGTCGTCCATAACGTGATGGCCCGCCGAAGGCACTGTGGAGGAGGGCTGGCCATGGGAGACGCCCGGTCCGTCGAGGAGGTCCTGTCCTTCGACCAGGTCGTCGATCTGCTCCAGATCCTCGACGGCTCGGACCTGCCGACGACGGTCGTCTACCGGAACGGCCCGCTGAAGATCAGGATCGAGCGCGGGACCCGGGAGGCGCCCCCCGCCGCGGCGCCACCGGCCGCCTCCGCCGCGGCCGGGCCCGCCGCCGCCCCTCCCGCGGCCGGCCCGGCCGCACCTCCCCCGGTCACGGCGGCGCCGGAGCCGGTCACGGCGCCCGACGGCGGCCCGACGGCCGAGGAGGTCCGCGCCCCGATCGCCGGGGTCTTCTACCGGGCCCCCCGGCCGGACGCGGACCCCTACGTCGAGGTCGGCACGCACGTCGAAGAGGACACGGTCATCGGCATCGTCGAGGTGATGAAGCTGATGAACACCGTGCGCGCCGGCGTCGCCGGCACGGTCACGGAGATCTGCGCCGCGAACGCCGAGCTCGTCGAGTTCCACCAGACCCTGGTCCGGGTGCGACCGGACGGGGCGGGCGCGTGAAGCTCGAGGTCACCGACGAGTCGTTCCGGGACGGCCCGCAGTCGCTGTGGGCCAACCGCATGCACACGCGCGACATGCTGCCGGCCGCGCCGCACACCGCGGCGGCCGGCTTCGCCCGGTCGAACCTGCTCTCCGGCGTCGGGTTCGAGGTCGCGGTGACCTTCCTGCAGGAGAACCCGCTGGACCGGTTCCGGCTGCTGCGCGCGCTCACCCCGGGCACGCCGTCGACGATCCTCGTCCGCAGCCGCAACCTCTTCGGCTGGAAGCGCTACTCCGACGACGTCGTGACGTTCGTGCTTGAGCACCTCGCCGGGATGGGCCTCGACGAGTTCGAGGTGTTCGACGCGCTGAACGACATGCGCAACATCGAGTTCCACCTGCGCGAGGGCGCCCGGCTCGGGATGCGCACGTCGGCCTGCCTCATCTACTCCGACTCTCCCGTGCACACCGACGCCTACTTCGCGCACAAGGCGAAGGAGGTCGCCGCGTACGGCGCGTCGGCGATCCTGCTGTACGACGCCGCCGGCGTGCTGCGCCCCGAGCGCGTCGCCGCGCTGGTGGCGGCCGTCCGCGCGGGGGCGCCGGGGCTCCCGCTCGAGCTGAACGTCCACGACCAGACCGGGCTCGCGCTGGACTGCTACCGCGAGGGCCTCCGCTGCGGGGTCGCGGCTCTGTCCTGCGCCGCGCGCTCCGTCGCGGGGTCGAACTCGGTGCCGGCGGCGGCGGACGTGGTCGCGCTGGCCAGGGAGCTTCACGTCGACACCGACGTGGACGACGCGGAGGTCGCCTGGCTGGACTCCTACTACCGCTACGTCGCCTACGCCTACGGCAGGCCGCTGCGCCACGACGTCACCTACGACGCCGGCCACTACGCCGGCTACGTCGGCCACCAGATCCCCGGCGGGATGATGGCGCACTACGTCGGCCAGCTCGAGAGCCTCGGCCTGCTCGACCGGCTGCCCGCGGTGCTGGAGGAGGCCGCGCGGGTGCGCGTCGACCTCGGTTGCCCGGGCATGGTCACGCCGTTCAGCCAGCTCGTCGGCGTGCAGGCCATGCTCAACGTGCTCGACGGGAAGCGCTACCAGACCGTGCCGAGCGACCTGCGCGACTACGCGCTCGGCCACTACGGCGAGCCGCCGGGCCCGATCGACCCGGACGTGCTCGACCGCCTGGTCGGTGATGCCGAGCCGGTCGACGCGAGCGAGCAGTTCTCCGTCGAGATGCTCCCGGCGATCCGCGCCGCGCTGCCCCGGCGGGCGAGCGCCGACGACGTGTTCCTCGCGCTCTTCTGCACGCCCGACTGCGTCGAGGCCATGCGGGCACGCCCCCGCGACGCGCTGCCGACCACCGCACTCACCCCGCTCGCGGCGCTGCTCGGGCAGCTGGCCGGACGCCGCGACGTCACCGCGCTCGACCTCCGCATCGACGCGACCCCCCGCCGCCGGCGCTGAAGAAGGAGGACACCCATGTCACGACCACCGCTGCACGGCGTCCGGGTCGTCGCGCTCGAGCAGTACATCTCGGGGCCCTACTGCACGATGTGGCTCGCCGACTGCGGCGCGGAGGTGATCAAGGTCGAGCGTCCCGGCGAGGGCGACCCGCGCCGCGCGTTCCTGCCGAAGCGGGGGCCAGAGGGCGCGGCGGTGTCGGGCGGCTTCTTCTCCTTCAACCGCAACAAGCGGAGCGTGACGCTCGACCTGACGCTCGACGAGGGCCGCGACGCCTACCGCGCGCTCGTCGCGTCCGCCGACGTCGTGGTCGACAACCTGCGCCCGGGCGCGGTCGAGAAGCTCGGGCTGGACTACGCGAGCCTGTCGAAGGTCCACCCCGGCCTCGTCTACGCGGGGATCAGCGGCTACGGCCGCGCCCCCGGCCTGCCCTACGCCGGGCGGCCCGCGTTCGACGCCGCGATACTCGGGATGGCGGGCATCACGCACGTCACCGGGTCCAGCGCCGACCTGCCCCCGCAGCTGCCGATGTACGGGCTGGCCGACATGGTCACCGGGATCTGCGCCGGCTACCAGATACTGCTGTCGCTCTTCGAGCGCGAGCGCACCGGGCGCGGGCGGTTCATCGACGTGAGCATGTACGACAGCCTGGTCGCGCTCAACGAGCGCCCGCAGATGCAGCTGCAGTTCACCGGCGAGGTGATCACCCGCGGGCCCGACCGGTTCCAGGCGCCGATGGGCGCCTTCAAGTGCTCCGACGGCTACGTCTCGCTCGTGGTCCCCAACGACCCGGTGTGGCGGCGGCTGGCCGCCTGCATCGGGCGTCCAGACCTGGCGCAGGACCCGGCGACCGCCACCGGCGCGGCACGGGCCGCCGACCCGGACGCGTACCTCCCCGTCCTCACCGCGTGGATACGGGAGCGGACCCGCGAGGAGTGCGTCGCCGAGATGGAGCGCTCCGGGGTGCCCGCCGGCATCGTGCAGGACGCCGCCGACGTCGCCGCGTGCCCGCACCTGGAGGCCCGCGGCATGTTCGTGCGGGTGCAGGACGCGGACGCCGGGGAGATCCGCATGCCGCACGCCCCGATCACGATGTCGGACACGCCGCCGGTGCGCGCGGGCACGGTGCCACGCCTCGGCGAGCACAACGAGGAGATCCTCGGCGGCCTCGGTCTCGACCCCGACCGGATCGCCCTGGTCACCGGCGCCGCGGCGGTGGCGGCGTCGTGAGCGCGCCGACGACCGGGTACGAGCCGCTGGTGGGCACGCACTGCCCCGCCTGCGACCGCAGCTTCTACCCCGCGCGGGACCTGTGCCCGACCTGCTACCGCATCGGGCTCGACCCGGTCCGGATCGCGCCAGAGGGCGTGCTCGCGACCTGGACCGTCGTCCGGACGGCGAAGCGGTTCCCCACCCCGTACGCGCTCTGCTACGCCGACTTCCCCGGCGACGTCCGGGTGCTCGGCCGGGTCGCGAACTGGAGCGAGCGCATGGCGCTGCGGCCGGGCATGACCGTCGGCACCCACGCCGTGAACGAGGACCGCGACGGCCGGCTCGTGACGGTCTCGCACACCTTCTCGATCGATCCCGCCTCGATCGACCCCGGTTCGATCGACCCGGCGCAGCTGGAGGAGCCGTGAGGACCGCACGCATCGCCGGGGCGGCGCAGACCGCGTTCGGCAAGTTCCGCGACCGCACCGTCGAGTCCCTCGCCGTCGAGGCGGGCATGGCCGCGATCGCCGACGCGGGCCTCGCCCGGACGGACATCCAGGCCCTCTTCTGCGGCAACGCCTACGCCGGCGCGCTGATCGGGCAGCGCATCGGCAAGGAGATGGGCCTCGACGGGCTGCCGACCTACAACCACGAGAACGCCTGCGCGAGCGGTGCGAGCGCGCTCGCCCACGCCCGCCTGGCCGTCCGCGCGGGGATCTTCGAGACGGTCCTCGTGGTCGGCGTCGAGCAGCTCAGCGCGCTGGGCGGGGGGCTGCTCCCCATCGGCGAGGACGACCCGGAGATCGCCGCGGGGCTCACCATGCCCGCTGCGTACGCCATGCGCACCGAGTCCTACCTGCACCGGTTCGGCGGCAAGGCCGAGGACGTCGCCCAGGTCGCCGTGAAGAGCAGGGCGAACGCGGCGCGCAACCCGTACGCGCAGTTCCGCGTGCCGGTCACGATCGACGAGGTGATGGCGTCGCGGCTCATCGCCGACCCGGTCACGCTCCTGCAGATGTGTCCGAACGCCGACGGCGCGGCAGCCGTCGTCGTCACGTCGGTGCGGGGGCCCCGGTCGGTAGAGATCCTGTCCTCGGTCGTCACGAGCGGCCGGTTCTTCCAGGGCGCGCGGGACATGGCCTGGCCCGACATCACGCTGCGCGCGACCGAGGAGGCCTACGCCGAGGCCGGGATCACGGCGGCCGAGGTCGACGTGGCCGAGGTGCACGACGCCGCGGCCATCGGCGAGATCATCTACTACGAGGCGCTCGGCCTGTGCGAGCGCGGCGAGGGCGCGAGCTTCGTGCAGAGCGGGCGCTCGGCGCTGGCGGGGGCCACGACCGTGAACGCCGGCGGCGGGCTGCTCTCGCGCGGGCACCCGCTGGGTGCGACCGGCGTCGTGCAGGTCGTGGAGCTCGTCGCGCAGCTGCGGGGCGAGGCAGGCGACATGCAGGTCGACGGCGCCGAGGTGGCTGTCGCGCACTGCACCGGCGGCGGCATCTGGGGGGTCGACAACGGCGCCTGCTCGATGCACGTCCTGGCGCGGTGAGGCCGTTCCGGGTCCTGGTCGCCAACCGGGGCGAGATCGCCGTCCGGGTGGTGCGGGCGTGCCACGACCTGGGGTTCGAGGCGGTCGTCGCGCACTCCGACGTGGACGCCGACACGCTGGCCGTGCGGTTGGCCGACCGCAGCGTCTGCATCGGGCCCGCCGACGCCGCGAGGAGCTACCGGTCGGTCGAGACGCTGGTGACGGTCGCGCAGGCCACCGGATGCGACGCCGTCCACCCCGGCTACGGGTTCCTCGCGGAGAACGCCCGGTTCGCGCGCGAGGTCGCCGGCGCGGGCCTGCGGTTCGTCGGACCGAGCGCTGAGGTGATCGAGACGATGGGCGACAAGATCGCCGCCCGGCGGGCGGCCGAACGGCTGGGCGTTCCGCTCGTGCCCGGCGCCACGCTCGGCGACGCCCCGGCCCCGGACGCGCTGGCGGCGGCCCGCGGGGTGGGATTCCCGGTGCTGGTCAAGGCGTCGGCCGGCGGCGGCGGCAAGGGCATCCGGCCGGTGCTGCAGCCGGACGGCTTCGTCGCCGCCTACGAGGAGGCGAGCGCGGAGGCCCTCGCCGTGTTCGGCTCGGGCGAGCTGTACCTGGAGCGGTTCGTGCAGGCGGCGCGCCACGTCGAGGTCCAGGTGTTCGGCGACGGGCGGGGCGGCGTGGTCGTGCTCGGCGAGCGGGACTGCAGCGTGCAGCGCCGCCACCAGAAGCTGATCGAGGAGTCCCCCTCCCCCGTCCTGTCCGACGCCACCCGCGCCGCGCTGGTCGAGGCGGCCCGCGCGCTCGCCGCGGGCATCCGCTACGCGGGCGCGGGCACCGTCGAGTTCCTCTACGACCTCGTCACGCAGGAGTTCTTCTTCATCGAGATGAACACCCGTATCCAGGTCGAGCACCCGGTGACCGAGGTCGTGCACGACGTGGACCTCGTCGCCGCCCAGCTCCGGTTCGCCGCGACCGGCGAGGTGTCGCTGCGCGAGCCGGCCGACCAGCGACCGGCCGCGCATGCCGTCGAGTGCCGGATCAACGCGGAGGACCCCCGCACGTTCCGGCCCTCCCCCGGCCTGATCGAACGCCTGGAGCTGCCCGGCGGCCCGGGCGTCCGGGTCGACACGCACTGCACCACCGGGTACCGCATCCCGCCCTACTACGACTCCATGATCGCGAAGATCATCGTATGGGCACCCACGCGCTGCGCCGCGCTCGCGCGCATGCGGCGGGCCCTGACCGAGCTGCGCGTCGACGGGCCCGCGACCACGGCCGCGCTGCACCTGGCCGTCCTCGCGAGCCCCGACTTCGCCGCGTCGCGGCACACGACGGGCTGGCTGGAGACGTCCGGACTGATCGACACACCCGACAGCTGAGACGAGAGGCGGACCGACGATGATCGCTTCCTGGCCACCGGACCTGCTCGCCGGGCAGGTCGCCGTCGTCACCGGCGGCGCCAGCGGCCTCGGCCGCGAGGCGGCGCTGCGGCTGGGGTCGGCGGGAGTGTCCGCGGTGGTCGTCGCCGACGTCCGCGAGGGGCCGCGGGAGGGCGGGAGGACGACGGTGGACCTGCTCACCGACCGGGGTGTGCGGGCGTCGTTCGTGCACTGTGACGTCACCGAGGTCGCCCAGGTGCGCGCGGCCGTCGACGCCGCGGACGCCTTCGGCGGCGTGACGATCCTCGTGCCGGCCGCCGGCATCCTGCGCATGGAGGACCCGCTCGCCGTGACCGAGGAGGACTACGACCTCCTCATGGACGTCAACGTGAAGGGCGTCTTCTTCGCGGCGCAGGCCGCGGGCGCGAAGATGGTGGCGCACGGGCGCGGCGGCGCGATCGTGCTGGTCAGCTCCGTGGGCGGTGTGATCGGCTCGGCGGCGCTGCCCACCTACAACATGTCCAAGGGCGCAGTGCGGATGCTCGCCTACAGCCTGTCGGCCGCGCTCGGCCCGCGGGGCGTGCGCGTCAACGCCGTCCATCCGGGTGTGGTCCGCACCGCGATGACCACCCAGGACACCCGGCTGGCGCTGGACGAGGACGGCTCGGGCGTGCCGCTGCGGCGCATCGGCGAGCCGTCCGACGTGGCCGACGTGATCGTGTACCTGGCGAGCCCGCTCGCCGGCTACGTCGCCGGGACGTCGGTGTTCGTCGACGGCGGCGTGCACAGCGCGAAGGCGGGACGGCCGGTGCCGCCGGCCTGAGTCAGCGCTCGATGCCGAGGCTGCGGCACATGGTGTCGGCGATGACCCGGATCAGCTGCTCCTGCGGGCCGCTCCACACCCCCTGCACCAGCGAGTGGAAGAACATCTGGTCGGTCATGACGATCAGCATCTGGATGCGGATGCGCTCGTCGTCACGTCGCTCCGCGGGCAGCGTGTCGAGGTATCCGCGGATCTCGACGGCCAGCCGGTCGTAGCGGGGCTGGAACTCGCGGGCGAACTCGCGGTCGGCCGCCATCGCCTCGTGCTTGGCCGGCATCAGCAGCGCGTTGTCGCGATGCCACTGGGTGAGCCGCTCCAGCCACGCCTCGACGGCGGCCCGGGTGCCGGTGATCAGCGCCGTGTTGAGCTCGCGCCAGTACTCGTCGGTGTGCAGCCGGTCGTGGGCGATGACCTCGCGGAAGACGTCGGCCTTGTCGGAGAAATGCAAATAGAAGGTCGCCCGGTTGATGGCGGCCTCGGTGGTGATGAGTCCGATCGAGGCCCCGCCATATCCTTCCCGCTCGAACACGACACGGGCCGCGTCGACAATCCGCGAGCGGGTGAGGGCTTTCTGGGCCTCACGCAGGGACGGCGTCGCAGTACTCACCCCGCTATGGTACGCGACCAGCGGTTTCCGGCGATCGGACGTGGGCGGAGAGCACAGCCCGGCCGGATCTCCCGGTCACGCCGCCGACCGGCGACCGCCGATGGGACGGCGGGCCCGAAAGGCGCCGCTCGGCGACCGGGACCCGGAATTCGCTCCCCGGCTCCGAACGTGGAAATGGCAGAATGCGCGCCCGCTTCGGAAAGCTCCGGCCGGCCGCGGTCAGGCCGGCTCCCCCGCCACGGCCTCCGGGGCTCCGCGGTCGAGGGCCTCCCAGCCGGTGTCGTGCTCGCGCTCGGCGGCCTCGGCGCGGCCACCGCCGCGCAGGCCGAACAGCCGTTTCGCGACCAGCAGGTAGCCCACCACGGCGAGGTTGACCACCAAGGTGACGATCTTGGTGACCGTGACGGTCCCGGTCAGCTCGATGACCTCCGGGATCAGCAGCAGCGCCGTCGCGACGAACGTCAGGTACTCCGCCCACCGCCTGCCCCGCCACAGGCCGACGGCCTCCACGCCTTCCAGCACCGCGTAGGCCGCGAGGGCCGCACCGACGAGCCACAACGTCGAGTTCCGCGCGGTGAAGGCCTTCTGCAGCTCGACGACCAGCCCGTTACCGGCGAGCCCGTTCGGCCCGCCCACGCTGCCCTGCACGGTGTCGAGCACCCGGTAGAAGGTGTCCGAGAGCGCCGCGCGGTTCACCGTGAACAGCAGCACCCCGATCGCCAGCAGACCCAGCACGAGGAAGTGCACCAGCCGGTCGAGCGCGATGAGCCGCAGCACGTACCGGTCGCGCAGGGGGCGTCCGCGCAGCGGCAGCTCGATCTCGTCGCGGTCGGGCAACCGGTCGCGCGTCGGCTCGCTCGGGCGGGGCAGCGGCAGCCACGAGTCACAGCGCACGCAGCGGTGCCAGCGCAGGCCGTCACCGGGTTCCCGCAGCACCGACGCGTCCTGCGGCCCGACGTGGCGTACGTCCGTGCCGAGCAGCGCGTGGCCCTGCAGCCCGCAGTCGATCAGCTCGTAGTGCCAGCGTGGGCGGAAGCGACGCCGCTCGCCGGCGTGCCGCACCCCCGGCGGCGTCGGCTGCCGTTCGGTCACGATCGCTCCTCCGGTCCAGGGTGACGAGACTCGGGCACGGCGGGGTACCCGCTGCCAGCAGCTCGTGACCGCGGATCCCCCTCCGAACCGGGTGACGACCGGGTGATCGCGCCGGGCCTGCGCGATTCTCGCGGACCGGATGCCGCTCGTCACCGGGGGTCGGCCGCGGTGTCAGGCCGGCCGGACCGCCGTGACCGCGAACCGTTCGACGGCGGCGACGTGACCGCCGGTGGACACGACCACGGCGAGCGTCCCGGCCGTCGTCGGGGAGTACGCGACGGTCGCCGACCAGCGGGCGTGCTGACCGCCCGCCGGCACGCAGCAGGACTCGCCGAGCACGCTCGCCGAGGCCGGCGCGCGCACCTGCAGGCGCAGGCTCTCGTCTACGCCGGCGATCGTGCCGCCGACGGTGAGCGGTGAGCGTGCGGTCGAGCCGTAGGGCGGCGTGTCGACGGCGAGGGTGGTGTCGCGGGTGCCGGCGACCTCCCACGGCGCGTCGGCCCCCGATCCCCAGCGGGCCAGGTGCACGACCGCGGCCGTGGACGTCGTCCCGTTCGGCAGCCGCTGGCCCACGCCGACCCACGCCTCGCGTCCCACGACGGTGGTGCCGACGACCTGGTCGAGCTCGCCGAACCCGAGGTAACCCGTGGTGAACGCGGTCGCGGACGCGGCGGCGTCGAGGTGCCACGGCTGGTGGCCCCCGTCGCGGTAGGCCTGCTGCCAGGCCGCCACGGACGCGGCGTCGGCGAACGGCCACAGCGGCTGGTAGCCGAACGCCGCCGGTCGGTCCGGCGACACCGCGGAGGGTGGGGCCGGGCTCGGCGAGGCCGTCACCACGGTCCCTGGCGGCGCGGGCGGCGGTGTCGGGGCCTGCCCCGGGCTGCAGCCCGCGACCGCGAGCAGGAGCGACAGTGCCCACACCATCACCGCCACCGGCCAGAGGACCGGGCGCCTCACGGGACGGCCTGCGGCGCCTCACCGGAAGGGTTCGCCGCGGTGGCGGCGTCCGCCCTGCGCGCGCGCAGGGCCAGGTAGCGGCGGATCGTGAGGAACGCGCCCACGAGCGCGACGATCGCGACCAGCTGGCCGCCGAGGGCGACGCGGTTGACGTCGACCGCCGGCCGCCACGACACGGTGCCGCCCCGGATCACCATGACCCCGGCCGGGACGGCCTTCAGGCCGTAGCCGCCGCCGGACCCGGTTCCCCGGCCGCCGGCCCCGCCCTCGGGAGCCGAACCGTCCTCGCCGATGCCCGCCCCGCCCCCGCCGAGGACGCGGGCGACCGGGATGACGGTGACGCCGTCGCGTTCGATCGGCTCGCCGAACACGCGCCGCACCGTCAGCACGTCCTGCGCCCGCATCACGATGTCCGTCGCACTGGTCATGGCAGCCTCCCCTGTTCGCCAGTCTCGGCGGGCCGCCGGCCGGCGTGCAGGGCCGGAGGTCCTGCCGCAACGGCCCGGGTCGCCCGCGGGCGCCGCTGCGCGCCGCCGGTCACGGGGCGGCCGCCGGCCGGCGGCGGCGCAGGCCGAGCGCCTCGCGGACCTCGCGTTCGACGAGGACGCCGACGTGTCCGTGCACGTGGGCGTCCCGGTAGCCGGCCGCGGCCCGGTTGAGCTCGGCGTCGACGCGGTCCTGCGCGACGCCCGCGGCGACCGCCTCCCCGTGCAGCACGGCACGTACGTCGCGGAGCTGCGCGGCCACCGCCTCCGGGAGCTCGGTCGGGGGCAGGAAGGCCTCGCCGGTCATGCTCGTCTCCGCGGTGGGACGGGATCGGTGTCGGGGCGGCCCACCCCGGAACCCTCGCGGGTCTCCACCGGGTCGGGCAAGGGCCGATGGTCCCGCTCGCGGCGCGGCCCCGGCCCTTCGCCCTCCGGCCGCCGGGCTCAGCCCGGTGTGATGACGACCTTCAGTGCCTCGTTGGCCGCGGCGTTCTTGAACACGTCGTAGGCCTCGTCCATCTGGTCGAAGGTGAACGAGTGGGTGCCCATCTTCTCGGCCGGGATGCGACCAGAGGCGACCATCTTGAGCAGGGTGGGGATGGAGACGGTGTCGACCAGGCCCATCGTCAGCGTGACGTTCTGGATCCACATGTCCTGCATGGGCAGCTCGACGGGGGTGCCGTGCACGCCGATGTTGGCGATGGTGCCGCCGGGCCGGACCAGCGACGCCGCGGTCAGCAGGGTCTCCGGGTAGCCGACCGCCTCGATCGAGACGTCGACGCCGAGCCCGTCGGTGAGGCCGAGCACGTCGGCGACGGTGCCGGGACCGACCTCGACCGCGTCGGTGGCACCGAACTCGATCGCCTTGGTGAGCCGGAACTTGTTCGTGTCCACGGCGATGACCTTCGAGGCGCCCCACAGCCCGGTGGTCAGGATCGCGGCGAGCCCGACCGCGCCGGCCCCGATGACGGCGACGGTGTCCCCCGGGCGCACGCCGCCGGCCAGTACGCCGACCTCGTAGCCGGTGGGCAGGGAGTCGGCGAGGAAGATCGCCTGCGCGTCGGAAACCCCTTCGGGCACGGCGTAGAGCGAGGTGTCGGCGTAGGGGACGCGGACCAGCTCGGCCTGGGTGCCGTCGATGAGGTGGCCGAAGATCCAGCCGATGCCGCCGACGGTCTGGCAGTGCGAGGGCATCCCGCGCTGGCAGTACTCGCAGCGGCCGCACTTGGTGATCGCGGGGACGAGGACGCGGTCGCCCTCGGAGAAGCCGCTGACGGCGTCGCCGACGGCCGTGACGGTGCCGACCGCCTCGTGGCCGAGGATCCGGCCGTCGGTCACGGCGGCGACGTCGCCCTGGAGGATGTGCAGGTCGGTGCCGCAGATGGTCGTGGTGTCCACCCGCACCACCACGTCGGTCGGGTCCTGCACGGTGGCATCGGGCACGTCCTCCCACGCCTTGCTGCCCGGACCGTGGTAGACCAATGCCTTCATGGGAACCTCCGTTTGCCCGATGTGCTGTCGGCGGTGTCAGCGGAACCGACCGTAGGTCGCAGCCGGGGCGGGCAGTGTCCGACGATCGGACGATCGTGCCGCGCGGCGGGGACGCCGGGGCGGGGAGTGACCCGGATCCGGGACAGTCCCGCCGGCAGGTGGCGGCGCGCGCGACCAACCGGATCATCGTCGCCGGTGGCACCCCCGCGCACAATGCGTCGCCGCTCATAGTGAGACGGCGCACGGCCGCCCGGCCTGCCTATTCTGCGTGGATGGGTGGCGCGGTCGACCAGGAGGCCGCCCGTCGCACGTTCCTCACGACCGGCCGCCTGCCGGTCGGGCAGGTGTCGGTTCCCGCGGCGGTGGTCACCTCGTGGGAGCGCTCGCGCGCGGCGCACGTCGACAGCGAGCGGCTGCACGCGGCCTTCCGGGGGCACGGCGTCGACCACCCGCTGCTGGCGGCGTGCGCGGAGGCGGTGTTCGGCGGGTTCCTGGCCGCGAACACCGGGGTCGGCTGCTCGCTGGCGCTGGTCGGCCCGGACGGGACCGTCCAGGTCCGCCGCGACGACGACCCGGCGCTGGCGTGCCTGCTCGACGGGCTCCTGCTCCTGCCCGGCTTCGGCTACGCCGAGCACGAGGTCGGCACCACCGCGGCCGCGGTCGCGCTGGTCGAGCAGGGCGACGTCACGGTCGTCGGGCCGCATCACTACAACAGCCAGCTGCTGACCCTCGACGAGGCCGCCGCCCTCGTGGTGGATCCCGACACCGGCACCGCCGCCGGCGCCGTCGTGGTCATCGCCCACGCGGCCGACGGCACGCCCCTGCAGCTCGCGCTCGCCCGCACGCTCGCCGCCGCCGTCGCCGCCCGGGTCGCCGGGTCGAGCGGCCGGCTCGCGGTGCTGGACCGCTTCCGCGCCGCGGACCGGGCCGGTGGCTGGGTGGTGGCGACCGACGGCGACGGTGTCGTCACCAACGCGGCCGCCCGCCACCTCGACGGCCAGGACCTGCGCGTCCTGAGCGACCTCGCACTGGCCAGCGGGGTACTGCGGGACTTCACGACCAAGCACGTCGACCTCCCCGTGGCCGGCTGCTCGGAGGTCACCCTCACCGCCGTCCACGACGGGACCACCATCGCGGGCTGCCTGCTCACCGGCGGCCCCGCCCGCGCGTCCCTCGCGGCCGACGCCCCGGACGCGCGCCGCCGGCAGGGCTCCCACGTCGCGCCGACCACCCGCCGTGACTACGCCCAGGACCTGCGTCGCGGGGACCGGTCCCGCGAGCACATCGAGGCCAGCATCCGCGCGAACCGGGAGCTGCTCACCCCGTTCCTGCGCGCCCAGGAGGAGGTCGTCGCGAGCATCACCCAGCACCGCAACCACCTGCTGATCGGCGAACCCGGCGTCGGCAAGCGCACCCTGCTCACCAGCCGTTACCGCCACGCCCACCCCACCGGCCGGATCGTGACCGTCGACTGCGCCTCCTACGCGGGGGACCTCACCGGCACCCGCGACGCCGCCGTCGGCCATCTGCTCGACCGCCGCGACGGTCGGCCCAACCTCGTCGTCCTGCACGCCCTCAACACACTCGGCCCGGTCGGGGCCCGGCGTCTCGACGAAGCCCTGCGCCTGCTCCTCGCGCTGCCCGCGCCACCGCTGCTCGTCGGCTGCGTCGACACCCCCGCCGTCGACGCCACCCGTCCCTACGGGCTCCTGCTGCGCCACTTCCACGAGATCACCCGGATCCCCGCCCTGCGCTACCGCGCCGACGAGATCGGCGACATCGCCCTCGCCGTCCTGCGCCGGCTCGCCCGCGGCCGGCTGCGCGTCTCCCACCAGGTCGTCCGCGTCCTGGAGGGGTACGCGTGGCCCGGCAACATCAGCGAGCTCGAGGACGTACTGCGCTACGTCGTCGCCCGCAAGCCGCTCGGGGAGATCCAGCCTCCCGACCTGCCCGCGCTGTGCTTCCAGCGCCGTGCCCACCGGATGTCCATGCTCGAAGCGGCCCAGTGCGACGCCATCATCCAGGCCCTCTACGAGTCCCGCGGGAACCGCTACAAGGCCGCCAGCATGCTCGGCATCGCCCGCTCCTCCCTCTACCGCAAGATCGACGCGTTCGGCATCTCCTACATCGCCTGACGCCGTCCGCCGGACGCCCGTCCGGAGACTCGTCGACGGGCTCGCGACCACGGCGCGCAGGGCGTCGGACGCGAGCTACGGCGTGACGACGGCGAAGTCCGGGTCGGGTCGGTCCATTGCTGCGACCAGCCGCTCGACGGCGGTCGGGTCGCCGTCGACGGTGAGCCGCTCCGCCGGATCGCGAGAACGTCGAACAGCTGCGCCGGCGTCAGCAGGGCGGGGCGCGGCCGCCTCGGGCGGATGCGGCCACAGGTGGGCCGGGTTGCCGTCGTACCAGCCCATGTACCGCTGGTAGATCGCCTTCACGTTGTGGCTGACCGAGCCGTAGTCGCCGCGTGCGTGCCACGCCTTGTCGAGCGCGGGCGGCAGCTGGATCGCCTCGGCGATCTCCGGGCCGGTCAGGCCGTGGTTCAGCATCCGCAGCGTCTGGGCGTGCAGGTAGGCGTAGAGGTCGCGCTGCAGCGCCAGGAACTCGACGGCCCGCTCCCTCCCCACGTCGGCCAGTGGTGCGACGCGAACACCACGTCCGGCTCGGCGCCGAACAGGTCGATGGCCTCGGTGAGGTAGCCCGACCAGGCGGACGGGCACTGTCGGCGCCGCCTTGCCGCGCGGGCCGGCCACGGTGCCGCCCGTAGAGCTCGAAGGCCGCGGCCGCCGTCTCGGCGGAGATCAGCGGATCGATGACGATCACCCCGTCGCGCCCTCGACGAAAGGTGACGTTGGACAGGTCCAGCCCGCGCACCTGGTAGATGCCGGGCACCACCTCGAAGAGGCCCTGGATCGCGTTCAGCGCGGACTGGCGCCAGAGGCTGGGGTTGACCCCTCCAGCGCGCCGAGGAAACCGCGGCGGGCGTCGGCGAAGTCCTGCTCGTCGCGGCGGCGACGGTCGCGCTCGCACCCTTCGAGCTGGTGTCCACGTCGGTACTCTCCTCTGCGGGATCGCGCCGTCGGCCGGGCGACGCTCGACAGCCCGGCGGCCCACGGGACCCGTCAGGCGTCCGCAGGGTGCGGGCGTCCGAGGAGGCCCACCTCGCCCGCAGACGGCTGCAGGCGAGCCGGCTGGCACGGGGCATCCGTCACCAGGTGCGGTCCGCCGCGATCCTCCGGAGGCGCCGCAGCTGCAGGCCCGAGAATGTCGGTGGGCGCTTGTATGTTCGATCCGTGGACGTGACCAGGACACCCGAGGAGCTGGCGGCGATGCCGCCCGGCCCCGACCTGGCCGCCGCCCTGGCCGCGGTCGACCTGGCCACCGTGCCCAACGACCGCATCCTGGCGGTCCTGCTCGCCCAGCACCGCCAGCTGTGCCACGAGCAGGCCCGCACCGCCGCGGTGCTGGCCGAGATCGGCCGCTGCGCCAGCAGCTACCGGCCCGGCGAGGTGGCCCGCCTGGCCCAGCCCAACCCGTTCGGGCCCGAAGAGTCCCGCGCCGCGCTGGCCTGGACCACCACCACCGCCTACGCCGAACACGCACTGGCCGAGACCGTCGTGCACGCCCTGCCCGCGGTGTTCGCCGCCTGGTCGGCCGGCGACCTCGACCGCCCCCGGGTGCGGATCTTCGACCGCTACCTCGCCGGGCTCGACCCCGACCTGGCCACCCGCATCAGCACCGCCGCCCTGCCCCGCGCCCCCGGGCTGACCACCGGCCAGCTCGACGCCCTGCTGCGCCGCATGGTCATCGCCGCCGACCCCGACGCCGCCGCCCGCTGGTACCGCCGCGGACTGCGCGAGCGCGACGTGTCGGCCTACCTGGCCCCCGACGGCACCGTCACCCTCACCGGCACCGGGCTGCCCGCCGACGAGGCCGAAGCCGCCTGCGTGCGCGTCCAGGAGCTGGCCCACGCGGCCCGCCGCGCCGGGCATCCCGGCCGGATCGGGCACCTGCGCGCCCAGGTGTTCCTCGGGCTGCTCGACGGCCGCTTCCACGGCATGACCATCACCGAGATCATCACCGCCCTCCTCGCCGACGCCCGGACCGACGCCACGGGCCACCCCAGCGCCGACACCACCGGCGGCACGAGCGAGGACCCCGCGCACCACACCGGCGCCGACGACGACCGCGCAGGGTCCGACATCGGCGCCGACGCCGGGGGCAGCGCCGACGTTCCACGCAGCGTCGCCGCCAGGAGCGGCGGTTCTGCCGAGAGCGGCGACTCAGCCGAGAGCGGCGGTCGCCGACGCCGTGCCGGTCGGCGGTTCTGCCGAGAACGGCGGTTCTGCCGAGAACGGCGGTTCTGCCGAGAACGGCGGTTCTGCCGAGAACGGCGGCCGGGCCGAGCATCCACCCGGGCAGCCGGCGCCACCACGCCACACCCCCGATGCCCCCGACCCGGCACGCGGCCCGGTCGACGACCGGCGCGGCATCGAGATCCGCGTCGCCCTCTCGACGCTGCTGGCCCTCGACGAACACCCCGCCGACCTGCCCGGCCTGGGCCCCATCCCCGCCCCCGTCGCCCGCACCCGCGTCGCTCTCCAACACCGCGCCCGCTGGCGCTTCGCCGTCACCGACACCGACGGCCACCTCCTCTCCGAAGGCGTCACCCGCCACCGCCCCACCCCGGGCCAGGCCCGCCCGTCCGGACCGCGGGGCGGGATCGTCGAGCTGCACGTCCCCGAGACCCTGCTACGCCGGCTTGCCGCCGATCCGGCCACGGCCGGCGCGTGGGCCGGGGTCGTCGCCGACATCGCCGCCCAACACCACGCCCGCCACCAGCGCCACAGCGACCTCGACTGCCACCCCGGCGACCGGCGACCGCGACCACCGCTGCGGCGCCACGCCGAGATCCGCGACCGCACCTGCACGCACCCGTGCTGCCGCCGCCGCGCCCACGCCTGCCACCAGGACCACACCGTCGACTGGGCCGACGGCGGACCCACCGTCCGCAGCAACATCGGCCCCGCCTGCCCCCACGACCACACGGTGAAACACCGCGGCGGCTGGCGCCTCACACAACCCGAACCAGGGCACTTCCGCTGGCACAGCCCCCTCGGTGGCACCTACCCCAGCCGCGGCGAGTTCCTCGACCCACCGGTGTCCCCGCCTACTGCCGACGCCCACGCCCACGCCCACGATCCCGCCGGCGCCGACGGCACCGACGGCACCGACGGCACCGACGGCACCGACGGCACCGCACCGGCGACGCCCACGGCAGCGACCACGCCGCCGACGACGAGAACCGCCCGACGCCCCGCGACGAGGGCCCGATCCTGCCCCGCTGCCGAGGCCGGTCCGAGGAATGGCGGGCCCCGCCCGATCCCCGCGAAGGCGATCCGCCACCGTTCTGAGACCGCAAACGACGTCTCATCTCGACCGGGTGAGGCACACCGTGCGGCGCGGTCGGTAGTCCAGGACACAGGGCCCGCGCCGGACCACCGCGCGGCCCGGCCGGCCGGGAGGGAGCGCCGTGGACACGACACGCGGTCACACCGTCAGCGGGCCGGACCCGACCGCGCCCCCGCCGGACCCCGTGGTCGCCGCCGCGGTCATCGACGTCTTCGTCTACGTCGTCGTGCTCAACCTCTTCGTCGAGTACCTCCCCGCCGTGGTCAGCGAGACGTTCACGCTCTCGCTGCTGACGGCCGTCCTGCTCAAGCTCGTCCTCGAGGCCGTCGTGTACGTGAAGGACCGCGTCAAGGCCCGGTTCCGGGCCGCGGCGACACCGCTCGGCAAGATCCTCGCGGGACTGATGCTGTGGGCGCTGCTCTTCGGCAGCAAGTTCGTGGTGCTGGAGCTGGTCGACTGGGTCTTCGGCGACCGCGTCAGCCTCGGTGGCTTCTTCTCCGTCACCTTGCTGATCGTCGTACTGATGCTGGCCCGGGCCGGCGTCCGCCGGCTGGTGCGCCGTCCCCCGCCGTACGCGCCGTCGGGCTAGGTTCCCCGCGCCGTCACCGCGCGTCCCGCCGGGCCTGCCGCCGAGCACCGGAGGCGCGCTCCGTGGCGCGGCGGCGTTGCAGGACCGGGTTCTCGGGCCGGTTCGCAGCCCGCTGCGGGGTGAGCGGCGTCCCTCCCCGGGTCCGCGCGGGCGACCCCTGGGGAGCGGCGTCCCGCTGCGCGTCGGCGAGGCGCTCGGCCCGCAGCGCGGCCGCGCTCTCGTCCGCGGCGACCGCCAGCCGCCTGCTCACCCGGGCGAGCGCCTCCTCGAAGACCTCCGCCTTGGCGCGGTTGCGCGTGTTCCGGGGGCGGGCGCCGCCCCGGCCGCCGACGTCCGCGACCAGCGCCGCCGCCTGCCGGCGGTAGATCTTCACCTGGCGGTCGCGCGCCCGGCGGACCCGCAGGTGCAGCTCGACGAGCGCGTCCTCGTCCAGCTCCGCCAGCCGCGCGGGCTCGGTCTCGCGCACCAGTGCCCACTCCCGCTCGGTCAGCGGGCCCATTCCGTCCAGGGTGTCCATCGGGGCCTTCCCGGCTCAGAGGGTCGCCGGGTAGCCGGGACCCATGGGGATGCCCAGCACGTACCAGACGATGAAGAACAGCAGCCACGCCACGAGCACGACGGCCGAGTACGGGATCATCAGCGCGATGATCGTGCCGAGCCCCGCGGTCTTCTTGTAGCGCTGCGCCACCAGGACGATGAACGGCAGGTACACCATCAGCGGCGTGATGACGTTCATCGGCGAGTCACCGAGGCGATAGGCCGCGAGCAGCGTCTGGGGCGCCACGCCGAGCCGGATGAACAGCGGGATGAACACCGGCGCGAAGATCGCCCACTTGGGCAGGAGGCCCGGGATGATGATGTCCAGGATCGCGATGACGATGACGAACCCGACGAGGAGCCACAGCGGGACGATGATCCAGGAGATCGCCCACCGCGGCGCGATCTTGACGAGCTTCCTGATCAGCGCCCCCATCAGGCCCGCCTCCTCGGCGACGCCGACCCCCAGCATGGCCACGAGGATGACGGCGACGACGCTGAACCCGGAGAAGTTGCTGACGAACGAGGTGAACAGGAAGCGCACGCCGTCGACGGAGAGCAGGCTCTTGATCTCCGTCGTCTCCTGCTTGATGGCCGGCGGCTTCTGCTGGTAGTCCGGGGCCGGGATCTGGTAGTCGGGGGTGCTCGCCCCCGTCTCGTAGCCCTGGGTCACCTGGACCGTCGGCGGCTCGGCCACCTCGTAGGTCACCTTGACGTCGAACAGCCGCGAGGACGGCCGAGAGCACGATGACCAGCCCGCAGAGGCCCAGGAAGATGATCGCGGGGTGGGGCACCTTGTTGCCGATGCTCTCGATGACGTCCAGCCAGCCGCGCTTGCGGGGCGCGGGTGTCTCCGGTGCCGTCGGATCGGGCGTCGGAGGCAGTGTGCTCGCCACGGCGATCAGCTCCTCGCTGCGCAGGCGCGAGCCGGCACGGTGGACCACGGCGGCAGGGCCCACGCGTCTTCCGGGTGGCCTGTGCGGGCATCGTCGCGGCGCGCGGCCGGCCCGGGATCGTCTGGCGCGGGTGATCCGACCGTCACGGGGTCCGACCGTCACGGGGTCCGGCGGCCGGGGCCGGGGCGGAGGCCAGCAGGTCCAGGCCCAGCGCGCGGGACAGGAACGCGGCGGCCAGTGTGCCCCTGACGCTGTTGCCCGCCGCGTCGAGCAGGGGCGAGTACGTGCCGAGGGCGCCCTTCCCGGGGGAGACGGTCACCATGCCGCCGCCGATGCCGCTCTTGCCGGGCAGGCCGATGTCCCACAGCCAGTCGCCCGACGCCTCGTACATCCCGGCGACGATCATCGTCGCGAGGGCCGCCCGGCACGTGCGCAGGTCGACGACCCGCTCACCGGTCCGCGGGTTCACGCCGCCGTCCGCGAGCGTCGCCCCCATGACGGCCAGGTCCTCTGCGGTCACCGCGAGACAGCTCTGCCGCGTGTAGAGCTCGACGGCCTCGGCGGGGTCGCCCTCCAGTGCGTCCAACCCGCTCAGCAGCTGCGCGAGGGCCCGGTTGCGGTGGTTGGTAGCGGACGCCGAGCGGTGGAGGTCCTCGTCGAGCTGGAGCGGGCGGCCGGCGAAGGCCGAGAGGCCGGCCACGATCCGGGCCCACCGGTCCTCCACGCCGTCGCCGGCGACGAGCGCGGTGGTGGCGATCGCCCCGGCGTTGACCATCGGGTTGGTCCGCCCGTCCGGGCTGCGCTCGACGGCGGCGAGCGAGTTGAACGGCAGCCCGGTGGCGTTGACGCCGATGCGCTGCCGGACCGTGTCCGCGCCGAGGTCCCTGCAGGCGAGCGCGAGGACGAACGGCTTCGCGACACTCATGATCGAGAACGGGACGGCGCTGTCGCCCGCCGCGAAGATCTGGCCGGAGACGGCCTCCACGGCGATCCCGAACCGGCCCGCGTCGGCGGCGAGCAGTGCGGGGTACACGTCCGACAGCTCGCCGTCCGGCACCTCGCGGTAGCGCCGGCGGGCCTCGTCCACGAGCCGCCGCACGTCGGCAGGGCCGGGCAGCGAGCCGGTGGAGACGTAGGCGTCGGGACCGACGCGCTGCGACGGGCCGGGCGGGGCGGCGGGCACCATCGGCGGACCTCCTCGCGGCACGGGCGGACAGGCTGGCCACGTCCCACCTGGCGCGGCCTCACCCGCGGCGGGTGAGGCCTGCAGAGCCGGCCGGCTCCGACGATCGGCCGGGCACCGCCACCGGTGCCGGATGAGGAGGAGACCGATGGGGACGTTGAGCGTGTGGCGGTTCGACTCGGCTGACGCCGCCGACAAGGCCGTCACCACCCTGGAGGACCTGGCGAAACAGCAGCTCATCACGGTCCTCGACGCGGCGACCGTCTCGTGGCCGGAGGGCGCGCGCAGGCCGAAGACGCGCCAGCTGCACAACCTGGCCGGCGCGGGCGCCCTCGGCGGGGCCTTCTGGGGCCTGCTGTTCGGCCTGCTGTTCTTCGTCCCGCTGCTGGGGCTGGCGATCGGCGCCGCGGCCGGCGCGCTCTCCGGCTCGTTGACCGACGTCGGCATCAGCGACGAGTTCATCAAGAGGACCCGCGACGAGATCACCCAGGGGACCTCCGCGGTGTTCGTGCTCAGCCGGGACGCGGTGCTGGACAAGGTCCGAGCCGCCTTCGAGGGGCAGCAGGCGCAGCTGCTGTTCACGAACCTTTCGGACGACCAGGAGAAGGCGCTGCGCGAGGCGTTCGCCGAGTAGGCCGGGAGCGGGGGTAGGCCGGATGGCCGCAGGGGCCGAGGGCGGTACCACCGAGGGCAGTATCACCGAGGGCAGGGCCACCGAGGGCAGGGCCACCGACGGCGGACGGCGACCGGATCCGGACACCGTCGGCACGGCGGTGGCCGTCGTCCTCGGCTCCGCCGCGCTCGCGTGGCGGGTGCTGGACCGGGTGGGCGCGCCAGGGCGCGCCATGGCGGCCGGCCTGCTCGGCCCCCTCGTCCGGTCGCCCGCGGCGCGCCCGCTCGCCGCCCGCGGGCTGGCCCTGCGTTCCGCGGGGGCGCGCCTGCTCACCGACGCGCTGCGGCAGGCCGTGGAGACCGTGCTGGCGGCGCTCGACCTCACCGGGCTGGTGCTGGCGCACATGGACCTCGACGCGATCGCCGCCGCACTGGACGTCGACGCCGTGGTCGCCCGCGCCGACCTCGACGCCGCCGTCGCCCGCGTGGACGTCGACGCCGTGGTCGCCCGCGCCGACCTCGACGCCGTGATCGCCCGCGTCGACCTCGACGCCGTGATCGCCCGCGTGGACGTCGACGCCGTGGTCGCCCGCGCCGACCTGGACGCCGCCGTCGCCCGCGTGGACGTCGACACCGTCGTCTCCCGGGCCGACCTCGACGCGGTCGTCCGCCGCATCGACGTGCAGGGCGTCGCCGCACAGCTGGACCTCGACCGGCTCGCGGCGGGCCTCGACCTGCGGGCGATCGTCGACCGGATCGACCTCGACGCGATCGTCGCCCGGCTCGACCTGGTCGGCATCGCGCAGTCGGTGATCGACGCGATCGACCTGCCCCAGATCGTGCGCGAGTCCACCGGTGCCCTGTCGTCGGAGGCGGTGCAGGCGGTCCGGGCCGAGAGCAGGCGGGCCGACGACAGGGTCGCAGGCCTGGTCGACCGGTTGCTGCGGCGCCCGGCCGGCGGTGCCGCAGTGATGCCGTGAGCGGTCGGGGCGACCCGGCGTCGCTGCCGGTCCCGGCCGCGGGCATCGTCACCCGGCTGCTCGCCGCGGCCGTCGACCTCGTGGTCGCCGCCGGGCTGACCGCGTGCGTGCTCGCAGCAGCCGTCGTCGTCGCCTTCCTGGTCAGCCCCGTCACGTTCAACTGGCCAGACGCCCCAGCCGCCGACGCCTCGCTGGTCGGCCTCGCGGTGGCGGTCGGCTACCTGACCGTTGGGTGGGCGGTCGCGGGCTGGACGGTCGGCGGCGCCGTCCTCGGCGTGCGGGTCGTCGCCAGGGACGGCGGCCGGCTCGGCTGGCCGCGGTCCGCCGCGAGGGCGCTGCTCTGCGTGGCCGTCCCGCTCGGGCTGCTGTGGGCGGCGGTGAGCGTCACGCGCCGGTCCGTCCAGGATCTGGCGGTGGGCTCTGCTGTTCTCTACCGCGAGCACACTCCGGCTCCGGAGGGGTCGCGATCTCGTTGACGCTGACCACGTGCAGTCCGAGGTTCTGGATCATGGCCAGCACCCCGTGCAGCTGGGAGTCGTCCACGACGTCGCCGTGGATGATCGTCTCCGGCGGGGCGTCCTGCACGACCATGCCCGCGAACGCCCCCTGAGCGCGTTCGGACAGGCGACCCGAGACGCGGAACTCGTAGCGTCGGACGGGCATCACGACCCCTTCCCGTACGGGACTTCCGGAGACGAGTCGGCCGACAGGTGTCGCCGCGCACACTCCACTGTCACGCTCCCGGCCGGTCCTGGCGTCCTTCGTCGGAGGTGAGGCGACGCGCGGGAGGCACGCCGGCCGGGCCCGGCCGCGACGCCGGTGGGCGGGCGTGACGCACCCTTGCCTCGCCCCCGGTGGGGGAGGCCGGCCCCGCCCGGTGGCGCGAGACTCCGGCGGTGGTGCCCGGTGCCGTCATCAGCCTCGCGGTCCTCGGCCTCGTGGTCGTGCTGTTCGTCACGAACTGGCTGCCGGTCGAGGTCGTGGCGATCGGCTCGGCCCTGCTGCTCCTCGCGACGGGCGTGATCGGGCTGGACCAGGCCGTCGCGGGCTTCGGCGACCCCACGGTCATCCTCATCGGCGCGCTGTTCGTCGTCAGCGAGGGCCTCGACGCGACCGGCGTGACGACCTGGGTCGGTCGCAAGCTCGTCGCCGGGGCGGGCGGCAGCAGCCGCCGGCTGCTGGTCCTCGTGATGCTGCTGGTGGCGGGCGTGACCGCACTGATCAACCTCAACGGCTCGGTCGCGGCGCTGCTGCCGATGCTGCTCGTCGTGGCCGCCCAGCGGGCCATCCCGCCGTCCAAGCTGCTGATGCCGCTGGCGTTCGCCGGCAGCGCCGCGTCGCTGCTGCTGCTGACCGGCAGCCCGGTGAACGTCATCGTGGCCGACGCGGCGGCCGGGGCCGGCGCCGGCCGGTTCGGGTTCGCCGAGTTCGCGATCGTCGGCGCCCCTCGGTCCGGGCTCGACGCGCGCGGTCGTGGTGCTGGCCGGGATGGTGGTGCTGCTCGCCACCGGGATCGTGCCGCCGGTGGTCGCGGCGCTGCTGGCCGCGGGGTCGATGATCGTGCTGCGGGTGCTGACCGTGCAGCAGGCGTACCGGCGCATCTCCTGGACCACGGTCCTGCTGGTCGCGGGCATCATCCCGCTCTCGACGGCGATCCGGACCTCCGGTGCGGGCGACCTGGTGGCCGAGGTCATCGTCGGCGTCGTGCGCACGTCGGGGCCGCTCGTGCTGCTCGTGGCGCTGTTCCTGGTGACCGTCCTGTTCGGCCAGATGATCAGCAACACGGCGACGGCGCTGATCGTGATCCCCATCGCGGTGTCCGCCGCGGCGCAGCTGGGCGTCTCGGCGCGACCGGTGCTGATGACCGTGTGCGTCGCGTCGGCGGCGTCGTTCCTGACCCCCGTCGCGACGCCCGCGAACATGATGGTGATGGGCCCGGCGGGCTACCGCTTCGGCGACTACTGGAAGCTCGGTCTGCCGGTGGTGTGCGTGTTCTTCCTCGTCGCGGTCGGGCTCGTCCCGCTGGCGTGGCCGTTCTGAAGGGCCGGGTCCGATGACCGACGACACCACCCGCCCCGGCCGCTCCTACCGGATCCTCGTCGGCGCAGCGGCAGCCGTGGTCGTCTCGGCCGGGATCGGCGCCACCGCGTGGCTCATCGCGCCGGCGTTCCTCGCCTGGGTGATCGTCCTCGTCATCGCCCCGGTGGGCCGGCGGCTGCAGGCACGCGGGCTGCCGGCCTGGCTCGCCGGCATCGTGCTGCTCGTGCTCGTCTACGGCGTCGTGGTCGTGATGGCGGGCGTGATCGTGCTCTCCGCGGCCCGGCTCGCCACGATCCTGCCCCGGTACGCCCTGGAGGCCGACCGCCTGCTCGGGGGCGTCGGCGCGCTGCTCGGCTCGTACGGGGTCGGGCCCGAACAGGTGCGGGCGCTCCTCGCGGCGCTGGACGTCGGGCGCGTCGCCGGGGTCGTCGGCGGGCTGCTGTCCGGCGTGGTCGGGCTCGCGACCAACCTCGTCTTCCTGCTGTCGCTGCTGCTGTTCATCAGCATCGAGACGAGCGGGGCCGGCGCCCGGCTGGCCGTACTGACGGACGCCCGGCCGCTGCTCGGGGCGGCGCTACTGCGCTTCACCTCCGGCACCCGCCGCTACCTGGTCGTGACGACGGTCTTCGGCGCGGTCGTCGGCGCGCTCGACACGGGCGCGCTCCTCGTGCTGGGCATCCCGCTGGCGCTGACGTGGGGGCTCCTCGCCTTCATCACCAACTACATCCCCTACGTCGGGTTCTGGCTCGGCGTCGTGCCGCCCGCCGTGCTCGCCCTGCTCATCGGCGGCCCGGGCCTGCTGGTCGTCGTGACCGTCGTCTACCTCGTGCTCAACTTCGTGTTCACGTCGCTCGTCCAGCCGCACTTCGTCGGCGATGCGGTCGGGCTGTCGATCACGGTGACGTTCGTGGCGCTGATCTTCTGGGGCTGGCTGCTCGGCCCCGTGGGCGCCGTGCTGGCGGCCCCGCTCACCCTGCTCGTCAAGGTGGTGCTGGTGGACAGCGACCCGTCGGCCGGCTGGCTGAACGCGCTGCTGGGGTCGCCGGAGGTGGTGCGCCGCCTCGCGGATCCCCCGGCCCCGGGCCCGGCGATCCGTCCGGAGTGAACGCCACCTCGATCCGTTCGAAGGTCTTGTAGCGCTGGATGCGGGCGTATGAGGCGAGGCTGCGCCGGTCGGCGTCGGTCAGGTCGTCGGCGCCGACGAGCGAGGTGACCGCGAGCAGCGCACGCGGCCACAGCTCGTCCGCGAGGACGACGGCCACCTCGGCCGCGAACACGACGACGAACGCCTCGAGGTAGATCCACGCGAGCAGGGCGAGCACCAGCTCGAAGACGCCGTAGAGCGGGTCGGCGCCGCCCGGCGGGTCGGCGGCGTACCGGACGCCGGCCAGCTCGAGCAGCTGCCACGCGAGCGCCGCGATGAGCGCGCCCGGAGCCACCTGACGGACGCTGAGCGAGCGGGTGGTCAGCGCCCGGAAGGCGACGACGAACAGCGCGGCGTTCGTCAGCAGCGCGACCGGCAACGCCACCCACCGGGCCGCACCGGCGGCGAGCGGGCCGGCCGCGGCCGCCGGACCGGCCAGCGCGCCCGTGGTCAGCGCCGACAGCGCGGTCGTGACGCCCACACCGACACCAGCAGCACCAGCACGACGGACCCGCGCAACCGCGCGACGAGCGGGTGCGGCCGCTCGTGCACGGGAACGCCCCAGACCTGGTCGAAGACGTACCCGACCGTCGCCGTGAACCCCAGGCCGCCGTAGACCGCGACGATGATCCCGACGGTGAGGGCGACGGTCGAGCCCTCCAGCGGGTGCACGCCGGCGACGATCTCCGACCCGACGACGGGGAACCGGGCCAGCGAGCTGGCCAGCAGCCGGTCGGCCAGCTCCGGGTGCGCGCGCAGGGTCAGCCGCAGCGTCGTGCTGAGCACGAGGACCAGCGGGAACAGCGAGAGGAACCCGTAGTAGGTGACGAGGCCGGCCAGCAGCGGGCCGCGGTCCTCGACGAACTTGTCGAGCACCGCGAGCGGGAAGCCGAGCCATGGCCGCCGCCGCTGGTACCGGTCGACCCGGTCGAGGAGCCGCGGCGCCACCCCGCTCAGGCCGGCTCCCCGTCGCCCGCGGGCCGGCACGCCGGTCGACCCGGCCCGGCGGGGGAGGGTGCGGTGCCCGTCGCCATGCCACCTCCGGTGCGTCGCGTCAAGGCCGACCCTCGCCCCGCGCCGCGGCGCCCGACCTCGCCCCGACCGGGTGAGACCTCCCTGCCGCGACCGGGACCTCGGCGACCGGGACCTCGGGGACCGGGACCCCCCGGCGTACCCGGACCCGGCGACCGGGACCTCCGCGGCGCGGACCTCACCCCCGGCAGGGGAGGCCCGGCGGCGTCTCCGCCGGGCAGCCTCGCGCCGTGAGTATCCCCGCCATCACCGTCCCGGCGGACTTCGACCCCGCCCCGTCCGCCGGCCGCATCGCTGCCGTCGGCGTCGCGGCGGTCACCGCCGCGCCGGACGACGCCGACGCCGTCGGGATCCTCGTCGGGGCGGACGGCCCGGTCCCCGACGTCGGGTTCGACCGGGCGGCGCTGCGCAGCGCCGGGTTCGACGGGTCCGCGGGCGCGACCCTCGTCCTGCCCGACAAGGCCGGGCCGCCGCGGGTGCTGGTCGGCGTCGGCGACGCGCGCGCCCTCGACGCGGCCGGCCTGCGGGACGCCGCCGCGGCCTTCGCGAACGCCGCCGCCTGGAGCGTGCGGCCCGCCCTCGACCTCACCGCGGCCGCCGCCGTCCCGGCGGGGACGGCCGCCCAGGTGGCCGTCGAGGGCGTCCTGCTCGCGCGGTACCGCTTCTCCCTGCACAGCGCGCCGCCACCGCGGCAGCCGGCGGCCATCGCCGTCGTCGTGGGCCGCGACGGACTGGCCGACGCCGGCCGGGGCGTCGAGCGCGGTAAGGCGCTCGCCGGCGCCACGGCGCTGGCCAGGGACCTCGCGAACTGTCCGCCCTCGCACCTGACGGCGGCGCGGATGGCCGACCTGGCCGTGCGGCTCGGGGCCGAGCGCGGGCTGGAGGTGGAGGTCTTCGACGCCGACGCGCTCCTCGAGCTGGGTTGCGGCGGCCTGCTGGCCGTCAACGGGGGCAGCGTCGATCCGCCCCGCATGGTCAAGCTGACCTACGCGCCCGCCGGCCGAGCGGGGCGGCGGATCGCGCTGGTCGGCAAGGGCATCATGTACGACTCCGGCGGCATCAGCCTCAAGCCCCCCGACGGCGTCCACGCCATGATGAAGAACGACATGTCCGGCGCGGGGGCCGTGCTCGCGTCGATGTGCGCGCTGCGCGACCTCGGCTGCACCTGCGGCGTGACCGGCTACCTGATGTGCACCGACAACATGCCGTCGGGGTCGGCGGTCAAGATGGGCGACGTCCTCACGGTCCGCGGTGGGACCACCGTCGAGGTCCAGAACACCGACGCGGAGGGCCGGCTCGTCATGGCCGACGCGCTCGTGCTCGCGGCGGAGGAGAGCCCGGACGCGATCATCGAGCAATACGCAACGGTACCAAGGCGCCACAACA
>CAVSJZ010000008.1:0-257927 GCA_963728105.1 uncultured Actinomycetota bacterium | reverse complement strand
CAGCCGGATGATCTCACCGAAGCCCAGCGTGACGATCGCGAGGTACGCGCGCAGGCGCAGCGTCGGCGCGCCCAGGATCAGGCCGAAGTCTCGTGACGACCATCGCGGCCGGCAGCGTCACCAGGTAGGGCAGCTTGGCCAGGCGGAGTCCGGGCTGGTGAACAGCGCCGCCACGTAGGCGGCGACCGCGAAGAAGCCGACGTATCCCAGGTCGAGCAGGCCCGCCTGCCCGACCACGACGTTCAGGCCGACCGCGACGACGCGAAGCGCGCCGCGTTGAACATCGAGATCGGGAAGTGTGCCGGGCTCCGTCGTCAGGAGCGGCGGGTCCAGCACCGGGATCAGATAGATCAGGGCGACGACCGGGATCAACCACAGCCACTGCTGCCAGCGGGGGAGCGAGTTCCAGTGCTCGCGTAGGACATGCGCGCGGCTCTGCGGCGTGGCTCATGCTCGCGCCCTCCCCAGCGACTCGCCCAAGAGGCCCGTCGGCCGGACCATGAGGATGCCGACCAGCACGACGAAGCAGACGACGTCGATCCACTGCGCGTTGCCGAGCAGCACCGCGCCGTAGTTGCCGATGATGCCGATGACCAGCCCGCCGAGCAACGCCCCGCGGATGTTGCCGATGCCCCCGAGCACCGCCGCGGCGAAGGCCTTGATGCCCAGGATGAACCCGCCGTTGTACTGCACTCCGGAGGGCACCTTCATCAGGTAGTACAGCGCTGCGGCCCCCGCGAGATGCCGAGGAACGCCAACATGATCACCCGTTCCTTGTTGACGCCCATGAGGGTGGCGGTGTCCGGGTCCTGGGCCACCGCCCGCAGGCCATGGGCCGAGCCGGGTGCGGTTGACGAACATGTCGGCCACGATCATCAGGACCACGCGACGACCACCATGGTGACCGCTGGCTGTCGACCGTCGTGCCGAGGAAGTCGAACACGGGGCGCGGCCGGAACACGATCACGGCCGGCTCCGGTTTGGGCCCGCGCCAGATGAAGATCAGGTACTGGATTGCGAAGGAGGCGCCGACGCGGTGATGAGGAAGACCAGTGGTGGCGCGCCGCGGCGGCGCAGCGGCCGGTAGGCCACCCGCTCGACGACCACGGCCACGATCCCGGCCGCCAGCGTGCCGGCGATCATCGCCAGTACCAGGTCGCCGACCAGGCCCGGACGCCGACCCTCGGGACCGACGGCCCGAAGCCGAGTGCCGAGAGGGTGAAGAAGACCGCGTAGGCGCCGGAGATGAAGACCTCGGAGTGCGCGAAGTTGATCAGCCGGAGCACGCCGTACACCAGGGTGTAGCCCATGGCGATCAGCGCGTAGATCGCGCCGTAGGCGAGGCCGTCGATCGTGGAGTTCCAGACTCGTCGACGAACGCCGAGACGTTGAACTGCATCCAGTCGTCCTGGGCGAGCAGCTGCGTGAGCACGGGAGGGGGGCTCCCCATACCGAGAGGGAATCCCCGCCGGCGCGCGCGGTCGGGGATGCCCGGAGGCGTCGGGGTGGGCGACGCGACGAGATGGTGCCCACGTAGACGATCTTGCTGCTGTCCACCTTGTATCCGTAGATGGTGCTCTGCGCGAGCTCTCCGGTGGAGTCCCACTTGAAGTAGCTTGGAGAGCTCTCCCCCCCCTTTTTTTTTTTTTTTTTTTGGCCGTCTTCAAGTGGGACTCCACCGGAGAGCTCGCGCAGAGCACCGTCTACGGCTACAAGGTGGACGGCGGCAAGATCGTCTACGTGGGCACCATCTCGTAGCGGTCACCCACCCCGACACCTCGGGCATCCCCGCCGGCACCACCGGCGGGGATGCCCTCTCCGTATCAGGAGCCCCCCTCCCGTGCTCACGCAGCTGCTCGCCCAGGACGACTGGATCCAGTTCAACGTCTCGGCGTTCGTCGACCAGTTCTGGAACTCCACGATCGACGGCCTCGCCTACGGCGCGATCTACGCGCTGATCGCCATGGGCTACACCCTGGTGTACGGCGTGCTCCGGCTGATCAACTTCGCGCACTCCGAGGTCTTCATCTCCGGCGCCTACGCGGTCTTCTTCACCCTCTCGGCACTCGGCTTCGGGCCGTCGGTCCCCAGGGTCGGCGTCGCAGGCCTGGTCGGCGACCTGGTACTGGCGATGATCGCCGGCATGCTCGCGGCCGGGATCGTGGCCGTGGTCGTCGAGCGGGTGGCCTACCGGCCGCTGCGCCGCCGCGGCGCGCCGCCGCTGGTCTTCCTCATCACCGCGATCGGCGCCTCCTTCGCGATCCAGTACCTGATCTTCATCTGGCGCGGGCCCAACCCGGAGCCGGCCGTGATCATGTTCCGGCCGCGCCCAGTGTTCGACTTCCTCGGCACGACGGTCGACAGCCAGCAGATCACCATCGTGGTCGCCGCGCTGGTCCTGATGATCGTGGCCGACATCTTCGTCAACCGCACCCGGCTCGGCCGTGGCCTGCGGGCGGTGGCCCAGGACCCGGACACCGCCACCCTCATGGGCGTCAACAAGGAACGGGTGATCATGCTGACGTTCCTCGTCGGCGGCATCCTCGCGGGGGCCGCAGCGCTGTTCTACCTGATGAAGGTGCCCTCCGGAGTGCAGTACAACGGCGGGTTCATCCTGGGCATCAAGGCCTTCGCCGCGGCGGTGCTCGGGGGCATCGGCAACATCCGCGGGGCGTTGCTCGGCGGGCTGGTCATCGGCATCATCGGCAACTACGGCGCGGTGCTGCTCGGCAACGCGCAGTGGATCGACGTCGTCTGCTTCGTCGTGCTGGTCGGCATCCTCATGGTCCGGCCGACGGGCCTCTTGGGCGAGTCGCTGGGGAGGGCGCGAGCATGAGCCACGCCGCAGAGCCCGCGCGCATGTCCTACCGCGACCGCTGGAACTCGCTCCCCCGCTGGCAGCAGTGGCTGTGGTTGATCCCGGTCGTCGCCCTGATCTATCTGATCCCGGTGCTGGACCCGCCGCTCCTGACGACGGAGCCCGGCACCAACTTCCCGATCTCGATGTTCAACGCGGCGCGCTTCGCGCTCATCGCGGTCGGCCTGAACGTCGTGGTCGGGCAGGCGGGCCTGCTCGACCTGGGATACGTCGGCTTCTTCGCGGTCGGCGCCTACGTGGCGGCGCTGTTCACCAGCCCGGACTCCGCCCTGGCCAAGCTGCCCTACCTGGTGACGCTGCCGGCCGCGATGGTCGTCACGATGATCTTCGGCCTGATCCTGGGCGCGCCGACGCTGCGCCTGCGCGGCGACTACCTCGCGATCGTCACGCTCGGCTTCGGTGAGATCATCCGGCTGCTGGCGACGATCGTCACCCCGCTCAAGGGCCAGGTCGGCTTCCAGGAGGTCGGCGCACCGCCGGGCCGCTGGCCGGACGGCACGCCGATCTTCACCGCGTCCGACGGCACGACCTGGTACTGGCTGGTCGTCACGATCACCATCGGCATCCTGTTCCTGGTCGGCAACCTCGAGCGCAGCCGGGTCGGCCGCGCGTGGGTGGCGATCCGGGAGGACGAGGACGCCGCCCAGCTCATGGGCGTGCCGACCATCCGGTTCAAGCTATGGGCGTTCGTCATCGGCGCGGCCATCGGCGGGCTGTCGGGCTCGCTGTTCGCCGGCCAGGTCGGGTTCGTCAACAACCAGAAGTTCGACGTGCCCACCTCGGTGCTGTTCCTCGCGGCCGTCGTGCTCGGCGGCTCGGGCAACAAGGTCGGGGTGATCCTCGGGGCGTTCGTCGTGTCCTACATCCCCGACCGGTTCACCGCGATCGCCGACTACAAGTACCTGATCTTCGGCGTCGCGCTGATCGTGCTGATGATCTTC
Source organism: uncultured Actinomycetota bacterium (assembly GCA_963728105.1). Classification (GTDB taxonomy): domain Bacteria; phylum Actinomycetota; class Actinomycetes; order Mycobacteriales; family Pseudonocardiaceae; genus Pseudonocardia. The sequence goes on along the minus strand of CAVSJZ010000008.1, from coordinate 254,108 downwards.
CGCCCGCAGGGCCTGCTCGGCGCCCGCCAGCGCCTGCTGGCGTACGGGCGGCAGGCCTACGAGCGGCTCATCGGGCGGCCCGAGCAGGTGAGTGCCGACAGCTCGCTGAAGGCCGAAGGGGCGGAGGCATGAGCGAGGACACCCGTACCGGCGACGCCGACGGGCCCCTCGACCCCGCACAGGCCCCGCGCCACGCGCTCGCGGACGCCGGGGAGCCGGCCGCCGACGCCGAGGTCACGGCGCCGCCGGACGCGCCGGCGGACCCGGGACCGGACGAGACCGTCGAGGGCGGCATCGTCGCCGAGCTCGCACAGATGTCCGAGCAGGAGCGGGCCGCGCACGCGGACGAGGTCGCCGAGGCCGTCGCCGCCGGCCGGGAGACGACGGTCGCCGTCGGGGAGACCCTGCTGGCGGTGCAGCACCTGACCATGCGCTTCGGCGGCCTCGTCGCGATGGACGACGTGACCTTCGACATCCGGCGCGGCGAGATCCTCGGCCTCATCGGGCCCAACGGCGCCGGTAAGACGACCTGCTTCAACGCCATGACCGGTGTCTACCGGCCCACGTCGGGCGACATCACGCTGGAGGGCGTCTCGCTGGCCGGCCGGCCGCGCTACCGGATCACCGGCATGGGCGTCGCCAGGACGTTCCAGAACATCCGGCTGTTCGGGGAGATGACGGCGCTGGAGAACGTCGTGGTCGGGGCCGACGCGCAGCACCGGACCTCGGTGGTCGGGGCGCTCCTGCGGCTGCCGCGGCACGGCCGGGAGGAGCGGGAGGCGACCGACCGCGCGATGGCCCTGCTGGAGTTCGTCGGCATCGCCGACCGCGCCGCCGACAAGGCCCGCAACCTGCCCTACGGCTACCAACGCCGGCTGGAGATCGCGCGGGCACTGGCCACCGAGCCGAAGCTGCTGTGCCTCGACGAGCCGGCGGCCGGGTTCAACCCCACCGAGAAGGACAACCTCATGGGGCTGATCCGGCGCATCCGCGACGACGGCTACACCGTGCTGCTCATCGAGCACGACATGCGCCTGGTGATGGGCGTGACCGACCGGATCGTCGTGCTGGAGTTCGGCAAGAAGATCGCCGAGGGGACGCCGGCGGAGATCCGCGAGAACCCGGCCGTGATCGCGGCCTACCTGGGGGTGCCCGACGATGGCGTTGCTTGAGCTGGCCGGCGTATCGACGCACTACGGCCGCATCCAGGCGCTGACGGAGATCTCGCTGACCGTCGAGCAGGGCGAGATCGTCACGCTCATCGGGGCCAACGGGGCCGGCAAGACCACGACGATGCGCGTGATCTCCGGGCTGCGGCCGCTTTCGGCCGGCACGCTCACCTTCGACGGCGACGACATCTCGAAGCTGCGTCCCGACCTGCGCGTCGTGCGCGGCATCTCGCAGGCGCCGGAGGGCCGCGGGATCTTCCCCGGCATGACGGTGCAGGAGAACCTCGACATGGGCGCGTACGCCCGCAAGGACCGCGGGGAGCTGGCGAACGACCTCGACCGGGTGTTCACGCTGTTCCCGCGGCTCTCGGAGCGGCGCACCCAGGTCGGCGGCACGATGTCCGGCGGCGAGCAGCAGATGCTGGCCATCGGTCGCGCCCTGATGGCGCGGCCGCGGGTGCTCCTGCTGGACGAGCCGTCGATGGGCCTCGCGCCCCAGTTCATCCAGCAGATCTTCCGGATCATCACCGAGATCAACGAGCAGGGCACGACCGTGCTGCTCGTCGAGCAGAACGCCCAGCAGGCGCTGTCTCGCGCCCACCGGGCCTACGTGCTGGAGAGCGGGCGGATCACGACGACCGGGACGGGCAAGGAGCTGCTCGCCGACCCGGCCGTCAAGGACGCCTACCTCGGCGTGGCCTGAGGGGCGCCACCCGCGCCCGGCGCCTTCGGCGCGGGGGCGGTCCGCGGGGTGCCGAGACCCTCGATGACCGCCTCCGCGACGGCCTTCATGGTCGTGCGCCGGTCCATCGCGGTGCGCTGGATTCCACCGGAACGCGTCGGGTTCCGACAGCGACTGGCGGGTCATCAGCAGGCCCTTGGCCCGGTCGATGAGCTTGCGGGTCTCGAGCCGCTCGGTGAGCGTCGCGACCTCGTCCTCCAGCGCGACGCGCTCGCTGAACCGCGACACCGCCAGCTCGATCGCCGGCACCAGCTCGTGGCGGGCGAACGGCTTGACGAGGTAGGCCATCGCCCCGGCGTCGCGCGCGGACTCGATGAGCTCGCGTTGGCTGAACGCCGTCAGCATGACGACGGGCGCGATGCGCTCCTCGACGATCATCGCGGCGGCCGCGATGCCGTCGACCTTGGGCATCTTGACGTCCATGATGACCAGGTCGGGGCGCAGCGCGCGGGCCTGCTCGACCGCCTGCTCGCCGTCGGCGGCCTCCCCGGCGACGACGTAGCCCTCCTCGGTGAGCATCTCGGTGAGGTCGAGGCGGATCAGCGCCTCGTCCTCGACGACGAGCACGCGCAAGCCGGTCGGGGTCTGCGCGGTCGTCTCGGCCGCGCCGTCCTCGGACACCTGCTGAACCACCGGTCCACTCCTTCATCGACGGGTCGATGGAAGGATTCAGCGTAGCGGGACGTGCGGGGACACCGCGCTGTGATCTTCGGTGCCCTCCCCACCACTGCTAGAGTGCTGGCCGCACCTTGCCGGGGTGGTGGAATGGCATACACGGACGACTCAAAATCGTCTGTCCTCGCGGACATGCGGGTTCGACTCCCGTCCCCGGTACCGACGGCCGGCCGCCGACCGGCAACGGGGTGGCCCCGCCGGCCCGCCGGCGTGACGATCGTCGCATGACCGGCACCCTCGCCGCTCCCGTCCTCCGGGACGGGGTCGTGACCCTGCGGGACCACCGCCTCGACGACACCGAGGACCTGGTCGCGACGTGCACGGACCCGCGGTCGGCGCGCTGGACGACCGTCCCGGTGCCCTACGGGGCGGCGGATGCCCACGCCTGGGTCACCGACGTCGCGCCGGCAGGGTGGCGGGACGGGACGGGCTGGAGCTGGGCGATCGAGGTCGACGGCCGGTTCGCCGGCAACCTCGCGATCCGGCCGCGGCCGGTCCCGGACGTGGGGTACATGGTCGCGCCGTGGGCGCGGGGGCGCGGCGTCGCCACCCGCGCGGTCCGGCTCGTCACGCGCTGGGCGTTCGACGAGCGGGAGCTGCCGATCGTGCACTGGACGGCGCTGGCCGGGAACCTGGCGTCCTGGCGGGTCGCGCACTCCTGCGGTTTCACGTTCCACGGCGTGCGCCCGCTGGCCGTCGAGCAGCGCGGCGAGCTGCACGACGCCTGGGAGGCGACGCTGCGGCCGGGCGACCCGCAGGAGCCCCGCACGCCGTGGTGGGACACGCCGGTGATCGAGGGCGAGCGCGTCCGGCTGCGGCCGGGCACCGACGCCGACGTGCCCCGGATCGTGGAGGCCAACCGCGATCCGCGCAGGCGGCACTGGATCGTCGGCATCCCCGACCCGTACGACGAGGACCACGCACGGGCCTTCGTCCGCCGCGGCCCGCTGGAGGCCGCACTCGGCCGGCGCATCGCCTGGACCGTGGCCGACCGCTCCGACGACCGCCTGCTCGGCCACGTGGCCCTGTTCGACCTCGACCGGCAGGACGCGCCCACCGACGGCGAGATCGGCTACTGGGCCCACCCGGACGCCCGCGGCCGTGGCGTCACGACCGAGGCCGTCCGGCTGGTCGTGCGGCACGCGTTCGCCCCGGTCGCCGAGGGCGGCCTGGGCCGCACCCGCCTGCAGATCGGCGCCGCGTGGGGCAACGCGGCAAGCCGGCACGTCGCGGAGGCGGCCGGCTTCACCCTCGTCGGGCACTTCCACCGCGACGGGCTCGTCGGCGACGGAACCCTCGACGACGGGGCGTGGTACGAGCTGCTGAACGGCTGACCTGCCGGGTCAGCGGGGCAGGCGTCGCCATAGCGCGCGCGGCGCGTGCCGGGCCAGCGCGAACACCGGTCGCAGCACGGCCGGGACCCAGACCTCGCCGCGGCCGGACCGCAGCGCCGCGACCGTGGCCTCGGCCACCTGCCGCGGGGTCGAGGAGAACGGGGCCGGCGCCATCCCGCGGGTCATCCTGCCGACCACGAAGCCCGGCCGGACCAGCAGCAGCCGCACGCCCGAGGCGTGCAGGGCGTCGGCCAGACCGGACGCGAAGCCGTCCAGCCCGGCCTTCGCGGCGCCGTAGACGTAGTTGGCGCGACGCACGCGCACGCCCGCGACCGACGAGTACACGACGATCGTCCCGCGCCCGGCCTCCCGCAGGATCGCCGCGAGGTGGGTGAGGGCCGTCACGTGCGCGACGAGGTCGGTGTGCACGATCGCGCGGGCGTGCTCGGCGTCACGCTCGGCGCGGGCGGCGTCGCCGAGGACGCCGAACGCGACCACCGTCACGTCCGGCGGCCCGTGCCGCGCGACGACGCCGTCGAGCACGCCGCGCTGGGCCGCGAGGTCGTCGGCGTCGAACTCGACCCGGTCGACGCCGACCGCCCCCGCCTCGCGGAGCAGCTTCTCCTCCGCGTCGAGGTCGTCCGCGCGGCGGGCCGCCAGCACGACCACGGCGCCGGGCGCGAGCAGGCGGGCGACCTCGACCCCGATCTCGCTGCGGCCGCCGAGCAGGAGCACCGTCGTCACGAACACGAGTGTCACATGGACGCAACAACCGGCTCCTACCGTCGTCCTCGTGCCCGAGATGCGGTTCGAGGTGATGTGGCCCGACGGGTCGCGGCGCGAGTACTACTCGCCCTCGCTCGTCGTCGAGGACTTCCTCGAGCCCGGCCGCACCTATCCCGTCGACGAGTTCGTCGGTCGCTCGCGCGAGGCGCTGTCCGTGGCGAGCGACCGGGTCCGGCGCGCGTACGGCATGCCCTGCTCGCTCGCGGCCGCGTCGCTGGCGAGCATCGAGCGCGCCGCCGCGTCGTTCCGCGAGGGAGAGGTCTGCGTCCGGCGCTTCCGCCGCTAGGCCGATACTGGGCCGCGTGCGCGCTGCTGTGCTCGGCTCCCCCGTCGCCCACTCGCTGTCGCCCGTCCTGCACGCGGCCGCGTACCGCGAGCTCGGCCTCGAGGACTGGAGCTACGACCGCCACGAATGCGACGAGGCCGGGCTGCCGGCGTTCGTCGCGTCGCTCGGTCCGGAGTGGGCCGGGCTGTCGCTGACGATGCCGCTCAAGCGGGTCACCCTCGAGGTCGCCGCCGAGATCGACCCGCTCGCCGCGGCGGTCGGCGCGGCCAACACGCTGGTGCTGCCCGCCCGCCGGGCCCACAACACCGACGTCGCGGGCATCGCGGCGGCGCTGGGCCCTGTCACCGGCCGGGCCGTGGTGCTCGGCGCGGGCGGGACCGCCCAGGCGACGCTCGCCGCGCTCGCCGGGCTCGGGGTGACCGACGTGACGGTCGCCGTGCGGGACGCCGCGCGGGCGGGCGCGCTGGTCGCGACCGCCGAGCGGCTGGGAGCCGGGCCGCGGGTGGAGCCCGTGCTGGCCGACCCGGCCCGGGCCGCGGAGCTGCTGGCCGGGGCCGACGTCGTCGTGTCCACGCTCCCTCCGGGTGCAGCGGACGCGTTCGGCGACGTCCGGGCGGGCGCGGTCGTGCTCGACGTCGTCTACGCCGGCTGGCCCACGCCGTTCGCCGCCGCCGCGGCCCGCGCCGGGTCCCGGGTCGTCAGCGGCCTCGAGGTGCTCCTGCACCAGGCCGTCGCGCAGGTCGAGCTGATGACGGGCCGGCGGGCCCCGGTGGCGGTGATGCGGGAGGCGCTCGACGCGGCCGTCGGCGCCCGTGCCGGCGGCTGACGAGGGGGGCGCGCGGCTCCCGGCGCGCGCTCCCGGCGCGCGGACCCTACGGTGATCACCGTCCCCGTCCGCTCACCGAGGAGCGTCCATGTCGATCCCCACCGACACCGACCGTGACCTGCTGACCGTCGTCGCCGTCATGCGGGCCAAGACCGGCAAGCGCGACCAGCTGCGCGCCGCGCTGGAGGCCCTGATCGAGCCGACCGTCACCGAGGACGGCTGCCACACGTACGCGCTGCACCAGGGCACAGAGGACCCGGACGTCTTCATCTTCTACGAGAACTGGACGAGCGCCGACCACCTGGGCGCGCACCTGGCCGCCCCGCACCTGGAGGACTTCGTCGGGAAGGTGCCCGACCTCGTCGAGGGCGAGCTCTCCATCAACCAGCTGCGCCGCATCGCGTAGGACCGGTGCGGCCTCAGCCGCAGACCGCCCCCTTCGACGCCGAGCCGACCAGCTTGGCGTACTTGCCGAGCACACCCGTGGCGAGCTCGGGCCGCCGCGGCGTCCATCCCTCGCGGCGGCGGGCCAGCTCGGCCTCGTCGACGTCCAGGGTCAGCGTGCGTGCGGCCACGTCGAGGACGACCCGGTCGCCGTCGCGCACGAACGCGATCGGGCCGCCGTCGACGGCCTCCGGCGCCACGTGGCCGACGCAGAGGCCGGTCGTCGCACCGGAGAACCGGCCGTCGGTCAGCAGGAGCACGTCCTTGCCCAGGCCGGCGCCCTTGATCGCCGCCGTCACCGCCAGCATCTCCCGCATGCCCGGCCCGCCCTTCGGGCCCTCGTAGCGGATCACGACGGCGTCGCCGGGCTGCAGGTCGGAAACGGCGGCCATCGCGTCGGACTCCCGGTCGAACACCCGCGCCCGGCCCTCGAACGTCGCGGAGTCGAACCCCGCGCTCTTGACGACCGCGCCGTCGGGTGCGAGCGAACCGTGCAGGATCGTGATCCCGCCGGTCGGGTGGATCGGCTTGTCGAGCGTGCGCAGGATGTCCCCGTCGAGACCGGGCGGGTCGATCGCGGCGAGGTTCTCGGCGACGGTCGAGCCGGTGGCGGTGAGCGCGTCGCCGTGCAGCAGGCCGGCGTCGAGCAGCGCCTTCATCACGACCGGCACGCCGCCGACCTGGTCGACCGTGCTCATGACGTACCGGCCGAACGGCTTGACGTCGGCCAGGTGCGGCACCCGCTCCCCCACGCGCGTGAAGTCGTCCAGCGTGAGCGGCACCTGCGCCTCGTGCGCGATCGCCAGCAGGTGCAGTACGGCGTTCGTCGACCCGCCGAAGGCCATGACGACCGCGATCGCGTTCTCGAACGCCTCCCTCGTCAGGACCTGCCGTGCGGTGATCCCTTTCTCGATCATCCGGATGACGGCCTCCCCGGACGCCCGCGCGATGCCGTCCCGGCGCCGGTCGACCGCGGGGGGCGCCGCCGAGCCCGGCAGCGCCAGCCCGAGCGCCTCCGCGGCGGCGGCCATCGTGTTGGCCGTGTACATCCCGCCGCACGCACCCTCGCCGGGGCAGATCGCCCGCTCGATCGCGTCGACCTCCTCGCGGCTGATGAGGCCGCGCTGGCACGCGCCGACGGCCTCGAAGGCGTCGGCGATGTTGACCTCGCGGTCGCCGATGCGGCCGGGCAGGATCGAGCCGGCGTAGACGAAGACCGCGGCCAGGTCCAGGCGCGCGGCGGCCATCAGCATCCCGGGCAGGCTCTTGTCGCAGCCGGCCAGCAGCACCGTGCCGTCCAGGCGCTCGGCCTGCACGACCGTCTCCACCGAGTCCGCGATGATCTCGCGGCTGACGAGCGACCAGTGCATGCCCACATGGCCCATCGAGATGCCGTCCGAGACCGAGATCGTGCCGAACTCCATCGGGAACCCGCCCGCGGCGTGCACGCCCTCCTTCGCCGCGAGGCCCAGCCGCTGCAGCGACAGGTTGCACGGCGTGATCTCGTTCCAGCTGGAGGCGATCCCGATCTGCGGCTTGGCGAAGTCCGCGTCGCGCATGCCGACGGCCCGCAGCATCCCGCGCGCGGCGGCGCGTTCCAGCCCGTCCGTGACCTCGCGGCTGCGGGGCTTGAGATCCGGTGTCGACAGGTCTGGGGTCCGGGCGTCGCTCATGCCGACACCCTGCCCGGCCGGAGCCGGACATGCCACGTATCCGTCCGGTCATCGGACGGCTCCGACACGTCACCGTCACCTCGGTCGCCCGGCGTCGTTGGCCACCGGGAAGCACGGCGAGGGGACGGAATGACGAGCACATCGTGGCGGCTGCACCGCATCGTGATGATCACGGGAGCGGGCCTCGCAGCGGCCGTGGCGCTGGCGGGGACGGCACTGGCCGACGATCACGACGGGTCCGGCGGCAGCGACGGGGGCGGGGGCGGGCACGCCGCGCAGCCGGCGCTGGTGCAGGGCACCCCGTGCACCGACACCGCGCGGGCGTGCGTCGAGCTCGCGCACAACCGGGCCTGGCTGATCCACGACGGGCGGGTCGCGCGGGGGCCGGTGGCGATCAGCCACGGTGGCCGGGGCCAGGAGACGCCGACGGGCACGTTCCAGGTGGAGTGGAAGGACGCGACCCACCGCAGCAGCGAGTTCAACAACGCGCCCATGCCGTGGTCGGTGTTCTTCGCGCCCGGCGGCATCGCGTTCCACGAGGGCAACCCGCGCAACCCGTCGGCCGGCTGCGTGCACCTGACCGCGGCGGACGCGAAGGCCTGGTACGACGACCTGGAGGTCGGCGACGAGGTGCAGGTCCACTAGGCCGTGTCCCGTGCCGACGAACGGCACTCTCGTCACGACATAGGTGACGAGAGTGCCGTTCGTCGGGTGTGGACGTGGGGCCCGGCGCGGGATGCCGGGCGTCAGGAACGGCGAGGGCGGGAGCCGGCGATGTCGCGGTCGCGGCGGACGCTCGCCTTGCGGCCCTTCAGCGTCGTGCCGCCACGCAGGTCGCGCAGCACGCCGTCGGCCGCGTGCTCGGGCACCTCCACCAGCGCGTGCCGCTCGTGGATCTGGATCGCGCCGATGTCGCGGCCCGAGAGGCCCGACTCGTTGGCCAGCGCCCCGACGATGTCCTGCGGCCGCACGCCGCCGGTGCGCCCGACGTTGACGAACAGCCGCGTCATGCCGCTGCGCGGCGGGCGGCCGCCGGCGCCGCGCGCCTTGTCCGGGCGGTCGCCGCGCTCGCGCCCGGTCCCCCGCCGGTCCGGCACGTGGACCGGGATGTCCTCGGCGTCGTCGGGCGTGCCCGCGGCGCCCTGCGCGAGCCGGACGGCGGCCGCGGCGACGTCGAGCAGGTCGTGCTCCGCGGCGAGGCCGGCGACCATGCCGCGGACGGCGTCGGCGTCGCCCTGGGCACCGCCGTCCGACGTGTCGCCGGGCAGCAGCAGCTCCTCCAGCGCGGCGCGGGTGCGGTCCAGGCGCGCGGCGCGCAGGTCGGCGGCCGTCGGCACCGGCGCGAACGTGATCGGCTGCCCGGTCAGCCTCTCGGCCGCGCGCAGCGCGTACGTCTTCGACGGGGGCACGAGCGTGATGGCGACGCCCTCGCGGCCGGCCCGCCCCACCCGGCCGATGCGGTGCACGTAGGCCTCGGCCGACTGCGGCACGTCGTGGTTGACCACGTGCGTGAGCAGGTCGATGTCCAGGCCGCGGGCCGCGACGTCGGTGGCGACGAGCAGCTCGGTGCGGCCGCTGCGCAGGCGCTCCACGACGCGGGTCCGGTGCTCCTGGTCCATGCCGCCGTGCAGCGCCTCGGCCCGCAGGCCGCGGCCGGTCAGCGTCTCGGTGACGGCGTCGACGTCCAGGCGGGTGCGGCAGAAGACGATCGCCGCCCGCGGCCGCTCGGCCTCCAGCACCCGGCCAAGCGCGGCGGTGGTGTACGTGCGCGGCACGACGTAGGCGGTCTGGCGGACCTTGGGCGGCTCGCCGTCGAGCGCCTCCTCCCGCGCGATCCGGACCGTGACCGGCTCGCGCAGGTACGCCTGGGCGAGCGTCTCGATGCGGCGCGGCATCGTGGCGGAGAACAGCACGGCCTGGCGCGTGTCCGGCGTCGCGTCGAGCAGCGTCTCGATGTCCTCGACGAAGCCCATGTCGAGCATCTCGTCGGCCTCGTCGAGGACGACGACCTCCAGCTCGTCGAGCGTGAGGGCGCCGCGGTTCAGCAGGTCGATCGCCCGGCCGGGGGTCGCGACGACGACGTCGGCACCGTCGGAGAGGGCCTTCCACTGCGGGCCGACGGGCGCGCCGCCGTACACCGTGACGACGCGGGCGGACAGCCGCTCCCCGTAGCGGGTGACGGCCTCGGCGACCTGCAGCGCGAGCTCCCGGGTCGGGGTGAGGACGAGCCCGAACGGGGCGTCACCCTTGCTGCGGCGGGGTCGCAGGCTCACGAGCCGTTCGAGCATCGGCAGCGCGAACGCCGCGGTCTTGCCCGTGCCGGTCGCGGCCTGACCGAGCAGATCGCGGCCTTCCACCAGCGGCGCGATGGACTGCGCCTGGATCGGGCTGGGTGTGGTGTAGCCGAGCTCGGCGACCATGTCGAGGAGCTCGGAGCGGAGCGGGAGATCGGAGAAGGCGGGCAGGGCGAGCACGGGCTCGGTGATCGTCACATCAGTCTTTCGTCGCAGGGGGGCGGGCGCACCGTCAGGTGCCCCAACTGGTGAGCCCGCAAGGCCCTCTGCACGACTACTGCCTGGCCGACGCGGTCTCCCGGTGGCTCAACGCGCCACCGTCCGTCCATAGTCCCAGGTGACGCCGGCCACCGCCACGGCGGGGTGGATCAGTGCGCCGTCCGGGCACCGCGGAGCCGGTGCCAGACCGCCGCGAGGTCGGCCCGCAGCGACGACGCGGGTGGCTCGTCGGCCGTCGGGTGCCGCCAGGGCGCCCCGCTCTCGCTCCCCGCCGCGTACCGCGGTCCCGCCGCCGCCACGACCGCCAGAACCGCCACCGCCAGGACGAACAGTGCTGCTGCCATGTGACCAGGTTCGGGGTAAGGGCGGGCGCCGGGCATCGGGCGACGACGTCGTGCCCGCCGGCGACCCCTTACCCGGGGCGATCGCTGACCCGGCCGCGCCGTGGCCCGCCCGCGCGGTGGTGCTTCCTGCGCCGTGGTGCGTCGCGCACCTGGTGCTTCCCGCGCGCCATGGTGCTTGGTGCGCACGGTGGTGCTTCCTGCGCACGGTGGGGGCGCTTACCGCACGCCGTCGTGACCTCCGCGCGCCGCGGGCTTCCCGCGCGCCGCGGGCTTCCCGCGCGCCGTGGGGCTTCCTGCACGCCGTGGGCTTCCCGCGCATCATCGTGACCTCAGCGCGCCGTCGTGCTCTCCCGCGCCGTGGGCTTCCCGCGCCGTCATGCCCTCCGCGCGCGGTGGGCTTCCCGCACGCGGTGGGCTTCCGCACGCGGTGGGCTTCCTGCACGCCGTCGGCTTCCGCACGCCGTGGGGCTTCCCGCACGCCGTGGGACTTCCCGCACGCCGTGGGACTTCCCGCACGCCGTGGGACTTCCCGCACGCCGTGGGACTTCCCGCGCACCATCGTGACCTCGGCGCGCCGCCGTGATCTCCCGCGCCGTGGGCTTCCCGCGCCGTGGGGCTTCCCGCACGCGGTGGGGCTTCCCGCACGCCGTCGTGACCTCCGCGCGCCGTGGGGCTTTCTGCACGTCGTCGACGGTGCGCGAACAGCACGACCGCACGCGAACAGCCCGACGACGCGCGAACAGCCCGACCGCACGCATGCGCGACCGGACCGGCGGGCCAGGACGTGCGGGCCGGGGCCTCGCCGCCTGGGACCTCGCCGCCTGGGACCTCACCACCAGCGACTCGCCACCAACGACTCGCCACCTGGGACTCGGCTAGGACTTGCCGCCGGTCAGGCCCGCGCGGCGCAGGGCGTCGGCCATCGCGCTGTTGGCCGGACCCGAGCCGCCGGAGCCTCCCGAGCCGCGTCCCCGGCCCGAGCCCCGCTCGTCACGCTTCCCACCCCGCTCGTCGCGGCCCTTCCCACCACGGTCAGCGGCCCGCCCGCCCTGCCGGTCGGGTCGGCCGCCCTGCCGGTCCTCGCCGCGCCCGTCCTGGCCGCCGCGCCGTCGGTTGTCACCGCGGCCACCCGCCGCCGCGTGCACCTCGTCGTCGAGCCGCAGCGTCAGCGAGATCCGCTTGCGGGCCTCGTCGACCTCCAGCACCCGCACGCGCACCACGTCGCCGGACTTGACGACCTCGCGCGGGTCCGCGACGTACCGATCGCTCATCGCCGACACGTGCACCAGCCCGTCCTGGTGCACCCCGACGTCGACGAACGCCCCGAATGCCGCGACGTTCGTGACCTGACCCTCCAGGAGCATCCCGGGCCGCAGGTCGGCGAGGGTGTGGACACCTTCGGCGAACGTCGCCGTGCGGAACACCGGACGCGGGTCCCGGCCGGGCTTCTCCAGCTCGGAGAGGATGTCGGTGACGGTGGGCAGCCCGAAGCGCCCGTCGACGAACCGCTGCGGCGCCAGGCCCTTCAGCTTCGTCGCGTTGCCGAGCAGCCCGGCGATGTCGGTCTTCGCCGCGTCGAGGATCCGGCGCACCACCGGGTAGGCCTCGGGGTGCACGCCCGACACGTCGAGCGGGTCGTCGCCGCCGCGGATCCGCAGGAAGCCCGCGCACTGCTCGAACGCCTTCGGCCCGAGCCGGGGCACGTCGGCGAGCGCCGTCCGGGTGCGGAACGGCCCGTTGGCGTCGCGGTGGGCGACGATCTGGCCCGCCAGGCCCTCCGTGATCCCCGACACCCGGCGCAGGAGCGGCGCGGACGCCGTGTTGACGTCCACTCCGACCGCGTTCACGCAGTCCTCGACGACGGCGTCGAGCGAGCGGGACAGCGCGGACTCGGGCAGGTCGTGCTGGTACTGGCCGACGCCGATCGACTTGGCGTCGATCTTGACGAGCTCGGCGAGCGGGTCCTGCAGGCGCCGGGCGATGGACACCGCCCCGCGCAGCGACACGTCCAGTCCGGGCAGCTCGGCGGACGCATAGGCGGACGCGGAGTAGACCGACGCCCCCGCCTCGCTGACGACGACCGGAACGAGCTTCAGCGCCGGGTTGGCCGCGGCGAGCTCGCGCGCGAGCTTCTCGGTCTCCCGCGAGGCCGTCCCGTTGCCGATCGCCACCAGCTCGACGTCATGGGCGGTGGCCAGCCGCGAGAGCGTCGCCAGCGCGGCGTCCCAGGCCCGGCGCGGCTCGTGCGGATACACCGTGTCGGTGGCGACGACCTTGCCGGTGGCGTCGACGACCGCGACCTTGACGCCCGTGCGCAGCCCCGGGTCGAGGCCCATCGTCGAGCGGCTGCCGGCCGGCGCGGCGAGCAGCAGGTCGCGCAGGTTCGCCGCGAAGACGCCGATCGCGCCCTCCTCGGCGACGGTGCGCAGCCGCGCCCGGATGTCGAGCCCGAGGTGCACGAGGATGCGCGTGCGCCAGGCCCAGCGCACGACGTCGCCCAGCCAGCGGTCGGCCGGGCGGCCCTCGTCCCGGACGCCGGCGCTCGCGGCGACGGCGGCCTCGTAGGCCCCGGCGTCGCCGGGGTCCAGCGTGAGGTCGAGGACCTCCTCCTTCTCGCCGCGGAACATCGCGAGGATCCGGTGGGAGGGCAGCTTGGTGAACGGCTCGGCGTGGTCGAAGTAGTCGGCGAACTTGGCGGCGGCGGGATCGGCCTCCTTGCCCTCGCGGACCGTCGCGACCAGCCGCCCGCCCGTCCACATCCGCTCGCGCAGGCCCCCGATCAGGTCGGCGTCCTCGGAGATCCGCTCGGCGAGGATCGCCCTCGCCCCCTCCAGCGCCGCTGCGACGTCGGTGACCTGGTCGGTGACGTACGCGGCCGCCTCCGCCTGCGGGTCCCGCGCCGGGTCGGCGAGCAGGGCGTCGGCGAGCGGCTCGAGGCCCTGCTCGCGGGCGATCATCGCCTTGGTGCGGCGCTTGGGCTTGAAGGGCAGGTAGATGTCCTCCAGCCGCGCCTTCGACTCCGCGGCCCGGATGCGCTCCTCCAGGCCTGCGTCGAGCTTGCCCTGCCGGCGGATCTCCTCCAGGACGACCGCCCGCCGCTCCTCCAGCTCCCGCAGGTAGCCCAGCCGCTCCTCCAGCGTGCGCAGCTGGGCGTCGTCCAGCCCGCCGGTGGCCTCCTTGCGGTAGCGGGCGACGAAGGGGACGGTCGCTCCGCCGTCGAGGAGGTCGACCGCCGCGGCCACTTGGCCGGGCCGCACGCCGAGCTCGTCGGCGATGCGCTGCGGGATCGCGCTCCGGGGGTCCGGTGGCCGGGACGTCGCGGGCTGGGTCGCCGCGTCCGCGGCGGTCGTGCTCGTCACGACGTCCATGGTGGCGGGTGGCCGGCCCGAGCGGCACCCCACCCCCGGCCCGGCCCCGCTTTGGCGACGAACGGCACTGTCGTTCAGACCGATGGAACGACGGTGCCGTCCGTTGCCACGGGGCCCGGCGTCGCGCGCACACTGAGGTGTGCCCCGACCCCGCCTCTCCGCGATCGCGCTGGTGGCTGCGGCGACGCTGGCGGCGCCCCCGCTGCGCCGCCTCGCCACGCGCTCGGGCGCCACCGACGCCGAGGTGGCAGCGTCGCTGCCGGGCGACGACGTCGTGCCCGGCGCCCGGGTCGTCATCGACCGCGCCACGACCCTGCCCGCCGCGCCGGCGGCGGTGTGGCCCTGGGTCGTCCAGCTCGGCAGGCACCGAGCCGGCTGGTACCTCCCGGCGTGGGTCGAGGCCGTCCTGCCGGCCGGGAGCCGCGGGCTGCGGCACGTCGAGCCGCGGTGGCAGGCCCTCGCGCCCGGGGACGTCGTCCCGGACTGGGGTGGTCCGGACGCCGCGTTCGAGGTCGTGACCGTTCAGGCGCCGCTGGTGCTCGTCTACCGCCGCGAGGACGCCCGGCCTGGGCGCGAGCCGCTGCGCGCGAGCTGGGCGATCGTGCTGGCCGACGCGCCCGCCGGCGGCACCCGCCTGCACCTGCGGCTGCGGATCAGCTCGCTCGGCCGCCGGGCGCCGGCCCTGGTCACGACGGCCGGCGGTCTGTTCGACCTGGCCACGGTCGGGCCGCTGTTCGCCGGCCTGCGCGAACGGCTGGCAACGGACGGCACCTTCGTTCAATAGGTTTGAACGAGAGTGCCGTTCGTTGCCAACATGGCCCGGCGGTCCCCTACCCCGGCCGCGACCCCTACTCGCGACGCAGCAGCGCCACCGCTTCGAGGTGGTGGGTCATCGGGAACGCGTCGAACGCGCGCAGCTCCGCCAGCGCGTACCCCCGCTCGGCGAACAGGGCGACGTCGCGGGCCAGCGCCGCCGGGTCGCAGGCGACGTGCACCACGCGCGCCGGCTCGCGGTCGGCCAGCGCGCCGACCAGGTGCCGGCCCAGTCCCCGGCGCGGCGGGTCCGCGACGACGACGTCCGGCACGGGCAGCTCAGCCAACAGGGCCTCGACGCGCCCGACGCGCCAGTCGACCTGTGGCAGGTCGCCCAGCGCCGCCCGCCCGTCGGCGACGGCGGCCGCCGAGGACTCGACGACGGTCACGCGGCCGTCGGGCCCGACCTGGGCCGCCAGCACGGCGGAGAACAGGCCCACACCGCCGTAGAGGTCCCACGCGCTGCCCCGGCGGGGTGCGTCGGCCCACGCGCCGACCGCGGCGGCCAGCGTGTCGGCCAGCGCCGGATGCACCTGCCAGAACACCCCGGGCCGCAGCGACCAGTCCCGGCCGGCGGCCCGCCGGCGCACCGGACCGTCCCCGACGTGGGCGTGCCCGTCCGCGTCGACGACGACGTCGAGCTCGCCCGGCGGATGGCGACGGCCCAGCACCGGAGCCAGCGAGCCCGGCGGGGCCAGCGGGCAGTCCGCGACCGGCAGCACGTCGTGGCTGCGGTGGGCCCGCAGTCCCGCGCGCCCGTCCGCGTCGACGGCCAGCCGGACGCGCGTCCGCCAGCCCAGCGGACCGCCCGGCAGCTCCTCGACCTCGACGCGCCGGTCGAGGCCCGCGAGCCGCAGCAGCTGCTCGGCCAGCACGTCGGCCTTCCAGCTCCGCTGGGCCGCGGGAGCGACGTGCTGCAGGTCGCAGCCGCCGCACCCGCCCGCCCGCGCCCAGGCGCACGCTGGCGTGACGCGGTCGGGCGACGCCTCCAGCACGGCGACGGCGTCGGCGCGGCAGAACCCGCCGCCCGGGTCCTCGTCGACGACCACCCGCACCCGCTCCCCCGGCAGCGCGTGCCGGACGAACACGACGCGCCCTTCGTGACGGGCGACGCAGTGCCCGCCGTGGGCGGGCGCGTCGACGGACAGCTCCAGCACCCGGTCGGTCCAGTCCGGGGCACCGGGACGGCGGGGCTGCGCCGCCCGGTTCCGCGCGTCGGGTCGGGTGGCCGGGCGCCCTGCCGATCGCGCGGCCGGGCCGCGCGCCGCCGTCACGGCCGGCTCACCGGTGACGACGGGGCCGGGTGCTCGCCGGCGGGCGT
This sequence comes from uncultured Actinomycetota bacterium, assembly GCA_963728105.1. GTDB lineage: Bacteria > Actinomycetota > Actinomycetes > Mycobacteriales > Pseudonocardiaceae > Pseudonocardia. The sequence continues at coordinate 237,814 of CAVSJZ010000008.1, read as the reverse complement.
CTCGTACCCGCGGCGCGCCGAGCCGGGCGGGGTCTCCGGCCGGCGGCTCCTGACCCGCTCGGACGAGGCGAGCTGCCACGGCACGCTCGTCACCATGACGCCCGGCTGGAACAGCAGCCGCCCCTTCAGGCGCAGCGCGGACTGGTTGTGCAGCAGCTGCTCCCACCAGTGCCCGACGACGTACTCCGGGATGAAGACGGTGACCACGTCGCGCGGGCTCTTGGTCCGCACCCGCTTGACGTACTCCAGGACCGGCCGGGTGATCTCGCGGTAGGGCGACTCGACGACCTTCAGCGGCACCGGGATCGCCCGCTGCTCCCACTGGCGCATGAGGCGCTTGGTGTCGGCGTCGTCGACGTTGACCGTCAGCGCCTCCAGGATCTGCGGCCGCGTGGCCCGCGCGTACGCGAGCGCCCGCAGGGCCGGCTTGTGCAGCGTCGAGACCAGCACGATCGCGTGGTTGCGCGACGGGAGCACGCTGTCGACCTCGCCGACGACCAGCTCGGCCGCGACCCGGTCGTAGTGGCGCTGGATGGCCAGCATGAGCACGAAGAACCCGGCCATCGCCGCGATCGCGATCCACGCGCCGAGGGTGAACTTCGTGATGAGCACGGTGATCAGCACGAGGCCCGTCATGACCGCGCCGAAGCCGTTGATGGTCTGGGCCCTGCGCATCCTGCGGCGCGCTCGCCCGTCGGTCTCGGCGGCCAGCAGCCGGTTCCAGTGCCGCACCATGCCGGTCTGCGACAGCGTGAACGAGACGAACACGCCGACCGTGTAGAGCGGGATCAGGCGCGTGACCTCGGCCTGGAAGCCGAGCACCAGCACGACCGCGAACGCGGCGAGGATGAGGATGCCGTTGGAGAAGGCCAGGCGGTCGCCGCGGGTGTGCAGCTGGCGCGGCAGGAACCGGTCCTGGGCCAGGATCGAACCCAGCACGGGGAAGCCGTTGAACGCCGTGTTCGCGGCCAGCGCGAGGATCAGCGCGGTCATCGCGACGACGAAGAAGAAGCCGAACCGGAAGTCGGAGAACACCGCGTCGGCGAGCTGGGCCACCATCGTCTGCTGCACGTAGCCCGCCGGCGCCCCGACGATCTGCACCTCCGGGTCGGCCGCGACCTGGACCTTCGCCAGCCGCGCGAGCGCGATGAGCCCGAGGAACATCGAGACCGACAGCGTGCCGAGCAGGAGCAGCGTCGAGGCGGCGTTGCGGGACTTGGGCTTGCGGAACGCGGGCACCCCGTTGCTGATGGCCTCGACGCCGGTCAGCGCGGCCGCGCCCTGGGTGAACGAGCGCAGGATGAGCAGCACCAGCGCCGCCCCGGTGAGCGAGTCGTTCTCCGCGGTCAGCTGCAGGGTGGCCGAGACTGCCGTCACGTCCTGGCCCAGCAGCAGGATGCGCGTGAAGCCCCACAGCAGCATCAGGACGATGCCCGCCATGAACGCGTAGGTCGGGATCGCGAACGCGACGCCGGACTCGCGGATCCCGCGCAGGTTGACCGCGGTGAGGATGACGATCGCCCCGACCGAGAACGCGACCTTGTGGTCGGAGACGAACGGCACGAGCGCCCCGATGTTGGCCGCCGCTGCCGAGATCGAGACCGCGACCGTCAGGGTGTAGTCCACGAGCAGCGCGCTGGCGACCGTCAGGCCCGCCTTGCGGCCGAGGTTCGTCGTCGCGACCTCGTAGTCGCCCCCGCCGGACGGGTAGGCGTGGACGTTCTGCCGGTAGCTCGTGACGACCGTGAGCAGCACCAGCGCGACCGCGAGGCCGATCCACGGGGCCAGCACGTAGGCCGACACGCCGGCGACCGAAAGGGTCAGGAAGATCTCCTCCGGCGCGTACGCGACCGAGGACATCGCGTCGGAGGCGAAGACCGGCAGGGCGATCCGTTTCGGCAGCAGCGTGTGCGCCAGCCGGTCGCTGCGCTGCGGGCGGCCGACCAGAATGCGCTTGACGGCGACGCCGAGCTTGGACACGGCGGAAGCGTAGACGGTGGCGCCGGGAATGGGGCGGCCGCGATAGCGTGCGCGCGACCAGCGAGGAGGACCGGCCGTGTATGTCGTGATCATGGGCTGCGGGCGCGTCGGCACGTCGCTCGCAGCGGGGCTCGAACGGCTCGGCCACGAGGTGGCCGTGATCGACAAGGACGCGCAGGCGTTCCGCAGGCTGCCGGGCGGCTTCTCCGGCCGCCAGGTGGTCGGGATGGGGTTCCACCGGGAGGTCCTCATCGAGGCCGGCGCGGAGCGGGCGCAGGCGTTCGCGGCCGTGTCCTCCGGCGACAACTCCAACATCATCTCGGCGCGGGTGGCCCGCGAGACGTTCGGCATCGAGCGCGTCGTCGCCCGCATCTACGACGCGAAACGGGCTGCCGTCTACGAGCGGCTGGGCATCCCCACGGTGGCGACGGTGCCGTGGAGCACGGACCGGCTCCTGCGGATGCTGCTGCCCGACGGCGTCGCGTCGGCGTGGCGCGAGCCCGCGGGAACCGTCGCGATCCTGCCGCTGCCCATGCACGAGGGCTGGGTCGGGCGGCCGATCCGGGAGCTGGAGGCGGCGACCGGCAGCAGGGTCGCGTTCATCGTCCGGTTCGGCACGGGAATCCTGCCGACGCCCGAGACCGCGGTACAGGCCGACGACACCGTCTACGTGGCGGCCGTGTCCGGCACCGTGAGCGACGTCACAGCGGCCGCAGCCGCTGCCCCCGCGGAAGGCTGATCGGCATGCGTGTCGCAATCGCAGGGGCGGGCGCTGTCGGCCGCTCCATCGCTCTGGAGCTGGTGGAGAACGACCACCAGGTCATGCTCATCGAGCGGGAGCTCGCCCACATCGACCCGGAGGCCGTCGAGGCCGCCGAATGGGTGCACGCCGACGCGTGCGAGCTGGCCTCGCTGGAGGAGGCCGGGCTGGAGACCTGCGACGTCGTCATCGCCGCCACCGGGGACGACAAGGTCAACCTCGTCGTGTCGCTGCTCGCGAAGACCGAGTTCGCGGTCCGGCGCGTCGTGGCCAGGGTCAACGACCCGCGCAACGAGTGGCTCTTCGGGCGGAACTGGGGTGTCGACGTCGCCGTCTCGACGCCGCGGCTGCTCGCCGCGCTGGTCGAGGAGGCCGTGGCGGTCGGCGACCTCGTGCGACTGCTGACGTTCCGCCAGGGCGAGGCCAACCTCGTCGAGGTCACCCTGCCCGAGCACACGCCGCTGGCCGGCAAGCCGGTCCGGGCACTGACGCTCCCGCCCGACTCGGCGCTGGTCGCCATCCTGCGGGGCGGGCGGGTGATCGTCCCGATGGCCGACGACGCCCTCGAGCCGGGTGACGAGCTGCTGTTCGTCGCCTCGACGGAGGTCGAGGACGAGGTCCGGGCGGCGCTCGGCCACTGACGTGCGCCGCTGCGGTCCGGCTCAGCCGGCGGGGTTCGGCGCGCGCCGGGCCCTGCTGACGGCCCAGATCGTCGCCACGAGGGCCACCCCGAACAGCGGGTAGCCCATGGCGAGCCGCGCGACGCCCAGCCAGGTCGCCTCGTCGGCCTGGTAGAGCAGCCCCTGGACGGCCAGTCGGGCGGCGAACACGACGGCCCAGAGCAGGCTGGCCCAGGTGTAGGCGCGCAGCAGGCGCGGGTCCCTGCGCCAGCCGTGGCCGTGCCCGTTGATGCCGTGCCAGACGACGCCGGCGAGCGGCCAGCGGACGAGGACGGACCCGAGGAAGGCCGCGGCGAGCACGGCGCTGTAGATGAGCCCGGGCAGGTAGAACCCGCGCGCCTCGCCCGTCCGGTACGCGATGAAGGCGGCCACGCCGACCCCGAGCAGGCCCGAGACCGCGGGTTGGAGGGCCTGGCGGCGGACGAGCCGCCAGACCGCGACGAGCACGCCCGCCGCGATCGCGGCGACCAACGCGGGCTGCAGGCTCGTCGCGATGTTGACGACGATGAAGACCGCGACCGGCAGGCTCGACGCGACGATCCCCTGCACTCCCCCCATCTGGTCCATCAGGGTGGGCATCCGGCGCTGCGGCTGCTCCGGGGGGAGGTCGCTCACGGCTCTCCTAGGGGGTGTGGGCCTGGCAGATCTCGTAGAACGGGTTGTAGATGACCTTGCGTCCGTCCCGGACGGCGAGTCGGCCCTTGACCCGCATGGTCCGGCCCGGCTCGATGCCGGGGATGCGCCGACGCCCCATCCAGATGAGCGTCACGCCTTCCGTGCCGTCGAACAGCTCGGCCTCGAGGGTGGCCTCGGCGTCCTGCGGGCAGAACTCGACGCTGCGTAGCCTACCGAACACGGTGACCTCCTGGCCGCAGCGGCATTCGACCGCGCGATGCGCGCCGGTCCGCTCGGCGTCGCTCTCGAGGTCGTCGGCGTCAAGGGCGTCGACGTCGCTGGTCAGCTTGCGCAGCATGCGTCGGAACGTGCCCGGCTCGGTGCCGCCCATGGTGTCTCCCTGGTAGGTCCGGGGTCATTCGGCGGGCCCCGCTAACGTCATCAACTGTAACCCTGCGGAAACCGATGCACCCGACTCCGACCGGGGTGAGCCGAGCGATCGTGCTCCCCGGCTCGGGGTCGGACGACGTGTTCGTGCGGGCGGCGTTCGCGGCCCCGCTGGGCCGCCTGGGCATCCCGCTCGACGCGCCGGCGCCGCGGCCGGGGCGCGACGTCGCCGCCGGCTACCGCGCGGCGCTGGACGACGCCCTCGCGTCCACCGGCGGGGAGGGCGGCCGGTTGCTCGTGGGCGGCATCTCGCTCGGGGCGCACGTCGCCGCGCGCTGGGTCGCCGGCGTGCCGGCGCGGCGACTCGCCGGCCTCCTGCTCGCGCTGCCGGCCTGGACGGGCCCGCCCGGCGATGCCCCCGCGGCGCTGGCCGCCCGGGCCAGCGCCGCGCAGGTGCGGGCGGGCGGCATCGAGTCCGCGCTGGCGGGCGCGCCGGGCTGGCTGGCGGCCGAGCTGCGCCGGGCCTGGACGGGCTACGGCGCCGAGCTGGCCGCGTCGCTGGAGGCCGCGGCCGCCGAGCCCGGGCCGACCGGGCGGGAACTCGCCGGCATGGAGGTCCCCGCCGGCGTCGCGGCGCTGGTCGACGACCCGGTGCACCCGCTGGCGGTCGCCAGGGCGTGGTGCCGGTGCCTGCCGCGTGCGGCGCTGGTCACGACCGGGCCGGCCGGGGTGGCGGGGCTGGGCGCGGACCCGGCGGCGCTCGGCCGCGCCGCCGTTCGGGCCTGGCTCGCGGCCCGCGGCTGACGGCCCACTGCGGTGGGCGCGGCTCGCCGGCCGGCGCGAGGGGGATCCGCGACCCGGACCGGTGACGGCCGCTCCGGCCGGCGCCGCGCCCGTCACCGGCGACGGCGCTGCTCGCCGGCCGGCCGGGTGCCCGCGGGCCCGCTACGGGCCGGCGTGCCGGCCGGGCCCGGACGGGTGCCGTAGGCATGCTCCGACCGGGAGTGCCGGCCGCGGCCCGCACGCGGTGCCGTGGGCATGCTCCGGAAGGAAGCGCCGGCCGGTCCGGACGGTGCCGTGGGCCTACTCCGGCCGGGAGTGCCGGCCGCTGTCCGGACGGGTGTGCGCGGGCCGCGACCGGGCCGGCCGGGTCGGCGTGCGCTCACGCCATCCCGGGATCTCCTGGCCGGCGCCGGCGTGCCGGCCCGACGGCTGGTCCTGCCCGAGCAGGTCGGCGGCCGACCAGCTCGCCGCCCGCGACCGCCGGCGCCCGCCGGCCTCCTGCGGCCAGGCCCACGACGGCTCGTCCGACCGGCCGTGCCGCCCCTCCGGGTCGTCGCGGGAGTGCTCACCGAAGTCCTCGGCGGCGCCCCCGACAACCCCGCCCGCCGCGTCCCCGCGCATGAGCTCGTCGAAGATCGGCGAGCTGTCGGGCTCGGGCGCAGCGGCCCGCGGCGCGGCCGGCGGGTCGCCGACCGACCGCCAGGACCCGGTGCCGAACCCGTCGTCCACCGGTCGCGGCGACCGGCTGGGCGCGGACGGGGTCGCGAAGCGGTCGAGGAGCGGATCCCACTCGCCGCCGTGAAGCGGGTCGGCCGCCGCCCGGCCGCCCGACGGCTGGTCGGCCCAGCCCTGGTGGTCGCTCCAGCGGTCCGCGCCCTCGTCCGGCCGGGCACGCCACCGGCCGGCGGACACACCGTCGTCCGGGTCGCCCTGGCCAGCGGCGCCGTGGCCGTTCGTCCTGTACGCGTCCGGTTCCCGGTGGCGCAGGTTCGCAGCGTCGTGACGGCCGTAGCCGCCCTCGGAGTCCCCGGAGGGGTCCCCGCCGGCCCATTCCCGGCCGACGGCGGTCCCGTACGGATCGTCACGGTCCGCCGCGTGGCCGCCCACCTGGTCGGAGCCCGACCAGCGGTACCGGGCCGGTTCCCGGCCGACGCCGTCGCCGGGGAAGGCCGGGGATCCGGTGTCGCCCGCCGCGAGGTCCCGGCGGCCATCGGGCAGGTCGGCCGACTCGGCGCCGAACGGCCGGTCGGACCCGAGTCCGGCTGACGGCATCCCCGCCGCCCCCACCGGGCCCGGATCGCCGGTCCGGTGGCCGTTCGAGCGCCGACGACCGGTGTCCGCCGGGCCCGACCCGGGCAGGTCCTCCTGGCGAAGCCGGCTCGCCCGCCGACCACCCGTATCGGCCGGGCCCGACCCGGGCAGATCCTCCTGCCGGCGCCGGCTCGCCCGCCGACCACCCGTGTCCGCCGGGCCCGACCCGGGCAGATCCTCCTGCCGGCGCCGGCTCGCCCGCCGACCACCCGTGTCCGCCGGGCCCGACCCGGGCAGATCCTCCTGCCGACGCCGGCTCGCCCGCCGACCACCCGTGTCCGCCGGGCCCGACCCGGGCAGATCCTCCTGCCGACGCCGGCTCGCCCGCCGACCACCGGTGTCCACCGGTCCGTGCTCCGGCGAAGACTGCGGACCGTGCCCGTTCGCCCGCCTCGGCGGCGTCCCCGTGGTCGGCAGGACGGTCGTCGGCGGCACGTCCCCCGTGGGCGGGTGGCCTACCGCCGGCATGACGGTCGTGGGCCGGGCAGTGGTGGACGGGGCGGGGTGCAGGGTGGTCGTCCGCTCCACGTCCCCGCGGCCCGGCGCCGCGGGTCGGCGCGTCTCGCCCGTCCGGCCCGGACCGATCGGGAACCTGCCGCTGCCGCCGGTGCCGGCGGACCGCTGGTCCCCGCTTTCCGGCCCCACGGCGGGCAGGCTGGCCGACGTCGACCCGGCCGAGATCTCCGCCTGCGGGGTCGCCGCCCGCGCCACGGCCGAGAACGCCACCGTGGCGGCCGACGGCCCCGTCTGGCCCCCCGGCCGCCCGGCCCCGGCGACGGCCGGGGGCGGGTCCGCGGTGACGACGTCGGGGGGCGCGACGAGGGGCAGCACCGTCCGGACCGGGTACGGCGAGCGGCCCCGCACGACGATCGTGCCGCGCAGCAGCCTGCGCAGGCGGGAGTCGAGCGCGACCGCGTCCTTCGTCGGCCCCGTCGCCACGCCGTAGACCATCCACCGGGGCCCGTCGACCCCGACGAAGACCGAGGTCGCGGCCCCGGTCGTCGCGTGCAGCTCCCGACCCCAGTCACCCGGGTACGACCGCACCCTGGCGCCGCCCTCGCGCAGCGAGGCGTCGATCTCCGTGGCGAGGTCGGGCCACAGCTTGCCGGACTTGGCGGCGGCGAGCGCGCTCACCGACAGCCGGCCCTCCGGGACCGTGACGTGCACCGCCTGCATCCGACCGTTCGTCGTCGGCTCGACGGTGACGGTGCCGTCGGCCGGGACCGGCACGCGCAGCGCGCCGAAGTCGACCGTGTTCGCGGCGGGGACGACGCGTGGGTCCAGCTGCTCGACGTCGTGCGGGCCACCGTGCTGGGGGACGCGGCTCCCCGAGGACCGGTCCGCCGAGATCGTGCCGACGCGGCGCGCCACTACGGACCCAGCCGATCGTGACCGCCGGTGGACCCGTGGCCGCCGGCACCGCGCTCGGACCCGGTCAGCTCCGTCACCTCGACGAACCGGGCCCGCTCGACGCGCTGGACGACCAGCTGGGCGACCCGGTCGCCGCGGCGCAGCCGGATCTCCTCGCGCGGGTCGAGGTTGACCAGGCACACCTTGATCTCGCCGCGGTACCCGGCGTCCACCGTTCCCGGCGCGTTGACCAGCGACAGGCCGGTACGCGTGGCCAGGCCGCTGCGCGGGTGCACGAAGCCCGCGAACCCCTCGGGCAGCGCGACGGCGACACCGGTGCCCACCAGCGCGCGCTCGCCGGGCGCCAGCACGACGTCCGCCGTGCAGTGCAGGTCGGCGCCCGCGTCGCCCTGACGGGCGTAGGCGGGGAGCGGCAGGGCGGGGTCGAGCCGCACGAGCGGGACGTCCACGGGCGGGGCGGGGTTCGGCTCGGCCGGGCACGCGCGCTGGGGAGCGTGGGGAGCGACAGGTCCGGACACGGCGAGCGACGCTACCCTTCTGGGTCGTGAGCCAGCACCCGTCGTCCCCGGCCGGCGCGACGTCCGGCCGCTCCGGGTTCGACGAGCGGTTGTCGGTGCCGTGGTGGTGGTACGGCGTGGCGCTGGGGCTCGCCGTCCTCGTCGGGGCGGAGATCCACATGGGCTACCCGGGCGTGCGGGCGTGGATCGGCTACGTCGTCTGCGTGCCCCTCTGCGTGCTCCCGCTGGTCGTGCTGGGCCGCACCCGAGTGCGCGTCGCGGACGACCGGCTGCACGTCGGTCCGTCGTCGGTCGCGCTGGCCCGGTTGGGGCGGGCGGAGGTGGTGCCGCCGGAGCGGCGGCGGCTCGCGCTCGGCCCGGAGCTCGACCCCGCGGCACACCTGATGCTGCGGCCCTGGATCAAGTCGGTCGTCCGGGTCGAGGTCACCGACCCGGAGGACCCCGCGCCGTACTGGGTGTTCAGTGTCCGCAACGCGCAAGGGCTGCTCACCGCGCTGGGCAGGTGAGCAGCCCTTCGTTCCCCCGAGTTGTGTCGTCGCCGGTCAGGCCGCGCAGTCCCGGCAGATGAACTGCGTGCCGTTCGACTCGGCGAGGCGGCTGCGGTGGTGCACCAGGAAGCAGCTCGCGCACATGAACTCGTCCGCTTGCTTCGGGAGCACCTTGACCGTCAGCTCCTCACCGGAGAGGTCGGCACCGGGCAGCTCGAAGCTCTCCGCGGTGTCGGTCTCGTCGACGTCGACGACCGACGACTGGGCCTCGTTGCGACGGGCCTTGAGCTCGTCGAGCGAGTCCTCCGGGATGTCGTCTGTCTCGTTGCGGCGCGGTGCGTCGTAGTCGGTCGCCATCGTTCCCACCCTCTTGCCATGCCCCGTTGACATGCCGTCGGCATGTGTGCTGTCGTGTCGTGCCGCTGGTGAACGTCGCAGCGACATTGTTTGTGCCCGGCATCCGGGTGACGCAGGTCTCAGTGATCGGGTCGCGGCGCCATCCGGGTTCCCCGCGGGCGCGCAGAGGGTAGCCCAACCTGCGGCACGCCGTCAGGCACCCCGGCCGGCGATGTGCGGGCCGCTAGGGTCCGAGGTCGTGACGGCCCCGCTGACCTCCCGGTCGATCCCGCCGCCCGGCACCCGCCCGACCCCGTGCGGACCGGCATGAGCACCCGGTCCTACCGGCGCCGCCGCCGGGGCCCGGTGACGGCGCTCGTCGCCGTGCTGGCCGTCGCCGCGGTCGTGACGTGGACGACCGTGCTGCTGACGTCGGGCCGGGCGACGGCCGCCGCCGCATGTCCGCAGCCGGCGGGCGGCAGCATCGGCCAGGTCGTCGGGACGGACGTGTTCGCGGCGCCGCCCCCCGTCCCGCCCTCGACGGTGTCGGTGACCGTCCTCAACGCGGGCGGCCAGCGCGGCCAGGCCAACCTCGTCGCGGCGCAGCTCGGCGACCTGGGCTTCAGGCAGGCCGGCGCGCCGGACAACGACAAGGCCTTCCCGGACGGGAACATGGACTGCGTCGCGGAGATCCGGTTCGGCGGGGCGGGCCTGCAGGCGGCGAGCACCGTCGCGCTGCTGGTGCCGTGCGCCCAGCTGGTCCGCGACGGCCGGCAGGGGCCGGCGGTGGACCTCGCCATCGGCACCGCCTTCGGCGACCTCAACCCGAGCCGGGCGGCCCGGGACGCGCTCGACCAGCTCGGCGCCCCGCCGGCGGACGGCGGTGCCGCGCCCGCGCAGGCGCCGCACCCGGTCGACGCGACGACGCTCGCCGCTGCCCGCCGCTGCACCTGACCGGCTGCGCCGCGGACCGCCCGCGCACTGTCGACAACCCCCGGGGTCGACCGCCCCGGGGTCGACCGCCCCCCGGCTCGACTGGCCCGGCTCGACTGGCCCGGCTCGACCACCCCGGCGCTGCCCGGCTCGACCGCCCCCGGCTCGACTGCCCGGGTCGACCGCTCCGGCACGACTGCCCGGGTCGGCCGGCTCCGTCGGCCGGGGCGTCAGACCGACCCCGCTCCGTGTTCCACGGCAAGCGCGTGCAACTGGTCCGCGATGCCCGGCGCCGCGACGAGGACGGCGTCGTCGCCGAGCCCGTCGTCCGGCGGCGTGGCGCCGGTAGGGCCCGGCACCCGCACGACCGCGCCGGCCTCGGCGGCGACGAGCGCCGCCGCGGCCCAGTCCCACCAGTTGCACCCGTGCTCGAGGTACGCGTCGAGCCAGCCGGCCGCGACGGCACACATGTCCAGTGCCGCGGACCCGGTGCGCCGCACGTCGCGCACATGCGGCAGCAGCGCGCCGATCAGGCCGATCTGCCGGGCCCGCCGCTCGGCGCGGTAGGAGAACCCGGTGCCGAGCAGCGACAGGGCCGGGTCGGTCACCGCCGAGACGCGCAGCGGGACGCCGTCGCACGTCGCTCCGCAGCCGAGCGCCGCGCTCCACACCCGGCCCGACGCCGGCTCCACGACCGCGCCCGCCAGCGACCGACCGTCGCGGACCGCAGCCAGCGACACCGCGTACCAGGGCAGGCCGTAGAGGAAGTTGACGGTGCCGTCGATGGGGTCCACCACCCAGTGCACGCCGGGCCCGCACGCGTCGCCCCCGCCCTCCTCCCCCAGCACCTGGTCGCCAGGGCGCAGCTCCGCGAGACGGTGCCGCACGAGGGCCTCCAGCGCATGGTCGGAGGCGGTGACGACGTCGGTCGGCGTGCTCTTGGTCATGACCCCCTCGCCGGCCGTGGCCTCCCACGGTCGGGGCAACGAGCGCAGGTGCGCAGCGGCCTCCCCGGCGATCTGCTCGGCGACGAGCAGCAGCCGGGACGGGGAGTCCGGGTCGGTGGTGGGCGTGGTGCTCACCCCGCTATCCGATCACAGCCAACGCGCCGGTGGGCAGCGAGGAAGGTCGGTCGGCCGGCGCGCCGTTACAATGGGTCCCGCACCCACCCGGACGGCCTCGGCAGCACCCTCGATCCGGCCGCCGGGTCACCTGTACCGACACCGCACCGGCACGACGGACGGGCATTCCCGTCCTGAGCGCAGCACAGCGAGAGGGCCCAGTGGCAGCCTCAGACTCCGCACGACGCATCGACGCCGACGTCGACCCCGCCGCCGACCCCGCCGACTCGGGTCCGCGCACCCGGTCGCGCGTCGCGGCGGCCACGAAGACCGCTCCCAAGGCAGCGGCGACGCGGGCCCGCGTGGCCCCGGCGAAGAAGGCGCCCGCCAAGGCCCCGAATGCGCCGCAGGGCGGTGAGGGCGAGACCGGGGGCTCGGAGACCGCGGAGGCCACCGAGCTCGACGGCGCCGACGTCGAGCTCGAGGAGGTCGACGTCGACCTCGAGGCCGACATCGCCGCGGCCGAGGCCGAGGAGGCCACGACCGAGGACGAGGAGGACAGCGAGGACGAGGAGGACGACGACGAGGTCGCCAACACCGGCGCCAACCGCCGTCCCCGCGAACGCTCGGGCACCCCGCAGAAGACCGGCGAGTTCGTCTGGGACGAGGAGGAGTCCGAGGCCCTGCGGCAGGCCCGCAAGGACGCCGAGCTCACCGCGTCGGCCGACTCCGTCCGCGCGTACCTCAAGCAGATCGGCAAGGTCGCGCTGCTCAACGCGGAGGAGGAGGTCGAGCTCGCCAAGCGCATCGAGGCCGGCCTCTACGCCGCCGAGCGGATGCGCCGCTCGCTCGACGCCGGCGAGAAGGTGTCCCCGCAGCTGCGCAGGGACCTGCGCTGGATCGTCCGCGATGGCGAGCGCGCGAAGAACCACCTGCTCGAGGCCAACCTGCGCCTGGTCGTGTCGCTGGCGAAGCGCTACACGGGCCGCGGGATGGCGTTCCTGGACCTGATCCAGGAGGGCAACCTCGGCCTGATCCGTGCGGTCGAGAAGTTCGACTACACCAAGGGCTACAAGTTCTCGACGTACGCCACGTGGTGGATCCGGCAGGCCATCACGCGCGCGATGGCCGACCAGGCGCGCACGATCCGCATCCCCGTGCACATGGTCGAGGTCATCAACAAGCTCGGCCGCATCCAGCGCGAGCTGCTCCAGGACCTGGGCCGCGAGCCCACGCCGGAGGAGCTCGCCAAGGAGATGGACATCACCCCGGAGAAGGTGCTGGAGATCCAGCAGTACGCCCGGGAGCCCATCTCGCTCGACCAGACCATCGGCGACGAGGGCGACTCGCAGCTCGGCGACTTCATCGAGGACTCCGAGGCCGTCGTCGCCGTCGACGCGGTCAGCTTCACGCTGCTGCAGGACCAGCTCCAGTCGGTGCTGGCGACCCTGTCCGAGCGCGAGGCCGGCGTCGTGCGGTTGCGGTTCGGCCTCACCGACGGCCAGCCCCGGACCCTGGACGAGATCGGCCAGGTCTACGGCGTCACGCGCGAGCGGATCCGGCAGATCGAGTCGAAGACGATGTCGAAGCTGCGCCACCCCTCGCGGTCGCAGGTCCTGCGCGACTACCTGGACTGACGGGCACCGGCAGAGCGCCTGGCGTCCCGCCGGGCCGGCTCAGTAGCCTCGCGCGCGTGAACGGCGAGAGCGGACCCGAGCTGCTGGGCCGCTCGGAGGAGCTCGCCACGCTGGTCGGCGCCTTCGACGCCGCCCTCGCAGGCCGCCCGTCGGCCGTACTGGTCAGCGGCGACGCCGGCGTCGGCAAGTCCCGCCTCGTGGCGGAGCTCGTCCGGCACGCCCGCCGGCAGCAGGCGCTCGTGCTGGCCGGCGCGGCGGTCGACATCGCGGACGCGCTGCCGTTCTGGCCCGTGCTCTCCGCCGTGCGCTCCGCCGCACGCGCGCACCGCGGAACCGAGACCCACGCGCTGCTCAGCGCGTGGCTGCGCCGCCTGCCCGGCGCAGGCGACCCGGGCCCGGCTGCGGCCCCGGTCCAGCTGCTCGACCTGCTCGACCAGCTCGTGATGGACCTCGTCGCGGTCGGCCCCGTGGTGCTCGTGATCGAGGACCTCCAGTGGGCCGACCGGTCGACCCGGGACCTGCTCGCCCACCTCGTCGCGAACCTCGGGGACGAGCCCCTGCTCGTCGTCGGCACGATCCGCACCGACAGCACGCGTCGGGCACCCGAGCTCGCGGTCACCCTCGCCGAGCTGCGCCGCCTGCGGACCGTCACCAGCCTGGCGCTCGCGCCCTTCCCCCGACCCGTCCTCGCGGAGCTGGTCACGGCACTGGCCCCGGACCGGCCGGACCTGGAGCAGCTCGTCTGGCGGCGGTCGGGCGGCAACGCCTTCATCGCGGAGGAGACGGTCCGCGCCGTACTCGGCGGCGACCTCCGCGGCCTCCCGGCGACGCTGCGCGAGATCGTGCTCGGCCGGATCGGGTTGCTCTCCCCCGCGGCTCAGCAGGTGACGCGGGTGCTCGCGACCGCGGTCGGCCCGTTGCGGCACGGGCCCCTCGCGGACGCGGTCGAGCTGGACGCGCGCGGCCTGCGCGATGCGCTGCGGGAGGCGGTCGACTTCGGCGTCGTGCAGGTCGACGACGCCCGGGAGAGCTACCAGCTCCGCCACGGCCTGCTGATCGAGGTCGTCGCGGGCGACCTGCTGCCCGGCGAGCGGGCCGACCTCCACCGGCGTCTCGCGCTGGCCCTGACCAGCTACGGAGAGCGGGACGACCCCGGGCTCGCGGCGCGGCTCGCACACCACTGGCAGGCCGCGGGGGACGCCGAGCAGGCCGTGCGCGCATCCGTCGCGGCCGCCCGCGCGTCCGAGTCCGTGCACGCGCACACCGAGGCCCATCAGCACTGGCTGCGGGCGGCGGAGCTCTCGGGCCCGCGCGACCCCACCGTGCCGGACGAGCGCGCGTGCCTCGACCGTGCGGCCCGGGCCGCCGCCCTCGCCGGCGACCACGACGTCGCGGTGACGCTGCTCGACCGGCTGCTGCGGGAGCCGGCCGCCCCTCCCGGCCTGCAGTCCGCGCTGCTCACCGCCCGGATGGGGAGCTCGCTCGCCGCGGCGGGTCGCGACGCGGACGCCCAGAGCCGCTACCGGGCCGCCGTGGCGCTGCTCCCGACGACGGGTGCAGAAGCCGAGCGGGCGCAGGTCCTGGCGGGGTACGCCGCCACGCTCCTGCGCGCCCTCGACGTCGAGCGGGCCCGGACGGTCGCCCTCGACGCGCTCGAGCTGGCCCGCCGCGCGGGAATGGCGACGGTCGAGGCTCGGCTGCTGTCCGTGCTCGGGTTCAGCGCGGCGTACCTGGACGACACGGAGTCGAGCTGGACGTCGATCGAGGAGGCCGTGCGGGTCGCGGAGGCCACGGGCGAGGCCGAGGCCATCGGTGAGGCGCATCTGCGCCGGGCGGAGCTGCTGGCCGGGCCGCTGAACCGGCTGGTCGAGGGCATCGAGCTGGCCCGCGGCAGCCTGGAGCGCGTGCGCGCGCTCGGCCTGGAGCGCACGGTCGGCGTCGCGCTGCTGACGTCCGCGGCGAACGCGCTGTTCCGGCTCGGCCGCTGGGACGAGGCCGCGGAGACCGTGGCACAGGCCTGGTCGCTCGGCCCGCGCGGAGCCGCGGTGCTGGACGTCCGGCTGGCCAGGGCCCGGCTGGAGCTCGGCCGCGGCGAGCTGGACGTGGCGGCCGCCGATCTCGAGGCGGTCGACCTGCTGACCGCGGCGACGGCCGGGCCGCGCGAGCGGATCCCCCTGCTCGTCCTGCACGCGGCGCTCGCACTGTGGCACCGCGACCCGGCCGCAGCGCTGCGGTACGTCGACGCCGGGCTGGTGATCGCCGATGCCGGCGTCGGCGACATCTGGTCGCTCGCCCCGCTGGTCTGGCACGGCGCCCGCGCCTGGGCGGACGGCGTCGCCGCGGGACGGCCGCCGCCCCCGCCGGCCGTCCTGGAGCGGCTCGAGCGACACCGGGCCGCCTTGGCGCGGCGCGGAGCGCAGACGGTCCCCTCGGTGCGCGCCGTCGTGGAGGCCTTCGCGCTCATGTGCGCGGCGGAGGTCGCCCGCGCCGGGCGTGACGCCGAACCCGCGGTGTGGGAACGCGTCGCCACGCTGTTCGAGGCGCAGCTGCAGCCCTACCCGGCCGCCTACGCGCGGATGCGGTTCGCGGAGGCGCTGCTGGACCGCGGCGGCCGGAGCACGGCGACCTTCGCGCTGCGCACGGCCGAGCGGACCGCCCGCGGGCTCGGCGCGCGCCCGCTCCTCGGCGACGTCATCGAGCTCGCCGGCCGGGGCCGGGTGGTGCTGACCGACCCGGCGGCCACGGACCCGGTCGACGGACCGACCGGCGAGCCGGTGGCGACCCCGCTCGACGCGCTGACCGCGCGCGAGCTGGAGGTGCTCGTCGAGCTGGCCGAGGGCCGGACCAACCGCGCCATCGCCGAACGGCTGTTCATCAGCGAGAAGACCGTCGGCGTCCACGTCGCCCGGATCTTCGCCAAGATCGGTGTCCACAGCCGGGTGCAGGCGAGCGCGCTGCTGCTCCGCTCACGCGCGACAGTGGACCCTTCCTGACGAGACCCGTCCCGACGGGACCCGTCCGACGGGAGTCCGGCCGGCGGGGACCCTGCCGGCGGCCGTCCGGCCCGAGGTGACCGGGCCCGAGGACGTCGGCTCCCCCTCGAAGTGGCGTCGCAGCAGGTCCAGTGACCGCGCCCGCGTCGGCCCGATGCTGCCGATCGGGATCCCGGTGCTCCGGGCGATCTCCGCGTACTGCCGCGGTTCGTCCCCGAACAGGGCGACGACCAGCGCGGCCGCCCGGGCGGGCAACCGTTCGAGCAGGCCCCGCAACCGGCGGACGGTCTCGGCGTCGACGACGCTCTGCTCGACGTCGACGGCCGGGTCACGCAGGTCGACCCCCGCCGAATCGTCGAGCGGCACGAACCGGCGCCGCTCGCCGATGGACTGCAGGCACTCGCGGCGAGCCGTCGTCCGCAGCCAGGCGCCGAGCGCCTCGGGCTCGCGGATCTCGCGGTGGCGCTTGATGAGCTGCATCCAGGTGCGCTGGGCCGCGTCCTGGCGGTCGGCGGGCTGCAGCCGATGGGCCCGGATCGTCGCGCTGACGGTGGGCTCGAACCGCTGGATCAGCCCCGTCCACGCGGCCTGGTCCCCCTCCGCCGCGGCCCGCAGCAGCTCGGTCGTCGTCGGTGCGTAGGTGGTGCTGCTCATCGGATCCTCCTGATGCTGGCCCCGAGGGGGGCCAGCATCGGGCGGCCACGGGCGGTCGGCGTCAGGTGAACGCCTTACGGGCGCGGGCCGGAGCACCCTATTTCGGCGAGCCGGTAAGCCGTCCGGCGCAGACGTGCCTGCCGACCGGAGGAGCCGACGTCGCCGGCCACTAGCGTGTCACGCCGGCGGGCAACGGCTCGAGCTCGATCCGGTCCCACGGCCGGTGTGCGTGGAGGATGTCGAACCGTTCGACGACTTCCGCGGTCAGCCAGAGACAGCGCTGCGTGTCGACGAGGTCGGCGAGGTCACCGGACGCCCGGTCGAGCGCGGAGCGCACGACGTGGCTGTCGCCCCGCGCCTCCGCGCCGGCGAAGGCGAGCGCGTGCCACCAGACCTGCTCGCGGTAGTAGGCGAGCTCCCAGTCGCTCACCTGGTCGTCGATCGGGCCGAACAGCTGGTCGATGGTGTCGATGCCGTGGCCGTAGTCGCGGCCGAGTGCCTGCTGGACAGGATCGACCGTGCGGGCGAGCATCCGGTTGATCTGGTCGTGGTCGAACTTGCGCCGCTGCAGCATCAGCGGGTCGGCGAGGTCGCCGTGTTCGCGCAGGTTGGTCGCGATGGCCTGCGGCAGGTCGAAGTTGATGTGGGCGTTGATGCCCAGCAGCGCGTTCTGCAGCACGGCGGAGCGCCGTTCGGCGGCGATCTTGTGCGCGACGCACCACGCCCTGCCCAGCTGCTCCGGGGTGCGGACCGGGTCGAGGGACCGGAAGTAGGCGCTCGCGAAGAGCCCGGAGAGCCGCCGGAGCCACGACGGGTCGAGGAAGACCTGCTCCCCCGCGTAGGCGTCGAGCCCGTTGATGGCGGCGTACACCTCGCGCGTCATGAGGTAGTACAGGCGGAGGAAGATCGCCCGCTTGTCGCGGCGAGCGTGGAACTTCTCCAGCGTGCGCCGCATGCACCGCAAGGCCTCCTCGATGTCCTCGGGCTTCTGCGTCGCCAGCTCCGCGTCGTCCAACTCCTCGCCTCCCGTCTCGTCCGGTCGATGCTCAGAGCGACGGGCGGCGGCTCCTGATACGTCGATCCGGCGGCGTCGGTCGCGGTGCGCCGAGCGGGCGCCCCCGTCCGTGCAGCGGTGCGGAGGCCGGGCAGGCGGGCCGGATCCGACCCACGGGCTCCCGTCCCGGCGGTCACGACGGGCGAGGGCGGCCCGTCCGCGACGCGGCCACCGCCCGGGGAGCCGGCAGGCCTCATCCGGCGCGGGAACCCCGACTCGCCACGCCGCCGCAGCCCCGGTAGTGATCGCCAAACGGGGAGCGGGCAGGCCACACCCGACCCGGAAACCCCCAACCCGGCGATCACGGGCCGCCGCCCGGCCCCGTCCGGGCCGGCCCGGCCCGGCCCGGCCCGTGATCACCGAACGGGGAACCGGCAGGCCACATCCGGCCCGAGACCCCCAACCCGGCGATCACGGGCCGCCGCGCCTACTACGGCCGCCCGCGGACCACCACGCGATCCCGGCCGACACGCGGCACGACCTTGCCCGCGACCGCGGCCAGCCCGCACCGCCATCCGGGGGGCGCACCGGCACCGTGCAGCTCGCACCCCCGCCGCGATGGCGGTGCGACCACCACGACCGCGGTGCGGACGCGGCAGCCGACCGCCATGATCACC
Organism: uncultured Actinomycetota bacterium; assembly: GCA_963728105.1. Lineage (GTDB taxonomy): Bacteria > Actinomycetota > Actinomycetes > Mycobacteriales > Pseudonocardiaceae > Pseudonocardia. The sequence goes on along the minus strand of CAVSJZ010000008.1, from coordinate 219,636 downwards.
AAACGGGGAACCGGCAGGCCACACCCGGCCCCGAAACCCCCAACCCGGCGATCACGGCCGGACGCCGACCACCACGCGATCCCGGCCGACACGCGGCACGACCTTGCCCGCGACCGCGGCCAGCCCGCACCGCCATCCGGGGGGCGCACCGGCACTGTGCAGCTCGCACCCCCGCCGCGATGACGGTGCGACCACCACGACCGCGGTGCGCACGCGGCAACCGACCGCCATGATCACCAAACGGGGAACCGGCAGGCCACACCCGGCCCCTGAATCCCCAACCCGGCGATCACGCGCGGGCCGATCGGGCGCACCGCGCGCAGCCTCCGGGGGCCGTCAGCTCGGGATCGTCCGCTGCTCCGCGAACAGCGCCGCCCGCCCGGCCTCCAGCCGCGCAACCGGCACCCGGAAGGGCGAGCAGGACACGTAGTCGACGCCTGCGTCGTGGAAGAAGTGCACCGACTCCGGGTCGCCGCCGTGCTCGCCGCACACGCCGAGCTTGATGTCCGGGCGGGTCTTGCGGCCGTAGTCGACGGCCATCCGCACCAGCGCGCCGACGCCGTCCCGGTCGAGGGACTCGAACGGCGACACGGTGAAGACGCCCTTGTCCAGGTAGGCCGGGAAGATCGACGCCTCGACGTCGTCGCGGGAGAACCCCCAGGTCGTCTGGGTGAGGTCGTTCGTCCCGAAGGAGAAGAACTCCGCCGACTCCGCGATCCTCCGCGCGGTCAGCGCCGCACGCGGCAGCTCGATCATCGTGCCGATCGGGACGTCGAGCCCGCCCGCGATGTCGGCGACGATACCGTCGATCTCGTCGCGGACCAGCGCCAGCTCCATCACCGAGCCCACCAGCGGGACCATGATCTCCGGCCGGGGGTTGCCGCCGGCGGCCGCCCGCTCCGCGGCGGCCTCGGTGATCGCCCGCACCTGCATGGCGAACAGTCCCGGCACGACCAGGCCCAGCCGCACCCCGCGCAGGCCCAGCATGGGGTTGGCCTCGTGCAGCCGCTCGACGGCCGCGAGGAGCCGCACGTCGGCGGGGTCCGCCTCGCCCGTCGCGTTCGCCACCGCCACCCGCACCGCGAGCTCGGTGTGGTCGGGCAGGAACTCGTGCAGCGGCGGGTCGAGCAGCCGGATCGTCGCCGGCAGGCCGTCCATCTCCTCGAACAGGCCGACGAAGTCCGCCCGCTGCAGCGGCAGCAGCTCCGCGAGCGCCGCCTCCCGCTCGTCCGGCCCCGAGGCGAGGATCAGCCGCTCCACCAGCGTCCGCCGCTCGCCGAGGAACATGTGCTCCGTCCGGCACAGGCCGATGCCCTCGGCCCCCATGTTGCGGGCGTGGTGGGCGTCGTCGGCGGTGTCGGCGTTGGCGCGCACCCGCAGCCGGCGGGTCCGGTCGGCGTGGCGCAGCAGCCGGTCCACCGCGCGGATCAGGTCGCTCGTGTCCCCGTCGGCCGCGCCGAGCGCGGTGTCGAGGCCGCTCTCCAGATACGTCACCACCAGGGATGGCACGACGGGCAGCGCACCGGCGAAGACCTCGCCCGTCGCGCCGTCGATGGACAGCACCTCGCCCTCCGCGACGGTCCGCTCCCCGATGCGCAGCACCCGGTTCGCGACGTCGACGTCGATCGCCTCCGCGCCGGTCACGCAGGTGCGGCCCATCCCGCGGGCGACGACGGCGGCGTGTGACGTCTTGCCACCGCGGCTGGTCAGGACGCCCGCGGCGGCGATCATGCCTTCGAGGTCGTCCGGCGTCGTCTCGCGGCGAACCAACAGCACCTGGTGGCCCTGCGCCGCGCGCGCGACGGCGGTCGCCGAGTCGAACACGACCGCGCCGACGGCCGCGCCCGGCGAGGCGGCCATGCCCTTGGCCAACAGCGTCCGCCCGGACTCCGACGGGTCGAACTGCGGGAACATGAGCTGGCTGAGCTGGTGGCCGGTGACCCGCAGCAGCGCCTCGTCCTGCGTGATGACCCGCTCGTCGACGAGCTGGGTCGCGATCCGGAACGCCGCGGCCGCCGTCCGCTTGCCGACGCGCGTCTGCAACATCCACAGCTTGCCGCGCTCGACGGTGAACTCGATGTCGCACAGGTCGCGGTAGTGGGTCTCGAGGCGACGCAGGATCCGGGTCAGCTCGGCGTGGCTGGCCGGGTCGAGCTCGGCGAAGTCCTCCAGGGTCAGCGTGTTGCGGATGCCGGCGACGACGTCCTCGCCCTGGGCGTTGGGCAGGTAGTCGCCGTAGACGCCCGACTTGCCGGTCGCGGGGTCGCGGGTGAAGCACACGCCCGTCCCCGAGGTCTCGCCGAGGTTTCCGAAGACCATCGCGCACACGTTGACGGCGGTGCCGAGGTCCTGCGGGATGCGCTCGCGCCGCCGGTAGACGCGGGCGCGGTCGGTGTTCCACGACTCGAACACCGCGCGCACCGCGAGGTCTAGCTGCTCGCGCGGGTCCTGCGGGAACTCCCGCCCGGTCTGCTCGGCGACGATGCCCTTGAACCGCTCCACCAGCTCCTGCAGCTGCGGGACGGCGAGCTCGACGTCCGCCGTCACCCCGGCCTGCTTCTTGGCCGCGTCCAGCTCGGCCTCGAACAGGTCGGAGCCGATGTCCAGCACCGTCCGGCCGAACATCTGGACGAGCCGGCGGTAGGAGTCCCACGCGAACCGCTCGTCCTGTGCGGCCTCGGCGAGGCCCTTCACCGAGTAGTCGTTGAGCCCGACGTTGAGGACCGTCTCCATCATCCCGGGCATCGAGAACTTCGCCCCGGACCGGACGGACACCAGCAGCGGGTCGACGACGTCGCCCAGCCTGCGGCCGAGCTGGTCCTCCAGCCGGCGCAGCGCCATCGTGACCTGGATGCGCAGCGACTGCGGCTCCTCGCCGCGGCCGAGGTAGTGCCGACAGGCGTCGGTGGTGATCGTGAAACCGGGTGGAACGGGCAGCCCCAGCCGCGTCATCTCCGCGAGGTTGGCACCCTTCCCGCCGAGCAGGTCGACCTGTTCCCGACTGCCCTCCGCGAAGTCGAAGACCAACCGTGACCCATCGATGCTCATACGCACTTCTCCTCCGCCCACGTTGGGCTCACGGTAACCAGCGCGAAGCCGCATGAGACAGGCTCCGGGAACCGGGCCGCGGCGCCAGGGCCCTTCGGCATCGATCTCCGCATCGATCCCGAAGAAGGGATCACCGCGGTGATCGACGCCGGGGCCGGAGGAGCCGGTCAACCGGGCGTGCCGCGCCACGCCGCGCGGCGGGCCTCGTAGAGCAGGACGCCCGCCGCGACGGCGAGGTTGAGCGACTCGGCCGTGCCGGTCATCGGGATGCGCACCCGCGCGTCGGCCCGGTCGAGGACGGCCGGCGGCAGCCCCTCGCCTTCCGAGCCCAGCAGGACGACGGCTGGCCGGTCCCACGGGCCGTCCCAGTGCGGGCGCTGCGCCCCGCCGGTCGCTGCCACCGTCGTGAGGCCGGCTCCGGCGGCCCAGGCCAGGAACGCGTCGACGGACGGCTCCAGCGCGACCGGAACCGCGAACAATGAGCCCATGCTGGCCTTCACGGCGCCGGGCGCGAAGGGGTCGGCGCAGGCGCCGAGCAGCGCGACGCCCGCCGCGCCGACGGCGTCCGCGGTGCGGATGACCGTGCCCAGGTTGCCGGGGCTGCCGACCTCGTGCAGGGCGACCACGAGGTCGCCGGCCGGCAGGTCGGCGACCCGCCACAGCCGGCTCCGCACGATCGCCGCCAGCCCGGACGGCCCGTCTCGGTCGGAGACGCGCGAGAACAGCTCGGCCGAGAGCCGGGCCACCGGCGTGCCCGCCGCCTCCCGCTCGGCGACCATCCCGGCGGCGGAGGTCGTCTCGAGCAGCTCCGGCGCGACGACGAGCGTCTCGATCTCCCATCCCGCTTCGACCGCGCGCCAGACCGGCTGCAGACCCTCCACGACGAACGCGCCCTCACGACGCCGGTGGCGCCGGTCCGCGAGCAGGCGCAGCCGCTTGACCAGCGGGTTGGCGGCACTCGATATGACGGGTGGCACGCCGTCATCCTGCCGGGGCGATCTCCTCGTCCGGCGAGGCGGGGGCGAGCTCGAACACCAGCTCGGCGATCCGGTCGGGCCGCTGCAGCTGGGGCAGGTGGCCGGCGCCGGGCAGGACCTCGCAGCGCACGCCGGGCAACGCGGCGACCGCCCGTCCCGCGCCGGTCACCGGCGTGACCGGGTCGCGGTCGCCCCAGAGCAGCAGCACCGGGCAGGGCACGTCCTGCAGCTGCAGCGGGACGTCGACGGCCTCGCGGGCCAGCCGCGCCAGCATGTCGAGCAGGCAGCGGCGGGCGCCGCGGCCGGCGAGGTGCCGCGCGTAGGTGTCGGCGAACCCGGTGGCGTGCGGCCACAAGGCGGCGTCGGGCGCCCCCGACACGAGTGGGACGACGCTGCGCAGCACCGCCCGGACCACCGCGCGGGGCAGCAGCGCGTGCGCGCCGTCCACCAGCGCCGGCACCAGCGGCAGCTGCATCGGCCGGATCACCAGCCGCAGCCAGACCGCGTAGTCGAAGCCCGCGGGCGAGACCGGGACGACGCCGGTGAGCGCCATCCGGTCCTGGGCCGCCAGCAGCAGGGCCACCAGGCCGCCGAGGGAGTTGCCGACGACCACCGGCCGCTCCCCCGTCCACCCGGCGGCGGCCGCGGCGAACTCGACGAGCTGGGGCACCAGCGGGCGGTCGGGTCGGGGGCGGGCGGCCCGGCCGTGGCCCGGCAGGTCGACCGCGACGGCCGTACGGCCCCGCGCGGCGAAGGCGGCCAGCAGCGCTCGCCAGCCGTCGGCGGAGTCGCTGAAGCCGTGCAGCAGCAGGACCGGCGGACCGTCCCCGTCGACCTCCAGCGCCCGCGTGCGGACCCCGCCGAGCACGACGACCCGCTCCCGGACCGGGACGCGCGGGGGCACGGGCTGGGAGAAGGCGGGAAGGGCCATCGCGTACCCCCGATCCGCGGACGCCCCGGCGCGCCGCCGTCCCCCGGATGGTGAGCGACGGCAACGAGTTCCGCAAGATCTCAGTCCGCGACCAGGCAGAGGCAGAAGGGATGGCCGGCCGGGTCGAGGAACACCCGGAAGGTCTTCCCCGGCTGGTGCTCGTGCTTGCGGGCACCCAGCGCGATGACCTGCTGCTCCGCGGCGTCCAGATCGGTGACGTCGAGGTCGAGGTGCATCTGCTGCGGGTGCTCGGCGCTGGGCCAGACGGGCGGGACGTGGTCCGGGGCGAGTTGGAAGGCCAGCGCAAGGTCCCCGGGCAGCGTGAGCTGCACCCAGTCGGGCTCGTCGCGGTCGATCGGCAGGTCGAGCACCGAGGCGTAGAACCGGGCCAGCTCGCGCGGGTCCCGGCAGTCGAGGGCGATGGCCCCGAAACGGGCGACAGCGGTCATGGTGGCGACGCTAGCGAGCGACCCCGACAGTTTCCGGGCGATCCCGGCGCACGCGGGCGCTGGGAACCGTCGGCAGGGGATGCGAACATGTGTTCGTGTCCGATCCCGCGGCCGGCCAGGCCAGCATCCTGCACGCCGACCTCGACGCGTTCTACGCCTCGGTCGAGCAGCGCGACGCGCCCCGGCTGCGCGGGCGACCGGTCGTCGTCGGCGCGGGCGTCGTGCTCGCCTGCAGCTACGAGGCCAAGCGCCGGGGCGTCCGCACCGCGATGAACGGGCGGCGGGCCCGGCTGCTCTGCCCCGAGGCCGTCGTGGTCCCGCCGCGCATGCAGGCCTACACCGACGCCAGCCGGGCCGTGTTCGCGATCTTCCGCGACACGACACCCCTGGTCGAGGGCCTGTCGATCGACGAGGCGTTCCTCGAGGTCGGCGGGCTGCGGCGGATCGCGGGTGAACCGGTGGAGATCGCGGCGCGGCTGCGGGCCCGGATCGCGGCGGAGGTCGGCCTGCCGATCACCGTGGGCGTCGCCCGCACGAAGTTCCTGGCCAAGGTGGCCAGCGGCGTCGCGAAACCGGACGGGCTGCTGCTGGTCCCGCCGGAGCGCGAGCTGGAGTTCCTGCACCCGCTGCCGGTCGAGCGGCTCTGGGGGGTCGGGACGGTGACCGCGGCGAAGCTGCACGAGCTGGGCTTCCGCACGGTCGCCGACGTCGCCGCGCTCGGCGAGGCCGGGCTGGTGTCGATCGTCGGGCGGGCCGCGGGCCGCCACCTGGACGCCCTCGCGCACAACCGGGACCCGCGGCGCGTCGACACCGGCGTCCGGCGCCGGTCGATCGGGTCCCAGCAGGCGCTGGGCCGCCGCACCCGCGACGCGGCCGAGCTCGACGCGATCCTCGCCGGCACCCTCGACCGGCTCGGCCGACGCCTGCGCGGCGCCCGCCGCACCTGCCGCACCATCGTGCTGCGGCTGCGCTTCGACGACTTCAGCCGCGCGACGCGGTCGCACTCGCTGGCCGAGCCCACCGCACACACCCCGACCCTGCTCGAGGCGGCGCGGGTCCTGCTGCGGGCGGCGCTGCCGATGATCCGCGAACGCGGCTGCACGCTGCTGGGCGTGTCGCTCGCCGGGCTGTCCGACGACCGGGTGGTGCAGCTCGCGCTGCCGTTCGACGCGCGCAGCGGGCCGGCGCTCGACGTCACCCTCGACGCCGTACAGCAGCGGTTCGGGTCCCGCTCTGTCACCCGCGCCACGCAGCTACGCCTACGGCCCGCCGTGGAGATGCCGCGCCTTGAGGACACCTGACGATGCCCGATCCGGTGGTTGGAAACCGCACCGAGTGGGTAAGTGCCCCCGTGTCCACCTCTGCGAACGCGCCCGCGCCCGGCGTGGTGCGCAGCCTCATTCCCGCCCGTATCGACCGTCTACCGTGGTCACCGTTCCACACCCGGATGGTGATCGCTCTCGGCGTCGCCTGGATCCTGGACGGTCTCGAGATCACCGTCGCGAGCTCGGTGACCGACGTCCTCACCAAGCCAGAGACCCTGCACCTCTCCTCCGCGGCCGCCGGGCTGGTCGCCTCCGTCTACCTGGCCGGCGAGGTCGTCGGCGCGCTGTTCTTCGGCCGGCTATCCGACAAGCTGGGCCGGCGCAACCTGTTCATGATCACGCTGGCGGTCTACCTCGTCGGCAGCGGCCTGACCGCACTGACGCTGGGCAACAGCGCCTTCTGGGTCGGGTTCGTCTACGTGACCCGCTTCATCGCCGGCATGGGCATCGGCGGCGAGTACGCCGCGATCAACTCCGCCATCGACGAGCTGATCCCGTCCCGCTACCGGGGCCGCGTCGACATCATGGTCAACGGCACCTACTGGGCCGGCGCGATCCTCGGCACGCTGGGCAGCCTGATCTTCCTCAACGTGCTCAGCCTCTCGCTCGGCTGGCGGCTCGCCTTCCTGCTGGGCCCGGTGCTGGGCCTGGTGATCCTGTTCGTCCGGCGCAACCTGCCGGAGAGCCCCCGCTGGCAGGTCATGAACGGCCGGGCCAGCGCGGCGGAGGAGTCGATCGACTACATCGAGCACGAGGTCGAGTCCTCCGGCGCGACGCTGCCGAAGGTCGACGAGTCGAAGGCCATCGACCTGCAGCCGACCACCGACATCGGCTACCTCGCGCTGGTCCGCGTGCTGTTCAAGGAGTACCCGCAGCGGGCGATCCTCGGCGCGTCGCTGATGATCACGCAGTCGTTCCTCTACAACGCGATCTTCTTCACCTACACCCTCGTGCTGGGGAAGTTCTTCCATGTCGACTCGACGGCCGCCCCGTGGTTCCTCATCGCGTTCGCCGTCGGCAACCTGACCGGTCCGCTGACCATCGGGCACCTGTTCGACACGATCGGGCGGCGCAAGATGATCGCCGGCACCTACGTGCTCTCCGGCCTGCTGCTCGCGGTCACGGCGGTGCTGTTCGACATGGGCGTGCTGACCGCCGTGACGATGACCATCGCCTGGTGCGTGATCTTCTACTTCGCGTCGGCCGGCGCCAGCGCGGCGTACCTGACCGTGAGCGAGATCTTCCCGCTCGAGGTCCGGTCGAAGGCGATCGCGGTGTTCTTCGCCATCGCGCAGTGCTTCGGCGCGATCGCGCCCGCGATCTACGGGGCGCTCATCGGCGACGGGTCGCGGCCCGTCCTGCTGTTCATCGGCTACCTGATGGGTGCCGTCATCATGATCATCGGTGGCGTCGTGGCGTTCTTCCTCGCCGTCAACGCCGAGGGCAAGAGCCTGGAGGACATCGCAGCTCCGCTGGCGGCCGCCGACCGGCGGACCGGCTTCACCCGCGCCGAGGGCTCGGCAAGGCCAGCGGTGTAACGGTCGGGGTCACCGGCCTCGCGAGCCCGGGCCCGGTGCGACACTGCCTCCGTGGGGTGGCGCGCGCGGGCCTGGGCGAGCTGGCTGGAACTGCGCACCGCCCTCACGGGCGTCGACCCCGGCCTGGTCCGGCTGCGCCTGGCCGGGGTCGCGCTCGCCGCGATGCTGCTGGCCGCCGGGGTGATGACCGGCGTCCGGGCACTGACGGGCCAGCCCGTCACGGTCGTGCTCATGGCCGGGGTGCTCGCGATGATCAGCAACATCGCCGTGAACGAGCCGGACCCGCGCCGGCTGCGGGTCACGACGGCGGTCCTGGTCGTGCCCGCGGCGCTCGCGGTCACGGCCGGGACGCTCATCGCGCCCTATCGCATCCCGGCCGACGTCGTCTTCGTCCTGATCATGGCGGCCGCGGCGTGGGCCCGGCGCTTCGGCGCCAGGGGCAGCGCGGTGGGCATGCCCGCCGTGATGGGCTACTTCTTCACGCAGTTCCTGCAGGCCAAGGTCGCCGAGCTGCCGTGGCTGCTGCTGGCGGTCGCGGTCGGCATCGGCTCGACGCTGTTGGTCCGGGGCTGGCTCGTCACCGACGACCCGGAGCGGACGCTCGCGCGGCTGCAGCGGGCGTTCCGGGCCCACGTGCACGGTGTCGTCGACGCGGTCGTCGACCTCCTCGACGCCGCGCCACAGGACCGGGACCGCGCCCGTGACGTCGTGGGGCGTCGGCGGGCGCGGCTGAACGAGACGGCCCTGCTGATCGCCGACCAGATGGAGCGCACGCGGGACGCCGAGGCCGAGGAGGGCGCCGGCAGCGGCGGGGACGGCGGCAGCACCGACGACGCCTCCGACGGCAGGGCCGACCGCAGGGCCGGCGCCACCGACGACAGCGCGGCCGAGCTGCATCTGCTCGACGTGGAGCTGGCAGCCGAGCGGCTCACCGTCGCGGCGCGCCGGCTCGTGCAGGAGGGTCCGGTCCCGCCCGGGACGGCGCGGCGGCTGCTGGCGGGACTGCGGCAGCTGCTGGCGGCCACCGCGACCGGGGTCGCCGACGGGATGGTGCCGACCCTGCTCGACGGAGCACGCCGCAGCGTCGACGAGCTGGTCGCCGACACCGCCGGCACGGGCGACCGGGCGCAGCGGGTCGCCTTCGCGATCGCCCGGCTGGCGGACGCGCTCGGCGGCGACGAGCCCCTCCCCGTCGACCTCGACCCGGCGGAGCCCGAGCCCGGCAGCGCACCGGCGGAGGAGCCGGCGCACGGACTGGACCTGCACACCCGCCAGGCCGTGCAGGTCGCGGTCGCCACCGCGGGCGCGATCGTGGCGGGCGAGCTCATCTCCCCGGCCCGCTGGTACTGGGCGGTGATCACCGCGTTCATCGTCTTCGCCGGCACGACCAGCCGCGGCGACGTGCTCTCCCGCGGGTCGCAGCGCGTGGTCGGCACGATCGGCGGCGTCGTGGCGGGGATGGCGCTGGCGCTGCTCGTCGGGCAGGCGGCGCTGCCGGCCCTCGTCCTGCTGTTCGGGTGCGTGTTCCTGGCGCTGTACCTGGTGCGGGTGTCGCAGACGCTGATGGCCTTCTGGATCACGGCCGTGCTGGCGCTGCTGTACGGCCTGATCGGGCAGTTCAGCGTCGAGACGCTGGTGGTGCGGGTCGAGGAGACGGTCGCGGGCGCCGCGATGGGGATGCTCGCCGGCTACCTGATCCTCCCGCAGGGGACCCGCGCGGCCTACGGTGACGCCCTCGACGATCTCGTGTCCGCCCTGCACGCCGTGCTGGACGCCTCGGCGGCGCAGCTGCTCGGCCGCGTCCCGGCCGGGCTGCCGCTGGAGCTGGTGCGGGACATGGACGCCGCGCTGGGCGTGCTGCGGGCCCGCGCGAAGCCGCTGGACAACCCGCTCCCCCGCCGCCGCGGCCGGTCGAGCTGGCAGCGCGCGCTGCGGGTGTTCAGCGCGGTCGAGCACTACGCGCGGCGGATCGCGCGCCTGTCGGCCGCGGCCGCCGACCCGACCTGGGCGCCCACCTTCGAGCCGGCGCTGGACCGGGTCCGCGCCAACATCGACGGGCTGGTGGCGCTGCTGTTGCACCGGGACGGCCCCGCGGTCCGGTCGGCGGAGGACGAGATGGACGCCGCCGAGGCGCACGCGGCCCGGACGGACGTCCCGGCCGTGCGGCTCGACCTGCTGTCGGCGGTGCGGATGCTCCGGCGGATCGACCAGGCCGTGGTCGCGTTCGCCGACGACCTGGGTGGGCCCCCGCACGACCGGGACCGCACCGGCGCGACGTCGGCGGCGGGCTGACGGCCGCAGGTCCCGCCCGGACGTCCTGGCCATCCCGACTGGCCGACCGAATCGCGACGCGGGCAGCGCCACGCACCGACCGACCCCCGGACCCGACGATGACGTCGCACGCCCGGGCGCCACCTCACAGACCGGCCGCCACGACGCTCACCGCGGCCACCTCGCAGACCCGGCAGCCACCTCGCAGAGCCCGGACCTCTGCGAAGTGGCTGCCCGCTCTGCGAAGTGCCAAGGCCCGGCCAAGAGCCAGCGGCCCCGCCCCAGAGCCACTGCGCAGAGCCCACCCGCTGCGCAGAGCCTCACCCTTCAGGGTCCGCCTCGTCCCCGCCGACAGGGCATGCCGCCGAGCGGGCGTCAGTCGGCCGGGCCCGTCCCCCGCAGCGCCACCAGCAGGGCCTCGCCGTCGGGCACCCCGAGCCCGGTGCACGCGTCCCAGCCCGGGACCGCCCGGAACGCGCCGTTGCTCCCCTGGGTGATGTCGCGGAACCCCGGCGGCACCGCACCGGCCGACGCCGCGGCGTACAGGGCGGGCTGCGCGAGCCCGAGCGGCCGCCCGGTGGCCTGCACGAGCCGGGCCACCAGGGCGGCCCACAGCGGGGCCACCGCGCTCGTGCCGCCGATCACCGCGTCCCGGCCGTCGACGCGCACGCGGTATCCCGTCTGCGGGTCGGCGACCGCCGCGACGTCGGGCACCCCGCGCCCCGACGCCGGGACCCCGACCCCGGTCTGCCACGGCGGGCGCGGGAAGGTGTCGCTGATCCCGCCGCCGGTGGCACCCTTGCCGGCTCCCTCGTTCCACACGACCTCGGACGTGACCGCCCCAGTGGCCGGGTCGGCGTCCAGCCGCGTCCCGCCGCAGGCCAGCGCGTGGGGACTGGCCGCGGGGAAGTCGCAGTGCGACCGGCCGTCGGTCGCGCGGTCCGTGCTGCCGTCGTCGCCCGCCGCCACCGTCACCGTGATGCCGAGCGCGGCGGCGTCGGCGAGCGCCTGGTCGAGGGCCGTGCGGGCCTGCGCCGTCCAGTCGTCCTCGCTCTGGCCCCAGCTGATGCTGATGGCGGCCGGGGTCGGGCTGGCGTGCGCGGCCTGCGCGACGGCGTCGAGGAAGCCCGCGTCGGTGTTCGGGGCGAAGTACACGACGATGCCCGCGCGCGGGGCGAGCGCGCCGGCGACCTCGATGTCGAGCAGGACCTCGCCGTCGGCGCCCTGCGGGTCCTTGCCCGCGACGTTGGTGGCGCCGTCGACGCCGACCGCGGTGACCTTCGGCCCGCGGACACCGAGGCCCGCGAAGTAGGCGTCGAGGTCGGACCGCGCGAACCCGCCGCCCAGCTCGACGATCGCGATCGTCGTGCCGGACCCGTCGGTCCCGGCCGGGAACCGGTAGACGCGGCCGAGGTCGAGCGGGGAGTACGCGGTGGCGGGCGCGGCCGCCGGCCGGAAGTGGGCGCGCGCCTGCGGCCGGTCGTCGAGGCCGAGCACGGCGACGACGACACCGTCGAGCGCCGCCGGCAGCGTCAGGCCGCCGCGCCGGGCCCGCCGGTCGCCCACGCGCACGAGCGCCGTCCCGAACGCGGCCGCCACCGCCCCGGCGGGGCCGGAGACCCGCAGGCGACGCGACCCGGCGTCGACCGACTCGACCGTGACGCCGAGCCGCCCGAGCGTGCGGCGGGTCAGCTCGACGTCGGCCGGGTCGGCGCCGTAGCTGGCGGCGAGCTCGGCGCGGCTGAGCAGGCCAGGGTCCGCGGGCAGCGGCGCCCGCCTGCGCAGCACGACCGTCGCCGCGACCGGCGTCGAGGCCGGGACGGGCGGCGCGCCGTCCGATCCCGCGAGCGCGGGCCGCTCGCTGCCGGGCAGCCCGACCCGCGCGTCGGTCACGGGCGCCCGCCGCCGGCGATCGCCGGTGACGCGCTGCCCGCCAGCGCCCGCGTGAACCCCTCCGGCACGATCACGTCCTCGGGCACGAGGTCGTGGATCGAGGAGCGGCCGAGGCCGAGCAGGGCCTCGTCGATGCCGCTGCGCATGATCTGCAGGACGTTGGTGACGCCGGCCTGGCCGCCGGCGGCCATCCCCCACAGGTAGGCGCGCCCGATCAGCACGGCCCGCGCGCCCAGCGCGAGCGCCTTGACGACGTCGCCGCCGCGGCGGATGCCGCCGTCGAGCAGGACCTCGACCTGGTCGCCGACCGCGTCGACCACCGCCGGCAGCGCGCGGATCGACGCCGGCGTGCCGTCGAGGTTGTTGCCGCCGTGGTTGGACACCGAGATCGCGGTGGCCCCGATGTCGACCGCGCGGCGCGCGTCGTCGGGATGCATGATCCCCTTCACGCAGAACGGCCCGCCCCACTCCTGGCGCAGCCACGCGACGTCCTCCCACGTCGGCAGCGGCGTGCCCATCCACTCGCCGTAGGCGGCGAAGAAGGTGGGCGCGTCCTCGCCGGGACCGGCGAGGTTGGGGCACGTCAGGTCGGGCAGGCCGCCCGCGCGGGCCCACTCCAGCACGTACGGGAGCCGCGTGACGCCCTCGGGTGCCAGCTTCAGGATCGTCTTGAGGTCGATCTTCTCCGGGATGGCGGGGCTGCCCCAGTCCCGGCGGGTGGCGAACGTCCAGTCGAGCGTGATGATGAGGCCCTTGGCGCCGGCGGCGCGGGCCCGCTCGGCGCGCTGGAGGATCTTCTCCTTCGTGCCCACCCAGTACATCTGGAAGAACGTCTTGGGGTTGGCCGCCGCGACGTCCTCGATGGCGCGGCTGGCGAACGAGGACAGCCCCATCGCGACGTCGGCCTCGGCCGCGGCGCGCGCGACGGCGACCTCGCCCTCCGGGTGCACCGCCTGGACGCCGGTCGGCGAGATGAGCACCGGCATCGAGACGTCCACGCCCATGACGCTGGTCGCCTGCTCACGGGTCTGCGGCAGGTTCGCGATGTGCGGGCGGAAGCCGAGCTCGGCGAACGCGTCGACGTTGTCGTCCATCGTGACGCCGCGCTCGGACCCGGCGACCAGCGCCAGGTACACCGAAGGAGGCAACCGCTTCTTGGCCCGCCGCTGGGCCTCCGCAACCGTCTCGAACCAGTGTTTGCTGCTCGCCATGCCCGGCATGCTAGCCACGGGAAGCGCCAGAGGGACCCCTTCGACCGGACCGGTCGGGTAGCCCCCCGATCCGCTCGGTCAGCCCGGCGCCCGACCTCACGAACGGCACTTTCGTGAGCACCTATGTGGCGAAAGTGCCGTTCGTTGGGTACGGGACGGGGGTCAGGGGTCAGACGCCCCGTTCCACCGGCAGCAGGCCCCGGTCGACCGCGGCGACGAGCGCGGCGTGGTCGGACTCGGTCTGGTCGGCGTACAGCCGCGCGAAGCGGGCCAGCGCGCGGTCGAGCTTGTGCGAGCCGCCGACGTAGCCGGCGATCATGGACGCCCCGCTCGTCCGCGCGTGCCCCTTCGCCAGCAGGTGCCCGACGACGCCTGCGTAGTCGATGAGCGCGGCGGCGTCGATCCCGTCCAGCGCGACGCTCCCCTTCATGTTGCGGAACTGGCGCACGTAGTACTGGCGGCCGTCGAACGCCGTCCAGCCCAGCAGCGGGTCGGACACGGTCTGCAGGGCCTGCTGGTACTCGACGACCCGCTGGCCCTGGTGGGCGTGCCAGGCCGCCTCGCCGTGGACGTAGCGGGCGAGCACCGACCGCCGCGCCTGCTTGAGCTGCAGGAACACGACGTCGTCCGCCGAGGAGCCCTCCAGCAGCACGACGTAGGCGCGCAGGCCGACGCTGCCGACGCCGACGACCTTGTTGGCGACGTCGAGGATCGTGTAGCCGCCGACGACCCGCCGCCAGTGCGGCACGAGTGTCGCGAGGTACTCGTCGAGCGCGGCGGAGATCTGCTCCCGCTCGCCGTCCGACACGCGGGTGATCAGCGGCGGCTCCTCGACGATGCGCCGCTGCCCGCCGACCTCCTCGGTGAACCGGGGCAGCGCGCGGTCGCTCGTGCGGTGCCGCGCCCGCCGGGCGGCCCGCACGATCTCCTGCCGCAGGGCGCCCGACGACTGGTCGGCGAGCCGGTCGACGTCGAGGCGCTCGTATGACCGCGACAGCAGCGCCTGGTCCGCGAGGTGCCGCACCTCGTCCCGGTAGGCGCCGACGCACGTGGTGACGGCGTCGGCGTTCTGGTCCTCGCTCGCCCCGTTCTGCCGCCCGGCGACCCAGATGCTCGCGACGAGCCGGCGCACGTCCCACTCCCACGCGCCCGGGTGCGCCTCGTCGAAGTCGTTGAGGTCGATCACCAGGTCACGTTCCGGGGAGGCGTAGAAGCCGAAGTTGCCCAGGTGGGAGTCGCCGCAGACGACCGGCTTGATCCCGGTGGCCGGCAGGTGCGCGACGTCCTCGGCCATGACCACCGCGGTGCCGCGCAGGAAGCCGTAGGGGGAGGCCACCATCCGGCCGACCCGGATCGGGACCAGCCGTCCGACGCGGCCCTCGTGCGAGTCCATGATCATCTGGACGGGGTCGGGCCGGCCGACGGGCGCGCTCCAGCGGCCCAGCGCCTTGCGCGGGACGCGGTCGCGCAGCCGGCGGCCCAGCTCGTAGCGCTCGGCGCGGTCGACCGGCCTGCGGCGCAGCGAGGCGTAGGCGGTGCCGTCGACGTCGGAGAGGACGGTGTGCGCGGGGCTGGTCACGCGCCGGGATCGTACGCGCGGAGGCGCCCGGCATCGATCTCCGCGAGGCGAGCCGTCCGCCCGTCCGCTCGTGGTCGACGGGGCGCCGGCCCTCTCACCCGCCCGCCGGGCTCGGCGGCCGGCGCCATGCCGCGCGTCAGGCGCGGTCCCGGGTCCGCCACGGGGGGCCGCGCCGCGAACCAGAGCAGGGCCGCGACCGTGGCCGTCGCGAGGATCGTGCCGGCCATGACGGCCGGGGTGACGCCCCGCAGCGACGCGAGCGGCGGCACGACGGCCGCGAAGGCGAACTGGGTCAGGCCGATCACCGCCGACGCCGTGCCGGCGGTCTCGCCCTGGCCGTCCAGCGCCAGCGCGGTGGCGTTCGGGAGGACGACGCCGGTGCAGGCGACCAGCACGAGTAGCGGCGGCAGCAGTGCCCAGATCGAGCGCGAGGCCAGCACCCCGGCCAGCATCGCGACCGCGGCGACGACCGCCGTGAGCACGCCGCCGGTCAGCAGCCGCCGCGGGCCGAGCCGGCCGACCAGCGCCAGCCCGATCTGGCCGGCGACCAGTATCGCGACCGAGTTGGCCCCGAAGACCAGCGAGAACTGCTGCGCGTCGAGGCCGTAGGGGCCCTGCAGCACGAAGCTCGCCATCGCGATGTAGACGAACATCCCGCACAGCCCGATGCCCAGCACCAGCGCCGGCACGACGAAGGTCCGGTCCCGCAGCACGACGACCAGCGTCCGCCCGGTCGCGCGCAGGCCGCCGGGCCGCCGGCGGGCCGGCGGGAGCGTCTCGCGCTGGGTGAGCGCCGCGCCCAGCAGCAGCGCGCCGAGGACCGCCAGCGCGGCGAACACGCCCCGCCACGTCGTGAACCGCAGGAGCAGGCCGCCCAGGAGCGGCGCCACGATCGGCGCGATGTTGCTGATGATCGCGAGCAGGGAGAACATGCGGGCCGCGGTGGCGCCGCTGTACTGGTCGCGGACCATGGCCCGCGCGATGACGATGCCCGCGCCGCCGGCGAGACCGCACACCAGACGCAGGCCCAGCAGCGCGGCGATCGAGGGTGCGAGCGCAGAGAGCCCCGCGGTCAGCGCGAACAGGGCGACGCCCACGAGCAGCGGGATCCGCCGGCCGACCCGGTCTGTCAGCGGACCGACCAGCAGCTGGCCCAGCGCGAGGCCGATCATGCACGAGGAGAGGGACAGCTGCCCGGCGGCCTGGGTGGCGCCCAGGTCGGAGGTCAGGGCGGGCAGGCCGGGCAGGTACAGGTCGAGGGCGAGGGGTGCGACGCCGGACAGCCCGCCGAGAGCGAGCACCTGGCCCACCGGAGGGCGCGACGGCGGGCGGGCGTCGGTCACGCGCTCCAGTTCTACCGGGCCGGATGGGCGCGGGCGCTCCCGGAGGTCGCTACAGGGCCAGCAGCGCGATGAGGAACCCGACGACGGAGACGGTGAACACGAGCCCGATCAGCCGGCCGGCGAGCGGACCCTCGATGATCGTGCGGGCTGAGGGACGGCCCGGGGTGGCGATGGTCATGCCCGTTCTTCGCGGGTCGGGGGCCCGTGTTAGCGCTGCGCCCGGCGGGTCGTCCGATTGGATGATCTCGTGGCGGGCCGGGTAACGGATCGGTACGCGAGGAGGCGGGACATGCAGATCGAGATCGTCCGCGGGGACATCACCGAGGAGCGCGTCGACGCCGTCGTCAACGCCGCCAACTCGACCCTGCTGGGTGGTGGGGGCGTCGACGGCGCCATCCACCGGCGCGGCGGCCCGGCGGTCCTCGCCGCCTGCCGGGAGCTGCGCGCAACACGGTACCCGGACGGGCTGCCGACCGGGCGGTCGGTGGCGACGACCGCGGGGTCTCTGCCGGCCCGCTGGGTGATCCACACCGTCGGGCCGGTCTGGTCGGCCCAGGAGGACCGGTCGGCGCTGCTCGAGTCGTGTTACCGCACGTCGCTGGGCGTCGCCGCGGAGATCGGCGCGACGAGCGTCGCCTTCCCCGCGGTCTCGGCCGGGATCTACGGCTGGCCGATGGACGACGCCGCGCGGATCGCGGTCGGCACCGTGGCCGCGGCCGGGTCGACCGGGGCCGCCGGGTCGACCGTCGAGCTCGTGCGCTTCGTCCTGTTCGACGACCGGGCGCTGCGGGCGTTCCTCGCCAGGAGACCGTGATCCACCGCAACCGGGGGGCGTGATCCTCTTGCGCCGGCGGCTCGGGCACGATAGGTAAGGGTTGCTTCACCTAACCTATGCCAGCCTCGCCACCGGAGGTCGAACAGCCGATGTGGGCCGACGCCCTCCCCAACCTGCTCATCGGGCTCCGCGAAGGGCTCGAGGGCGGCCTCGTCGTCAGCATCCTGCTGGCCGCCGTGCACAAGGCCGGCGGTCGGTCGACCGCGCCGGTCTGGCTCGGCGTCACGGCCGCGTCGGCGCTGGCACTGAGCTTCGGGGCAGTGCTGACGTTCACCGAGGCCGCGCTGCCGGCGGCCGCGCAGGACGCGCTGGCCGGCACGCTGTCCGTGCTGGCGGTGGGCCTGGTGACGGCGATGGTCTTCTGGATGCGGGCGGCGGCGCGCGGCCTGTCCGGCGAGCTGCGCGGCAAGGTCGCCGGCGCGCTCGCGATCGGCGCGCGGGCGCTGGCCCTCACGGCGTTCCTCGCCGTGGCGCGCGAGGGCCTGGAGGCCGCCCTGTTCCTGTGGACGACCGTGCAGGCGTCCGGTAGCACGGCCGTCCCGCTCGCCGGCGCGGCCGTCGGCATCGCGGTCGCGGTGGGCCTGTGCGTGCTCATGGTGCGCAGCGCCGTCCGGATCAACCTCGGGGTGTTCTTCTCGCGCACCGCCGTGCTGCTGGTCGTCGTCGCCGCGGGCGTGCTCTCCTACGGACTCGGCGACCTCCAGGAGGCCGGCCTGCTGCCCGGCCGGACCTGGCTCGCGTTCGACCTCACCGGGACGGTCCCGACCGACACCTGGTGGGTGACGATCATCACCGGGATCACCAACCTGGCCCCGGCGATGACGTGGCTGCAGGTGGTGGCCTACGTGGCCTACATCGCCGTCGTGACGACGCTGCTGCGGCGGAAGCCCGCCCCGACCCCGGCCCCGCGGGAGGCGCCGGCGCAGGAGGCCTCGGCGCCCGAGGCCGAGCCGTCCGCGGCCGGGCCGTCCGCGGCCGGGTCGTCCGCGGCCGGGCCGCCGGGGTCACGGCCCGGGCGGCGCCGGGGCCGGCGGTTCGTGGCCGCCGGCGCGGCGGTCGGCGTCCCGGTGCTGGCGGCGGGCGGGTTCCTGCTGCTCGCCGCACCGTCGGGAGCGGCGGCCGCCCGCGAGGTCACCGTCGGCGACGGCACCTGCGCGGCGGGCTGGACGGCTCCCCCGGCGGGTCCGGTCACCTTCACCGTGGCCAACACCGCCCGCACGAGCGCCGAGGTCTACCTCGTCCGCGCCACCGACGACGGCGTCGTCGGCGAGATCGAGAACCTCGGCCCGGCCACCCGGCACGGGCTGACGGTCGACCTGCCCGCCGGCAGCTACGCGTGGCGCTGCCTGCCCTCCGGCGGGGAGCAGCTGCGGTCGGCGGCGGTGCAGGTGAGCGGGTCCGGCGGCCCCGCGGCGGCCCCGGCCGCCGTGGCCCCGGTCTCGCTCGACGACCTGCAGGGACCGTCCGCGGCGTACCGCGCGTGGGTCGCACCGCAGCTCGCGACGCTGTCGGCGCAGGTCAGGACGCTCGAAGGGGACATAGCGGCCGGCCGGCTCGACACCGCGCGGGCCGACTGGCTGCCCGCCCGGCTCACCTGGGAGCGCGTCGGGGCGGCGTACGGCAGCTTCGGGCCGGCCGCCGCCGCGATCGACGGCTCCCCCGACGGCCTGCCCGGCGGCGTCGCCGACCCGGGCTTCACCGGCCTGCGCCGCCTGGAGTACGGCCTGTGGCACGGCCAGGACGCGGCGACGCTGCGGCCGGTCGCCACCGCGCTCGTCGGCGACGTCGAGACGCTGCGCGGCCAGCTGCCGACCCTGACCGCCGACCCCACCGACCTGCCCCTGCGGGCACACGAGATCCTGGAGGACGCCCTGCGCGACCACCTCTCCGGCCGGGACGACCATGGCGCGGGCGCCGCCTACGCCGAGACCCTCGCCGACCTCGAGGGCACCCAGGCCGTGCTCGACCAGCTCGGCCCCCTCGTCGACGCCAGGGACCCGCGGCTGCGGCCGGCCGCCGCGGCCCAGGCCGCCACCCTGCGGGCCGCGCTCGAGGCGATGCCGCCCGGCGTCCCACCGGCCGCGGCGCCCGTGGCGGACCGCCAGCGGGTCAACGCGGCGACCTCCGGCCTGCTGGAGACGCTCTCCCGGGTGCCGACCCTGCTGGAGGTGCGCTGATGGACGTGTCTCGCCGCAGCTTCCTGCGCGGCGCGGGCGCCGGGATCGCCGGGACCGCCCTCACCGGCGGCCTGCTGGCCGCCGGCGCGCGGGCCGACGCAAGCGCCGCGGGGCCCGCCGCCGACGCGCCGGCCGCGCTGGTGCCGTTCCACGGCACGACCCAGGCCGGGGTGTTCACGCCCGCGCAGCCCGCGGCGACGTTCGCGGCGTTCGACGTGACCGCCGCCGGCCGCGCCGGGCTCACCGACCTGATGCGGACCCTCACCGAACGCGCCCGCTTCCTCACCGCCGGCGGCACCCCGCCCGACCTGGGCGTCGGCTCGCCGCCGTCGGACAGCGCCGTCGTCGGCTCGCCGGTCTCCGCGGACGGCCTGAGCGTCACGACGTCGGTCGGCGCCTCGCTCTTCGACGGCCGCTACGGTCTCGCGTCACTGCGCCCGGCCCGACTCACCGCGATGCCGACGTTCCCGAACGACCGGCTGGACGCCGCGGTCACCCACGGCGACCTCATGCTCCAGATCTGCGCGGACCACGCGGACACCGTCCACCACGCCCTCCGCGACATCGCCAAGCACACCCGCGGCGCGATGACCCCGCGCTACCGCATGGACGGGTTCGTCTCGCCACCCCGGCCGGACGGCGCCCCGCGCAACCTGCTCGGCTTCAAGGACGGCACCGCCAACCCGGTCGCCGCCGACGACCTGACGTTCGTGCGGGCCGGCCAGGGCGAGCCGGGCTGGGCCGTCGGCGGCTCGTACCAGGTCGTGCGCCTGATCCGGATGTTCGTCGAGTTCTGGGACCGGGTCTCGATCGGCGAGCAGGAGCGCATGTTCGGCCGCCGCCGCGACACCGGGGCCCCGCTGGACGGCAGCGCCGAGACCGACACGCCCGACTACGCCGCCGACCCCGACGGCACGGTCATCCCGCTGGACTCGCACATCCGGCTGGCCAACCCGCGCACCCCGGAGACGGCGGGCTCGCGCATCCTGCGCCGCGGCTACAACTACGACCGCGGCCTCGACGTGAACGGGGACCTCGACGTCGGGCTGATCTTCTGCTGCTACCAGAGCGACGTCGCCGCGCAGTTCGAGGTGACCCAGAAGCGCCTGGTCGACGAGCCGCTGGTGGACTACATCCAGCCGTTCGGCGGCGGCTACTTCTTCGCCCTCCCCGGTGTCACCGACGCGCGGGACTGGTACGGCAGCGCCCTGCTCTCGGCCTGACCTCGTGATCGCCGCGTGCGCGCGGGGTCGCCTGCTGGTTGGCTGGCACGGTGCCGCTGCTCGACCGCATCGCCTCCCGCCTGTTCCGCCTCCCCGCCGCCCGCACCGGGTACACCCGCCGGCCCGAGCGGGTCCCGATGCGCGACGGCGTCGAGCTGCTCGCCGAGCACTGGGCGCCCGAGACCGGCCATCCCCTCGGCACCGTGCTGGTCCGCACGCCGTACGGCCGCCACGGGCGCGCCGACGTCGGCGGGACCCGGGTCCTCGCCTCCCGGGGCTACCACGTCCTCGTGCAGAGCGTCCGGGGCACGTTCGGCTCCGGCGGCGTGTTCGACCCGATGGTCCACGAGGCCCGCGACGGCCAGGACACCGTCGCGTGGCTGCGCGGGCAGGACTGGTTCGACGGGCGGCTGGCCACCTGGGGCGCGTCCTACCTGGGCTGGACGCAGTGGACGCTGCTGGCCGACCCGCCCCCCGAGCTGCGGGCGGCCGTCGTGCTGGTCGGCCCGCACGACTTCGCCGCGTCGGTCTACGGCAGCGGCGCGTTCGCCCTGCACGGCTTCGCCAGCTGGAGCGACCTCGTCGCCCACCAGGAACGGCCGGGCCTGGCCGGCATCGCGGCGATGGCGGGCGCGCGCAGGCGGCTCGCGCCGGCCTTCGCCGGCCTGCCGCTGGCCGCCGCGGTCGAGACCGCCACCGGCGGCGCCGCGCCGTGGTTCCGGGACTGGGTCTCCCACGACGACCTCGGCGACCCCTTCTGGGACGACCGGCGCGCGGCCGCGGGCCTCGCGACGGCGACCGTGCCGACGCTGCTGATCGGCGGCTGGCAGGACCTGTTCCTCGAGCAGACGATGGCCCAGTACGCGGCCTTGCGCGACCGCGGCGTCGACGTCGCGCTGACGGTCGGGCCGTGGACGCACATCGGCGTCGGCACCCGCGGAGCCGCGACCGTGGCGCGGGAGACGCTCGGCTGGCTGGACGAGCACCTCGCCGGGGCCACCGGCCGCACCCGGCGCGCGCCCGTCCGGGTCGCGCGGACCGGCCCCGGGCGCGCCACGTGGCTCGACCTCCCGGCCTGGCCGCCGCCGACCACGCCGCACGCCCTGCGCCTCACGGCCGGCGGCCTCGCCCCCGGCGACACCCCCGAGCGCCCTGCGCCCGACGCCGCACCGGGGTCGGCCCCGGGGGGCCCGCTCGCGTCCTTCCGCTACGACCCGGCCGACCCGACGCCCACGGTCGGCGGCCGGCTGCTCACCCCGACCGCGGGCCGGCGCGACAACGCCAAGCTGGTCGCCCGCCCGGACGTCGTGACGTTCACCGGGCCCGTCCTGACGACGCCGGTCGACGTGGCCGGCAGCCCGGTCGTCGAGCTCGACCACGCGACGGACGGGCCGTGGGCCGACGTCTTCGTCCGGCTCTGCGACGTCGACGAGCGGGGCACGCCCCGCAACGTGTCCGACGGCATGCGGCGCCTCGACCACCACAGCCGGCCACTGGAGATCACGCTCGACCCGTGCTTCCACCGCTTCGCGGCGGGGCACCGGCTGATGGTGCTCGTCGCGGGCGGCGCCCATCCCCGCTTCCAGCGCAACAACGGCACCGGCGAGCCGCCGGCGGACGCGACCGGCCTGCGGCCCGTCACCCACACGATCCGCGGCGGCACCGTGACCGTGCCGGTGGCGGGCGGTCCGGCGGCGGGCGGGGCGCCCGCCGTCACCCCCGCAGCGCGGCCAGCACCTGCTCCTCAACCGCCCCGAACGCCGGCGTCGTGATCATCGTGAGGTCGCGCGGCCTCGGCAGGCCCACGTCGAGGACGGCCGTCACGCGCGCCGGCCGCGCGCCGAGCACGACGACGCGGTCGGAGAGGTGGACCGCCTCGCGGATGTCGTGGGTGACCAGCAGCACCGTCCAGCCGTAGCGGTGGTGCATCCCCGCCAGCCAGCTCTGCATGTCGAGCCGGGTGAGCGCGTCCAGCGCCCCGAACGGCTCGTCGAGCAGCAGGCCGCCGCGGCCCTGCACCACCGTGCGCAGCAGCGCCGCCCGCTGCCGCATCCCGCCCGACAGCTCGCTCGGCCGCGCGTCCTCGAACCCGGCCAGCCCGAAGGGCGCGAACAGCTCCCGGGCGCGGGCCCGCGCGGCGCGGCGGCGCACGCCGGCGACCTCCAGCCCGAGCGCCGTGTTGTCCAGCACGCTGCGCCACGGGAAGAGCAGGTCCCGCTGCGGCATGTACGCCACGTGCCCGACCTCGCCGGTGGCGTCCCTGCCGTCCACGAGGACCCGGCCGGCGTCCGGACGCTCCAGCCCGGCGATGACGTCGAACAGCGTCGACTTGCCGCACCCGCTCGGCCCGATGACGGACACGAACTCCCCCGGCGCCACGTCGAAGGCCACGCCGTCGAGCACGGGCACGCCCGGGAAGCCCTTCACCACCTCGTCGACCGCGAGCTTCATCGCGGTGCCCCCGCCGCGCTCCACGGGGCCACGACCCGCTGGACGAGGTAGGTCAGCCCGAACAGCGCCACCGACAGCACCGCCGTGACGACGACGGCGGCGAGCACCAGGTCGGTCCGGAAGGAGTTCTTCTGCACCTGCATGAAGATCCCCAGCCCGGCGGTGGCCCCCACGTACTCGGCGAAGATGGCGCCGGTGACGGCGTAGGTGATGCCGATCCGCAGCGCGGTGAAGAACGACGGCATCGCGCCGGGCAGGCGCACGTAGCGAAACTGCTCCCACCGCGAGGCCCCCATGCTCCGCAGCAGGTTGGTGGCCTCGCGCCCGGTCGCGGCGAAGCCCTCGACCAGCCCGACGGTCACCGGGAAGAACGTCACGAGCGCGATGACGACGACCTTGGGCAGCAGGCCGAAGCCGAACCAGATGATCAGCAGCGGGGCGATCGCGACGATCGGCAGCGTCTGGGAGGCCACCAGCAGCGGGGTGAGCGCGCGGCGCAGCAACGGCACGAAGTCGGCCGCGACCGCCAGCGCCCAGCTGACGGCCAGCGACACCGCGAAGCCGACCGCGGTCTCCTGCAGCGTCGGCACGGTGTTGGCCCACAGCGCGTCCCGGTAGGCCCAGCCCTGCTCGGCGACCCGCAGCGGCGAGGGCAGCACCTGCGGGGCCACGCCGGAGCCGCCGACACCCAGCTGCCAGGCGAGGAGCCCCGCGGCGACGACCACCAGCGCCGGCCACGCCCAGCGGACCGCGCGCAGGCCCCCTGCGGTGTCCATTGGGCGGGGCGTCCGGCGCCGCAGCACTGCTCAGCCGCCCTGGTCGGCGTTGGTGAACCAGGTCGAGAAGTCGGGACGCGCCGTCACCGGCTTGCCGTCGGGCCCGGCGAGCGCCCCTGAGTCGTACATGAAGCCGGAGTAGCCCGTCCACTGCGCCAGCGTCTGCGGCCCGACCTTGCCGGCGCCGTTCTTCAGGTAGGACCGGGCGAGCAGCTCCTGGCTGCGGGTGACCAAGGTGGTGTCGGTGAAGACGCCGGGGTTGGCCGCGATGAGCAGCTTCGCCCCCTGGGCCGGGTCGTCGGCGCCGAGCTGGTAGCCGCGCTGGACCGCCTCGACGAACTTCCGCGCGGGCGCCGGGTTCGCCTTGAGCCACGCCGGGTTGGCGATGACGATGACGCTGTAGGCGTCGGGGAAGCCGTAGTCGGTGTAGGCGAAGGTCTTGAACGGGGTCCCGCGCAGCTGCGCCTCGATCCCCTCCCACGCGAGGAACGGCTCGGTGAAGTCGACCTGCCCCTGGTAGAGCGCGTCGTAGGCCGAGGTGCCCAGCACGACCGTCTTGAACTCGCCCGTGCCACCCGCCGCGCGGATGACCGCCCGCATCTTGGGGACCTCATAGGCGGCGCCGAAGCCGCCGTAGGTCTTCCCGTCGAGGTCCTTCGGCGTGCGGATGTCGGTGCGGTCGCCCCGCACCCCGATCGCCGTGCCCCAGTGCTGCAGGACGGCGAGGACCGAGACGAGGGACGCGCCCGCCGCCGTGGAGGCGGTGAACGAGTCCTGGAACGAGATGCCGACGTCCGCGGCGCCCGCGGAGACGAGGGTGTCCGGCGAGGTGTTGTTGTACGGGAGGATCTGCACGTCGAGGCCGGCGTCGCGGAACCAGCCCTGCTGCTGGGCGACGTAGAGCCCGGTGTGGTTGGTGTTGGGCGTCCAGTCCAGCGCGAACCGCACGGTCGACGACGACCCACCGCCGCCCGCCGCGCCGGACGGGCCGCCGCAGCCGCCCAGCAGGGCCAGCGCCGGCGAGGCGGCCAGCGCGGCCAGCACGCGCCGCCGGGACACGGCGGGCGGCGAGACGGGCGAGGTGTGTGACAGCACGGCCACGACGGTCCTCCCTACGCCGGTGCTAACCGGTTCAGGTTCGAACGGTCGACGGCCGGACCTGCCGCCCTCTCAGCCTCGGATCGCGGGCTCCCGCGGGACCTGTGCGACTCTACCGGACTAGACAGCACCCAGCACCGGCTCGAAGGCCAGCTCCGCCGAGCCGACGAGCTTGGCGTCCCGCCCCAGTGGGCTGGTCTCGATCCGCACGCCGCCGACGGCCCGGCTCACGAGGCTGCGCTCCCGCACGGTCGCGCGGGCGGCGTCGACGACCGCCGCCGGCAGTGCCGTGAACAGGTCGCCCAGCACGACGAGCTCCGGGGCCAGCATGTTGACGACGGTGACGAGCCCGGTGCCGAGCCACTCGGTGAACTCGGCCAGTGGCCCCAGGTCCGCCGGCCCGGGCACCGCCGGCCCGCTGACCGCCGGCGCGCTGACCGCCGACGCCGTGACCGCCGATGCCGCCAGCGCCCGCAGCTCCGTGACGAGCACGCCGCGGGCCGTCCCGACCGGCAGCCCGAGCGCCCGCAGCAGCGCGGCCTCCCCGACCTCCGTCTCCCAGCAGCCGCGCGAACCGCAGTAGCAGTCGCGCCCGCCCGGCCGGACGACCAGGTGGCCGATCTCGCCGACGTAGCCGCGGGTGCCCCGCAGCGGCCTGCCCTCCGAGATGACCCCGCCGCCGACGCCGAAGTCCGCGGAGACGTAGACGAGGTCCGTGGCACCCCTGGCCACACCGCGCACGTGCTCGGCGAGCGCGCCCAGCTCGGCGTCGTTGCCCACCTGCACGGGCAGGCGCAGCGCAGCGCCCAGCCGGCTGCCGAGTGCCACGTCGCGCCAGGCCAGGTTCGGCGCCTCGTGCACCCAGCCGTCAGCGCGGCGCACGACGCCGGGAACCGAGACGCCGACGCCGGCCGGCCGCACGGCCAGCTCGTCCACCAGCAGCTTGGCCGTGTCCGCGACGTGCGTGATCACCTCTTCCGGCGTGCGCGTCCGGTCGAGGAGCTGCCAGCTGTGCCGGCCGAGCACCTGGCCGCCGATGCCGACCAACGCCATCGCGACCTGCTCCACCCGCACGTCCACGGCGAGCACGACCGCGGCCTCCGGCTGGGGCAGGACCATGAGCGATGGCCGGCCGGCCCCTCGGCGCTGGGCCGGCAGCGCCTCGGTGACGACGCCGGCCTCCGCGAGCCCGTCCACGACGGACTTGATCGTGCTGCGGTTGAGGCCCAGTTCCGCGGCGAGCGTGGCCCGCGTGCAGGGCCCGTCGACGTGCAGCCTGCGCAGCAGTGCGGCCCGGTTGTGCCGGCGCGCCTCGTCCGGTCGCGCGCCGGCCCCGGTGAGCCCGGGGCCGGCACCATCCGCACCCCAGGCCCCGTTCACCGGCCCGATTCGGCCGTCCGCCGGCGGGAGAGCACGTCGACGCCCGCCGCGAGCAGCAGCACGATGCCGTTGACGAGGAACACCACCGAGGCGGGCTGGCCGAGCAGGCCCATGCCATTGTTCACGGTGGCGAGCACCGCGCCGCCGACCACGGCGTTGCTGATCCGGCCGCGGCCGCCGAAGAGCGACGTGCCGCCGATCACCGCGCCGCCGACGGCGAACAGCAGCGTGTTGCCGCCACCGGCGGTCGGCGACACCGAACCGACCTTCGACGAGTACACGATCGCGCCGATCGCGGCGAACGCCGACGAGATCACGAACACCGCGGCCCGGATCTTGACGACGTCGATGCCCGCGCGCCGGGCCGCCTCGCGGTTGCCGCCCACGGCGTACACGTGCCGGCCGAAGCGGGTCCGGTCCAGCACGTACGAGCCGGCGACCAGCAGCACGAGCACGATCGGGACGACGTAGGGCACGCCCGCGATCGGCAGGTTGCCGACCGAGCGGTTGAGCGTCAGCAGGTACGTCGCGATCGCCGCGAGGACGACCACGGCGCCGATCTTGATCAGTACCAGGCCCGTCGGCTGGGCCACGAGGCCCTTCCGACGCCGCGAGACCTGGCGGCTCAGCAGCAGCGCGGCGTAGCCGCCCGCGGCGACCACGAACAGGATCCAGCTGCCCAGCGTCGAGAGGTTCCCGTTGGCGACCGCGTTGATCACCGGGTTGCGCAGGCCGAGGGTGCCACCCTCGCCGATGAGCTGGAGGATCACGCCCTGCCACGCGATGAACAGCGCCAGGGTCACGACGAACGACGGCATGCCGACCTTGGACACCAGATACCCGGTGATGCACCCGATCGCGACGCCGACGCAGACGGCCAGCAGCATCTCCAGCCAGGGATTGGGCGGGAAGCCGACCACCAGCAGCAGCAGGGCCAGCGCCGAGAACGCCGCCCCGGCCCAGATCCGCAGCCGCAGCGCGAGCCCGACCGCGACCAGCAGCACGAAGGCGAACAGCACGAAGACCGTCGTGCCCATCGCGCCGAGCAGGTTCCCGTTGTTGACCAGGTGCAGCGCCATCACCGCGGCCGTCAGCCCGGACGCCGTGCCCGCCGCGAGGTCGATCTCCCCGGTGAGCAGCACGAACACGATGCCCATCGCGATGATCGTGTTGCCGGCGCCCTGCTGGAGCAGGTTGGCGAGGTTGCGCAGGCTCGGGAACGTGTCGCTCGCCAGCGCGGTGAACAGGATGAACAGCGCGAGCAGGCCGAGCAGCGACGGCAGCGTGCCCAGGTCGCCGCCGCGCAGGTTGACGAAGTACGCGCGGAGGGCGTCGCCGGTGGTCCGGGTGGTCGTGTCGATGCCGAAGTCGGCCGAGCGGCCGGTCGCGTCGGACGTGTCCGACGGCGGGGACTTCTCCGTCGATGCCATCAGATGCTCACGCCTTCCGGACGCTGCAGGCCCAGGTCGCCGGAGCGGCCCGCCGTGATCAGCTCTACGACCTGGCCGTGCGTGACGTCCTTCGTCAGGACCTCGGCCACCATGTGGCCCAGGTAGAGGGTGGCGACGCGGTCGGAGACCTCGAAGACGTCGGCCATGTTGTGGCTGATGAGGACGACGGCGAGACCCTGCTCGGCCAGCCGGCGCACGAGGTCGAGGACCTGGCGCGTCTGCGCGACGCCCAACGCCGCCGTCGGCTCGTCGAGCATGACGACCTTGGAGTTCCACAGCACGGACTTCGCGATCGCGACGGTCTGGCGCTGCCCGCCGGACAGCGACGCGACCGGCATGCGGACCGACGTGACCGTGCGCACGGACAGCGACGCGAGCGTCTTGCGGGCGTCCTGCTCCATGCTGGCCTCGTCGAGCAGCCAGGGGCTGCCACGCTCGCGGCCGAGGAACATGTTCTGGACGATGTCGAGGTTGTCGGCGAGCGCGAGATCCTGGTAGACGACCTCGATGCCGAGCTTGCTGGCGTCGGTCGGCCCGTTGATCGTCACCGGCTTGCCGTCGAAGAGGATCTTGCCGGCGTCGATCGGGTGGATTCCGGCCACACACTTGATCAACGTCGACTTGCCGGCGCCGTTGTCGCCGACCAGTGCGGTCACCTCGCCCGCCCGCACCGTGAAGTCCACCGCGTGCAGCACCTGCACCGGTCCGAAGTGCTTGTCCACCCCGCGCAGCTGCAGGATCGGTTCTGTCAAGGTGCCCTCCTCGTGGCCGTGAGCGGGAACGGGGCGCCGGTCGCGCACCCGTTCCCGCTCACGCGGATCGTCGGACCGAGCGGCGGTGCTCTCGGAGATGTCGCGCGGCTCTAGGAGATGCCGAGCTGGCTGCAGGCGGACTGGGTGGCCGCCACGCAGACCTCCGACGCCTTGACCTGGCCGTCGGTGATGACGGTCTTGACGCTGTCCTTCGTGATCGACTGCGGGGTGAGCAGTACCGACTTGACCGAGCGGTTGCCCTTCGTGTCCTGGACGCTCTGGGTCGCGAGCTGGTCGGCGGCGGCCGTGTCACCCTTGGCCAGGTCCGCGGCGAGCTTGGCCGCGGCGTCGGCCTCCTGCTTGATCGGCTTGTAGACCGTCATGTACTGGTCGCCGCGCAGGATCGCCTGCAGCCCGTCCGGGGTAGCGTCCTGGCCGGTCACCGGGACCTTGCCGTTCAGCCCGTTCTTCTGCAGCACGGTGATGATCGCGCCCGCGAGCCCGTCGTTTGCGGCGACGACGCCGTCGACCTTGCCGCCGTTCTTGGTCAGGATCTGCTCGAACGTGGTGCCGCCGGTCTGGTTGTCCCAGTTCGGGATCGGCTGGCTCTGGACGAGCTTGAGCTTGCCGGAGTCGTAGAGCGGCTTGAGGACGTTCTCCTGACCCTGGTGGAACAGGGTGGCGTTGTTGTCCGTCGGCGCGCCCTCGATCTCGATGACCTGGGCGCCCGGTTTGTTCTGCAGCGCCTGCGCGAGGCCCTGGCCCTGCAGCTCGCCGACCTTGACGTTGTCGAAGGAGACGTAGTAGTCGCTGGTGCCGCCGAGGTTGAGCCGGTCGTAGTCGATCACGGGGATGCCCTGGGCCTTGGCCTTGGCCGCGACCGCGGAGCCGGACGGGCTGTCGATCGAGGCGATGACCAGCACCTTGACGCCCTCGGCGATCATGCCGTCGGCCAGGGTCGAGAACTTCTGCGTGTCGCCCTGGGCGTTCTGGATGTCGGGCGAGAGGCCCGCCGCCTGCATCGCCTGGGTCAGCAGCGGCTTGTCGAAGCCCTCCCACCGGGCCGAGCTCGCGGTCTCCGGCAGGATGACGCCCACCTTGGCGCCGCCGCTGGGAGCCGCGCTGCCCCCACCCCCGCCGGAGCTCGGCGCGGCCGCGTTCTGCCCGCAGGCTGCGAGGGTGAGGGCCAGCCCCAGCCCGGCGGCCGCGGATGCGGCCTTCCTGATCCGCATGGTGATCCTTCCACGTCGTCGGGGGAAATGTTGCGGCCGACAACGTATGACGCGGACGGGTGTGGGGCCAAGCACACTGCATCGTTCAAGTCGTCGCTATCCGGTCACGATTCGATGACGCGGAACGGGATCGCCCGGGATCCGCAGGCCGTCCCGCCGCGAGCCGGGCGGCCGGTCGGGACCCGGCCGGCCGGCCGACGGCGACCGGGGCGCGCCATCCCGCCGGCGGGCCCGCCGTCCCTCGGGGCACGCCCGGGAGCCCCCGCCGACCGCGCCTGCCGGCGTCGCGGGAACCCTTCGTGAGAACCCCTCCGACAATCACCTGACCGGCCCCACGCCGTTCCGGTGTCACCTTTCCGGGTTGTCTTTAGCTACGGAAAGTTACTCGCTTGTCGTGACTCTCCGTGGCCGAATCACGTTCGGCCGAGGTCCTCCGGATCGTCGCCCTCCCGCGACCGCAACGCCACGGCCGCCACGACCGCGGCGATCCCGAGAGCTTCGACCGGCGTCGGGACCTGCGCCAGCGCCACCAGACCGACGACGGTCGCGGTGGCGGGGAGCAACGCGAGGAGGACCGCGAAGCGCGCCTGGCCGACGCGGCGCAGCACGATCTGGTCGATCACGTACGGTATCGCGCTCGACAGCACGCCGACGCCGGCCGCGACGAGCAGCACGAGCGGGTCCGTCAGCCCGCCCGCCGGGCCCGCCAGCAGCACCGGCGAGAGCAGCACGGCGGCGACCCCGAACCCGACCGCGAGGTCGTCGACGCCGTTGCCGGCGCCGGCCACGCGCTTGCCCAGGACGATGTACGCGGCCCACAGCGTTGCCGCCGCGAGGGCCCACACGACCCCCAGTGGAGCCCCTGACCAGCGCACATCGGCGATCATCAGCACGCCGAGCGCGGCCAGCACGACGGCCGCGACGTCCCGGGCGCGCCGCGAGGACACGGCCGCGACGGCGACCGGGCCGCAGAACTCCACGGCCACGGCCGTCCCCAGCGGCAGGCGGGCGATGGCCTCGTAGAACGCGATGTTCATGCCCGCCGTCGCCAGGCCGAAGGCCGCGGCACGCAGCAGGCGCCGGCCGCGCCAGGCGGCGGCGGGCGGCCGCCGCCACGCCAGCAGGACGGCCGCGGCCCCCAGCATCCGCAGAACGGCGACCCCGGCCGGGGCGATGCGGCCGAACAGGCCGACGGCCAGCGCGGCCCCCGCGTACATCGACACGCCGCCGACGACGAACCAGACGGGCGCCGGCACGCGGGATCGCAAGGCGGCCGTCACATTGCGCAGGGTAATCACGTCATCGGAAGAGTTAACACGCCACATCTTGCGGGTCAGCCTCGGCGCACCGCATCATTCACGCGTCGTCACAAGTTCATCGCAGTCGCCACCTCCGGGTCACCGGGGCGTCGACCGCCCGACTTCCGCCGGACGGACGTGATTCTCGTCGCGACGCGCCGCGGGAACACATGCAGGGGTGTTGAACGTCTGGGAAGGTGGACGTACCGCGCAAGCGGTCGTCACGAGCTAGCGGTGCCGGGCCCCGGCCCTGCACCGAACGGAGGGAGACCGCCATGCAGCCTGGAACCCTGTCCCGACCCGCGTTGACGCTCGCCGACCGCTGCGACCGCTGCGGGGCGGCGGCCAAGGTCCGCGCCGTGCTGCCCAAGGGCGGGGAGCTGCTCTTCTGCGGCCACCACGCGAAGGCCCACAGCGACAAGCTGCGCGAGCTGCAGGCCGACGTCCAGGCGGGCTGACGCGCCGCACCACGAACCGACGCGACGGGGCGGGCACCGAATGGTGCCCGCCCCGTTTCCTGTCCACCGCGAGTCGGGGTCTGGACCAGCCCGAGTCGCGCCCTGACCCAGCCCGCGAGTCGGGGTCTGGACCAGCCCGAGTCGCGCCCTGACCCAGCCCGCGAGTCGGTGTCTGGACCAGCCTGAGTCGGGGGCTCCGCCAGACCGGGCGGTCAGGCTCGCGAACCCGGACCGGTGCGCGGCGCGACTCGGACCGGGCGAGACCCCGACTCGCGGCCTGGCGGAGCGCGCGACTCGGACCGGGCGAGACCCGACTCGCGGCCGCGGAGCGGCGCGACTCGGACCGGGCGAGACCCCGACTCGCGTCACCAGGTCCGCAGCGTTGCGATCCGCTCCTCGAGCTGCTCGATGGTCGCCATCGCCGTCGGCGGGCCGCCGCACTGGCGCCGCAGCTCGTTGTGGATCATGCCGTGCGGCTTCCTCGTGCGGTGGTTGTGCAGCGCGACCAGCGTGTTCAGCTCCTTGCGCAGCTGGGTCAGGCGCTCGCGCACCGAAAGCGACCGGGCGGGAGCAGCCTCGACGGGAGCGGCCGCCGGCTGCGAGCGGCGCATCCACTGCTCCTGGCGCTGGTGCAGCAGCGTCCGGACCTGGTCGGGCTCCAGCAGCCCCGGCAGCCCGAGGTAGTCCTCCTCGTCGGCCGAGAACGACCGGCCCTCGTAGATCAGCTGGTCCAGCTCGGCGTGCGCCTCCAGCGCGGTGAACGCCTTGTCGTCCTCGCCCGGCTCGTCCTGGGTCCGCTGCGCGGCGGCGAGCAGCTCATCGTCCCACTGCTCGGCGGCGCGGTGCGGCTTGCCCAGCACGTGGTCGCGCTGCACCTCCAGCTCGCTCGCCAGCCCCAGCAGCACCGGCACGCTCGGCAGGAACACCGAGGCGGTCTCCCCCGGCCGCCGCGACCGGACGAACCGGCCGACGGCCTGGGCGAAGAACAGCGGCGTCGACGCGCTGGTGGCGTACACCCCCACCGCCAGCCGCGGCACGTCCACGCCCTCGGAGACCATCCGCACCGCGACCATCCACCGCTCGTCGGACGCGGAGAACCGCGCGATGCGGGCCGACGCCCCCGCCTCGTCGGAGAGCACGAGCACCGGCGGGGTCCCGGTCACCTCGGTGAGGATGGCCGCGTAGGCGCGCGCCGTGGTCTGGTCCGACGCGATGACCAGGCCGCCGGCGTCGGGCATCCCCCCGGCCCGGTGACCCAGCAGCCGGCGGTCGGCGGCGGCGAGCACGGCCGGGATCCACTCGCCGCCGGGATCGAGCGCGGTCCGCCAGGCCCTGGCCGTCTGCTCGGCGGTCAGCGGCTCGCCCAGCCGCGCGGTGAACTCCTCGCCCGCGCTCGTGCGCCAGCTCGACTGCCCGGAGTAGGCCAGGAACACCACCGGCCGCACGACGCCGTCCGCCAGCGCCTCCGCGTAGCCGTAGGCGTGGTCGGCCCGGCTGCGCAGCGCCCCGTCGGCGTCGGGCAGGTAGTCGACGAACGGGATCGGGTTGTCGTCGCTGCGGAACGGCGTCCCGGTCAGCGTGAGGCGCCGGACCGCCGGGTCGAACGCCTCGCGTACCGCCTCGCCCCACGAGCGGGCGTCACCGGCGTGGTGCACCTCGTCCAGGACGACCAGCGTGCGCCGGTTCTCCGTCCGCGCGCGGTGCAGCAGTGGGTGCGCGGCGACCCCGGCGTAGGTGACGGCGATCCCCCGGTAGTCGGCCGAGGTCGCGCCGGTGCTGTTGCGGAAGTCGGGGTCGATGGCGATCCCGGCCTCCGCAGCCGACGCCGCCCACTGGGTCTTCAGGTGCTCCGTCGGCGTGACGACGGTGACCGCCTCGATCACGCGGTCGGCCAGCAGCTCCCGCGCGACGCGCAAGGCGAACGCGGTCTTGCCCGCACCCGGCGTCGCGACCGTCAGGAAGTCGTGCGGCGCGGAGGCGAGATAGCGGGCGAGCGCGCTGCGCTGCCATGCCCGCAGCGGGCGTTCCGGGGCGGACGAGACGGCGGCGGACAGGAGTGCTCCCAGTGGCTGGACGACACGGGTGGGCGGCGGCCGGCCCGCCGCGGTGCGGGCCCGGGGGCGGCGCCGCGGGCCGGGTCAGCCTAACCCGCGCGATGTCGATCTTGTCCGGCCGGCAGGGAGCCGCCGCGCGGTCGCGCAGGCGCGGCTGGTCGCAGCACTGCGGGCCGTCCGGGCGCACCGGCTCGTCCGGACAGCCGTGAACCGGCGGTCAGCTGCCGGGACGGAGCTGCTCGTAGATCTTCTTGCAGTCCGGGCAGACCGGGGAGCCCGGCTTGGGCGAGCGCGTGACGGGGAACGTCTCGCCGCACAGCGCCTGCACCAGCTTGCCCAGCACCGCGCTCTCGGCGATCTTGTTCTTCTTCACGTAGTGGAACATCTTGGGTTCGTCGGTGCCCGTGGTGTCGGTGCCCTCCGGGCGGGTGTCGACATCGGGCAGCACCTGGGTCGCCATGCCGACCATTGTGCCGGGTCGGCCATGCTGACGCACATGACCGTCCTGTGCAGCGACGATGTCGCCGACGCGCTCGCGGCGGGCCGGCCGGTGGTCGCGCTGGAGAGCACGATACTGGCCCACGGCCTGCCGGCGCCCGCCAACCGCGCCGCCGCCGACACGGTCGAGTCCGCCGTGCGCTCCCACGGCGCGACGCCGGCGACGGTGGCCGTGCTGGACGGCGTCCCGCGGGTGGGGCTGTCCGCCGCCCAGCTCGACCGCGTCTGCGCCGGCGGGCTGGACAAGCTCTCGGCCCGCGACCTCGGCGTCGCCGTCGGGCTGCGCCGCGACGGTGCGACGACCGTCGCCGCGACCGCAGCACTCGCGCACGCGGCGGGCGTCCGCGTCTTCGCGACGGGCGGGCTCGGCGGCGTCCACCGCGGCGCCGGGGAGACCTGGGACGTGTCCGCCGACCTCGGTGCGCTGCGCGCCACGGGCGTCCTCGTCGTGTGCTCGGGCGTCAAGTCGATCCTGGACGTGCCGGCGACGCTGGAGGTGCTCGAGACCGGCTCGGTGCCGGTGCTGGGGTACCGCACGGACCGGTTCCCCGGGTTCTACCGCCGCGACTCCGGCCTGCCGGTGCCGTGGCGCCTGGACAGCCCCGCGGAGGTGGCCGCGGTGTGGCGCGCGCACGTCGCGCTGGGCTCGGGGTCGGGCGCCGTGCTGGCCCAGCCCGTACCGGCCGCCGACGAGCTCGACGCGGACGTGCACGACCGGCTGCTCGCCGAGGGGCTCGCGCTGGTGGCCGAGCGCGGGATCGCCGGCAAGGACGTGACGCCGGCCCTGCTGGAGCACTTCCACGCCGGCAGCGGCGGCGCGAGCCTTCGCGCGAACCTGGCGCTGGTGACGGCGAACGCCGCGCTGGCGGCACAGGTCGCCGCGGCGCTCGCGGCCTGACGGGCCGGTGACCGTGCGCGGGAACGGCGGCGATCGGGACGCGGCGGGCGGCACCGGCCGCGACGACGGCGCGGGTGCGCCCGCCGGCGCCGGTGCGCCCGCCGGCGCCGGTGCGCCCGCCGGCGCGGGTGCGGCCGCCGGCGCGGGTCGGGGTGGTCGGGGCGGTCCCCGGGTGCTCGTCGTCGGGGACGTCGCCGTCGACGTCCTGGTGACGCCGCGGCGACCGCCCGTGCCCGGAGCCGACGTGCCGGCCCGGATCCGGACGCGCCAGGGGGGCGCCGGGGCGAACACCGCCGCGTGGCTGGCCCACCTCGGCGCGCGCGTCGTGCTGGCCGCCCGGGTCGGCGACGACCTGCCCGGCCGGGAGGCACTCGACGGCCTCGCCGCGGCGGGCGTGCGGGTGCACGCCACCCGCGACCCGGACGCGCCCACCGCGGTGGTCGTGGCCGTGATCGGGCCGTCGACCGGCCCCGCCGGCACCCCGCCGGCGGACGTCCCCATCGGGACCCGGACGTCGACCGCGGCCGACCCGGCCGGCGCGGACCGTCCACCGGACCACCCGCCGGCCCCCGAGCGGACGCTGCTGTCCGACCGCGGTGCCGCCGCCCGGCTGGCCCCGGCCGACCTGCCGGCGCTCGACGGGTTCGACCACCTGCACCTGTCGGGCTACGTCCTGCTCGACCCCAGCTCACGCGACGCGGGGCTCGCGGCGCTGGCCGCCGCGAGGGCCGCGGGCGTCAGCACGTCGGTCGACCCGCAGGCCGCGCCGGCACTGACCCCGGCGTTCCTCGACGACGTCGCGGGCGTCGACCTGCTGCTGCCCACCGCGGCGGAGCTCGACGCGCTCGGCGGCACCGACCCGGTACTGGCCCGCGTCGGCGCGGTCGCGGCGACGGCGGGGCCGGCCGGCGCGCGCTGGGTCGACGCGCGCGGCGCCTGGTCCGCCCCCGCTCAGCAGGTCGCGGCCGTGGACCCGACGGGCGCCGGGGACGCGTTCGACGCCGGCGTGCTCGTCGCGTGGCTGGGGGGCGCGCACCCCGTCGACGCACTGGCGGCGGGCTGCGCGGCCGGCGCGTCGGCCGTCACGCGCCTGGGCGCCCGACCATGACGGACCGCCCGGCCCCCGCGCGTCCGCCCCGCTCAGTCCTCGCGGTCGGACTCCCCCGGCTCGACGACCGTGTGCGACCGCGCCTCGATCGCCGCCCGCCGCGCGCGGTAGCGCGCCGGGTCGGTGACCTTCAGCGGGAGCCGGTCGTTCGCGATCAGGACGGCCATCCACGGCAGCGGGATGGAGATCACCAGCAGGGTCACGGCGATCCACGGCATCTGGTAGAACGCGGCCGCGGCGACCATGAGCGGGATGCGCATCCCCATCATGATCTTGTATCGCTGCTTGCGGGCCGCGAGCTGGTCCTCGTACGACATCGGGGCGTCGGTGATGAGTACCGGATCCCGTTCGTCGGCCATGCCCGCCATGGTGCCACCGGCCCGGGGCACCCGCGCGTCAGGATCCGTGACCCGGCTCCTCCGCATGCCCGTCGGTCGGGGCCGCCACCACCTCGGTCGACACGACGTCGAGCACCCTGCTCGCGAGCGCCCCGGTGACCCGGTAGCGGACGAGCCGTCCGGCCCGGCGCGCGGTGACCAGCCCGTGCGCGCGGAGCAGCCGCAGCGCGTGCGAGACGGCGCTGTCGCTCATCCCGACCACGAAGGCCAGGTCCGACACGCACAGGTCGCCGGCGTGGTGCAGCGCCAGGAGGATCGCGAGCCGGTGCCGGTCGCCCAGCGCGTCCAGCACGGCCGCGGTCCGCACCAGCGCCTCGCCGTCGGCCAGCACGGCCGTGGCGTCGCACACCTGCTCGGGGTCGACCACCCGCTCGGTCGCGCGGGCGGCGTCCACGCGGTGCACGGCTAGTGTCCCGCGCCGGCGCGGGACACTAGGCGCGCGCCGTCGCGGCCTTGGCGGCCGCCTTCGCGGCCTGCTTGAACTCCCGGACCTTGCCCAGCGAGACCGGGTCGACGACGTCGGCAACCGACCGGAACGCGCCCTCGTCGCCGTAGTGGCCCGCGGCCTCGCGCCAGCCGGGCGGCCGGACCTCGCGCTGCTTGCCCAGCAGCGCGACGAAGATCTGCGCCTTCTGCTGGCCGAACCCCGGCAGGGCCTTGAGCCGCGCGAGCAGCTCCCGGCCGTCCGGCACCCCGTCCCACACCCGCGTGACGTCCCCGTCGTAGTTCTCGACGAGCGCCGCGCACAACGCCTGGACCCGGCCCGACATCGACTTCGGGTACCGGTGCAGTGCCCGCGGCGTCGAGAAGACCGCGGCGAGCGCCTCGGGGTCGTACCCGGCCAGCTCGCGGGCGTCGAGCCGGTCGCGGCCCAGCCGGCGCGCGAGCTCCGACGGCGCCCAGAACGCGTGCTCCATCGCGATCTGCTGGTCGAGGAGCATGCCGACGAGCAGCGCGAGCGGGTCGCGGTCGAGCAGCGCGTCCGCGTCGGCGTCCTGGGCGAGGTGCAGCGACACGCTCCGAGCGTAGCCGGGTACTGGCGCGAAACGGGGCGTGCGGCTCCGGGAGACTGCCGGCGTGCTCCCCCGCCTGACACCCGCCGGCGCCGACGCCCTCCGCTCGGCGCTCGGGCGCGCCCGCTACACCTCCGACGGCGTGCGCGAGCTGCTGGGTCCCGGAGCGCACGCCGCGCTCGGCCGCGGCGAGACCGAGCCCGCCTTCCGCGCCTGCGCCGACGGCGGCGAGCTGGGCGTGCTGGTGCGGCTGCTGCTGCTCGGCGGCGTCGAGCCGGACGCGGCCGTCCGCGCCGCGCTCCCGCTCGACGCCCTGCCCGGCCTGCTGGCGCGCGACGGCGACGGCTGGCGGGCTGCGCTCGACCTGCGCCCCTACGGCGACGACAGCGACGACAGCAGCGACGACAGCGGCGACGACAGCGGCGACGACAGCGGCGACGGCGACGGGGAACGGGGCCGGCCGGCGGCGAGTGGTGGGTGCTGTCCGACCTCGACCGCCGCCGCCAGGAGCGCGACCACGTCACCGGCGTCGGCGCGGCGTCGCTGACACTGGCCGCGGCCACGGTCCGCACGCCGGCCGCGTCACTCCTGGACGTCGGCACCGGCTGCGGCGTCCAGGCGCTGCACGCGACCCGGCATGCCGCGGCCGTGACCGCGACGGACGTCGCCCCACGGGCGCTCGCGATGGCGGCGGCGACGTTCGCGCTGAACGGCCTGGACGTCGAGCTCCTCGACGGGCCCTGGCTCGGCCCGGTGGCCGGGCGCCGGTTCGACCGCATCGTCTCCAACCCGCCGTTCGTGCCCGGGCCGGCCCGGGTCGACTTCGTCTACCGCGACTCCGGCGAGGACGGCGACGCCGCTCTCGCCGGACTGGTCCGGCGCCTGCCGGAGCACCTCGAACCGGGCGGCGTGGCCCAGCTGATCGGATCGTGGCTGCACGTGGCCGGGCAGGAATGGCCAGACCGCGTCCGCTCATGGCTGCCCGGCGGCGTCGACGCGTGGGTCGTGCAGCGCGAGGTCGCCGACCCCGCCCTGCACGTCGGGACCTGGCAGCGCGACGCCGGGCTCGACCCCGCGTCCCCGGCCGGGCGCGCACAGGCCGGCGCGTGGCTGGACTGGATGGCCGACCGCCGCGTCGAGGCGGTCGGCTTCGGGATCATCACGCTGCGCCGCACGGACGCCGTCCCGACCGTCGTCGTCGAGGACCTGCTCACCCCCGTCGACGACCCGCTGGGGCCCGAGGTCGCGGGCTGGCTCGACCGCGTCGACCTCCTGCGCGCCGGCGACGCGGACCTCCTGGACGCGCGGCTGCGGGTCCCGCCGACCGTCACCCTCGAGCGGTGGGCGCAGCCGGGGCCCGCCGGCTGGACGGAGGTCGGCGCGTCGGTCGCGCGCCTCGACGGTCCCCGCTGGCGGCACGAGGTCGACGACCTCGCCGCCGCGCTGCTGGCCGGCTGCCGCGGGGAGCTGCCGCTCGGGGAGCTCGTGGCGCTGCTGGCGCTGGCCCACGGCCGCCCGGTGGACGCGCTCGTCGCCGCGACCCTGCCGGCCCTGCGCGAGCTCGTCCGGCACGGCCTGCTGGAGCCGGTCGCCGCCCCGGCCCCGGGTTCGGCGTCGTGAGGGCGGTCGCGGCCCGGGTCAGCGAGGCCTCGGTCACCGTGGGCGACGAGGTGGTGGGCGCCATCGGCCCCGGCCTGCTGGTGCTGCTCGGCGTGCACCGCGACGACCCGGACACGGCGGTCAAGACGATGGCCCGCAAGCTCCACGAGCTGCGCGTCCTCGACGGTGAGCGGTCGTGCGCGGAGACCGGTGCCCCGCTGCTGGTCGTGAGCCAGTTCACGCTCTACGGCGACACCCGCAAGGGCCGGCGCCCCACCTGGCTGGCCGCGGCGGCGCCCGACCGGGCGCGCCCGCTGGTGGACGCGGTGGTGGCCGCGCTGCGGGCCCGCGGCGCGACGGTCGAGACGGGGGTCTTCGGGGCGGACATGGCCGTGGCATCGGTCAACGACGGGCCGTTCACGGTGCTGGTCGAGGTGTGACGGCCGAGCACGTGCCGGCGCCGGTCCGGCCCGGTCAGCCGTCGCCGACGAAGCTGCGGTAGACGCCCAGCAGAGCGGTGCGCTGTTCGGCCGACAGGCGCGGGTCGGCGCGGATCGCGTCCTCCGTGCTGGTCGTGCCGGTGGCGGCGGCGCCCACCTCCGGCTCGGGTGCGGTGTCCCAGCCCGCCTGCGCGAGGAGCTGCTCGGTCGACAGCTGCAGCGCCTCGGCGATCGAGCGCAGCACCTTGAGCGACGGTTGGTGCAGGCCACGCTCGACCTGGCTGAGGTAGGCGTTCGACACGCTGGTCATCGCCGCCATCTCGCGCAGGGACAGGCGCGCGAGCTGGCGCTGCGCGCGGATGAACTCGCCGAGCCCGCCCGCGCCCATCCAGCCTGCGTCACCGTTGGTCATGTGCTCATCATGGCGGGCGGACGTGCTGAGCGTCGCCTCAGGATGCCGGGAACGATCCAGGCACCCGCTGCGTTCGAACGTACTGAGAGCCGCGGCAGACACACCTGGTCCGGCCGTCGCCGCGGGCGCGCAGGGGAGGAACGCACATCATGACCGTCACGACCATCGACGCTGGTCTCCCGACCCAGCGTACCGACTCCACGGATCTCGCGGCCAGCCCCCGCTCGCGGCCCGAGATGTCAGCCGAGGACCTCGACGCGCAGAGCCCCGCCGCCGACCTCGTCCGCGTCTACCTCAACGGCATCGGCCGCACGGCGTTGCTCACGGCCGCGCAGGAGGTCGACCTGGCCCGTCGCATCGAGGCCGGCGTGTTCGCCCAGCACGTGCTGGAGACCGCGGCCAAGGACGGCGAGCAGCTCGACCCGCAGTACGCCGCCGACCTGCGGACCGTCGTGCGCGACGGGCGCCGGGCCCGCAACCACCTGCTGGAGGCGAACCTGCGGCTGGTCGTCTCGCTGGCCAAGCGCTACACGGGCCGCGGGATGCCGCTGCTGGACCTGATCCAGGAGGGCAACCTGGGTCTCATCAGGGCCGTCGAGAAGTTCGACTACACCAAGGGCTTCAAGTTCTCGACGTACGCCACCTGGTGGATCCGGCAGGCGATCACGCGCGGGATGGCCGACCAGGCGCGGACGATCCGGCTGCCGGTGCACCTCGTCGAGCAGGTGAACAAGCTCGCCCGCATCAAGCGCGACCTGCACCAGAAGCTCGGCCGCGACGCCACGCACGACGAGCTGGCCGCCGAGTCCGGCATCCCGGTCGAGAAGATCGCCGACCTGCTCGACCACGCGCGCGACCCGGTGAGCCTCGACATGCCCGTCGGTTCCGACGAGGAGGCGCCGCTGGGCGACTTCATCCAGGACGGCGAGGCGACCGACGCCGAGAACACCGTCGTGTCCCGCCTGCTGCACGACGACCTGCGCCGGGTGCTCGCCACGCTGGAGGACCGCGAGCAGGCCGTCATCCGCATGCGGTACGGCCTCGACGACGGCCAGCCGCGCACCCTCGACCAGATCGGCCGCGAGTTCGGGCTCTCCCGCGAGCGGGTCCGCCAGATCGAGCGCGAGGTCATGGCCAAGCTGCGCATCGGCGAGCGGGCCGACCGGCTGCGCGCCTACGCCAGCTGACGGGAACGCAACGACGGAACGGGCCTCGGCGGCGCGCCGGGCGTCCGGGGGCATCGGAGGCTAGGGTCGATCCCATGGCTTCCGGTGCCCCGTCCGTCGGTGCCGGCACCGGGCCCGTCGCGCCCGACGTCATGCGGGAGGTGCTCGGCCACTTCGTCTCGGGCATCGTCGTGATCACCGCGGCGGGGCCGGACGGGCCGCTCGGGTTCACCTGCCAGTCCTTCGCCTCGCTCTCGCTCGACCCCCCGCTCGTCAGCTTCTGCCCGGCGCTGAGCTCGACGACCTGGCCGCGGATCCGCTCCGTCGGGGCGTTCTGCGTCAACGTGCTGTCGGCCGGCCAGGAGCACGTGAGCGTCGGCTTCTCCCGCTCGGGCGTGGACAAGTTCTACGGCGTCCACTGGTCGCCCGCGCCGTCGGGAGCGCCCATCCTGGACGGGGTCAGCGCCTGGATCGACTGCTCCCTGCACGCCGAGCACGCGGGCGGCGACCACACGATCGCCGTCGGCCACGTGCTGGACCTCGGGGCCGACGAGAGCCGTCCACCGCTGCTCTACTACCGCGGCCGTTACGGCCGGACCGGCTGAGCACGAAGAGTTCATCTCGTGTTGAAAATGCGGTAGCCTGCCGCATGACCGCCGTCCAGTCGCCTGTCGTACCCCTCGCCGCGGCCCGCGAGCTCGGGCTCGTCGGCGGCAAGGCGGTCGGCCTCGCGGCACTCACCACCGCCGGCTTCCCCGTCCCCGACGGCTTCGTCGTGCCCACGTCGGCGTACGCCGAGGTCGCCTACGCAGCGGGCGTCGAGGCCGTCCTCGCCGGTGCCGGGCTCCGGACCGGCGACCCCGCTGGTCTCGCCGCCCGGGTCCGCGCGGCGCTGCTCGCCGCGCCGATGCCGCCGGCCGTGGCCACGGCCGTCACCGAGGCCTACGCGGCGCTGGGTGACGACGTCCCGGTCGCCGTGCGGTCCTCCGCGACCGCGGAGGACCTGCCCGACGCGAGCTTCGCCGGGCAGCAGGACACCTTCCTGGACGTCGTCGGACCGGACGCCGTGCTGGACGCCGTCCGGCGCTGCTGGGCGTCGCTGTGGACCGACCGGGCCGTCGCCTACCGCGGGGAGTCGGTCGACCCGGGCCTGCCCGGCGCGGGACCGGCGGGCACCGGGGCGGCGGCCGCGGGACCGGCCGCCGCGGGGTCGCCCGACGCAGGGTCGCCCGACGCAGGGTCGCGGAACGCGGGGTCGCCCGGGCCGGGGTCGTCCGACGCCGGGTCGCCGGGAACGGCGACGCCCGGCCGAGCGGCACCGTCCGGCGCCGGGTCGGACGACGTCCCGGCCGCCCCGCGGATCGCCGTCGTCGTGCAGCGCATGGTCGACGCTGCGGCCGCCGGCGTCCTGTTCACCGCCGACCCGGTCAGCGGCCGCCGGACACGCGCGGTCGTCGACGGTGCGCCCGGTCTCGGTGACGCCGTCGTCTCCGGTGCGGTCGACCC
Organism: uncultured Actinomycetota bacterium; assembly: GCA_963728105.1. Taxonomy (GTDB): domain Bacteria; phylum Actinomycetota; class Actinomycetes; order Mycobacteriales; family Pseudonocardiaceae; genus Pseudonocardia. The sequence continues at coordinate 176,848 of CAVSJZ010000008.1, read as the reverse complement.
GGACCGCTGGGCCGTCGAGGGCGACCGGGTCACGGGCCCGCAGGCCGGCTGCCTCACGCCGGCGCAGGTGCGGGCGCTCGTCACGCTGGGCCGGCGGGTCGAGGCCCGGTTCGGGGCGCCGCAGGACATCGAGTGGGCGCTCGACCGGGACGACCGGCTGTGGCTCACCCAGGCCCGGCCGATCACGACCCTCTACCCGGTCCCGCCGTCGCGCGGGCCCGGCCTGCGGGTGCACTTCAACGCGAGCCTCGCCCAGGGCCTGACCGGGCCGGTCACCCCCATGGGCCTGTCCGCGTTCCGGGCCGTCACCGCTGCGGTGTCCGAGGAGTTCTTCGGCCGGCCGGCCGACCCGCTCACCGGCCCGCCCGCGTACGGGATCGCGGGCCTGCGCGCGTTCGCGGACGTCACGCCCGCCCTGCGCGGCCGGGTCGGGCGCGCGCTCCTGCCGCGCATGCTGGACGTGATGGAGGCGCGCTCGGCCGTCGTGCTGCGCGCGTTGCTCGACGAGCCCGATCTCGCGGTGACAGGCACCTCCGTCCTGCCCTTCGTGCGCCGGGCGGCACGGGCCGCAATCCGGCTCCGGCTGCCCGTGACGGTCGCGGTCGCCCTCGCCAGCCCGGCCGCGGCGCGGCGGCGGGTCGAGCGGATCGGCCGGCGCGTGCGCGCGGTCGCGCCGGGGCCCGGCGTGGCCGGCGTCGTCACGACGCTGCGGCGGGCGGTCCACGTGGTGCCTCGCGTCGCCCCCGCCGCCGCGGCGGGGTTCCTGGCGCTGGGCGTCGCCCGCAAGGCGGCCGGCGGCGCGCTGGACGCCGCCGCCGTCCACGGGGTGCTCCGCTCGCTCCCCCACAACGTGACGACGATCATGGACCTGCAGCTGTGGGCCTGCGCGACCCGGCTGGACCCGGCCGCCGACGCGGCCCTGCTGGCCGAGCCCCCCGACTCGCTCGCGGCGCGGTACCGGGCCGGGACGCTGCCGCCGGTCCTCGCACGGGAGCTCGCGGCGTTCCTCGCCGAGCACGGTCACCGTGCGGCGGCCGAGATCGACCTCGGGGTCGCCCGCTGGCGGGACGACCCGGCCCCGGTGCTGGTCGCGCTCGCCAACTACCGCCGCGCGGCGTCCTGCGCCTGCGACGGGCCGGGCGGAGCCGCCGACCGGCCCGACGTGCGGTTCGCGCGGGGCGCCGCGTCCGCCGAGGCGGTGGTCGCGACCGTCGTCGCCAGGGTCCGGGAGCGGTCGCGCGTGCGGGCCGCCGTCACCCGCGTCGCGCTGGGGCGGACGCGCGCGCTGGCCGGGATGCGCGAGACCCACAAGGACTACCTGGTGCGGCTGCTCGCGCTCGCCCGCAGCCAGGTCGCCGAGCTCGGTGCCGAGCTGGTCCGGCGCGACCTGCTGGACGCCACCGACGACGTGTTCTTCCTCGAGCTGGCCGAGGTGGCCGCGGCGCTCGACGGGCACCCGGGCGATCTCCGCGGTACCGTCGCGACCCGACGTGCCACCTACGCCCGCGAGGGGCGGCGGCGGCACGTGCCGCGGGTGTTGCTCTCGGACGGGACGGAGCCGGAGACGCTGGCCGCTCCCCCGCCCGCGGGCGCGATCGTCGGCACGCCGGCCTCGGCGGGAACCGTGACCGGGCCGGTCCGGGTCGTCCTCGATCCGGCCGGCGCGCGTCTGGAGCCCGGCGAGATCCTCGTCGTGCCGTCGACGGACCCCGGCTGGACACCGTTGTTCCTCACGGCTGGGGGTTTGGTCATGGAGATGGGCGGAGCCGTCTCACACGGCGCTGTCGTCGCCCGCGAGTACGGCATCCCGGCGGTCGTCGGCGTCCCCGACGCGACGACGCGGCTGCGGACCGGCGAGATCGTGACGGTCGACGGCGGCGCCGGCGCGGTGGTCCGGCCGGGCCCGACCGCGCAGGGCACCGACGGCGGCGCGGCGGCGGTGATCCGGCCGTGAGCACGCCCGCTGTCCCCCTCGCGGAAGGCGCCGTCGGCGGATGGCTGCAGCTGCCGGGGTCCGCGACCGCCGAGCTGTTCGGCACGGCGGGCTTCGACTTCGTCTGCGTCGACCAGCAGCACGGCCTGATCGGCGACGACGCGCTGCTGCCGATGCTGCAGGCGCTGACCGCCGCCGGCACGACCGCGCTGGTCCGCCCGACCACGACGGCGGCGGACGCGATCGGGCGCGCGCTGGACCGGGGGGCCGACGGTGTGATCGTCCCGCTGGTCGACTCGGTCGCAGAGGCCGCCGCCGCGGTGGCGGCGTGCCATCACCCGCCGCGCGGGGCGCGCAGCTACGGGCCGGTCCGCCAAGGGTGGCGGGGCCCGCGTCCCGATCCGCTGTGCATCGTGATGATCGAGACCTCGGACGGCGTGGCCGCTGCGGGCGACATCGCCGCTGTGGACGGGGTCGACGCGCTGTTCATCGGCCCGTCCGACCTCGCGCTGAGCGCCGGGATGCCGATCTCCGCCCAGAACGGTGACCCGGAGTACGACAAGCTCGTGGGCTCGATCGTGGAGGCGGGTCGGGCCGCGGGCCGGCCGGTCGGCATGTACACCGCCTCGCCGGAGCACGCCCACCGCTTCCGGTCGCTCGGCGTCACGTTCACCGCGGGCCCGGCGGACGCCACGCTCGTGCGGGCGGCCGCCGTCGCGAACGCGCGCGACAGCCGGGCCTAGGGCCCGGTCAGTGATCCTCGAAGAGGACGCTCACGGACTCGCCGTTGTGGATGCGGCGCATCGCCTCGGCGAGCGCGGAGGCGACCGAGATGACCGTCAGCTTCGGCGCCGTGTCCCGCCCGGACAGGGGCACGGTGTCCGTGCAGACGATCTCGCAGACGTCTGGCCGCGACCCGATCCGGTCGAGGGCGCCGTCGGCGAAGAGGCCGTGGGTGCAGGCCACCCGCACCGACGCGACGCCCTCGTCGGCCAGCCGCTCGAGCAGCTCGATGATCGTCGATCCGCGCGCGATCTCGTCGTCGAGTACGAGCACGTCCCGGCCACGGACGTCGCCGATGATGGACGTGATGACGACCTTGTCGTCGGAGAGGCGCTCCTTCGCCGCCGCCGCGACGGGCAGGCCGCCGAGCAGCCGGGCAAGTCGCGACGCCTCTTTGGCGTTGCCGAGGTCGGGCGAGACGACGATCGCGTTGCGCAGGTCGAGGCCGCGGAAGTGGCCCGCGAGCTCGCGCAGGGCGTGGAGGTGGTCGACCGGCATCGAGAAGAAGCCGTGCACCTGCGGGGAGTGCAGCGCCATGGTCAGCACCCGGTCGGCGCCTGCGGTGCGCAGCAGGTCGGCGACCAGGCGCGCGCCGATCGCGATCCGCGGCGCGTTCTTCTTGTCGGAGCGTGCGTAGGCGAAGTGCGGCATGACCACGGTGATGCGCGCCGCCGATGCCCCGCGCGCCGCGTCGAGCATGAGCAGCAGCTCGACCAGGTGCTCGTGCACGGGCGGCACGAGCGGCTGGACGACGAAGACGTCGCGCTCACGGCAGTTGGCCAGCAGCTGCACCTCGAGGCAGTCGTTGGCGAAGCGCGTGACGCGGGTCGGCGCCAGCGGCACCTCGAGGTGATGGGCGATCGCGCCGGCCAGCTCGCGGTGCGCCGAGCCGGAGAACAGCGTGATCTCGCGCATCAGGCCGGCCGCCCCAGGTCGGCCGCCGCGTCGAGCAGCGGCGCCTGCGCGCGCGCCCACGGCGACAACCCGCTCGCCGGGTCCGCGGCCGCGTCGAGGAAGCGCTCCCACGTCCACCATTCGACGAGGTCGACCTCGTCCGGGCGCGGGCGCGGCTCCCCGAACAGCGTCCCGACGTAGACCGGGCACAGCTCGTGCTCCTCGACGCCGCCCGCCGACGCCCGGTAGGAGAAGTCCGGCAGCACGAGCCGCAGGTCCGCGATCTGCAGGCCCAGCTCGTGACGCAGCCGCCTGCGCACGGCGTCGGCGGGGTCCTCGCCGGGCGCCGGGTGCCCGCAGCAGGTGTTGGTCAGCACGCCGGGGAAGGTGCGTTTGCCCGCGGCCCGGCGAGTGACCAGCAGCCGCCCGTCGACGTCGAAGCCGTAGCAGGAGAAGGCCAGGTGCCGCGGGGTGACGGCGCCGTGCACCGACGCCTTGTCGGCCGTCCCCACGGGCCTGCCATCGTCGTCGACCAGCACGACCAGCTCGGCGATCACGCTGCCACGGTACCCACCGGACGGACGGGTAGCGCGCCACGATCTCCGAGGCCGCCACCCGCCTGGCGGCACCTACGGGGTCGTCGACCCCGTGGTGATCGCGGGAAGGGGACCTGGAGGGCCACATCCGGCCCGAATCCTCCCCTTCCGCCGATCACGACCCACAGCCCGCACCGCCACCGAGCAGCCCGACTCACCCCCGCCCATGGCCCGGCCCCGCGCAGGGCGCGCGCCTCGATCCCGAAGCTGCCGCCCGGCCCCGGCGGACCCGGGCGCTCGACGCCGTCGTGATCGCCGCACCGGGGTCCGATGAGCCACAGATGGCTCGATTCCTCCCGGCCCGCCGATCACAGCCCGGCGACCGGCCCCGACGCCGGCGCCGGCGCGGCCCGGCCCGGACACCGGGACCGGCACCGGCACCGGGACCGGGACCGGGACCGGGACCGGGACCGGGAAGCCGACCACCTGCCCGGCCTCCCCTCAGGGCCCCGCGTCCGGGCGTCGATCCCGCGATGATCGCCGGGCGGGGACCTGGCGAGCCGTATCCGGCCCGACTCCTCCCCACCCGCCGATCACGACGCGCCGCCCTGCCCCGGCACCCCCGCCCGGCCCGGGCACCAGGCCGCCGGCTCCGGCACCACCCACCCGGCTCCGGAACTGCCCACCTCGCCACCGGCGCCGCCCTCCTCGCCACCGCCACCGGCCACCTCGCTACCGGGCCCCGCCCCGCCGGGGCCGCGACGTCGGTGCACCCGTCGGCACAGCGCGCAACCACAGCACCCCGACCGGCATCACCCCTTACGCGATCCGAACACGGCCCGAACCCGCCCGGTGGGACGATCACCCTGTGGCAGACGGGCTGGTGCTGGTCGTCGAGGACGACCGGACGATCGCCGAGCTGGTCGGGCTCTACCTGCGGCGCGACGGGTTCGGCGTCCACGTGGAGGCGGACGGCGCCGCCGGCCTGGCGGCGGTGCGACGGCTCCGGCCGGTCGCCGTGGTGCTGGACGTCGGACTGCCGGGGATCGACGGCATCGAGGTGTGCCGGCGCCTGCGCGCCGAGGAGGACTGGACGCCGGTCCTGTTCGTCACCGCCCGCGACGACGAGGTCGACCGCGTCCTGGGTCTGGAGATGGGCGCCGACGACTACGTCACCAAGCCGTTCAGCCCCCGGGAGCTCGTCGCCCGGGTCCGCACGGTCCTGCGGCGGGCCGCACCGTCGGCCGGCCGCGAGGAGGTGCTCTCGCTGGGCGGCGTCCGCGTCGAGGTCGACCGGCGCCGCGCCCACGCCGGCGAGGCCGAGGTCGCGCTGACCTCGACGGAGTTCGACCTGCTCACCCACCTGCTGCGGGCCCCCGGCCGCGTCTTCACGCGCGAGCAGCTGCTGTCCGCGGTCTGGGGTTACACCGCGTCGGCCGGCACCCGGACCGTCGACGTCCACGTGGCCCAGCTGCGCGCCAAGCTGGGGTCGGCCAGCCCCATCCGGACCGTCCGCGGCGTCGGCTACGCGGCGGACAGGACGTGACGCGCACGCTGGCCTGGCGGGTGACCGCCAGCTGCCTCGTCGTCGCGCTGGTCGCGGTCGCCGTGGCGGCGGTGGTGGCGCTGCGGTTGGTGTCGGTCACGACGCGCCAGGTGACCCAGCAGATCCTCGGCCAGCAGGCCGACGTCGTCGCGGCCCAGCTGGACGGGACGCGGCCGGCGCGGGTCATCCCGGTGCTGCGCAGCCAGGGCGTCGACGTCGTCATGCTCGGCACCGCCCGCGCCAACGGCGTGCTCGCCACCGTGCTCACCCGCGCGGGCGCCGACCGGGCACTGGCCGGCACGAACGTCTCGGTCGACGGTCGACTCCGGCGGCCGCACCTACGTCGTGGAGGCCCGGCCCGACGCGACCGGCGCGTTCGCGCTGGTGCGCGCGATGGACGACGGCCCGCTGGGGGGTGACCTCATCCGGCGCAACCTGGCGTTCGCGCTGGTCGCGGGCGTCGGGGTGGCGATCGTCGTCGGGCTCGGGGTGGGCACCCTCCTCGCCCGCCCGCTGCGCCGCACGTCGGCCGCCGCGCACGAGCTGCGGCTCGGGCGCCGCGACGTGCGCGTCCCCGTGGAGGGACCGGCCGAGGTCGCCGAGGTCGCCGGCGCCGTGAACGACCTCGCCGACGCGCTCGCGCGCAGCGAGGCCCGGCGGCGCGAGTTCCTCCTGTCGGTCTCGCACGAGCTGCGCACGCCGCTGACGGCCGTGCGCGGGTTCGCCGAGTCGCTGGCCGACGGCGTCGTCACCGGGGACGGCGTGCCGGCCGCGGGCGCGACGATCGTCGCCGAGGCCGACCGGCTGGAGCGGCTCGTCGGCGACCTCGGCGAGCTGGCGCGGCTGGAGTCGGACGACTTCCGGCTCGACGTCCGGCCCGTCGACCTGTCCGTGCTGGGCCGGGAGGCCGCCGCAGTCTGGTCGGCCCGGGCGAGGGCGGCGGGCGTGGTGTTCCGGCTCGAGGCGCCCGACGATCCGGTCTGCGTGCGTGCCGACGCACGGCGCCTGCGCCAGGTCGTCGACGGGCTGGCGGAGAACGCGCTGCGGGTCACGCCCACCGGCGCCCCGCTGGTGGTTGCGGTCCGCCCGGGCGGGGTCCTGCAGGTCCGGGACGGCGGCCCGGGGCTGGGCGCGGAGGACTACGCGGTGGTGTTCGACCGCGGCGCCCTGCACGAGCGCTACCGCGGCCACCGCCCGGTCGGGGCGGGCGGCGTCGGGCTCGCGCTCGTGCACGGCCTCGTGACGCGGATGGGCGGCATGATCGCCGCGACCCCGGCCCCGGAGGGCGGGGCCTGCTTCACCGTCACGCTGCCGCCCCCGACCTGACGTCGCCCCCGTCCGACCGGACCGGACCGCGTCCTGGCGAGGGCGGCCGTCCCCGGGCTCGCGAAGGCCCGGTCACCGGACCGCCGCCGCTGCCCGGAACCCGGTGGCCGGCGGCGGAGGCGTCCCGGTCGCGGCGTTCAGGACGCCGTACCCGCGGCGGCACCGGTGCCGGCGGTCGTCCCACCGGTGTTCACCTGGCCGCCCATCTGGTTGTTGCCGTCGACCAGGAAGTGCTGCAGCGCCGCGCTCGTCGCCGCGTTCATGACGCCCGTCTGGGGCAGGTGGGCGTCGCGCTGCAGGTAGGTGATCGCCTGGACGGTCTGCGGCGTCATCGTCCCGGTGACCGGGCCCTCGTAGTAGTTCAGCTGGCCCAGCTCGCGCTGCAGGGTCTCGATCGCGGCGGACGGGGCAGGCGGGGCGGGCGGCGTCGGGACGACGTGGTGGCCGCCAGAGCCGGTGCCCGAGCCGCCCGAAGCCGGGACCGCGGGAGCGGTCGGCGACGCCGGCGTCACGGGGGCGGCCGGGACGGCGGAACCGGTGCCGGCGAGGCCGAAGGCGAGCCCGGCGGCGAGGGCGGCGCCGGCGACGACGCCGCCGATCACGGCGTACGTGCGGGAACGGCGGCGGGGCCGCGCGGTGTCGGTGGTGGTGGTCGACGAGGTCCGGGTGGGGGTCGGGGTGGTCATGATCGGCGCTCCTTCTGGCTGGTCCGGGACGTTTTCCCGATGGCTATACGGTGCGCCGCGCCGGGCCGCGGCACCGTCGACCGGCCGGCCCCCGCACCGGCCGAACGCCCTGTCCCCCGATCGACGGACACGGCCGGCGGCGCGGCTCCGGGCGACCGCGGCGCGGGGGTGTGCCAGAGTCCCGGCATGACGCGACGTGCCCCGTCCCGGCTCAGCGCGAGCGTCGACGTGCTCGGGCCGTGGTCGCTGCTGACCAGCCGCACGTTCTGGGAGGGCTTCACGCCGGCGGCGCTGCCGGCCGCAGGCGACCGTCGGCTGCGCACCGTCTTCCGGGTCGACGCCGACTGGAGCCGGGCCGAGGTCGCGGTGACCCAGGACGGCGGCACCGCCCTCGTCGAGGTGACCGGCGACGGAGACCTGGACGCCGCCCGCGCGCAGGCGTGCCGGTTCCTCTCCCTCGACGTCGACGCCCGCGGGTGGCCGGACGTCGGCCGCCGCGACCCCGTGATCGCCGACGCCCAGCAGCGGCTCCCCGGGCTGCGGCCCTGCGGGTTCCACTCGCCGTACGAGGCCGCGGCCTGGGCGGTGCTGTCCCAGCGGCTGCGCATCGCGGCGGCCGCGGCCCTGCGGGCGCGGCTGATCGCCGAGCACGGCGACGACGGCGCGTTTCCCGCCCCGGGGCGGCTGCGGGCCCTCGAGCTCGACCTGCCGGGCCGCAAGGCGGAGTACCTGCACGCCGTCGCCGAGGCCGCGCTCGACGGCCGGCTGGACGGCGCGGCGCTGCGCGCGCTCGACCCCGACGACGCCGTGCGCTCGGTCGAGGAGATCAAGGGCCTCGGCCCGTTCGCCGCCGAGCTCGTTGTCCTCCGGGGGGCCAACGCGCCCGACGCCCTCGCCCGGCACGAACGCCGGCTGGACGCGGAGGTCGTCGAGCGGTACGGCGCCGGCCGAACGGTCGCCGACGTCTCCCCCGCCTGGCGGCCGTTCCGGACCTGGGCCGCCGTGCACCTGCGCGCGTTGCGGGAGGCGCGGACCGGTGAGATGGCCGGTCGCGGGTGAGCGCGACGTCACGGCCCGAATGCGGGCCCGGGTCCTGCTAGCGTCGAGGTGACGCACGAAAAGTCACTGCCCGGTGGGTAGCCCGGGTGACGCGACCCGCGTTCGTGCAAGTGCTCGACCCGCCGGGGAACGGCCGCCGGTGCGTCTCTTGCCGATTCTGCAGGGGACGACACATGACCGACCTCTCCGTTCTCGTCATCGGCGCCGGTCTCGGCGGCCTCACCCTCGCGTAGTCGCTCCGCGGCAGCGGCGTCGACGTGGCGGTGTACGAGCGCGACCTGTCGGTGGTCCGGCGCCTGCCGACCGGCCACGAGCACGACGCGTCCGCCTTCCCGGCGGGCGTCGAACCGGTGGGCCACGCCAACGTCGACCGCGCGACGCTGCGCCAGGTCCTGCTGGCCGGCGTCGGCGACGCGGTGCGCTACGGCAAGGCGCTGGAGCGCTACGAGAGCACGCCGGACGGTGTCACCGGCCACTTCACCGACGGCACGCAGGCCCACGGGGACGTCCTGGTCGGCGCCGACGGCATCCGCTCGGCGGTCCGCCGGCAGCGGGCGCCGGGCTGTGTCACCGTCGACGCCGGCATCACCGCGACCTACGGACGGGTGCCGGTCGCCGTGGCCGGGCCGCTCGTGCCGGCCGAGACCCTGAACGACATCTTCACGATCGCCGCGGACGGCCGGAAGGTGTTCCTCGGGCTCGGGTCCGTCCGGTTCCCGACGCCGCCGCCGGCGGCGGCCGCGCAGTCGCCCCCGGCACGCCGATGCGTGAGCAGGACGACTACGTCGTGTGCATCGTAGGGGGCCGCCACGAGTACTTCCCGGACACCGGTGCGGCGATGCGCGGCTGGTCGGCCGACCGGCTCCGGCACAGCGCCGCCGGCATGCTCCGGGACTGGCCCGGCGCAGGCGCCGAGCTGGTCGCCGGCGGCGATCCCACGTCGTTCTTCCTCGTCGAGATGCACACCAGCGTGCCGTGCGGGCTCGACGCGCTGGGCGCCGTGACGCTGCTCGGCGACGCCGTCCACGTCATGACGCCCACGCTCGGCCGCGGCGCCAACGCCGCGATGCGCGACGGGGCGCTGCTCGGGCGCGCCCTGCGGGCCGTCGCCGACGGGCGGACGGGGCTGGGCGACGCGCTGGCGGCCTACGAGCGCGCCATGCTCGCCTACGGCTTCACCGTCGTCCGGGAGGCCGCACGCATCGGCGGGCAGCGCATGGCCCAGAACCCGCTGCCGGACCCGGTGTCGGGGCTCGCGCGCTGACCGGCGGGGACGAGCCCCAGGAGGCGGGAGCATCGCGGCCTGCGACCCGGAACCCCTGGCACGGCCTGTCCGATGAGCCGCGGGGCGAGATCCGGCGGTGGCCGTTCCCGTACGTCCAAGCGCGGACGGGTGGGCGTGGCTACCGTCGGGTCATGAGCGCAGATCCGGCGGAACGACCCCCCGTCCACCGCACACCGGGTGCGGGACGGCGGTACGACATGGGCCCGATCACGGCCGTGTTCAAGGCGGACGGGGCGGAGACCGCCGACCGGTACTCGATCTCGGAATGGTGGCTCGAGCCGCACACGACCGGGCCCGGGGCCCACACCCACCCCGAGGACGACGTGTTCTACGTCCTCGACGGCACGATGACCTTCCTGCTCGGCGACCGCTTCGTCGACGCCCCCAAGGGGTCGTTCGTGCTGGCACCCGGCGGGGTCCCGCACGACTTCCAGAACCGTACCGACGCCCCGGCGGGAGCCCTCAACGTCTCGGTGCCCGGGGCGTTCGAACCGCGGATGCCGGGCATCGTGGAGTGGTTCCGCCGGCACCCGCCCGGTGACCCCGCGGCGGACGTCGCCGGGCCGCACGCCTGACCGGGCGGCCGGGCCGCTGCCCGTCGCCGGCGGGCAGGCCGAGACGGACCGGGTGCACCGGCCCCGAGCATGCCGGGCGCCGCGGGCCGGTGGGACCCGGTGGGTGCGGACGAGCGGGTCTGTAAGCCGGATCCTGTTCCCCGGCGCCTCGCGGCCTCCGGTTCGGCGACCATCCATCTAGGCCCGCCGTCGCCGGCGGGCTCGAGCGACCTACCCGCAGGCTCGGGCGGGCCGCCCTCGAACGCCTGCGCAGCCCTCCGGGGAGGGCCTCTTGGTCTTGCTCCGGGTGGGGTTTACCGAGCCATCCCGGTCACCCGGGATGCTGGTGGTCTCTTACACCACCGTTTCACCCTCACCTCCGGCTCGCACCGGAGGCGGTCTGTTCTCTGTGGCACTGTCCCGCGGGTCACCCCGGGTTGCCGTTGACAACCACCCTGCCCTGCGGAGTCCGGACTTTCCTCGGCGGCGGGCGAGCCCGCCGACGCGGCCGCCCGACCCGCTCGTCCGCGACGCAAGCTTACCGACCGCCCTGGCGCGCCCCGCCCGGCGGTCCCGCGCTCGCGCCCGAGCCGGGATACCGTGCCCGGGTGATCTCCGCATCGCCGCTGGGGCTGGGGTTCCTGCTGCTCGCGGGGCTCGTCGCCGGGGCCGTCAACGCCGTCGCCGGAGGGGGCTCGCTGCTGGTGTTCCCGGCACTGCTGGCGGTCGGGTTCGCCCCGCTGCCGGCCAACGTCACGAACTCGGTCGCGCAGTGGCCCGGCTACCTGGGCAACGTGCTGGGGGTCCGAGCCGAGCTGCGCGGCCAGCGCCGCCGCATCCTGGCCTGCTCTGCGGTCGCGGTACTGGGCTCGGCCGTGGGCTGCGTGCTCCTGCTGACGCTGCCGGGATCGGTCTTCGACGCGGTCGTGCCCGTGCTCGTGCTGCTGGCCAGCGTCGTGCTGGCGCTCTCGCCGCGGATCAAGCGGTGGGTCGGCTCACCCGAGATCGGCACGCCCGACCGCACCGGCGTGCTGCTGCCCGCGATCTTCCTCGCCGCGGTGTACGGCGGGTACTTCGGCGGCGCGCTTGGCGTGATCCTCATCTCGACGCTCTCGCTGTGCGCGCACGACACCCTGGTCCGGCTCAACGCGCTCAAGGGCCTGCTCTCGCTCGTCGTCGCCTCGGTGACCGTCCTGATCTTCGGCTTGCGGGCCCCCGTCGACTGGCTCGCGGTGGCACTGCTCGCCCCGACCACGCTCGTCGGCGGCTTCCTCGGCGGCAAGATCGCCGTGCGGCTCCCGGAGAACGTCCTGCGCTGGTCGGTCGTCGTGCTGGGCGTCGCCGTGGGCATCTACCTGCTGATCAAGTAGATGCTGATCGGGTCGCTGGCGCTGCTGGCGCTCGTCCTCGTCGTCGCGATCGTGCGGCCCTTCGGCATCCCCGAGGCCGTGGTGGCGATCCCGGCCGCCGTGGTGGCGGTCGTCGCCGGCCTCGTCACGCCGGCTGCCGCGCTACGCGAGATCGCCGACCTCGGACCGACGGTCGGGTTCCTCGCGGCGATCCTCCTGCTCGGCTACCTGGTCGACGTGGAGGGCGTCTTCACCTGGCTGGGCTCCCGGTTGGCCACGGCGTCGCGGGGGCGCCCCGTGCGGCTGCTCGTACTCGTCTTCGCCGCCGCGGCGGGCGTCACGGCGGTGCTCAGCCTCGACGCGACGGTCGTCCTGCTCACCCCCGTCGTGCTCGCGACGGCCTCGCGGGTCCGGCTGCCGGAGCGTCCCCACGTCTACGCCTGCGGGCACCTGGCCAACTCGTCCTCGACGCTGCTGCCGGTGTCGAACCTGACGAACCTCCTGGCGTTCGCGGCCTCCGGGCTCACGTTCCTCGGCTTCACCGCGCTGATGGTGCTGCCGTGGGCCGCCGCGGTCGCCGTCGAGTACGCCGCGCTGCGCTGGTGGTTCCACGCCGACCTGCGCGAACCCGCACCACCACCCGCGGCAGACGGCCGGCCCGCACCGCGGTTCGCACTGGCGGTGCTGGCCATGACGCTGGTCGGGTTCGGGGTGTCGTCGCCGCTGGGCGTCGAGCCGGTGTGGGTCGCCGCGGCGGGCGCGCTCGTGCTCGCCGGCCGGGCTCTGGCGCGGCGCGCGGTCACGCCGTGGCGGGTCGTGGAGGCGGCATCGGTGCCGTTCTGCCTGTTCGTGCTGGCGCTGGGGGTGGTCGTGGCCGCGGTGGGGACGCACGGGCTGACGGCGGCGCTGCGGACGGTCACACCCGGCACGCCGACCCTGCCGGGGCTGCTCGCGGTCGCCGGGATCGCCGCGGTGCTGGCCAACGTCGTCAACAACCTGCCCGCGACGCTCGTGCTGCTGGCCGCGCTCGGCCCCGGCGCGCCGCCCGGGCTGGTGCTGGCCGTGCTGCTCGGGGTCAACATCGGCCCGAACCTGACCTACGTGGGGTCGCTGGCGACGCTGCTGTGGCGGCAGGTGCTGGGCCCGGAGCGGCGGCCGCGGCTCGGGGAGTTCACCGCGCTGGGGCTGCTGACGGTGCCGCTGGGGCTGGCCGCGTCGACCGTCGCGCTGTGGGCGGCGCTGGCGGTGCTCGGCTGACCTCTCAGGACGGGTGGTGGCTCGTGTCGTTCACCAGGTGCACGCTCGTGCCGCCGTCGGGGTAGATCCGCGCCTCCGAGAGGCTCGCCAGGTCGAGGTGGAGGCGCGCCAGCAGCTCCGGGCCGGCCGCGAGCGCGTGCCGCAGGATCGCCTTGATCGGCGTGACGTGCGTGACCAGCACGACCGTGCGCTCCGGGTACTCCGCCACGACCGCGTCGAGCTCGGCGAGGACCCGCTCGCGCACCTGCGCGAACGTCTCGCCGTCCGGCGGCGCGACGTCGTGGCTGCCCAGCCAGCGGGCGTGCAGCTCCGGGTCCCGGTCGCGGGCCTCGGTGAAGGTCAGGCCCTCCCACGCGCCGAAGTCGGCCTCGACGAGCCGGTCACGCACTGCCAGTGGCGCGGAGGTCGCCTCCGCCACGGCGGTCGCGGTCCGGTGCGCCCGCTGCAGCGGGGAGGTCAGCACCGCGGCGACCGGCTCCCGGGCCAGCCGCGCCGCGGCCGCGGCGGCCTGGGCGCAGCCCAGCGCGGTCAGCTCGGGGTCGCCGCGCCCGGAGTACCGCCGCTCCACCGACAGGCGCGTCTGCCCGTGCCGGAGCAGCAGCAACCTGGCCGGCTCGCCGACCCGCCCGCTCCACCTCACAGGCCGCTCTCCGGGGTCCGCACCAGCATCACGCCGCACTCGGCGCAGTGGACGATCTCGTCGGCGGGGGCGGCCCGCAGCTCGCCGATCGCGGTGCGGTCCAGCTCGAGCCGGCAGGCCTGGCACCGGCGCGCGACGAGCGCCGCCGCGCCGGTGCCGCGGCGCTCGCGGCCCCGCTCGTAGGCGGCGAGCAGGTCGGCGGGCAGCCCGTCGACGACCCCGGCCCGGTCCCGGCCGCGGCCGGCCTCGGCGGCGTCGAGGTCGGCGACCGCGGAGTCCCGGCGGGCCGAGATCGCCTCGACCTCCTGCTCGGCGGCCATCAGCTCCCCGCGGGAGTGCTCGACTTCGACACCGATGGCCTCGCGGCGCTCCATGACCTCCAGCTCCTCGTCCTCCAGCACGGACTGGCGCCGGGCGAGCGTGTCCAGCTCGTGCTGGAGGTCGACGGCCTGCTTGGCGCCGGCCGTGGCGAGCAGGCCGTGGTCGCGGGTCGTCCGGGCCCGCACCCCCTCGACGTCGCGCTCGAGGCGCCGGATGTCGCGGTCGAGGTCGCCCGCCGTCGTCTCGAGCGTCACTAGCCGGTCCTTGGCCGTGCGCACGGCCGCCTCGGCGACGGTGAGCTCGGCGATCTCGGGCAGCGTCGCGCGCCGGTGCGCGATGCGGGCCAGCTCGGCATCGACGCCGGCGAGGTCCAGCAGCCGCCGCTGCACGGCGGGATCGGCTCTCATGTGCTGCTCCGAAGGGTCCACGGGTCGGTGCGCCGCGTCGAGACGCAGACCTCGACGCTACCGCCCGTCGCATGCCGGACGACGGCGGCCGCCTGCGCGCACCACGGCCACTCCGACGCCCAGTGCGCCACGTCGACGAGCGCGGGCGCGCCGGGCTCGAGCAGCGCCTCCGCCGCCGGGTGGTGGCGCAGGTCGGCGGTGACGTAGGCGTCGACACCCGCGGCGCGGGCGGCGCCCAGCGCGGAGTCGCCCGCCCCGCCGCACACCGCGACCCGCCGGACCGGACGGTCCGGGTCGCCGCCGGCCCGCACGCCCCAGGCCGTGGCCGGGAGCGCGGCCGCGACCCGGTCGGCGAACGCGGAGAGCGGCTCCGGTCGCGGCAGCGACCCGATCCGGCCGAGGCCGCGGGACGACGCGAGGGTCGCCTCCTCGAGGACGTCGAACGCGGGCTCCTCGTACGGGTGCGCGGCCCGCAGCGCAGCGACGACGGCCTCCCGCCGGCCGCGGGGCAGCACCATCTCCAGGCGGGTCTCGGCGACCCGCTCCAGCCGGCCGACCTCGCCGATCGTGGGGTGCGCCCCGTCCAGCGGGCGGAACTGGCCCGTGCCGGCGGTGGCGAACGAGCAGTGGCTGTAGTCACCGATCCGGCCCGCCCCGGCCGCGGAGAGCGCCAGGTGGACCGCCGCGACGTCGGGTCCGGTCGGCACGAAGGTGATGATCTTGTCGAGGTCGGGGGCCGGCTCGGGCACGAGCGGGCCCTCGACGGCCAGGCCGAGCGCGGACGCGAGCGCGTCGGAGACGCCGGGGTCGGCCGCGTCCGCGTTGGTGTGGGCTGTGAACAGCGCAGCGCCGCCCCGGACGATCCGGTGTACGAGCGCGCCCTTGGGGGTGTCGGCGCCGACGCCGTGGACGCCGCGCAGCAGCAGGGGATGGTGGGTGACCAGCAGCTGGGCGCCGGCGTCGAGGGCCTCGCCGACCGTCTCGGGGACCGGGTCGACCGCGATCAGGACGGAGCTCACCGGGTCGGCGGGGTCGCCGCAGACCAGGCCGACGGCGTCCCAGGCGGCGGCCAGCGCCGGCGGGTAGGCGGCCTCGAGGGCCGCCACGACGGTGCCGACGGTGACGGGCTCGCTCATGCCGCACCGCCCGCGCCCGCGCCGAGCCGTTCCGGCAGGGCCGCGCGCAGGCCCGCCGCCAGCCGCGCGACCTGGTCCGGCTGGCGCACCGCGACCCGCAGGTGGTCGGGGCCAAGGCCCGGGAAGGTGTCGCAGCGCCGGACCGCGATCCCGGCCGCGCGCAGGGCGAGGCGGGCCCGCTCGCCCTCGCCGTCGGGCAGCCGCAGCAGCAGGTACGGCGCCCGGCCCGGCGCCACCTCGACGCCCGGAACGCCGGCCAGGACGGCGGCCTGCTCGGCGCGCAGCCGGGCCAGCTCGGCGGCGGCCCGCCCGGCCTCGGCCACGGCGGCCGGTGCCGAGCAAGCGATCACCGCGTGCAGGGCGGGCGTGGACACCGGCCACGGCGGGCGCGGGCGCGCCAGCCGGGCGAGCACGTCCGGCTCCCCGAGCGCGTAGCCGGCCCGCAGGCCGGGCAGCGCCCACGTCTTGGTCAGGCTCCGGAACACCAGCACGCCCGGCGCCCGCGTCCCCGCCAGCGACTCCAGCTCACCGGGGACCGCGTCGGCGAACGCCTCGTCGACGAGCACGACCCGGCCCGGCGCGGCCAGCGCCGTCACGTCGGCAGCGGGGTGCAGGACACCCGTCGGGTTGGTCGGGTTCCCGACGACCACGAGGTCGGCCGCGGCCGGGACGTCGCCGGGCCGCAGGCGGTGCCCGCCGTCGGTGAACACGCGCACGACCGGCACGTCCGCCGCCCGCAGGGCCGCCTCCGGCTCGGTGAACCCGGGATGGACCACGGCGGCCAGGCGCGGGCGCAGCGCCGGCAGCAGGGCGAACCCCTCCGCGCTGCCGGCGAGCACGAGCACCTCGTCGGGCGTGCGGCCGTGGCGGGCGGCGACGGCGGCGCGGGCCCGCGCGTCCAGGTCGGCGGAGGGGTAGCGCCCCAGCTCGTCCAGCGCGGTGACGAGGGCGTCGCGCAGCCAGGGGGGCGGGGCGTCACCGCGGACGTTCACCGCGAAGTCCAGTAGCCCGGGCGTGGCGTCGGCGTCACCGTGGTGGCGCAGCGGATCCATGGCCGCAGATTAGGTGACGGCGCCCGCGGACCGCCGTCCCGCCGGGGAGTTCACACTGGCACGGTGACGTCCGACGAGCCGCTGTCCGTGGTCTTCGTCTGTTCCGGCAACATCTGCCGCTCCCCGATCGCCGAGAAGGTCTTCGCCGACGAGCTCGCGCGGGCCGGGCTGGCCGACGGCGTCCGGGTGAGCAGCGCCGGTACCGGCGGCTGGCACGTCGGGGAGCCGGCCGACCCGCGCGCGGCCGCCGTGCTGCGCTCCGCCGGCTACCGGGACGACCACAGCGCCCGCCAGCTCGACGCCGCGAGCCTCGGCGCCGACCTGCTCGTCGCCCTCGACCGCGGCCACCGCCGCGCCCTGCGCGCCCGGGTTCCCGAGCCCGACCGCGTCCGCCTGCTGCGCTCGTTCGACCCGGCCGCCGCGCCAGACGCCGAGGTGCCCGATCCCTACTACGGCGGCGACGACGGGTTCGTCGAGGTGCTGGAGATGGTCCGGGCGGCGGTGCCGGGGATGCTCGACTGGGTCCGGGCGCGGGTGCGGGACGGGGGCCGGTGACCACGCGGACCTTCACCAAGCGCGGTGACACCGCGGCCGAGGCCGCGGGGCTGCGCTGGATCGCGGTCCCCGGCGGCCCGCCGGTGCCGGCGGTGCTGGGCGAGGATCCGCTGGTCACGGCGTTCGTCGTGCAGACGGGTCCGACGCGGGCGGCCGCCGAGGACCTCGGCAGGCGCCTGGCCGTCCTGCACGCCGCAGGCGCGCCGGCGTTCGGCGCTCCCCCGCCCGGCGGCCCCGCCGCGGCGTGGATCGGGCGGGCGCCGATGCGCAACGACCCGGCGCCGGAGTGGGCGGACTGGTACCGCGCCGACCGTGTGCTGCCCTACGTCCGCCTCGCCCGGGACGCCGGGACGCTGACGGCCGGTGAGGCGGACCGCATCGAGCGGGCGCGGATCGCGGCGCCTGACGAGCCGCCCGCGCGCCTGCACGGCGACCTCTGGTCGGGCAACGTGCTGTGGGCCGCCGACGGCGCCTGGCTGATCGACCCGGCCGCGCACGGCGGCCACCGCGAGACGGACCTGGCGATGCTCGCGCTCTTCGGCCTGCCCCATCTCGACGTCGTGCTGCGCGCCTACGACGAGGCCGCGCCGCTGGCCGACGGGTGGCGCGAGCGGGTGCCGACGCACCAGCTCTTCCCGCTGCTCGTGCACGTCGTGCTGTTCGGGCGGGGGTACGTCGCCGCCGCGCTGGCCGCGGCCGGCTAGGCCGTGGTGCGGCCCGCCGACGCGTCCGACCCCGCCCGCCGCAGGAGTGCCACGAACGCGCCGAACGCGAGCGCCGCGACGACGCCGGTGAACCCCAGCGCCGTCGGGACGGTCCCGAACGCCGCGCTCGCGGCGCCGAAGCCGATCACCGGCACCGACAGCGCCACGTAGAGGACGAGGAAGTAGCTCGACGACACGCTGCTGCGCTCGGCGGCCGGCACTGGCGCGGTCACGGCCGTCAGGCCCGCGCGGAAGCTCGCGCCCTGGCCCACCCCCGCGACGACCGCCCCGGCCAGCAGCAGGGCCAGGCTCGCGACCCCCACGCCCGCGCCGACCAGTAGCGCTCCCAGCACCAGCACGATGCAGCCGCCGACCAGCGACACCCGCTCGGGAAGGGCGGCGGTGAGCAGCTGGCCGGCCGTCGACCCGGCCAGCATCGTCGCGGCGACCGCGCCGACGGCCAGGTGGTCGCGCACGTGCAGCACCTCGCCGACGAACAGCGGCGACACCGCCGCGAACATGCCGAGCACGGCGAAGCCGGCGAAACCCGCGGTCGCCGCGGCCACGAACGTCGGCCGGACCGGAGCCGGCACGGACAGCCGCTGGACGGCCAGCCGCACCGGGCCGGGCCGGCGGCGCACGGGATCGGTCAGGCCCACCAGGCCGCCCGCGGTCGCGACGACGAGGGCCACGTGCACCGCGTACGGCACGAACAGGGGCGCGGGCGCGAACCGCGCCAGCGCACCGGCCAGCAGCGGACCCGCCCCGAGCCCGCCCATGTTGACCAGCGCCGCCAGCATCCCGGCCCCGGCGCGCCGCTGCGGAGGGGCCAGCTCGACGATCAGGGTCGTGGCGACGCCGGTGAACGCGCCGGCCGACAGGCCCGACAGCAGCCGCCCGACGAACAGCGCCGGCTCGTCGTCGAGCAGGAACACCGCCGAGCTCGCCGCGGCGAGCACCATGCCGCCGAGGAGCACCGGTCGGCGCCCGATGTCGTCCGAGAGCCGCCCGGCCACCAGCAGCGCCGCGAGCACGCCGACGGCGTAGGTCGCGAAGATCACCGTGACGGAGAGGCCGCCGAACCCCAGCCGCTCCTCGTAGAGCGGGTAGAGCGGCGTCGGCAGGGTCGTGCCGAGCATGGTGACGAAGAACGCGACCGCCACCCGCAGCTGTCCGGCGCTCATGGCGGGATCCTGGCAGGTCAGCCGCGACCCGCGCCGTGGACGTGCCAGCCGCGGTCCGGGAAGCCCGCCGCCTCGGCCAGGTGCGCCGACGCGTGGTTGTCCGGCGCGTGCAGGTAGGTCGGCACGGCTCCGCTCGCGAGCACCTGCCGCGCGGCCTGGGCGACGAGGCGGCGGCCGATCCCGCGGCCCTCGGCGGCGGGCACCGTCACGACCGCCAGCTCGTGCCCGTAGGCGTCGTGGCGCTTGATCCCGACGCCGGACAGGTGCTCGCCCGTCCGCGGGTCCAGCGCGACCAGCACCTTGCCGCCGAAGGGCCGCAGCCACGCGGGGACGTCGGGGTCGTCGGCGGCGACCCACTCCCCCGCGTCGGGGAGGTCGGCCGGCGCGTCGCTCCAGCGGAAGACGCCGGTGAAGAACGACCCGCCGGCCACCCCCGCCGCGGCCGGGACGCCCTCGGTGCCGGCCGCGAGCGCGGAGCGGACCGCGGCCTCCCGCTCCGGCGGCACGGACAGCACGCCCCGGCCGCCGTCGTCGGAGACCCCGACGACGGCGTGCACGTGCCCGTCCCAGCCCGGGGCCGTCCTG
Organism: uncultured Actinomycetota bacterium; assembly: GCA_963728105.1. GTDB lineage: Bacteria > Actinomycetota > Actinomycetes > Mycobacteriales > Pseudonocardiaceae > Pseudonocardia. Next base: position 157,056 of record CAVSJZ010000008.1, on the reverse strand, counting down.
GCCGGCGAGCCGACGACGGTGAGGCCGGGCGCGGGACCCGGCCAGGCGCCCAGCCAGGTCCGCAGGTGGGAGGCGAGGGTCGTGCTCACCGCTGCCCGTCCGCGTCGCACGCTGCGCTCAGTCCCACTGGTCGCTCCGCACAGTCCCGCCCTTCGCTCCGAACGCTTCGCTAACGCCAGCCGCGCAGCGGGAAGCCCGAGCTGCCCTGCTCGCCCAGCCGGACGCCCAGCACCTGGTGGAGCTGGATGTTGTCGCGCTCGAACCCCAGCGCGCAGGCGGCCATGTACAGCCGCCACACCCGCGCCCGGCCGATCCCGACCTCGGCCACCGCCTCGTCCCAGTGCTCCTCCAGGTTGGCGCCCCACGCGTGCAGGGTCAGCGCGTAGTGCTCGCGCAGGTTCTCCTCGTGCCGCACCTCGAAACCGGCGTCGTTCATCTCCGAGATGATCAGCCCCGGCGCCTCGAGCTGGCCGTCCGGGAACACGTAGCGCTCGATGAACGGGTCGGTGTTGCGCTTGCCGGGTGTGTGCGGCTGCGTGATGCAGTGGTTGAGCAGCCTGCCCTCCGGGCGCAGCCGCTCCCGCAGCGAGCTGAAGTAGCTGCGCAGGTTGGCCCTGCCGATGTGCTCGGTCAGCCCGATCGAGCTGATCGCGTCGAACTGCGCCTCCGGCGCGTCCCGGTAGTCGCAGTGGCGCACCTCGGCCAGCCCGCCGAGGCCCCGCCGCTCGATCTCCGCCTGCGCCCACTCGGCCTGGTTGCGCGAGAGGGTCACGCCCAGCGCCTTGACGCCGTGCTCGGCCGCCGCGTGCATCACCATGCCGCCCCAGCCGCAGCCGACGTCGAGCAGCCGCAACCCCGGCCCGAGCGCGAGCTTCTGCGCGACCAGCTCGTACTTGTTGGCCTGCGCCTCCTCCAGCGTCGCGCCGGCCCGCGGGTAGCAGGCACACGTGTAGGTCATCGACGGGCCCAGTACCCACTCGTAGAAGCGGTTGGACACGTCGTAGTGGTGGCTGATCGCCGACGAGTCGCGCCGCCGCGAGTGCAGCCGCCCGCGCGGCTTGCGGTACTCCTGCGGGGGCGGCGGCTGGTGGTGGCGCAGCCAGATCGGCGCCATCCGCCGGGCCAGGCGCAGCTGGTCGGCCCGGGTGATGTCGTTCAGGGTCAGGTCCGCCATCGCCGCGAGCAGCTCGTACAGGTCGCCCTCGACCTCGATCTCGCCGGCCACGTAGGCCCTGGCCAGCCCGAGCGTCCCGGGGGCCGTGGCCAGGCGGGCCAGCGCCCGCGGCGAGTTGATCCGCATCGCGAGCTCGGAGGAGTCCGGCCCGGCCTTGCTGCCGTCGTAGGCGATGACGCGCACCGGCACGTCCTTCCCGACGACACTGCCGATGATCTCCGCGACCTGCATCATGCCCTCCCGGATCCCGTCACCTTCGTGTAGAGGTCGGGCAGCCTGCCGTCAGGGTCGTAGCGCTCCTTGAGCGCCTGGTAGGCCGTCCCGTTGTAGCGCTCCCAGAACTCGTCCACGCCGTAGTGGACGGTGGAGTACAGCGACTTGTGGCCGCCGAGGTCGGCCACGAGCTGCTCGATGCGCCGGTTGTGGGCCTGCGGCTCGCCCGGCACCTCCGGCACCGCCGACCAGAACCCCACGTTGACGTACAGCTCGCCGGCCGCCATCGGGTAGAGCGGCCAGGTCCGCTCGCCGCGCAAGCGGATGGGGCACAGCCAGACCGGGAGGATCCCGATCTCGGCGTGGAACGCGTCGAGGAACTCCGCGAGCCGGCCAACGGGGATCTCGACGTCCTGGATCACCGGCTCCTCGGGGGGCTGGCCCGCCAGGCGCAGGATCCGCTGCGACAGGCCCGTCCGCCGGTCGAGCGCGACGAGGCGGCGGTAGACGTCGGAGCGGCGGTACCGGCGCGGCCACAGCCGCCGGACCAGCGGGTTCTGCACGCCCAGCGCGCGGGAGCACCAGAACCAGTCGGTGTCCCAGCGCCAGATGTAGTCCCGGACGGTCAGCACGTCGCCCGCGCGCTCGTCGATCGACCGGTAGAAGATCCTCTGCCCCGTGTAGTCGGACGGGCCGGGCCCGGGGTGGTCGGTGAACCAGCCCAGCGTCAGGTACTGGTGGTCGCGGCCGAATACGGTCCCGTCGACGAAGTCGGGCCCGCTCTCGGGGTCGCAGACCTCGGTGATCGTCTTCTCCAGGTCGCCGGTCGCGACGCGCCGGTGCTCGACCCGGACGTAGGGGCGCACGGGCTGCACCTCGATCTCCAGGCGCAGCGCGTAGCCGAGGGTGCCGTAGGAGTTGGGGAAGCCGGCGAAGAGGTCGGCGTGCTCGCCGTCGGGCGTGGCCGTCACGACGTCGCCGCCGGGGAGCAGGATGTCCATCGCCCGGACCGACTCGTGCGGCAGGCCGTGCCGGAACGAGGTCGACTCGATGCCGAGGCCGGTCACCGCGCCGCCCAGGGTGATCGTCTTGAGCTGCGGGACGACCAGCGGCATCACCGCGCGCGGGAGCGTGGCGTCGACGAGCGTCTCGTAGGTCGTCATGCCCTGCACGACCGCGGTGCGGGCCTGCGGGTCGACGTCCACGACGCCGGTGAGGCCCGTCGTGTCCAGCCGCACCGCCTCGGGTGCGCCGAACCGGAACAGGTTCGAGCTGGGCTTGGCCAGCCGGACCCGCGTCCCCGCCGGGACGGCGCGGTACCGGCGCGCGAGCTCGTCGGCCGCGGCGGCGTGCGCGGCCGGAGTGACCAGGTCGGGGGGCGGGGCAGGGGTACCGGTCAGGGTCACGACCTGGACGCTAACCCCGGGACATGCCCGGTGCACAGACTGATCGCGTCCTGATCGGGTCACAGTGCGCAGTGCCGGTCGAGGTGGTCCAATGCGGCCGTGGCTGATCCAGTACCGAACCCGATCCAGAACGTCACGTTCCCGTCGGGGGGCGAGACCGCCCACGGCTACCTGGCCCTGCCCCGTCCGGCCGGGGACCGGGACTGGTGGTCATCCAGGAGTGGTGGGGCCTGACGACCCACATCAAGGACGTCACCGACCGGTTCGCCGCCGCGGGCTTCGTGGCGCTCGCCCCCGACCTGTTCGGCGGGCCGACCACGCACGACGGCGGCGAGGCGCAGAAGCTGATGACGGAGCTGCCGGTCGAAAGGGCGGCTCGCGACCTCGGCGGCGCGGTCGACTTCCTGCTCGGCCACGACGCCGTCACGTCCTCGACCGTCGGCGCCGTCGGGTTCTGCATGGGCGGCGGCTTCGTCGTCGTCCTCGCGGCACAGCAGGGCGACCGGATCGGCGCCGCCGTGCCGTTCTACGGCGTGCTCAAGGAGGACTTCCCGGACCTGTCGGGCATCACGGCGCCGATGCAGGGCCACTTCGGGGAGGAGGACTCCTTCACGACGCCCGCGGCGGCGCGCGAGCTGGCGCAGCGCATCGAGAAGGAGTCCGGGGTGACGCCGGAGCTGTTCTTCTACCCGGCCGGGCACGCCTTCTTCAACGACGAGAACCTGCTCGGCACCTACGACGAGGAGCAGGCCGACCTGGCCTGGAACCGCGCGGTGGAGTTCCTGCGCGACCACGTGCGCTGACCCCGCGTCCCGGGCCGCCCCGCGCGTCCGTCCCGATGCCAACGAACGGCACTTTCGTTCAATAGGTTTGAACGAAAGTGCCGTTCGTTGCGTCCTGGGACCGCGCGATCAGCCGCGGAGCCGGCCCCGGACCAGGGCGGGCAGCGCCGACAGGCCCGTCGTCGGGCGGAACGCCTCCGCGGCGGCGGTCAGGGCCGCGTGCTCGTCGGCGGCCAGGGTCACCTCGGCCGCTGCGGCGTTGCTCTCCACCTGCGCGACGCTGGACGCGCCCGGGATCGCCACCACGTTGTCGTGCTGCACGAGCCAGGCGAGCGCGGTCTGGGCCGGCGTGGCGCCGTGGCCCTCCCCGATCTCGCGGAGCAGCTCGAGCAGCGGCGCGGCGGCGTCGAGGTTCTCCGGAAGGAACAGCGCGTTCATCGCCCGCACGCCGCCGGAGGGCCGGTGGGCGGCGCTGTAGCGGCCCGAGAGCACGCCCTGGCCGAGCGGGCTGTAGGCGATGACGACGTGCCCCGTCCGGGCCGCCCACGGCTGCATCTCGGCGAACGGCCCCCTGGCGAGCAGGCTGGCCTGTACCTGGTTGGACAGCACCGGGCCGCCCAGCGCGGCCTCGGCGGCGCGCCACCGGTCGAGCGAGTAGTTGGACACGCCGACCTGGTCGACGAGACCGACGTCGCGCAGCGCGCGCATGCCGCGCATGGTCGTGCCGTCGCCGACGACCGGGTTGGGCTGGTGGACCTGGTAGAGGTCGATCGTGCGGACGCCGAGCCGGTGCGCGCTGGCCACGGCCCGCTGCTGCACGACGGGCGCGATGGGCAGCAGCGGGAAGATCTTCGAGGCGACCACGACGTCGTCCGTGCCGCCGGAGGCCCGCAGCGCCGCGCCGAGGATCCGCTCGCTGCGGCCCATCCCGTAGATCTCGGCGGTGTCGAATACGGTGATCCCCAGCTCGCGGGCGCGCGCGACGATGCGGCCCGCCTCCCCCTCGTCGTACTCGCGGCCGTAGCCCCATTCGCGAGCACCGAACTGCCAGGTGCCCAGGCCGATCACCGACCAGCGCTTCGCGGTCGGCAGGTCGAGGTAGCGCATGCCTCCACTCATACCCGCTCGGCGGCGTCCCGGTCCTCTGCCCGGCCGTGGTCGGCGAGGAACGTGTCCAGGTGCAGCCACGTCGTGCCGCGCGCCCTGCGGCCGGTCAGGACGCCCAGGTGCCCGCCGGGCGCCGTCGCGAAGCGCACCTCTGGCGAGCCGGTGAGCAGCGCCGTCACCCGCTCGACGGCGGGCAGCGGCGCGATCACGTCGCTCTCCCCCGCCACGACCAGCACCGGCACGGTGACGTCCGCGAGCCGCAGCGGCCGGCCGGCCAGTACGAGCCCGCCGCCCGCGAGGTCGTTGCTGCGCAGCATCAGGTGGTAGACCTGGCCGAACACCCGGCCCGGGTAGCCGCGCATGTTGTTCATCAGGTGGTCGACGGCCTCGATCTGCGCAAGGCAGTCGCGGTCGTCGAGCCGGGAGGCGACCGTCAGCGGCTTCGTCACCAGCCGGTCGACCGCGGTCAGCTGGAACGCGGCGCTCACCAGCGGCCCGGGGAAGCTGCCGACCGCGCGGTACATCGCCGAGAGCCCCCGCCCACCGGTGACGGCGGCCAGCGGGCGCAGGGGCGCCACCAGCGGGACGGCGGCGACGTCGACCGGGCTGCCGATCGCCGTCAGCGTGACGGCGGGCAGCGGGTCGGCCGTGCCCGCGGCCGCGGCCGCCGCGAGCAGGACGAAGATGCCGCCGAGCGACCACCCGACCAGGTGCGCCGGGCCGCCGACCTCGTGCGCGGCCCACGGGACGACGTCGTCGACCCAGTGCTCCATGCCGCGGCCGCGGTCGGCGAACGACAGGGGGCCGTAGTCGACGAGGTACACCGTCCGGCCCCCGGCGAGCAGGTGCTCGACCAGCGAGCAGCCGCGGCGCAGGTCGTAGGCGAAGTCGGGCGCGCCGAGCGGCGGCACCAGCAGCACGGGCGCCCCGCCGAGCTCCGGCGCACGGGGCGCGGGCCGGTACCGGTACAGGACGGGCCCGCGCGGGTGGGTCGCGACGGGCTCGCGCGGCATCCGGCGCAGGTCCGCGACGCCGCCGCCGAGCACGTCGCGCAGGTTCACCGCCGCGGCCCCCAGCGCAGCCGGAACGATCTTCATGGCGGAACGGTAGCGGAGCCCCGGGAAGCGGGCGCGAAACGGTCCATCCCGACTGTTTCCTTGTTACGCTCCCGGGCATGCAGCGCGACATCTTCGACGCCGACCACGAGGCGTTCCGCGACACCGTGCGCACGTTCCTCGCCAAGGAGGTCGTGCCCCACCACGAGCAGTGGGAGGCCGACGGCCAGGTCGACCGGGCGGTGTGGACCGCGGCCGGGGCCGCCGGGCTGCTGGGCACCGACGTGCCGGAGGAGTACGGCGGGGGCGGCGTCGCCGACTTCCGCTACAACGCCGTCGTCACCGAGGAGATCACCCGGGCCGGCGCGACCGGGCTGGGGTTCCCGCTGCAGAACGACGTCGTCGCGCCGTACCTGCTGCGGCTGGCGACCGACGAGCAGAAGGGCCGGTGGCTGCCCGGCTTCTGCTCCGGCGAGACCATCACCGCGATCGCCATGACCGAGCCGGGGACCGGGTCGGACCTGCAGGGCATCGCCACCCGCGCGCAGGCCCGGCCCGACGGCTCCTACCTGCTGAACGGCGCCAAGACGTTCATCACCAACGGGATACTCGCCGACCTCGTGGTCGTCGTGGCGCGGACCGACCCCGACGCCGGTTCCCGCGGGTTCTCGCTGCTGGTCGTGGAGCGCGGGATGGCGGGGTTCGAGCGCGGCCGCCGGCTGGCCAAGGTGGGGCTCAAGGCCCAGGACACCGCCGAGCTCTCGTTCACCGACGTCCGGGTGCCGCCCGAGAACGTCCTGGGCGAGGCGGGCCACGGCTTCGGGTACCTCATGCAGAACCTGGCCCAGGAGCGGCTCTCCATCGCGGTCGGCGCGGCCGCGGGCGCGGAGCGGGCGCTGGAGCTGACGCTCGACTACGTCAAGGACCGCAAGGCCTTCGGCCGGCCGGTCGCGACGTTCCAGAACACCCGCTTCGAGCTGGCGGAGATGGCCACCGAGGTGGACGTGACCCGGACGTTCGTCGACCGCTGCCTGCGCGAGCACGTCGAGCGCGAGCTGTCGGCCGCCGACGCGGCGAAGGCCAAGTGGTGGGCAACCGACGTGCAGAAGCGGGTCGTCGACCGGTGCGTGCAGCTGCACGGCGGCTACGGCTACATGCTGGAGTACCCGATCGCCAGGGCGTTCCTCGACTCGCGGGTCCAGTCGATCTACGGCGGGACCAACGAGATCATGAAGGAGATCATCGGCCGGACGCTCGTGGGGTGAGGACCGGGCCGGCTGATGCGGACGGACGGTGGCTGCCGCTGACGTCACCCGGGCGTCGAGGCCGCCGCGTCGAGCGGGATGTCCAGCGGGAACGGCTCCTCAAGCGCCAGGCGGCCACCGGCCGCGCGCGCGTACTCGTGGTAGCGCCCGCTGATGATCATGTCGGCGTGGCCGACGGACCCGTCGTGGTCGACGAGCACCGAGTACGGGATGGCGCCGCGGGCGTAGACCTGCGGCTTGAAGAGCCGGTGCGTGGCTCCGTGCTCGCGCCCGACGACCTCGACGACCATCAGCGCGTCGGCGCCGTCGAGGACCCCGGGCCCCGCTCCCCCGTCGTCGGCGGGCTCGCGCGTCACCACCAGGTCGGGCACGAGCACGCAGTCCGGGCCAAGGCGCAGCCGCGCCGGGCCCACCACGCGCAGGCCGTCGGGCAGCCGCTCGGCCACCGCGGCGCGCACCCGCTCGACGGCCTCTTCCCGGTCCGGGGTCGGGCCCGGCCCGACGATGAGGGTGCCGTCGACGAGCTCGACGCGTCCACGGCAGGGGTCGAGCGCGAGGTAGGCGTCCTCGGTCCAGGGTCCCTCGTGGTCGACGACGCGCTCGTCCACTGCCTGCCCCTCACCTCGACGTCGGGGGGCATCCTGCCATGCGCCGCACCGGTCGCGGACCCCGCTCGCGACGTGCTGGGATGCCCGCGTGATCACGCTGCTGCCCGCACCCGGTCCCGGGCCGGACCTGGCCACCCACTACGCCTACCCGCCCGACCTCGCGACGCCCTACGTCCGGGTCAACTTCGTCAGCAGCGCGGACGGCGCCGTCAGCGTCGGCGGCCGCTCCGGCGCGCTCGGCTCGGCCGCGGACCGGCGGGTGTTCGGGACGCTGCGGCAGCTCGCGGACGTGATCCTGGTCGGCGCGGGCACGGTCCGCGCGGAGGACTACGGCGGGGCCCGGCGGCCGACCCGCGGGCGGCCCGCTCCGCCGCCCGTCGCGGTCGTCACGGGCTCGGCGGGCATCGACCCGGCCTCGCGCCTGCTCACCGACACCACGACCCCGCCGATCGTGCTGACGACGGCGGCCGCACCCGCGGACCGGCGGGCGGCGCTGGCGGCGGCCGGCGCCGACGTCGCCGTGCTGGAGTCGCTCGAGCCGCCGGCCCTGCTGGTCGAGCTGGGCCGCCGGGGCCTGTACCGGGTGCTGTGCGAGGGCGGCCCGGCGCTGCACGGCGCGCTGATCGCGCACGACGCGGTCGACGAGCTGTGCCTGACGCTGGCTCCGCTGGCGGCCGGGGGTGACGCCGGTCGCATCGCACGCGGCCCGGGCGACGCGGATCCGCGGCCGTTGTCGCTGGTCGCAGCGCTGCACGAGGATGGAGCCCTCTTCCTGCGCTACGCCCGATCGGGTGATCACGCGTGAGGCCCGCGCGCCCGACGACGTCCTACGGACGGAAGCATCGAGAGCCTGACGAGAAGGAGCAGCCATGACGACCCCGGGGAGCACCGCGGCCACCGCGGCCACCGCCACGCCGACCGTCGCGAGCCCGACCACGACCACCGGGTCACCGTCGCGGCTCGCGGACGACACCACCCAGGGCAAGACGACCATCGCCGCGTCCGTCGTCCAGAAGATCGCGGGAATCGCGGCGCGCGAGATCGCCGGCGTGTACGCGATGGGCGGCGGCGTGTCCCGCGCCTTCGGCGCGATCCGCGAGCGCATCCCCGGCGGCGGCACGGGCGCGACGAACATCGCGGGCGTGCAGGTCGAGGTCGGCGAGAAGCAAGCGGCGGTGGATCTCGACATCGTCGTCGAGTACGGCGCGTCCATCGTGGACCTGGCGCGGGCGGTCCGCCGCAACGTCATCACGGCCGTCGAGCGCATGACCGGCCTGGAGGTGATCGAGGTCAACATCGCGGTCAACGACATCCACCTGCCCGAGCTCGAGACCGAGCAGCCCGCGGCCCCGGCCCCGGCCCCGGCCCGGGTCGAGTGACCGGCGCCTGACCGCACCCCCGCGCCACGCCCCCAGGAGCCCACCGTGCCCGTCCCGCCACCGCCGACCGCCGCGCCGGAGACCCTCGCGCCGCTGGTCGCGACGGCCGTGCTGCGACACCCCGACGTGGTGGCGCTGCACCCGGGCGGCTACGGCGCCGTCGCGACGTGGCTGCCGGGCCGCCGGCTCGTCGGGGTGCGTATCGGCGGGCCCGCCGACCCCGTGGAGCTCGGTGTCGTGCTGCGGCTGCGGCGGCCGATCCCGGCGGTCGTGGCCGAGCTGCGCACCATCGTGCGGTCCGTGTGCGGCGCCGCGACCGGCGCGGCGCAGGCCGTCGACGTGACGGTCGGGGACGTGACCCCGTGACGCCCGGCGCCGGCGACCGGCCCGGGACCGGCGCCGCCGACCGGGCGGCCACCGACCGGGCGGCGTTCCGGGCGTTCGTCCGGGAGCACCATCCGGACCGCGGCGGCGACCCGGCGGAGTTCGTCGCGGGGCTCGCCCGGTTCCGGGCCGCGGAGGCGGCCGGCGAGCCGGCCGCCGACCCGCGGTGGGACGCCCCGATCGTGTTCGTCTCGCCGCTGCCCGCCCCGCTGCGCGTGGCGGTGGCCCTCGTCCGCACGGCACGGTGGCATCGTCGCCGGCGCGTGCGGTGACCCCGCCGTGCCGCCGACCGCGCCCGCTGCACCGCCTCTCTGTGCCGCCTTCCGTGCCACAAGTGCCGCCTTCCGTGCCACAAGGAGAACGTCCATGAACGCCACCCGCACCGGCCTACTGGCGGGTCTGATCCTCGGCCTCGCCGGCGCGACCGGCGGGTTCGGGGTCTTCCTCATCACGCTCGTCGTCGGCATCATCGGCATGCTCATCGGCATGGCCCTCGACGGCACCCTCGACCTGACCGGGCTGCTCGGACGCGGCCGGGACCGGTGAGGGGACCGCTCGCCGACCCCGCGGAGCGGGGCCGGCTGGAGATCGACCCCGCGGTCCTGCGCAAGATCGCCGAGTACGCCGCGGACGGGACGCCGGGCACGCTGCGGGGCGAGCGCAGGCTCGCCGGCATCGACGTCGGGGAGACGGGGGCGACGGCGCGGGTCGCCGTCGGCTCCGCGGTGCCCGGCGCGCGGGACGACCTCACGCCGGTCGACGTGCGCCTGGAGCTGACGTTGCAGTACCCGGCGCCGGTGCGGGAGGTCGTCGAGGCCGTCCGGGCGCGGGTCGCGGCGGAGCTGGCGACGATCGCGGGGTACCGCGTGCGGGCGCTCGACGTGACCGTGGCCGGGCTGCGCGGCACGCCGGCCGCGCCCAGGTTGCGCTGACGACGCGAGAGAAGGGAACCCCATGCGCGTCCTGCTGCGCGTCCTCGCTCCGCTGTTCGGGCTCGCGCTCGCCGCCTGCGGGGTACTGGTGGTGATCGAGGTCGTCGTGGCGTGGGTCCGCACCCCGGCCACGACCGGCGTCGTCGTGCCCTGGCCGCAGTGGCAGGAGGCGTTGCGGGCCACGACCTGGGCCACGCCGCCGGTGCTCGCCGTCGCCGTCGGGGTCTCCGTGGCCGGGCTGGTGCTGGTGCTGGTCGGGCTGTTCGCCCGCCGGTCCGACATCCGGCTGGTGGCCCCCGGAGAGGACATGACCGTGACGACCGCGCCGCGCGTGCTCGCCCGCCTGGTCGGAACGCGGGTGCGGGCCGACGACGACATCGCGGCGGCTGCGGTGACGGCGTCGGCGCGCCGGGTCGCGGTCACCGCGACCGCCTGGGACGACGCCACCGGCCTGCGCGAGTCCGTCGTCGACCGCGTGGGGCAGCTGCTCGACGAGCTCCCGCTGGCGCGCAGGCCCCGGGTCGCCGTATCGGTGAACGAGCGGGAGGACCCGCGATGAGCCCCGAACCGCAGGACCCCGCACCGCGGGACCCCGAGCCCTTCGAGGCCGAGCCCTTCGACGTCGAGCCCTTCGGCGCCGAGCCCTTCGGCCCCGAGCTCTTCGGCCCCGAGCCGCTGGAGCGGGGGCGTCCGAGCACCGAGACCGCCGAGCCGCGGAGGCCGGCGGTCCCGGCGGCCGTCCGGCGCCGGTCGCGGTCGGCCGTCGCGCGCTCGGCGGCCGGCGACCGCGGGCTGCTCGTGCTCCTCGGGACCGTGCTGGCCGCGGTGGGGGTGCTCGTCGCGCTGGTGGCCGCCGGGGTGTTCGGAGCCGGTCGCGCCGAGCGGCCACTGCTCGATCCCGTCGTCGTCGACGCGCTGCGTGCCCAGCCGCTCCTGTGGCGGGTCGTGGCCATCGCGGGCGGCGTCGCGCTGGCGCTGCTCGGGCTGGCCTGGGCGGCGCGCTCCGTCCGCCCGGAGACCCGGCCCGACCTGCGCCTGGAGTCCACCCCGGGAACGTCCATCGTGATCGGCGCCGCCGCGGCGGCCGACGCGGTGGCCACGACGGCAGCGGGCCTGCCCGGGGTCGGGCGGGCCAGGGCCCGCCTGGTGGGCAGCGAGGCGGCGCCCGCGCTGCGCGTCACCCTGTGGCTGGCCGACGACGCGGACGTCCGGGCCGTCCTGCACGGGCTGCACGACGACGTGCTCGCCACCGTCCGGTCCGCGCTCGGACTGACGGCGCTCCCCGTGGCCGTCCGCCTCGAGCTGGACCGGCCGCAGCGCCATCCGCGGGTCGCCTGAGCGGCACGCCGCCGCGCTCACCGCGGTCTCACCGCCCGTGCGGCACGCTGCCCTGACGGCGAGGGGAGGTTGTGTGGCGCGCGCTCCGCGGCGGCTCGTCGCCACGATGCTGGTGCTGCTCGCCGCGGCGACGGGCTGTGCGGTCGGGCCGTCGACGCGCCCGCCGGTCGCTGTGCGCGGCGCGGAGATGCGGGCCGTCCCGGCCGCGCCGACACCGCCCCCCAGCGGCGCTCCACGCCCCGACGGCCAGAACGCCGCGATCCCGTTCACCGACTGCACCGCGGCGACGTTCGCGAGCCTGCCGCCGGCCCCGCCCGGGCGGGCACTGCGAGCCGAGTGCGCCGAGCTCACCGTGCCGGACGAGCCGGCCCAGCCCGGCTTCCGGGACGCTCACGCTGGACGTCCTGCGGACGGGTCTCGTCGACGGCGCCGCACCCGTCCCGCTCGCCCGCCGCCCGCCGCTGCTGGTCGTCGGCGACACGGCGCTCGACCCCACCGCGCAGCACGCCGCGCGGCTCGTCCAGCAGGTGCCGGCCGCGGTGCTGGCGCGGTACACGCTGGTGGGCATCGACCGGCGCGGCACCGGGAACGACCCGCTCAGCTGCGCGTCCGGCGATGGTCGCGCCGCGCTGCTGGCCGCCGACCCGCAGGGGTTCGACGCCACGACCCTGCTCGAGCAGGCCCGGTTGCTGGTGCAGGACTGCAACCTGACCCAGGACGGCGAGCTCGGTGCCTACTCCGCGGCCGCCACCGCCGACGACGTCGAGCGGCTGCGACGCGCGCTGGGCGTGGAACGGCTGTCCGCGGTCGGCACCGGCGACGGCGCCGACGCTCTCGCCGACTGGGCCAGGTCCGATCCGGGGTCCGTCGGCAGGGTCGTGCTCGACGGGCCGTCCGCGCCGGGCGGCGACGAGCCCGACCGGTCCGAGGGCCGGGCCGGCGCGACGGAGGCGGCCTTCGACGCGTTCGCGCTGGACTGCACGAGCCGGGCGGGCTGCCCGCTGGGCGCCGATCCCCGGGCCGCCGTGGCCAGGCTGCTGGCCGGCCTGCGCGTCCGACCGCTCACGACGGCCGACGGCCGCATCCTGACGGCGGGTGAGCTGCTGCTCGCGACGGGAGTCGGGCTGGGCGAGCCGACGGGCTGGCCGGCGCTGGCCGCGGCGCTCGCCGCGGCCGGACGGGGCGACGGCGGGCCGCTGCTCGACCGGCTCGAACCGGTCACGGGTGCCCACGGAACGTTCGACGCCGTCCTCGCCGCGCGGTGCAACGACGTGGACCGCCGGATGTCGCCGCCCGAGATCACCGACCTCGCCGGCCGCTGGGGTGAGCGGTACCCGCTGTTCGGCGGCGCCGCCGCGCTCGGCCTGGTGGCGTGCGCACCGTGGCCGACGGGCGGCGCGGCGCCGCCGGCGGCCGTGCCGCCGGGGCTGCCTGCCCTCCTCGTCGTCGGGACGGCGGCCGACCCGAACGGGCCGCAGCAGGGCGCGCGCGACGCGGCGAGCGCGTTCCCGTCCGCGGTGTACGTGGCGTGGCAGGGGGCCGGGACGGGGGCCTACCTCCGGACGGCCTGCGTCACCGCCCCGGTCGACACGTTCCTGCTCGACGGCACGACGCCCCCGGCGGACCTGACGTGCCCGCCGTGACGCGCCGGGCCCCGGCGCGCGGTCGGCAGCGGGCCCCGCGCTCCGCGGTGCCGGCGGCGCCGCGCGGACGGCCCCCCGGGACGCCGCCGGGCCAGCCGGGCACCGGCGTCAGCAGTAGGTCTTGCGCGCCGCCGCGACGACGGTGCCCGCCTCGTCGGCCGTCACGGTCGGCAGCATCGCCGGGACGGCCCGGGTCAGGCTCGCGACGTCGGTGCCGGACGCCAGCTGGGTGCAGATGACCGCGGCGGCCTGGGTCTCGATGAGCCCCGACGTGCTGGTCGGGAGGCCGTCGCGGCGCATCGCCGCCACGAAGGCGACGGCCCGGGGCCCGGCCGGGTCGACCTGCGGGGGGTCGGGCCGGGTGGCCGGAGCGGCACCGGCGGTGGCGCTGTCGGTGGTCGCGCTGTCGGTGGTCGCGCTGTCGGTGGTCGCGCTGTCGGTGGTCGCGCTGTCGGTGGTCCGCTGTCGGCGGTCGCCGCGCTCGCGTCGCCGGGGCCGGTCGCGAGGACGTGGGTCAGCGCGCCGACCGCGACCACGGCGGCCACCGCGGCTCCGATCCGCCGGGGCCGGCCCAGCAGGCGGCCGAGCCGGGACCGCAGCCGCGACCCCGACCTGCCACGGCGGGCGGCGCGGTGGCCGGCGCCCCCCCGGTGGCCGGCGGGACAGCCGGAGGGATCGACCGCGGGATCGCCGGCCGGAGCGGCGGCACCGCCGGCGGGATCCCCCGACGTGACCCCGTCCGCGACCGGGATGACCGCGGTCTCGGGGTCCTGGGCCGCCACGTGGGTGGGAACGGGGACCGGCGCGGACGCCGGCTCCTCGGCGCCGGCGTCCGGCTGCGGCGCGTCGAGGTCGCCGATCGGGATCAGCTCCGTGGCGCAGTCCACCGGGGGTGCTCCGCGGCCGTCCGCCGCGCCGGCGGGAGCCGGTGCCGGGACGTGGGGGCGGGGGGCCGGACCCACCGCCCCGGCCGGCGCCGGACCGACCGCCGCGCCACCGGCGCCGGCCCGGTCCCGCGGCCCGGCGCCGGCCACGGCCGGGCCGGTCGCGAACACCCGGGCGGCGACAGGGTCGGCCGGCAGGTCGGCCGGCCGCTTGGCGTGCCGGCCACCGGGCTCCTCGGGCAACTCCCCGCCAGGTACGGCCGCACCGGCCACCGCCCCGCCCGGCAGCGCACCACCCGGCGCCACAGCAGCAGGCACACCCGCACCCGGCCGCGCCCCACCCGGCGCCACAGCAGTAGGCACGTCAACACCGGTCGGCGCCGCACCCGGCAGCGCCGCACCCGGCGCCACAGCAGCAGGCACACCGACACCGGTCGGCGCCGCACCCGGCCGCAATCCACCGAGGGCGGGGAGGCGCGAGGCGAGCGCCGACTCGGCAGCGCCGACCGCGACGGCGTCGGCGGCGGCCCGCGCCGCCAGCTCCGCCGCCGCGTCGGCCGCAGCGGCCGCTTGTGCCGCGGCGGCGATCGCCGCCGACGCCCGGACCGCGGCGTCCGACGCCAGCGCCTCCGCGCGGTCGGCCGCCGCCTGGGCGGCGAGCCGGCGACGGCGGTGGGCGTCCAGGACGGCAGTGGCGAGCTGCGGCGGGGCGCCCGCGTTCCCGGGAGCGGTGGACCGGGCGCCCTCGCCGGTGCCGGGCCGGTCGACCGCCGCCATGAGGTAGGTGTCATCGGGTCCGGGGGTGCGGTGGTCCGCGGCCGCAGGCAGCCGCTGACCCGCACCGGAAGGCTCTTCGCGCATCGCCGCTCCACCGTCGCACCGGCCGTCGTCGGCCGGACTCGAACGGCTCAACGAGCCGTTGCCGGTTCCGTCACGGCGTCCTGGTCCGTCCGGGGCCTGATGTGACATGAGTCACGCGGCGCTGGGTGAGTCGTCCGGCTCGCCCACCCCCCGGACACGGTGAGTGATGTAGCACTGCGCCACGCGGCGCAACGCGTGGCGGTTCGCCGCGCCCCCGGCCAGGCCGAGCTCGACGGCGGCGTCGAAGACGGTGCCGTCCCGGGCCGCGGCGTCGACGGCCGCGTCGAGGAACGGCGTGTGCGGCAGGAGCCGGGCCAGCACGGCCAGGTGCGCGCGATGCCGGCCGAAGGTCCGCCGCATCGCCTCCCGGTGGGTCCGACCGGCGTCCGGGCCGCGCAGCGCCGCCTGTCCGGCCAGCGCCCCCGAGGCCACGGCGTCGTAGATCCCCTCCCCCGTCAGCGGGTTGACGAGCGCGGCGGCGTCCCCCGCGAGCAGCACCCGCCCGTCGGGGTGGTGGCGCGGTCCGGTCGAGAGCGGCAGGTGGTGCCCGCGGACCGTCGCCGGCTCGGGCTCCTGGCCGGGCAGGAGATCGGCGCACGCGGCCAGCAGCTGGCGCCGCGACCCCGCGCCGCGCCGGTCGAACACGCCGTACCCGACGTTGGCGCTGCCGTCGGCGAGCGGGAACGCCCACGCGTACGCCGGGTGCCGGTCGCGCGCGAACGCGATGACCAGCTCGTCGGGGCGCTTCAGGACCGGGGTGTAGCCGCGCACGGCGACGGCCACGGCCCGGTCCGGCGTCCGCGGCGCGCCGGTCAGCCGGCGGACGGTCGAGTTCGCCCCGTCGGCGCCGACGACGACGCGGGCGGCGAGCTCCCCGTCGAGCACGACCCGGTCCGCCAGCACCCGCAGCGACCGCACGCGCCTGCGCAGCAGCGTCGCGCCGCTGGCGACGGCCGCCTCGACCAGCCGCGCGTCGAACGTCCGTCGCGGGATCGGATGGTTCGGCCGCGCGCAGGTCCTGGCGACCACCCGCCCGCCCGGGCTGGTCAGGCGCAGCCCGGGCACGGCCGGTCCGAGCGGGCGCAGGTCGGGGACGCCGAGCGCGGCCAGGAGGTCGAAGACCTGCGCGGCGACCCCGTCACCACAGGTCTTGTCCCGGGGGAACGCGGCCGCGTCCAGCAGGACCACCCGCGCGTGGGGGCGCAGCTGCAGGTACCGCAGCGCGGCCGCGGACCCGGCCGGGCCGGCGCCGACGATCGCCAGGTCCGCCGGATCGGCCATGCCCATCTCCTCCATCAGGGGTCACGATTCGGACACGCGGCTCCGAAAGCCGAACCGGGCCGGACACCGCTCCCGAAAGCGGCATGCGGCGTGCACCCGCCGAGGAGAGGGGTCGGCGGGGGGCGTCGCACGGCGCGGCCGGCGACGGTCAGTCCCCGGCCGCGCCGTCCGGGTGCCGGGCCCGGCTCGGCTGCACCCGCATCGGCTCGCCGGGCATCTTGGGGTACTCGGGAGGGTAGGGCAGGTCGCCGCGGGGATCGGCGGCGTACCACTCCAGCGCCGTCTCCAGCCCGCCCGCGTGCGCGTCCATCGCCGCGTGCGGGTCGCCGCGGTCGGCGTAGAGCGCCGGAACCGTGCGGACGTCGAAGTCCTCCGGTTCGACGTCGGGCAGCTGGTCCCAGGTCAGCGGCATGGAGACGGTCGCGCGGGGCCGGCCGCGCACGGACCACGCTGACGCGACCGTCCGGTCGCGGGCCGCCTGGTTGTAGTCGAGGAACACCCGCTCACCCCGCTCCTCCTTCCACCAGTCGACGGTCGCGCGGTCGGGCAGTCGCTCGGCGACGCGCCGGGCGATGGCGATCACGGCGTGCCGGACGTCGACGAAGTCCCACTCGGCACGGATGCGGCAGAACACGTGGACACCCCGGCCCCCCGACGTCTTGGGCCAGCCGACGAGGTCGGCCTCGTCGAGGACCTCGCGCAGCACCACCGCCACGGCGGCGGCGTCGGCGAAGTCCGTCCCCGGCTGCGGGTCCAGGTCGATGCGCAGCTCGTCGGGCCGGTCCGGGTCGGCGCGGCGGACCGGCCAGGGATGGAAGTCGAAGGTGCCCATGTTGGCCGCCCACAGCAGGACGGCGGGCTCGGTGGGGCAGAACGCGTCGGCGGTGCGCCCGCTGGGGAACGTGACGCGCGCGGTCTGCGTGTACGGCGGCGCGCCCTTGGGCAGCCGCTTGGAGTAGAACGGCTCGCCGGTGACGCCGTCGGGGTAGCGCTTGAGGTTGGTCGGGCGCTCGCGCAGGACGGACAGCAGCGGGTCGACGACCGCCCGGTAGTAGGAGAAGACCTCGCGCTTGGTGATGCCCGGCTCCGGAAAGTAGATCTTGTCCGGGCTGGTCAGCCGGACCTCCCGGGGACCGTCCGGGCCGGGCACGGTGATCGTCTCGGCCGCCTTCGTCGCCACGGGCGGCACGCTACCGGCTACGGTGGTGCCCATGCCGGATCGCTCCGACCCGGACCGCAGCGACCCGGACCGCAGCGACCCGGCACGACCCCGTGGACGACGAGCTGATCGGGCTCGACCGCGACGACCCGGAGGTCCAGGCGTTCGCGGCGCACCTGTCCCGGATGCACCGCCGCCACCCGGCCTTCACCGTCGAGGGCTACCTCGACGACGTCGGCTCGTTCGCCGACGCGGCCAACCGCGCGCAGGGCGAGCGCTACTGGGCGGCGGTCGCGGTGGTGGTGGCGCTGCTCGCGGTCGTGGCCTACCTGGTCGTCCAGTGTCTCGCGGTCGTCCTCACGACATGGTTCTGAAAGGACTCCGCGCGCTGATGGGTCGTAGCGTGGGACACATGGACCCCGTCACCGACACGCCCGCGAAGGTCACGAAGAGCGACGCCGAGTGGCGCGCCCAGCTGACGCCCGCCGAGTACCGCGTGCTGCGCCAGGCCGGTACGGAGGCGCCGTTCGTCGGCGAGTACACCGACACGAAGACCCAGGGCGTCTACTCCTGCCGGGCCTGCGGCGCGGAGCTGTTCCGCAGCGACACGAAGTTCGACTCGCACTGCGGCTGGCCGTCGTTCTT
The DNA here is from genome assembly GCA_963728105.1 of uncultured Actinomycetota bacterium. Classification (GTDB taxonomy): domain Bacteria; phylum Actinomycetota; class Actinomycetes; order Mycobacteriales; family Pseudonocardiaceae; genus Pseudonocardia. The sequence continues at coordinate 138,940 of CAVSJZ010000008.1, read as the reverse complement.
CACGCCGCTCGCGGGCGACGCCGTGATCGAGCGCACCGACCGGTCGCTGGGCATGAGCCGCACCGAGGTGCTGTGCGCGAACTGCCACAGCCACCTCGGGCACGTGTTCGCGGGCGAGGGCTACGACACGCCGACGGACCTGCGCTACTGCATCAACTCGGTCTCGCTGCGCCTGGAGCCCGACGAGGGCTGACGCTCCCGCCGCCGCCGCCGCCACCCACCCCACCCACGCACCCACCGCCATATGGACACATATGGCTGCCGGGCGAGGTCTTCAGACAGCCATATGTGTCCATATGGCTGTCGTGGGTTCAGCGGTGGCGGTCGCGTCAGGGCAGGCCGGCGACCAGGTCGCCCGGCGCCACCCGCGGCCCGGTGTAGAACGGGATCTCGACGCGCACGTGCCGGCGCGCCTGCGTCGCCCGCAGGTCCCGCATGAGGTCGACGATCCGGTGCAGCTCGTCGGCCTCGAACGCGAGCAGCCACTCGTAGTCGCCGAGCGCGAACGCGGACACGGTGTTCGCCCGCACGTCCGGGTAGCCGCGGGCGGCCTTGCCGTGCTCGGCCAGGATCGTGCGCCGCTCGTCGTCGGGCAGCAGGTACCAGTCGTAGGAACGGACGAACGGGTAGACGCACAGGTAGCCACGCGCGGGCTCACCCGCCAGGAAGGCCGGCACGTGGCTCTTGTTGAACTCGGCCGGGCGGTGGAGCCCGACCTGGCTCCAGACCGGCGTGCTGGCGCGGCCCAGCGCCGTCGTGCGCCGGAAGGCGGCGTACGCGGCCTGCAGGGACTCCAGGTCGGGTGCGTGCCACCAGATCATGAAGTCGGCGTCGTGGCGGGTCCCGGCCAGGTCGTACACGCCGCGGACGGTGACGCCCTTGCCTTCCAGCGCGTCGAGGAACTCGGTGAGCTGGGCGGCGGCCGATGCCCGCTCGTCGCCGAGATCGCCGGGACGGACCGCGAACACCGACCACATCGTGTAGCGGATCGTGCTGTTCAGCTCGGCGTAGTCGAGGCGGGCCATGCCCCGATCCTAGCCGCGGGCCGGCCCCGGCCGTGCGCCGTCACCGGCGGCCGCGGTGGCCCAGCGCGCGGCCAGCCGTTCGGCCGCGGACCGGCCGGTGGCGACGCACGCGGGCACGCCGACGCCGCGCAGCGCCGCACCGGCCACGGCGATCCCGGCGGGTAGCCCGTCCAGCAGCGCCGCCACCCGCTGGCCGTGCCCGACGCCGTACTGCGGCAGCCCGCCGCCCCACCGCTGGACGTGCGCGGCGACGGGCGCGACCGTGATCCCGGCCAGCTCGACCAGGTCGGCCCGAGCCCTGGCGAGCAGCTCGGCGTCGTCGCACTGCAGGGTCTGCGCCTCGCCGAAGCGGCCGAGCGAGGCGCGCAGCCGCACCAGCCCGTCGGCGCCCAGGTGGGCCCACTTGGTGCTGGAGTACGTGACGGCCTTCACCGACAGCGGCTCCCCCGTCCCGACCAGCACGCCCGACGCCGCCGGAGCGGGGACGTCCTCGGCCCGGAACGCGGCGGCGACCACGACCGACGAGGCCAGCTCGATCTCCGCGGCCGCAGAGGCCGCCGCCGACGCGAGCGGCGCGAGCAGCTTCGCGACTGCGGGGGCCGGCACGGCGAGCACGACGGCGTCCACCTCGAACGCCTCGGGCGCCGTCGTCGGGCCGCACACGAGCAACCAGCCCTCGACCGTCCGCTCCACCGCCCGCACGGTGGTGCGCAGGCGCACGTCGGCCCGGGCGGCGTCGGCGAGGGCGCGCAGCAGCACGCGGTAACCGCCCGCGACGGCGCCGAACACCGGACCGGGCGGGGCACCGGCGGCCGGACCCGCGGCGGCGCCGTGCAGGGCGGCGTCCGCGGCGGCCGTCAGCGACGCCGCGCCCGCGTCCAGGGCCGCCGCGAGCGTCGGGACCGTCGCGCGCAGGCCGAGCGCGTCGACCCGGCCGGCGTAGACGCCGCCCAGCAGCGGGTCGGCCAGCCGGTCGACCAGCTCCGGGCCGAACCGCGCGCGCAGGAGCGGACCCAGCGCCACGTCGGTGCCGGGCGGCCAGGCCAGCGCCACGTCCGGCTCGGCGGCGGCCACCGCGAGGCCGGCCGGGCTGAGCACACCCGACAGGCGCGCCTCGGCGGTCGGGACGCCCATCAGCGTCCCGGAGGGCAGCGGCACCGTGCGCCCGCCGGCCCGCACGGTCGGCGCCGCCCGGCCCGGGTGCACGACGTCGGTCACGCCCAGCTCGGCCAGCAGCGCGGGCACCTCGGGCCGGCGGGCCAGGAAGGCCTCTGCGCCGACGTCGAACGGCATCCCGGCGAGGTCGACCGTGCGCAGCACGCCGCCGACGCGGTCGCGCTGCTCCAGCACGGTGATCACCGCATCCGGCCCGAGGAGCGTGCGGAGCCGGTGGGCGGCCGCCAGCCCCGAGATCCCGGCCCCGACGACCGCCACCCGCGGGGTGCTCATGCCGAGTCCCCCTCGACCGGGCGCGCACCGGGAACGGGGGTCGTGATGGTGGCCGGCGCGGTCATACCGGCAGCCCGTGGACCAGCTCGACGAGCCGCGTCAGCGCGTCGGGGTCGGTGTCGGGGAGCACCCCGTGGCCCAGGTTGAACACGTGCCCGGGCGCCCGGCGGCCCTCCTCGACGATGCGGCGGGTCTCCGCCTCGACCGCGTCCGGGCCGGCGAAGAGCAGCGCGGGGTCGAGGTTGCCCTGCACCGCGGTTCCGGTGCGGCGCGCGGCGACGTCCAGCGGCACCCGCCAGTCGACGCCAACGACGTCCGCACCCGGCCTCCGCCAGCGCGGGGAGCAGCTCCCCCGTGCCGACGCCGAAGTGGATGCGCGGGACGCCGTCCACGGCGGCCAGCACGGCCCGCGAATGGGGCAGGACGAAGCGGCGGTAGTCGCGCTCGGACAGCGCGCCCGCCCACGAGTCGAACAGCTGGACGGCGTCGACGCCCGCCGCCACCTGCGCCCGCAGGAACGTCGCCGTGATAGCGGCGAGCCGGCCCATGAGCGCGTCCCAGAGCTGCGGCTCGGCGTGCATGAGCGCCTTGGTCCGCTCGTGGTGGCGGCTGGGGCCGCCCTCGACGAGATAGGAGGCCAGGGTGAAGGGCGCGCCGGCGAACCCGATGAGGGGCGTCTCGCCGAGCTCGGCCAGCAGCAGCCCGATCGCCGCCGTGACCGGGGCGACCTGTTCGGCGTCCAGGTCCGGGAGGGCCGCGACGTCGGCGGCGGTCCGGACGGGCCGGGCGAGCACGGGCCCCGTGCCCGCCACGATCTCGACGCCGATGCCGGCCGCGCGCAGCGGCACCACGATGTCGGAGAACAGGATCGCGGCGTCGACCCCGTGCCTGCGCACGGGCTGCAGGGTGATCTCGCACGTCAGATCGGGCGTCAGGCACGCCTCGAGCATGCTGGTGCCGGTGCGCAGGGCCCGGTACTCGGGCAGCGAGCGGCCGGCCTGGCGCATGAACCACACCGGTACGTGGGCGGGACGCCCGCCCCCGGCCGCGACCAGGAACGGCGCGGTGGCGGCCAGGTCACGACGCGGGGCGGCGCCCGGTGGTACGGCGCTGGGCGAGACGGCACTGGGCGAGACGACACTGGGTGGCACGGGGCTAGGTTGCATGACGGCGTCATCGTCGCACGCAGGCGGCGGACGCGAGGACCGGACGCCACCGGAGCCGCCGCCACCCGCCGGGGCCCTGCCGCACCCCACCCGTCAGGGCCCCTCCCGGCGCGCCTGAGCCACGGCACCTGCCCCGCGACCTACAGTCCCCGCTCGTGTCCGAGGCCCGTGCCGCCCCTCCCGAGTTCGCCAGAGCGGTGGCGGAGATCAGCGCGATGCGGCCCCGGCCCGACCTGTTCGTCACCCCGCTCGACGCCCCTCCCCGGCTCGCGCCGTGGAGCTGGGCGGTGCACGTCGAGGCCGACGCCGGGCGACCGGCGACCGACGACCTGGACGAGCCGGACACGTCCGGACGGCTCATCCTGCTGCACGATCCGGCGCAGCCGGAGGGCTGGCAGGGGATCTTCCGGCTCGTCTGCTTCGTGCAGGCCCGGCTGGAGCCCGGGCAGCTGGGCGACGACATGCTGGCCGGCGTGGGCTGGTCGTGGCTGACCGAGGCCCTTGACGCCCACGACGCCGTCTACTCCGCGCTGGGTGGCACGGTCACCCAGACGTCCTCGGTCCGCTTCGGCAACCGCGTCGACCCCGGCTCCTCCGGCCGCGAGGACGACGTCGAGCTGCGCGCGTCCTGGACTCCCGGTAACGACCTTCGGCGCCACGCCGACGCCTTCTGCGAGCTGGTCGCCTCGGCGGCCGGGCTACCGCCGGTCGGAGCAGTCGCCTTGCTCCGCAAGACTCCGTGATCACCCCGCTCACCTGCGGTAACCGTGCATTCAGTGATCATCGATTCACCCGGAAGAGTGGTTCGAGCTAGACATTGCTGTAACTTTCACCCGACCAACTTCGACTGGATACACGACGTTAGGCCGCTCGGGGGTCTAGGCTTCCTCCTCGACACCTTCCCGGGGCGGTCACTGCTCGACGACGCTGTGGTCGACAACGCTGTGTTCGGCCGGGGAACTGGTGCTGGTCGGGGGCAACGACCGAATCCAGGGAGGTAGTGAGGTGGCCGTAGTAGGCCAAGGGACACCCGTGCGGGGTGCGGCGGGACCGACGCCGCATCAACACGTGCTGTCGCCGGCCATGGTTCCGCATCCACGCGAGGAGCTGTTCTCGGTACTGGTGGTCGACGACCATCCGCTCCTGCGCGAGGCCATCGCGGCCCGCCTGCGCTCGATGGGCGCTGGCACGGTGTACGAGGCGGCTTCCGTCGCAGAGGCCCGCGCGCGGGCCCACGCCAACGGGCCGTGCGACCTCGCGATCCTGGACCTGGGCCTGCCCGACGGCAGTGGCCTGGACCTGGTGACCGAGCTGCGCGGGCTGGGCTGGAACCGGCTCGTCGTGCTGGCGTCCTCCGACGACCCGTACGCCGTCCGTTCGGCGTTCCAGGCCGGCGCGCAGGCGTACCTGTTGAAGTCGGCGTCGGCGGCCATCGTCACCGACGGGGTCAAGCGGGTGCTGGACGGCGGCGTCTACGCCGACCCGACCGTGGCGCCGCTGCTGGCCACCGGCACGCGCGTGCCGGGCACCGACAACACGCCGCGCGAGCTGTCGGCGCGGGAGGTCGAGGTGCTGCAGCTGGTCGCGGACGGGCAGTCCAACAAGGAGATCGGCGAGGCCCTGAGCCTGTCCGCGCTCACCGTGAAGAGCCACCTGTCCCGGATCGGACGCAAGCTCGGCACCGGTGACCGCGCGCAGATGGTCGCGCTGGCCATGCGGGCCGGGGTCATCCGCTGACCGACGAGCCCACCCCACCTCGACCGCTGCTCCGGCCCACCGACGGGCTCCCCCCGGTCGTCGCCGATCCCGCCGCACTCGCGCACACCGCCGAGGCCTTTGCCGCAGGATCCGGCCCGATCGCCGTCGACGCCGAGCGTGCATCGGGGTTCCGTTACTCCCAGCGCGCCTACCTGGTCCAGCTGCGCCGTGCCGGCTCCGGCACGGCGCTGGTCGACCCGATCCCGCTCGGCTCGGACCTCACCGCGCTCGCACCCGCGCTCTCGGGGCCCGAGTGGGTGCTGCACGCCGCGAGCCAGGACCTGCCCTGCCTCGCGGAGACCGGGCTGGCGCCGACCTCGCTGTTCGACACCGAGCTGGCCGGCCGGCTGGCCGGGCTCCCCCGGGTCGGGCTCGGGCCGATGGTCGAGCAGCTGCTCGGCCTCGCGCTGGAGAAGGGCCACGGGGCCGCCGACTGGTCCCGGCGCCCGCTGCCCGAGGACTGGCTGGTGTACGCGGCGCTCGACGTCGAGGTGCTGGTGGCGCTGCGGGACGTGCTGGTCGGACTGCTCGCCGAGCAGGGCAAGTCGGAGTGGGCCCGGCAGGAGTTCGAGGCGGTCCGCACCGCCCCGCCCCCGCCGCCGCGGGCCGAGCCGTGGCGGCGGACGTCGGGCCTGCACCGGGTGCGCAAGCCGCGGGCGCTCGGCGCGGTGCGGGCGCTGTGGGAGGCCCGCGACCGGCTGGCCGCGGAGCGCGACATCGCCCCGGGCCGGGTCCTCCCCGACTCCGCGATCGTCGACGCCGCGGTGACCGCACCGGAGTCGGCCCAGGCGCTCGCCGCGCTCCCGGTGTTCAAGGGCCGGTCCCAGCGCAGGCTGACCGCCTACTGGTGGAGCGCGCTGGACGCGGCCGCGCGCCTGGACCCCGCCGACCTGCCCCGGGCCGCGGCCCCGCACGACGGGCCGCCCCCCGTCCAGCGCTGGGGCGACCGCGACCCGGACGCAGCGGCCCGCCTCGCCGCCGCCCGGGCGGCGCTGGCCCAGCTCGGCGAGGAACGGGTGGTGCCGGTGGAGAACCTCCTGCAGCCCGACCTGCTGCGGCGGCTGTGCTGGGCCCCGCCCGCCGACGGCGACGTGGCGGCGGCGCTGCGCAAGGGCGGCGCGCGCGAGTGGCAGGTCGAGCTGCTGCTGCCGCTGCTGGAGCAGGCGCTCGCGTCCCGCGCCTGACCCCCATCAGGGGGACGGGGACGCGGGGGGCAGGGTCACCGCCACCGTCAGGCCGCCGCCGGGCACCGGCTCACCCGTCACCGCGCCGCCGTGCGCCGCCACCACCGCCCGCACGATCGACAGCCCCAGGCCGGCGCCGCGGGCCGTTCCGGTGCGTTCCACCGCTCCCCGCCGGAACGGCTCGAACAGCTCCTCGACACCCTCGGCGGCGATCTCGGGCCCGCTCGAGGACACCCGCAGGGTCCCGGTACCCGTGTAGACCTGCACCCACCCGCCGTCGACGTTGTGTCGCACCGCGTTCTCCAGCAGGTTCGTCGCCACCCGCTCCAGCAGCACCGGGTCCCCCGACACCGGCGCCGGCGCGGTCAGCGTCTCGACGCGCAGGGCCCGGCGGGTGGCCTCGGGACGGACCCCGGCGACGGCCGAGCCGGCGAGCTCGGCGAGGTCGACGGTCCGCCGCGGGGCCAGCTCGGCCCCGCCCTCGGTACGGGCCAGCAGCAGCAGGCCCTCGACCAGCTCGTCGGCGCGGCGGGTGGCGTCCCGCACGACCGCACCCATCCGCCGCAGCTCCCCGACGTCGGCCGCCGGGTCGGCGAGCGTGACGTCGACCTCGGTGCGCAGGACGGCCAGTGGCGTCCGCAGCTCGTGGCTGGCGTTGGCGACGAAGCGGCGCTGGGCGTCGAAGGCCGCCTGCAGCCGGTCGAGCATCGCGTCGAACCCGGCCACCAGCTCGGCGACCTCGCCGCGCGCGCCGGCGACGCCCGTGCGGGTGCCCAACGAGTCCGGGGACAGCCCGCGCGCGGTCGCGGTGACGGCCTGCAGCGGGCCGAGCACCCGCCCGACGAGCCACCAGGAAACGAGCCCGGCCGCGATCACGACCAGCGGGAACGCCACGAGCCCCGCCCGCAGGACGGCCTCCCGGGCCGCGGTCCCGAGCGCCGCCGTGACCTGCGCGGCCGGGACCACGCGGTCGCCGACCCGCACGGCGGTGCCGGGCGGCAGCGCGGGCGTCGACGCGGCGACGGCCCCGACGAGCAGCCAGCCCAACCACAGCAGCAGAGCGCTCACCAGCGCGACGACCAGGGTGCAGACCAGCGTGAGCCGCGGGCGAAGGCCCGCCCCGACCACCCGCACCCCGGCCGGCATCGCGGCGGCCCGGTCAGCCCGCCGCGGGGACCCGGTAGCCGGCACCGACCACGGTCTCGATCACGCCGGGTCCCCCGAGCTTCTTGCGCAGGGTCATGACGGTGACCCGCACGGTCGTCGTGAACGGGTCGGCGTTCTCGTCCCACACCCGCTCCAGCAGCTCCTCGCTGCTCACGACGGCCCCGGCGGCGCTCATCAGCACCTCGAGCACGCCCAGCTCCTTGCGGGTCAGCTCGACGGGACGCCCGGCTCGGGTCACCGACCGGCGCGCCGGGTCCAGCACGATGTCGCCGGCCACCAGCGTCGGCGGGGCGGCCGGGGTGGCGCGCCGCCCCAGCGCACGGCAGCGCGCGACCAGCTCGGGGAAGTCGAACGGCTTGGCGAGGTAGTCGTCGGCCCCGCGGGACAGCCCGTCGACCTTGTCCGCCAGCGTGCCGCTCGCGGTGAGCATGAGCACGCGTGTGACGGCACCGGACGAGACGATCCGGGCGCACAGCTCGTCGCCGCCCATCCCGGGCAGGTCGCGGTCGAGCACGATCACGTCGTACCGCGTGATGGCGGCCTTCTCGTGCCCGGCGTCCCCGTCGTAGGCGACGTCGACCGCCATCCCTTCCCGACGCAGCCCGCGGGCGACCGCGTCGGCGAGCGTCGCCTCGTCCTCGACGACCAGCACCCGCATCAGGGCACCCGCCCGGTCACCGGCAGCAGCGCCCGCGCCCAGGTCCCGACGCGGGCGGCGACCGCCTCCTCGGACAGGCCTGCCGCGGCCAGCACGTCGGCCCGGCTGCCGTGGTCGAGGAACTCCTGGGGCAGGGCGATGTCGCGCAGCGGCACGTCGCACTCGGCGGCCCGCAGCGCGTCGCCCAGCGCCGAGCCGAACCCGCCGTGCCGGCCGCCGTCGGCGAGCGAGACGACCAGGCCGTGTCCGTGCGCCAGCTCGACCAGCGCGTCCGGCACGGGCAGGACCCAGCGCGGGTCGACGACGGTGACGGCGACGCCCTCGGCGGCCAGCCGGGCCGCCACGGCGACGGCGGTCCGGCCGAACACGCCGACGGCGACCAGCAGCACGCGCGGCGCACCGCCGTCCTGCCCGGTGCCGTCGCCGGCCTCGGCCAGCACGTCGACGCCGCCGACGCGCCGCAGCGCCGGCACCGACTCGATGACCGTGCCCTTCGGGAAGCGGATCGCGGTCGGCCCGTCGGACACCTCGACGGCCTCGTCGAGCTCCTCGCGCAACGTCCCGGCGTCGCGCGGCGCCGCCACCCGGATGCCGGGGACGACACCGAGGATGGACAGGTCCCACATGCCGTTGTGCGAGGGTCCGTCGTTGCCGGTGACGCCGGCCCGGTCCAGGACGAGCGTGACGGCCTCGCGGTGCAGCGCCACGTCCATCAGCAGCTGGTCGAAGGCCCGGTTGAGGAACGTCGAGTAGAGCGCGACCACCGGGTGCATGCCCCCGTGGGCGAGACCGGCCGCGCAGGTCAGGGCGTGCTGCTCGGCGATGCCGACGTCCAGGCAGCGCTCCGGGAAGGCCTCGGCGAACTGCTCGAGCCCGACCGGGCCCAGCATGGCGGCGGTGATCGCGACGACGTCGGGCCGGCGCGCGCCGATCTTGAGCAGCTGCTCGGTGAACACGCTCGTCCACCCCACCGACGGGGGCGCGGTGGGCAGGCCCGTGACCGGGTCGAACGCGGAGGGTCCGTGCATCTGGTCGGCCGCGTCGTTCTCGGCGGGCGCGTAGCCGCGGCCCTTCTGGGTGACCGCGTGCACGATCACCGGGCCGCCGAAGTGCCGCGCCCGGCGCAGCGCCGACTCGCAGGCCTCGACGTCGTGCCCGTCGACCGGGCCGATGTACTTGATGCCCAGGTCGGCGAACAGCTCCTGGGGGGCGAGGGCGTCCTTGGCGCCCGCCTTGAGCGCGTGCAGCGCGGCGTAGACGGGGCCGCCGACCAGCGGCGTGCGGGCGAGCGTGCGCTTGCCGGCCTCCAGCATCCGCTCGTAGCCCGGCTGCAGGCGCAGGCTGGAGAGCCGGTCGGCGAGCCCGCCGATCGTCGGCGAGTACGACCGCCCGTTGTCGTTGACGACGATGACCAGGCGCCGCCCGGCCTGCGGCGCGATGTTGTTCAGCGCCTCCCAGGCCATGCCGCCGGTGAGGGCGCCGTCCCCGATGACGGCGACGACGTGGCGGTCGTCGTCGGTGAGGTCGGCGGCCCTGGCGAGCCCGTCGGCCCAGGAAAGCGACGTCGAGGCGTGGCTGTTCTCGACGTGGTCGTGCGGGCTCTCGGCGCGGCTCGGGTAGCCCGACAGGCCCCCGGTCTGCTTGAGCCGCTCCCAGCCCTCGTGGCGCCCGGTGAGCAGCTTGTGCACGTACGCCTGGTGCCCCGTGTCCCAGACGAGGGCATCGCGCGGGGAGTCGAAGACGCGGTGGAGCGCGATCGTGAGCTCGACCACGCCCAGGTTCGGGCCGAGGTGGCCGCCGGTGCGTGCGACGGTCGCGACGAGCTCGGCCCGGATCTCCCCGGCGAGCGCAGCGATCCCGTCCGCATCGAGCCTGCGCAGGTCGTCGGGCCCCCGAACCGCTCGCAGGATGCTCATGCGCCCCAGCTTACGGAAGCGCCACCCCCGGCAGCCCGGACGCCTCACCCGACCGGCGCGGGACGGGCACCCGCACCGGGCCCGCGACGCTCACCCGGTTGCGGCCGGCCCGCTTGGCGGCGTACAGACAGCCGTCGGCCGCGCGCAGCGCCCGCTCGAGCGGTTGCTCCTCGAGGACGCCGCGGTCCACGGCCACCGGTGCGGCGCCGACCGACACCGTCAGGTCGGCGATCGTCGTGGCGCCCTCGCAGGCGAGAACCGGGACGGCCATCCCGGCGACGGCACCCCGCAGCCGCTCGGCCGCGGTGCCCAGCTCCTCGGGACCGGTCGGCCCCGGCAGCAGGACGACGAACTCCTCCCCGCCGAACCGGCCGACGAGGCCGCCTGCTCCGGCCGCCGACTGCAGCGTCGCGGCGACCGCGGCGAGTACCTCGTCGCCCGCGAGGTGGCCGTGGTCGTCGTTCACGGCCTTGAAGTGGTCGATGTCGACGATGAGCAGCCCGGCGCCGCCCGACCGCGCCGTCCGCCGGCCGGCCTCCGCCCGCCACGCCGACGCCGTCAGCAGGCCCGTCTTGGCGTCGGTCGCGGCGATGCCCTCGAGCTCGCGCGCGAGCATCGCGCGGTGCAGCACGAGGATCGGCGGCAGGACGAACACCACGAGGGTCGGCGCGGCGTCGAGGGTCACCGCCACCAGCCCGCCCAGGCAGAGCGTCGCGATCTCGAGCGCGAGGTCGTCGGCGGGACCCCGCCGGTCGGGCCGGCCGGCCCCCGGCCGCGACAGGCCGATGAGGAGCGCCGCGAGGGCCGTGTCGACCAGCACGTACGCCGCACCGGCCGCGGCGACCGCGATCATCCCGACGAGGTCGTCCGGCGCGCCGGGCAGGCCGCCCACCCGCTCGACGACGAGGTGGGCCGCGAGCGAGGCGAGGATCGCCGTCGCCGTCGCGTAGACCTGGTGGTGCAGCGTGCGGCCCGCCGGCCGCCACACCCGCAGGCCGAGGTGGGCGCTGACGAGCAGGACGACGCCGACGGCCGCGGTGGGCGGCAGCGCCAGTGCCGCGGCGAACGTCCACACCGACGCGAGGTCGAAGGACGACGCCGGCACCGCCCGCCCGCGGAACCGCTCCACGCCGGACGCGATCTCGGTGTGGGCCACGGCGAGCAGGGTCAGCACGACCGCGAGCCCGACGGTCGGCGGGGCCACCCGGCCGGCCGTGACCACGGCGGTCGCGACGGCGAGCGAGGGGACGACGGCGACGCCGACGGCGCCGGCGGCAGGCAGGTCGCGCCAGCGGGCGGGCGGCTTGACCGGCGGGGCCGGGCGCAGCGCAACCGGCCCTGCGCCACGGATCGTCCTGTACACGACCGTGTCCCCTCCCCCGCGCCCGGCGACGTCGCGAGCGAGGTTAGTGAGACCGCGCAGGCGTGTCAGGAGGAGGACGGTCCCACATCGGGGTGATCCTGCGCAATCGGACGGTCACTCTCCGTCGGTCCGGGCGCCGACCGGGTTCCGACCGCCCGGTCGGCCCCGGTGCCGTCGGGCGGCTCGGCGGCGGAGTCCGTCCCGGCACCGGCGGCGGCGAGCGCGGCGTCCGCCGCCGAGCCCATCCGGACCCGGTTGCGCCCCGCGTGCTTGGCCGCGTAGAGCGCGGTGTCGGCGACGTGCAGGAGCGTGGCGAGGTCGGCGCCCGAGCCGGCGTGGACCGCTCCGCCGATCGAGACCGACATGCCGTTGATCGTCAACGGCCCGTCCGCCGTCGGGATCTCGATCTGCAGCGCGGCCACGCGGCGCCGGATCCGTTCGGCGACCGTCTCCAGATCGGCCTCGGTGCCGCCCTCGAGGCCGTCGAGCAGCACCACGAACTCCTCGCCGCCGAAGCGGCCGACCAGGTCACCGTCGCGTAGCTCGGCGCGCACGGCGCCGGCGACCTCGGCCAGCACCCGGTCGCCCACCAGGTGCCCGTGGGTGTCGTTGACGGTCTTGAAGTGGTCGAGGTCCAGCACGAGGACCGCGCGCGGCGCACCCGCCGCCCGGCCGAGCGCCGCGGCGGCCCTCGTGTGCCAGGTCGCGGCGTTGAGCAGGCCGGTCTTCGGATCCATGCTGGCGGCTTCCTGCAGGTGGCGCACGAGCACCGCGCGGTGCAGGACGATCAGCGGCGGGAGGACGAGCAGCACCAGCCACGGCTCGATCGGGAGCGCCGTCCCGACCAGCGCGCCCAGGGAGAGCGTCGCCACCTCGAGCAGGTTGTCGTCCCAGCGGCCCACCAGCGAGGCGAGGGTCGGCTGGGCGCTGCTCATGGCGACCGCACCGCCCACGAGCGCGCTGTTGACGGTCGTGTACACCAGCAGCGCCAGCAGCAGGAACACCAGGGGAGGCCAGCTCGGGACGCTCGCAGCCAGCCCCCTGACCAGCGACGCCGCCAGACAGGCCAGTACCACGGTGGCCGTGGAGAAGACGGTCCGGTACACGGAGATCCGCGGCCGGCCCGTGCGGGCCCAGCAGTGCGTCTGGACGGCGACGGCCACCAGCGCGGCCAGCGCGGGCGGCAGCGCGATCGCGCCCGCGAACGTCCACACGGAGGTCAGGCCGACGTGCGGGATGTCGATGATCGTGCGGCGCCGGGTCCGCTCCGTGCGCACGGCGATCTCGGTGTGCAGGACGCCGAGGAGGGTCAGCAGTGCGCAGACCGACCAGGACTCCCCTTCGGGGGGCCCGGCCGCGGCGGCGGCGACCGCCACCAGGCCCAGGGCCGTCGCCTCGACGACGAGCACCGACCCCAGCAGCGCGCCCGGCAGGTCCCACACGGGCCAGGCGCGGACCGATACCAGGCGTCTCAGCCCGATGCCGCCTGCCTCCGGCAATCCAACCCTCCCCGCACGTCCGATCGCCGCAGCCTACGGGTGGCCGATCATCCGTGTCACCCGCGAGACCACATCCACAGGTGGCGACGGAGCGTGTTCGAGGTGTCACGATGAGATATGGGCCCGCTTCCGCAAGCCGGTGGCAATGAGGACACGCCTGCCGGTCGGGCGCCCGCAGGGAAACCGGCGATCGGGTTCCGATTCCGGATTTCCCGTGATACGGGGAGCCGGCACGTGCAATACCGGACGGCCGGAACCCCAGAGAGGAGCACGCCGTGCGCAACAAGGAGTGGTGAACCCGATGCCCGGACCGTCCGACCGAAACGGAGGAGCCATGCGCAACAAGGAGTGGTGAACGCACGCCACCCACGCACGCCCCGACCGGAAAGGAGACCCCGTGCGCAACAAGGAGTGGTGACCCCACACCCCACCCGACACCACGACGAAAGGAACCAGCCGTGCGCAACAAGGAGTGGTGAACCACCCACCCCCACCCACACCACCCGGCCGAAACGGAGCAGCCATGCGCAACAAGGAGTGGTGAACCACACCACCCACGCACGCCCCGACCGGAAAGGAGACCCCGTGCGCAACAAGGAGTGGTGACCCCCGCCTCCGTCAGGGTTCGTCGGGGACGGCGGAGCGCCCGGCAGGGCGCCCGCCGTCCCGGCCGGCCCGGGCCCGCGCGTGGGCCACGGCACCGGCGGCGGCCAGCACCGTGCCGAGGCCGCCGCAGACGGCGACGGCGGCGACGGGCCCGATGCGGTCGGCCAGCACGCCCCCGACCGCCACGGCGACGCCCTGCGAGGCCACGATCCCGGAGGCGGCGATCCCGATGGCCGCCCCGCGCTTGTCGACGGGCGTCGCGCGGACGAATCCGGCCTGCGTCTGCAGCAGGTAGGCGGTCGAGCACGCGCCGGCGATGGCCCAGAGCACGAGGCTCGACCCCACGCCGGGGGCGAGCACGACCGCGACCAGCGGCAGGCCCGTCAGGGCCGCGAGCACGCCGACCAGCTGCTCGCGCCGCGGGCGCGGGACGTAGCGCACGAACAGGAACGCGCCGACGACGCTGCCGAGCGGGTCCGCCGCCATGAGCAGCCCCACGACGGCGGGACCGGCTCCCAACTGCTCCGCGTACGGCGCCGCGAGGCCTTCCGGCACGACGAACCAGCCGACGGTCCAGGCGAGCAGCACCAGGGCGCGCCGCAGCGGGTCCGCCACGACCGTGCGCAGTCCTCCCAGCGCGGCGTGCCGGTCGGGGACCCGGTCCGCGCGCTCGGGCGCGGGCCGGTCGCCGAGCCCCCACCGGAGGATGGCGGCCGCGGCGGCGAACGTCGCGGCGTCGGCGAGCAGGGCCGCCGGCGCGCCCAGCACGGCGACGACCAGGCCGCCACCGGTGAAGCCCACCAGCTGAGCGGCCTGGGTCGTCATCTGCCGCACGGCGAGGCCGCGCTCGTAGAGCTCGCCCGCCAGCACCTGCGGGAGCAGCGCCCCCTGTGCGGCCGCGTGCGGCGCGCCGAGCAGCACGACCAGCGCGAGCACCGCCAGCAACCAGCCCAGCGGCAGGCCGGGCAGCGCCAGCACGGCCGTGCCCGCCGCCCGCAGCACGTCGGTGAGGACCATGACCTCCCGGCGCCGGAAGCGGTCGGCCACCCAGCCCAGCAGCAGGCCGCCCGCCAGAGCCGGCAGGAACGTCAGCGCGTAGACCGCCGCGGACCACGCCGCGGAGTCGGTCCGCGCGAACACCAGCACGGCCAGCGCCACGCGCGCCACCTGGTCCCCCGCGACGGACAGCAGCTCGGCCGCCCAGATCGCGCGGAACTCGACCACCGCGAAGACCCGTCGCAGGCCGACCGGCCCATGACTGCTCCCCCCGGTCCCCACCGGGGCCGACCCTATGTCACGGCTGCCGGATCGTCAGCCGGTCGGGACGCCGGGCGGCGGGTGCGGCGGGAGCGGCGACACCGGTTGCGCGGCGGACCGGCGCCCGAGCCGCACGCGGTTGCGCCCGGCGTGCTTGGCCGCGTAGAGGGCGGTGTCGGCGGTGTGCAGGAGCGTCTGCAGGTCGTGTTCGCCGCAGAGCGTGGCACCGATCGAGATGCTCAACCCGGTGACGGTGAGCGGTCCGTCGGGGGTGTCGACCTCCACCGCCAGCGCCGCGACCCGGCGCCGCATGCGGTCGGCGACCGCGGGCACGGCCCGTTCCGGCGGCCCGCCCACGCCCGAGACGAGCACCACGAACTCCTCCCCGCCGAACCGGCCGACGAGGTCGTCGTCGCGGACCTCCGCCCGCAGCGCGGCGGCCACCGCCGCCAGCACCGCGTCCCCGGCGAGGTGGCCGTGGGTGTCGTTCACCTCCTTGAAGTGGTCGAGGTCCAGCACCAGGAGCCCCGACGTCGGCGCCCGCCGCCGCGACAGCGCCCACTCCGCCCGGTCGTGCCAGGCCGTCGCGGTGAGCAGGCCGGTCTTCGTGTCGGTGCTCGCGGCCTGCTCCAGGTGCCGCACCAGCACGGCCCGCTGCAACACCAGCAGCGGCGGCAGCGCGGCCACCACGAGCCAGACGTCGAGGGCGACGCCGACCCCGACCAACGCACCCAGCGCGAGCGTCGCCAGCTCGAGCAGGTTCTCGTCGCCGTCGCCGACGACCTGCGCGAGGCCCGCCCGCGAGTCGCTGATCGCGATGGCCCCGCCGACCAGCGCGGTGTTCAGGGTGAAGAACACGAGGATGCCCGCGACGGGGGCGAGCACCGCCAGGGTCGGCAGCCCGGGTGGGAGCAACCCCCGCACGGCCACCATGGCCACCGACGCGGTCACCGTGGCCAGCACGAACACGGCGGTGCTGTAGAGCCGCCGGTGCAGGACCGAGCGGGGCCCCTCGCCGCGCAGGTGCAGGTGGCTGTGGACGACCAGCGCGCACAGCCCCGCCCAGCCGGGGCGCAGGGCGAACGCGGCAGCCAGGAACCAGACCGAGGACACGTTGACGTACAGCTCGGCGACGACCAGCCGCCGGTGGAGCCGCTCGACGGCGCGGCCCAGCTCGACCTGGACGGCGGCCGTCACGACGATCGCGGCGGCCGTCACCGCCTGCCCGGGACCCCGGTCGGAGGCGAGCGCGAGGGCGAGCGCGAGCACGGCGGTCGCCTGGACGGCGAGGATCGACGTCACCAGGGGCGGCGGCACCGACCAGAGCGGCCATGCCCGCACCCGGCCCGGCCACCGCCGGGGACGCTCGATCGTCATGGCGGTCCCCCTGTCGGGGACTCACCCTATGGCAGGCCCACGACCCGCGGCAGCGACCGATCGGCCCATCACCGGCGATGACTTCTCGACCGACATTACGCCGTCTCCGTAAATGGCAGGACCCAGAATGGACCTTCCCTCGTTGTGCTGAATGGGGGAAGTACTTTCGCGTGTCCCAATGGTGACCGCAACGTGAAACCCTCGGAGGTCCACACCCGATCGGGTGACAGGCGCGGGGACCGACCGTCGGGGAGGAGGTGCCCCATGCGCGGCAAGGAGTGGCACTGAGCAGGGAGCGGACCGGCCGCCCGTGCGGCGGAGGTGTCAACCGCCGGGCGGCGGGTCGAGCAGGTCGGCGACGTGGGCGGTCTCGTTGACCGTCCGCACCGAGCGCCGGCCGTCGCGCCCGACGAGCACGCGGGTCACCCCCGCGTAGTCGAGCGGGAAGGCCAGCGGCCGGGCGATGCCCAACAGGTGCGCGAGCCAGACGTTGATGACGCCCGCGTGCGCCACCACGACGGCTGTCGCCCGGCCGGGGTGCGCGGCCGTGACGACGTCCAGCGCGACGCCGACCCGCGCGGCGAACGCGCCGACGTCGACGGAGGCGGGCAGCAGGCCGGCCCGCAGGCGTTCCCACCCCGCCGGGTCGAGCCGCGGCATGTCGTGCACGGGGACGTAGTGCGGGGCGTCGGCGTCGTACTCGCGCAGGTCCGACACGACGACCGGGTCGCGGCCGAGCGCCGCAGCCAGCGGTGCCGCCGTCTGCCGCGCCCGGGCCATCGGGCTGACGTACAGCCCGTCGACGTCGGATCCGACGGCGGCGACCAGCCGGTCCGCCTGGCGCCTGCCGTGCGCGGTCAGCGGCGGGTCCGCCGCGCCCCGTGCGGGTGCCGCCCGCTCGGGAAGGGCGTGGCGGACGAGGACGAGCTGCACGGCCGGGCGCCCGTCAGGACGGCACGTGGGCCCCGTGCCCCGCGTCCCGCAGCGCGGCGCGCAGGGAGTCGCGGTGGCCGTCCTCCGTCGCGGCGTCGACCCGCTTCGCGGCGTTCGCGAAGTCGAACGCCCGCATGTCCCACGCCGGGAACACGTGGACGTGCAGGTGCGGGACCTCGAACCCGGCGACCATCAGCCCGACGCGCGGCGGCTGGTAGACCGTGCGGACGGCAGCGCCGACGGCGTGCGAGACACGGGTCAGGTGGTCGACCAGGCCGGGGTCGGCGTCGACCCACTGGTCCACCTCGGTGCGCGGAACCACCAGCGTGTGACCGGGCCCCAGCGGGTTGATGGACAGGAAGCCGACGCAGACGTCGTCGGACCAGACGAAGCGACCGGGCAGGTCGCCGTCGATGATCTTGGTGAACACGGTGGCCATCAGCGCCAGAGACTAGCCTGCCGATCATGCCGCGCACCATCGCCACCACCACGCGGGTCGACCGCGAGGGGCTCGTCGAGTTCCTCCGGCCCCGGCACAACGTGATCCTGCTGACGGCCCGTTCCGACGGCGGCTGGCAGGGGTCGCCCGTGACGGCGGGCGTCGACGGGGAGGGCCGGATCGTCGTCTCGACCTACCCGGAGCGGGCCAAGGCGCGCAACGTCGCCCAGCGGCCGATGGCGTCCGCGATCGTGCTGTCCGACGACTTCGGCGGCCCGTGGGTGCAGGTCGACGGCGACGCGGAGCTGCTCACGCTGCCGGACGCACTCGACCCGCTGGTCGAGTACTTCCGGTCGATCTCCGGCGAGCACCCCGACTGGGACGCCTACCGGCGCGCGATGGCGGACCAGGGCAAGGCGCTGATCCGCATCACACCCACCCGGTGGAGCCCGGTCGCCACCGGCGGCTTCCCCGCGCGGCTCGCCGAGGAGCCCCGGTAGCCTCGACGGCGCTCGTCCGCACCGCCCGTGAGAACTGGAGAAGAGGACCCCGATGCTCCCCTGGCCGGGTCACGCCTACCCGCTCGGCGCCACCTACGACGGGGCGGGCACAAACTTCGCCCTGTTCTCCGAGGTCGCCACACAGGTCGAGCTGTGCCTGTTCACGCAGCGCGGCAAGGAGACCCGCCACCAGCTCTCGGAGGTCGACGGCTTCGTCTGGCACGGGTACCTGCCCGGCGTCGAGCCCGGCCAGCGCTACGGGTTCCGCGTCACGGGGCCCTACGACGCCGCCCGCGGCCTGCGGTGCAACCCGCGCAAGCTCCTCGTCGACCCGTACGCCAAGGCGCTGGACGGTCCGGTGAACTGGGCCGAGGCGGTCTTCGGCTACCCGTTCGGCGACCCGGACGCCCGCAACGACGAGGACTCCGCCTCCTTCGTGCCGAAGTCGGTCGTGGTCAACCCCTTCTTCGACTGGGGGACCGACCGGGCGCCGCGCATCCCCTACCACGAGTCGGTGATCTACGAGGCGCACGTGCGGGGCCTGACGATCGCGCACCCGGACGTCCCGGAGGACCTCCGCGGCACATACGCCGGCCTCGCGCACCCGGCGATGATCGACCACTTCCGCGCGCTGGGCGTGACGGCGGTCGAGCTGATGCCGGTGCACGAGTTCCTGAACGACCACCACCTGCAGGAGAAGGGCCTCTCCAACTACTGGGGCTACAACACGATCGCCTACCTCGCCCCGCACCACGCCTACGGCATGTCCGGACGCGCGCCGGGCAGCCAGGTGCCCGAGTTCAAGGCGATGGTCCGCGACCTGCACGACGCCGGCATCGAGGTGATCCTCGACGTCGTCTACAACCACACCGCCGAGGGCAACCACATGGGCCCGACGCTGTCCCTGCGCGGCATCGACAACGCCGCCTACTACCGCCTCGTCGAGGACGACCCGCGGTACTACATGGACTACACGGGCACGGGCAACTCGCTCAACGTCCGCAACCCGCACACGCTGCAGCTGATCATGGACTCGCTGCGCTACTGGGTGTCGGAGATGCACGTCGACGGCTTCCGCTTCGACCTCGCCTCGACGCTGGCCCGCGAGTTCTACGACGTCGACCGCCTCTCGGTGTTCTTCGACCTCGTCCAGCAGGACCCGGTGATCAGCCAGGTCAAGCTGATCGCCGAGCCGTGGGACGTCGGGCCCGGCGGCTACCAGGTCGGCAACTTCCCGCCGCTGTGGTCGGAGTGGAACGGCAAGTACCGCGACACCGTCCGGGACTTCTGGCGCGGCGAGGACGGCACGCTCGGCGAGTTCGCCTCCCGCATCGCGGGCAGCTCCGACCTGTACCAGAACGACGGGCGCCGGCCCTACGCGTCGATCAACTTCGTGACGGCGCACGACGGGTTCACCCTGGCCGACCTCGTCAGCTACAACGAGAAGCACAACGAGGCCAACGGCGAGGGCGGCAACGACGGCGAGAGCCACAACCGCTCGTGGAACTGCGGCGTCGA
Organism: uncultured Actinomycetota bacterium; assembly: GCA_963728105.1. Lineage (GTDB taxonomy): Bacteria > Actinomycetota > Actinomycetes > Mycobacteriales > Pseudonocardiaceae > Pseudonocardia. The sequence goes on along the minus strand of CAVSJZ010000008.1, from coordinate 119,125 downwards.
GGGGCCGACCGACGACGAGGCCGTGCTCACGCTGAGGGCCCGCCAGCAGCGCAACTTCATCGCCACGATGATGCTGAGCCAGGGCGTGCCGATGATGCTGCACGGCGACGAGCTGGGCCGCACGCAGCACGGCAACAACAACGTCTACTGCCAGGACAACCCGACGTCCTGGGTCGACTGGTCGCAGCAGAGCAAGAACGCGAGCCTGGTCAACTTCACCGCCGGCGTGATCGCGCTGCGCCACGCGCACCCGGTCCTGCGGCGTCGCCGGTTCTTCGCGGGCCGGCCCATCGCCCGGCCGCGGCGCTCCGACCCGTCCGCGTTCCCCGGGCTGCCCGACATCGCCTGGTTCACCCCGTCCGGCCAGGAGATGACCGAGCAGGACTGGGACTCGGGATTCGGCAAGTGCGTCGTCGCGTTCCTCAACGGCGACGGCATCACCGAGGCCGACCCGCGCGGCGACCGCGTGACCGACGACTCGTTCCTGCTCGCCTTCAACGCCCACTACGAGGACATCGAGGTAACGCTCCCGGGGCCGGAGTACGGCAACCGCTGGGGCGTGGTCGTCGACACCGACGCGGGCGAGGTGATCCAGCTCTCGGCCGGACCGGGCGTGGTCGCGGCCCAGCCGCTGACCGCCGCCGGCGGGGGCACCCACACCGTCCCGGCGCGGTCGCTGCTCGTCCTGCAGCGCCTGCTCGGCCCCTGACCCCTGCCCAGGACCCCGTGCCGCCATATGGACACATATGGCTGCCGGGCGCCGGGCCGTGACAGCCATCTGTGTCCATATGGCGGGCCGCCCGCGGACCCGTCCCCGTCCCGCGAGGAGGCCGCATGCCCGCTGACCGGCCCTACCGTGCCCCGTCGTCCACCTACCGCGTCCAGTTCTCGAAGGACCAGACGTTCGACGAGGTCCGGGAGCTCCTGCCGTACCTGGACGCCCTCGGCGTCGGCGCGCTCTACGCCTCGCCGCTGCTGGAGGCGGGCGCCGGCTCCAACCACGGTTACGACGTCGTCGACCCGACCCGGATCTCCGCCGAGCGCGGCGGCCCCGAGGCGCTGCGCGCGCTGGTCACGGCCACGCACGAGCTGGGCATGCGGTTCGTGCTCGACATCGTCCCCAACCACCTCGGGGTCGCCGTCCCGCGGGAGAACCCGTGGTGGTGGGACGTGCTGCGGCACGGACGCGGCTCGCGCTACGCCCACCACTTCGACATCGACTGGGACGCCGGCCCGATCCTGCTGCCCGTCCTCGACGCCGACGAGGAGAAAGCGCTGTCGGAGCTGGCGCTGTCCCCCGACGGCACCGAGCTGCGCTACTACGAGCACGCGGCCCCGGTCGCCCCGGGCACCGGCGACGGCACGGCGCAGGAGGTCCACGAGCGCCAGCACTACCGGTTCGGCTCGTGGCGCCGCGGTGCCGCCGAGCTGACCTACCGGCGCTTCTTCGACGTCAGCACGCTGGCCGCCGTCCGCGTCGAGGACCCGGCCGTGTTCGAGGCCACGCACGCGGAGATCCTGCGCTGGGTGGCCGATGGCCTGGTCGACGGGCTGCGCGTCGACCACCCCGACGGGCTGTCCCGGCCCGGGGAGTACGTCCGCAGGCTGCGTGCCGCGCTCGGGCCCGACCGGTGGCTGGTCGTCGAGAAGATCCTCGGCGTCGGCGAGGAGCTGCCGGTCTCCTGGCCGGCCGACGGCACCAGCGGTTACGAGGCGCTGCGCGAGATCCAGGGCGTGTTCGTCGACCCGGACGGAGCGGGCCTGTTCACCCAGCTCACCGCCGAGCACACCGGCGGCCGGCAGGCGCTGCACACCGCCGAGCACGACGCCCGCCGGGAGATCACCCGCACGATCCTCGCCGCGGACGTGCGGCGCTGTGCCGCGCTGGTGCCCGGCGACCCGCAGCGGGCGTTCGACGCGGTCGCCGAGCTGCTGTGCGGCTTCCCCGTGTACCGCTCCTACCTGCCCGAGGGCCGCCGGTCGCTGGACGTCGCGGTGTCGGTCGCCCGCAGCCACCGCCCCGACCTGGCCGACGTCCTCGACGCCGTCCACGCCGCGCTGCTCGCGCAGCCGGACGGCGAGCTCGCCATCCGCGTCCAGCAGACGTCGGGCATGGTGATGGCCAAGGGCGTCGAGGACACCACCTTCTACCGGTGGAACCGGTTCGTCGCCCTCAACGAGGTCGGCGGGGCACCGGACCGGTTCGGGGTGTCGCCAGCGGAGCTGCACGCGGCGCTCGCCCGGCGCTCGGCGTCGTTCCCGCGGACGATGACGACGCTGTCGACCCACGACACCAAGCGGTCCGAGGACGTGCGTGCGCGCCTGGCCGTGCTCGCGGAGATCCCCGGCGAGTGGGCGCCGACGCTGCGCCGGTGGGCGGCCCGCCACCCGTTGCCCGACCGCAGCCTGGAGCTACTGGCCTGGCAGAACCTGGTCGGCGCCTGGCCCATCCCGGCCGAGCGGCTCGCCGGCTACCTCACGAAGGCCTCGAAGGAGGCCAAGCTCGTGACGAGCCACGTCGACCCGGTCGCCGCCGTCGACGAGGCCGTCGCGGCGTGGCCGGCGACGGTGCTGGCCGACGCCGAGCTGGTCGCGGAGATCGAGGCGTTCGTGGCGCGGATCGCCGGACCCGGGTGGTCCAACGCGCTGGGCCAGAAGCTGCTGCAGATCGCCGGGCCGGGTGTGCCCGACGTCTACCAGGGCACGGAGCTGCACGAGTACTCGCTGGTCGACCCGGACAACCGGCGGCCGGTGGACTGGGCCGCCCGCCGGGAGCTGCTCGCGCGGCTGGACGAGGGCTTCCTGCCGGAGGTGGACGCGAGCGGCGCAGCGAAGCTACTGGTGACCGCGAGCGCGCTGCGGCTGCGCCGCTTCCGGCCCGAGGTCTTCGCCGGCTACCGCGCCGTGCCCGCCGACGGCGCCGCGGCGGACCACGCGGTCGCCTTCGCCCGGTCGGCGTCGCTGGTCGCCGTGGCGACCCGGCTGCCGATCGGGCTGGCCGCGCGCGGGGGCTGGGGCGACACCGTCCTGCCGCTGCCGAACGGCACGGCCGACTGGCACGACGTGATCACCGACACGCCCGTCGACGGCGCCGCGCCGCTCCTCGCCGACGTGCTGGGCCGTTACCCCGTCGCGCTGCTCGTCCGCCCGTCCTGAGGAGGGTGTTTCCGCGGGCGGGCCGGCGGGCGAGCGGGCAGGATGGCCCGCCGTGACCGCATTCTCCGTGTGGGCCCCGCAGCGCGAGCGCGTGCGGGTGCTCGTCGACGGCGCCGCACACGCCATGACCCGCGACCTGACCGGCACCTGGCGCGCCGACGTGCCCGACGCCGGTCCCGGCACCGCGTACGCCTTCCTGCTCGACGACGACGAGACCCCGCTCCCGGACCCGCGGTCGCGCTGGCAGCCCGCCGGCGTCCACGCCGCCTCCCGCGTCTACGACGACTCCGCCTTCTTCTGGACCGACCGCAGCTGGACCGGCCGCCGGCTGGCCGGCGCGGTGCTCTACGAGCTGCACGTCGGCACGTTCACGCCGGCGGGCACGTTCGACTCCGCGATCGAGCGGCTCGACCACCTCGCCGAGCTCGGCGTCGACCTGGTGGAGGTGCTGCCGGTCAACGCGGTCGACGGGCCGCGCAACTGGGGCTACGACGGCGTCGGCTGGTACGCCGTCACCGAGAACTACGGCGGCCCGGACGCCTTCAAGCGGTTCGTCGACGCCTGCCACGCCCGCGACCTCGGCGTCGTGCTCGACGTCGTCTACAACCACCTCGGGCCGTCCGGGGCCTACCTCGACCGGTTCGGGCCGTACTTCGCCGGCAGCAACATCTGGGGCCCCACGGTCAACCTCGACGGGCCGCACTCCGAGCCGGTGCGGCGCTACATCGTCGACAACGCGCTCATGTGGCTGCGCGACTACCACGTCGACGGCCTGCGCCTCGACGCCGTCCACGCGCTGCGGGACACCCGCGCCACGCACGTCCTGGAGCAGCTGGCGGTCGAGGTCGAGGCGCTGTCGGCGCACGTGGGCCGGCCGCTGTCGCTCATCGCCGAGTCCGACCTCAACGACCCGCGGCTCGTCACGGCCCGGGAGGGCGGCGGCTACGGGCTGACCGCGCAGTGGTGCGACGACATCCACCACAGCCTCCACGCGACGCTCACCGGGGAGTCCCAGGGCTACTACGCCGACTTCGCCATGGCCGGCCTCACCGGGCTCGGGCACGTGCTGACCAGGGCGTTCCTGCATGAAGGGACCTGGTCGAGCTTCCGGGCCCGCAACCACGGCGCCCCGGTCGACACCCGCCGGATCCCCGGCCACCGGTTCCTGGCCTACCTGCAGAACCACGACCAGATCGGCAACAGGGCCACCGGTGACCGGCTGACCCACACGGTCTCACCGGGCCTGCTGGCGTGCGGCGCGGCCCTCGTGTTCACCTCGCCGTTCACGCCCATGCTGTTCATGGGCGAGGAGTGGGGAGCCCGCACGCCGTGGCAGTTCTTCTCCTACTTCCCCGACGCCGACCTGCGCGACAAGGTCCGCGAGGGCCGGTTCGCCGAGTTCGCCGAGCACGGTTGGGGCGACGTGGACGTCCCGGACCCCAACGCCGAGTCCACGTTCGACGACTCGAAGCTCGACTGGGCCGAGCCGGCCAAGGAGCCGCACGCCACCCTCCTCGCGCTGCACCGCGAGCTCATCGCGCTGCGGCGGGCCTGGCCGGAGCTCACCGACCCCTGGCTGGACGAGGTCGAGGTGGACATCACCGAGGGCCCGGGCGGCACCGAGGAGCCGACGCGGACGGTCGTGGTGCACCGGGGCCGCCTGCGCGTCGCGTGCAACCTGGGCCGGCGCCCCGTGACCGTCACACTCGGGCCGGTCGACCGCATACTGCTCGCGTCGGAACCGGTCCAGGGCCATGAGGACGCCGTGACCCTGCCACCCGAGTCGTTCGCCATCGCCCGACTGGCATAGCTGCGGCATTAGAGGCACGTGCACCACAAAGCTATCGTCCGGACGGCCTATCCACCGCTTGAAGACTTGTCACTGTCCGTAAAACCGTGCCACGCTCAGCCGCCCTCACCGCCGGCCGAAAGCAGGCTATGGAAAGACGGACGTCTCCGGGAACGCCACCCGTCGACGACCCGGACCAGATCTGGGACCTGGCGGGAGCCAACGCGCGCGCTGCGGACCTCTTCACGGAGGGACACAGCAAGGAGGCGGTGGCGACGTTCCAACAGGTGCACGAGCGGTGCGTCGCCCTGCTCGGCCCGGGGCATCCGGTGACGCTCACCGTCGGCGGCAACCTGGCCGTCGCCACGTTCGCCGCCGGTCGACGCCGACCGGGGCTGGCGATGATCGCCGAGAACGTCGCCGCGCGGGCCAGCAGCTTCGGCGACGAGGATCCGCGGACCCTCACCGCCCGCGACGCCCTCGCCGTCTCCCACCGGCTGGCCGGTGAGGTCGACGAGGCCGTCGAGCTGTCGACGCACGTCACCGCCCAGCGCACGCGGGTGCTCGGCGCGGCCGACCCGGCTACGCTGACCTCCCGCATGGGCCTGGTCCAGGCCAGGGCCGCAGCCGGCGAACTCGAAGCCGCGGGCGCCGCGCTCACCGCCGCCATCGCCGACGCCGAGCAGACGCTCGGCAGCCGCCATCCCAGCACGCTCGCGCTCCTCGAGTGCGGCGAGCACCTCGGCCTGCTGCACACCGACTGGTGAGACCTCCCCTCCCACCCTGACCGACGCATGGAGACCCCGTGTCCGAACGAACATCCGCCAGCACGACCCAGCAGAACGACGAAGCCCTGCTGCACCGCCTGGGCTACGCACAGGTGCTCTACCGCGAGATGGGCGGGTTCTCGAACTTCGCGATCTCGTTCACGATCATCTCGATCCTGGCCGGCTGTCTGACCTCGTACTACATCGCGTTCAACTACGGCGGTCCGGTCGCCATCACCTGGGGCTGGCTGCTGGTCGGCGTGTTCAGCCTGTTCATGGCGATGGCGCTCGGCGAGATCGCGTCGTCGATGCCGACGGCGGGCGCGCTGTACTTCTGGGCGTCGAAGCTGGGCGGGCCGGCCTGGGGCTGGTTCACCGGCTGGTTCAACCTCATCGGCCAGATCGCGGTGACCGCGGCGATCGACTACGGCGCGGCGACGTTCACGACGGCGTTGCTCAACCTGTGGTTCCCCGACGCCATCGGCACGGACACCAACGCGATCTTCATCTGCTACACGGTCATCGTCGCGCTGCACCTCGGCCTGAACCTGCTGGGCGTCAACGTGCTCGCCCGGCTCAACTCGTTCTCCGCATGGTGGCACATGGTCGGCGTGCTGCTCATCGTCGTCGTGCTGATCCTGGTCCCGACCCACCACCAGTCCGTCGGCTTCGTGTTCGGGCAGACCATCGACAACTCCGGGTTCGCCGGCGCGCCGGGCATCTTCGTCTTCGGCCTGGGTCTGATCATGGCCGCGTACACCATCACCGGCTACGACGCGTCAGCGCACATGAGCGAGGAGACCCGGCAGGCGTCTCGTTCGGCGGCGCTGGGCATGGTGATGTCGGTGCTGGTCTCGGTCGTGTTCGGCTTCATCCTGCTCGTCGCCGTCACGTTCGCGGTGCCCGACGTCGACGGGACGGCGAACGCCGGCGCGAACGCCGTCACCTACATCTGGTCGACGTCGCTCGGTGACACCTGGGCCGAGTTCCTGCTGCTCATCGCCGTGATCGCCCAGTTCTTCTGCGGCACGGCCTCGGTGACGTCCGCCTCGCGGATGATGTTCGCGTTCTCCCGGGACCGCGCGGTGCCGTTCTCGCGGATCTGGCGGAAGGTGGCCACGAACAGGGTGCCGACCAACGCCGTCATCGGGATCTGCTCGCTCGCCTGGCTGCTGATGGTGCCGAGCCTGGTCAGCACCGTCGGCTACCTCGTCGGCACGTCGATCTCGGTCATCGGCCTGGCGATCGCATTCGCCCTGCCGATCATCCTGCGCATCCGCGCCGGCGAGTCGTTCGAGCGGGGCGCGTGGTCACTCGGGGCGCACTACAAGTGGATCTCACCGACCGCGGTGGTCTGGATCGCCCTGATGTGCATCCTGTTCCTGCTGCCCGTGTCGCCCAAGGGGGTGCCGGGCGCGGCCGACTTCGACTGGACCGTCGTCAACTACGCGCCGCTGACGGTGCTCGGGGCGCTGATCCTGTTCGGCGGCTGGTACCTGATCTCGGCCCGGCACTGGTTCACCGGCCCCGTCCGCCAGGCGACGGCCGACGCCGACTTCTCCCGGCTCGAGCACGGGGGCTGAGTCCGACCCCCTGATCCAGACCCGACGAACGGCACTTTCGTGAGCTAGGTGCTCACGAAAGTGCCGTTCGTTGCTTTCGTGCGGATATGTCAGAGGAGGCCGAGCGCCTGCACGGCGTCGCGCTCGTCGGCCAGCTCCTTGGCGCTGGCGTCGATGCGGCCGCGGGAGAACTCGTCGATCTCCAGGCCCTGCACGATCGCCCACCGCCCGCCGCGGGAGACGACGGGGAACGAGGAGATGATGCCCTCGGTGACGCCGTACGAGCCGTCGGACGGCACGGCGGCGGAGGTCCAGTCGCCATCGGCGGTCCCGTTGACCCAGTCGAAGACGTGATCGATCGCGGCGTTCGCGGCCGACGCGGCGGACGACGCCCCCCGGACCTCGATGATCTCCGCACCCCGCTTCGCGACCCGCGGGATGAACTCCTCGCGCAGCCACGCCTCGTCGACCTGCTCGGCGGCGATCTTGCCGCCGACCTCGGCGTGGTAGAGGTCGGGGTACTGGGTGGCGGAGTGGTTGCCCCAGATCGTCATCTTCCGGACCTCGGTGAGCGGCACGCCCAGCTTGGCGGCCAGCTGCGCCACCGCCCGGTTGTGGTCGAGGCGGGTCATGGCCGTGAAGCGCTCGGCCGGGACGTCCGGCGCGGCGGCCGAGGCGATGAGCGCGTTCGTGTTGGCCGGGTTGCCGACCACGAGGACGCGCACGTCGTCCGCGGCGCCCGCGTTGATCGCCCGGCCCTGCGGGCCGAAGATGCCGCCGTTGGCCTCCAGCAGGTCGGCACGCTCCATGCCCTTCGTGCGCGGGCGGGCGCCGACGAGCAGGGCCACGTTCGTGCCGTCGAACGCGGTGGTGGCGTCGTCGGTGATGTCGACCCCGGACAGCAGCGGGAACGCGCAGTCCTGCAGCTCGAGCGCGACGCCCTCGGCCGCCCGGGTGGCCTGCGGGATCTCCAGCAGGCGCAGCCGGACCGGCGTGTCGGGCCCGAGCAGCTGCCCGGAGGCGATGCGGAACAGCAGGGCGTAGCCGATCTGGCCGGCGGCCCCGGTGACGGTCACGGTGACGGGCGTCGTTGCTGGCACGGGACGGAGGTTAGTCCCGCCTACCCCCCGGTGCCGCGACGGGCGCCACACCCGGGCCCGCAGGTGCGCAGCGCCACACCGGACGCCCGGCCCGCACCCGCTGGCCGGCCGGTGGGACCGGGATTAGCGTGGGTCGCGTGGACGACGAGGGCCGGCCGCCGCCGTGGGCGGGAGCGCCCGCCTACGTGCCCGCACCCGAGCTCCCGCCGCACGCCCCGATGCCGGGCGCGCCGCCCTACCCGGCGCGCGAGGAGGAGCCCGCCGGACCGGTCGGCGGGCGGGCCCGCCGGACCTCGGCGGCGTGGGTCCTGGCCGCCACGGCCATCTGGGCCCTGCTCGACGTCGTCCTCGTCCTGCTGGTCGGCTCCCCCGCGTTCGGGGCCCGGTTCCTCGGCGGGCTCGCGCTCAGCCTGGTGCTGACCGCCGTCGCCGTCTGGGCCGTGGCGCGGCGGCGCGGCTGGGGACCCGGCGTCCTCCTGCTCGCCAGCGCGCCGGTCTTCTGGGTGCTGCGGGCCCTGGTCGGCGCCGTGCTGGGCTGAGACCGGCCCCGCGGCCCGGTCCAGGGCGCGACTCGGCCTGGCCCGGACCCCGACTCGCGGTCTGGGTGAGCGCGCGACTCGGCCTGGCCCGGACCCCGACTCGCGGGCGGCAGGGTCCGGCTCGCGCTCAGGGCCGGCGGCGCCGCGCGCTGATCACGCCGGTGTCGAACCCGGCGAGGTGCAGGCCGCCGTGGAAGCGCGCGTGCTCGACCTTCAGGCAGCGGTCCATGACGACCTGCAGGCCCGCGGCCTCGGCGCGGCGGGCCAGTGCCGCGTCGAACAGGCCGAACTGCAGCCACAGCGTGCGGACGCCACCGCCGGGACCGTGCGGTAGCGCGAGCACCTCGTCGAGGACGGACGGGAGCTCCGACGGCCTGCGGAACACGTCCACGAGCTCCGGCACGGCCGGCAGCGCCCCCAGCGACGGCGCGACGGGCCGCCCGAGCACCTCGGTGGCGTTCGGGTTCACGAAGGACAGGTCGTAGCCGGTCTCGGCGACCAGGTAGGTCGCGACGAAGTGGCTCGCGCGGGCGGGGTTCGGGGAGACCCCGACGACGGCGACGGAGCGGGTCTCGCGCAGGATCCGGTCCCGTTCGGCGGGCGGCGGGTTCTCCCAGGTCACGAGCCCTCCTTCGCGGCGGCGGTCAGGGCCTGGTCGAGGTCGAACACGATGTCCTCGGCGTCCTCGATGCCGACCGAGATCCGGACCAGGTCCTCCGGCACGCCCGCGGCCTCCAGCTGGGCGGGGGTGAGCTGGCGGTGGGTCGTCGAGCCCGGGTGCAGGACGAGCGTGCGGGCGTCGCCGATGTTGGCCAGGTGCGAGCACAGCTGCACCGACTCGATGAACCGCTCCCCCGCTGCGCGCCCGCCCCGCACGCCGAAGGAGAAGACGGCACCGGGCCCCGCCGGCAGGTAGCGGCGGGCCCGCTCGTGGTCGGGATGGTCGGGCAGGCCCGCCCAGCGCACCCAGGACACCCGCGGGTCGGCGGCCAGCCACTCGGCGACGACGCGCGCGTTGGCCACGTGGGCGTCCATCCGGGCCGGCAGCGTCTCCACGCCCTGCAGCAGCAGGAAGGCGCTGTGCGCCGAGAGCGTCGCCCCGACGTCGCGCAGCTGCTCGGCCCGCAGCTTGGTGAGGAAGCCGAACTCCCGGAAGTTGCCCCACCACGTCAGGCCGCCGTAGGACGGCACGGGCTCGGTCATCGACGCGACCGTGCTCCAGTCGAAGCGGCCCGACTCGACGACGACGCCGCCGAGGGTGGAGCCGTGCCCGCCGAGGAACTTCGTGGCCGAGTGGATGACGATGTCGGCGCCGTGCTCGATCGGCCTGCACAGGTAGGGCGTCGCGGTCGTCGCGTCGACGACCAGCGGGACGCCGGCGGCGTGCGCCACCGCGGCCAGTCCTGCGACGTCGGCCACCGCGCCGGACGGGTTGGCCACGAGCTCGGCGAAGACCAGCCGGGTGGCCGGGGTGATCGCCGCCGCGTAGTCGTCGGGGTCCCCGCCCGCGCGACCTCCGTCGACCTTCCTGCCCGGCACGAACACCGTGTCCACCCCGAACCGGCGCAGGGTCACGTCCAGCTGGGTCACCGTGCCGCCGTACAGGTCGGCCGAGGCGACGATGTGGTCCCCCGCCCCTGCGAGCGCAGCGAACGTCAGGAACTCGGCGGCCTGGCCGCTACTCGTCGCGACCGCGCCCAGGCCGCCGTCGAGGCTCGCCAGCCGCTCCTCGAGCACCGACACCGTCGGGTTGGCGATGCGGCTGTAGATCAGGCCGTACTTCTGCAGCGCGAACAGGGCCGCGGCGTCGGCGGTGTCGTCGAAGACGAAGCTCGTGGACTGGTAGATGGGCGTGGCCCGGGCCCCGGTGGCGCTGTCGGGCACTGCCCCGGCGTGCACCGCCCGCGTCCGGAACCCCCAGGCGCGCTCGCTCACCGTCCCGGTTCTACAGGTGCTCGGCGAAGAAGGCCACCACGCGCCGGTGCGCGTCCTGCGCGCTCGCCGCGTGGTACTCCGCGTGGATCGGGGACCGGGCGAGCAGCCGGCCGCGCAGGCCCGGCGAGTGCGTGTAGAACGAGTGCCCGGCCTCGGGGTAGACCTTGACGTCGTGCGGCACGCCTAGCCGTCCGAGGTCCGACTCGGGGCCGCCTCCAGGTCGTCGATCGCCCGCCCCTCGCCGGTCAGCATCGCGCGCATCGTGGCCGCGACGCACAGCGGCTTCGACCGGCCGGCCGCGAACAGGTCAGGCATGAGGACGGCGTACCCGTCGGCGGCGAGGTCGCGGGCGACGCGGCGCATCTCGTCCGTCATGCCCCAGATCTCGTAGATCATCACCAGCCCGGGGACGGGACCGGTGGCGCCGTCGGGCACCGTGAGCACGCCGGGCATCGGCCGCCCGTCCGACGCCGGGAAGACGATCTCGGTCTGCACGGGCGCACCCTAGCGCGGTCCGCGGCCGCGGCGGCCCTACTGGCGCGGCAGCCGCACCAGCCCCTCCTGGACGATCGTCGCGACGAGCGTCCCGTCGCCGGGTGGTGTAGCGGCCGGTGGCCAGCCCGCGCGAGCCGGTCGCCGTCGGCGAGAAGCAGGAGTAGAGCAGCCAGTCGTCGAACCGGAACGGGCGGTGGAACCACATCGCGTGGTCGAGGCTGGCCATCTGGACACGGACGCCGCGCATGTCGTGGCGGGCGAGCGTCGAGCCGAGCAGCGTCATGTCGCTGGCGTAGGTGAGCAGGCAGACGTGCAGGAGCTTGTCGTCGGGCAGGCGGCCGTCGGCCTTCATCCACAGCCGGACCGGCTCGTCGGAGGCGACGCGGTCGGGCGACCAGGCGGGCTCGTCGACGAACCGGATGTCGATCGGCCGCGGGATCTCCGAGAGCCAGCCGCTGCTGCGCCCGGCCGCGACCCGGTCGCCCAGGTCGGGCAGCGTCTCCGGCGTGGGGACGCCCTCCGGGCCGGGCACCGAGTGCTCGAGGCCCTCCTGCGGGAGCTGGAACGACGCCGACAGCGAGAAGATCGCCTCGCCGCGCTGGACGGCCAGCACGCGGCGGGTCGTGAACGAGTGCCCGTCCCGGACGCGCTCGGTCTCGTAGACGATGGGGATGCTCGGGTCGCCCGGCCGGATGAAGTAGGCGTGCAGGGAGTGGACCTGGCGGTCGTCGGGGACGGTCCGGCCGGCCGCGACCAGCGCCTGCCCGGCCACCTGGCCGCCGAACACCCGGGTCGGGCTGTGCGGCGGGCTCACCCCGCGGAACAGGTTGAGCTCGAGCTGCTCGAGGTCGAGCAGCTCGACGAGCTGGTCGAGGACGGCCTGGCCGCGCGGCCGGCCGTCGGCGGCGGTCTCGACGGGAACGGTCACGCCGAGCATCCTGCCAAACCGCGAGTCGGGGCCTGAACCAGCGCGAGTCGCGTGCTGGGCCAGACCGCGAGTCGGGGCCTGGACCAGCGCGAGTCGGGGCCTGGCACATACCGAAGCGCGCGGCGAGCGCGCAACTCGGCCTGGTCCAGACCCCGACTCGCGGGTCAGCCCAGGTCCTCCTCGCCCAGCCGGTGCACCCGGATGAGGTTGGTCGAGCCCGCGGTGCCGGGCGGGCTGCCCGCCACGATGACGACCAGGTCGCCGCGATGGAACCGCTCGATCGTCAGCATCGCCGCGTCGACCTGGCGGACCATCGCGTCGGTCGACTCCACGTAGTCGACAAGGAACGTCTCGACGCCCCAGCTCATCGCCAGCTGGCTACGCACCTCGGGGGCGGGCGTGAAGGCGAGCAGCGGCAGCCGGGTGTGCAGCCGGGCGAGCCGGCGGACGGTGTCACCGGACTGCGTGAACGCCACGATCGCCCGGGCGGACAGCCGCTCGCCGATGTCGCGGGCCGCGTACGACAGCACGCCCCGCTTCGTCCGCGGCACGTGCAGCAGCGGCGGGACGTTGACCGGCCCGTCCTCGACGGCCTCGATGATCTGCGCCATCGTCCGGACGGTCTTGATGGGGTAGCGGCCCACGCCGGTCTCGCCGGACAGCATGACCGCGTCGGCCCCGTCGAGCACCGCGTTCGCGACGTCGGACGCCTCGGCGCGGGTCGGGCGCGAGCTGGTGATCATCGACTCCAGCATCTGCGTCGCGACGATCACCGGCTTGGCGTTCTCCCGCGCGATCTGGATCGCGCGCTTCTGCACGAGCGGGACGTGCTCCAGCGGCAGCTCGACGCCCAGGTCGCCGCGGGCGACCATCACGCCGTCGAACGCGAGGACGATCGCCTCGAGGTTGTCGACGGCCTCCGGCTTCTCCAGCTTGGCGACGACCGGCAGGCGGCCGCCCTTGCCGTCCATGATCTTGTGGACGAGGTCGATGTCGGCGGGGCTGCGCACGAACGACAGCGCCACGACGTCGACGCGCAGGTCGAGCGCGAACTCGAGGTCGGCGATGTCCTTCTCCGACAGGGCCGGCACCGAGACGTTCATGCCCGGCAGCGAGAGGCCCTTGTTGTCGCTGACCGGCCCGCCTTCGGTGACCCGGCAGACGACGTCGCGGCCGTCGACGGTGATGACCCGCAGGCCGACCTTCCCGTCGTCGACGAGCAGCCGGTCGTCCGGGCGCGCGTCGGCGGCGAGCCCCTTGTAGGTGGTCGAGACGCGCTCGCGGCTCCCGGCGACGTCGTCGACGGTGATCCGCACCTCCTCGCCGGTCTGCCAGTCCACTGGGCCGCCTGCGAAGCGGCCGAGCCGGATCTTCGGCCCCTGCAGGTCGGCGAGGACACCGACCGCCCGGCCCTCCGAGTCCGCCGCGTGGCGGACCATGTCGTAGACCTGCTTGTGGTCCTCGCGGCTGCCGTGGCTGAAGTTCAGCCGCGCGACGTCCATCCCGGCCTGCACGAGCTCCCGGATGCGATCCGGCGTCGCCGTGGCCGGTCCGATGGTGCAGACGATCTTCGTGCGTCGGCTCACGCCCGCCAGCATAGCGCGGATGACTTGAACGATCCGGTGGCCGTTGCGAAAACGCTTACCGTCGAGCTTCCTCGGTCGGCCCGACGTGGGCGTCGAGCCACTCGACCAGCGGCGCCAGGGCGCGCCACGTGGCGGTGACACGATTCAGTGCCCCGGCCGTGTGCAGGACGTCGTCGGGCGGCCAGGCGCGGTGCCCGTACAGGCCCTTGCGCCGCATCAGGTCCAGTCGCGGATGGTCGGCCGCGACGCCCTTCGGCCGCGTGCGCAGCTGCTCGCCGCCGATCATGATCCCGTCCGCCGCCACCGCCACGAGCAGCCGGTCGAGCTCGGCGCCGCGGCGTTCGTCGTCGACGGCGGTGCGGAAGCGGGCGAGCTGGTCGGACGCCATCCGGTAGTAGCCGCCGGCCGCCATCAGGCCGTCGGGGCCGACCTGCACGTAGAACGGCCCGGCGGTGGCCCCGCAGTGGGTCTTGTAGGGCGTCTTGTCGGCGGAGAACCGGACGTCGCGGTAGGGGCGGAAGAGCTTGCCCCCGCCGAACTCGGTTTCACAGGCCGTGAGCAGGGCGAGCATCGGGGCCTTGACGTCGTCCTCGTAGACCGCGCGGTGGTCGGTCCAGTAGGCCTTCGAGTTGTCGGCGGCCAGCCCGTCGTAGAACTCGACGGCGCCTTCGCCGAAGCCGGCGAACCCGGTGGCCGCGCCGGTCGCGCTCATCGTCGCTCGGCCCCCTGGTCGGCCGCCTCGTCGACGTCGCGCCCGGACCGCTCGGTCGGGTCGGCCGCGTCCGGCTCGCCGTCGCCGGCCGCCTCCGCGGGGATGTCCGGCCCGGTCCCGCCGTCAGCGGCGGGTGGCGCCAGCACCTCCCGGGGCTTGCGCACGACCGCGAGGTAGATCAGCGCTCCCACGCAGACGACGGCGGAGACGACGGTGTTGATCCGGATGTCGCCGAAGACGCGGGTCGCGTAGTCGCTGCGCATCTGCTCGATGACGAAGCGGCCCGCGGTGTAGCCGGCGACGTACACGGCGAACGCGCGCCCGTGGCCCAGCCTCAGCCGCCGGTCGAGGACGACGACGAGGGCCGCGACGAGCAGGTCCCAGATCAGCTCGTACAGGAACGTCGGCTGGACGATCGCGACCGGGGTGTGGTCGACGGCGACGCCGTTCAGCGCGTCCGGCAGCCCGGTACCGGGGTCGACCCTGCGGTAGATCTCCAGGCCCCACGGCAGCGTCGTCGGCTCGCCGTAGAGCTCCTGGTTGAAGTAGTTGCCCAGGCGACCGATCGCCTGCGCGGCGACGATGCCCGGCGCCACCGCGTCGCCGAAGAACGGCAGCGGGATGCCGCGGCGCCGGCAACCGATCCACGCCCCGACGCCGCCGAGGGCGACCGCACCCCAGATCCCGAGGCCGCCGTTCCAGATCTCCAGCGCGCCCCACGGGTTGCCGCCGGGGCCGAAGTAGGTCCGCCAGTCCGTCGCGACGTGGTAGAGACGCCCGCCGACCAGGCCGAACGGCACGGCGAACACGGCGACGTCCGTCACCGTCCCCGCCGGGCCGCCGCGGGCCACGAACCGCCGCTCGCCCCACACGACGGCGAGCACGATGCCCGCGATGATGCAGAGGGCGTAGGCGCGGATCGGGAGCGGGCCGAGGAACCACACGCCGCGGTCCGGGCTGGGGATGTACGCCAGCACCGTGGAGGTCACCCGGCCACCGTAGCCCGTGGCCGGACGCCGTCCGGCGCCCCCCGGCGGGCTACTGCCGCACGCCCTCGGCGAGCTCGGCCGCCAGCGCCCGGACGCCCTCGGCGCCACCGTGCTCCGCCGCGGTGACGAACGCGGAGCCGACGATCACGCCGTCGGCGAAGCCGGCCACCTGCGCCGCCTGCTCGCGCGACCGGACGCCGAGACCGACGCCGATCGGCAGGTCGGTGTGCGCGCGGCAGCGGGCGACGATCCGCGGCGCCGCGTCGGCGACCGCGTCGCGCGCCCCGGTCACGCCCATCGTCGAGGTGGCGTAGAGGAACCCGCGGGTCGCGGCGGCCGTCGAGGCGACACGCTCCTCCGTCGACGACGGGGCGACCAGGAAGATCCGGTCGAGCCCGTGCTCGTCGGAGGCCGCGATCCACTCGTCGGCCTCGTCCGGGATGAGGTCCGGGGTGATGACGCCGAGCCCGCCGGCCGCGGCCAGGTCCCGCGCGAACGCGTCGACGCCGTAGCGCAGCACCGGGTTGTAGTAGGTCATGACGACCGCCGCGCCGCCGGCCTCCGTCACGCGCTCGACGACCGACAGCACGTCGCGCAGCCGGGTGCCGGCGCGCAGCGCCATGTCGGCGGCGGCCTGGATCGTGGGGCCGTCCATGACGGGGTCGGAGTAGGGGACGCCGACCTCCAGGAGGTCGCAGCCGCCCCGGACGAGCGCGGTGAGCAGCTCGACCGAGCCGTCGACGGTCGGGTAGCCGGCGGGCAGGTACCCGACGAGCGTTCCCCGCCCGGCGGCGCGCGCCTCGCGGAAGATCTTCTCGACCCGGCTCATGCCGCACCCCCCGCGTCCTTGGCGGCACCCTCGGCGATCGCGGTCCCGCTCGCCGACGACGTGTCCTCGTGCTCACCGACCATGCCGAACCACTTCGCGGCGGTGTCGACGTCCTTGTCGCCGCGCCCGGACAGGTTGACCAGCACGATGCCGTCCGGCCCGAGCTCGCGACCGAGCCGCAGCGCGCCGGCGATCGCATGGGCCGACTCGATGGCCGGAATGATCCCCTCGGCCCGCGAGAGCAGCGCGAACGCGTCCATCGCCTCGGCGTCGGTGACCGGCTCGTACGTCGCCCGGCCGAGGTCCTTCAGCAGCGCGTGCTCCGGGCCGACACCCGGGTAGTCGAGACCGGCGGAGATCGAGTACGACTCGGCGGTCTGGCCGTCCTCGTCCTGCAGCAGGTAGCTCATCGCACCGTGCAGGGCGCCGGGGCTGCCCTTCGTGAGCGTGGCACCGTGCCGCCCGGTCTCGACGCCGTCGCCGCCGGGCTCGAACCCGACCAGCCGCACCGAGGGGTCGTCGAGGAACGCGTGGAAGATCCCGATCGCGTTGGAGCCGCCGCCGACGCACGCGGCCACGACGTCGGGCAGCCGGCCGGTGCGCTCGAGCACCTGCTCGCGCGCCTCCAGGCCGATGATCCGGTGGAAGTCTCGGACCATCGTCGGGAACGGGTGCGGGCCGGCGACCGTGCCGAGCAGGTAGTGCGTGTCGTCGACGTTGGTGACCCAGTCGCGCAGGGCTTCGTTGATCGCGTCCTTGAGGGTCCGCGACCCCGTCTTGACCGGGATGACCGTGGCGCCGAGCAGCCGCATGCGCGCGACGTTGAGCGCCTGCCGGGCGGTGTCGACCTCGCCCATGTAGACGACGCACTCCAGGCCGAGCAGGGCGCACGCGGTGGCCGTCGCGACGCCGTGCTGGCCGGCGCCGGTCTCGGCGATGACCCGGGACTTGCCCATGCGCTTGGTCAGCAGCGCCTGCCCCAGCACATTGTTGATCTTGTGCGAGCCGGTGTGGTTGAGGTCCTCGCGCTTGAGGAGGATCCGGGCGCCACCCGCGTGCTCGGACAGCTTCGCGGCGTCGGTCAGGGGCGAGGGGCGGCCGCTGTAGTCGCGGTGCAGGCGGTCGAGCTCGTTGAGGAACTCGCGGTCGCCGCGGGCCTTGTCGTAGGCGGCCTCGAGCTCGTCGAGCGCCGCGACGAGGGCCTCCGGCACGAACCGCCCGCCGTACCGGCCGAAGTGGCCGCCCTCGTCCGGCTCGTGGCCGGACGGGGTCTCGATGCCCTCGCTGGCGCGTGCTGTCGTGCCCTGTCGCGGTCCGCTGGCGAGTTTGCTCACCGGACCATTCTCGAACATGACGGATGGAAGCCCGCAGCCACCAGGCTCCGGACGGCGCCGAGCGGATCGCCGCTGGTCACGAGGCTCTCGCCGGTGAGGACGGCGTCGGCGCCCCAGCCGGCGTAGGTGAGCAGGTCACTCGGCCCGCGGACGCCCGACTCGGCCACCCGCAGGACCTCCGGCGGGAGCCCGGGGGCGATGCGCCCGAAGATGGTGCGGTCGACCTCGAGGGTGTGCAGGTTCCGCGCGTTGACGCCGATGACCGTGGCGCCGGCCTCCAGCGCGCGGTCGCACTCCTCCTCGGTGTGCACCTCGACCAGCGCGGTCATGCCCAGCGACTCGACGCGGTCGAGCAGGCTCGACAGCACCGGCTGCTCCAGCGCGGCCACGATGAGCAGCACGAGGTCGGCTCCGTACGCGCGGGCCTCGTGGACCTGGTACGGGCTGACGACGAAGTCCTTGCGCAGGATCGGCACGCCCACCGCGGCGCGCACCGCGGCCAGGTCGGCGAGCGAGCCGTTGAACCGCCGCTGCTCGGTCAGGACGCTGATCACGCGCGCGCCCCCCTGGGCGTACGTGGCGGCCAGCTGCGCGGGGTCGGGGATGGACGCCAGCGCACCCTTCGACGGGCTGGAGCGCTTGACCTCGGCGATCACGCCGATCCCCGGGGCCCGCAGCGCGGCGAGGACGTCGTGCGGCCCGGGCGCCGCCGCGGCACGGCGCTTGATCTCGGCGAAGTCGACGGCCGCCTCCCGTACGGCGAGGTCCTCGCGCACACCGTCGACGATGGAATCGAGGACGCTGGCGGTGTCGCCCACGTGCTGCTCCTCCTGTTCGGCGGCCGGACCCGGAAAACTCATGCTAGACATCCCCGTTCGCGTGGTTGCACGCCGTCCCACCCTGTTGCTCCCCGGCGGCCGCCTTTCCGGGGTGGCGCGCACACCGCGGATCGCGGGGAGGAGCGACGCGCGGGGCCACCGGGACGGCCGGCCCGTAGGCTCCGCGGGCCGGGGCCGCGGGTCGGCCGGACCGCCCACCTGCACGGTTGCCGGGAGGGGGACGTCGGCGGTCCCGGGACCGCTCCGTCGCCGATCACCGCCGGAGACCGGATGCCGGCGACCGGGATAGTCGCCCGAACGGGCGGGCCGGGCGTCGGTCCGCCCCGGGTCCCGCAGCGGCGATCACCGCCGTTCCCTGCGTGCGGGAGCCCCCTGATCGCCGGCTGGGGAGTGGGAGGGCCACCGACGGCCCGGCCCTTCCCCCTTCGCCGATCAAGGCCGGTGTCGGGATCACCTGCACGGCCGACGGGACCGCCGCCGGCCGGTCCGGCGTCCCCGGCTCGCCGGTCAGCCCGTCGGGCCAGCCAGCACGGTGTGGGAGCACCGATCCGGGACGCGGGCGGCAGCTCCTCCCCCGGTACCTCCCGCAGCGGCTCAGTCGCCGGAGTGCCGGTCGGGTCGCCGGGCAGGCCGCTCGGGCTCCGGGTCCGCCACCGGCCCGGCGTCACCACCCGGCCCCGGCGAGCGGGCCGCCGCCGACCGCTCGGCCGGCCGCACCCCGGTCGGGTCCGCGGCAGGCGCCGGGTCGGCGGCACGCCCCGGCGGCGGGTCGGACCCCGGAGCCGGCTCGGCGGCCGGCCCGGGCCCGGACGCGGCCGGTGACGCGGGGGCCGGGTCCACCGTCGGGTCGCGGCCCTCGTCCAACGCCGCCCAGGCAGCGCGGTCCGGGTCCGCGGGTCCCTCGTCGGCCGGCCGCGTGCCGTACCGGGCTCCCGGCCGTGCCAGTCGGGGCTCCCGGACCAGCACGAACACCGCGGCCACGGCCAGCACGACGCCGCCGCCCACGGCCAGCAGCGGAGCCGGCGTCGTCGCTGCGGCGCCGCCCGCCCCACCGCCGGGGGCCGGCGCGACGAGCGCGAGCGCCGCCGTCACCGCCGTCCCGGCGCCGGCGAGCGCGAGCACGCCGGCGACGACCCGCCGCAGCGGGCCCGAGAGCGCGACCAACGCCGCGACGCCGGCGAGGGCGAGCAGGGCCACGCCCGTCAGCCACGGGTGCGACGCGCCGCCGTCGACCGTCGCCGATCCCGTCCGGTACCAGACGGCGGCCGCGGCACCCCACAGCAGAGCCGCGGCGACCGCGAGGCCGCCACAGGCGAAGAGCAGCGCCCGGCCACCGCCCTGCCGGCGGAGTGCCGGACCGGCTCCCGCCGCCCGCTCGGGATCGCGGCTCACGCGGGCGGCGGCACGACCGGCGACCGGGGCGCGGACGCCGACGACGCCGGGCGGAGCGTCGACGCCGTCGCCACCGCCGAGAGCACCGCGCGGGCCTTGTTGAGGCATTCCGTGTCCTCGGCCTGCGGGTCGGAGTCCGCGACGATCCCGCCGCCGGCCTGCACGTACGCGACGCCGTCCCGCACGAGCGCGGTGCGGATCGCGATCGCGGTGTCGGCGTTGCCGGCGAAGTCGAGGTAGCCGACGATGCCGCCGTAGAGCCCGCGGCGGGTCGGCTCCAGCTCCTCGATGATCTCCATCGCGCGCGGCTTCGGCGCCCCGGACAGCGTGCCCGCCGGGAAGCAGGCGGTCACGGCGTCGAACGCGTTGCGGTCGCGGCGCAGGACGCCGGTGACCGTGGAGACCAGGTGCATGACGTGGCTGTAGCGCTCGACGGAGAAGAAGCTCGACACCTTCACCGTGCCCGGCTCGCACACCCGGCCCAGGTCGTTGCGCCCGAGGTCGACGAGCATCACGTGCTCGGCCCGCTCCTTCTCGTCGGTGCGCAGGTCCTTCTCGAGCTGGACGTCCTCCTCCTCGGTCGAGCCGCGCCACCGGGTGCCGGCGATCGGGTGCGTCGTCACGACGCCGTCCAGGACGGTGACCAGCGCCTCCGGGCTGGACCCCACGATGTCGAACCGCTCGGCGGGCCGCGCTGGCGTCCCGGCCGACTCCAGGCGCAGCAGGTACATGTACGGGCTCGGGTTGGTCGCGCGGAGGACGCGGTAGACGTCCAGCGGGTCGGCCTCGCACGGCGCCTCGAACCGCTGGGCGACGACGACCTGGAACGCCTCTCCCGCGCGGATCTGCTCCTTCGCCGCCTCGACGGCCGCGTGGTGCTCCGCCGGCGTGCGCCGCCGCACGAAGTCCGGCTCGGCCGGGTGGTAGACGGCGACGGTCGACGGCGCCGCCTCCGCGAGGTCGGCCGTCATCGCGTCCAGCCGTGCGACGGCGTCGTCGTACGCCTCGTCGACCCGCTCCGGCCGCGCGTCCCAGTTGATCGCGTTGGCGATGAGGGTGATCGTGCCCTCGTGGTGGTCGACGGCGGCCAGGTCCGTGGCCAGCAGCATGACGAGCTCGGGGATCCGCAGGTCGTCGGTGGCCAGGTTCGGCAGCCGCTCCAGGCGCCGGACGATGTCGTAGCCGAGGTAGCCGACCATGCCGCCGGTCAGCGGCGGCAGCCCGGGCAGGGCCTCGCTGTTCAGCTCCTCGACGACGGTCCGCAGCGCGGCCAGCGGGTCGCCCGCGGTCGGCAGGCCCTCGGGGACCTCGCCGGTCCAGACCAGCTCGCCGTCGACGGCGGTGAGCGTCGCGGCGCAGCGGGCACCGACGAACGACCAGCGCGACCACGACCGGCCGTTCTCCGCCGACTCGAACAGGAACGTCCCGGGGCGGTCACCGGCCAGCTTGCGGTAGACCCCGACCGGGGTCTCGTCGTCGGCGAGCAGGCGGCGCGTGACGGGGATGACCCGGTGCACGGCGGCGAGCTCGCGGAACTCCTCGCGGCTGGGGGTGACCATGCCCAACGCGGGTGGGCTGGTGACGGTCATGTCGCCCAGTGTCGCAGTCCACGCGCGGGCCCCACGCCTGGGATGATGGGTGCGTGACGACCATGCGGGAGCCGCGGCGGCGGGGACGCCGCCCTGGCGGAGCCGACACCCGCTCCGAGCTGATCGAGGCTGCCCGCGTCGAGTTCGCCGAGCGCGGGTACGAGGGCGCGACCGTGCGGCGCATCGCGCAGCGGGCCGGCGTCGACGCCGCCATGGTCAACCACTGGTTCGGCGGCAAGGACGCCCTGTTCACCGCCGCCATCGACATCCCGCTCGACCCCTGCCAGCTGCGCGAGCAGGTCCTGCCAGGCGATCCGGACCACATCGGCGAGCGCATCGTCGGGACCTTCCTCACCGTGTGGGACACCAACGGCGGCGGGGCGCTCGCCGCGCTCGTGCAGAGCGTCGCCAGCCACGAGGAGGCGGCGCGGATGCTGCGGGAGTTCGTCAACGAGCTGCTCATCGGGCCGGTCGTGCGCGCCGTCGCCCCGGACCACGCGCAGCTGCGGGGCGCGCTCGTGGGCTCCCAGCTGATCGGGATGGGGATGGTCCGCTACATCGTGCGGCTCGAGCCGCTGGCCTCGGCCGATCCGGCGACGGTGGTCGCCGCGGTCGCCCCGACCGTGCAGCGCTACCTGACCGGCCCGCTGTCCTGATCCCGGCGCGCCGCCGCGGCGTCGAGGAAGGCGGCGTAGCGCCGCGCCGCTTCGTCCGCCGGCAGGATCGGGCAGGTCGTGCACAGCCCGAGGCCCGGCAGCCGGAACATGAGGCAGCACGCCGCCCGGACGGGCACGGCCTGCGGCCGGCCCGCCAGCGGCAGGTCGCGCCCGCGGCCACGGATCGGCGCGCCGCGGGCGACCATGGCGTCGAGCAGCGCCGCGGCCAGGTCGGGGCGCGGCGGCCGGCCGGCCGGGAGCGGTGCGTGGGCCGCGGCGAGGCGGACCGCGTCGCCTGCCGCGTTCCACAGCGGGACGAGCCCGAACCGGGTCGCGACGCGGATGCGGGCGAACAGGGGTGCCAGCGTGGCGACCGCCGCGGCCGCGACGGCGTCCAGCAGCGCCGCACGGTCGGGCAGGACGCGGACGGACGGTCCGCCCGCCGCCGCGTCGCCGGGCAGGACCCAGGCGACTGGCCGGCGCAGCCGGACGCGGTCGAGGTGGCCGGCCGGGGCGCGGTGCACGAGCAGGTTGCCCGCCGCGACGTCCCAGGCGCGGCCGTCGAGGGCGAGCGCGGCCGTCACCCGCGCCAGGACGGCCTGGGCGAGCGCCCCGCCGACGCCGGCGGCCGCCAGGGACGCCGGCCCGCCGCCGGAGCGGGCGTCGGCGAGCCACCGCTCGACCGGCGCCGCGGCCAGGACGCACCAGCCCGGTCCGCCGGCCGGGTCGTCGGGCGGCAGCTCGACCGCCCACGTGTCGGGGAAGTCCGGCGCCAGCGCCCGCAGCCGCGCGACCGTGGCGGCGAGGGGCGGGTCGCCGCGCCGGGCGGGCGGGCTCACGACCGCAGGAGCACGTCCGCGTCGAAGCACGTGCGGGTGCCGGTGTGGCAGGCCGGGCCCTCCTGGTCGACCACGACGAGCAGGGCGTCGCCGTCGCAGTCGAGCCGGACCTCGTGGACGTGCTGCACGTGGCCCGAGGTGTCGCCCTTGACCCAGTACTGCTTGCGCGAGCGCGACCAGTAGGTCGCCCGGCCCGTCGTCAGCGTGCGGCGCAGCGCCTCGTCGTCCATCCACGCCACCATGAGCACCTCGCCGGTGCCGCGCTGCTGCGCGACCGCGCAGACCAGGCCGTCGGCGTTGCGGCGCAGCCGGGCCGCGACCGCCGGGTCGAGCCCGCTCATGACCTCGCTCGCCCGATCGCTCACCGGACCTCCACCGCCGCCTCCCGCAGCGCCGCCTTGACCTCGCCGATGCGCAGGTCCCCGAAGTGGAACACGGACGCGGCCAGCACCGCGTCGGCGCCGGCCTTGACCGCGGGCGCGAAGTGGTCGACCGCCCCCGCGCCGCCGGACGCGATCACGGGCACGTCGACGACCCGGCGCACCGCCTCGATCATCGCCAGGTCGAAGCCCGCCCGGGTGCCGTCCGCGTCCATGGAGTTGAGCAGGATCTCCCCCACGCCGAGCTCCTGGCCGCGGGCGGCCCACTCGACCGCGTCGATCCCGGTGCCGCGGCGCCCGCCGTGCGTGGTGACCTCCCAGCCCGACGGCGTCGGCCGGTCCCCGTCCGGCACGGTCCGGGCGTCCACCGACAGCACGATGCACTGGGCCCCGAAGCGGCGGCTCGCCTCGTGCAGCAGCGCGGGCCGGGCGATCGCCGCCGTGTTGATGCCGACCTTGTCGGCACCCGCCCGCAGCAGCACGTCGACGTCGTCGGCGCTGCGGACCCCGCCGCCGACCGTCAGCGGGATGAAGACCTGCTCCGCGGTGCGCGCGACGACGTCCAGCATCGTGGCGCGCTCCCCGGACGACGCCGTGACGTCGAGGAACGTCAGCTCGTCCGCGCCCTCGGCGTCGTAGACGGCCGCCATCTCGACGGGGTCGCCGGCGTCACGCAGCTCGCGGAAGTTGACGCCCTTGACGACCCGCCCGGCGTCGACGTCGAGACAGGGGATGACCCGGACGGCGACCGACACGGGCCGAGACTACGACCCGCGGCCTCGGCGGTGCGGGTGCGGGTGCGGGTGCGGTGCGTCAGCCCGCCGCGCGCGTCGCGACCTCGACCTCGCGCACGGCGGCCAGCGCCTCGGGCAGCGTGAACCGACCCGCGTAGAGCGCCTTGCCCACGATCGACCCCTCGAGGTGGACGCCCTCTGCCGCGGCGCGGGCGAGCGTCACCAGGTCGTCGAGGGCCGCGATGCCGCCCGAGGCGATGACCGGGGCGGGCGTCGCCGCGGCGACCGCCCGCAGCAGCTCGACGTTCGGGCCGGTCAGCGTGCCGTCCTTGCTCACGTCGGTGACCACGTAGCGGGCGCAGCCGTCCCGGTCGAGGCGGGCGAGGGTCTCCCACAGGTCGCCGCCGTCGCGCGTCCAGCCGCGCGCGGCGAGCCGGTGCTTCCCGTCCACGATCCGCACGTCCAGCCCGACGGCGACCCGCTCGCCGTACGCCGCGATCGCGCGGGCGCACCACTGCGGGTCCTCCAGCGCCGCCGTGCCGAGGTTGACGCGCGCGCAGCCGGTGGCCAGCGCCCGCTCCAGCGACGCGTCGTCACGGATGCCGCCCGAGAGCTCGACCTTGACGTCCAGCTCCCCGACGACCGCCGCGAGCAGCTCGGCGTTGGAGCCCTTCCCGAAGGCGGCGTCGAGGTCGACGAGGTGCACCCACTCGGCGCCGCCCCCCTGCCAGGCCAGCGCCGCCTCGCGGGGCGCGCCGTAGGTGGTCTCCGTGCCGGCCTCGCCCTGGACGAGACGCACGGCCTGGCCGTCGGCGACGTCGACCGCGGGCAGCAGCGTGAAGCTCACCCGGCGCACCCTACCGAGCGGGGGAACGCCCGCCGCGGCGCCACCGTGACGAGCGGGCGGGGGCGCCGCGCGCCGCTCCGTGGGGTGGTACCGCCGACCCCAGGATCAGCAAGGCGCTGCGGGCGCGGGCCCGCGGGGTGACGATCGGGTCGTGACCTCTTCCGACCTTCCCGGCGGCACCTACCGCGTCGGCGACCTCGACCTCACCCGCGTCGGCTACGGCGCGATGCAGCTCGCCGGCCCCGGCGTCTTCGGCCCGCCGCGCGACCGCGCGGCCGCGGTCGCCGTGCTCCGCGCGGCCGTCGACCTCGGCATCAACCACATCGACACCGCCGACTTCTACGGCCCGCACGTCACCAACGAGATCATCCGGGAGGCGCTCGCGCCCTACCCGGCTGACCTGCACATCGTCACGAAGGTCGGCGCCCGCCGCGACGAGCGGGGCGGCTGGCCGCACGCCCGGACGCCCGCGGAGCTGCGCGAGCAGGTGCACGACAACCTGCGCCGGCTGGGGCTGGAGGCCCTCGACGTCGTCAACCTGCGGGTCGGCGGCCTGGAGGCGCCGGAGCCCGGCTCGATCGCCGAGCAGTTCGCGGCGCTGGCGGAGCTGCGCGAGCAGGGGCTCATCCGCCACCTCGGCCTGTCGACCGTCTTCGCCGAGCAGCTGGCCGAGGCCCAGGCGATCGCGCCCGTGGTGTGCGTGCAGAACCTCTACAACCTGGCGCGGCGCGACGACGACCCGCTGGTCGACCGGACGGCGACGCAGGGCATCGCGTTCGTCCCGTACTTCCCGCTCGGCGGCTTCTCGCCCTTGCAGTCCGGCGCGCTCGACGCGGTCGCGGCCCGGCTGGACGCGACCCCGCTCGCCGTCGCGCTGGCGTGGCTGCTGCGGCGCTCGCCGAACGTGCTGCTCATCCCGGGCACGTCGTCGGTCGCGCACCTGCGGGAGAACGTCGCGGGTGCCGGCCTGGAGCTGCCCGACGACGCACTGGCCGAGCTCGACGCGATCGGCCGCGGCGCCGCCGCGCGCTGACGCCCCGCCGCCCGCCCCGGCCCGTAGTGGATCAGCCCACCACGTCGCGCAGCCAGTTGCTCAGCACCTGCGCCCCGGCGTCGCCCGACTTCTCGGGGTGGAACTGGGTCGCCGCCAGCGCCCCGTTCTCCACCGCCGCGACGAAGTCCTCGCCGTGGTGCGCCCACGTGACCAGCGGCGGGCGGATCGCAGGCGAGGGCTCCAGCTCCCATCGGCGCACGCCGAAGCTGTGCACGAAGTAGAACCGGGTGTCGGCGGGCAGGCCCGCGAACAGCACCGTCCCGGCGGGGGCCCGCACGGTGTTCCAGCCCATGTGCGGCAGCACGTCGGCCTTGAGCCGCTCCACCGTCCCCGGCCACTGCCCGCAGCCCACGGTCCGCTCGCCCCACTCGACCCCGAGGTCGAACAGCACCTGCATGCCCACGCAGATGCCCAGCACCGGGCGGCCGCCGGCGAGGCGCCGCTCGATGATCCGCGGGCCGCCGACGGTGGCGAGGCCGCTCATGCACGCCGCGAACGCGCCGACCCCCGGCACGACCAGCCCGTCGGCCTCCAGTGCCGCGGCGGGGTCCGCGGTGACCGTGACGTCCGCCCCGACCCTGGCGAGCGCCCGCTCGGCGGAGCGCAGGTTGCCCGAGCCGTAGTCGAGCACGACGACCCTGCTCACGACCGCACCTCCGTCACAGGGTGCCCTTCGTCGACGGGACGCCTACCATCCGCGGGTCGGGCTCGACGGCCGCCCGCAGCGCCCGGGCGACCGCCTTCACCTCGGCCTCGGTGATGTGGTGCGGGTCGCGGCCGGCGAGGACGCGCACGTGCAGGGCGAGGTGCCCGTGGAAAGCCAGTGACTCGAACACGTGCCGGTTGAGCACCGTCGGGTAGTGCCCGCCGACCACGAAGCCCTCCATGACCGGGGGCTCGCCGCCGTGCACGGCGTAGGGGCGGCCGGACACGTCGACGACGGCCTGCGCGAGCGCCTCGTCCATCGGGATGAGGGCGTCGCCGAAGCGCCGGATGCCCTTCTTGTCGCCGAGCGCCGCCCGGACGGCCTGGCCCAGCGCGATCGCGACGTCCTCGACGGTGTGGTGGGCGTCGATGTCGACGTCCCCCGAGGCGTGCACGGTCAGGTCGAAGGCGCCGTGCTTGCCGAACGCCTCCAGCAGGTGGTCGTAGAACCGCACGCCGGTGGCGACGTCGGTGACGCCCGTGCCGTCGAGGTCGATCTCGACGAGGATCTTCGTCTCGCTCGTGACCCGCTCGACCCGCCCGGTCCTCGTCACGGGGCCTCCTCCGCTGCACTCGGCCCCGGGGTCATCCCGGGGTCCGTTCCGGCGAGCTTCTCCGCCGCCAGCAGGAACGCATCGTTCTCCTCCGGAGTTCCGATCGTGACACGCAGGCGTTGCGGGATGCCGACGTCCCGGATGAGCACCCCGGCGTCCAGGAACGCCCGCCAGGCCGCCGACGCGGCGGCGAACGGGCCGAAGAGGACGAAGTTCGCGTCACTGGGCACGACGTCGTAGCCGGCCGCGCGCAGGCCGGCCACGACCCGCTCGCGCTCCGCCCGCAGCGCGGCCACCGAGGCGAGCGTCGCGTCGGCGTGGCGCAGCGCGGCCCGCGCGGCGGCCTGGGTGAGCACCGACAGGTGGTAGGGCAGGCGGACGAGCTGGAGGGCGTCGACGACGGCGGGCGCGGCGGCGAGGTAGCCGAGCCGGCCCCCCGCGAAGGCGAACGCCTTGCTCATGGTGCGCGACACCACCAGCTTGTGGCCGTGCGTGGCGAGCAGCCCCACGGCACTGGGCTCGTCGGAGAACTCCTGATACGCCTCGTCGACGATGACGATGCCGGGCGCGGCGTCGACCAGCAGGGCCAGGTCCTCCGGCGGGATCGACTGGCCGGTCGGGTTGTTCGGGCTGGTCAGGAACACCACGTCGGGCGCGCGCTCGGCGAGCAGGACCGCCGCGGCGGCGGCGTCGATCGCGAAGTCGGGCCGCCGGGGCGCCGGCACCCACTCGGTGCGGGTGCCCCCCGCGATGATCGGGTGCATCGAGTAGGACGGCTCGAAGCCCAGCGCGCTCCGGCCGGGCCCGCCGAAGGCCTGCAGCAGCTGCTGCAGGATCTCGTTGGACCCGTTGGCCGCCCAGACCTGCGCCGCGGTCAGCGCCACGCCGGTGCTGCGGGTCAGGTACGCGGCGAGGTCGGCGCGCAGGGCCGTGGCGTCGCGGTCGGGGTAGCGGTGCAGGTCGGCGGCGGCGGCCGCGACCGCCGCCGTCACGTCGGCGACGAGCTCGGGCGGGGGCGGGTAGGGGTTCTCGTTGGTGTTGAGCCGGACCGCGACGTCCAGCTGCGGCGCGCCGTAGGGCGTCCGGCCGCGCAGGTCGTCGCGGAGCGGCAGCTGGTCGAGGGTGACGGCGGTCCCGGTCGCTGCCGTCACGCGAACCGCCTGCTGACCGCCTGGCCGTGGGCGGGCAGGTCCTCCGCGGCGGCGAGGGTGAGCACCGCGCCGGCGGCCTCCTGCAGCGCCTCGCGGGTGTAGGAGACGACGTGGACGCCCCGCAGGAACGTCTGCACCGACAGGCCCGACGAATGGCGGGCGCAGCCGCCCGTGGGCAGCACGTGGTTGGAGCCCGCGCAGTAGTCGCCGAGCGACACCGGCGACCACGGCCCGACGAAGACCGCGCCCGCGTTGCGCACCCGCGCGGCCACGGCGTCGGCGTCGCGGGTCTGGATCTCCAGGTGCTCGGCGGCGTAGGCGTCGACGACGGCGAGGCCGTCCTCGACGCCGCTGACGAGCACGACGCCGGACTGGGGGCCGGTGAGCGCCGTGCGGATGCGCTCGGCGTGCTTGGTCTCCGGCACCTGGGCGGCGAGCTCGGCCTCGACCGCGTCGGCGAGCTCCTCGGACGCGGTGACCAGGACCGACGCCGCGTTGGGGTCGTGCTCGGCCTGGGAGATGAGGTCGGCCGCGACGTGGACGGGGTCGGCGGTGTCGTCGGCGAGGATCGCGATCTCGGTGGTGCCGGCCTCGGAGTCGATGCCGACGAGGCCGCGCAGCAGGCGCTTGGCCGCGGTCAGGTAGACGTTGCCGGGCCCGGTGACCATGTCGACCGGCTCCAGCTCGGCGCCGTCGGTGTCCTCGCCGCCGTAGGCCAGCAGCGCGACGGCCTGCGCGCCGCCGGCCGCCCAGACCTCGTCGACGCCGAGCAGCGCGGCCGCGGCCAGGACCGTCGGGTGCGGCAGGCCGCCGTGCTCGGCCTGGGGCGGGCTGACGAGCACCAGCGACGCGACGCCCGCCGCCTGCGCCGGCACGACGTTCATCACGACGCTGGACGGGTAGACGGCCAGGCCGCCCGGCGCATAGAGACCGACGCGGCGCACCGGCACGAACCGCTCGGTGACGGTGCCGCCGGGCACGACCTGGGTGGTGACGTCGCCGCGGCGCTGGTCGGCGTGGACCGCGCGGGCGCGGGAGATCGCGACCTCCAGCGC
The DNA here is from genome assembly GCA_963728105.1 of uncultured Actinomycetota bacterium. GTDB lineage: Bacteria > Actinomycetota > Actinomycetes > Mycobacteriales > Pseudonocardiaceae > Pseudonocardia. The sequence continues at coordinate 89,609 of CAVSJZ010000008.1, read as the reverse complement.
CGCGCGCACGTCGGGGTCGAGCGCGGACAGGGCCCCGGCCAGCGTCTGCGTCGGCACCCGGACCGCGGACGGGCGCACGCGGTCGAACCGCTCCGACAGCTCCAGCACCGCCGCCACGCCCCGCTCCCGCACGTCCGCCACGATCGGGCGGACCCGCTCGAGCACCGCGTCGACGTCGACCTCGGCGCGGGGCAGGAGGCCCCGCAGGCGGGCCGGGCGAGGGAGAGGCTCGGAACGCAGGTCGAGTCGGCGGAGCATGCCGATCAGGGTACGGCGGTGCCGCGGAGGCGGGTCGGCACGGGCGGCGGACCGGCCGGTTCCACCGGGCCCGCGGTCGGTCCGGCGCGCCCGGCGGCGGAGCGGCCGCCCGGGCGTGGAAGGTCAGCCGGCGGCGGGGCCGTCCGGCCCCGCGGGCACCGTGCGCACGCGCAGCAGCGCGGTGCAGACGAGACCCGCCGGCAGCGCGGCCGCGGCGCCGGCGAGCAGGCTGGGCCACACCGCGGCGTCGGCGAGCCACAGCAGGGAGAACGTCACGACGACCCCGCCCAGTACGCCCCACGACGCGCCCAGCAGCGCCGCGTCCTCGCTCACGAGGAAGCAGGCCAGCGTGACCGCCCACGTCACGGCGCCCGTGACCCAGACGATCCCGCACGCGACCAGCACGTGCACCCACCAGGCCACGGGCCGGCCGTCGACCCACACCCCCGGTGGACCGACACGACCAGCCCGCAGCCCAGCGCCGTGCACCAGGCGAACGTCCCGACGACCACGGCGGCGGAGCCGCACGCTGCGGGGTCGCGGAACGGCGCCCGTTCTCGCAGCGCGAGGACGAGGGCCAGCACGAACAGGGCGTCGGCGACCCCGCCGGGGAGGTGGCCGGTGGGCGGCCACGGCGGCGGGCGACCACGGGCGCACCCACGCGACCGTCCACCGGTCGCGACCCGGACGGCTCCGACCCACGGATCCGAGGATGCGCCTCCCGACGGGGGCGCCGCCACCCGCCCCGGGCCCTCAGCGCAGGTCCAGCCCCAGGTCCAGGGCGGTGACCGAGTGGGTGAGCGCGCCGATGGACAGGTAGTCGACGCCGGTCTCGGCGTAGGCGCGGGCGTTCTCCAGCCGCAGCCCGCCCGAGGACTCCAGCCCGGCCGGCCGCCGCCCCCTGCGGCGGACGGCCTCCGCGGTGTCCGCGACGGAGAAGTTGTCGAGCAGGACCAGCTCGGCGTCGAGCGCGAGCGCCTCGTCGAGCTGGTCGAGCGTGTCGACCTCGACCTCGCACGGCAGCTCGGGTGCGCGGGCCCGGGCGGCGGCGAGCGCCGCGGCGACCGACCCGGCGGCCGCGACGTGGTTGTCCTTGATCAGGACGGCGTCGCCGAGGCCGAGGCGGTGGTTGACCCCGCCCCCGCAGCGCACCGCGTACTTCTCCAGCAGGCGCAGGCCCGGCAGCGTCTTGCGGGTGTCGCGGATCCGCGCGGTGGTCCCGGCGACGGCGTCCACCCACGCGGCCGTCGCCGTCGCCACCCCGGACAGGTGGCACAGCAGGTTCAGCGCGGTGCGCTCCGCGGTCAGCAGGCCGCGCACGGGGGCCCGGACGGTCAGCGCGGCGTCGCCGGGGCGCAGCCGGGTCCCGTCGGGACGCCCGTCGAGCGCCTCCCAGCCGTCCGGGCCGAGCACGGCGTCGAGCACCGCGCGGGCCGCGGGGATCCCGGCGAGCGTGCCCGGCTGCCGCGCGGTGAAGGCGCCGACGGCCACGGCGCCGGCCGGCACCGTCGCCGCGGTCGTCGCGTCGGGCCCGTAGCGCAGGTCCTCGGCGAGCGCGGTCTCGACGACCCGGACCAGGTCGGCGACGTCGGGCCCGGCGACGGCGGTGCGGGTCACGTCGGGGCCGGTCACGCGGCACCCGCCACGGCGGGGACGGCCACCACGGGCCGCCCGGCGGCGTCCAGGCGGACGGTCAGGCTCTCGCGCTGCCACGTCTCGTCGCGGGCCGGGAAGTCGGTGCGCACGTGGCAGCCGCGACTCTCGGTCCGGGTCCCGGCCGCGGCCAGGACGGCCTGGGCGAGCAGGGTCAGTGCGGCGTCCTCGACGCCGGCGCGGTCGACCGGGACCGCCAGGGTCGTCGCGGCCTCGACGGCGTCGGACGCGGCGGCGATCCCGGCGGCGTCCCGCCCGATCCCGGCCGCGGCCGACATGGCGCGCTGGACGAGCGGGCGGGGGGCGGCGGGCAGGGCGGCGACGGGCTCCGGGACGTCAGGAAGGCCACCTTCAGGACGGCTGAGGACAGGAAGGTGGCCTTCCTGACGCCGGGCGGCGGGTGCGGGCGGCGACCACGGCCCGGCCCGCCCGCTCCCCCACCACCAGGCCCTCCAGCAGGCTGTTGGACGCCAGCCGGTTCGCGCCGTGCAGGCCGGTCCTGGCGACCTCGCCCGCCGCGTACAGCCCGGGGACGCCGGTGCGCCCGTCGACGTCGGTGACCAGGCCCCCGCAGGCGTAGTGCGCCGCGGGCGTCACCGGGATCGGCTCGCGCGTCGGGTCGATCCCGACCGCGCGGCAGGCCGCGTACACCGTCGGGAAGCGGGCCGGGAACCCGGCGATCTCCCGCGCGTCGAGGTGGACGCACTCGGCGCCGGTCTCGGCCAGCCGCCTGCTGATCGCGGCGGCCACGACGTCGCGGGGGGCCAGGTCGGCGAGCGGGTGGACGCCGGCCATGAACCGCCGCCCCGCGCGGTCGAGCAGCACCGCGCCCTCGCCGCGGACCGCCTCGGTGACCAGCGGTCGGCGGCCGAGGGCCGGCCCGGTGTGGAGCACCGTCGGGTGGAACTGCACGAACTCCAGGTCCGCCGCGGCCGCTCCGGCGCGCAGCCCGAGCGCGATCCCGTCGCCGGTCGAGGTGGCCGGGTTGGTCGTGGAGGCGTAGAGGCCGCCGTAGCCGCCGGTCGCCAGCAGGACGGCCGGCGCGTGCAGCAGCCCGAGGCCACCGTCCTCGGCCAGCACGGCGAGGCCGGCGACCCGGCCGGCCGCGTCGCGCAGCACGTCGAGCGCGGTGTGGCGGGCCAGCAGCGCGGGCCAGCCGGGCGCGGCACCGGGACGACCACCGGCGCCACCCCGGACCGCGGCCAGCAGGGCGCGCTCGACCTCCGCGCCCGTCGCGTCGCCGCCGGCGTGCACGACCCGCAGCGCCGAGTGTCCGCCCTCCCGGGTGCGGTCGAGCCGCTCCGGCGGGCCGTCGAACACCGCGCCGCGGGCCCGCAGCCGCGCCACCGCGGCCGGGCCCTCGCGCAGGATCGTGGCCACGGCCGCTTCGTCGCACAGGCCCGCGCCGGCCGCCAGGGTGTCGGTGACGTGCGCGGCGACGCTGTCCCCCGCCACGTCGCCGACGACGACCGCCACCCCGCCCTGGGCCCAGCGCGTCGACCCGGCGTCCGGCTCGTCCTTGGTCACGACGACCACCCGCAGGCCCGCACCGGCCGCGGTCAGCGCGGCCGTGAGACCGGCGACGCCCGAGCCGACGACGACGAGGTCGGCCTCGGCGTCCCACGCCGCGGCGGTCACTCGCCACCCCCGGGGCGCCCGATCGCGATCATCCGCTCGACCGCGCCGCGGGCCCGCTCGGCCAGCGCGGCGTCGACGTGCACCTCGTCGCGCTTCTCGCGCAGCGACCGCAGCAGCTTCTCCGGTGTGATCATCTTCATGTAGCGGCACGACGCGCGGTCGTTCACCGCGCGGAACTCGATGTCCGGCGCGGCCCGCCGCAGCTGGTGCAGCATCCCCACCTCCGTCGCGACCAGCACCTGGCGGGCGGCGGACGCGCGCGCGGCGTCGAGCATCCCGCCGGTGGAGAGGATCTTGACCCGGTCGGCGGGCACCACGCCGCTCCCGGCCAGGTAGAGCGCCGACGTCGCGCAGCCGCACTCGGGATGGACGTACAGCTCGGCGTCGGGCGAGGCCTCCGCGGCCGCGGCCAGCGTGGCGCCGTTGATGCCGGCGTGGACGTGGCACTCGCCCGCCCAGACGTGGATGTTCGTCCGGCCGGTCACGCGCCGCACGTGCGCGCCGAGGAACTGGTCGGGCAGGAACAGGACCTCGCGATCGGCGGGGATCGACTCCACCACCTCGACCGCGTTCGACGACGTGCAGCACACGTCGGACTCCGCCTTGACCGCCGCCGTCGTGTTCACGTACGCGACGACCACCGCGCCCGGGTGCTCCGCCTTCCAGGCGCGCAGCTCGTCGACCGTGATCGAGTCGGCCAGCGAGCAGCCCGCCGCCGCGTCCGGGATCAGGACGGTCTTCTCCGGCGAGAGGATCTTCGCGGTCTCGGCCATGAAGTGGACGCCGCAGAACACGATCGTCGACGCCGGGGACGCGGCCGCGATCCGCGACAGCGCCAGCGAGTCGCCCGTGTGGTCGGCCACGTCCTGGATCTCCGGCAGCTGGTAGTTGTGCGCCAGCACCACCGCGTCGCGCTCCGCGGCGAGCCGCCGCACCTCGTCAGCCCACGCCGTCATCGCTCCTCCTGTTTTCGACTAGTAGTCGTAAACTGGGTCGATGTTAGTGCCTGATCCGGTCCCGCGCACCCTCCGGGTGACCAGGGACTCACCTGCCGGCAACCGCCCGTTCACCCCGCGGCGGCCCGCGCCCCGCGCCCTACGATCACGCCCGATGCCGACCAGCCACGAGGTGCTCGCCGCCGTCCTGCGCGTGCGGGACGCGTCGTTGCAGGTCCTCGCCTGGCGGCGGGCGCTCGCGCCGGACGCCGGCCGCTGGGCGCTGCCCGGCGGGCGGCTGGGCGACGACGAGGACGTCGAGGCGTCGGTGCGGCGGCAGCTCGCCGAGAAGGTCGACGTCACGGGCGTCGCGCACGTCGAGCAGATCGCCGTGTTCTCCGACCCGGCCCGGGTGCCGGGCGCGCGGGTCGTCGCGACCGCGTTCCTCGGGCTCGTGCCGACCGACGCCGACCCGGCGATCCCCGACGACACGGCGTGGCACCCGGTGGCGGCGGGCGGCGCCGGCCCCGGCGTGCCGCCGGCGCTGGCCGACGCCGCGTTCGACCACGCCCGCATCGTCGCCGCGGCCCGCGACCGGCTGCGCGCGAAGCTGTCCTACACGAACCTCGGCTTCGCCCTCGCCCCGCAGGAGTTCACGATCTCCGCGCTGCGCGACCTGTACGTCGCCGCGCTCGGGCACCCGGTCTCGGCGACGAACCTGCACCGCGTGCTCACCCGCCGCGGCGTGCTGGAGCCCAGCGGGGGCACCGCGGCGCCCGGCCCGGCCGGCGGCCGGCCGGCTGCACTGTTCCGGTTCACGGACCGGTCGCTGCGGGTCACCGACGCCTTCGCCGTGCTCAAGCCGCCGGGCGATCCCGGACGCGGGCCCGTACCGTAGTTCCCGTGGCCGAGACCGTTGCGCTGTTCCCGTTGGGGACGGTGCTGATGCCGGGGGCCACGCTGCCGCTGCACATCTTCGAGCCGCGGTACCGGCAGCTGACGGTCGACCTCGTGACCGGCGCGATCCCCGACAAGGAGTTCGGCGTCATCGCCGTGCGCGAGGGCTTCAGCCCCGACGACCACGGCATGGCCGCCCTGCACCCGGTCGGCTGCACGGCCGCACTGCGCGACGTCCGCAGGCTCCCCGACGGCCGCTACGACATCGTCACACTCGGCTCCCGGCGGTTCCGGTTGCTCGACCTCGACGCCGTCTCGAAGCCGTACCTGACGGGGTCGGTCGAGTTCCTGCCGGACGTCGCGGGAGCGCCCGAGCCGGACGACGAGGACCGCACGCGGATGCTGAGCGCCGCGGCCCGGGCGGCGCACCGGCGCTACTGCACGGCGGCCTGGCGCAGCGACGACTGGTCCGAGCCCGACGCGAGCGTCGAGCCGGCCACGCTGCCGCACGTGCTCGCCGCCGACTGCCTGCTGCCGATCCCCGACCGGCAGCGGCTGCTCGAGCAGACCAGCCCGATGGAGCGGCTGCGCCTGATCCGGGAGCTCATGGCGCGCGAGACCGGCCTGCTGACCCAGCTGCACGCGGTGCCGGCCCCGATCACGAGCTTCGCGGTCGACCACAGCCTCAACTGACGCGCGGGACGCCGACCACGTCGACGAGCGGCTCCACACCGCGGAAGTCGTCAGGGTTGGTGGTGAGCAGCGGGAGGCGTGCGGCGGCGGCGGTGGCCGCGATCTGCAGGTCCAGCCGGCGCGGACGCGGATCCCGGCCGGCGGCGCGCACCAGGGTCGCCAGCGCGCCGTAGAGCTTGGCCTCCTCGACGCCGAACGGGAGGACCTCGAAGTCCCGGAGGACGGCGCGCAGCCGCTCCCGCCGGCGGGCACGCTGCTCGGGGTCACCGACGTCGACGCCGTAGGCCAGCTCGCCGACGGACACGGCGGCGACCACGGCCGCGTCCGTGACCAGGTCACCGAAGTCGAGCACCTCGAAGTCGATGATCACGCCGGTGTCGAGGAGGTACGGGACCGGCATGTCACCAGTCGCGTTCGCTCGGCCACAGCAGCTCCTCGGCCGCGAGGTCGGCGTGCCACTGGTCCGCGTCGACGTGCGGGCCGTTGCGGCGCAGCTCCTCCTGGAGCTCCCCGATGGTCTTGCGCCGTGGCGGCACCTGCGCGTGCGGCGTCAGGTCGGCGATCGGCCGCCCATTACGGGTGATCACGAAGCTCTCGCCAGCCTCGACCCGGCGCATGATCTCGGCGTTGTCGTTGCGCAGGTCGCGCTGGGCGATGATCTCGGCCATGCACCAAGTGTAGCGGCATAGCGCTACACCTCGCGGCCGTTCCGGTCGATCCGCCCCGCCGGCCAGTCCGCGAGCGGGGCACCGACCGGCAGCACCATCGACACGCCGCCGTAGACCTGGACGCGCCCGTCCGCGCGGACCATGCGCGTCGGCCCGGGCACGCGGACCCAGCCGCCCCGGGCGTAGAAGCCCGCGACGTGCTCGCCACAGGTCAGGAACCCGAACGGCAGGTCGAGCCGGACCAGTGCCGCCGCCACCTCCGCCAGCAACGCGGCGCCGAGACCGCTGCCGTGGCGCGCCGGGTCGACGGCGACCAGGCCGACGTCGCCGACCAGTTGCGACCGCCCGTCGACCTGGACGAACCGGCGCAGGACACCCGCGTGCGCGACGACGCCGGCCGTGCCGGGGGCGCGCGCCAGCACCCGCAGCTCCGGCCGCGCGCTGGACCAGCTGCGCTCCCCGGCGAACGGGGTGAACGAGCGCGGGAAGGCGCTGGCGAGCAGCGCGGCGATCTCCGCGTGCTCGGCCGGCCCCAGGTCGTCCTCCCACGCCGAGGACCACAGCGGCGGCCCGTCAGCCTGCGCGCTCACCGTGCCGGCTGCAGCGGGCCGTCCAGCCCGTCGGCGTGACCTGGACGACGAGCCGGCGGGCGCACTCGACGCAGTACCGCGGCGGTTCGAGCGCGCGCGCCGCCCGGCAGGCCGCGTGCTCGCCCGGCCGGCCGCAGCGGTCGCAGTAGCCGCTCACAACGTCTCGTTGAGGGCCTTGATCGGCATCTGCAGCTCGCCCAGCAGGTCGACGTCGGCCTCGGCGGGCCGCCCCAGCGTGGTGAGGTAGTTGCCGACGATCACGGCGTTGATCCCGCCGAGCAGGCCCTGCCGGGCGCCGAGGTCGCCGAGGGTGAGCTCCCGGCCGCCGGCGAAGCGCAGCACCGTGCGCGGCATCGCCAGCCGGAACGCGGCGACCGTCCGCAGTGCGTCGGCGCCCGCCATCGGCTCCCGGTCGCCGAACGGGGTCCCGGGGCGCGGGTTGAGGAAGTTCAGCGGCACCTCGTCGGGCTCCAGCTCCGCGAGCTGGGCGGCGAGCTCGGCCCGCTGCTCGACGGTCTCGCCCATGCCGACGATGCCGCCGCAGCACACCTCCATGCCCGCCGCCCGCACCAGCTGCAGCGTCTCCCAGCGCTCCTCCCACGTGTGGGTCGTGACGACCTGCGGGAAGTAGGAGCGCGCGGTCTCCAGGTTGTGGTTGTAGCGGTGCACGCCCATCGCGGCCAGCGCGTCGACCTGCTCCTTGCTGAGCATGCCCAGCGAGCACGCGACGTTGATGTCGACCGCGTCCTTGATCGCGGCGATGCCCGCGGCGACCTGCGCCATCAGCCGCTCGTCCGGCCCGCGGACCGCGGCGACGATGCAGAACTCCGTGGCGCCGGTCTTGGCGGTCTGCCTGGCCGCCTCGACGAGCATCGGGATGTCCAGCCACGCCGAGCGCACCGGGGACTCGAACAGGCCCGACTGGCTGCAGAAGTGGCAGTCCTCCGGGCAGCCGCCGGTCTTGAGCGAGACGATGCCCTCCACCTCGACCTCCGGCCCGCACCAGCGCATCCGCACCTCGTGCGCCAGCTCCAGCAGCGCGTCGACGGCCTCGTCGGGCAGGCGCAGCACCTCCAGCACCTGTTCCTCGGCGCAGGCCCTCGCCCCGGTCGAGGACCTGGCTGCGGGCGGTGTCGAGGATCTCGAAGCGCGTGGTCGTCACGCTCAGGGAGTCTGCCATCGCCCGCCCAGCGCCGGGGCCAGAGCGTGACGCGCGAGACGGGCGAACGCGTCCGGGTCCGCGCGGCCCGCGCCGTCCGGGACGGCGCCGACGAGCGGGACGCCGGTGACGGCGGGCAGGTCGCGCAGGTTCTCCCGCGCGGCGAGGTCCGGGGCGGCGGGCCACGCGCCGATCACGACGCCGGCGCACGGCAGGCCGCGGCGGGCCAGCTCGCGGACGGTCAGCTCGGTGTGGTTGAGCGTGCCCAGCCCGGCGGCGGCGACGACCAGCACCGGCGCCGCGAGCGCCGCTGCGACGTCGGCGAGGGTGCCGCCGTCGTCGTCGAACCGCACGAGCAGGCCGCCAGCGCCCTCGACGAGCACGAGGTCGTGGTCGCCGGCGAGGTCCCGGGCCGCGGCGACGGCTGCGGCGGGCCGCACCGGCTGGCGGCCCGACCGGCGCGCGGCCGTCGCGGGGGCGAGCGGGTCGGGGAACCGGCCGAGCTCGCGGGTCGTGACGCCGGGGACGAGCCGGTCGACCTCGGCGAGGTCGCCGGGCTCGCCCGCCGCCACGCCCGTCTGGGCCGGTTTGAGGACCGCAACCCGGCCCGGCGCGAGCGCGGCGACCGCGGCGGTGACGACGGTCTTCCCGACGCCCGTCCCGGTGCCGGTGACGACGAGGACGCGGCTCACGCCGGCCCGGCGCCGCGGACGGAGGCGACGCGGTTCACGCCGGCACGCCGTGTCCGGCGAGCGCGGCCCGCAACGCGGCCGCGGCGCGGCCGAGGTCGGCGTCGGTCAGCGTCGCGCGGGCCGTCAGCCGCAGCCGGCTCGTCCCCACCGGCACCGACGGCGGCCGGAAGCAGCCCACGCGCACGCCGTGCTCGGCGCAGCGCGCGGCCGCGGCGACCGCCCGCTCCGGCTCGCCGAGCACCACCGAGACGACCGCCGACGGCGGGGCCGGCACACCGGCCGCCGTCGCCAGCGCCCCGGCGGCGCGCAGCACGGCGGCGGGCCGGTCGGGCTCGGCCTCCAGGACCCGCAGCGCCGCGAGGGCCGCGCCGGCGCACGCGGGCGCGAGGCCGGTGTCGAAGATGAACGACCGCGCCGTGTCGACGAGGTGCTCGACCACCGCGGCCGGGCCCAGCACCGCGCCGCCCTGGCTGCCGAGCGCCTTCGACAGCGTGACGGTCGCGACGACGTCGTCGGCCCCGGCGAGCCCGACCTCGGCCGCGAGGCCGCGCCCGCCCGGGCCGCGCACGCCCAGCCCGTGCGCGTCGTCGACGACCAGCAGCGCGCCGCGGGCCCGGCACACCGCGTGCAGCTCGGCCAGCGGCGCGAGGGCCCCGTCGACGGAGTTCACCCCGTCCACGACGACCAGCGCCCGCTCCTCGGCGCGGGCGGCGAGCAGCGCGTCGGCGGCGGCCGGGTCGTCGCGCGGCGAGACGGCGACCCGGGCACGGGAGAGCCGGCAGGCGTCGACGATCGAGGCGTGGTTGGCGGCGTCGGAGACGACGAGCGTCCCGGGCCCGGACAGCGCGGTGACGACCCCGAGGTTGGCCAGGAAGCCCGAGGAGAAGACCAGCCCGGCCGCGAACCCGGTGAACGCGGCGAGCCGCGCCTCCAGCTCGGCGTGCAGCGCGGTCGTGCCGCTGACGAGACGCGAACCGGTCGAGCCGGCGCCCCACCCACGCAGCGCGTCGACGCCGCCCGCGACGACCCGCGGGTCCGCGGCCAGGCCGAGGTAGTCGTTGCCGGCGAGGTCGAGCAGGTCGTCGCCGGCGCGGCGGGGGCGCAGGGCGCGGCGCAGCCCGGCGGCGCGGCGGGCGGCGGCGTGGGGTTCGAGCCACGCGAGGGGATGGGCCACGGACACGCGGCACACGCTAATGCGCGTCAGCCCGCGGCCGCCGCCGCCCGCACCGCTCCCGTGATCATCTCCAGGTCGGCGGGGCCGCAGACGTAGGGCGGCATCGTGTACACGAGGTCGCGGAACGGGCGCAGCCACACCCCGGCCTCGACCGCCGCGGCGGTGGCCGCCGCGACGTCCACCGGGTGGTCGAGCTGCACCACGCCGATGGCGCCCAGCACCCGGACGTCGGCGACGCCGGGCAGGTCACCGGCCGGCCGGAGACCCGCCCGCAGCGCGGCCTCGACGCCCCGGACCTCGGCGCGCCAGTCCCGCGAGCGCAGCAGCCCGACCGACGCGTTCGCGACGGCGGTCGCCAGCGGGTTGCCCATGAACGTCGGCCCGTGCATCAGCACGCCGGCCTCGCCGTCGGAGATCCCGCGCGCGACGGCCGGCGTGCACAGCGTGGCGCCGAGCGTCAGGTAGCCGCCGGTCAACGCCTTGCCGACGCACATGACGTCCGGCGCCACCGGGGCGTGGTCGGCGGCGAACAGCTCCCCCGTCCGCCCGAACCCGGTCGCGATCTCGTCGAAGACCAGCAGCACGTCGTGGGCGTACGTCAGCTCGCGCAGCACGTGCAGGTAGCGCGGGTCGTGGAAGCGCATGCCCCCCGCGCCCTGCACGACCGGCTCGACGATCACCGCGGCCAGCTCGTCGGCGTGCTCCTCGACGAGCGCCGCCAGCTCCGCGACGTACGCCGGCTCGAACCCGCGGGGCGGGACCCCGGCGAAGACCTGGCGCGGCAGCACGTCGCGCCACAGCGCGTGCATGCCGCCGTCGGGGTCGCAGACGCTCATCGCGCCGAACGTGTCGCCGTGGTATCCGCCCCGCCACGTCAGGAGCCGGTGCCTGCCGGGACGCCCGCGCGAGCGCTGGTACTGCAGGCACATCTTGATCGCGACCTCGACCGCGACCGAGCCGGAGTCGGCGAGGAAGACGTGCTCGAGGCCGTCGGGCGTGATCTCCACGAGCGTGCGGGCCAGCTCGACGGCCGGCGCGTGCGTCAGGCCCCCGAACATGACGTGGCTCATCGCGCCCAGCTGGGAGCGCACCGCCTCGTCGAGGACGGGATGGGCGTAGCCGTGGACCGCGGCCCACCACGACGACATGCCGTCGACGAGCTCGCGCCCGTCCGCGAGGCGCAGCCGCACCCCGGAGGCGCCGACCACCGGCAGCGGGGTCTGGGCCGCAGGCATCGGGGCGTACGGGTGCCAGACGTGCTGCCGGTCGTCGGCCAGCAGGCGGGCGGTCGCCTGCTCCCCGCTCACGTCCGGCACCCGGGCAGCGTAGGCCGCTAGGCTGACCGGTCATGACCGTGGCCGAGCCCGAGCGGCCGGCGCTGTCGCGCCGGCGGGAGCTGGGCGCGACGAGCGCGCGGTCGCTGCTGCTCACGGTGCTCGGCGAGTTCGTGCTCCCCCGCGGGGAGCCGGTCTGGACGCAGGTGCTCGTCGACGTGCTGGGCACGCTGTCGGTCGAGCCCAAGTCCGCCCGGCAGGCGCTGGCGCGCACGGCGGCCGAGGGCCTGCTGGTCTCCGACCGCACCGGCCGCCGCGTGCGGTGGTCGCTGTCGGAGCAGGGCCGGACGCTGCTGACCGACGGGGCCGCCCGCATCTACGGCTTCGGCGAGGGCCAGCCCGCATGGGACGGCCGGTGGCTGGTGCTGCTGGTCAGCGTGCCCGAGGCACGGCGCCAGCTGCGGCACCGGCTGCGGACGCGGCTGGCCTGGGCGGGCCTCGGCTCGCCGGCGCCCGGGGTGTGGGTGACGCCCGACCCGGCCAAGCAGCGCGAGGTCGCGGACGTGATCGCCGACCTGGGCCTGGCCGAGGTCAGCAGCTCGTTCGTCGGGCCCTTCGGCGGGATCGGCGACGAGCGCGACGTCGTCGCGCAGGCCTGGGACCTCGCCGGGGTCGAGAAGGCCTACGGGGAGTTCCTCGCGACGTTCACCGACCCCGAGCCGGCCGACGTGCTGGTGCGCCAGATCCTGCTGGTGCACGCCTGGCGGCGCTTCCCGTTCCTCGACCCGCGCCTGCCCGCCGAGCTGCTGCCGGTCGACTGGGCGGGCCGGCGCGCGGCGGCGCTCTTCGCCCGCCAGCACGCGGCCTGGCACGGCCCGGCGCAGGAGCGCTGGCACGCGCTAGTCGCCGCGACGGGCTGAGCGGCGCGGCGGCACCGGGCGGCGCTACGTTCGCAGGCGTGGCTCCCGACCCCGACACCGCGTGGTTCGAAGAGCGCTACGCCACGGCCGAGGCCGACCCGCAGGCGCCCCCGCCGTGGGCGGTCATGGCGCCGCGGCCCGCGCTCGTCGCCTGGCTCGACGCCCGGCCCGCGCCCGCGCCGGGCGCGACGGCGCTCGTCGTCGCCTGCGGCTACGGCGACGACGCGCAGGAGCTGGCCCGCCGCGGTTGGACGGTCACGGCGTTCGACGCCGCCCCCACCGCGATCGCGAGGGCCCGGGAGCGGTTCCCTGGTTCGCCGGTCGACTACCGTGTCGCCGACCTGTTCGCCCTCCCGCCCGGCGCCTACGACCTGGTCGTGGAGATCCAGACGATCCAGTCGCTGCCGCCGGAGCGCCGCGAGGCCGCGGTGGCGGCGATCGCGGCCCAGGTCGGGCCGGGCGGGACGCTGTTCCTGCGCGCGTCGGGCCGCGACGACGACGAGCCGGTCGGCGGGCGGCCGTGGCCGGTCAGCCGCGGCGACCTCGCGGGACTCGCCAGGGCGGGCCTGCGCGAGGTGCAGTTCGACGACGTGCTCGACCGGGCCGGCCGCGGCCCGGACCCGTCCCGGCTGTTCCACGCCACCTACGTGCGATGACCTCCCCGTACGCGGCGCGCCTCGCGCGCACCCCGGTCCGCGCCGGCGAGCTGGCGGGCGCCCGCTGCTGGACGTACGGGGAGCCCGGCGGGCGGCGCATGCTGTTCCTGCACGGCCTGCGCGGCGACCACCACGGGCTCGAGCCGATCGTCGCCCACCTGCCGGGCGCCGAGGTGCTCGTCCCGGACCTGCCGGGGTTCGGCGCGTCGGCCCCGCTCACCGCCGGGCGGCACGACGTCGCCGGCTACGCCGCGTGGGCAGCGGACGCGCTCGCCGCGAGCGGGGCCGACGTGCTCGCCGGGCACTCGTTCGGCTCGGTCGTCGCAGCCCGGGTGCTGGCCGACGCGCGCACAGCCGGCCGGGCGGCGCCCGTCGGGCGGCTGGTGCTGGTGAACCCGATCGCGACGTCGGCGCTGGCCGGGGCGCGGCCGGGGACGACCCGGCTGACCGTGGCGTTCCACCGGCTCGCCGGGGCGCTCCCCGAACCGGCCGGTACGGCGCTCCTGCGCCACCCGGCCGTGACCCGCGTGGCCAGCTCCGCGATGGTCGTCACCCGGTCGCCGCAGCTGCGCCGGTTCATCCACGCCGAGCACCGGCGGTGGTTCGCCGGGTTCGCCGACCGGCGGGTGCTGCTGGAGGCGTTCGACGCCTCGATCGCCGACGACGTGTCCCGCTACGCCGACGCGCTCACGGTGCCGACGCTGCTGGTCGCCGGGGCCCGCGACGACCTCGCCCCGGTGGCGTCGCAACGCGCGCTCGCCGCCCGCCTGCCCGCCGCACGGCTGGTGGTCCTGCCCGGGACCGGGCACCTCGCCCACTACGAGGCGCCCGCCGAGGTCGCCGGGGCGGTCGCGGGCTTCCTCGCCGAGCTCCCGACGTGAAGCTGGTCGTCGACTGCCGGTACGTGACGCCGGGCCGGCACAACGGCATCAGCCGCTACACCGCCGGCCTGGTGCACGCGCTGGCCCGGCTGCACCCGGTCACGCTGCTGGTCAGCGACGAGGCGCAGCTCGCCGCGCTGCCCGCCGTCCCGTGGGTGAAGGTGAGCTCCCCCACGAGCATCCGCGAGCCGTGGGTGGCCCGGCAGGTCCGCCGCCTCGGCCCAGACGTCGTGTTCTCCCCCATGCAGACGATGGGGACCTGGGGCCGCCGCTACCGGCTGGTGCTGACCCTGCACGACCTCATCTACTACCGGCACCCGACGCCGCCGCCCGAGTTCGCCGCGCCGATCCGGCTGCTGTGGCGGCTGTACCACCTCGCGTGGTGGCCGCAGCGGGTGATGCTGAACCGCGCCGACGCCGTCGTCACGGTCTCGGACACCTCCGCGGCGCTGATCGCGGCGCACCGGCTGACCCGCCGGCCCGTCACCGTGGTGCCCAACGCCGCGGACGCCCCGCCGGACGCGTCGCGCCTGCCGCGCACCCGCGACCTCGTCTACATGGGCACGTTCATGCCGTACAAGAACGTCGCGGCGCTGGTGCGCGCGGCGGCGCTGCTGCCAGGCCACACGCTGCATCTCATGAGCCGGGTCCCGGCCACCGAACGGGCGCGGCTGTCCGCGCTCGCGCCCGGCGCGCGGCTCGTGTTCCACGACGGCGCCGACGACGCGACCTACCTGCGCCTGCTGCGGGGCGCGACGGCGCTGGTCTCGGCGTCCCGGGACGAGGGCTTCGGGCTGCCGCTGGTGGAGGCGATGGGGGTGGGTACCCCGCTCGTCGTCAGCGACATCCCGGTGTTCCGCGAGGTCGGAGGGGACGCCGCGGCGTACGTCGACCCCGATGACGTCGCCGGCTTCGTGCGGGCCGTCACCGCGCTCGACGACGACGAGGCGTGGTCGGCGGCCTCGGCCGCGGCCCGCGCGCGGGCGGCCCACTACACGTGGGACCGCTCGGCGCGGGTGCTGCTGGCCCTCCTCGAGCGGGTGGCGGCGGTCCGCTGACCGGCCGTCGCCGTCCCCTCCCGCCGCTCCCGCCCCGCGCCGCTCCCGCCCCGCCATGTGGACACATATGGCGGTCGGCAGGCGGGCGACGGCAGCCATATGTGTCCATATGGCGACGTGGGGGTTGGAACGGGCAGGTCAGGCCGCGCGGCGCAGCGCGACCCCGGCGCCGGCGATGACCTGCTCGTAGACGGCCTCGAAGCGGTCGAGCGTGCCGGCGATCGCGTGCTCCCCCGCGATCTCCCGGCTGGCCTCGCCCATCCGTCGCCGCACAGCCTTGTCGCCGAGCAGGGCCGCCAGCCGGGCCGTGAGCTCCGGCACGTCGCCCGGCGTGAAGAGCCAGCCGTTGCGGCCGGGGCGCACGAGGTGCGGCAGCGCCATCGCGTCGGCCGCGACCACCGGCGTGCCCGACGCCATCGCCTCCAGCGTCACCAGGCTCTGCAGCTCCGCGATCCCGGGCATGCAGAACACCGCGGCGCTGGCGTAGGCGTCGACCAGCTCCTCCTCGGGGACGAAGCCGCGGAACCGCACGCGGTCGGCGACCTGCAGCTCGTCGACGAGCGCCGTCCACGCGCCGCGCTCGGGGCCGTCGCCGATCAGGTCCAGGGTGGCGATACCGGCCGGCAGCGCCGCGAACGCCCTGATCAGCTCGTCGACCCGCTTCTCCTGGTCCATGCGCCCGACGAACAGCACGGTGGGGACGTCCGTCTCCGAGTCGCGGCGGTAGCGCGCGGTGTCGATGCCGCAGGAGACCGGGAACGCGTCGGGCAGGCCGGCCAGGTGGTGCAGCAGCTCGACGGCTCGCGGCGTCGGCGCGGTCACGGCGTCGGCCTTGCCGAAGATGCGGCCCAGGTCGTTCCAGGCCAGGCGGTAACCGAGCCGCTGCAGGAACCTCGGCACCGGCGCGTGGGCGGCCAGGTTCTCCGGCATGAAGTGGTTGGTGGCGACGAGGGGCCGGCCGGTGCGGGCCGCGGCCTTCACGACGGAGCGGCCCACCACCATGTGCGCCTGGGTGTGCACGACGTCCGGGTCGATCTCCTCCAGCAGCGCCGCGCACGCCGGACCGGACTCGTAGGGCATGCAGACGGCGAAGTCGGGGCGCATGAAGTACCGGTGCGAGCGGACGCGGTGCACGGTCACGCCGCCGGCGCGGGTGCGCCCGGGCGGGCCGTCCGGCGACGGGGCGACGACGTGGACGTCATGGCCGCGGCCGGCCAGCCCGGCAGCGAGGCGCTCGGCGAACCGGGCGGCGCCGTTGACGTCGGGCGGGTAGGTCTCGGCGGCGATGAGCACGCGCAGGGAACGCATGACGAGCTGTCCTCTCGGGAAGGGGGGAGCGGGCGCACCGCCGGGAGTCACCGGCGGTGGAGACGGGAGGGCGAGCGCGGCGGGGACGGTCGGCTCGCCGGCAGGCGGAGCGGGACGGTCTCGAGCTGCTCGCGGCGGGCGGCGCGGGCGGCAGCGGCGCGGGTCGTGGCGTCCGGGTGGTGGCCGGCCAGCACGGCGACGCCGGCGGCGGCGGCGAGCGCCACGCTGATCAGCAGCACCCAGCCCGACGGCGGCGTGTCGTTGCCCTCGCCGAGCAGCACGATGCCGAACACCACGGCGACGATCGGGTCGACGACGGTCAGGCACGCCACGACGACCTCCGGCGGACCCGACGCGAACGCCTGCTGCACCAGCCAGCCGCCGGCCAGCACCGCGGCGGAGATGCCGCCGACGGTCGCGAGCATGGCCGGGTCCCCGAAGGCGGTGAGGCCACCGGCCACCGCCTGCGAAACGGCCCGGACCAGTGACGACACCAGGCCGAACGCCGCGGCGCCCGCCATGGCACACGCGACGCAGCGCACCCAGCCGGTGCGCCCGAGGCCGAGGCCGGCGAGCAGGACGACGATCAGCGCGACGACGCCGCCCGCGAGCAGGGTCGCCCGGCCCGGTGCCGGCGTGCTCGCGGCCGTGCCCGCCGCGGTGAGCACGAACGTCGCGACGGCGCCGACGCACACGACGACGCCGACCAGCACCCACGGCCCGGGCCGCCGGCGCGTGCGGGCCGCCGTCAGCACGACGGCGATCGGGACGGCCAGCACGCCGACGGGCTGCACGACCGTGAGCGGGGCGAGCACGAGGGCGGTGGCGTGCAGCAGCGATCCGCCGGCGGCGAGCGCCAGGCCCAGCAGCCAGCCCGGGCGGCGCGCGATCTCGCCGAGACCCCGCAGGGACAGTGTCCCGGTGCCGGCGGCGGCGTGCGGCCGGCACGCGGGCGAAGCGGACACCGCCCGCTGCTGCAGCACGGCGGCGACGGCGAAGCAGAACGCCGCGACCACCGCCAGCGCGATCGAGGGCGCCGACTGGACGAGCTGGTGCGCGGTCACGCGGCGTCCCCGGCGGCGGGTAGCCCGGAGCCGGCACGCGGCCGGGCCACGCGCCGGACCGTGACGAGGCCGGTCGGCCGCTGCTGTCTCACCGCGGCCAAGACAACACGGTCCACGTGGCCACGCGGGCGAAATCCCGGTGACGCCGCGATAACGATCGCGTCCTCACCCGTCCGTGGAGGCCGCGGCGGGGGGCGTCGCTGCCCGCCATGGCGGATGGTTCCCCCGCACGGCGTCATGCCCCCACCGTGCCAGGCGTCCGCTGAGGGCTGCATCAGGCAGACCACTGAGGCCGTTCGGGTGACAGAACTCCGGGCGATCCGGGCGGAACGGTCACGGCAGGGGCCCGTCGTCGGGCAGCGGGTCCGCGCGCAGGGTCTGCTCGGGCAGCAGCGGCGAGAGGGCCAGCTCCGCCAGGGTCGTACCGGGGGGTGCGGCCTCGACGGCCCGGACACCGGCCTTGGCCGCGAGGGCCCGCAGCGTCGCCCCGTCGGCGACGACGACCACGGCGACGACGCACGCGCACGCGGGCGAGCGCAGCGCAGCGGCCTCGGCCGCCGCGACGGCGGCCGGCCGCCCCGTCCCGCGGGTCGCGTCGGCCGCGGCCGCCGCCGCGGCCCGCCGCTGCGCGTTGTCCAGCGCCGCGGCGACCGGCACGCCGTCCTCGAGCGGCTCGAACCGCAACGCGGTCTGCACGCGCGGCAGGTCGACCCGGAACACGGCCTCCACCGGCGGCGGGTCGGTGGCGGCCGCCACCGGGCGCTCGGCGGCGAAGCTCACCAGCGCCGGCGCGGGCGTCCCGGCGGCCGGCCAGGTCGCGGGCAGGCGTCCGAGGTAGGCGGCGACCTCCTCGCCCGGGCGAGGCCCGAGGAACACCGACCCGACGGCCGCGGGCGGCGCGGGCAGCGCGGCGTGGCGCGCGGAGTACAGCAGCGTCAGCAGCGCCACGACGACGCACGCGGCCAGCACGGACAGCCTCGCCCGGGTCGTCACTGGTCCTGGCGCAGCAGGTCGAGCGCCCGCTGCAGGTCGTCCGGGAGCGGGCTGGTGAAGGTCACCCTGCGGCCGTCGGCTGGATGGGCGAAGGCCAGCTCGTACGCGTGCAGCCACTGGCGGGTGAGCCCGAGCCGGCGGGCCAGCACGGGGTCCGCGCCGTAGGTGAGGTCGCCGGCCAGCGGGTGGCGCAGGGCGGACAGGTGCACCCGGATCTGGTGGGTCCGGCCCGTCTCCAGCCGCACGTCGAGCAGCGACGCGGCGGGGAAGGCCTCCACCGTGTCGTAGTGGGTGACGCTCGGGCGGCCACCTGCGACGACCGCGAAGCGGTGGTCGTGGCGGGGATGCCGGTCGATCGGGGCGTCGACCGTGCCGCGGCTGGGGTCCGGGTGGCCCTGGCAGACGGCGAGGTAGCGCTTGTCGACCGTGCGTTCCCTGAACGCCCGCTTGAGCAGCGTGTAGGCGTGCTCCGATGCGGCGACGACCATCACGCCGCTGGTCCCGGCGTCGAGCCGGTGCACGATGCCGGCCCGCTCGGCGGCGCCGGACGTCGCGACGCGGTGGCCGAGGGCGGCGAGCCCGGCCGTCACGGTCGGCCCGGTCCAGCCCGGGGACGGGTGCGCGGCGACGCCGACGGGCTTGTCGACGACCAGGATGTCGTCGTCGGCGTGCAGCACGGTCAGGCCGGCCACGACCTCGCCGGGAGCGGCGATGTCGGTGCCCCGGTCGGGGTCGGGCAGCTCGACCTCGAGCCAGGCGCCCGCCGTCAGCCGGTCGGACTTGCCGGCCGCGGCGCCGTCGACCGCGACCCGCCCGTCCTCGGCCAGTGCCGCGACGGCGGTGCGGGACAGCCCCAGCAGGCGGGCCAGGCCCGCGTCGACGCGCATGCCGTCGAGCCCGTCCGGGACGGGCAGCGCGCGGACGTCAGGCATCGTCCGTCCCGTCGGGCCCCGCGGAGCCGTCCCGCGAGCGCCGCCCGTCCAGCTCCCTGCCGAGGAGGGCCAGCACCACGAGCAGGACGCCGCCGCAGGTGATCGCCGAGTCGGCGAGGTTGAACACGGCGAAGGCCTCGCCGTTGGGCGCGAACGGGGACACCATGTCGACGACGTGGCCCTGCAGCGGGCCGGGCTCGCGGAAGATCCGGTCGGTGAGGTTGCCCAGTGCCCCGCCGAGGACGAGCCCGAGCGCGACGGCCCAGCCGGTGGACCGCAGCCGGCGCGCCACCCGCACGATGACGACGACGACGGCGATCGCCACGATCGACAGGATCCAGGTGTAGCCCGTGGCCAGCGAGAACGCCGCTCCGGGGTTGCGCAGGAGCTGCAGCCAGACCAGGCCGCCGAGCACGGGGACGGGCGCGCGGCCGGCCAGCAGGTGCACCGCGATCGTCTTGGTCACGATGTCGGCGAGCAGGACCAGCGCGGCGATCGTGGCCAGCAGCCCGACCCGGGATCGGGTTCCGACGCGGCTGCTGGAGGAGTCACACACGGTCCCATTGTCGCGCGGGCGCGGGCACCACCGGTCACGGCCCTGACACCCGCGGTTCGCCCGCCGTCCAGCGGGCCAGCCGGCCGCGGCGGTCGACGGCCCGCAGGCGGGCCTCCGTGGCGGGCCTTGCGGCCGAGGTCGCGACGACGAGCAGCTGGTCGCGCTCGCGCAGTCGGGTGTCGGGGGTCGGCGTGAAGGCCTCGGCGCCGCGGACGAGCAGGCTGACCGTCGCGCCGCGGGGCAGCCGCAGCTCGCGCAGGTAGACCCCCTGCAGCCGGGACCCGACCGGGACCGTCATCTGCAACAGGTCGGCGCCCAGCTCGTCGAGCGGGGCGGCGTCCACCTCGAGCTCCCGCGGCTCGGCCCCGTGCGACACCCCCAGCCGCCGCGCGACCCACGGCAGGGTCGTCCCCTGCAGCAGGGTCAGTGCGACGACGAGCACGAACACGGCGTCGACCAGCGTCGGCGCGTCGGGAGCGCCCTCGGTGAGGCCGACGAGGGCGAGCACGATCGGCACCGCGCCGCGCAGGCCCGCCCAGGACAGGAACGCCTGCTCCCGCCACGGGACCCGGAACGGCGTGGTGGCGAGGACGACCGAGAGCGGCCGGGCGAGCAGCAGCAGCACCAGCCCGGCGACGATGCCCGGGACGAGCGCTCCGACCAGCCGCGGCGGCGAGACGTACAGCCCGAGCAGCACGAACAGCCCGATCTGCGCCAGCCAGCCGGTGCCCTCAGCGAACGAGCGGACCCCGCCGCGGTGGGGCAGCTCGGCGTTGCCGAGCACGAGCGCGGCGGCGTAGGTGGCGAGCAGCCCGGACGCGTGCGCGAGCTGGCCGGCCGCGTAGGCGAGGACGCAGACCGCGAGCGCCGCGAGCGGGTACAGGCCGGTCGCGGGCAGCGCGGCGCGGCGCAGGGCCCACGCCCCGCCGACGCCGAGGAGCACGCCGATCGCACCGCCGGCCAGCAGCTCGTACCCGACCACGAGCGGTGAGGTCCAGGTCAGCGGCTCGCCGGAGGCGAGAAGGACGACGGCGATGACGACCGGCGCGTCGTTGAGGCCCGACTCCAGCTCCAGCGCGCCGGCGATGCGGGGGCTCACCCCGACGCCGCGCAGGACGCTGAACACCGCCGCGGCGTCGGTCGAGGACAGCACGGCGCCCCACAGGAGCGCGGTGCGCCAGTCGAGGCCGAGCAGCAGGTGCAGCGCGACGCCGGCGACGCCGATGCTCACCGCGACGGCGACGGTGGACAGCGCGATCCCGATCCACAGCGCGGGACGCACGGCGCTCCAGCGGGTGGTCAGGCCGCCCTCGACGAGGATGAGCACGAGCGCGGCGAGGCCCAGCGACTCGGTGAGTGCGGCGTCGTCGAACCGGATGCCGAGCACCGACTCGCCCAGCACGACGCCGATGCCGAGGTAGAGCAGCAGCGAGGGCAGACCCAGCCGGACGGAGACCCGGACGGCCAGCACACCGACCAGGACGACCGCGGCCCCGATCCCGAGCAGATCCTCGAGCGGGGCCACGGCGCCACCCTAACGGCGCAGCGCCCGGCGGAGTCGGGGCCCGGGCCACCGCGAGTCGGGGTCTGGGCCAGCCCGAGTCGGGGCGTGAGCCAGCCCGACTCGCGGGCTCAGCCAGCCCGCGAGCTGGGCCAGCCAGCGCGAGTCGGGACTGGCCAGCTCGGGCTGGGCCTGAGCCAGCGCGAGTCGGGAGCTGGGCCAGCCGGAGTCGGGTCGACGGTCGTCGACGAACCGGCGCCGCACCGGGTCACGCCCCTGTCAGCCCCGACTACGCAGCAGGCCCGCACGCGCGCAACATCCCGTCCATCTTCTGAGGCTTGGTCGCCGCAAGGGGAGCGGCGAGGTCGCCAGCGGCGCTGATGCCCCCAGGACGACGATCACCGAACCTTCTGCGCACCGCGCTGGGTCTTCGCGTTGCTCTCGCTTCTGACCGGGACGCGGCGCTCGCGCCGGGCCAGACCTCGACTCGCTCGGGGTCAGACCCCGACTCACGCTGGCCCAGGCCCCGACTCGCGGTCCGGCTCAGAACCCGACTCACGCTGGGCCAGACCCCGACTCGCGCTGGCCCAGAGCCCGACTCGCGGTCAGGGGCGCCAGGTCAGCGTCGCGGCCGTGCGGGGTCGGACCAGCTCGTCGAGTGCCGCGTCCACCTCGGGCACCCGGTCGGGTGGCAGGCACAGCCTCCGCGTCACCCACACCGCGTCCTGGCGGGGCGGGTTCGTGCGCTCCCAGCGCGTCACGCCCGGCTCGACGCCCAGCTCCCGCAGCACGGCGACGGCGTCGTCGACCGTGGCGGGCTCCGGCCGGACGAGCCCGTGGAACCGCACCCAGAGCGGGTCGAGCCACGCCATCGGGTGCTGCCCGAGCATCTCGACGACGACGCCGCGGCGGGCCGCGGCGGTCAGCGCCGCCACGAACGGGGGCAGGTCGACGACGTTGTGCAGGACGTGATGGCAGACGACGACGTCCGCCTGCCCCGCGGCGTCCGCGGCGTCGGGCCAGCGCCCCACCACGGTGCGCGCCCGCAGGCCACGCTCGCGGGCCGTCGCGGCGAACACCGCGAGCATGTCCTCCTGCCGGTCGAACCCCACGAGCTGCGACGCCCGCTCGGCGAGGGCGAAGGCCGCGTCACCACCGCCGCAGCCGACGTCGAGCACAGTGCCGTCGAGCACAGTGCCGTCGAGCACAGTGCCGTCGAGCACAGTGCCCGGCTCGGCGAGCAGCGCGAGCCCCGCCGCCCGCGACGGCGTGTCGGTCGGGACCTCGGGCGGGGCGAACCAGGCGGGGTCGTGGTGGAACGGGTCCCAGGTGACGCGCGCGCGGATCTCCTCGGGGATCCCGCGCCCCTGCTGGAGCTCCCGCCAGCGCCGCGCCGCCTCCCCGCCCACTCCGGCGACTCTAGCCAGGGCTACCCGGCTCCCTCCGCGGTGCCCGAGACTGTCGCGCATGCGCGCCGTGCCGGTCGCCGCGTCCCGCTTCGTCGGGCGCGACGACGAACTCGCCGATCTCGCCCGGATGGTCGGCGCGCACCGCCTCGTGACGGTGCTGGGCCCCGGCGGCAGCGGCAAGACGCGCCTGGCTGTCGAGCTGGCCCGCGAGCAGGACGTCCTCGGCCTCGTCGAGCTCGCCGCCGTCCGGCCGCCCGCCCCGCTGGCGCCGGCCGTTCTCGACGCGTGCGGCCTGCGCGACGAGCCCGGCACCGACCCGGCCGACCGCCTGCGCGCCGGGCTGGCCGCCTCCGCCGGCCTGCTCGTGATCGACAACTGTGAACACGTGCACGATGCCGTCGCGGCACTGGTCACCGACCTCCTGCGCGGCGCGCCGGAGCTGCGGGTTCTCGCCACCAGCCGGGTCGCGCTGGGTCTGCCGGGCGAGGCGGTCCTGCATCTCGCCGGGCTGGCCGGGCACGCGCCGGCGCTGTTCCTCGACCGGGCCCGCGCCGCACGGCCCGACCTCGTCGACGAGCCCGACGTCGTGGCCGAGATCTGCCGGCTGGTCGACGGGCTGCCCCTCGCGGTCGAGCTGGCCGCCGCGTTGGCCGCCAGCCTGCCGCTGTCGGACCTGAGGGACACCCTGGCCGAGCGGCTCGACGTGCTCACGAGCACGCACACGGCCGGGCTGCCGCAGCACCGTTCGCTGGAGGCGTCGGTCCGCTGGAGCACGGAGCTCGCCGGCACGGCCGCGGCGTCGGCGTTGTCGGCGTTGACCGTCGTGGACGGGCGGTTCAGCTTCGCCGTGGCCAGGGCGGTGACCGGCGACGTCGAGGCCGTGCGCACGCTCGTCGAGCACTCGCTCCTCCAGTTCGCTGCGCCCGAGCACCGCTACCTGCTGCTGGACACGGTCCGCGCACTCGCCCGCGACGGCACGAACACCACCGTGGCCCACGACCGCCTGCTCGACTGGGTCGTCACGTTCGCCGCCGCGACGCGGGCCGGCCTGGAGCGGGCCGACCCGACGGCACTCGAGCACGCCGACCGGGACGCCGCGGCCGTCCGCTCTGCGCTCGAACACGCCGTCCGGACGGCCCACCGCCTGCCCGACGCCGCGGCCGCCGCGGCGGACCTGGCGTTCGCGTGGTCGTTGCGCGGCCGGTGCAGCGATGGCCTCGACCTGGTCCGCCGCCTCGCCGGAGCGCTCGATCCCGTGCCTGCGGCGCTCGGCTGGGCGCACGCCTTCCTGGCCGGCTACGCGGGCGACATGGAGACCAGCATCGTACTGGCCCGCGACGTCGCGGCGACGGCCGACGACGATGCCGTGCGCGGGCGGGCGCTCACCGTCACGGGCATGGTCCTGCTGTTCGTCGATCCCGACGGCGCGGAGCCGCTGCTGCGCGACGCCGCGGACCTGGCCACGGCGTCCGGAGACGACTGGGGCCGTGTCGAGGCCCTGCAGATGCTCGCCTACGCCCACCTCCTGCGCGGCGCCCCCGACCCGGCCGCGGCCTGCGCGGAGCAGGCCGTGCCGACCCTGGCGCATCTCGGCCACGGCCAGCTCCGCGCGTGGGACGCGGCGATCCGAGCCGAGATCGCCGCGATGCGCGGCCGGTTCGCGGAGGCCGTCGAGGCAGGCCGGCGCGGGCTCGACCTGGCCGTCGCGGTCGGCGAGCCGGTCAGCGCGGGTGGGGCCGTGCTGCCGCTGCTGCGCGCGCTGGTGGCCACCGACCCCGCCGCCGCGCCCGCCGTCCTCGCCGGGTTCCGGACGTTCGCGGCGACCCATCCGGGGCTGGGCACCCCGGACGCGATGGCACTCGCCGGCGCGATCGCCGCCTCGACGGGTCCGGCCGGGGCGGCGGCCCGTGCGGCGGACGACGCGGTCGGCGCCGCCGGGCTGGGCTTCGTCGCGGCGGAAGCGGGAACCCTGCTCGCGGTGGCGCGGCTGCGGGCGGGCGACACCGCGGGAGCGGCGGACGCGGCGGGCCACGCCCTGTCCGCAGCGGGCGGCCACCGGGTGCTGGCGTGCGCGGCCCGGATGGCGGGCGCGGCGGCCCGGCGGGGCGACGCGGACGTCCTGCCCGCCGTACACGACGCGCTCGCCGACGCCCACCGGCTCGGGCTGGTGCCGCTCGTGGGCGACGCGCTCGACCTCCTGGCCGCCCTCGCCTGCGACGCCGGCCGCCCCGGGCGGGCCGCCCGGCTGCTCGGCGCGGCCGGGCGCCTGCGGTCCGAGCAGGGTGCACGCCCTTCGCCGCTGTCGGCCGCGCTGCGCGACGGACCGGCCGTCGCCGCCGTGCTGGCCGGGCCGCAGCACGCGGGCGCGCTGGCCGAAGGCCACCGGCTCGGCACGGACGCGGCCGTGGCCTACGCCTCCCGCTCGCGGGGTCGCCGGGGCGGGCGTCCCCGCACGGGCTGGGCGAGCCTCACCCCGACCGAGCGGGAGGTGGTGGCCCTGACGACGAAGGGCCTTTCCAACCCCGCGATCGGCGCTCAGCTGCTGGTCGCGCCCGGCACCGTCCGGACCCATCTGCGGAGCATCTTCGCCAAGCTCGACGTGTCCAGCCGGGCCGAGCTGGCGGCGCTCGCCGCGCGCCGGGGCGGTTGACCTCTGCCGACGGGCAGATGTTCCGGCGCGCGAGGCTGCCTAGCGTCACACGGCATGGACCATCCGAACGCCGTGCGCACCCGTGAGATCTTCGCCGCCGCCGCGGCAGGCGACTTCGAGCCCATGATCGCCTGCCTCGCCGACGACATCGTCAACGTCAACGACGTCGGCGCGGGACCGTGGCGGGAGAACCACGGCAAGCAGGCCGTGCTGGACTTCTACTTCGCCTTCATGACGCTCTTCGAGGGCACGTTCCGCCAGGACGTTCTCGACGTCCACGGCTTCGACGACCGGGTCGTCATGATCGTCCACGAGACCGGGACGGCGCAGGGGCAGACCTACGACAACCGGGCGGTCTACCTGCTCGACGTTGACGGGAACGGCCGCTACTCCTCGCTGCGCACCGTCGACATGGACTACGAGGGCATCGAGCGGTTCTGGGCGTCGATCGCCCTGCCCGACCCCGCGGTCACGGCCTCCTGACGGCAGCCAGCAGCGCGGCCAGCCGGGCGGCCAGCGCGTCCTCGTCGCCGGTCATCTCGAGGATCTTGTCCCGGCGGTGGGCGCCGGCGGCGAGGACGACGGCGGACGGGCGCAGCCCGAAGGCCGCCGCCACCGCCGCGAGGACGGCGCGGTTGGCCGCGCCCTCGACCGCGCGGGCCCGCACGGCGACGACGAGCGCGGGCCCGCGCGGGCCGTCCCAACGGCCGCCGACGGCGTCGCGCCGCGCGCCCGGCCGCACCCGGACGGCGACCTTCACGCCGGTCGCCTCCCCGCCCTGGCGCCGGCGCGGCCACCCTCCCGCCCCCCGCGGGCACGAGGGCGGCCGCGCCTGCCCGGGTTCCCCACAGCTCAGGACCGGGCGACCCGCACAGCGACCTCCGCGGGCGCGCCGGCCGGGTCGGCCACCGCGCCGCGGGCGGTCGGCTCCGCCACCGGCCCGTACGCCACCTCCGCGGCCAGCACCTCCCCCGCGACGAACGCCTCGTGCACGCGGACGGCGTCCAGCACCGCGTCGGGAGCGTCGAGGGTCAGCAGGATCCGGTCGGAGACGTCGAGGCCCGCGTCCCGGCGCGCCTGCTGCACGATGCGCACGACGTCCTTGGCCGTGCCCTCGGCGGCCAGCTCCGGCGTCACCGCCGTGTCGAGCAGCACCAGCCCGGTGTTGCCGGGCAGCGCGGCGGTCCGCTCGGCGTCCACGGCGACCAACCGCTCGGTGTACTCCCCGGCCAGCAGCGGGATGCCGCCGGCGACGACGGTGCCGTCGGCCTCCGTCGACCACTCCCCCGCCTTGACGGCGCGGATGACCTTCTGCGTGTCGCCACCCAGCCGCGGCCCGCACACCCGCGCGTTGACGGCCAGCTCGAACCGGCCGTGCGCGGCGACGTCGCCGGTCAGCACCAAGTCCTTCACGTTCACCTCGTCGCGCAGGATGTCGGCGAACGGGGCGAGGTCGGCGGCGTCGGTCGCCGCGACGGTGAGGGACGCGAGCGGCAGCCGCACCCGCAGCGACCGCGCCTTGCGCAGGGACAGCGCCGCCGAGGCGACCTGCCGGACCCGCTCCATCGCCGTCACCAGCGCGTCGTCGCGGGGCAGCAGGTCGGCGGACGGCCAGTCCGCCAGGTGCACCGACCGGCCGCCGGTGAGGCCCTGCCAGAGCGTCTCCATGGTCAGCGGCAGCAGCGGGGCCGCGACGCGCGCGGTCAGCTCCAGCACCGTGTGCAGCGTGTCGATCGCGTCCCGGTCCCCGTCCCAGAACCGCTCCCGCGACCGGCGCACGTACCAGTTGGTCAGCGCCTCGGCGTGGTCGCGCACCTGCTCGCAGGCGCCCGCGATGTCGTAGACGTCCAGCGCGGCGGTCACGCCGTCGACCAGCGTCGCCGTCCGCGCGAGGACGTAGCGGTCGAGCACGTGGGGGCTGTCGGTCCGCACGGTCCCGACCGTGCCGGCCGCGTTCGCGTACAGCGCGAGGAACGACCACGTGTTCCACAGCGGCAGGATCGCCTGCCGGACGCCCTCCCGGATGCCCTGCTCGGTGACGACCAGGTTCCCGCCGCGCAGGATCGGGCTCGCCATGAGGAACCAGCGCATCGCGTCGGAGCCGTCGCGGTCGAAGACCTCGTTGACGTCCGGGTAGTTGCGCCGCGACTTGCTCATCTTGAGCCCGTCGTCGCCCAGCACGATCCCGTGCGCCACGCAGGAGCGGAACGACGGCCGGTCGAACAGCGCCGTCGCCAGCACGTGCAGCGTGTAGAACCACCCGCGGGTCTGGCCGTTGTACTCGACGATGAAGTCGCCCGGGTAGTGGTGCTCGAACCAGCCGGCGTTCTCGAACGGGTAGTGCACCTGCGCGAACGGCATCGAGCCCGACTCGAACCAGCAGTCGAGCACCTCCGGCACCCGCCGCATCGTCGAGCGGCCCGTCGGGTCGTCCGGGTTGGGGCGGGTCAGGTCGTCGACGTAGGGCCGGTGCAGGTCCGTCGGGCGCACGCCGAAGTCACGCTCCAGCTCGTCGAGCGAGCCGTAGACGTCCACGCGCGGGTGGGCTGGGTCGTCGGACATCCAGACCGGGATGGGGCTGCCCCAGTAGCGGTTGCGCGAGATCGACCAGTCGATCGCGCCCTCCAGCCACTTGCCGAACTGCCCGTCGCGGATGTGCGCCGGGACCCAGGTGATCTCCCGGTTCAGCTCGACCATCCGCTCCCGGAACGCCGTGACCTGCACGAACCACGAGTCGACGGCCCGCTGGATCAGCGGGTTGTGGCAGCGCCAGCAGTGCGGGTACGGGTGGTCGTAGGTCTCGTGGCGCAGGAGACCGGCCGCGGTGACGAACGGCTTCGACCGCTCCTTGAGGTCGCGGATGATCTGGTGGTTGGCGTCGAAGACGAGCATGCCCTCGTACGGCGGCACGGTCGCGTCGAACGTGCCGTCGGTGCCGACCGGCACGACGACCTCGATCCCCGCGGCGTCGGTGACGACCTTGTCCTCCTCGCCGAAGGCGGGGGCGATGTGGACGATGCCGGTGCCGTCCTCGGTCGTGACGTAGTCGGCGGCCAGGATGCGGTGGGCGTTCGGCCGGCCGGCGAAGAAGTCGAACGGGGGCGTGTAGGCGAGACCCAGCAGCTCCGTGCCGCGGAACGTCCGCAGGATCTGCGGGGACTCCCCCAGCTCGCGGGCGTACGCGCCGACCCGGGCCGCGGCCAGCACGTAGCGCTGCCCGCCGGCGGCGACCATGACGTAGTCGACGTCGGGGTGGACGGCCATCGCGAGGTTCGACGGCAGCGTCCAGGGCGTCGTCGTCCAGATCAGGGCGGCGGCGCCATCCAGCTCGGCGCGGCCGAGGTCGCTGCCCGGCGCGTGCAGCGTGAGCCCGACGGTGACGGCCGGGTCCTGCCGGTCGAGGTAGACGTCGTCCATCTTGGTCTCGGTCGCCGACAGCGGCGTGCCGTCGTGCCAGCAGTACCAGAGGACGCGGAAGCCCTGGTAGACGAGGCCCTTGTCCCACAGGGTCTTGAACGCCCACATCACCGACTCCATGTAGTCGAGATCGAGCGTCTTGTAGTCGTGGTCGAAGTCGACCCAGCGGGCCTGGCGCGTGACGTACTCGCGCCACTCGTCCGTGTAGCGCAGGACCGACTCGCGGCAGGCGTCGTTGAACGCCGCCACGCCCAGCTCGTCGATCTCGGCCTTGCTCTTCAGGCCGAGCTGCTTCTCGGTCTCGGTCTCGGCCGGCAGGCCGTGCGTGTCCCAGCCGAAGCGGCGCTCGACGTGGCGGCCGCGCATGGTCTGGTAGCGCGGCACGACGTCCTTGACGTAGCCGGTGAGCAGGTGGCCGTAGTGGGGCAGCCCGTTGGCGAAGGGCGGCCCGTCGTAGAAGACGAACTCGTTGGCGCCGTTCTCGCCGGCCGGCCGGCCCTCGACGGACGCCTCGAACGTGCGGTCGGCGGCCCAGAAGTCCAGCACGCGCCGTTCGAGCTCGGGGAACGACGGGTGGGCGGGGACGGTGGGGTAGGCCATCGGAGCTGCTCCTCGTGCGCGGTGCCGCACGGGGACGACAGCCCTCACGTCATCGCTCGGGCGCCGCGGTACCACCCCGCTTGCCGCCCCGCCGACGGGACGACCCCTCATTCCGCACGGCTGTGACGGGCCGCTCCCGTCCGGTTCTACTCCACGAGCCGTTCCCGACGGTCTGGCGCGCGTTTCTTCCGGAGGCTCCCCGGTGATGGCCGGATCGGTGCCTGTACGAGCAAGGGTAGCGCCCGGAGGCGACCCGGTATTCCGGGGGCCGACCGGCCGGGCGTGCGGTCAGGGACGGGCGTCGGCCCGGTGCCGCCCGGCCAGCACCGCGTCCGGCGTGCACCAGCCGCACGGTGTGAAGCCGAGCTCGACCGCCTCCCGCACGGGGAGGGGGATGACGGGCAGCGAGACCACAGAGCGGCAGGACGCGACGTGGTAGCGGGGCTGCTCGTCGATGACGAGCACCTCCTCGTCCAGCCGCGCGACGATGCGGGCCGCCTCGGGGTCGTGGGGCTCCGTGGGCGGCTCGTCGTCCGACGCGTGCGCAGGCGGCTGCTCGGCCGCGGGCGCGCCCGCGTGCCCGTCCTCCTCCGCGGCGGCCGGTGCACCCGCGACGACCGGCTCGAAGAGGCCGCCGCCCGCGGGCTCCGCGACGCGGCCGGGGTGCTCCTGCTCCCCCGCCGGCCCGGTCGCGTCGGCGGGCGGAGCGTTGCCCGGACCGCCCGACGGCGCGGCAGCGGCGGGCTGCTCGCCGCGGGCCGACCCGTTCACGGGGCCGGCCGCGGGCTCGGGGGCGCGCGGCCCTCCGTCGGAGGCGCTCGCCGGCGCCGCGCCGCCGACGCGGTCGTCCGGCCCGCCCGGCCCGGTGCCGGCCGGGGTCTCGACCCGCCCGGCCGGGCCCGCGGGGGCCGCGGCGGCCGGGACGTCACCGGCCGGACGGCCGCTCTCGGCGTCGGCGGAACGGTCGGCTGCTCGGTCGGCCGGAGGGCGGTCGGATCCGGCCGCCGCCGATCCGGCAGCGACGGCGCCTGCCGCGGCGGCCGCCACTGCGCCGCCGGACCCGCCGGGGCCGGAGCCCGCGGGGCCGGTCGTGGCGGACGGCCGGTCGCCGGAGCCCTCGACGTCGCCGGTACGGCGGGCGTCGACCGCGACGGTCCGCTCGGCGGAGGGCTCCTCCCCTGCGCGCCGGTCGCCGCCCGCGGCCGAGGACGTCGCGGACGAGTCGACCGGCGCCTCCGTCACTGTGGGTGACGAAGAACCGCTCGATGGTGTGGTGACGGAGTCAGCGCCGGGCGGTCGCGCGGAAGAGCCGGACGGTTGCACGCTCGGCAGCACGACGGTCCGCTGGACGTCCTGACGGTTCCCGAACGCGGTCGTCTCGGCTGCTGCCGACGCCGCCTGCGGGCCGGCTTCGGCCTCCTCCGCGTGCGGCCCGGCGTCCTCGGCCGGCACCACCGGGATGACCTCGGTCATCGGCTCCACGTCGGGTGCCGCCGACCGGGCCGGTGCGTCGACCGGCCCGGCCCCGGCCTTCACCGCGGCCCGACGTTGCAACCAGTCGACGACCAGCACGACGGCTGCCGCGACGCTCACGGCGACCGACAGCCACGCGCTGAGCACGCTGCCCGAGAGCAACGCGACGACCAGCAGGCCGAACGCGATCAGGACCAGGATCAGGACGAGCAACAGCACGATTCACTCCGAGAGAGCGGTGGCACGGCCGGGGCCCGGGTCCCGGCCGGCACACCCGTCGAGGGCAGGATGGCCCGCTTGCGTCAGCTGCCGGCGTCGGCCCGCTGGCCGTAGGCACTCGACGCGTAGCCGCTCGAACGGCTGTCCGCCGGCGCCGCAGACCCGCGTTCGCCCAGGTCACGCAGCTGCGACTCGAGGTAGGTCTTGAGCCGCGTGCGGTACTCGCGTTCGAACGTCCGCAGCTCGTCGATCTTCTTCTCGAGCACGGACTTGTCGCGCGTGATGCCGCCGATGATCTCCGCTTGCTGCCGCTCGGCGTCGCCGACCAGCTTGGACGCCTTGTCGCGCGACTGCCGCTCCAGCGTCTCCGCCCGCGTGCGGGCGTCGTTCAGCATCGTCTCGGCGCGAGCGCGCGCGTCGTTGACCAGGCCGTCGGACTTGGCCCGCGCCTCGGACAGCAGCTGCTCCGCCTTGTTGCGGGCGTCGGACAGCATCCCGTCGGCCTCGGACTTGGCCTCGGAGGTGAGCCGCTCGGCCATCTCCTGGGCCATGCTGAGCACCTTCGCGACCTGGACGTGGTGGTCACCGCCCTGGTCAGGGCCGTCCACGAGCTGTGGCGGCGGAGCCGCCATCGCGCGCTGCGGCATCGGTGGGGGCTCGACCTGGCGCTGGATCTGCTGCGTCGGGGGCGACAGCGGCCCCATCGACGCGCCAGGCGGCCTCGAACGGGCCTCCTCCAGGTCCGCCTGAGCGTTGTTCAGGCGTTGGTCGAGTTGCGAGACCTGCTCGCGGAGATCCTCGTTCTCCTCGATCAGGCGGGCCAACTCGGCCTCGACCAGGTCGAGGAACGCGTCGACCTCGTCCTCGTTGTACCCCCGCTTCCCAATCGGGGGTTTGCTGAACGCGACGTTGTGCACGTCAGCGGGCGTCAGCGGCATCGGATCACCTCATGCAGTCCTCGGCGGCGGCACCGCACGACTGGGGCTCGTTACGGCGTCGGCTGAACAACGTTCATCAGTATGAACACGACCAGCAGCAGAACCATAATCGACAGGTCCAGCCCCACGCCCCCGATGCGGACGACCGGAATCACTCTCCGCAACAACTTGAGCGGCGGGTCGGTGGCCGAGAACATCAGCTCCAGCGCCACGGCGCTCGCCCCGACCGGCACCCACTGGCGGGCGAAGGACCGCACGAGCTCGATCACGATGCGCCCGATCAGCAGCAGCCAGAAGAAGAAGAGCACGTAGTAGACGACGTACAGGAGCACGGCCACGGGACCCATTCTGCCCGCCGGCGCCGTCGGCGCTGAAGCGGCCTGGCGCCAGGTCAGCGGCCTACGCGGCCGACGAGCCTCCGTGCGTCCTCCGCGGACACCTCCACGTCGGCCGGCGTGAGCAGGAACACCCGGTTC
Organism: uncultured Actinomycetota bacterium; assembly: GCA_963728105.1. Lineage (GTDB taxonomy): Bacteria > Actinomycetota > Actinomycetes > Mycobacteriales > Pseudonocardiaceae > Pseudonocardia. The sequence continues at coordinate 56,927 of CAVSJZ010000008.1, read as the reverse complement.
GTCACCTTGTCGAACCCGCCGTGGAGGGCGAAGACCAGCCCTGCGGCGAAGTCGACGAGCCGCTTGGCCGACGCGTCGTCCAGCTCGGACAGGTTCATGATCACCGGGATGCCCTCCCGGTACCGCTCGCCGATGGTCCGCGCCTCGTTGTAGCTGGACGGCTGCAGCGTCGTGATCCGGGCGAGCGCCGCGGCCCCGGCCGCGCGTTCCCGCTGCTCGGGCACGCCGGAGGGCAGCGGGGTGAGCAGGCCGGGGTCAATCGCCAGCGAGCCGCGGACCGAGGCGGGGCCGGCGATCGTGCGCACCGGAGGGGGCAGCGGCCGCTCGGCCGCCGCGGGGCGGGCGGGCCGCCGGTCGCCGAAGCGGTCGGCCTCCGGGAGGTCGGTGCCGTCGTCCCTGCTCCGGTCGTCCCTGCTCCGGTCGTCACGGACCGGGTCGTCCCGGTCCCGGTCGTCACGGCCGGCGTACCGCCCGGCGTACCGATCGTGCCGCTCGTCGTACCGCTCGAGGTCCTCCGCGGAGTCCCAACGGTCCTCGCCGGTCTCCCAGCCGCGCTCGCGGGCCGCGCGCCGGACGGTCGGGTAGCGCTCGTCCTCGTACTCCCCGAGCTCCTCGGCGGGCACCATGCCGAAGTATGCCTTCAGCCTGTACATCGCGCCCATACCGCTCCCTCCGCAGGCGATCAACGGGAGGTTAGCCGCCGTTCGCCGACGATCGCCGTTCCGACACGCACGACATCGCAACCGTGACGGATCGCGGCCTCGAGGTCCCCGCTCATGCCGGCCGAGAGCGTGGCCGCCCCGGGATGGGCGGTCCGCAGGGCCTCCATCGCCGCGGCGACGTCGGCGAACGCGGCGTCCGGGTCCATGCCGAGCGGAGCGACGGCCATGAGGCCGTCCAGGAGCAGCCCGGCGCACCCGGCGACGCGTTCGGCGAGTGGCAGGAGGTCGGCCCGGGGCACGCCGCCGCGGGCGGGGTCGCCGTCGACGCTGTACTGGAGCAGCACGGACAGCGGCCCGTCGCGGTCACCGGCGTCGCCGGCGCGCCGAACGGCCCGGTCGAGCGCGTCGGCGAGCCGCACGGAGTCGACCGACTCGACCCGGTCGGCCCACCGGACGGCAGCAGCCGCCTTGTTCCGCTGCAGGCCGCCGACGAGGTGCCAGTCCGGGTGCGCGGCGGGCCGCAGGGCCGCGACCTCGCGGACCTTGGCGCCCGCCTCCTGGACCCGGTTCTCGCCGAACGCCGTCTGGCCGAGGTCGAGCAGCGCGGCGACGTCGGAGGCGGGGACCGTCTTCGTCACCGCCAGCAGCGCCACGGCGTCCGGCGGGCGCCCGGCCGCCCGGCAGGCCGCCGCGATCCGGTCCCGTACCGCGTCGAGGCGGGCGGCGAGCTCGGCCCGCCGTGCGTCGCTGGGTCCGTCCACGGGTCGATCATCCCCGTCCGCGGGGGTGCTGCGGGCGCCCGCTCGCGTCACGACCCGTCGAGCCAGGTGACGGCGGCGTGGCGGCCGGTGCGGCCGTCCCGCCGGTGGCTGTAGAGGACGCGGTCCTCCCTGGTGCACCGCGGGTCCGCGCCGACGCGGCCGATCCCGAGCTCGACGAGCTGGTGGTAGAGCCCGGCGCGCAGGTCGAGCCCTGGCGTGCCCCGGCGGGTCCGGACGGCGCTGCCCGGCAGCCGGGCGTCGACCTCGGCCTGCATCGCGGCCGGCACCTCGTAGCACGCGCCGCAGATCGCCGGCCCGAGCAGGACCTCCATGTCCAGCGGGTGCGCTCCGAGCCCGGCCATCGCCTCGACGACGGCGGGGAGGATCCCGGCGGCCGCCCCGACCCGCCCGGCGTGGGCGGCCCCGACGACGCCGGCACGGGTGTCGGCGAGCAGCACCGGCACGCAGTCGGCGGCCAGCACCGCGAGGCCGACGCCCCGGCGCGCGGTGACCGCGGCGTCGGTGTCGGGCCGGTCGGGGTCGCCGGGCCGGGGTGGCGCGTCGAGCACCGCGACGCGGGTGCCGTGGACCTGTCGCAGGAACGCGACCGGCACGCCGAGCTCGGCCGACAGCCGGGCGCGGTTCGCCGCGACGGCCGCCGGGTCGTCGCCGACCCCGGCCGACAGGTTGAAGGTGGCGTGCACCCCGCCCGAGCGCCCGCCCTCGCGGGTGCTCACGACGCGGCGGACCCGCACGGCCCGGTCGGCGGTCGTCAGCGCTTCATGAACGGCGGCACGTCGACGTCGTCGTCCAGGTCGGGCGGCGCCGGGCGGTGGTGGCCGTTCCCCTGCCCGTTGGACCCCGACCCGTGCGTGCTCGCGCCGTTGGCCGCCGGTCCGCTCGGCTCCGGCTGGCGGGGTGTCGGCGGGGCGTAGTTCGCCGGCGGTGCCGCGGGCGGCAGCGTCCCGGTCTGGTACGCCGACGTGGGCGGCGGCAGGAGCGTCGAGGCCAGCAGCGGGCTGGAGGCCGGGCGGTGGGCGTGCGGGTCGGCCGTGCCGTTCGGGGCCGGCGCGGCCTGGTACGCGCCCGTCGACCCGTCCGGGCCGACCGCCGCGTGGTGGGACGCCGAAGGGCCCTGCGGGTACGTCGGGCCGGGTGGCGTCGCGGGCGGGGCGGCCGGTGGCGCGGGCGGCGGGGTCGGGGCAGCGGCCGGCGGGGCGGGGGCGGGCTGGCGCGCCGCGCCGCCGGGCCCGGCGGCCCCATGGCCGGCCGGCGCGCCGAACGCCTTGGGCTCCAGCTTCTTGTGCGTGGGCCCCCCCGCCTCGAAGCCCGCCGCGATGACCGTGACCCGGACCTCGTCGCCGAGCGAGTCGTCGATCACCGTGCCGAAGATGATGTTGGCCTCGGGGTGCGCCGCCTCCTGGACCAGCGACGCCGCCTCGTTGATCTCGAAAAGGCCCAGGTCCGAGCCGCCCGCGATGGACAGCAGCACGCCCTGCGCGCCGTCCATGGACGCCTCGAGCAGCGGCGAGTTGATGGCCTTGCCCGCCGCCTGCACGGCCCGGCCCTCGCCCCGCGAGGAGCCGATGCCCATCAGCGCCGAGCCCGCGCCCGACATGACCGACTTGACGTCGGCGAAGTCGAGGTTGATCAGGCCGGGCGTGGTGATCAGGTTGGTGATCCCCTGGACACCGGAGAGCAGCACCTCGTCGGCCGAGCGGAACGCGTCCATGAGCGAGACGCCGACGTCGCCGAGCTGGAGCAGCCGGTCGTTCGGGATGACGATCAGCGTGTCGCACTCGTTGCGCAGGTTCTGGATGCCGTCCTCGGCCTGGCCGGCGCGCCTGCGGCCCTCGAACGTGAACGGCCGGGTCACGACACCGATCGTCAGCGCGCCCAGCTTGCGGGCGATCGAGGCGATGACGGGCGCGCCGCCGGTGCCGGTCCCGCCGCCCTCGCCGGCGGTGACGAACACCATGTCGGCGCCCTTGAGGACCTCCTCGATCTCCTCGCGGTGGTCCTCGGCGGCCTTGCGGCCCACGTCCGGGTTGGCGCCCGCCCCGAGCCCCCTGGTCAGCTCGCGCCCGATGTCGAGCTTGACGTCGGCGTCGGACATCAGGAGCGCCTGGGCGTCGGTGTTCACCGCGACGAACTCGACGCCCTTCAGACCGACCTCGATCATCCGGTTCACGGCGTTCACGCCGCCGCCGCCGATGCCGACGACCTTGATCACAGCGAGGTAGTTGTGCGGGGGCGTCATAGGGCGCACCTTCCAAGCTCGGGTCCGTCCCCGGAGGTCCGGGCCAACGCATGACCGACGCTAGGTCACCGGGAGCGCGCCGGTCCAGCAGGCGCGCCGCATCGGAGCAAGAGCCCGAAGGAGTTTCAGCGCCGGATGGTGGGCAGGTCAGGGCTGCTGACGTCGAACACGTGACCCGGTTGGGTGAGCAGCGGCACGAGCACCGCAGCCTTCTGGGCCGACCGGTCGACCGACCCCCAGTCGACCCTCCGGTTCCCGGTGAGCCCGAACGTGACGCGGCCGGCGGCGCCCGGGCCCGACACGTCCGCGCCCAGCGTGCGGACCTGGGTCCGGACGCCGGCGGGCAGGGCCGCGAGCGCCGTGAGCGCCGCCGTGGTGGCGGGGTCGCCCGGCGCGACGGCCGTCATGGTCAGCGCGGGCAGGCCGGGGGGGGCCGGGCCGGTGAAGACCGCACCCCCGGCGTCGACGAGCTGCAGGCCGGCCGCCGTCGTGACGGTCGCCACGGCCGTGCGCTCCACCACGTCGACCGCGACGGTGTGCGGCCAGGACAGCGCGACGTGCGCCGACCGGACGGCAGGCAGGGCGGCGACCCGGTCCGCGACGGCCTGGGTGTCGACGGACGCGAGCGGCTCGCCCGCGGGCACGGCCGCGGCGGACAGGACCGTGGCCGCCGGGACCGTGGTCTCGCCGGCGACGGTGACGGCCTCGACGCGCAGCAGCGGCGAGAGGTAGACCAGCGCGTACGCCCCGATGCCGAGCCCGGCGAGCAGGACGAGCGCGACGAGCCCGGCGACGGCCCGCCTGCGGCGGTAGACGACGGCCGGCCTCACCGGGCCGCCCCGGCGGCGAGCTCCTTCAGGATCTCCGGGCCGAGGGCGGTCACGTCCCCGGCACCCATCGTGATCACCAGGTCACCCGGCCGGGTGACCCCCGCGACGACGCCGGGCACGTCGGACCGGCACGGGACGTAGTGCACCCGTCCGGGTGGCAGCGTGACCTGCTCGGCGACCAGGGCGCCGCTGACGCCGGGCTCCGGGTCCTCCCGTGCGCCGTACACGTCCAGCACGACGGCCTCGTCGGCCAGCGCGAGCGCCGCGCCGAACTCGCGGGCGAACGCGCGGGTCCGCGAGTACAGGTGCGGCTGGAACGCGACGACGACCCGCCCCTCCCCCGCGACGTCGCGCGCGGCCCGCAGCTGGGCGGCGACCTTCGTCGGATGGTGGGCGTAGTCGTCGTAGACGGCCACGCCGGCCGCCCGGCCGCGCAGCTCGAAGCGGCGCCGCACCCCGTCGAACGCGGCGAGGCCGGCGAGCAGGCCGTCGACGGGAGCGCCCAGCGCCACCCCGGCCAGCACGGCGGCGAGCGCGTTCGCGGCCATGTGCTCCCCCGGTACCGGCAGCGCGAGGCGCAGCGGCGACCCGTCGAGGGTGAAGGCGGTCTCCGCACCGGAGCCCGCGGGCCGGAACCCGGTCAGCCGGGCGTCGCTGCCCGCGGCCCGCCCGTAGCGGCGGACCCCGATCCCGCGGGCGGCCGCAGCGTCGGCCAGCGCGGCGGACCCGGGGTCGTCGGCGCAGGCGACGAGCGTGCCGCCCGGCACGATCCGGTCGGCGAAGGCCCCGAACGCCGCGACGTAGGACGCGGCGTCGCCGTAGTGGTCGAGGTGGTCGGCCTCCACGTTCGTGACGACCGCCACCTGCGGGGCGAAGGCCAGGAACGACCCGTCGCTCTCGTCGGCCTCGACGACGAAGACGTCGCCGCCGCCCTCGCCGGCGCCCGAGCCGGTGGCTGCGAGGTCGCCGCCGATCGCGTAGGACGGGTCGAGGCCGGCGTGCTGCAGGGCGACGGTGAGCATCGAGGTCGTGGACGTCTTGCCGGCGGTGCCGGTGACGGCGGCCAGCCGCGTCCCGCGGGTGAGCGCGGCCAGCGCCTGCGCGCGGTGGACGACGACGAGGCCCCGCTCGCGGGCGGCGGCGAGCTCCGGGTTGGCGGGGCGGATGGCGCTGGAGACGACCACCGTGGCGGGCGCATCCGGCAGGTGCGCGGCGTCGTGGCCGATCGCGACCCGCGCCCCGCCCGCCCGCAGCGCGGCGACGGTCGGCGACTCCCGCGCGTCGGATCCCGAGACCTCGGCCCCCCGCGCCAGCAGGAGCCGCGCGATGCCGCTCATCCCGGCGCCGCCGATGCCGACGAGGTGGACGCGCCGCTGCAGCTCGACCGGCCCGGTCGGGGTGGTGCCGGCGGTCATGCCGGCACCGCCGCCCCGGCGACCTCGAGCACGAGCCTCGCGAGCCGCTCGTCGGCGTCGGCGTGCCCGGACGCGCGCGCGGCGGCGCCCATCGCGGCCAGCCGGCCGGCGTCGGTGACGAGCGGGACGACCTCCGCGAGCACGCGCGGGCCGTCCAGCTCGGCGTCGGGCACCAGGATCCCGCCGCCCGCCGCGACGACGGGCGCGGCGTTGAGCGCCTGCTCGCCGTTGCCGTGCGGGAGCGGGACGTACACGGCGGGCAGGCCGACGGCGGAGACCTCGGCGACGGTCATCGCCCCGCAGCGGCCGAGCACGGCGTCGGCGGCGGCGTAGGCGAGGTCCATGCGCTCGATGTAGGGCAGCGGGACGTACCCGTCGGCCGCCGGGCCCGCCGGCGTCCCCGCCTTCCCGTGGGCGTGCAGCACCGCGATCCCGGCCGCGCGCAGGCCCGGCAGGGCCGCCGCGACGGCGGTGTTCAGCGTGCGGGCGCCCTGGGAGCCGCCGAACACCAGCAGCACCGGCCCCTCGGCCGGCAGCCCGAACCCGGCCCGGGCGCTGCCGCGCAGCCCGGCCCGGTCCAGCTCGGTGACGGCCCGGCGCAGCGGGATGCCCAGCACCTCGGCGTCCGCGAGCCCGCAGCCGGGCACGGCGGCCACGACCCGGCAGGCGAAGCGGGCGCCGACCTTGTTGGCCAGCCCGGCCCGCGCGTTGGCCTCGTGGACCACGATCGGCACCCGGCCCCGCGCCCCGAGGTAGGCCGGCAGCGCGACGTAGCCGCCGAAGCCGACGACCACGTCGGCCGAGGTGGCGGCGAGCACCTCGCGCACCCTCCGCACGGCCGCGCGCACCCGGCCCGGCAGGCGCACCAGGTCGGCGGAGGGCTTGCGGGGCAGCGGCACCGGGGGGATCAGCTCCAGCTCGTAGCCGCGGGCCGGGATCAGCATCGTGTCGAGCCCGCGCGGGGTGCCCAGCGCCGTCACCCGCGCGTCCGGCCGCAGCCTGCGCACGGCGTCGGCCAGCGCGAGCGCCGGCTCGATGTGCCCGGCGCTGCCGCCGCCGGCGACGACGACGGAGACGGCCCTCACCGGACCCCCCTCGCCGGCGCAGGGCGCCGCGCGGGCGCGCGGTAGGGCTGCGGCACCGGCAGCCGCAGCAGCCGCGCGACCCGGCCCTGGCCCTGGTTGCGCAGCGCGGCGATCGCCTCTGGCTCGTGCCGCGCCGCGTTGGCGAGCACCCCGAACACGAACATGGTGACCACGAGCGACGTGCCTCCCGAGGAGACGAGCGGGAGCGTCAGGCCGGTGACCGGCAGCAGCCCCACGACGTAGGCGATGTTGATGACGGCCTGGGCGACCAGCCAGGTCGTCGAGGTCGCCACGACGATCTTCAGCCACGGGTCGGCCGTCCGGGCCGCGATCCGCAGCCCGGCGTAGGCCAGCGTCGCGAACAGCGCGAGCACCGAGAACGCCCCGAGGAAGCCGAGCTCCTGGCCGATGATCGCGAAGATGAAGTCGTTGTGGGCGTTGGGCAGGTAGTCCCACTTGGCGCTGCCCTGGCCGAGGCCGGTGCCGAACAGACCGCCGCCCGCGAGCGAGTACAGCGCCTGGCGGGACTGGAAGCCGGCGCTGGACGGGTCGGCGTCCGGGGAAAGGAACGCGGTGACCCGCGCCAGCCGGTAGGGCGCCGTCAGGGCCAGCACCGTCGCCCCCGCCACCGCGCCGGCGCACAGGCCGGCGACGATCCGCAGCGGCGCGCCCGCGTAGAACAGCAGCGCGAGCATGACGATGCCGATCGTGACGGTCATGCCGAGGTCGGGCTCCAGCACGCACAGCAGCAGGATGAGCAGCGTCACCGGGACCACCGGCGACAGCGCCGCCTTCCACCGGTGCATGACCGCGCGGCGGCCGACGAGGACGTGCGCGCCCCAGAGCGTCAGCGCGACCTTCGCGGCCTCGGCCGGCTGCACGGTGAACTGCCCGACGGCGAACCATGCCTTCGAGCCGTTGCGCTCCACGCCGACGACGAGCACGGCCGTCAGCAGCACCAGGCACGTCATGAGGAACGCGGGCGCGAGCGCGCGCAGGCGGGCCGGCGGGATCCGCAGGCCGAGGTAGAACAGCGCCAGCCCCGGCACGCAGAACAGCAGCTGCTTCGTGAAGACCGAGTAGGACGAGCCGCCCGCGGTGTAGGACTCGACCGACGACGCCGAGAGCACCATGACCAGGCCGAACAGCGTCAGCAGCCCGAACACCCCGACCACGAGGTGCAGCGAGGTCATGGGGCGCCGGAGCCACTGGCCCACCGCCGCGGCGCCGCGGCGGCCCGAGGCGCGCCAGGCGGCGGCCCTGGCGGCAGCGGGGGCGGCCCGCTCGGCGCGGGTGCGCCAGGTGGCGCGGTCCGGGTCGGCCCGCGTCACCCGGCGCTCCTGGCGGGCCGGCCGTCGAGCGCGGCGACGGCCGCGGCGAACGCGTGCCCCCGGTCGGCGTAGTCGCGGAACTGGTCCATCGACGCCGCGGCCGGGGCCAACAGCACGGTGTCTCCGGCGTGGGCCAGTGCGGCGGCGTGGCGGACGGCGGCGGGCATGACCCCATCGTCGCCCGGGACCACCTCCGCGACCGGGACCTCCGGCGCGTGTCGCGCGAGGGCCGCGACGATCTCCGCCCGATCGGAGCCGATCACCACGGCGGCGCGCAGGCCCGGGCCGTGCTCGGCGACGAGCGCGTCGACCGAGGCGCCCTTGAGCAGGCCTCCGACGATCCAGACCACCGGGCCCTGCCGCGCGGCCAGCGCCGCCGCGGCGGCGTGCGGGTTGGTGGCCTTCGAGTCGTCGACCCAGGTCAGCCCGGCCGCGTGCCCGACGACGGTGCCCCGGTGCCCGCCGGGCGTGAAGGCCGCGAGCCCGGCCGCCACCGCGGCGGGCGCGACACCGTGGGCCCTGGCGAGCGCGGCGGCGGCCAGGGCGTCCGCCAGCCCGGAGGGCCCGGACGGCGTCACCCGCCCGGCGTCGGCCAGCTCGACCGGCGCGGGGGCGAAGGCCCGGTCGACGAGCGCCCCGCCGGCGATCCCGACCTGGCCGGCCGCGGGTGGGCCCACCGTCACGCCGACCCGCACGGGCGCGGGCGCCGCCGCCAGCAACCGCGCCGCGACCGGGTCGTCGACGCCGGCCACCGCGACCGGCCCGACCAGCGCCCTGGCCTTCGCGGCGGCGTAGGCGGCCATCGAGCCGTGCCAGTCCAGGTGGTCCTCGGCGACGTTGAGCACGCAGCCCGCCGCCGGGACGACCGACGGTGACCAGTGCAGCTGGAAGCTGGACAGCTCGACGGCGAGCGCGGTGTGCCCCTCGCCGACCGCGGTGACCAGCGGGTGGCCGATGTTCCCGCAGGCCACCGTGTCCTCACCGGCCGCGCCCAGCATCGCCGCGAGCATCCCGACCGTCGTGGTCTTGCCGTTGGTGCCGGTGACGACGAGCCACGGCGCCGGGCGGGGCCGGTCGCGGGCGATCCACCACGCGAGCTCGGGCTCCCCCACCACCGGCACGTCCGGGCCGGCCAGCCGGTCGCCCGGCCGCCGCCCCGGGCCCGTGACGACCAGCACGGCGTCGCCGGGCACCGCCTCCGGGCCCGCGACCGCCCCCTCCGGCAGGTCGGCGAGGGCCTCGGTACGCGCGTCGCAGACGGTGACGCGCGCGCCGAGCGCCACGAGCGCCGCCGCCGCCGCCCGCCCCGACACGCCCGCGCCGGCGACGAGCACGTGCGCGCCGCGCAGGTCGGCCGGCCTCACGGCGGCGCCATCGTCAGCCGCCCGCCGATGCCGACAGCCACTCGCTGTAGAACAGCCCCAGCCCCAGCGCCGCGCACATGGCCGCGAGCAGCCAGAAGCGGATGATGACGGTGGTCTCGGCCCAGCCGGCGAGCTCGAAGTGGTGGTGGAACGGCGCCATGCGGAAGACCCGCCGCCGCGTCGTCCGGTACACGAGGATCTGCAGGGCGACCGACAGCACCTCGACGACGAACACCCCGCCGATCACGACCAGCAGCAGCTCGGTGCGGGTGACGATGGACAGGCCCGCCACCAGCCCGCCGAGCGCGAGCGAGCCCGTGTCGCCCATGAAGATCCGGGCCGGCGCCGCGTTCCACCACAGGAAGCCGATGCAGCCGCCCATCCCGGCGGCGGCGAGGATGCCGACGTCGAGCGAGTCGCGCACCTGGTAGCAGCCCGCCGAGGACACCAGCTGACAGTTGTTGCGGAACTGCCAGAAACAGATGATCACGTAGGTCGCGAAGACCATCGCGGACGTGCCGGCCGCCAGCCCGTCGAGGCCGTCGGTGAAGTTCACCGCGTTCGACCAGGCCGCGATGATGACGTTGGCCAGCACGACGAAGCCGACGACGCCGAAGCTCAGCACGGTGATGTCGCGGACGAACGACAGGTTGACCGAGGCCGGCGTGAGCCCGTCGGCCGTGGCGAACCGGGTGGCGAGGATCGCGAAGATCGTCGCGGTGAGGATCTGGCCGACGGTCTTGCTCGTCTTGTTCAGCCCGAGGTTGCGGGCGCGGCGCAGCTTGATGAAGTCGTCGAGGAACCCGACGACGCCCAGCGCCGTCCCGAGCCCGATCACCAGCCAGCCCGACGCGGTGAACACCTCGTTGGTGACCCAGTGCGCGACGAGGTAGCCGAGCCAGATGGCGATGACGATCGCCACGCCGCCCATCGTCGGCGTGCCGCGCTTGGCCTGGTGGCTCTGCGGGCCCTCCGCGCGGATCTCCTGCCCGAACCGCTGCCGGATGAAGAACCGGATGAGGTAGGGCGTCACGAGGATGGAGACCGCCAGCGCGACGCCGGCGGCGATGAAGACACCCCTCAACGGGCACCTCCCGCTGGCACTCCCCGCAGCAGTTCGGCGGCCACGCGTTCGAGGCCGGCGGCGCGCGAGGCCTTCACGAGGACGACGTCGCCCGGCGCCAGCTCGGCGCGCAGCAGCTCCAGCGCGGCGTCCGGGTCGGGGACGGCCCGGTCGGCGCCGTAGGCCGGGCAGTCGACGGCGACGAGCCGGTCGACCTCCAGCTCCCTGGCCAGGCCCGCGATGCCGGCGTGCTCGGCCGCCTCGTCGGGGCCCAGCTCGCGCATGGGCCCGAGCACCGCCCACGTCCGCCTGCGGGTGCCCGGCGCCGGGTCCCCGAGCTCGCGCAGGGCCCGCAGGGCGGCCGCCATCGAGTCCGGGTTGGCGTTGTAGGCGTCGTTGACGACGGTGACGCCGTCGGCCCGGTCGGTGACCTCCATGCGCCAGCGCGACGCGGGCCGGGCCGCCGACAGGGCCGCCGCGACGCCGTCCGGCGTGCCGCCGAGCTCCAGCCCGACGGCCGCTGCCGCGAGCGCGTTGGCGACGTGGTGGGCGCCGAGGAGCCCGAGCGCGACGTCGGCGTCCCCGGCCGGGGTGACCAGCCGGAACCGCGGCCGGCCCGCGTCGAGCGTGACGTCGCGGGCCCGGACCTCGCCGGCCAGCCCGGTCGTCACGACCCTGGCCGCGGTCCGGGCGGCCATCGCGGCGACCCGCGGGTCGTCGGCGTTGAGCACCGCGAGGCCGTCGGCGGGCAGGGCCTCCACCAGCTCGCCCTTCGCGGTGGCCACCGCGTCCAGCGAGCCGAACTCGCCCAGGTGCGCGTGACCCACGTTGAGCACGACCCCGACCCGCGGCGGGACCGTCGCCGCGAGCGTCGCGATGTGCCCGCGTCCGCGGGCCGAGAGCTCCAGCACCAGGTGGCGGGTCGAGGCGTCGGCCCGCAGCGCCGTCCACGGCAGCCCGAGCTCGTTGTTGAACGACTCGGGCGGGGCGACCGTCGGGCCGAGCGGCGCCAGCACCGCGGCCAGCAGGTCCTTGGTCGAGGTCTTGCCCGAGCTGCCGGTGACGCCCACGACGGTGAGCCCGGGCAGCGCGCCGACGACGTGGCCGGCGAGCCGGCCGAGCGCGGCCAGCACGGCCGCTCCCGCGCCGTCGGGGTCGGCCGCGCCGAGGTAGGTGCCGGTGAGCCGGGCGACGGGCGGCACGACGACGGCGGGCCCGTCGACCTCGCGGGCGGCCAGCACGCCGACGGCGCCGCGGTCGACGGCAGCGGCGGCGAAGTCGTGGCCGTCGACCCGCTCGCCGGGCAGGGCGAGGAACAGGCCGCCGGGACGGATCGCGCGGGAGTCGAACTCGACCGCGGTGACCACCTCGTCCCCGGAGGCGCCCGAGAGCCGCCCTCCCGTGACGGCGGCGATCGCGGAGAGCGACATCGGTATCACGGGGCACATCCGATCACGTGACGGACGATCATCGTCGGGCGGCCTCGATCGCCGCGGCGAGCTCCGCCGCGTCGTCGAAGGGGTGCTTCTCTCCGTCGATCTCCTGGCCGGTCTCGTGGCCCTTGCCGGCCACCACGACGGCGTCGCCGGGGCGGGCCGCGGCGACGGCGGCGGCGATCGCGGCGCGGCGGTCACCGATCTCGCGCACCTCGCCGTGGTCCGCCTCGGCGAGCGCCCCGTCGAGCATCGCGGCCCGGATCGCGGCCGGGTCCTCGGTGCGGGGGTTGTCGTCGGTGACGACCAGCAGCGCCGAGCGGGCCGCCGCCGCCGCCCCCATCCGGGGTCGCTTGGCCCGGTCCCGGTCGCCCCCGCAGCCCAGCACCGTGATCAGCCGGCCGGGGACCTGGGCGCGCAGGGTGTCCAGCAGCGCCGCGACGGCCGCCGGCTTGTGGGCGTAGTCGACGACCGCCAGCCACGGCTGGCCGGCGTCGACCCGTTGCACCCGGCCCGGGACGGCGAGCTGCTCGAACGCGGCGGCCGCGACCGGCGCCGGCACCCCGGCCGCGTCCAGGCAGGCCAGCGCGACCAGGGCGTTCGCGACGTTGAACGCCCCGGGCAGGCGCATCGCGACCGGCACGGGGCCGGCCGGGCCGAGCGCGGTGAACCGCTGCCCGCCCGCGGGGTCGGCGACGACGTCGGCCGCGGTCCAGTCCGCGGCGGTCGACCCGGACGCGACGGTGACCGCGCCGGGTGTCGCCGCCGCCAGCCGGGCCCCCCACCCGTCGTCGACGCAGACGACCGCCCGCTCCGCCCGGCCGTCGAACAGCCGGGCCTTGGTGGCGAAGTAGTCCTCCATGTCCGGATGGAAGTCCAGGTGGTCATGGGAGAGGTTGGTGAACGCCCCGACCGCGAACCGGGTCCCGGCCACGCGGCCGAGCGCGAGCGCGTGGCTGGAGACCTCCATCGCGGCGGCGTCGACCCCCGCCTCGAGCATCACCGCGAACAGGGCCTGCAGGTCGGGCGCCTCCGGCGTCGTGAGCGCCGAGGGCAGCGGCTCGCCGTCGACCCTGGTGCCGACCGTGCCGATCAGCCCCGGCCGGCGCCCCGCGGCGGCCAGCCCGGCCTCCAGCAGGTGCGCGACGGTGGTCTTGCCGCTCGTCCCGGTCACCCCGAGCACGGGCAGGCGGGCCGTCGGGTCGCCGTAGACGAGCGCGGCGAGCGGCCCCAGCACGTCCCGCGGCCGCGGGTGGACCAGCCGGGGCACGCCGGCGAGCGCGGGCCGCGCGGCGCCGGCGGGGTCGGTGAGGACCCCGACGGCCCCGCCGGCGAGGGCCTCGGCGGCGAAGTCGGCACCGTGGGCCCGGGTGCCGGGCAGCGCGGCGAACAGGTCGCCCGGCCGGGCGTCGGAGGCGCGCAGCGTGACCCCGGAGATGCGCAGCCCGGCCGGGATCCCGGCGGCCGCGACGGCGGTGGCGGCGGCCACCGCGGCCAGCTCGACGGGGACCACCTTGGCCGGTCGCGCGGCCCGGCCCGGCGAGCCGGCCGGCGCGGCCGGCGCCACGCTGCGGCCGGCAGTAGGCATGCGCGGAGGTTACCGGTCTACCGAATCTGCAGGACGGCGGGCGGCGTCGGGTTCGTCGTCACCGGGATGCCGTTGCGCTGGGCCAGGTAGGCGGCGATCTGGTGGAACAGCGGCGCCGCGCTGGGCTCGCCGTCCGGGTCGTCCAGCATGATCCCGACGACGTACTGCGGGTTCTGCGCCGGGAGCATGCCCGCGAAGGTGATGTTGTACTTCGAGTTCGAGTAGCAGCCGCAGCGCGGGTCGACCTGCTGGGCCGTCCCCGTCTTGCCCGCCACCTGGTAGCCGGGGATGGCCGCGGGGTACCCGGTGCCCTTCTGGCCGGGGACGTCCTGGGTGACGGCCGTGAGCATCGTCCGCAGCGTGGCGGCGGTCTGCGGCGAGACGACCTGGACGCCGGCCGGCGCGTCGGGGACCGTCCGCACCCCGTCCGGCCCGGTCACGGACTCGATGATCCGCGGCGGGATGCGCAGCCCGTCGTTCGCGACGGCCTGGTACATGCCGGCCATCTGCAGGACGGTCATCGACAGGCCCTGCCCGATCGGCAGGTTGCCGAACGTCGACCCCGACCAGCTGCTCATCGGGGGCACGTAGCCGGGGCTCTCGCCGGGCAGCCCGATGCCGGTGCGCTGCCCGAGCCCGTACCGCTGGAGCATCTCGTCGAAGCGCTGCGGCCCGACCTTCTCCGCCGTCATGATCGTGCCGACGTTCGACGACTTCGCCAGCACGCCGGTGAGCGTGAAGTGGTCCAGCCCGTGCACCCACGCGTCGCTGACCGTGCGGTCGGCGACCTTGATGCTCCCCGGCACGTCGAGCACGTCGTCGGGCTTCGCGACGCCGAACTCGATCGCGGCCGACATCGTCACGATCTTGTTGACCGAGCCCGGCTCGTACGGGGTCGTGACGGCGGCGTCGCCCAGCTGCGCGGGGGTCGCGGCCGCGAGGTTCGCGGGGTCGAACGTCTGCCCGGTGGCCAGCGCCTTGACCTGCCCGGTGCGGACGTCGAGTACGACGGCCGACGAGTCGCCCTTCGCGCCCTTGGCGGCGACGTAGGCCGACAGCGCGCGCTGGACGGTGTACTGCAGGTCGGAGTCCAGCGTGAGCTGCACGGTCGAGCCGGGCACCGCCGGCCGCTCGAAGCGGACGCTCCCGGGGATCTCGGCGTTGCTGCCCTCCGCGGTGTCGACGACCCGGATGCCGTCTGACCCGCCCAGCGTGTTGTCGTCGGCGCTCTCCAGGCCGACGCGGCCGACGAGCTTGCCGGGTGACTCCGAGGTGTCCCAGGTCGCGACGCCGACGACGTTGGCGGCCAGTGACCCGCCCGGGTACTGGCGGCTCTCGCGGCGTTCCGTTGCGATGTCCGGGAACTGCGTGGCCAGCGCGGTGGCCACCGCGGGGTCGACGAGCTTGGCGAGCACGACGTAGCCGGTGTCGGCGTCGAGCTGGGCGAGCAGGTCGGCCTGGTCCTGGCCGGTGGCCTGCCCGACGGCCGCGGCCATCCGGCTCAGGTAGGCGGCGGCGTCGGCGCCGTGGGTGCGCCGGATGAGGTTCGGGTCGGTGACCAGCGCGTCGGCCTCGACGCTGAACGCCAGCGGGTGGCCATCGCTGTCGAGGATCTGGCCGCGCTCGGCCGGCATGTGGATGGTCGTCTGCAGCTGGCGGGCCGCGGCCGCGTTCAGCCCGGGCGCCTGGACGGTCTGGATGGCCACCAGCTTCAGCATCGCCACGACCAGCGCGAGCGCGAGGAGCAGCCGGCCCAGCCGCAGGCGGGCGGGCGAGGCGGCGGCCACGGGCGGGCGTCCCGGCGGCCGGCCGCGCGGCGGGGCGCCCCGCGGGGCCGGTCGCGCGCGCGGGCGGGGTGGGGCGGTCGTCACCCGTGCCGCCCGGCGGCGGCCGCGGCCGGCCGGGCCGCGGTGGTGCCGGGGGCCGCGGTCGGCCGGGCCGCGGTGGTGCCAGGGTTCGCGGCCGGCCGGGCCGCGGTGGTGCCGGTCGGCGGCCGGGCCGCGGTCCAGGGTTCGCGGCCGGCCGGGCCGCCTGGGGCGTGGCGGAGGGTGTGGCGGGCGGTGCGGCGGCCGAGGTCGTCGCCGCAGCGGCCGGCGCGGGGGTCGCCTGCGGGGCCGGGGCCGGGGCCGGGGCCGGGGCCCGCACGACGGGTGCCCAGGCCGCGCTCGGTGTCCCGACGACGGTCACGGCCCCGCCCGGCGCCACGACCAGCCGGGCCGCGTCGGTCACCGGGACCATGCCCAGCTGCTCGGCGCGGTGGGCCAGCGCGGGGGCCGCCTCCATCGCGGCGACGTCGCGCCGCAGCCGCTCGCTCTGCTCGGTCAGGGACTGCGCCGTGCTCCGCGCGGCCTGCAGCCGGTAGGAGTCCGCCGCCGCCGCCGTGGACAGCCACAGCGTCGCCACCAGCCCGACGCCGAGCAGCACCATGACCAGCATCACGAACGGGGCCCGGCCCGGCGCCGCCGGCGCCGCGGCCGGCCGGACCGGGTGCGGCGCGAGCCGCCGCAGCCGCTGTTCGCGCCGCGCGTAGGCCTTCTCGACCCGTGCGGTGCCGACCGCGGGCGCGACGGAGCGGCCCGTCCCGGACCGCCGGGCGCCGCGCCGCTGGTCCGGCACGACGACGGCCGCGGCGGCCGCCCGGACCGCCGCCGCGTCCGCCCGACCGACCCGCGGCCGCTCCTTCACCGGTGCACTCATCGCGCGCCCTCCCCCTGTGTTCCTTGCGTCCCCGACACGGGCATCCCGGTCTCCCGCGACCCCGGCTCCCGCGACCCCGGCTCCCGCGACCCCGGCTCCTGCGACCCCGGCTCCTGCGACCCCGGCTCCTGCGACCCCGGCCGCTGGGCCCGGGCACCCACCCCGGGCCGTGGCGAGACCGTCCCCGACTCCGCGACCCGCTCGGCCGCGCGCAGGCGCACCGAGGCCGCGCGCGGGTTGTCGGCGACCTCGTCCTCCCGCGCCTGCTCGGCCCCCCGGACCAGGAGGCGCAGCTGCGGGCCGTGCCCGGGCAGCTCGACCGGCAGGCCCTCCGGCGTCGACGAGGCCGCGCGCCGGGCGAGCTCGCGCTTCGCGATGCGGTCCTCCAGCGAGTGGTAGGACAGCACCACGATCCGGCCGCCGACGGCCAGCGCGTCCAGAGCGGCCGGCAGCGCGGCCCGCCACGCCGCCAGCTCGCCGTTGACCTCGATCCGCAGGGCCTGGAACGTCCGCTTGGCCGGGTGGCCGCCGGTCCGGCGCGCCGCCGCCGGGACCGCCGCGTAGACGAGCTCGACGAGCTCCCCGCTGCGGGAGAGCGGCGACTGCTCCCGCCGCCGCCCGACGGCCGCGGCGATGCGGGAGGCGAAGCGCTCCTCGCCGTACTCCCGCAGCACCCTCGCCAGCTCCGGAACGGGGTAGGTGTTGAGCACGCCCGCCGCGGTGAGCGGCGCGCCCGGGTCCATGCGCATGTCGAGGTCGGCGTCGCGCGCGTAGGAGAAGCCGCGCTCGGCCGCGTCCAGCTGCAGCGAGGAGACGCCGAGGTCGAACAGCACCCCGTCGACGCGCGCCAGTCCGAGCTCGGCGAGCACTTGCGGGATGCGGTCGTAGACGGTCTGCACGAGCCGCGTCCGGTCGGCGAAGGCGGCCAGGCGCCTGCCGGCCAGCGCGAGCGCCTCGGGGTCGCGGTCGAGACCGACGAGCTGCAGCTGCGGGTGCTCGGCCAGCAGCGCGGCGGCGTGGCCGCCCAGTCCCAGCGTGGCGTCGACGAGCACCGCGGGCCGCCCGACGAGCGCGGGGCGCAGCAGCTCGGCGACCCGGGACAGGGAGACGGGGATGTGCCGAGCCCCAGCCGGCACGTCCCCCGCAGCGGGATACCCCACTACCCCACCCCTCCCTGCCCCGAGTCGCCGAGCCGTTCTGCCCCGACCCGGGCCCCAGCCGGGTCGGTGCCGATGCCCCCTCCCGGCAGACCTGGCACCGGGGAAGGTGCGCCAGGGCTGCCGGGAGGGGACACCGGCGGGGCTAGATCAGCCCCGGGAGCACCTCCTCCTGGGCCTGCGCGTACGTGTCCTCGTTCGCGTCCTGGTAGCGCTGCCACGCCTGGGCGTCCCAGATCTCGGCCCGGGTGAACGCTCCGATCACCACGCAGTCCTTCGACAGCCCCGCGTAGCGGCGCAGCTCCGGCGTGATGGCGATACGTCCTTGGCCGTCGGGGTTCTGCTCGTCGGTCCCGGAGAACAGGTTCCGCTGGAAGGCACGGGCGGCCTCGCTGGTGAGCGGGGCCGACGCGACCTTGCTGGCGAGCTCGCCGAACGCCTCCTTGGTGAACACGTACAGGCAGTGGTCCTGCCCCTTCGTGATCATCAGTCCGCCTCGCAGCTCGTCCCGGAACTTCGCGGGCAGCGTGAGCCGCCCCTTGTCGTCCAGCTTGGGGGTGTAGGTGCCGAGGAACATCGACTCCACCCCCTCCGCACCAACGGCCACCACCGTACCCCACTTTCCACCACCGTCAACCGCTGAGACGCCGCCACGCCGCCACGCGGTCGGATGAACCTCCAGCTCAGAGGGGGTGGGGCGAAGTGGGGTGGATCCGGCCTCCGGCGGCGGGCACACCACTCGGAGAGCTGCCGCCGACCTGCGCCGAGCGGTCGTGGGGCGCCCGGACGGCCCCCGGACCGCGACCGCCGGGCGCGCGGTGGGGCGCGGTGGGGGAACCGGGATCCCCGACCGGGCGATGATCCGGTCCGGCGTTTGACAGACTGGGGGGCGACGAGCGCACGAGAGCGAGGGATCCGCGTGACGACGACGAGCAGCCGCCCCGGGCTGGACGCCGGCCCTGCCGTCGGGCTGCCCGACGTCGCCGACCTGGCGGCCCGGATCGCCGCGAACGTGCAGCGGATCATCGTCGGCAAGCCGGAGGTCGTCCGCATCGCGCTGGTCACGCTGCTGGCCGAGGGCCACCTGCTCGTCGAGGACGTGCCGGGGGTCGGCAAGACGACGCTGGCCAAGGCGCTGGCCCGCTCGATCGACTGCTCGGTCAGCCGCGTGCAGTTCACCCCCGACCTGCTGCCGGGCGACATCACCGGCATGTCCATCTACAACCGGCAGAGCCAGGAGTTCGAGTTCCGGCCGGGGCCGGTGTTCGCCAACATCGTCATCGCCGACGAGATCAACCGCGCCTCGCCGAAGACGCAGTCGGCGCTCCTGGAGTGCATGGCCGAGCACCAGGTGACGGTCGACGGCGCGACCTACGCGCTCGCGAGCCCGTTCATGGTCGTCGCCACGCAGAACCCGATCGAGATGGACGGCACCTACCCGTTGCCGGAGGCGCAGCGGGACCGCTTCACCGCCCGCGTCTCGGTCGGCTACCCCGACGTCGGCGCGGAGCTCGCCATGATCGACGAGCACGCCGCGGCCGACCCGCTCGAGGCCCTGCGCCCGGTCACCGACGCCCGCTGGGTCCACGCGGTGATCGAGGCGATCCGGCGCGTGCACGTGAGCCCCGAGGTCCGCCAGTACTGCGTCGAGCTGGTCGCGGCCACCCGCCGGCTGCCCGACCTGCGCCTGGGCGCCTCGCCCCGCGCGACGCTGCAGCTCGTCCGGGCGGCCAAGGCCCAGGCCGCCCTCGCGGGGCGCGGGTTCGTCGTGCCCGACGACGTGCAGGCCGTCGCCGTGCCCGTGCTGGCCCACCGGCTGCTGCTCACCCCGGACGCGCAGGCCGCGCGCCGGTCGGCGGTCGACGTCGTGCGCGGGCTGCTCTCCCGCGCTGCGGTGCCGGCGCCGGCCCGGCAGTGACGACGCGGCGGGTGCCGTGAGCGAACCGTCGGCGCCGCGCGACCGGGCGGGGGTCCGCGGGCTGTCGGGGCTGACGACCCGGGGCAGGTGCCTGCTCGCCGGCGGCCTCGCCACCGCAGTGTGCTCGGTCGTGCTGGCCGAGCGCGACCTGCTGCGCGTCGGCGCGTTCGTCGCCGTCCTGCCCCTGCTGGCGCTGTTCGCCGCCGCCCGCACCCGCCGCCGCATCGGCGCCGAGCGGCGCCTGTCACCGTGCCGCGTGCCCGTCGACGGCGACGTGACGGCCACGATCACCCTGCGCGGGCCGGTCCTGCTGGGCTCCCTGCGGCTGGCCGACATCGTGCCGGACGCGGCGGGCCCCTCCCCTGTGGCGCCGCCGCGCTTCACCGTGCACCGCCTGTCGAGCCGGGGCGGTGCCCGCCTCACCTACCCGCTGCACCCGCGGCTGCGGGGCGCGCACGCGATCGGCCCGCTCGCGACCACCGTTGGCGACCCGCTCGGGCTCGCCGAGTTCGTGCGCAGCCTCGGCGGCACCGACCAGCTCCTGGTGCTCCCCCGCGTCGTGCCGCTCGAGGGCGTGCCCGCGCCGCTGGCCGGCGGCGACGGCACGGGTGGCGCAGCCGCGGCCCGCCAGGGCCACGGCGACCCCGACGTCGGCGTGCGGGAGTACCGGTACGGCGACGAGCTGCGGCGGGTGCACTGGCGCAGCACCGCCCGGCACGACGAGATCATGGTCCGGCTCGAGGAGCGGCCGTGGCGCGGCGGCACCACGATCATGCTCGACCGCCGCGACGCCGCCCACCGCGGCCGCGGCCCCGACGCGAGCCTCGAGTTCGCGGTCAGCATGGTGGCCAGCATCGCCGCCCACCTCATCGGGCGCGGGATGCCGGTCAGCGTCGTCACCGAGGACGGGGTGCCCGTCTGCCCCGGGTCGGGTCTCGACCCGCTGCTCGACGCGCTGGCCGCGCTGCGGCCCTCGGCGCGGGTCGACCTGTCCGGATCGGCACTGGCGACCGGGTCGGACCTGATCGCCGTGCTCGGCGCCGTCGAGGGGCCGCGCCTGGAGAGCCTGCTCGCGCGGCGCCCGACGCCGGGGCACGCCGTGCTCCTGGACACCGCGACGTGGGATCCCGCGCTGGCCCGGCCGGGCAGCGCCGACGCGGCGGCGACGGGCCTGCGCCGGGCCGGCTGGTCGGTGGCGGTCGCCGAGTCGGGGACGACGCAGGACCGCGTCTGGACGGGCCTCGTCGCGGCGCGCTCGGGCGCCGGCGGCATCGTGAGCGTCGGGAGCCTGGTGTGACGGCGCAGCTGACCCCGTCCGCGCCCTCGGCCGCTGGGCGGTCGGCACCGCGGTCCGACGACCCGCGGCGCGCCCCGCTGCCCTGGCGCACCGGCCTCGCGGTCGCGGGCGCCGTGCTGCTGGCGGGCGTTCCCGTCGGCTCGATCGTGCGGGGCGGGGCGTGGGGAGGCCACGCGCTGGCCGCCGTGGCCCTCGTGGTGGCACTCGGGCTGCTCCTGCACCGGGCCGGAGCGGTCGTCGTGGTCCTCGGCCAGTGCCTCGGGGTGCTGCTGCTCGTCACCGGGTTGTTCGCGGACGGCGCGGTGTTGGGCGTGCTCCCGGGACCGGCGGCGTTCGCGTCCTTCGGCAGCCTCATCACGGGGGCCGGGCGCCAGATCGCGGTCGGCGTGGCACCGGTGGCCGCGACCCCCGAGATCCTACTGCTGGTCACCGCCGCCGTCGGCGGCGTCACGGTGGCCGTCTACCTCGCCGCGGTACTGGCCCGCGCCCCCGCGGCGGCCGGTGTCCCCCTGCTGGCGGTGTTCGCGGTGCCGGCGGCGCTGGACGACCAGCTGCTGCCGTGGGCGGCGATGGTCTGCGCCTGCGCGGGCTTCGGCCTGCTCCTGGTCAACTTCGAGGGCGGCCGGCAGCGTGGCCGGGGCGGTGCGGCGATCGTCGCCGTCGCGGTCGGGCTGGCGCTCGTCGTCGGGATGCTGGGCAGCGCGGTCGGGACGGCCGGGCGGTTCAACGGCTCGGGGGTCGGCCCCGGCGGGGGCGGCGCGATCGGCCTCAGCCCGTTCACGGCGCTGCGCGGCCAGCTCACCCAGGCCGCGCCGCGCGAGCTGTTCCGGATCCGGAACCTGCCGCAGGCCACCTACCTGCGCGCTCTGACCCTGCGCGACTACGTGCCCAACACCGGATGGCAGGCCACCCGACCCCAGGCCGGTCCGGCGCTGCCCGGGCCCCTCGCCCCGGACCCGGGGCCGGCCGGCGACGTCGCCGGCGTGCAGGTGGAGAACGTCGGCTTCCGCGACTACTGGCTCCCGCTCGTCGGGTCGCCGGTGGCCGTGTCCGGCCTGCCGAGCGGCCAGTGGACCTACGACCAGCGCTCCGGCACCGCCTACACCGCCCGGCCGCGTGCCGAGCAGAGCTGGAACCAGCAGGCGGCACTCGCCACGCCCACGGCCGCCCAGCTGCGCGCCGCAACCGGCGGCCCGCTCCCGGACCGCGGCTACCTGTCGACGGCCGGGATCGACCCCCGGATCGCCGCCATCGCCCGCCAGGTGACGGCCGGCCGCAAGGACGCCTTCGACCAGGCCATCGCGCTGCAGGACTACTTCACGGGGCCCACCTCCGCGTTCCACTACAGCCTCTCGACCCGGCCCGGCAACGGTGACGACGCGCTCGTCGAGTTCCTCACCACGGGCAAGCAGGGCTACTGCGAGCAGTTCTCCGCGGCGATGGCCGTCATGCTGCGGTCGCTCGGGGTGCCGGCGCGGATCGCGGTCGGCTTCACGGCCGGGACCGAGCAGGACGGCTACCGCTCGGTCTCGACGTCCGACGCGCACGCCTGGGTGGAGGCGTGGTTCCCGCGGTACGGCTGGGAGAGCTTCGACCCGACCCCGTTGACCGACGGCCGCACCGTCACCCCGCCATACGTCGCCGAGGCCCAGGCCCAGGCGGCGGGGACCGCGCAGGCCCAGGACCAGGCCACGCCCACCCCGGCACCCGGCGACCCGACGCCAGCCGCGGCGCCCTCTGCCGCGCCCACGCCGCCTCCGGACGCCACGCCGCCGACGCCCGACGGCGGTGCGTCCACCGTTCCGCCGTGGCCGTTCCTCGTCGCGCTCGGGCTGCTCGTCCTCGTCGGCCTCGCGTGCGCCCCGGCGCTGCTGCGGGCGCGCGTGCGGCGCGCCAGGCTCGCCGCGGTCCAGCGCGGCGGTCCGGAGGCGACGGCTCAGGGCTGGGCGGAGCTGCTCGCCGAGTCGGTCGACCGGGGTGTCCCGGCGCGCGAGAGCGACACCATCCGCCTCGCCGCGCGGCGGCTGGTCCGCGAGCACGGCATCGACGACGAGGGTCAGGACGGCCTGCGAGCGGTCGTCGGCGCGGTCGAGGCGAGCTGGTACGGCAGCGACCACCCGGCCGCGGGCGAGCTCAGTGGGCCGGTCGACCGCGTGCGGTCCGCGCTGGCGACGGGGAGCCCACTCTCCTGGCGCGCACGACTGCTGCCGCGCTCGCTGGCGGACGACCTGCACGCGCAGGTCAGCGCCCTACGGGGCCGGCTGCACAGTGAGCGGGAGGCTACTCCTGCTCGAACCGGCGACGGAAGCGCTCCTCCATCCGGCCGGTGAAGCCGTTCTTGTCGGTCTCGGCCCGGGCCGTGCCGCCGGCGGCCTGGGCGTCGTTCGCCGTCCCGCCGCCGAGCGACGTCACCGCCAGCACGGCTCCGCCGAGCATGACGAGGAAGCCGACCGCGCTGATCCACGGGAAGGTGTTCCACAGCCAGGTGCCGGTGGCGACGATGCCCAGGACGAGCAGCGCGAGACCGACGACGAACAGCGCCACGCCCTGCATCCGGCGTCGCCGGGTGGGCTTGCGCAAGCGGCCGCCGCGCACGGTGGACGCGAACTTGGGGTCCTCGGCGTAGAGCGCGCGCTCGATCTGATCGAGCAGCCGCTGCTCGTGCTCGGAGAGGGGCATGACT
The DNA here is from genome assembly GCA_963728105.1 of uncultured Actinomycetota bacterium. Classification (GTDB taxonomy): domain Bacteria; phylum Actinomycetota; class Actinomycetes; order Mycobacteriales; family Pseudonocardiaceae; genus Pseudonocardia. The sequence continues at coordinate 33,383 of CAVSJZ010000008.1, read as the reverse complement.
TCGCCTCCGGCACTGTCGTCCTGTCGAGCCATCGTCCATGGTGCCGGAACGATGCGACGAGCGCCCGGGGTGGGCGTTCACGACCGAGGATACGAGTCCGGCGGCGTGTCGACTACCCGGACTCGTCCAACGGACGGATCGATCTTCCAGCGGCGATCGCCACAAGCCGTACGCACGGTCACAAACCGGCCGGTCGGCGCGCGATGGCGTGCAGGCGCGCGGCGACGTCGACCAACGTCGGGCGGCCGGCGGCGAGGTCTTCCAGCTCGTCCACCGCGCTGGTCGCCGCCGGTCCGCCGTCGCGCACCGACCCCGGCACCCAGCCCTCGAGGACACCGTCGCCCTGCAGGAGCTCGACGGCGAGGCCGGCCCCGCCGAGGAGCCCGCGCAGCCCCGCGGCGTCGAGGCGGCGCCGCAGGGCGTCGTCCGGACCGAAGCGGCCGTCGGGGTCGACGAGCACCGCCCGCGCCTCGGCCAGCCGACCGGTGAGCGTCCGCGCCAGCACGGCCGCCCACCGGCCCGCGACCAGCACCGAGACGGCGCCCCCCGGTGCCGCGGCACTGGCGAGCGCCCGCACGGCCGCGTCGGCGTCGTCGACGACCTCCAGCAGGCCGTGGCAGAGCACCAGGTCGGCGCCACCGGCCCGGGCGGCCTCGTCGAGGGTGTCGACGTCGCCCGGCACCGGGGTGACCAGTGACGCGACCCCCGCCTCGCGCGCCCGGCGCTGCAGCGTGGCGAGCGCGTTCGGGCTCGGGTCGACGACCGTGACGGCGCAGCCGGCCCTGGCCAGTGGCACCGCCCACGAGCCGCTCCCGCCGCCGACGTCGAGCACCCGCAGCGGCCGGTCGGACACGCGCAGCCGCAGCGCCTCCAGCTCGGCCGCCACCGCACGCCGGGCGGCCCCGCCACCCGCCGCCCGGACCGGCTCGGCCTCGTGTCGCAGCGCTCCCACAGCCCGAGCGTAGTGGGGTCGGCCGCGCGGTAGGTTGCTCGCCGTGCAGGTGGTCGCGACGTTGAGTCTCAAGGGCGGGGTGGGCAAGACCACCGTCGCGCTCGGGCTCGCCGGAGCGGCGCTGCAGCACGGGCTGACCGCGCTCGTCGTCGACCTGGACCCGCAGGCCAACGCCACGATCGCGCTGGACGTCGGCGCCACCACCGCCACCGTGGCCGACGTCCTCGACGAGCCGCGGCGGTCGGTGCTCGAGCGCGCGATCGTGCCCAGTGGCTGGGGCGAGGGCCTCGACGTGCTGGTCGGCGACGAGCAGACCGAGCGGCACAACCACCCCGACCCCAGCGGCAAGCAGCTCGGCCGCCTCGCGCGCGCACTGAGCCGGCTTCCGGGCACCGAAGCCTCTGGCCCGGCCGGCTCCGACCCGGCCGACGGCGGACCGGACCCCTACCGCCTGGTGATCATCGACTGCCCGCCGTCGCTGGGCCAGCTGACCCGCAGCGCGCTGGCCTGCGCGCACCGAGCCGTGCTCGTGACCGACCCGACGATGTTCGCGGTGTCCGGCGTGCAGCGGGCCTTCGACGCAGTCCAGACCGAGCGCCAGCGCGCCAACCCCGACCTGCAGCCCCTCGGCGTGCTCATCAACCGGGTGCGGCCCCGCAACAGCGAGCACGAGTTCCGGATCGCCGAGCTGCGTGAGCTGTTCGGGCCGCTCGTGCTCAGCAGCATCCTGCCCGACCGCTCGGCGATCCAGCAGGCGCAGGGTGCCTGCCTGCCGATCCAGCGCTGGGACACGCCCGGAGCCCGGGAGGTGTCGGCGGTGTTCACCACGCTGCTCGGCCGGGTGCTGCGCGCCGAGCGACCCCGCAGGGCCCGACCCGAGCCGTCGGCGCCGCCCGCCGCCCGCTGACCGCCGCCGCGCGGGCCGCACCTCACCCCGGCGCCACCGAGCGCTCGACCAGCTCGACGAACTGCTCGGACTGGCGCAGCAGGTCGTCGGCGTCGCGCTGGCCGACCAGCCGCGCGATGCCGGCCTCGGCCGCCGCCCGCGTGCGGGAGCAGGACGCGAAGAACGCCGCCCACTCGCCCAGCTCCGGCGCGACCTCGGCCAGGAGCTGCCACACGTTGCGCGCCGGCCCACGCCGCGCCTGCGGCACGGCCCGGACGGCGAGCACGGCCGCCGCCGCCCGCAGCGCGGCGAGGTAGGCGGCCGGGTAGCGCAGCAGCGGCTCGGGCCGCTCCCGCGCGTCGGCCAGCCCCTCGCCGGCCTGGCGCAGCAGCCCCATCGCCGAGCGTGGCGTCGGCGCGGCCGCCCCCGGCCGCCGCGGCGCGGGACGGCGCGGGCCCGGCGGGCGCGACCGCGGACCCGAACCCGCGGCGGCCACCGCGGGCTGGCGGGCACCGGCCTTGGCGGCGGCCGCCGGGCTCCACTCCAGGCCGAGCTGGCCGTCGGGCGGGGAGGTCCCCCCCGGCGCGGGACGGCGTGGCGCGCGCGGGCGCGGCACGACCACGCCCTCGTCCGTGAGCATCATCGCCGGTGTCGACGTCGTCATCTCCTGCCTCCTTCGGATCGTCCCGGTCGGGTCGTGGTCATGATGGCGGGCGGGTCCGACAGTTTCGGGCCGTCAGTCCGGCACCCGGACCAGGTCCCACACGCCGGGCCCGGCCCGCATCCGCAGGACGAACTCCCGCGCGGGCGCCTGCGGCTCCCCCGCCGAGCGCGCCTCGACCCGCCAGCAGCGCAGCCGGTCCCCGCCGACCGGCATCGGCGAGGGGAACGGCCACGGCGACTCCTCGATCCAGCGCTCGCGGATGCCCGTGACCAGGAACCGCGAGCCGCGCCGGGCGACGCGGCGTTCGAACTCGATCGGCTCGCCGTCCTTCCAGCGCACCTGGACCGGCGTGGGCCCACGACCCGGAAACATCCTGTTCAACGGGCCCATCCGCCACCCCTCCCGCGGGTATCGAACTGTTGTTCGAGCAGCTTCAGTACAACGCGCCGCGGGGCCCACGTCAAGTCCGGGCGGCCGGGCGGACGAGCAGGCCCGCGACGTGGTGTGATGGCCGGGTGACCACCGCCCCGGTGCACCACCTCGTCACGCTCGGCGCGCCCGACCTGTCGCGCCGGCTGGACGAGGCGCTGGAGGTCTACGTCTCGGCGATGGGCTACCCGCGCAGCACCGCGCGCCAGCGGCGGGCCCTGTGGCTGGACCACGTGCGGCGGGCGGGCTGGCGGGCCGTCGGGTGGGTGGACGACCGCGACGCGCTCGCCGGGGTCGCCTACGGCTACACGGGCGGTCCCGGCCAGTGGTGGTACGAGGAGGTGCGGCGCGGACTGCGCGCCGCCGGGCGCGACCGGGAGCCGGGCACGGCCGCGCTGCTGGCCGACTACTTCGAGCTCACCGAGCTGCACGTCCGGCCCGACGCCCAGGGCAGCGGGCTGGGCGAGGGCCTGGCCAGGGCGCTGCTGACCGGGGTCGACCACCGGCACGTCCTGCTCTCGACCCCGGAGTACGGGACGCGCCAGCCCGGCCGGGCGTGGCGGCTCTACCGGCGGCTCCGCTTCGTCGACGTGCTGCGCGACCACCGGTTCACCGGCGACTCCCGCCCGTTCGCCGTGCTCGGGCGCAGGCTCCCGCTGCCGCCGGCCGGCTGAGCGGGCCTGCCACCCCGACGCGCCCGCGCCCTGACCCGGTCCGGACCGGCCGGCCTGGCACCATGGGCGCCGTGCCGTCCCCGCCCCTCCCGCGCCGCCGGCGTGCCGGGGTCCTGCTGGTGCTGGCCGTGCTGCTGGTCGGCGGGCTGCTCGGCGGCTGCGCGCGGGCCCGGGTCGCGCTCGCGCTGCAGTCCGACGACACCGTCACCGGCGACGTCTTCCTCGGCACGCCGGCGAAGGGCGACGGCGACAAGGGCATCACGGTCACGCCGCCGCCCGACCTCCGCTCGCTGGTGACCGTCACCCCGCACGCCGAGGACGGCTACGTCGGCTCGCGGCTGACCTTCTCCGGCCTCGACTTCGCCCAGGTCGGCGAGCTGGCCGGGGCGCTGGCGCCCGCAGGCCACCCGCCGCGGCTGCAGATCCGCCGCGTCGGCGGCCGCGTGCTCGTGTCGGGACGGGTCGACCTCACGACCGTGCCCGTCGACGCGGCCGACTTCGAGCTCAAGATCAGTTTCCCGGGCTCGGTCGTCGACACCGACGGCACCGTCGACGGCAACACGGTGAGCTGGAAGTTCGTCCCCGGGACCGTCGGGGACGTCGCCGCGACGGTGGCGGCCGCCGACCCGAACGCGCCCTCGATCACGGACTGGGTGCTCGGCCTCGCCGCGGGCGTCGCCCTCGTCGCGGTCGGCGTCGTGCTGGTTGCGCGGCGCGTGCGCAACCCGCCGGTCACACCGCCGGTCCGGTAGCGCCGCGGGCGGCCCCCGCCCGGCTCGCCGTCAGGCCGAGCTCGGTGACCAGCTGGGCGGTCGCCGGGGACCGGTTCATCGTGATGAAGTGCAGGACCGGGACGCCCTCTGCGATCAGCCGCTCGCACAGCCGCGCGGTCTCGGCCATCCCGGCGGCCCGGAACCCGGCCGCGTCGTCCAGGTGGGGGTCGAGGCGCTCCAGCAGGTCGGCCGGCAGCGGCGCCCCGGCCAGCTCGGGACCGCGGCGCAGCGTCCGCACCGTCGTCAGCGGCATGATCCCGGGCAGCAGCGGCACGTCGCAGCCCGCCGCGGCGAGCCGGTCGCGCAACCGCAGGAAGCCCTCGGGCTCCCAGAACAGCTGGGAGATCGCGAAGTCGGCCCCGGCGCGGATCTTGGCCAGCAGGAAGCGCAGGTCGGAGTCGGGGTCCGGCGACCGCGGGTGGCCGTACGGGAACGCCGCGACGCCCACGCAGAAGTCGCCAAGCCCCCGGACGAGCCGGACGAGCTCCTCGGCGTAGCGCACGCCCTCCGGGTGGGCGACCCACTCGCCGAGGGGGTCGCCGGGCGGGTCCCCCCGGACGGCCAGGACGTTGCGGACACCGGCCGCCGCGTAGCCGCCGACGACGCCGCGCAGCTCCGCCACGGTGTGCGACACCGCCGTGAGGTGTCCCATCGGGACCAGGGTGGTCTCGGTCGCGATCCGCGCCGTCGTGCGCAGGGTGCCGTCCCGGCTCGACCCGCCCGCGCCGTAGGTCACCGAGACGAACGCCGGGTCCATCGGCTCGAGCCGGCGCACGGCGCGCCACAGCTCCGCCTCGCCCTCGTCGTTCTTGGGCGCGAAGAACTCGACGGAGAACGTGGGCCGGTCGCCGTGGATCCGGTCGGTCACCTTCACACCGCCGAGCGTAGGGGGGTGCGCCCGCCCGCCGCGGCCGAGGTCAACGCGCCGGTGTCCGGATCCGTCGATACGCTCGGGCCCGTGCCCCTCCGATCCGCACCCCGACGGACCGGCCGGTGACGCGCACCGGCCCGGCGCCCGCCATCCGCCATCCCCTCGACACGGGACTGGTCGACGGCATCGACGCCGCACTGGCCGTCTACCTCGAGGAACGCTCGATGCAGGCCGAGTCCATCGACCCGGCCTTCGGCGAGGCCGTGTCCGCGCTGCGGTCGTTCGTGCTCGACGGCGGGAAGCGCCTGCGCCCGACGTTCGCCTGGTGGGGATGGCGGGGCGCGGGCGGCGCAGCCGAGGCGCCCGAGGCGCTCGCGGTCCTGCGCGCGGTGAGCGCGCTGGAGCTGCTGCACGCGTGCGCCCTCGTGCACGACGACCTCATGGACGCCTCCGCCACCCGCCGCGGCCGCCCGACGGTGCACGTGTCGTTCGCCCGCCGGCACGCCGAGTCGGGCTGGCGCGGCCGGCCGCCGCGCTTCGGCGCGGCCGTGGCGATCCTGCTGGGCGACCTCGCGATGGTGTGGGCCGACGACCTGTTCCGCGACTGCGGCCTCGACCCCTCGGTCGTGGCTCTGGCCGCGCAGCCGTGGCAGGCGATGCGCACCGAGCTGCTCGGGGGCCAGTACCTCGACGTCCTGCACCAGGCGACGGCGGACCCGACCGAGCGGGCGGCGCTGCAGGTCGACCGCTACAAGACCGCCGCGTACACCGTCGAGCGGCCGCTGCACGTCGGCGGCGCGCTCGCCGGCGCGCCCGACGAGCTCGTCGCGACCTACCGGCGCTTCGGCGCCGACATCGGAGTGGCCTTCCAGCTGCGCGACGACCTGCTCGGCGTGTTCGGCGACCCCGAGGTGACCGGCAAGCCCGCAGGCGACGACCTGCGGGAGGGCAAGCGGACGCTGCTCCTGGCCATGGCCACGGAGCGGGCCGCGCGCTGCGGGGACGACACCGCACGTGCGGTGATCGAGAGCGCCGTGGGGAACCCGGAGCTCGACGCCGACGGCGTCGAGCGGGTCCGCGCGACCCTCACCGAGCTCGGCGCCGTGTCGGCCGTCGAGCAGCGCATCGCCGCGCTGACCGGCTCGGCCCTGGACGCCCTCGCCGCGGCCGACGTCGCCGAACCCGCCGCCACCGAGCTGGCCGAGCTGGCCGTCACCGCCACGCGCCGCCGCCGGTGACCCGGCTCGTCCCCGGGCCCACCGACCACGTCGTGGTCGTCGGGGCCGGCCTCGCGGGCCTGTCGGCCGCGCTGCACCTGCTCGGCGCCGGCCGGCGCGTCACCGTGCTGGAGCGGGCCGACCACGCCGGCGGCCGGGCCGGGCGCCTCGACCTGGTCTCCGGGCGTGGGACCTACCGCGTCGACACCGGGCCGACCGTGCTGACCATGCCCGAGCTGCTCGACGAGGCGCTGGGCGCGGTCGGCGAGCGGCTGGCCGACCGGCTGGACCTCGTCCGGCTCGACCCGGCGTACGAGGCGCGGTTCGCCGACGGCAGCACGCTGGCCGTCCGGACCGACGCCGCGGCGATGGAGGAGGAGGTCCGGCGGGTCTGCGGGCCCGCCGCCGCGGCCGGGTACCGGGACCTGCGGGACTGGCTCACGCGGCTGTACCGGGCGGAGTTCTCCTCGTTCGTCGCGGCGGACTTCGACGGTCCCCTGCAGCTGCTGGGCCCCGACCTCGTGCGGCTCGCGGCGTTGGGGGGCTTCGGGCGGCTGGGCGCCCGCGTCGGGCGCCACCTGCCCGACGAGCGGCTGCGCAGGGTGTTCACGTTCCAGGCGCTCTACGCGGGCGTCCCACCGCACACCGCGCTGGCCGCGTACGGCGTCATCGCCTACATGGACACGATCGCCGGCGTGTGGTTCCCGAAGGGCGGCATGCGCGCCGTCGGCCCGGCGCTGGCCGCGGCCGCGACCCGGGCCGGCGCCACCGTCCACCTTGGCCGGACCGTCACCGGCCTCGAACGCGGGGACGGCCGGGTGACGGCCGTCCGGCACGCCGCGTCCGACGACCCGTGCGGCCCGAGCGAGCGCCTGCCGGCCGACGCCGTCGTCCTCACGCCGGACCTGCCCGTCGTGCACCGGCTGCTCGGCCGCGCGCCGCGGCGGCCGGTGCCGCTGCGCTGGTCGCCGAGCGCGGTCGTGCTGCACATGGGCGTGCGCGCCCGCCCCGACGCCGGGGCCCACCACACGATCTCGTTCGGGTCGGCATGGGAGCGCACGTTCGACGAGATCATCACCGACGGGCGGCTGATGAGCGACCCGTCCCTGCTCGTAACCCGGCCCACCGCGACCGACCCGGGTCTGGCGCCGGACGGCGGCGACGTGCTGTACGTCCTCGCGCCCTGCCCGAACCTCGCCGCCGGCCCGCTCGACTGGGCCAGGGTCGGGCCCGCCTACCGCGACGAGCTGCTGGCGGTGCTCGCGGCGCGCCGCCTGCCGGGCCTCGAGAACCTGAGCGGTGAGGTCGAGGTCTCCCGCATGGTCACACCGGCCGACTGGGCCGCCGACGGCCTCGCGGCCGGCACGCCGTTCTCCGCCGCACACACGTTCGCCCAGACCGGCCCGTTCCGGCCTCGGAACCGGGTCCGCGGGCTGGCGAACGCCGTGCTGGCCGGCTGCGGCACGACGCCCGGCGTCGGGATCCCGCCGGTCGTCCTGTCCGGGCGGCTGGCCGCGCGGCGGATCACCGGCTGACCGGCGCGCCCCGGCGCCCACCGGCCGACGAACGGCGGGGTCGCCCGGCCGGCGGACCCGGCCCGTGCGAGCATGGATCGCGTCATGAGCGCCCCTTCCCCGGTGGACCAGCCGCCGATCCCCGACACGCCCGCCGTCGCGGCTCCCGCGCCGGTGGCACCGCGGCGGTCCCGGTTCGGGCACCCCCCGCGACGTCCGCTGCTGCAGGGCCTCCTCGGGTCCGTGCTCCTGCTCCTCGGCGGCTTCGGCGCCGGCGGCGTGCTGGTGCGCGACCCGATCATGACGAACTCGCCCGTCGGCTGGTGGCGCTACGGCCACGGCCACGACCTCGCCGCGTCGCTCATGTACATCGGGGTCGGCCTGTTGGCCTGGGCCTGGATCCGGCTGGGCCGGGAGGTGCTCGCCGGGCGCACCGGCGGCCGCGCGGTGCTCACCACCGCGGCCGTGTGGATCACCCCGCTGCTGTTCGGGCCGCCGCTGTTCACCCGCGACATCTTCAGCTACCTCGCGCAGGGCGCGCTGCCGCTGCACGGGTTCGACCCCTACGCCGTGGGGCCGGACGCGATGCCCGGCATCCTCACCGACAACGTCCACTACTTCTGGCAGCACACCCCGGCTCCGTACGGCCCGCTGTTCATCCTCGTCGCCAAGGGCGTCGCGGCCGTGGTCGGCAACAACATCATCGCCGGTGTCCTGCTCATGCGCCTGGCGCTGCTGCCGGGGCTGCTGCTGCTCGTCTGGGCCGTGCCCGAGCTGACGCGCCGGCTCGGCGGGCGCCCGCCGCTGGCGCTGTGGATCGTGATCGCCAACCCGATGATGGTCGTCAACATGATCGGTGGCGGCCACAACGACCTGATCGTCATCGGCCTGCTCGCCGCGGGCTCCCTGCTGGTGCTGCAGCGCCGGCACGCCGGCGGCATCGCGCTGGTCACGCTCGCGATGGCGGTGAAGGCGAGCGCGGGCGTCGCGCTGCCGTTCCTCGTGCTGGTCTGGGCGGCCCACCTCGACGGCGGCAGCCGCACGAAGCGGATCCTGCGGGCGGCGGTCATGGGCGTCGCCGTGTTCGTCGCCGTCTTCGGCGTCACTACCCTCGCCGCGCAGGTCGACCTCGGCTGGCTGCCCGCCCTCTCCGCGCCGTCGATGATCGTCAACTGGATGTCGATCCCGACGGCCCTCGGCCAGATCGTCGGCGGTGTCGCGGGGCTGTTCGGCGCGCCGATGCAGCTGTTCATCAACATCTTCCGCGTCATCGGCGCGCTGGTGCTGCTCACCATCGCCGTGCGGGAGTGGTGGGCCTCGCGCGACGGCGAGCCGGAGACCGTACTGCGGTGCGGGCTGGTGCTGTTCCTCGTGGCGATCCTGTCCCCCGCCACGCTGCCCTGGTACGTCAGCTGGGGCGCGGTGCTGCTCGCCATGGGGCCGTGGACGCTGCGGGGCCTGCGCTACCTCGTCGTCGTCTCGCTGATGCTGGTCGTCGTCTACTACCCCAACGGCGAGGACGCGCTCTACAACTGGGGCTACCTCGCCGTCTGCCTGGCGCTGGCCGTGCTGGCCGCCGTCTCGCTCGGCCGGCCCGACCCGCTGCGGCTGGCCAAGGGCGCCCGCAGGCGGGCCGTGCCCGAGCCCGCCCCGCCCGAGCCGGTCGTCGCCGGTGCCGCGCCCGCAGGCGACTGAGCTCGACGCGGCCGGGATCGCCGATCCCGCGCTGCGGGCGGCGTACACGGCCAGCCGCGAGCTGAACGCGCGGCACGGCCGGACGTACTTCCTCGCCACGCGCCTCCTGCCGGCCGAGCGCCGGCCCGCGGTCCACGCGCTGTACGGGTTCGCGCGCCACGCCGACGAGATCGTCGACGACCTGGGTGACGGGCGCCCGGCCGCCGCGAAGGCCGCGGCGCTCGACGAGCTCGGCACCGCGCTGGCGACCGCGCTCGACGGCGGCCCCGCCGCCCATCCGGTCCTCGCCGCGGTGGCGGACACCGCCCGCCGCCTCGGGATCGACCGCGCCCACTTCGTCGACTTCCTCGCCTCGATGCGGATGGACACCGAGGTCCGCTCGTACGCGACGTTCGCCGACCTCGGCCGCTACATGCACGGCTCGGCGGCGGTGATCGGCCTGCAGATGCTGCCCGTGCTGGGGACGGTCGGCCCCCGGGAGGAGGCCGAGGAGCCGGCGGCGGCGCTCGGCGTCGCGTTCCAGCTGACCAACTTCCTCCGCGACATCGGCGAGGACCTGGACCGGGGCCGCGTGTACCTGCCCGCCGCCGAGCTCGCGGCGTTCGGGGTCGACCGGGACCTGCTCGCCTGGTCCCGGCGGACCCGCCGGCCCGACGCGCGCATCCGCCGGGCGCTGGCCCATCTCGTCGCCCACACCCGCGCCGTCTACCGGCGGGCCGCGCCGGGGATCGCGCTGCTGGAGCCGGTCTCGCGCGCGTGCGTCGGCTGCGCGTTCACCCTCTACCACGGCATCCTCGACGAGATCGAGCGCGCCGACTACGACGTCCTCCACCGCCGCGTGCGGGTCTCGGCACCGCGCCGGGCGGTCGTCGCCCTGCCGGGGCTGGCCGCCGCCGTCGCCGCCAGGGCGCGGTCGTGACCGCGCCGGTCCTCGCGGTGCCGAAGCTGCGCGAGCACGTCGAGGCCCTGCGCCTCGTCGACCACCACGTCCACGGCGCGTTCACCGGCCAGCTGGACCGGGCCGCGTTCGAGGCCGGGCTGTCGGAGTCGCCGTGGCCGGCGCCCGCCGGCACGTCGGCGTTCGACTCGGCGCTGGGGCTGGCGGTGCGCCGGTGGTGCCCGCCGGTGCTCGACCTCCCGCCGCACGCTCCGGCCGACGCCTACCTGGCCCGGCGCGCCGAGCTGGGCCCGGCGGAGGTCAACCGGCGCTTCCTCAGCGCAGCGGGACTGGCCGGGCTGCTCGTGGACGCGGGCCACCGCGGCGACGAGCTCCTCTCCCCGGCCGCGCTCGGCGCCGCGGCGGGCGCGCCGGCCCGCGAGGTCGTGCGGCTCGAGACGGTCGCCGAGGGGGTCGCCGCGCGCGGCCCGACGGCAGCCGGCTTCGCCGACGCGTTCGCCGACGCGCTGGCCGGGGCGCTCCCCGCGGCCGCGGGGCTGAAGTCCGTCGTCGCCTACCGGCTGGGCCTCGACCTCCCGCCCGCTCCCCCGCCCGCCCGCTCGGTGACGGCCGCGGCCGGGCGCTGGCTGCGCGCCGGCGGGCGGCTGACCGAGCCCGACCTGCTGCACCACGTCGTGTGGGCCGGCGCGGCGACCGGCCTGCCGCTGCAGTTCCACACCGGTTACGGCGACCCGGACCTGACCCTGCACCGCGCCGACCCGGCCCTGCTCACGCCGTTCCTGCGGGCGGCGCGGGGCCCGGTGCTGCTGCTGCACTGCTGGCCATACCACCGCAACGCGGCGTACCTGGCCGCGACGTACCCGCACGTCCACCTGGACGTCGGGCTGACCGTCCCGCACGTCGGGGCGCGCGCGGCCGCGGTGCTCGCCGAGACGCTGGAGATCGCCCCGTTCGGGAAGGTCCTCTACTCCTCCGACGGGTTCGGGCCGGCCGAGCTGCACTACCTGGGCGCGCGGCTGTGGCGCCGGGCGGTCGTCGAGGTGCTCGGCGGGTGGGTCGATGGCGGCGACTGCACGGCGGCCGACGCGGCCCGGGTCGCCGGGATGATCGGGGCCGGCAACGCGACACGGGTGTACCGGCTGTGACCGCCGCAGGGGACGCGCGGCTCGTCCGGTTCCTGTACGGGGACCCGTCCGGGGTGATCCGCGGCAAGCAGGTGCACGCCGGGCGGCTCGCCGCGGCGCTGGTCTCCGGCGTCGGGCTGACGCGGGCCCAGAACGCCCTCAACGCGCTCGACGACCTGGTCCCGGTCGAGGGCATGGAGCCGGTCGGCGAGATCCGTCTCGTCCCGGACCCGGCCACCTACGTGCGGCTGCCCTGGCTCGACGGCGTCGCGAGCGTCCTGTGCGACCAGGTGGACCACGACGGCGGCTCCTTCGGCGGCTGCCCGCGCGGCGCGCTGAAGCGCGCGGTCGCCGCCGCGGAGGAGGTCGGCCTGCGCGTCGAGGCCGCGTTCGAGAACGAGTTCGTGCTCGCGGAGCCCGGCCCGGACGGGCCGAGGCCGTGGGGGAACGGGCCCGTGTACTCCTCGGCAGGGCTCGACCGCGCCGCCGCCGTCGTCAACGACATCGTCGACGCGCTCGAGGCCCAGTGCATCGAGGTCGAGCAGGCCATCAACGAGTACGGGCCCGGTCAGCAGGAGATCTCGGTGCGGCACGCGGACGCGCTCGCCGCCGCCGACCGGCAGCTGCGCGTCCGCGACACGGTCCGCGGCGTCACCGAGGTCGGGCACGGGCTGCTCGCGTCCTTCGCCCCCAAGCCGTGGCCCGAGGCGATCGGCAACGGTTGTCACCTGCACTTCTCGCTGTGGCGGGGCGACGAGAACGTCATGGCGCCCGCCGGCGACCCCTTCGGGCTCTCCCCGACCGCGCGCGGGTTCCTCGCGGGCGTGCTCGACCACCTGCCGGCCCTGGTCGCGCTGACCTGCCCGTCGTTCCTCTCCTACGCGCGGCTGGCCCCGGGCGTCTGGGCCGGGTCGACGGTGTCGTGGGGCTTCGACAACCGCGAGGCCGCGCTGCGCATCGCGTCCCCCTTCCGGGGCCGGGAGCGGGAGAGCGCGAACGCCGAGCTCAAGGCGTGCGACGCGACGAGCAACCCGCACCTCGCGCTGGCCGGCCTGCTGCTCTCCGGGCTGGACGGGCTGGCGCGCGGCCTGGAGCTGCCCGAGCCGGCCGAGCACGACCCGGCGACGCTGTCGGACGAGGCGGCCACGGCCTGCGGCATCCGGCCGCTGCCCGCCGACCAGGCCGCCGCCCTCGACGCGCTCGAGGCCGACCCGGTCCTGCTGGGCGGCCTCGGCGACCTGCTCGGCCGGTGCGTGCTGGCGACCCGGCGCGCCGAGAACGCCCGGTGCGTCCGGATGGGCGACGACGCGGTGCGCGCGCTGACATTCGCGCTCTGGTAGCCGATCATCGACCGGTGACCACGACCGGGCTGCGGCGCGAGCTGAGCGTGTGGGAGGCCATCGGGCTGTCGTTGGCGCTGATGGCGCCGTCGATGGCGGCCAACATCAACCCGCAGGGCACCGCGGGCAGCGTCGGGCGCGCCGTCCCGCTCGCGTTCCTGCTCGCGACCGTGGGCGTGCTGCTCGTCGCGCACACCTTCGTGCGGCTGTGCCAGCGGTTCCACCACGCCGGGAGCGTGTACGGGTTCGTCGGCGCGACGCTCGGCCCGCGCACGGGGGTCGTCGCCGGCTGGGCCCTGCTGGGCACCTACGTGTTCTACGGCGTCGTGACGTCGACCGCCGCCGGGATCTTCGGTGCGGCGGCGATGGACGCGCTGGGCATCTGGCCGGGGCCGCCGGCGTGGGCCGGGTTCGTCGTCGGCGCGGTGGCGCTGGTCGGCGTGCTGGCCCTCGCGGTCGTGCCGGCCCGCGGCGGCACCCGCGTCCTCTTGGCCATCGAGGGGGTCACGGTCGCGCTGATCCTCGTCGTGACGGTCGTCGTGCTGGTCCGGCTGGCCACGGGCAGCGCGCCCGGCGGCCACGGCGTCGACCTGTCGGTCTTCGCGCCGGCCCCCGGCACCGGCGTCTCCGCGCTGTTCCTCGGCGTCGTGTTCGGGTTCCTGTCCTTCGCGGGCTTCGAGGCGGCCGCGACGCTCGGCGAGGAGACCCGCGACCCGCGCCGGACGATCCCGCGGGCGATCATCGGCGTCGCCGTGTTCGGCGGCGTCTACTTCGTCGTCGTCACGGCCGTGGAGGTGATGGGCTTCGGGACCGACGACGCGGGGATCGCCGCGTTCACCGGCTCGCAGTCGCTGCTGGGCGACCTGGGCACGCGGTACGTGGCGGCTTGGGTCGGCGACCTGATCACGATCGGCGCCGCGGTCAGCGCGTTCGGCTGCGCGCTGGCCTGCACGGTGGGCGCCGCGCGGCTGCTGTTCGCGCTGGCCCGCGACGGCATCGCCCCGCCGGCGCTCGCGGCGGTCTCGGCCGCCCGCGGGACGCCGGCGCGCGCGACGGCCGTGGTCGTCGCCGCGATGTACGTGGTCGTCGTCGTCGCGGTGCTCGCGGGCAACGACCCGCAGACGCTGTTCGTCGCGTCCGGCACCATCGGCACGCTCATCCTGCTGGTCGCGTACCTGCTGGCGACGATCGGGGTGAGCAGGCTGCTGTTCTTCTCCGGGACGCGGACGGTGCCGGTCTGGGAGGCGGTCGTGCCGGTGCTCGCCCTCGCGCTGATCGGGTCGACGCTCGTCGTCAACGCGACGTCGGCGGGGTTCTACCCGGCCGTCGCGGCGGCGTGGGTCGTCGTCGGCCTGCTCGTCGTGCTCGCGCGGCCGGGCGCGGCCCGCCGGGCCGGGCGGCAGCTGACCGCGGCCGAGGGGCTGGAGCGCCGCTGAGCCGTCCGGCTAGAACGCCATCGCCTGCGCGCGGCGCTTGACCTCCTTGTGCCGGCCCGCCCGCAGCGACTCCACCGGCGTCCCCGGCAGCGAGTCGTCGTCGGCGAACAGCCAGCGCAGGATCTCGGCGTCGCTGTAGCCCCCGTCGCGCAGCACGGTGATCGTGCCGGACAGGCCCTTCACGACGGCGTTGCCGTCGAGGAAGTCCGCGGGTACCGCGACCTCGCCGCCCCGGCGGACGGCGAGCAGCTGGCCGTCGCGCACGAACTGGTGGACCCGTGACACCGGGACCGACAGCCGGGTGGCCACGTCGGCCACCGTCAGCGTCGGCACGTCCGCGGACAGGACTGACCCCTCGTTCACGCCGGACACCCTGCCACAGGGGCCGGTCCGGCGGCAGGCCCGCGCCGGGGGACGGCCGGTACCGTGGGCGGGTGGACGCTCCCCCGGCCGCAGGCGCGCTCCTCGACGCGCGCTACCGCGTCGAGACCGTCCTGGCCCGCGGCGGCATGTCGACGGTCTACCGCGGCCACGACACCCGGCTGGACCGCCCGGTCGCCGTCAAGATCATGGACGACCGGCTCGCGGGCGACCCGGCCTTCCGCACGCGGTTCGTCCGCGAGGCCCGCTCGGCGGCCCGCATCGACGACCCCTGCGTCGTCGACGTCCACGACCAGGGCACGGCCGCGACCCGGCCGGCGAGCGGCTCTTCCTGGTCATGGAGCTGGTGGAGGGCGCCACCCTGCGCGACGTCCTGCGGGCGCGCGGCGCGCTCGGCGTGCCGCGGGCGTTCGCCGTGATGGAGCGCGTGCTCTCCGGGCTCGCCGCGGCCCACCGCCTGGGGCTCGTGCACCGGGACGTCAAGCCGGAGAACGTGCTCATCGGCCGGGCGGGCGAAGTCAAGGTCGCCGACTTCGGGCTGGCCGTCGCGGCCGCCGAGGCCGGCGCCAGCCACGCCGGGACGATCATGGGAACGGTCGCGTACCTGTCCCCCGAGCAGGTGACGACCGGCTCGGCGGACGCGCGCAGCGACGTGTACGCCGCCGGCGTGCTGCTCTACGAGCTGTTGACCGGCGCGCCGCCGTTCCGGGGCGAGACCGCCATCTCGGTCGCGTACCAGCACGTGACGTCGGAGGTGCCGCCGCCCTCGCGGGTCGCCACGGAGGTCCCGGAGGCGCTGGACGAGCTCGTCCGCACGGCGACGCGCAGGGATGCGGCCGAGCGCCCCGCCGACGCCGGCGCGCTGCTCGCGCAGCTGCGGCGGGTGGCGCTGCTGCTGGACGTGCCCGTGGTGGCGCCGCCCGCGCCCCCGCCGCGGCCGCTGGAGGAGCAGCCCACCGTGCCTCAGGCACACCGGGCGGCCGGCCCGTACGGGACCCGGACGTTCGCGCAGCCGGGGGCCGACGGCCCCGACGGCCCTCCGGGTGGCGGCCCGCGCGGCACGGCCGCGTTGCCCGCGCCCCCTCCCGGGGAGCGGGAGCCGCGCCGGCGCCGGCGCCGGCGGCGCCGGGTGGTCGTCGGCACGGTCCTGACCCTCGTCCTCGTGCTGCTGGCGGGGCTGGGCACCTGGTGGCTGGGCAACGGCCGGCTCACGACCATGCCGTCGCTGGTCGGGCTGCAGCAGGACACCGCGGACCGGCTGCTGGCGCAGGCCGATCTCGTCCCGACCACGACCACCGCGTACGACGACGCGGCGGCCGCAGGGCTCGTGCTGCGCACCGATCCCGCCGCCAAGGCCCGGCTCGCGCGGGGCAGCGGCGTGTCGCTGGTCGTGTCGAGGGGACGCCCCACGGTGCCGGCGGTCGCCGCCGGAACCTCCGTCGCCGACGCGCAGGCCGCGGTCCGGGCCGTGCAGCTCGACCCGGTCCAGTCCGACGGCGCCGCGGAGTACAGCGCGACGGTCCCGCAGGGCGCCGTCGTGCGGACCGACCCGGGCGCGGGCACGGCACTGCCGCTCGGCGGGGCGGTCACGCTGGTCATCAGCCGGGGACCGCAGCCGGTGCAGCAGGTGCGGGTGCCCTTCGTCGTCGGGCGGCGGTTCGCGGAGGCGGCCGCGATCCTGGCGGACGACGGGCTCAAGGCCGAGGAGAACCCGCGGTTCGGCGCGTTCGGCCGGACCGGCGGGGTCGTCGTCGCCCAGTCCAACGGCCCGGGCAGCATGGTCGACCCCGGCACGACGATCACGCTCGACACCCTGTGACGCGTGCGGCCGCCCGAGGTGACGCCGCGGTGTCGAGAACGGCGCCGCGGCTCCGTCCCCGGGAAAAGTCCGCTCGACACGGTGGAGGCATGACATGGACACCGCACGCATCACCGAGATCCTGACCGACCCGGTGACGCTCGACCTCGTCGAGCGCCAACCGATCATGCAGATCGGCTACACCGCCGCCGACGGGAGCCCGCGGGCCGTCCCCGTCGGGTACCTGCTGCGCGGCGGCGCGTTCCTGTTCTTCACCGTCCCCGGCTCGGACAAGGTCGCTGCGTTGCGTCGCGACCCGCGGATCGCCCTGACCGTCGACACCTTCCCGCCGCCGTGCTGCCTCCTCGTCAGGGGCACCGCGGAGCTGCGCGAGGAGGACGGCGTTCCCGACGAGTACCTCGAGGCGTCGTTCCGGACGATGCCGCAGGAGCAGCACGCCGGCTTCGAGGAGCAGGTGCGCGCGCTCTACGACTCGATGGTGCGCATCGTGGTAACCCCGACCTGGGTGCGGCTCAACGACTTCCAGCGCACCGCACCCCGGGCGGTCGAGCGCCTCGTCCAGGCCAAGCAGGGCTGATCCGTCGCACACTGCGACGCGTCGACCACGTCGGGGACCTCGACGGGACGGCCTGGAGTCGTCGAGCTTCGTCCGTGGTCTGACCGGGCTGGAGGCATGCGGTCGTCGCCGACGACGTAGGCGACGGGAGTCGACGGTTCGCGCCGCCCTGCTCGGCCGTCACGACGTGCGGAGCCAGGGCAGGCTCCGGCCACGGCCCGACGTCACCGGGCGAACATCTTCCATGATCACCGTGGTGGGACCGCCACGGATTCCCGGTGCCCGAGTCGGCCGATTTTGTCGTACCCCCCGCCTATTCTCAGAACATGCGATCGAACGCTACGGACGAGCAGGTGGTGACCGGTGACCCGGTCACCGCCGAGCTCGCCGCGCTGCTCGAGCGCCTCACCGACCTCGCCAACAGCCCGTCCACCTCCCTCGACCCGGCCCGCATCGACCAGATCACCCTGCTGGAGCGCGTCAAGGCCGCCGCCGCGGCCGCCCAGCACACGGTGCTGGTCGCGTTCGCCCGCTCCCAGGTCGACACCCACACCGCCCAGATCGCCTCCGGCCGGCTCCGCCCCGACGCCCTCGGCCGCGGCATCGGCGACCAGATCGGGCTGGCCTGCCGCCTCTCCCCGACCGCCGGCTCCCACCGGCTGGGCGTCGCCCGCGCCCTGCACGCCGAGCTGCCCACCTGCCGCGCCCTGCTCGCCGCAGGACGCATCAGCGAACACCTCGCCGAGACCGTCGTCTCCCAGACCCGCCACCTCGACCCCGAACCGCGCCGGCTGGTCGACAAGCAACTCGCCACCCACGGCATCGAGAACCTGAATCCACGCCAGGCCGAAACACTGGCCAAGACCCTCGCCTACCAGGCCGACCCCGCCGCCTACGTGGCCCGCGGCCGCACCGCCCGCAAAGACCGCGGCGTCTCCGTGCGCCCGGCCCCCGACACCATGACGTTCCTGACCGGCTACCTACCCGTCGAACAAGGAGTCGCCGCCTGGGCCGCCCTGCGCCGGCGCGCCGACGAGCTGCGCGCCGCGGGAGACCGGCGGACCCGCCCGCAGCTGATGGCCGACCTCATGGTCGAACGCCTCACCGGCCAGACCACGGCCACGGATGTGCCCGTCGAGGTCGGCATCGTCCTGCCGATCGACCAGCTCCTCGATCCCGACCATGCCGGCTCGGCGCAGATCGTCGGGCACGGGCCGGTCCCGGGGCCGATCGCCGCCGACATCCTGGCCACCTCCCGAGGCCGCAAGTGGTGGCGGCGGCTGTTCACCCGACCCGCCGGCGGACCCCTGATCGGCGGCGACCCGCGGCGGCGGTGCTTCGACGGGTTCCTCGCCCACCTCATCCGGGTCCGCGACGGCGACCGCTGCCGCGACCCCTACTGCGGCGCCCCGGCCCGCCACCTCGACCACGTCGTCCCGTACCGGGCCGGCGGCCCCACCACGCTGGGCAACGGCCGCGGGGCCTGCGCGCGCGGCAACTACGTGCGCGAGCTGCCCGGCTGGGACGTGCACCTGGACCACGACGGGCTCGCCGACACCCCACACACGATCACCGTCACCACCCCGACCGGACACAGCTACCCCAGCCGCGCCGGCCCACCCTGCTGAACGCCGGCACCGGCTGCGATCCCTCAGCCGCCGCGCAGCATCTCCGCGACGAGGAACGCCAGCTCCAGTGCCTGCTGGGTGTTCAGCCGCGGGTCACAGGCGGTCTCGTACCGGCCGGCGAGGTCGGCGTCGGAGATCTCCTGGGCCCCGCCGAGGCACTCGGTGACGTCCTCGCCGGTGACCTCGACGTGGATGCCGCCCGGGTGGGTGCCCAGGCCCGCGTGCACCTCGAAGAAGCCCTGGACCTCGTCGACGATGCGGTCGAAGTGGCGGGTCTTGTAGCCGCTCGTGGACTCGACGGTGTTGCCGTGCATCGGGTCGCACTGCCAGATGACCTTGTGCCCGGACGCCTCGACCTTCTCGACGATGGCCGGCAGGACGTCCCGGACCTTGTTGTTGCCCATGCGGCTGACCAGGGTCAGGCGGCCGGGCGAGTTGCGCGGGTCGAGGCGCTCGACGTACTCGACGGCCAGCTCGGGGGTCGTCGTCGGGCCGATCTTGAGGCCGATCGGGTTGGCCAGCAGCTCGGCGAGCGCGACGTGGGCCCCGTCGAGCTGGCGCGTGCGCTCGCCGATCCACAGGAAGTGGGCCGACAGGTCGTAGAGCGTCGTGCCGTCGCGCGCGTCGAGGCGCAGCATCGCGCGCTCGTAGTCGATGAGCAGCGCCTCGTGCGAGGCGTAGAACTCGACGCTGTGCAGGTTGTGGTCGTCGACGCCGCAGGCGGCCATGAACGCGAGCGCCCGCTCGATGTCCGAGGCGATCCGCTCGAACCGGGCACCGGCGGGCGAGATCCGGACGAAGTCCTTGTTCCAGTCGTGGACCTGGGTGAGGTCGGCCATGTCCGTCCCGGTCATCGCCCGCACCAGGTTCATCGCGGCCGACGCGTTGGCGTAGGCGCGGATCATGCGGCTCGGGTCGGGAATCCGCGCGACCGGGTCGGCGGCCAGCGCGTTGACGATGTCTCCGCGGTAGGACGGCAGTCCCAGCGCGTCCACGGGCGAGCTGCGCGGCTTGGCGTACTGGCCGGCGATGCGGCCCACCTTGACGACCGGCATCGACGCGCCGTAGGTCAGCACGATCGCCATCTGCAGCAGCGTGCGGATCGTGGCACGCAGGTGCGGCTCGGTGTTGTCGACGAACGTCTCGGCGCAGTCGCCGCCCTGCAGCAGGAAGGCGCGGCCCATGGCGACGTCGGCGAGCCGGGCGTGCAGGCGGTCGACCTCCGGGGGCAGCGTCACGGGCGGGACGCTCTCGAGCACGGTGCGGACGTGGGCGACGGCGGTCGCGTCGGGCCACTCGGGCTGCTGGGCCGCCGGGCGGGCGAGCGCGTCGTCCAGGCGCACGCGGGTGTCGGACGGGAGGGGCGGCAGCTCGGGCAGCGCCTCGACCGGAGCGTCGACGGACCAGTTCACGCTCCCAGGGTAGAGCGCGCCTCCCGGCCGGCCTCAATTGCCGCCCACCGCCGCCGGTTCAGCCGCGCGTCCGCGAGGGCGTCGTGCGCGTCGGTCGACGGCGGCGGGAGCGGCGGGCGCCCGGCGTCCTCCCAGCGCTGCCGCAGCTCGCGCGTGAAGCGGGGCAGGGCGCGCGGCAGCGCGACCATCGGGCCCCACAGCTGGCAGAGCGCGACGTGGTCGTACGCCGCGATCCACGCCCACAGCTCGACCTCGCCGGGCCCTCCGGTCAGGAACGCCAGCAGGTCCTCGCGCATCCGGGCCCGGGAGCGCCACGCGGGGTCGGCGTGCTGCGGCAGCTTGGGCAGCACGTTGGCCCGCACCCAGGAGCCGGCTCGCTCGGGGTCGAACTCGGTGGACACCGCGTAGAACTCGCGCCCGTCCTCCCCGACGACGCCGATCGAGACCAGGTCGATCGTCACCCCGTCCTCGATGAACTCCGTGTCGTAGAAGAAGCGCACCCCCGCAGGCTAGTCGGCGCCCGGCGGCGGCCCTTCCGCTTGACACCCCGGTGCGTCCGATCTTGGCTGCCCCGGTGCGGTCGACGCGGACGGCGTACGTCATCCGGTCGATCACCGTGACCGGGTTCCGATGAGGAGGGACCGCCGATGAGGATGCGCCTGCTCGCCGTCGCCGCCGCCCTGTCGCTGGTCGCGGCGTGCTCGCCCGCGGCCCCGGACGCCGGCGCGCCCACGACGGGCGGGGTGACGACCGTGACGTTGCGCCTGTGGGACCAGCAGGTCGCCGCGGCGTACGCGAAGTCGTTCGCGGCCTTCAGCAAGGCGAACCCGACGATCAGGGTGCAGCTCGACCTCGTCCCCCACGCGAGCTACTACCAGTCGCTCCCGCTCGACGTCGGGAGCGGCACCGCCGACGACATCTACTGGCTCAACAGCTCCTACTTCGGCTCCTTCGCCGACGAGGGACACCTGATCGACGTCGGCAAGGAGTTCCCGGACGAGGTCGGCGGGTGGCTGCCGGCCGCGGTCACGCAGTACACGCGCAAGGGCGGGCTGTGGGGCGTGCCGGCGCTGACCGACGGGCGGATCGCGCTCTACTACAACAAGGCGATGGTGGCCGCGGCCGGCGTCGACCC
Source organism: uncultured Actinomycetota bacterium (assembly GCA_963728105.1). Lineage (GTDB taxonomy): Bacteria > Actinomycetota > Actinomycetes > Mycobacteriales > Pseudonocardiaceae > Pseudonocardia. The sequence continues at coordinate 11,979 of CAVSJZ010000008.1, read as the reverse complement.
GGCGAACCTCACCTGGAACCCCACCGACCGGGCGGCCGACACGTTCCTGCCGGCCGCGCAGAAGCTGACGCGCGACGCGGGCGGGCGCACGGCCGGCCAGCCCGGCTTCGAGCCGGGCCGGGTCACCCAGTACGGCTTCAACGCGGCGAAGGACCTGCAGGCGATCTCCTACGAGTTCGTGGGCTCCAACGGGGGCACGTTCCAGAACCCCGACGACACGTTCTCCTTCGCCGGCCCGCAGAGCACCCAGGCGTTCTCCTACCTCGTCGACCTGATCAACCGCTACCACGTCGCGCCATCGGCCGCGGACACGAACGACAACGGCGACTTCTCCCGCGACCAGTTCGTGCAGGGGAAGATGGCGCTGTTCCAGTCGGGCACCTACAACCTGAAGAACGTCGCCGACGGGGCGCGGTTCGACTGGGCCGTGGCGCCGATGGTGGCCGGTCCCGCCGGCCGGGTCAGCGTCGTCAACAGCGTGGTCGCCGCGGGCAACGCCCAGTCCCCCCACCGCGAGGCCGTGCTCGCCGTGCTGCGCTGGCTCGGCTCCGAGCAGGGCGCGTCCTACGTCGGCGCCGAGGGCGCTGCGCTGCCGGCCGTCGTGGCGGCGCAGCAGGCCTACAACGCCTACTGGAAGGGCAGGAAGGTCGACACCACGGCGTTCGGCGACACGGCGGGCACGGCGACGATCGCGGCGCCGTCCGGGTCGAAGTTCGGCGCCGGCAGCACGGCGTTCGACCCGGTCTTCAACGAGATCTTCGCCGGCCGCACGCCGGTCGCGAGCGGGCTGGCGCAGGCCCAGGCCGTCGCCAATGCCGCGATCAAGTAGGCCGGCCGCCGCTCAGTAGGTGGGGTACAGGTTCGGGTCGGTCGTCCCGTCGAGGATGCCGTACGGGTCGGTCGTCGCGCCGGCACCGAACCGGTTCCGGGCGGCCGAGGTCGTCGTCGTGGCCGACGTCGTGGTGGCGGGCGCCGTCGTCGTAGTCGGCCGCACGGTCGTCGCCGGGGGCACGTAGTGGTGGGTGGTCGTCGGGACCGCCTCCACGACGCGGGCGGTCGTCCGCTCGGGGGTCGTCGTCGGCAGGGCGGCGGTGGTCGTCGCCGGGGGGGCCGCGGGGATCGACGCCACCATGGGCACGTCGGGGGTCACGTTCGAGCGCAGCCCCGCCGACCAGGCCGTCGTGCCGCCGACGACGACGATCGCCGCGGCCCCCACCACGAGCCACGGCAGCAACCTGCGCAGCATGCCGGGCGGCCGGGCGGGAGCCACCTGTGGCATCACCGCCGTCGGCCCCTCGTCACGAACGATCATGGTGCGTTCCGCACCCGAACCGGCGCCGTCGGACATGCTGGGGAGCACACCGAGGTGTCGATCGTGACGGCATCGGCATTACAGCTCGGGAAGACCGGTCGCGGGAATTAACCCGATCGCAGGGCGCCCGAACGGGTTAAGCCGCCTGGGACCGCTGCTCCCGGGCCGCCCGCTCCTTCACCGACGCGGCGTAGAGGTCGACATACGTCTGGCCGCTGAGCTCCATGAGCGCGTACATGATCTCGTCGGTCATCGACCGTTCGATGAACCGGTCGCCCGCCATGCCGGCGTACCGCGAGAAGTCCAGCGGCTCGCCGATCTTGATGTGGACCTTGTGCGGGCGCCACATCCGCGACCCGATCGGGTTCACGCGGTCGGTGCCGATCATCGCCACGGGGATCACCGGGACGACCGCCTCCAGGCTCATCCGGGCCACCCCGGTCTTGCCCTTGTACAGCCGCCCGTCCGGCGAGCGCGTGCCCTCCGGGTAGATGCCGAAGAGGCGGTCCTCCCGCAGGATGCGCACGGCCGTGTCGATCGCGGCCTGCGCGGCGGAGCCGCTGGACCGGTCGATCGGCACCTGGCCGACGCCGGTGAAGAACATCCGCTTGAACCGCCCGACGAGACCGGGCTGGGTGAAGTACTCCCGCTTGGCGAGGAAGGTGATGCGCCGGGGCACGAGCAGCGGGAGGAGGAACGAGTCGACGACGGCGAGGTGGTTGCTCGCGAGGATGGCGCCGCCACGGGCCGGGACGTGCTCGACACCCTCGATCGTCGGTCGGCAGAGCAGCCGCAGCAGCGGACCGACGAGCACGTACTTGGACCACCAGTACAGCACCTGCGGCTGCCCCCTCCGGCTCGACGGCGTCAGCCTACGGAGCGCAGCCGCCGCGCGACAACGGGCTCGACAGCGACGGGGACGAGCGCGCCGACCCGTGCCACGATGGCGGGGTGAGCATGCAGCCCGGCTCGCCCGGTCCCGACGGCTTCGAGGCCGTCGTGGCGAGCTGGCGTGACGAGGGCGGCGTGCCGCAGTGGCCGGACTTCGACGGGCCGCCTCCCGGTGCCGCAGCGGCGGACGCCGCCGCCGACGAGGACCACTTCGTGCCGGGCGAGCCGCCGCCGCTCCCCCGCCTCGCGGCGCCGATCGCCGTCGGGCTGATGCTGCTGGCGCTGGGCCTGGTGCTGGTGAGCGCACCCACCCTGATCGGGGTCCCGGACGTCTACGGCCTGCCGCTCGGGCTGGTGGCGCTGGCCGCCGGCCTGGGCTGGCTCGTGCTGCGGCTGTGGCCGGACCCGGCCGACGCGCCGCCCCCGATCGGGCACGACCCGGACGACCCCGACGAGGGCGCCGTCCTGTAGGGCGTCAGGTCACCAGCTCGCGCGCGAGCCGGGCCGCGCCCACGACCGCCGCCGCCTCGCCGAGCTGGGCGGTGCGGATCCGCGCGAGCGGGCGCCGCCCGGCCCCGGTCAGCACGGACGCATAGTGCTCGCGCGCCTCGTCGAGGAACAGCGGCGCGGACTCCGAAACGCCCCCGCCGATCACCACGAGCTCGGGGTCGAACACGTCGGCAACGAGCGCGAGCCCCTGCCCGAGCCAGCGGGCCAGCTCGTCCATCGCCGCGCACGCGACCGGGTCGCCCTCCCGGGCGGCGGCCGCCACCCGCTGGCCGGTGAGCCCCCCGGGGTCGTCGGCGGCCAGCCGGGACAGGACCGGGGAGCTGCTCGGGTCCCTTCCGAGCAGCTCGACCGCCGTCGTGACCAGCGCCGTGCCGCTGCAGTAGCGCTCCCAGCACCCGTTCTTGCCGCATGCGCACGGCCGGCCGTCCGGGACGACCCGCAGGTGCCCGAGCTCCGGGGCGACCCCGAACGCGCCGCGGTAGAGCCCGCCGTCGACGAGCAGTGCCGAGCCGATACCGGTGCCGAGCGCCACGAACACGGCGATGCCGGCGCCGGAGGCCGCCCCGAAGTGCCGCTCGGCCAGCGCGGCCGCGTTGGCGTCGTGCTCGACGACGACCGGCAGCCCCAGCCGGCCCGCGACCCGCTCGGCGACCGGCGCGTCGCGCCACGACAGGTGCGGGGCGAACCGGACGCCGCGCCGGTCGGGCGTGACGAAGCCGGCCAGGGCGAGCCCGACGGCGCCGATCCGGTGCCGGGCGGCCAGCGTGCCGACGACCCTGGCGACCGCGGCCTCGAGCGCGGCGTCGCTGCGCGGCGTCGGCGTGCGCACCGTGTCGAGGACCGTTCCCGACGCGTCGACGACGCCCGCCCGCACGCTGGTCCCCCCGACGTCGACACCCGCCGTCAGCACCGGGTCACCGGGATCCGCTGCACGACCCGCTCCCGCGGCCCGCCGGCAGGGCGCCGGGTCGCGTCCTCGGCGTCGTCGGCCGCCGGGTCGGGCTCGGGCTCGGCGAGCACGGCACGCAGCAGTGCCACCAGTCCGCTCACCTGCTCGGCGACCCGCATCAGCAGCTCCGGCCGCTCGCCGCGCAGTGCCGCGATCACCGCGCACACCGGGCAGACCGCACACGCCGTCGGGGACCCGGGGTCGTCGCGGTCGAGGTCCGCAGGGTCGGGGCGCAACCGCTCCAGCGCCGGCCCCAGCCGCTCCAGCGCGGCCTCGGCCAGCGCCCGCAGCTCACCCGTCACCCCGGCGTGTCCCGCGCAGCCGTTCATCGGGTCCAGACCGCCGGGTCCGGCGCGAACAGGACGACGAGGTCGTCGCCCTCCAGCCGGGCGCCGACCACGGTGCACCGGCGCAGCACCGACGGCAGCGCCACCATCCGCCGCACGCTGCCGATCCCGATCGCCAGCTCGTCGCCGACCCGGGACAGCTCCAGCGGGCCGTCGGCGGCGCCCGGGAGCCGCAGGACCAGCTCGAACCGCGAGTCGCGCGAGGTGCCCTCCCCCGCCGTGCGCCGGACCTGCAGCAGCGGCGGCCCCGCGGGCGCCGGCGCGGCGGGGTCGGCGTCGCCGTAGAGGTTGTGGGCGACCTCGAGCAGGGCCGCCACCCCCGTCGGCTCGGCCGCCGTGTGGTCGACGGTCGCGAGCGGGACGTCGCCCAGCCCGGCGAGCTCGCCGAGCACCGCCTGCTGCTCGGCGTGCCGCTCCCGCAGCCACCGCGCCGCCGGCCCGCGCAGCGACGGCGGGGGGCCGGGCACGACCCGGTTGGCCACGATCCCGTCGACCGCCAGCCCGTGCAGGGCGAGCGCGGTGAGCGTGCGGCGGGTCTCGGCGGCGACGACCCGCTCGGGGGTGAGGACCAGCCGGATCGAGCAGCGGTCGTGGTCGGCCAGCATCGCGCGCAGCCCGCCGAGCTGGTCGGCCAGGTCGTCCAGGGCGGTGATCGCCGCGTCCCAGCCGGCGGCGGGCGCCCGCGACATGCCCGCGAGCAGGCCCCGCACCGCCCGCCGGTGCGCCGGGAAGAGCCGCTCGACGTAGCCGGCGACGGCCTCGGGCAGGCCGAGCAGGCGCAGCGTCTCGGCGGTCGGGCCGCAGTCGACGACCACGACGTCCCACGGGCCGGACTCCGCGGCCTGGCGCACGGCGCCCAGCGCGAGCAGGTCCTCGACGCCGGGCAGCACGGTCAGCTCGTCGGCGACCAGCTCGTCGACACCGGCCCCCGCGAGGACCGTGCGCAGCGCGCCCTGCAGGGCCGCCCAGGACTCGTCGAGCAGCGCGTGGGTGTCGACGTGCGCGGCCCACAGCCCTTCCTCCAGCGCGACCGGCTCGTGCTCCAGCTCGGCCTCCAGCGCGTCGCCGAGCGAGTGCGCCGGGTCGGTCGACACCACGAGGGCCTTGCGCCCGGACCGGGCGAGCAGCGCGGCCGTGGCGGCCGCGAGGGTCGTCTTGCCGACCCCGCCCTTGCCCGTGAACAGCACCACCCGCACGTCGGGCGAGGTTACTGGCCGGACTCGACCCGCCGCTTGAGACCCTTCAGCGCGGTGTCGATGATCACCTTTTCGGCTTTCCGGCGGAGCATGCCGATCATCGGGATGTTGAGGTCCACGGCGAGGGAGTACGTCACGGTCGTCGTCTCGCCCGCCCCCGCGCCCGAGCTCGCCAGCGCGTACGAGCCGGTCTGCGCCCGCTGGATCTGGCCCTTGACGAGGGTCCAGGCGACGGACCGGCCGTCGGGCGCCCAGGTGTAGTCGAGCGTGTAGGAGTCCTTGATCGGCCCCGCGTCCATCGTGAAGCGCACGCGGCCCGCCCGGCCGCCCGACCCGGCCTCCAGCACCTCGACCGCGTTGATCTGCTCGGCCCACTCCGGGTAGGCGGCGAAGTCGGCGATCACCGCCATGACCCGGTCCGGCGGTGCGGCGATGGTGATCGAAGAGGTCGTCGCGTCGGCCATGGAGCGGACGGTACCTCTGGTCACCAGCGCAGGACGTAGGGCACACCCGTCCGCCGGAAGTACCCGACGTTGACGCACTCGGTCCAGCCGGACCGCACGCGGGCGGCCAGGGGCTGGTGCACGTGCCCGAAGACCGCGCAGCGCGGCCGGTCGCTGCGCAACCGCTCCAGCAGCGCGCGCGAGGCGGCCTCCGGGCGCCGCGTGACGACGTCGTAGGCCAGCTCGGGGAGAGCGGGCGGCGCGTGCGAGCAGAGCACGTCGACCGGCCCGAGACCGGCCACCGCGCCCGCGTAGTCCTCGGCGGTGCGCAGGTGGGGACGCCAGGCCGGACCTCCGCGCGGGGTGACGCCGGGCGGCAGCGGGATGCCGCCGACGAAGCCGAACCGCAGGCCGCCCAGCAGCTCGACCCGCCCGTCGGCGAGCGTGAGCCCCGGGCGCGCGAACTCCGGCCACAGCTCGGGCATGTCGACGTTGCCAGGGATGGCCCAGGTCGGCGCGGTCATGGCGGCGAACAGGGCCGCGTACTGCTCGCGGATCGCGTCCGCGACGGCGGCGACCGGGTCGGCGACCCCGTCCCACATGCGGCGCGCGAAGGCGAGCAGCTCGCCGGGGCCGCCCTCCCGCCGCAGCCGCGCGAACGTGGAGCTGGCCTGCGGGCCCAGCACGCGCCCGATGATGCCGCCGTGCGGGTCGGCGTAGTCGATGTAGTCGACCAGGTCCCCGAGCACGACGAGCGCGTCGGCGCCGTCACCGGCCCGCTTCAGGGCCTCGACCTCGCCGTGCACGTCCGAGACCACGTGCACACGCATGACCTCGCACGCTACCCGGGCGGCTCGCCCGGCGCGCGGCCCGCCTCCAGCCGCGCCTTCCAGGCGAACGCGATCGCCTTGGCCGCCCGCTGCCGCCGCCGGGCCTCCGCCGCGCCCTTGCGCGGGGGCGCCGGCGCCGGCGTGCCGTCCGGGCCGGCCGGGTCGGCCCGCAGGAAGTAGTGCAGCACGGTGCCGTCGAGCACGGGCTCCAGCCACACCTCCATGCTGCCGACGAGCGCGCCGGTCACGGTCCACCGGACACCGGCGTCGCCGCGGTCGGTGACGACGCGCAGCTCGAGGTCCGGCCACAGGGTCCGCCACCGGCCGGGAACCGCGAGCTCCGCGGCCAGCACCGCGGGCGGCACCGCGACGAACGTCTCGTCGAGGACGTCGACAGATGGCACGAACGAGAGCATCGCGGACCTGCCCGGACGGTGCTACCACGGGGTAGGTTGACGGCCCACCAGGTCGGGAGGCCGGCGAAGTCGGAAGGACAGCGAAGTCGGAAGGACAGCCAAGTTGCGTGAGTACAGCGTGCCCGCGACCGTCGGCGTCGGGGCGCGGGAGACGCTCGTCGACGCGGTGTTCACCAACGCCGAGCGCGCTCCCGGCACGGTCGCCTACCGGCGCCGCCGGCCCGACCGCAGCTGGGGCGACGTCACGTCCGGGGAGTTCGCCGCCGAGGTGACGGCGGTCGCGCGCGGGCTCGTCGCCGCGGGCGTCGCGGCCGGCGACCGGGTCGCGCTCCTGTCGCACACGCGCTACGAGTGGACCCTGCTCGACTACGCGATCCTCGCCGTCGGCGGCGTGACCGTCCCCGTATACGAGACCTCGTCGGCCGACCAGGTCCGCTGGATCCTGAGCGACTCTGGCGCGGTCGCGGTCGTCGTCGAGAACGACCGGCACCGGGCCATGGTCGCCGACATCGGTGAGCCCGGCCGCGTCTGGCAGATCGAACCGTCCGGCGACGCGCCCGGTGCGGTGGCCGAGCTGGTCGCGCTCGGCGAGTCGGTCCCCGCCGAGGCGGTCGAGGCGCGCCGCGCGGCCGTGCGGGCCGCCGACCTCGCCACGCTCATCTACACGTCCGGCACGACCGGGCGGCCCAAGGGCTGCGAGCTGACACACGGCAACCTGCTCGCCGAGGTGAAGAACATCGCGGGCCTCATGCCGGAGCTGCTGCGCCAGGGCGGGTCGGTGCTGCTGTTCCTGCCGCTCGCGCACGTGTTCGGCAAGGTCATCCAGTGCGGCGCGACGTACGCCGGCTCCGTCATCGGGCACACGGCCGACGTGTCCGACCTCGTCGGCGACCTCGGAGCGTTCCGCCCGACGTTCCTGCTCGCGGTGCCGCGGGTGTTCGAGAAGGTCTACAACAGCGCCCGCCAGCGTGCGCACGACGACGCCAAGGGGCGGATCTTCGACGCCGCGGCCGAGACCGCCGTCGCCTGGAGCCGCGCGCGGGACTCCGGCGGTCCGGGCATCGCGCTGCGGGCCCGGCACGCGCTGTTCGACCGGCTCGTCTACGGGCGGCTGCGCGCCGCGCTCGGCGGCCAGGTGGTCGCTGCCGTGTCCGGCAGCGCCCCGCTGGGCGAGCGGCTGGGCCACTTCTTCCGCGGGATCGGCCTGCCCGTGCTGGAGGGCTACGGGCTCACCGAGACGTCGGCCGGCGTCACCGTGAACACGCTCGACGCCCAGCGCGTCGGCACGGTGGGCCGGCCGGTCCCCGGCCAGGCGGTCCGCATCGCCGACGACGGCGAGATCCTGCTGTCCGGGCCCATCGTGTTCCGCGGCTACTGGAAGAACGACTCCGCGACGGCCGAGGCCCTGGCGGACGGCTGGTTCCACTCGGGCGACATCGGCGAGCTGGACGACGCGGGGTTCCTGCGGATCACCGGGCGCAAGAAGGAGCTGATCGTCACCGCCGGCGGCAAGAACGTCGCGCCCGCCGTCCTGGAGGACCGGCTGCGGGCGCACGCGCTGGTCAGCCAGTGCATGGTGGTCGGGGACGGCAAGCCGTTCATCGGTGCGCTGGTGACGGTCGACGCCGACGCCCTGCCCGGCTGGCTGGAGCGGGCCGGCCGACCGGCTGACACCCCGGTCGCCGACCTGGTCGAGGACCCCGACCTGCGCGCGGCGATCGGCGAGGCGGTCGCCGACGCCAACCTCGCGGTGTCGCGGGCCGAGCAGATCCGCGAGTTCCGCATCCTGCCCGTCGACTTCACCGAGGCGGGCGGCGAGATGACGCCGACGATGAAGGTGAAGCGGGCGGTGGTCGCGGAGAGGTTCGGGGACGTGATCGCGGACATCTACGCGGGGCGCAAGCAGCCGGCCTGAGGTCCCCGCAGCAGGTCGCCCATGCGCGCGGCCCGCTCGCGCCACGTCCAGTCGCGGAGCATCCAGGCGCGCCCGGCCGCCCCGGCGGCCGCGGCCCGGTCCGGGTCGGCGAGCAGCCCGGCCAGCGCATCCACCAGCGCGGCGCGGCCGGCCACGACCCGGCCGGTCACCCCGTCGCGGACGGCCTCCGGCGCGCCGCCCGCGGCCCCGGCCACCACCGGGACGCCGCACGCGGCCGCCTCGAGCAGCACGATGCCGAGGCCCTCGACGTCCAGGCCGCCCGCCCGGGTGCGGCACGGCAGCGCGAAGACGTCGGCGGCGGCGTAGTGGGCGGGCAGCTCGTCGTCCGCCACCGCGCCGGCGAACACGACGGCGTCCGCGAGCCCGTGGGCGGCGGCCTGGTGCCGCAGCCTCGCGGCGGCCGGGCCGTCGCCGACGAGCAGGAGCCGCGTGCCGGGCACCCGGGCGCGCACCCGCGGCAGCGTCGCGACCAGCGTGTCCTGGCCCTTGCGGGCCACGAGGCGGGACACGCACACGACGAGGGGGGCGGCACCGATCCCGTACCGGCGCCGCACCGCGGCGCGGGCGCCGGCGTCGGGGTGGAAGCGCTCCGCGTCGACGGCCGGCGGCAGCGGCTCCAGCGCCGCGAGGGGCCCGAACGCCGCCGCGACCCGGTCGCGCGTGTACCGCGAGACGGTCGTCACGACGTCCGCGTCGCGGCCGATCCGGCGCAGCGCCGAGCGGGCGCCCGGCAGCATCGCCCAGCCCACCTCGTGCCCGTGCGCGCTCGCCACGACCCGGCCGACCCCCGCGCGCCGGCGCAGGACGGGCCCGAGCAGGCCCAGCGGCGCGGACGCGCCGAACCACACCGTTCCGGCCCCGTGCTCGCGGGCCAGCAGCACGGCCCGGCGGGCGACGGCGGGCCCGGGCAGCATGAGCGAGGTCGGGTGCCGGTGCACCGGGAACGGCAGTGCCGCGTCGAACGCCGCGCCGCCCGGCCATGCCGGGGCGTACACGGCCAGCTCCGCCGGCGGCAGCCGCTGCGCGAGCGCGAGGACGTAGCGCTGGATGCCGCCCAGCCGGGGCGGGAAGTCGTTGGTGACCAGCAGGGTGCCCGCCACCGTGGCCCTACATCCGACGGGCCGTCGTGAACACCGAGGGCTCGACCTTCTGGTACTTCACGACGTCGCCGGACTGGGGGGCGTCGAGGAACGTGCCGTTGCCGGCGTAGATGCCGACGTGCCCGATCGGGTTGTAGTAGAAGACCAGGTCGCCGGGCCGCAGGTCGTTCCAGGCGACCGGGGTGCCGACCGTCGCCTGCTGCGCCGCCGACCGGGGCAGCGTGATGCCGAGCCGCTTGAACGCCCAGTAGACGAGGCCGGAGCAGTCGTAGCTGTTCGGCCCGGTCCCGCCCCAGACGTACGGCTTGCCGACCTGCGTCGCCGCCATCCGCAGGGCCTGCACGCCGAGGCCCGAGCCGATGATCAACGGTGCCGGCAGGCCGTTGGCTTCGCGCGCGCGGCGCTCGGCCGGGCTCAGCGCCAGCAGCAGCCGGTCGGCCTCCGCGGTCCGCGCGTCGGCGTCGTGCTTGCGGGCGGCCAGGTCCTGCTCGGCCTTGTTCGCCTGGTCGAGCGCCGCCTGGGCGCGCGCGACCGCGTCGTCGGCCGCGGCCTTCGCCGACGACGTGTAGTCGACCTTGCCGACGAGGACGTCCAGGTCGTCCTTGTCCTGCGCCGAGATCGTCTCCAGCGCCGACATCTGGTCGAGGAACTCCTGCGGCGACTGCGCGGCGAGCAGGGCGTCGAGCTGGTCGAGCTTGCCGCTCTCGAAGGTCGCCATCGCGACGCCGTCGGCGACCTCCCGCCGGTAGCGCTCCTCGTCGGCCCTGGCGGCGTCGAGCGCCGAGCGGGCCGGGGCGACGGCGGCCTGCAGCTTCGTCAGCGCGGCCTGGCGGGCCGCCAGGTCGTCCTGGGCCGTGTGCCACTGCTCGGTCAGCGCCTCGGCCTCGCGCTGGACGTGGTCCAGCTGCGTCTGGGCCTGTGCCGCCGTGGTCGGGCGCGGCTGCGGCGTCGGGGCCGGCACGCCGGTCGCAGCGGGCGCCGCGCCGTCCGCGGCCGGGCCGGCATCGCCTGCGCCGCCGCCCGCCGGGACCACCGGCGCGCCCGGCACCAGCGTCCCGACGACGGGCGGGAGCGGCAGCGGACCCTGCGCCGCCGCGCCGCAGAGCATCAGGGCGAGCACCCCGCACACCGGGGCGGCGAGCACCGCCCGGGTTCCCCGGCCGCGCAGAATCCGGCCGGCGGACGTCCGACGCCGAGGTGTCAGCACGGGTCGCAGCCCCTTTCGTCCAGGTGCGCGTCGCCCGGACGGTCGGGGAGCTGCTCCGAACGAGGCACACCATGACCCCGTGTCGCCGTCCCTGGGGCGAACGGCTGACCGGACGCGAGGTCGCGGCGAGATTACGGAGCCCCGCAGGGCCGGTCCAGCGTGGGGCCTTCTCGGCGCGTCGTGAGGGGTCCGTCACACTCCGGGGCCGGGCGCTCGACCGGACGACGTTGGGGAACGTCGTTACGTCACCCCGCGTGGCGATCCGTGCCCGGATCGCGACCGTCCGGGCGAGGTCGGCGCGGCTGGACGTCGACGAGGCGCAAACGGGGGACAAGCCCTTCGTCGGCCAACACGTCGAGCGCGCGCTGCTCCGGTGCGTCGAGCGACGAGATCGGTGCGCCGGACGGCACCGGCCCGTCGTCCCGCGCCGGCGCGTCGCCCGCGAGCAGGACGCCGACGACACAGTCGCCGCAGGCGGCCGGCCGGGCCGCGCAGCGCTCACAGTCAATGATCATTTCCGCTCCTCGCCAGTCGACGACCATCGACCCGCAGGCTAGGACCGGGCACCGACAGTTTGCGGCCTCACGACCGCGACAGCCGCCCGACCAGCACGGACGAGGGGACGGAGTGGGCGCCGCGGCCGCGTACGGAGGCCACGACCGCGCGGTCGGAGGTGACGACGGCGACGGGTCGGCCCTGCGGCTCGGCCGCGACCAGCGACCTGATCACGTCGTCGGCGAGCACGCCCGCCTCGCTGAAGAGCACGCGCACGCCCCGCGCCTTGTGCGGGCTGGCCCCCACGACGCCGGACAGCAATACGTACTCGAACCAGTAGACGCACA
>CAVSJZ010000007.1:0-38169 GCA_963728105.1 uncultured Actinomycetota bacterium | reverse complement strand
GCTTCCCGGTACTCGAGGACGACGTCTGGGTCGGCCCCAACGCGGTGATCGTCGGCGCGGTCACGGTGGGGAAGGGCGCGCGTGTCGGGCCTGCCGCGGTCGTCCTTGACGACGTTGCGCCCCGAGCCACGGTGGTCGCACCGGCGTCGACGACCCTGCATCCCCGCCCGAGCAGTCCCGACGCCGTGCCGAGCGCGACCCCGCAGGCGAGACGGTCAGCACCTCCTCCGGTGACGGGCCCGTCACCGGAAGGCGGGCCGGGCGCGGCCGACCAGGGTGCCCCGCCGCGGTCAGCGGCGTACCGACACCCGGGGGCACGCCACGCTGCGATGCTGTGCGGCGATCCGCCCGGCCCGCTCGTGCAGCATCTGCTTGGCCGGATGGATCTGGCGCAGCACCGACGGCGCGACGCTCAGGCCCGCCAGCACCGCGGCGCTGCGCGGCGTGCGTCGCTGCCGGGAACGCATCGCGGGCGGCGACCTTCGCGGCGGCCAGGTCGTTCTCCTGCACGGCAGGCGTCCACCGGGCGCGGCGCATCGCCTGCTCGTAGCGCAGCCACCGCAACCGCTCGTCCAGCACGTGCAGTGTGTGCGGGTCACCGGAGCTGCGGGCCGCGTCCGTGTACACGCGCTCCCGGCTGCGCTCGAAGGCCTCGATGCTGCCGCCCGGGTCCCGGGATGACGAGTCGAGGCGCATGCGGTAGCGGGTGAGCCGCTCCTGGCAGCACCCGAACGTCTGTGACCTGCGGCGACCAGGCGCAGGAAGAGTGCGACTGCTCCTCGACGAGGTCGTCGCCCGGCGCGTAGCCCCCGCACGCGAACCAGGCGTCGCGGCGGAACGCGGCGAAGCAGGGCACCACGTCGCTCTCCCCGATGAGGTCGGCGAGCGTGAGCCGGTGATCAAGCCCCACCGTGCGGCGCAGGAACGACCGGGCCCAGTCGAGGTCCTCGCTGTCGATGAACAGGAAGGCGTCGCAGGACAGCGCGTCGATGCCCGGATGCGCCTCGAGCACCGCCGCCATCCGGCCGCATAGCTGGGGAGTCAGTGGTCGTCGCTGTCCAGCGGCACCAGGAAGTGGCCACGAAGACCTCGGCGGCCGCGGCGATGCCCCCGGTGAGCCGGCGGTTCTCCTGGCGGACCAGCCGCACGCGCGGGTCACCGGTGTAGCGCTCGACGATCGCGGCCACGGTGTCGACATGCCGTTGTCGACGACGATGAGCTCCCAGCCGGGATGCTCCTGGGCGAGGACGGACTCGATCGTGGCCGCCAGGTAGTCCTCGCACTGGTAGGCGGAGCACATGATGCTGAACATCGGCTCGGCAGCCGGCTGCGTTGCGACCTGCGGGGAACCTGCCCCCGATTCGCCAACCGTCATCTAGGGTCCTTCCCAGTCAGGCATGCCGCGGACAGCGACCCCACGGATATGGTCGAACGGCCGCTGACCGGCGTTAACCGCAGCCGCCGATGTGGCATTGGGCACGGCCCTCGCGGGCGTCCCGCTCGACCGCGGCGCGTGACGTGCCGATCCGCCAGTCGTCGAGGTACATCGTCGCGGGCGTCGTCACGGCCGGATCCCGGCAGGGCCCGGTCTTGACGTAGTTGCCCGCCTGCGCACCGGCGGCCGGGTACAGGGTGCCGGACCGCGGCGCGTAGCGGGGCAGCACGAGCGCGCCGTCCTTCCAGACCTCGACGAAGCCGACACCGGGGTCGGCGGAGAACTTCACGTGCCACACCCAGTCCACCCACACGCCGGTCTTGACGGGGGCGATCGGCAACGAGAACGGCCGCGGGCCCGAGGGATACCCGAAGCCGCCCTCCACCTTGTACTGCGCGTCCTCGACGAACAGCGCGAGCGGTGGCGCGCCGTCGAAGTTCTGTTGAACTGCGCGATGGCCTGCCAGTCTGGATAGAGCGGCCAGCCGTCCACCAGGTAGGTCGAGAAGCCGAACCAGAGGTCGTCGCCCTCGTGCAGGTCAGGGAACTTCGGGACGATCTCGTCGCGGGTGCCGCAGCAGATGCCGTCGGCCGGGGTCGTCGCGCCCTTGAGGCTCAGCTTCACGGCATACCGGCCGTCGCGCACCGGACTCGTCACCAACGTCGGGGCGACGCCACCGACGTTGTTCGTCGGCTCGACGTCGTACTGCGACAGGTCGCCGGTCTCGAAGTCGCCCACCCAGAGCAGGCCCGGTCGGGCACCGCTCACCGACGCCGCGCGCTTGAGCGCGTCGACCGCCGTAGGTCCGGTGGGCGGGTGCCCGGGCGGGTACGCAGCCGCGTACGGGTCGAGCGAGGAAGCGGCACCGAGCGCGAGAACCGCCACGAGGCCGAGGACAGCGGCGACGGCCGTCCCGGTGCCGATCGACCAACGCCGCCGGGCAACGGCCGCCCGGCGCGCCCGATGGCGGGCGGGAACCGACCGCTCGGACAGAACCATCATCTCACCCGCATTCCGGAACTCGGCCCGTGGACGAGGTGCCCCGCCACCCCGGGCCTCCCGCAACCAAGCGGGGAACGTGGGACGTGATCACTTCGTTCCGAGCGTAGTCCGCTGCGCTCGGCCACCCGCGGTGACCGGACCGTGAGCAGACGTCGGGATCGGGCGATCGGCGTCAGCCGCCGATCCGGGCCGTGATCGCCCGCGCGGTCCGCTCGACCTCGGCGACGTAGGCGCCGGCGGCGTCCGCCGCACCGGAGTAGGTCACCGCGACCGCCGCCACCGGGTGGCCGCTGTGGTCCAACACCGCCACGGCGACGGACGCGAACCCGGGGGTGATGTCGCCGTCCTCGACGGCGTGCCCGGCCCGCCGCGTGTCGACGAGCAGCCGCCTCAGCGCCGAGAGCGAGCGCGGCCCCGTGTCGTAGCGGCCCGCGAACGCCGCGGCGTCCGGGAACAGCGCTCTGACCTGGGCCGACGGCAGCGCGGCCAGCATCGCCCGCCCGCTCGCGGTGAGCTGCGCCGGCAGGCGCACGCCGACGTCGGTGACCAGCGGCGGCCGCCCCGGCGCGCGCTCCTCGATGACGTAGACCACCTCGCGCCCGTGCATGACGGCCATGTGGGCGCTCTGCTGCACCCGGTCGACCAGCCGGGCGAGCGGCACCCGGGCCAGGCGGGCCAGCGGCTCCTGGCGGGTGTAGCCGGTGGCCAGCTCGTACGCGGCGACCCCCAGCGACCAGCGGCGCTCGTCGGCGAGATGGACGACGAAGCCGGTGTCGGCGAGCGTGGCGAGCAGCTGGTAGGTCGTCGAGCGGGGCAGGCCGAGGTCACGCGCGATCGCCGCCGCCGGCACCGGCCCGGCCTGCCGGCCGAGGTGGGCCAGCACCGTGAGCGCCTGGTGCGCGGCCGGTACCTTGATCGATCTCTGGACCGGTTCCGCCATCCGGCGCAGCCTACCCCCGACTGTCCGGGATCCCGGACACCGGTCCGGCGAGCGGCATAGCGGAGGCGGCTCCGGGCGGTGTCCCATGGACGTCGTGACCCATCCCGACAGCGCCGAGACGGACCCGTCGACCGTGCGGAACGCCGCCGCCGCCACCCCTCCGGCCGCCGCACCCATGGCGACCGGCTCCGATGCCGCCGCGCGCGTCCCGGTCGGGCCGCCCGCTCCGACGGCGGCCCAGGTGATCGCCGTCGCGCGGCACGGCGCGCCGGTCGAGCTGACGGCCGAGGCCTGGCACGAGCTCGAGGTCGGGCGCAAGGTCGTCGAGGCCCTCGCCGACGACCCCGTCCCGCACTACGGCGTGTCCACCGGCTTCGGCGCGCTCGCGACCCGGCACATCCCGCTCGACCAGCGCGCCCAGCTGCAGCGCAGCCTGGTCCGCTCGCACGCTGCGGGCAGCGGCCCCGAGGTCGAGCGCGAGGTCGTGCGGGCGCTGCTGCTGCTGCGGCTGTCGACGCTGGCCACCGGGCGCACGGGCGTCCGACCGCACACCGCCGCGGCCTACGCGGCCCTGCTCAACGCGGGGATCACGCCGGTCGTGCCGGAGTACGGGTCGCTGGGCTGTTCGGGGGACCTCGCGCCGCTCGCCGCGTGCGCGTTGGCCGTCATGGGCGAGGGCCAGGTCCGCGACGCCGGGGGGACGCTCCGGCCGGCCGCCGAGGCGCTCGCCGCGGCCGGCATCGCGCCGGTCGAGCTCGCCGAGAAGGAGGGCCTCGCGCTGATCAACGGCACGGACGGCATGCTCGGCATGCTCCTGCTGGCCGCGCACGACCTGCGGACGCTCCTGCGCACGGCCGACGTCGCGGCGGCGATGAGCGTGGAGGCACTGCTCGGCACGGACGCCGTGTTCGCCCCGGAGCTGCAGGAGCTGCGCCCGCACCCGGGCCAGGCCGCGAGCGCGGCGAACCTGCGCGCCCTGCTGGCCGGCTCGGCGATCATGGAGAGCCACCGGAACCCGGCCTGCACGCGCGTGCAGGACGCCTACTCGCTGCGCTGCGCGCCGCAGGTGCACGGGGCCGCGCGCGACACGCTCGCGCACGCGGGCGCCGTCGCCGACCGCGAGCTCGCGGCGACCATCGACAACCCGGTCGTCCTGGCCGACGGCCGCGTCCAGAGCAACGGCAACTTCCACGGCGCACCCGTCGCGTACGTCCTGGACTTCCTGGCCATCGCCGCGGCCGACCTCGCCTCGATCAGCGAGCGGCGCACCGACCGGATGCTGGACGTCTCCCGCTCGGGCGGGCTGCCGCCGTTCCTGGCCCACGACCCCGGCGTCGACTCCGGACACATGATCGCCCAGTACACCCAGGCCGGGATCGTGGCCGAGCTGAAACGGCTCGCCGCCCCGGCGTCGGTCGACTCGATCCCGTCCTCGGCCATGCAGGAGGACCACGTCTCGATGGGCTGGTCGGCCGCGCGCAAGCTGCGCCGCGCCGTCGACGGGCTGGGCCGGGTGCTGGCGATCGAGCTGCTCACCGCGGCGCGGGCCCTGGACCTGCGGGCCCCCCTGCGGCCGGCGCCGGCCACCGCCGCGGTCGTCGCCGGCCTGCGGGCGCACGTCGCCGGGCCAGGGCCCGACCGCCACCTGGCCCCCGAGATCGAGGCGGCCGTCACCTACGTCACGACCGGCGCGGCGCTCGCCGCGGCCGAGTCCACCACCGGACACCTGCGCTAGCTGGAGGAACCACCATGGAGGGCGCCCGCCCCGTCCGTGCCCCGCGGGGCACCACGCTCACCGCCCGGTCCTGGCAGACCGAGGCCCCGCTGCGGATGCTGCAGAACAACCTCGACCCCGAGGTCGCCGAGCGGCCCGACGACCTCGTCGTCTACGGCGGCACCGGCCGCGCCGCGCGCGACTGGCGCAGCTTCGACGCGATGGTCGCGACGCTGACGGACCTGCGCGATGACGAGACCATGCTCGTGCAGTCGGGCAAGCCGGTCGGCGTGCTGCGCACCCACGAGTGGGCACCGCGGGTGCTCATCGCCAACTCCAACCTCGTCGGGGACTGGGCGACCTGGCCGGAGTTCCGCCGGCTCGAGGCGCTCGGCCTGACGATGTACGGGCAGATGACCGCGGGTTCGTGGATCTACATCGGCACCCAGGGCATCCTGCAGGGCACCTACGAGACGTTCGCCGCGGTCGCCGCGAAGCGGTTCGGCGGCACGCTCGCCGGAACGCTCACCGTGACCGGCGGCTGCGGCGGCATGGGCGGGGCCCAGCCGCTCGCCGTCACCCTCAACGGGGGCGCGTGCCTGGTCGTCGACGTCGACGCCGCCCGCCTGCACCGCCGGGTCGCCCACCGCTACCTCGACGAGGTGGCGACCGACCTCGACGACGCGGTCGCGAAGGCCGAGGCCGCCCGGGCCGCGCGGCGGGCCTGGTCCGTCGGCGTGGTCGGCAACTGCGCCGAGGTCCTCCCCGAGCTGCTGCGCCGCGGCGTGCCCGTCGACGTCGTGACCGACCAGACATCGGCCCACGACCCGCTGTCCTACCTGCCGGCCGGCGTCGGCGTCGAGGAGTGGCACGACTACGCGGCGGCCAAGCCCGAGGAGTTCACCGACCGCGCGCGCGAGTCGATGGCCCGCCACGTCGAGGCGATGGTCGGGTTCCTCGACGCCGGCGCCGAGGTCTTCGACTACGGCAACTCGATCCGCGACGAGGCCCGCCACGGCGGCTACGAGCGCGCGTTCGCGTTCCCCGGCTTCGTCCCCGCCTACATCCGGCCGCTGTTCTGCCAGGGCAAGGGCCCCTTCCGGTGGGCCGCGCTCTCGGGTGACCCCGCCGACATCGCCGCGACGGACGCCGCGGTGCTCGACCTGTTCCCCGACGACGACCACCTCCACCGCTGGATCCGCGCGGCCCAGGAGCGCGTCGCGTTCCAGGGCCTGCCGGCGCGGATCTGCTGGCTGGGCCAGGGCGAGCGCGACCGGGCCGGCGTGGCGTTCAACGAGCTGGTGGCCGACGGACGTGTCGCGGCGCCGATCGTCATCGGGCGCGACCACCTCGACACGGGCTCGGTCGCCTCGCCGTACCGGGAGACCGAGGCGATGGCCGACGGGTCGGACGCGATCGCGGACTGGCCGCTGCTCAACGCGCTGACCGCGGCCTCGTCCGGCGCCACCTGGGTGTCGATCCACCACGGCGGCGGCGTCGGCATCGGCCGCTCGATCCACGCGGGGCAGGTCAGCGTCGCCGACGGCACGCCGCTGGCCGCCGAGAAGCTCGCGCGCGTCCTGACCAACGACCCCGCGATGGGCGTGCTGCGCCACGTCGACGCCGGCTACGACGAGGCGCGCGCGACCGCGCAGGCCCAGCACGTGCGGGTGCCGATGGCGGCCGGTACCGCCGCCGCGGACGCGCCTGGCTCAGGCTCGTGACGACCCCGCCCCCCGGACCGCCACGTGGAACCATATGGTCGCCCACCGGCGCCCCCGAACCGCGACGTGGAACCATATGGCGGGCTGAGGGGACGCCCGGACCGCCACGTGGAACCATATGGCGGGGGCTGGACGCGATCGCGGACGTCGGGCGTGCACCCTCCGGCGGGTACCGGCGGTTCGCCTGGACCCGGGAGGACGCGCTGCTGCGCGAGTGGTTCGCCGGCGAGGCGGCCGCCCGCGGCCTCGACGTCGTCACCGACGCCGCCGGCAACCAGGTCGCCTGGTGGGGTGATCCCGACCGGGCACCGGGCGTCGTCACCGGGTCGCACCTGGACTCCGTCCCCGACGGCGGCGCCTTCGACGGCCCGCTCGGCGTGGTGTCCGCCTTCGCCGCGCTGGACGCGCTGCGGGCCGACGGGTTCGTCCCGGCCCGGCCGCTCGGCGTCGCGCACTTCGGGGACGAGGAGGGCGCCCGGTTCGGCGTGGCGTGCACCGGGTCGCGGCTGCTCACCGGCGCGCTGGCCGCGGAGCGGGCCGCGGCGCTGGTCGACGCCGACGGCGTCACCCTCGCCGAGGCCGCCGCCCGCGCCGGGCAGGCCGCCCTCGGTCCGGACCGGGCCGCGCTGCGGCGGATCGGCGTCTTCGTCGAGCTGCACGTGGAGCAGGGCCGGGCACTGGTCGACCTCGACCGGCCGGTCGCGGTCGGCACGGCGATCCATCCCCACGGCCGCTGGCGCGTCGACATCGCCGGCCGGGCCGACCACGCCGGCACCACGCGGCTCGCCGACCGGGACGACCCGATGCTGACGCTCGCGCGCGTCGTGCTCGCCGCCCGCGCCGCCGCGGAACGCCGCGACGCCGTCGCGACCTGCGGCAAGGTCGTCGTAGCGCCGAACGGCGTGAACGCGATCCCCGCGCACGTGACCGCGTGGCTGGACGCGCGGGGCGCCGACGCCGAGCGCGTCCGGGCGGTCGTGGCCGACGTCGCGGCCGCGGGCGGGACGCTCGCGGAGGAGTCCTGGACCGACGCGACCCCGTTCGACGCCGGGCTCGCCGCCCGGATCGCGGGCCTGCTCGACGACGCGCCGCTGCTGGCCACGGGCGCCGGGCACGACGCGGGCGTCCTGGCGGCGGCCGGGGTGCCGACGGCGATGCTGTTCGTCCGCAACCCGACGGGCGTGTCCCACTCCCCCGCCGAGCACGCCGAGCCCGAGGACTGCGCCGCCGGGGTGGCGGCGCTGGCCGGGACGCTGCGGGAGCTCGCGTCATGACCGGTGCGGACGAGATGCGCTGGTGGGCGCCGCAGGCGCCTCCTGCCCGGCGGCCTCGCCGACGCCGTCACCTTCGCGGTCGCCGACGGCCGGTTCGCGGCGGTCGAGGCCGGGACAGCGCCCGGCTCGGCGCAGCGGCTCCCCGGCGTCGTCCTGCCCGGCTTCGCCAACGCCCACAGCCACGCCTTCCACCGCGCCCTGCGCGGCCGCACGCACGCCGGCGGTGGCACGTTCTGGACGTGGCGCGAGGCCATGTACGCCGTCGCGGCCCGGCTCGACCCCGACTCCTACCTCGCGCTGGCCCGCGCCGCCTACGCCGAGATGGCGCTGGCCGGGGTGACGGCGGTGGCCGAGTTCCACTACCTGCACCACGGCCCCGGCGGCGTGCCCTACGCCGACCCGCACGCGATGCGCCACGCGCTGCGCGCCGCGGCGGCCGACGCCGGCGTCCGCCTCACCGTGCTGGACACCTGCTATCTCGCCGGCGGGTTCGACACCCCGCTGACGGGTCCGCAGCTGCGGTTCGGCGACGCCGACGCCGAGGCCTGGGCGCAGCGGGCCGAGGGCGCCGACGGCGTCGCGGTCCACTCGGTGCGGGCCGTGCCGCGCGACGCGCTCGCGGTCGTGGCCAAGGCCGCGGCGGGCCGCCCCCTGCACGTCCATCTGTCCGAGCAGCCGGCCGAGAACGCCGCGTGCCGCGAGCGCCACGGGCTCACCCCGACCGAGCTGCTGACGGCGGAGGGCGTCCTGTCCCCCGACGTCACCGCCGTCCACGCGACGCACCTGACCGACGCCGACATCGCGGCGCTCGGGTCGTCCGGCGCGGGGGTGTGCCTGTGCCCGACGACCGAGCGCGACCTCGCCGACGGCATCGGCCCGGCCCGGGCGCTGGCCGACGCGGGCGTTGCGCTGTCGCTCGGCAGCGACCAGCACGCCGTCGTCGACCTCATCGAGGACGCCCGCGCGGTCGAGATGCACGAGCGGCTCGCCTCGGGCGAGCGCGGCCGGTTCGCTCCGGCCGAGCTGCTCGCCGCGCTGACCAACCACGCCCCGCTCGGACGCCCCGGCGCGGGGCGGCTCGCGCCCGGCGCGCCCGCGGACCTGGTCGCCGTCCGGCTCGACTCCGTCCGGACGGCCGGGACCGACCCGGCGCAGATCGTGTTCACGGCGACGGCGGCGGACGTCGACACGGTGCTGGTCGGCGGGGCGCCGGTCGTCCGCGACGGCCGCCACCGCCTCGGTGACGTCGGCGCGCTGCTGGCGGCGGCGATCGGAGCGCTGCGATGACGACCCCACCCGACCCCCTGATCCGTGCGCGAGTCGGGGTCTGCGCCAGCACGAGTCGGGCTCTGAGCCAGTTCCCGCCCGGACCGGCGTGCCGGCACCCCGGTCCGGACGCGTCTGGCGTCGACCGACGGCGGGCGCCGGCATGAGCGCCGTCGTCGTCACCGGGATCGGCGAGCTGACCACGCACGACCCCGACCTCGGCGTGCTCCACGACGCGGCCGTCGTCGTCGACGGCGGGCTCGTCGCCTGGGTGGGCGCCGGGCACGCGGCGCCGGCGGCCGACCGGCGGGTCGACGTCGGCGGCCGCGCGGTCGTGCCCGGGTTCGTCGACTCCCACGCCCACCTGGTGTTCGCAGGCGACCGCGCGGCCGAGTTCACCGCGCGCATGGCGGGCGAGCGCTACGACGGCGGCGGCATCGCGACGACGGTCGCAGCCACCCGGGACGCGTCCGACGAGGAGCTGCGGGCGCTGGTCGGGGCGCGGGTCGCGGAGATGCGCGCCCAGGGCACGACGACCGTGGAGATCAAGAGCGGGTACGGGCTCTCGGTCGCCGAGGAGGCCAGGGCGCTGCGGCTGGCCGGCGAGGTGACGCCGGAGACGACGTTCCTCGGCGCCCACGTCGTGCCGCCCGGCGTCGCGCGGGAGGCCTACGTCGAGCTGGTCACCGGACCGATGCTGGCCGCGTGTGCCCCGCACGCGCGCTGGGTCGACGTGTTCTGCGAGCCCGCGAGCCGCCACGCGTTCGACGGCGACGAGGCGAAGGCCGTCCTCGCGGCGGGCCGGGCGGCGGGGCTCGGGCTGCGGGTGCACGCCGGCCAGCTGGCGCCGGGCCCCGGCGTCCGGCTCGGCGTCGAGCTCGGAGCAGCCAGCGTCGACCACTGCACGCACCTCACCGGCGCCGACGTCGACGCGCTGGCCGGGAGCGAGACGGTCGCGACGCTGCTGCCCGGCGTCGAGTTCTGCACGCGTTCGCCCTACCCGGACGCGCGCAGGCTGCTCGCGGCCGGCATCACGGTGGCGCTCGCGACCGACTGCAACCCGGGCACGTGCTACTCGTCGTCGATGCCGTTCGTGGTCGCCCTGGCCGTCCGCGAGCTCGGGATGACCCCGGCCGAGGCGCTGTGGGCCGCGACGGCCGGCGGGGCGCGGGCCCTGCGCCGGACGGACGTCGGCGTGCTGGCCCCCGGCCGGCCCGCCGACCTGACCGTTCTCGACGCGCCGAGCCACGAGCACCTCGCCTACCGCCCGGGCGTCCCCCTCGCCCGCGCCCTCACCCCCTGACGCGAGTCGGGGCCTGAACCAGCCCGAGTCGCGCCCTGAACCAGGCCGCCACCGGATCTGGCCCAGCCCGCGACTCGGTACGGGCCAGACCCCGACTCGCGGAGCCGTGCGCGAGTCGGGGTCTGCACCTGCGCGAGTCGGGGTCTGCGCCACCCGTCGTACGGGTCGGCGGCCGGCGACCGTGACGGCGGTCCGCACCCGGCGCGCACCGCGCGAGATGATCGGACCATGGCCTTCGAGCTGGGCAGCGACGGGCCCGACGTCATCGTCGTCGGGCTCGATGGCTCGCCGACGTCGTGGCACGCCACCGCCTACGCCGCCGGTCTCGCCCGCCGGCAGGGGTCGCGCCTGGTCGTCGTCTACGCCGCGAGCGCGCCCATGGCCGCCGGCCTCGCCCCCGCCGCGAGCGCTGCAATCGAGGAGAGCCTGGACGAGGTCGCCGCCGACCTGCGGCGCGAGCTCGAGAGCCATCCCGAGTGGGCGGCGCTGGACGGCCGCTACCGCGTCGAGCGGGGCGACCCGTTCTCCGCGCTGTGCCGCGTCGCAGAGGAGGAGCGAGCCGACGCCGTGGTCGTCGGGGCGTCGGCCCAGGCCGGGCACCGGTTCGTCGGCTCGCTGGCGGTGCGGCTGGTGCGCGCCGGCCGCTGGCCCGTCACCGTCGTGCCGTAGGTCCGGGTCGACGGCCGGGCTCACTCCAGGAGGACCGTCCGCAGGTCCAGCCGGCGCAACACCCGGTCGGCCGCCTCCGGGTCGACCCCCGGTTCGCGCCGCGCCGACAGCACCGCCGCCCGCCCGGCGGACAGCGCCGCGGACTGCACCCGCTCGAAGGCCGCCCGGCTGTTGCGCGCCCGCTCGAACGCCTCCCGCTCCTCGGCCGACGGCGTCTCCCCGCGCAGCAGGGCGTCGAGCCGGTCCACCCGGTCCATGAGCGGGCCGCCGAGCTCGTCCGGGACCTCGTCGAGCCGCTCCCGGACCGCGGCGGCCATGGCCTCCCGGACCCGGCGGACGATCACGCGCTCGGCCGCGTGCTCGGTGTCCGCGTCGGCCGCGACGCCCAGCACGCGCACCAGCACCGGCAGCGTGAAGCCCGGCAGGACCAGCGTGACGACCAGCACCGACGCGGCGATGACCACCAGCTCCGGCCGCGCCGGCATCGCCGCCGGCAGCGAAAGGGCGAGCGCGAGCGTCGCCAGCCCGCGCATACCGCACCAGGTGAGCACGACGGCCTCCCCCCAGGTCCGCGGCGCGCGCTCGGCGTCGCGGCTGCTCCGCAGCGTGCGCCACGCCCCCGCCATCCACACCGCCCGGACGGCGATCACCACCGCACAGACCACGGCGGCGTGCTCGAGCATGTGCGGCAGGTCGGCACCGGCGTCCTCACCGACCTGGCGCAGGTCCAGCCCGATCAGCCCGAAGGCCAGTCCCGTCACGAGCATCTCGACGACGTCCCAGAACGACCGCTGCACCAGCCGCTCCGCCGCCTCGTCGACGCCGCTCTCCGACCGCAGCTCGAGCGCGGCGACCACGACGGCCACGACGCCGGAGGCATGGATCTCCTCCGCGCCCACGTACACCGCGAACGGCAGCACGAGCGTCAGGGCCGAGCGACCGGTCGGGTTCGCCACGTGCGCCGAGACCAGCCGGACCAGCCGGGACGCGACCCAGCCCAGCGCCACCGCGCCGACCGCGCCGACGAGGAACGTCCCGACCAGCACGAGCCCGTTGACGTCGGAGCCGGACACCGCCGCCACCACCGCCGTCTGGAACACGACCAGCGCGGTCGCGTCGTTGAACAGCCCCTCGCTCTGCAGGACGCTGAGCAACCGCCGCGGCATCCGGACGGGTCCGGCCACGGCCTCGACGGCGACCGGGTCCGGCGGCGCGACCATCGCCCCCAGCGCGATCGCGGCGCTGACCCCGATCCCGGGCACGAGGGCCACGGCCGTTCCGGCGGTGGCGGCGACGGTGACGACGACCAGGGCGACCGCGAGCAGGACGACGCTGCGCCAGCGGGCGCGGAACAGCGACCACGAGGTCCGCTGGGCCGTCGCGAACAGCAGCGGCGGGAGGAACAACGGCAGGATGAGGTCCGGCTCCAGGTCGAACCGGTCGGGCAGGCCCGGCACGAACGCGACGACCACCCCGAGCACGACCATCAGCGCGGGCCACGGCAGGGTCAGCCGGTCGCCGACGCCGACGAGCAGCACCGCGGCCAGCATCAGCCCGACGACCAGGACGAGGATCTCCACGCGCACAGCCTGCCGCGGCCCGGCTCGCGGTCAACGACGGGCCGCTGCGCCCTCCGCCGCCAGCGCGCGGCGCAGCGCCGGGATCCGCAGCCGCGAGTAGACGCCGCCGACGACGAACACGGCGATGCCCGGCACCTGGGCGGCGATCACCGCGTCGGCCACGCCCAGGTGCAGCACGATGACGCCCCGCACCACGGCCTCGACGAGGAACAGCACCGCCCACACGGCGCTCAGCAGCACGTGCTCGCGCCGGAACGGCCCGGGCCGGGCGGCCGCGGCGTCCCACTCGGCCTCCCTGGCCGGGTCACCCGCGGTCCCGAACGGCCGCGCCGTCTCGACGGTGAGCGGCCGGCCCGCTGCGCAGGTCCAGAGCAGGTACAGCGCGCCGACGACCGTGTAGAAGGACGGCTTGAGCAGCACGATGCGCGGGTCGCGGGTCACCCCGAGCAGCACGAGCGACAGGGCGATCTCGATCACGACGAGCAGCCCGATGCCGTCGAGCTTCCGCCGGCGCAGCGTCCGGAACAGCGCGTACGCGCCGGTCGCCAGGCCGGACACCGTCAGGGCCCAGAAGTCGTCCAGCCCGACGGCCGCGAGCACGTAGTAGCCGGCGATCGGGATGACGAGGTCGAGGAGCATGGGCAGCGCGGACGACAGCTTCCTGTTCATGGTTCCTTCCGAGGACGGCGGCTCCTCGCCGCGTCGATCGAGGCGTGCAGCCGCGTCAGCAGGGCGGTCAACGTGCGGATGTCGGCCGGGTCCCACCCCTCGACGAACCCGCGCCAGATCGCCATGCCGTGGGCCATCAGGCGGTCGAGCTCGGCGGCGCCTGCTTCGGTGAGCGACAGCGCCCTGGCCCGCCGGTCACCCGCCGCCACGCTCGTCGTGACCAGCCCCTCGTCCTCCAGGTCCTGCACCACCCTGGTGATCTGGGACTGATGGAGGTTCAGCGCCTCGGCGACCTGGGACGGCCGGATGCCGTCGACGGCCCGCACACACGACAGCACGGCGAGCCGGTTGGCCCCGCCCGGACGGGCGAGGACCCGCCCGAGGCCGGTGGTCAGCGCGCTCAGCACGGCGACCATGGCGGTCAGGTCGTCGTCGTCCGACGGCGCGGTCACGGCCGGCGGTCCGGTCTCGGCGAGCTCCACGGCGGCCAGGTTAGAATATTTGCTTAACTTAAGCAACTACCATGCCGAGGGCAGAATGAGCGCCGTGTCCGACGTCGCCCGCCTCCGCCGCGGGCTGGTCACCCGCTCGTTCAGCGCCGAGAACCCGACGGGGGTGCCCGGTGGCGGCGCCCGCGCGACCCGGGGCACCGGCGCGGCCGCGGCCCGCGACCTCGGCCCTGGCTGGAAGGTCTCCCCGAGCGTCGAGATCCCGGCGGGCGCGACGCACGAGCTGGCCGCCATCGAGGGGCCCGGCCGCGTCACCCACGTGTGGCTGACGGCGCCGCACGAGCGCTGGCGCGCGCTGCTCCTGCGCGCGTACTGGGACGGGGCGGACACGCCCGCGGTCGAGGTGCCGCTCGGCGACTTCTTCGGCCAGGGCTGGGGTCGCTTCGCCCAGCTGTCCTCGGCGATGGTCGCGGTCAACCCGCACGGCGGCCTGAACTCCTACTGGCCGATGCCGTTCCGCCGCTCCGCCCGCCTGACGCTGGAGAACCTCGCCGACTCCCCCACCGTCGTCTACTACCAGGTGACGGCCGAGCTCGGCCGCGACGAGGACCGGTCGGGCTACCTGCACGCCCACTGGCGGCGGTCGAACCCCCTCGCGCGCGGAGACGTCCACACGCTGGTCGAGGGCGTGCGCGGGGCCGGCCACTACGCCGGCACGTACCTGGCCTGGGGCAGCAACTCCCGCGGCTGGTGGGGCGAGGGCGAGGTCAAGTTCTACCTCGACGACGACGGCGAGTTCCCGACGATCTGCGGCACCGGGACCGAGGACTACGTCGGAGGGGCCTGGAACTTCGACGTGCCCGGCCAGGGATACACGCCGTACACGACGCCCTACCTGGGCCTGCACCAGGTGCTGGCGCCCGACGGCCGCTACGAGAGCCAGACCCGGTTCGGGCTCTACCGCTGGCACGTGCCCGACCCGGTCCGGTTCGCCACCGACCTGCGGGTGACGGTCCAGGCCCTCGGCTGGCGGTCCGGCGGCCGGTACCTGCCGCTGGCCGACGACATCGCCTCGACCGCCCTGTTCTACCTCGACGCGCCGGCGGGCCCGCTCCCGCCGACCCCGACCCCGGACCAGCTGGAGCCGCTCTGAGCTGCGCTCAGATCTCCTCGTGCGCGAGGGGCGCGAGGCCGTCGACGGCGGACAGCCGCTCGCGCAGCTCCGCCGCCCGGCCGCCGCCGCGGACGTCGACGATCGTGATCATCTCGGGGTGGTCGGCCGCGTAGGGCCGGCCGTGGACGAGGACCCGGTTGTCGACGACCCACAGCTCCTCGCCGTCGGGCCCCGACGCCGTGTAGCAGGTCCCGCCGCGCAGCGGGTCCTCGCCGACGTCGAACCCGACCCCGACCGCGCGTGCGACGTCGGCGCTGATCGCGTCGAGATCGCGGCCGGCCGACCCGTAGGTGTCGTGCACCATCGGCTCCCGCCGCGGCTCCTGCGGGTCGAGCTCGCCGTGGTGCAGCAGCCGCAGGTCACCGACGCCGGCCAGCAGCCTGCCGATCTCGGCGGGTCGCCGCGTTCCGGACACGACGACCACCGACACCGACTCGGGATGCTCGACGAACGGCACCTCGTCGCCGTCACCGTGCTCGACGTTGTCGTAGACGCAGATCTCCTCGCCGGCCGGCCCGGGCGCCCGGAAGTAGGTGCCGTTCCAGAACGTGCTGTCGTGCTCGGCGAACGCGACGTCCAGGGCCGCCGCCACGCGGTCGCGCAGCTCGCGCGGCGGGAGCGTCGTGGATCCGTAGCTGTCCTGGGAGAGTGTCACGGGGTCACCTCGATGCCGGGGCGGCGGCCGAGCGCCGCCTCGGCGCTCGGGTACAGCATGAACGACACCTTGCGGCCGGCCGACCGCGACAGGTCCCGCTGCAGGGCCTTCAGGCCGAGTCGGGTCATGTCCACGTCGTCCAGCGGGCGGGTGCGGGTGGGGTTCCTGCGTACCGGGACCCCGGCCTTCTCGGCGGCGGCGAAGAGGGTCGGATCGCCGAGCGCGAGGTCGTAGTCGCTGAGCCGCCCGACGTCGAAGGGCACCGCGGTCGTGAACTTGATCCCGGTCACGGAGCTGCCGGTGAAGATGACGCGCACGTCCGGGAACCCGGCGGCGGCCAGGCCGCGGCGGACGGCGGCACCGAACGCCGTGAACTGCGCGGCGTCGCGGAAGCCCGCCGGGATGACCGGCCGGCCCCTGGCGTCCCGGACGGGCACGGCCGGGGTCGCCTCCGACCCGCGCGGCTCACCGCCGCCGGCTACCCGGTGGCGACCGGCCGTCCCTGCCGGCCCGCTCGCGCGGCCTCCCGTGGTCGGCGGCGGCCGGAAGACGGGCGTCGTCGGGGCCGGCGCCGGGGCGGGGTTCGCCTGCGCGGCGCTCGCGCCGAGGCGTGCCTCGCCGCGGGGCAGGCCCTGACCTGCGGCGGCGAGCTCGCGCGCGGCCCGGGCGTCGGCCGCGACGAGGGCGTCCGAGGGGCCCAGGGAGGGGTCGGAACCGCCCGGCACGGGAGCCGGGTCCCGACCGGCCGTGGCCGGAACGGCCCCGCGGCCGGACCGCACCGGAGCCGCCCCGCGACCGGCCGCGTCGGACGCCGGCGCGGCCGGCCCGGGTGCCCCGACGACTCCCCGTGCGAGTCCGTCCGGGCCGGGACCGGCCAGGTCGGGCACGTCCGGCCGAGCCGGCGCGCCCACCGCCGACCGGGTCGCCGCGAAGACCGGCGACCCCGACCCGCCGGTCGCGGCCGCCGCGGAACCCTCGCCACCGGCGGCCGCGGCGCCGGAACCCTGCCCGACGCCCACCTGACCGCCGGCACCCTGCCCGCTCGCCTCCTGCCCGACGCCCACCTGCCCGACGCCTACCTGACCGCCGGCGCCCGGCCCGGCCGCCCCCTGCGCGACGCCCTGCCCACCGGGCGCCGGCCCGCCGGACGCGGCCGGACCGACCCCGCGCCCGTCACCCGTCGCCGCCTCGGACGGCTGCCCCGGCGGCGACCCGGCGCCGCCGGACACCGACGGCCCACCCGCCGCAGCGGCCCCCGAGCCGTCCGCCGGCGGCGGTTCCCCGGCCGCCGCCGCACCATCCGGTCGACCGGCCGCTCCGGCTCCGGCCCCGCCCGGCCCACCGGACGCGGGCCGATCCCCTCCGTGCGCGGGCGCCGGGCGCTCCGGCAGCGGGCTGAACGGCGGCGCGGCCGGGTCCGGGTCCGTCGGCACCGGGCCCCGCGCCGGCACCGCCTCCGGCCGTGTCGCGACGGGTGCTCGTGGCGCGACCGCCGGGGTCGCCTCCCGCAGCGCCGTCCGCGTCGCCTTCACGGCCCCGCCACCCGCCGCCGACAGCAGGACCTCGGAGGCCAGTCGCCCCGCGGCCCGCTCGGGGTCGGAGCCCCAGCCGGTGCCCACCAGGCCGGCCACCGCCCGCAGGGGGTGCGCGGCCGCGGTCACGACCCCGGCCGCCGCCGCCGACATCCCGTCGAGGTACGCCGCGGGGTGGCGGGCGTTCCACGGGTCCGTGGGGTTCAGCGTCCGCAGCTCCCGGACGGCGCCCTCGACGCCCTCCGCGGCGCCGCTCAGCACCGTGCCGACCTCCCCGAGGTCGCCACGGGCCTCGTCGACGACGTCGGCGACGAGCGCGCCCACCCCCGACGGCGGGTCCGGCGCCAACGCCGCCGCCTCCCGCAGCGTGGCGGCGACCCCGTCGGCGATGCGGTCCCGCTGCTGGCGGGCCGAGGTCAGGACGTCGCGCGCCGCGGCGATCTGCGCGGGGCCGGGGTCGACGAACGGCGGCAGCGGCGTCGGGGCGGGCGCCTCGCCGCGGGACGCCGCCTCGACCTGCGCGTTGTAGCGGGCGACGTCGTCGACGCGGCGGGCCACCGCGTCCCGGGACGCGGCGACGCCCGCCTGGTAGCGGCGCACCGCGAGCGCGGCCCGGTCCTGCGCCCAGCCGACGACCCGCTGGTAGGCGTCCCAGCCCGCGGCGGCGCTGGAGAACGCGCGGTGCGCGGCCGACCAGCGCGCGGGCGCCCCCGGGTAGGCGGCCCGGAACGCGTCGGCGGCTTCGCCCTGCCAGCTGCCGACGTCGATGCGCGCGAGGCCGGTGGCCGTCCACCCGAACGCGTCGGCCATCGTGCCGAGCCGCTGTCGGGTCGCCGCGAGCGCCTGCGGGTCGCCGACGACGAGCGCGCGCGGGTCCTCGGTGGCTCCCAGCTCCAGTTCCGCCGCCACGGCCATCGGGCTCACTCCGCGATCCGGCGCAGCGCGGCCAGGTCGTCGCGCTGGTACTGGAGGGGATCGCGGCCGGCACCGGCCGCGGCGGCCATGCCGGCCGGGCTGTTGCGCCAGGCGTCAGCGACGGTCGCCGACCAGGTGTCGGCGACGGACTGCCCGGCCGCGACCCGGTCGGCCGCGGTCTCCGGCCGGTTCGCGTCGGCGGCGATCGTGGCCGGCGAGCGGCCCCCGGCCCGCGCGGGATCGGCGCGCGGGTCACCCACCGCGTCGGCGAGGATGCGCCCGAAGAGCCCGGCCGGGGCCGCGTCGCCGCCGCGGTAGCTGCGGGCGGTCGCCGCGAGGTCGTCGGCCATCCGGCGGCCGGACTGCACCGCGGACCGCACGCCCCACTCCCAGCGCGTGCCGAACTCCCCCAGCGCCTCGTGCAGGTCCCGGTGGGCGAGCGGGCCCGTGGCCAGTGCGATCGCGACCGTGCCCCGGCCCTGCCCGGCCCGGCCGCGGTCGGGACCGAGCTGCGCCAGCTGGTCGAGCACGGCGTGCACGCCCTGCGCCGCCCCGTCGAGGTCGTCGGGTGTGACCTGGTAGCCCTCCGCCATGGGCAGGAGGCTAGGGCCGGGACCCCGCGGTCCGTGGGCGTTTCGCACAAGTGGTGGCGACGTCCTCGCAGACGAGCGCCCACGGCCGGTCCGCGACCCGGGTCATGACGAGGGTGACCCGCCGTGACCCCCGCAGGCGCAGCCGCCTGCGCAGGGCGTCGACGTCGCCGGCGAGGCCCCGCCTGCGCACGTCGACGGCCCCGACGTCGAGCCGGTGCAGCCAGGCGGGCAGGTCCTTCTCCCGCCACGGCCCGGCGTCCAGCACCCGCAGCGTCCGCGCGAACGGCGTCTCGGCGGGGGCGTCGAGCGTGAGGAACGCGATCCGGTCGTCGATCTTGCCGGCGCCGAGCACGCGGGCGAGCTCCTCGACGAGGCCGGCGCGGGTCACGGCCGGGTTCGGGTCGAGCAGGAACGCGCCAGGCTCGCGCACGGGGACGGGCTCGCCGGGTTCCGGCAGCAGGGTGTGCCCGCCGGGCAGCACGGTCGCGCGGCGCGCGGTCGCCGCGAGGGCCGGGGACCAGAGCGTCGCCTCCTTGAGGTCCGGGCCCACGGCGACGAACTCCAGCTCCCAGCCGGGCGGGACCGCGTCGTGCGGCAGGCCCGGCGCGGCCTTGACCACCACCGCGGGCACCCGGTCGGCCAGGCCGGTGCACCACGCCAGCGGCGGTTCGCCGTCGCGCAGCCGGCCGCGCCCGGTGCGCCGGGCCGGGTCGACGAACGCGGCGCCGACGTCGGGCAGCGCGACGTCCCGCACGTCGTCGACCCGCGTCGTCACCCGGTCCGCGACCCCGTACGCGTGGGCGTTGAGCTCGGCCAGCCGGGTGTGGACCGGGTCCCGGTCGACCCCGAGCACCGGGCCCAGGGCCGCGAGGGCGACGAGGTCGCCGCCGATCCCGCAGCAGAGGTCGGCCACCGGACCGGTGCCGGCGAGCCGCGCGGCGCGGTGGGCGGCGACGGTCTCGCCGGACGCCTGCTCCAGGCCGGCCCGGGTGAAGTACATCTCCGCGGCCCGGTCGAACTTGGCCGCGGCCCGGCGGCGCAGCTCGTGCTGGGTGAGCGCGTCGGCGACGAGCTGCGGGGGCCAGCGCCGCCGCAGCCGCGTCGTGACCTGCAGCGCCGTGCCGGGTGTGACGTCGGCGCCCTCCAGCTCGGCGAGCACGGCGCGACCCGCCGGCGCGTCGAGCGCGTCGACCCACGCCGTCGCGTCCATCGGCGTCACCGTACGGGACCGCCGCCGGCCGCACGGCACGTCGGCCGACCGCTCGCCGGAGGGGCTGCCGCTCCGGCGCCACGACCGGGTGACCGGCCCGTGGCGTCGCTCGCGGCCGGTGCCGCACCCCACCATCCTGGTGCACATGCACGCGGGCTACCTCGCCGGCCGCTACCGGGACGGCAGCTGGAGCGACGACTGGACGGACGTCGGGCGCTGCGCCGAGGCGACCTTCACCGCCTACCGGGCCGCGTGCTCGTGCGGGTGGGCCGGGCGGGTCGCCCCGGCGGACGCGTCCGGCCGGGAGGCGGCCCGGTCGGCATTGGCGGCGCACGCCACCGCGGCGGCCGTGGCCGACCGCGTCACGGATCGGGTCGCGGCGCCTCGGGCCTGGCGCCGGGGCCGGGCCCTGCCCCGCCCGGTGCGACGGCTCGCTCCCCTGTGATACCGGCCGGTCGCCGGAGCAGGGCCGCCGCCAGCCCGAACGCCGCGAGCATCGCCACCCAGCCCGGCCACCCCAGCAGGCCGGACTGCGCGTTGTCCGCCGCCGGCCCGGCCGCGGCCAGCAGCACCGGGACGCCGGCCGCCGCGTTGACGAACCCGTGGGCGACCGCGCACGGCCACACGCTGCCCGAGCGCAGCCGCAGCCAGCCCAGCAGCGTGCCGGTGACCAGTGTGAACGCGACCATCAGCAGCAGGGAGCCCACCGGCGCGTGCCGCGGGTAGTTGTACCCGAGCAGGACGACCGGAGCGTGCCACAGACCCCAGACGACGCCGACCGACAGCACCGCGGGCCAGCGTCCGAGCGGCAGCAGGGCCGGCAGCAGCCAGCCGCGCCACCCGTACTCCTCGGCGAGCGCCGGGATGGCGTTGAACCACCCGACGAGGGGCACCAGCACCACGTCCATCCACACCACGTTCGCGACCGGCTCGGGCACCGGCCCGGCGACCTGCACGAACCCGGAGAAGCCGACGAGATCGACCCGGTAGGTCCCGGCCGCCACCGAGAGCAGCATCGCCAGCGCGAGCACGGCGAACGGGCCCAGCCACGCCAGCACGACCCAGCCCACCCGCAGCCCCCGCACCCGCAGGCTGGGACCGTGCCGGCCGGCGACGGCCAGCGTCGCGACCGTCGGGCCGAGCATCATCGCGAGCAGCAGCACCGGCGTCCAGGGCGTGACCAGGCCGCGTCCGGACAGCCACAGCGGCAGGCACACGAGCCACGCCCACCCGAACGCGACGGCGAGGAAGACCGCGACGCGGCGGACGTCGACACCGGGCCGGGCCCCGCCGGCGGGGCCGACCTCCACGCCGCCGGTCACGGCGCCGCCGCCGCGGGGGTCAGGACGAACAGCCCGGCCACCTGGCCGTCGGGCCGCAGGGCGACCCGCCCCGTCATGTCGCCCGCCTCGAACGCCAACGGCACGTCGACGACGGTCAGCTCGCCCTGGCGCCGGGCGAACGGCTCCCCCGGCCGCTCGTATGCGCCGACCGCGCCGACCACCGTCGCCCAGGTGTCGGCCAGCTTCGTCGCCGACAGCGCGGCGACCATGGTCGGGTCGAAGTCGGCGCGGGCCAGCTCCCAGTCCCCGGCCGCGAGCGCCGTGAAGATCGCGATCGCGCGGTCGCCGGCCCCCTCGAGCACCGTCCTGTCCATCTCCACCCCCGTCCTCGGGTCGACCGGGCGGCCGAAGCGCTGGAACGCCGCCTGCCGGCTCGTGCCCAGCGCCGTGCCGACGTCCTGCCAGGTCCCGCCCGCCGCCCGCACCGCATCGACCGCGGCGGCGAGCGCCTTCTCCGCCTCGGCCCTGGCCGCGATCGCGCCGTGCAGCTCGCGCAGCGCGGCGGCCAGCTGCTCCGGCATCCGTCAAGGTTTGCTTGACGCGCCGCCGTTGTCAAGCGAAACTTGACAGCATGTCGGCGAGCGTCGCCGGCCCGCTCACGGCACCCTGAGCAGGTGACCCGGTTCTCCGCGACCAACGCCTCGCTGGCCGTCGTCGACGCGCCGCGGGCCGACATCTGGGCGGTGCTCACCGATCCGGTCCTGCTGCCGAAGCTGACGCCCCTGCTGCGCCGGATCGACACCGACGGCGACCTGTGGCGGTGGCATCTCGCGGGGTTGACGGTGCTCGGCATCGGGATCAGCCCCGTCTTCACAGAACAGATGACGTTCACCGACGCCAAGCGCATCGAGTACACCCACGCACCCCCGGCCGGGACGACGGAGCGGGCCGGCGCGCAGGGGTGGTACGAGCTGGCCGAGACCGACGCCGGGACGCGGCTGGAGATCAGCCTGACCCTGCACGTCGACCTGCCGCTGGCCGGGATCACCCGGCCCGCGGTCACGACGGTGATGCAGCAGACGATGCAACAGATGGGCGAGCGGTTCTCGGCGAACCTGCTGCGGCACC
Organism: uncultured Actinomycetota bacterium; assembly: GCA_963728105.1. Classification (GTDB taxonomy): domain Bacteria; phylum Actinomycetota; class Actinomycetes; order Mycobacteriales; family Pseudonocardiaceae; genus Pseudonocardia. The sequence goes on along the minus strand of CAVSJZ010000007.1, from coordinate 15,654 downwards.
TGCGGACGAGGAGGGTCGGATGAACGCGGTCGAGGAGTGGTCGGCGGCGCAGCGGCGCGTGATCGAGCTGGTCGGCGGGCTCAGCCCGGCCGCGGCCGGCGTCCCTGTCCCGGCCTGCCCCGACTGGACGGTGCGCGACCTGTTCTCGCACATGGTCGGCCTCGGCGCGGACGTCGTCGCCGGCGACGAGCCCGACGACCACAACGCCGCGTGGACGCAGCGCCAGGTCGACACCCGCCGCGACCACGACGTCGCCGCGCTCGTCGCGGAGTGGGAGAAGATCGGCCCTCCGCTGCGCGAGTGGATGGAGGCCCACGGCCCGCGGCCGCTCGGCGACGTGATCATCCACGAGCAGGACCTGCGCGGGGCCCTGCACGTGCCGGGGGGTCAGGACTCGGGCGGCGTCGCGGCCATCCGGGACCGGTTCGCGGGCCGCTTCGCCGACGCCGTCGGCGGTCGGCCGCCGATCGCGCTCGTCGGCGACACGTGGCGGTGGGGCGACGCCGAGGATGCGGCCGTCGTCGTGCGGGCATCGGACTTCGACCTGGCCCGCGCGCTGGTCACGCGCCGTTCGGCCGCGCAGCTGCGCGCCTGGGCCGTCCAGGGCGACGTCGACCCGTACCTGGACGCGTTCGCGCTGCTCGGCTCGCTGCCGACGGCCGACCTGAGCGAGTCCTGACCTACCCGCCCGCCAGCTCGGCCCGCACGATCCGCGTGCCGGCCACCAACGCCCGGATCTTCTGCTGGGCCACGATGTGCTTGAGCCCGGTGAGCGTGCAGTCGGTGTGCACCATCACCCGCTCGGCAGGGACGACGCCGAGCACCTTGCGAATGCCCGCGGCGACCTGCTCGGGCGACTCGGCGACCAGCGACTTGCCGTTGATCACGCCGACACCGAAGTCCATGTGGTCGGGGATGGAGGAGATGGCGGCGATGTCGGTGTCGTCGAAGCCGTGGCTGGCCATCTCGTACTGGATCTGGTCGCAGTGCAGGTCCCATAGCCAGGGGAAGAGCTTCGACCCGCGCAGCTCCGTCACCCCGGGCTGGCCCTCCTGCTGCCCGTAGCAGATGTGGATGACCTTGTAGGCGTCGATGCCCTCGAACGCGGTGTTGATCGCCTCGACCACCCAGTCCGCGGGGTCGAAGAACGTGAGGACCTCGGCGAACTGGACGATGTCCGCGCCGCGGCCGACGATGTCGCGCAGCTCGGTGTTGAGGGCCCTGGCCAGGTCGAGCGAGAGGGCCTTGATGTCGCCGTAGTGCGTGTCGGTGATCAGCGCGGCCATCGTGGCGGGCCCGACCGCCGCCTGGATCTTGACCGGCTTGTCGGTCTGCTGGACGGTCGCCTCGACGATCGGCTTGAAGATCGGCCGCCGCCACGCGATCGGGCCGACGCAGGTGGGCTTGTACACCGGGACGTCCTGGAAGTGGCCCGCGCTGATGTTGTCGCCGTAGGGCACGAAGCCCTCCAGGCGGTCGAGGTAGAAGTGGAAGATCTCGCCCTGCTCGTAGTCGCTGTCGCTCTCGTAGTGCTGGCAGCCGTCGGTGACGACGTCCAGGCCCGCGTCGGTCATGTCCTTGATCGCCAACGCGACGGCGTTGCGGTAGTTCGAGCGCACCTCGAAGCTCGGGAACTCCGGGGAGTGCACCCCGCCGAGGGGGAACACCTTGCCGCGCAGGAACATCGGTCGCGGGTACGAGCCGACGATCGTCGTGGGGAGGAGGACCTCCTCGCCGCGGATCTTGACCATGGAACCTCCTCGGTGGGATGCCGCCCAGCGTGCTGACCCCGGCCGCGGCCGTCTTCGCTCCGCCGGGACGAAGCCGCGCCCGCTTTCCGCCCCGGCGAGGGCACGGCCGGCCGTCAGCTCGTCGGGGCCGCGGCGCCGAGGCTGACGGCGAACGCGGCGACCAGCTCGCCGAGCCGCGCCCCTGCGTCCTCCGGCATGTTGTGCCCCGCGTCGTCCAGGCGGACGTGCGGCTGTCCGGCGGCGCCCGGGACCAGCTGCTGGAGCATCGCGTCGGCCGGCCCGGCGATGGGGTCCTGGGCGCCGTAGACGGTCAGCAGCGGCATCGAGGTCCGGGCCAGCACCGCCCGCGAGTCCCGCACGGCCTGCGCCGACGGGTCGTCCGGCCGCACCGGGATGAGCGCGGGGAACGCCCTGGCCCCCGCCTGGTAGCGGTCGTCGGGATAGGGCGCGTCGTAGGCGGCGACGACCGCCGGAGCGACCGGTCGCGCGCACGCCCTGGCCACGATCGCCCCCGTCTCGAACGCCGGCGTCGTCGCGGCGAAGGCCTGCCACTGCGCCAGCGCCTCGTTGGCGGGCATGTCGCCGGTCGGGTAGCCGTGGTTGCAGGCGACGTAGCCCGCCGCGAGGCCCGGGGACGCGGTGACCATCCGCAGCCCCAGCAGCCCGCCCCAGTCGTGGCCGACGAGGACGGCACCGCGCAGCCCGAGTGCGGAGAGGAACGCGGCGAGCCAGCCGACGTGGGCCTCGTAGGTGTAGTCCGCCTGCCGGTCCGGCTTGTCGGAACGCCCGAAGCCGACGAGGTCGGGCACCACCGCCCGCAGCCCGGCGGCCACCAGCGGGCCGACCGTGTGCCGGAACAGGTACGACCAGGTCGGTTCGCCGTGCAGCAGCACGACCGGGCGGCCCGCCGGGTCGCCCTCGTCGACGTAGTGCATCCGCAGCGGCCCCAACCGGGCGTCCTCGACGACCAGGTAGTGCGGCGCGAACGGGTAGTCCGGCAGGTCCGCGAAGCGGTCGTCGGGGGTGCGCAGGACGGGCATGCCGCGACGCTAGGAGCGGGCGGGCGCCCCTCGCACCGCGTCCGGGGGGCGAACCCGCGCGCGCCGGTCGTCCCCGCAAGACCACGGCGGCGCGGATATCGACCCGCAGGGACGTCGTCGCGCGCCGCCGCGCGATCCAGGGTGGCCGGGTCGAACCCCTTCCAGACGAGGAGCACGTCCATGGGCCGCTTCGAGGGCAAGGTCGTCATGGTGACCGGCGGCGCGCGCGGCCAGGGCCGCTCGCACGCGCTGGCGTTCGCGAAGGAGGGCGCGAGCATCGTCGTCTCCGACATCGCGGCCCAGGTCGAGAGCGTGCCGTACACGATGGCGAGCGAGGACGACCTGCTGGAGACCGTGAAGCTGGTCGAGGCGCTCGACCAGCGCTGCGTGGCGGTGACCGCCGACTGCCGCGACTCCGCCGCGATGAAGGCCGCGACCGACGAGGCGGTCGGCGAGTTCGGCCGCATCGACATCATGCTGGTCAACCACGGGCTGCTGTCGCTCTCCCCCGTCGTCGACATGTCCGACGAGGTCTGGGACGACGTGATCGACTCCGACCTCACCGGCGTCTTCAAGGCCACCCGCGCGGTGCTGCCGCACATGCTGGCGCAAGGCTCGGGGCGGATCGTCGTGACCGCGTCGATGGCCGGCCGGGTCGGCCTGCCAACGGTCGCGCACTACTGCGCCGCGAAGTGGGGCGCGATCGGGTTCGTCAAGTCGGTGGCGCGCGAGGTCGCGGCGAACGGCATCACCGTGAACGCCGTCTGCCCGACCAACTGCAACACCGACATGATCCACAATCCGGCGTTCTACGCGCTCTTCGCCCCGGGCGTCGACAACCCGACGCGCGAGGAGGTCGTCCCCGGTTTCGTGTCGCTCAACGCCATCCCGGTCCCGTGGATCGAGCCGATCGACATCTCGAACGCGATCATGTTCCTGGCGTCCGACGAAGCCAGGTACATCACCGGGGAGGCGCTGCACGTGAGCGCGGGATGGAACGCGTTCAACGCGGCCTGACCTGGGGCGAGAGGGGCGGGAGTGTGCCAAGATGGCACACTCCCGCTGGGCCGGGTGCGCGACGATGGAACGTGTCCGACCCACGTCGACGCGGGCGGAGGTGTACCCGGTGCGCCCGCAGGCGGTCAGCGACAGCGCGCTCCTCCTCCGTGCCCGGCGGGCCCTCCACGACGGCACCGACCTGCCGCCCGAGCTGCGCAGCCTGATCCGCCAGTCGTGGCGGCGCAGCCTCATGGCCGCCGTGGAGCCGGACCGGATGGCGCTGCCGTACCTCGGCCCCGACACGCGCGGCGAGCGGCTGTGCCGTGCGGCGGAGCCCGTGCTGGCGCGCTTCGCGCAGCAGCTCGCGGGCACCCACGTCAGCGTGGTGCTCGCCGACCCCGACGCCCGCGTGGTCGGGCGCTGGGCGGGCGACCGGTCCGCGTTGCGCAGGCTCTCGGCCGTGTCGATCGAGGAGGGTTTCGTCCTCGACGAGGAGGTCGCGGGCACCAACGGCATCGGCACGGCACTGGAGGAGCTCGCCCCGATCCTGATCTACGGCGCGGAGCACTACGTCGAGCCGCTGCAGCGGCTCGTGTGCGCGGGCGTGCCGGTGCGCAACCCGCTGACCCGCCGCGTCGAGGGCGTGCTCAACCTCGCCTGCCCCACCGCCGACGCCAACGGCCTGCTGCTGCCCACGCTCCTGGACCTGGCCGGCCAGATCGAGCGCGAGCTCTCCGGCAACGCGTCCGAGCGGGAGCGCCGCGTCTTCGAGGCCTTCCTGTCGCGGTCCCGCGACACGGTCGCGCCGCTGGTCGCGCTCGGCGAGCGGTTCGTGCTGACCAACGCGCCGGCAGGCGACCTGCTGCAGCCCAGCGACCAGGCGCTGCTGTGGGACCAGGCGGCGGAGGCCTTCGCCGAGGACGTCGCCGTCGTGCGCCCGCTGCGACTGGCCAACGGCGACGAGATCCAGGCGCGCTGCACCCCGGTCCGGGTCGGCGGCCGGACGGTCGGCGCGCTGCTGGAGGTGGAGCACCGCGCGGAGCCGGGCCGGAGCCGGCAGGGCAGCGCCGCGTGGGCGCGGGCCGAGCGGGCCGCCGACGCCGTCGACCTGGACGCGGTCGGCTCCGTGCGCGTCATCGGCGAGGCGGGGACCGGCCGGCTGGGGCTGGCCCGCAGGCTGCACGCGCGCCGCCCGGGCACGCCCGCGCTGCACGTGGTGGCGTGCACGCTGGCGGGCGTGGAACCGGACGCGTTCCTGGCGGAGGTGCACGGCCTGCTGGCGGGGACCGACACCGTCGTGCTCACGGACGCCGACGCGCTCGCCGCCGCGCAGTTCGCCACGGTCGCCGACCTGGTCGCCTCGCCGCGGCGCCGGGCACCGGTGGTCACCACGCTCGCTCCGGCCGGCGGGCGGGCCTACCGGCGGGGCGAGGAACGCCTCGGCGCGGTCGCGCTGCGCCTGCCCCCGCTGCGGGAGCGGCGCGAGGACGTTCCCGCGCTGGTCGCCGAGCTGGTGCGCGGCTCCCCGCACCCGGCGGTCCGGGTCGGCCAGCGCGCCATGGCCGCGCTCGTGGCCCACACCTGGCCGGGCAACCTGGCCGAGCTCGCCGCCGTGGTCGAGGAGGCGGTCGCGGCGGCGGCCGGCGCCGACGTCGAGGTCGCCCACCTGCCGCAGCAGCTGCGCCCCGGCCCGGTGAGCCGTCGGCGCCTCACCCCGATCGAACGGCTGGAGCGCGACGCCATCGCTGCCGCGCTGCAGGAGTGCCGCGGCAACAAGAACCAGGCGGCCGCGGCCCTCGGCCTGTCGAGGTCGACGCTCTACCGCCGGCTGCGCCGGTACGGCCTCGACACCGAGCGCGCCGTGCTCTGAGGTTCGCCGGGTCGGCCTGTGTCAGATCGGCACGGTCCGTCGGTGCCCAGGGCCCGTAGCGTGCGAGCCCCGGCGTCCCGCCGGGTCGCCCCGCCGAGGAGGTCGCCGGTGTCCGTGCTCGCCGCCGTGCCCGTCGAGGCCGCTCCCCCGCCGGTCGAGCGGTCGTTCGCCGAGCTGGGCAGGTCGGTGGCGGCCGGGTGCGCGTCCGGGTTCGCCACCGCGGCGGACCGGCTCACCGGCGGCGCGGTCCGCGTCGTCGACGCGGCAGGCGACGTGCTCGCGCTCAGCCGGGTCGGGGTGGACGAGGCGCAGCTGCGCGGCCGGGCGCTCGTCCGCGACGGGCGCGTGCTCGGGCGCCTCGACCTCGCCCGCGGCGGCGACGGCCGCCACGACGGCGTGCTCGTCGATCTCGCGGTCGTCCTGCTCGACCGCCGCGGCCACGTCGAGGAGCTGCGCGGGCTGCGGCACCGGGTGTCGCTGCTGAGCTGGACCTCCACGCATCCGGAGATCGCCCGCCCGGTCGGCTCGCCGGTCGACCCCGACGGCCTGTGCCGCCCGGTGGTCGCCGCGTTCGACGGCGTGGCCGACGCGGCGCCCCTGCGCGCGCTGCGCGACGCGGTCGCCAGGGAGCCGGTGCTCGCCGGCACCAGCCTGGTGCCGGTGAACGGCGTCGTGCTGGGCGTCTGCCCGGATCCCGGCCCGGCGACGGCGGGCGAGCACGCCGCCGCATGGACCCTGGCCGTCTCCGCGCCGCACCTGCGACGCCCGACGGTCGCCGTGGGGAGGCCCGCGCGCGCCGGCGAGGCGCTGCGGGCCAGCTACGACGAGGCCCGACGGGTCGCCACGCTGCAGCGCGAGCCGAGCGGCATCCTCGACGTGCCAAGGGTCGCGGTCGTCGACGAGCTGGGACCCATGGCCGACCTGCTGTCCGCCGTCTCGCCGGGTCAGGTCGCCCCGTTCGTCCGGCGGGTGCTGGGCGGACCTGCTCGCCGAGACGCGCTTCGGCGGCGGCCTGGTCGAGACCCTCCACGCCTACCTCACCAGCGGTGGCAGCCCCCAGGAGGCCGGACGGCTGCTGCACCTGCACGCCTCGTCGGTGAAGTACCGGATGCGGGCGATCCGGGAGGTGCTCGGCTCGCGGCTCGACGACCCCGCCCAGCGGTTCGACATCGAGCTCGCCGTCCGTCTCTACCTCGCGGGGCGACGGCTCGCCCGACCGTCGTGACGGGCGGCCACGGATTGATCACGACCGCCCCCGGGTGGTACACCGGGTGGTCGGGCCGGCGTCGTGCACTGGCCCGCGGCGCTTTCCCGGACGGTCCGGGGCGGTGTGGGGCTCCGGTGGCCGGCACGCCGTCCGTACGGGCCGCGCACGTCCGTCACCCGGTCCCGTCGTCGGGGGACGTCGTGGCCGGCGGCCGCGCGTCGGACGCGGCCCGGCCGGCACCGTCGACGTCGGCGAAGCGGACGAGGAGGAGAGCATGGCAGGACGGCTCGAGGGCAAGGTCGCGCTGATCTCCGGAGCGGCGCGGGGCCAGGGGCGGTCGCACGCGGTCCGGCTGGCGCAGGAGGGTGCGGACGTCATCGCGTTCGACGTCTGCCGCCAGCTCGCCACGGTCGGCTACCCGATGGCCACGCCGGAGGACCTCAAGGAGACCGCGCGGCAGGTCGAGGAGCTCGACCGGCGCATCATCGCCCGCGAGGCCGACGTCCGCGACGGCGCCGCCGTGCGCGCTGTCGTCGAGGAGGGCGTCGCGGAGCTCGGCCGCCTGGACGTCGTCAGCGCCAACGCCGGCATCGCGACGTTCAGCGAGAACGCGTGGTCGATGGAGGACGAGGTCTGGGACGAGACGATCGCGGTCAACCTGACCGGCGTGTGGAAGACGCTGAAGGCGGCCATCCCGTCGATGATCGAGGCGGGGAACGGCGGGTCGATCGTCATCACCAGCTCGACCGCGGGCCTCAAGGGCATGGCCGGCATCGCGCACTACGACTCGTCGAAGCACGGCGTCGTCGGGCTGATGCGGACGCTGGCGCAGGAGCTGGCGCCGCACTCGATCCGGGTGAACACGGTGCACCCGACAGGGGTGAACACGCCGATGGTCGTCAACGACTACATGGCGCAGTTCCTCGCCGAGGACGTGGGCGGCTCCAACATCCAGAACCTGCTGCCCGTCGAGATGGTCGAGCCGGTCGACATCTCCAACGCCGTACTGTGGCTCGCCTCCGACGAGGCCCGCTACGTCACCGGGACCTGCCTCCCGGTGGACGCCGGGTTCCTGCAGAAGTAGTCCCGAGGAGCGAGGACCGCCCATGAACCCGAACGGCCCGCCGCCCGCTGCGGCCGAGGGGACGGCGGCCCCGTCCACGCCCGCGACGGCGGCGGGCGCGCGGCGGGAGGCGATCGCGCGCGACCTCGTCGGGCGCCGCCGCGAGCTGGACCTCGTGCTCGCGGCGGTCTCCGCGGGTCGCGACATCCTGCTGGAGGGCCCGCCCGGCACGTCGAAGTCGACGATGCTGCGGGCGATCACCGGGAGCTGGGGTGTGCCGTTCGTCCTGGTAGAGGGCAACGCCGAGCTGACGCCCGCGCGGATGGTGGGCCACCACAACCCCGCTCGGGTGCTCCGCGAGGACTACAGCAGCGAGAACTTCGTGCCGGGTCCGCTCGTGGAGGCGATGCGCGGCGGCGGCTTCCTCTACATCGAGGAGCTGAACCGCGCGCCGGAGGACACCCTCAACGTGCTGCTGGGCGCGATGGCGGAGCGCGCGGTGACCATCCCGCGGGTCGGCACGATCACCGCGCTGCCGACGTTCCGCGTCCTGGCCTCGATGAACCCGTTCGACAACGTCGGCACGGCGCGGATCTCCGACTCGGTGTACGACCGCTGGTGCCGCCTCGCGATCGGCTACCAGGACGCCGACGAGGAGGCCGCGATCGTGGCCGTCCGCACCGGGCTCGCGCCGACCGACGGCGACGGGCGGCTGATCAGCGACGCCGTCGCGCTCACCCGGGCGACCCGCACGCACCCGGAGCTGCGCCGCGGCTCGTCCGTGCGCGGGGCGATCGACCTCGCCGCGATCGCCGGCGAGCTCGCGGAGCTGGGCTCCTACCCCGACCGCGAGCGGCTGGTCCTCGACGCCGCGCTGCTCGCCCTTTCCGGGCGGATCGGCGTCGACGAGGCGAGTGACGCCACCCCCGAGGCGGTGATCACCGAGATCTGGGAGAACCATTTTTTCTCCGCCCCCGGCGCGCGGCGTCGGGTCCCCACCGGTTAGACGTCGAGAACGCGGTCGCGCTGCCCGCCGACGGGTCCCGGCGGGGCCTGACCCCGCTGCGCCGCCGACCGAAACGGATCACCGAGGCACCCGCGCTCTACCAGCAGCGCACCGGTCCGCCGCTGGTCGTCGACGTCGATCTCGGCGACCGCGGCACCGACGAGCTGACGCAGCCCGCCGGCGGCCAGGGCGTCCTGCTCACCCGGCAGCGGGCGAGCCTGCGCGGCATCGACGGGCTGCTGGCCGACCGCGCGCCGGACCGCGAGGTGACGGCGATGGCGCAGCGGATCGCGCGGCGGCTGGCGATCCGGCGCCGGCCAAGGGACCCGCGTGCCGAGCGCGGCTCGGGCACGCTCGCGAGCGTCCCCTACCGCTACCGGTCCGACGACATCGACCTCGACCGGACGATCGAGGTCCTCACCGAGCGCCCCGTCCCCGAGGACACCGACATCGTGGTGCGGGAGCGGATGCGCTCCCGCCGGGCCGTCGTGCTCGTCGTCGACGTCTCCGGGTCCATGCGCGGCGAGAAGGTGCGGATGGCCGCGGCGACGGTCGCGGCGCTCTCCGCGGACCTGGTCGACGACCAGCTCGCCGTCGTCGCGTTCTGGTCCGACGCCGCGCTGCTGACGCCGCTGGGCTCCCCGGTTCCGGCCGCGCGGCTGCTCGACCGGCTCCTGCGCATCCCGGCGCGGGGGTTGACGAACGTGCACTTCGCGCTGTCCGTGGCGCGGGCGGAGCTGGCCCGCTCGGCCGCGCGGCGGCGCAGCGTGGTGCTGCTGTCCGATGCCGTGCACAACGCCGGGCCCGACCCGCGGACGGTCGCCCGCCTGCTCCCCGAGCTGCACGTCCTGCTGCAGACCGACGGTGAGCACGACCTCCCGCTCGGGGCCGACCTGGCGCGGCTCGGGCACGGCCGGTGCGCGCCGGTCGCCACGCATCGCGACGTGGCCCCGGCCCTCAACCGGCTGTTGGCGCTGTGAGCCGGGCGGAGCCGGCGGCACTGCTCGGCTCTGGGCCGGGGGCCGACTGCCGAGGATGCCGTCGCCCGCCAGCTGGAGCCGGTACTGGCCGGCACCGACGCAGGAGTGCTGCTCCCATCCCGGCGGGGGTGGGTCGGAATGCGATTCCGGCTCCGTCCACGAAATCGTCCGAAGAATGGCCCGGACGGCCGTGTTTTGGCCGCTTTCGGCGGTCCGGAGATCGCCGCGCCACGGCCGGCGAGAGCCCGCCGTCCGTGACCGGAACGTGACCCGGCACCGACCTCGACCACTTGTCAACAGACCTGTGGGCAGCCCGCTGTGGAAATGTGGACAACGCGCGGTCCCGATCCGATTCCGGCCGGATTCGGGAATACCGTGAAGCGCGGTGCGGATGTGACCCGAGTTGCTACCCTCCGCACACGATGGCCGACTCTGCATCACCGACCCGCCCGCGACACTGCTCCGATCCGTGAGCGAACGATCACCCTGTGCGACATGGCTTCCCGCCCGAAGGGCGCGCCGGACCGTCACCGTCAACGATCCACACCCCCGTCGACCGGGGCGGACCGGCCCCGCGGACAGCGGGAGGGGCGTGACACCACGGGCGCGACCTTTGTCACCCGTACGGCGTAATTCGGTTTCTCCGGCACCCCGAGCGGACGAATGACACCCGTGCAACTCGCGATCTTGTCGTATCACGGACGCGCATACCCTGGAACTACATGCGTGTAACTTTCCGCCGAAGGAGAAGCGGATTTTCGGCTCCTATAGTCATGCGCACGCCGTGACGGAACGGGTCGCAGCGACATCGACAGGTGGGTCCGGGCACCCGAGGCCGTACCCACCGATCGCACGGGAGCCGGTCACTCTCCCCGGGGGCCGACCGGATCACGGGCGGATCTCGTCGCCGTCGCCCGGACCCCACGACGCCCGCTCCCCGAGACAGGACGGAGACGCCCATGTCCGACACCACCCGCGTCTTCGGTGGGTCCGCGCACGGCATCGACGGCCTTGCCGACACGCCGATCTACCTCGCGATGACGGCCGCGGCCACACCGATCTTCCACGCGATGACGGTCGCCAGGACGTCCGGACACCGCGCCCGGCCGGCGCGGACCGGGCCACCGCCGAGCCGCCATCGCGCGAACGTCGACGACGAGCAGTCGATGACCGTTCCGATCCCGATCCAGTCGTGCGGACCGCGCCGGTCCACTCCGGACACCGGGCACGAGCGGCCCGGACGGCGATCGGCGCCGCCACCGCCGTTGACGCGGCGTTCCGTGCCGTGGGTCGGCGCACCCTCCGGCGGGACCGCGGCACCGGTCGGCTCCCGGCTCCCCGACCCCGGCGCGTCGTGGGGTACGCCGGCGCGTCGCACGGGCCGGCACCGGCTGCTGGCCGCCGTCTCCCCCTGATCCGGACGCTCCTTCTGCGCTCGCCGTAACGCCCGACGACACCCATGTCGTCCCGCGGGTGATGCTTTCGGCCGCATTCCTCTTCACCTGAGCACGTCGATTCCTGCGGTCGGTCCGACAGGCGACCCGCACAGATCACGAATCCCACACCGGATTTGGTTTCGACAACGCCTGGGCGCATCAGCGAAAGCCGCCTTCGCCGAGCCCTATTGTGGCACCGAATTCAGCGCGCGATACCACCCGGAAAGGACGGGTCACCGATTCCGTACGAGCCTGGCCGCGCCTGCAGGCCGTCTCTCGGAACGGGTCGAATCCGCTCGATGGGCATCGCGCGGGGCTACCAGCGGTCGCAGGCGCTCGCTGCGGCCGCCGAACTGGGTGTCGCCGACCTGATCGGCGGGGGGTCGCGCTCGGCCGCCGAGCTCGCGTCGGCGACCGGCACCGACCCGTCGGCGCTCTACCGGCTGCTGAGGGCGCTGGCGTCCATCGGGGTGTTCCACGAGGACGACAGCGGGTCGTTCGCTCTGACGTCGATGGGCGAGCTCCTGCGTCGGGACCACCCGCAGTCGATCGACCCGGCCGTACGCATGTTCTGCGCCGACTACCAGTGGCGGGCCTGGCGGGAGCTGGGGTACAGCGTCCGCACCGGGGGCAACGCCGCGGTGCACGCGCTCGGCACCGACGTGTGGGAGTACCGGCGCCGGCACCCGGCCGAGAGCGCGGTGTTCGACGCCGCGATGCGGACGATGGCGGCCGCCTACGCGGCCGGGATCGTCGAGGCGTACGACTTCTCCCACCACCGCGTGATCGCCGACGTCGGCGGCGGCACGGGCACGCTGCTCGCGACGATCCTGCGCGCCCATCCGGAGGCACGCGGGCTCCTGGCCGAACAGCCGCACGTCCTGCGCGACGCCCCGGCGGTTCTCGCGGCGGCCGGCGTCGCGGATCGCGTCACGCTGGTCGAGTGCGACTTCTTCGACGCCGTCCCCCGCGGCGCCGACGTCTACGTCCTGTTGCGGGTCCTCCACGACTGGGGCGACGACGACGCCCTGCGGATCTTGCACCGCGTGCACGAGGCGATGGAACCCACGGCGCGCCTGCTGGTGGTCGACGCCGTCGTCGGGCCGCCGAACGAGGACCCGCTGACCAAGTTCCTCGACGTGATGATGCTGGTCTCGGCCGGCGGGCGGGAACGCACGGAGCCCGAGTGGCGCTCGCTGCTCGGGGCGGCCGGGTTCGCGCTGGACGCCGTCGTGGCCGCCGGACCGGGACGCTGCGTTCTCGCCGCCGATCCCACGGGTGCCTGACCGGACCCGGCGTACGATCCGGCGCAGCACGTGGTTGCGCCTAGGGTTCCGCCTGCCGCCCGCCTCCCGACCGACAACCAGGGCGGCCAGGGTCTGGACCGAGCGGCGCCACGGCCGTCCGACGCGTCGGACGGCCGACACCTGACGGGAGAGAAGCCCCGAGGGCTCCGTGTTCGACGTGCCCGCCTGCGGGTGGGCACCGACGCCAAGGAGCCGCCTCGATGGCCGCCGACCTCCTCGTCCTCGCCACCCCCGCCGCCTCCCCCGTCGCCGACGGCCCGTCCGGCCTGCCGGTCGGGATCCTGGCGCTCACCCTGGTCGCCGCCCTGCTCCATGCGGCCTGGAACGCGATCGCTCACGGCTTCGACGACCGCCTGCTCGGGTTCGCCCTGATCGGAGCGGCCTACACCCTCGTCTGCGGCGCGGGCGCGCTCGTGCTCGGGCTGCCGCCCGCGGCGGCGTGGCCGTTCATCATCGCCTCCGCACTGATCCACGTGATCTACCTGCTGCTGCTGTGGGCGAGCTACCAGCTCGGCGAGTTCAGCCAGGTCTACCCGGTCGCCCGCGGCGTCGCCCCCCTGGTCGTGGCCGTGATCGAGATCGTGCTGGGCCACGTCCTGCCCGCGCTGCAGCTCCTGGGCATCGTGGTGATCTCGCTGGGGCTGACCAGCCTCGCCGTCGACGGGGGACGCGTCTCGCGCGCGACCCTGCCCGCCCTGGGCGCGGCCGCGGCCACCGGGCTCTGCATCGCCGCGTACACCGTCGTCGACGCCACCGCGGTCGGCGCCTTCCCCGTACCCGTCTACGCAACGTGGATGTTCCTGCTCCAGGGACCGGTCATGCCCCTGGTCGCGTTGCTGCGGCGGCCGGGCGCCCTGCGCGCCCAGCCGCCGCGGACGATCCTCGTCGGGCTCGGCGGCGGCGTGGTGTCGCTCGCGGCCTACGGGCTGGTGCTCGTCGCCCAGACCAGCGGAGCGACCGCCGCGGTGGCCGCGCTGCGGGAGACCAGCATCGTCATCGGCGCCGTCATCGGCACGACGTTCTTCGGGGAACGCTTCGGAGCCGGTCGGGTGACCGCGGCCGTCGTGGTCGTCGTGGGCATCGTCCTGGTCGACCTGTAGGGCGGCGGCCGCCCCGTCCGGGACGGCCACCGCCCCGGGATCACGGGCGCGGGCCGGTCCACCCGCCCAGGTGCCGGGCGAAGAACCGGACCCCGTCGTCCGCTTCGAACCAGGGCGTGCCGGCGTGCCCGCCCAGGTTGGCGTGCAGGGTCTTCTCCTGCGAGCCGAAGGCGTCGAACAGGTCCAGGACCGGCTGCCGTTCCATCCCCTCGTCGTCCCACTGCATCAGGAACAGCAGCGGGACGCCGACCTGACGCGCTTCCTCGCGCACGGCGCCGGGCACGAAGCCCTGGCCGAAGAAGAGGGCGGCCGCGATGCGCGGTTCGACCACCGCCAGCCGGATGCCGATGGCGGCCATCCCCGCGTACCCGACCGGGCCGTCGATCTCGGGCAGCGAGAGGAGCGCGTCCAGGGTGGACCGCCATTCCGGGACCGCCCGCTCGACCAGCGGGAGGAGGAAGGCGTCGACGATCCCGTCGACCGGCTCGCCGGCTCCGATCGCCCGGCGCAGGTCGGCGCGATGCCGATCGTCGGCGGCGGACCGGGGCCGGTCACCGTGCCCGGGGGCGTCGATGGCGGCCACCGCGAAGCCGTGCGCCGCCGCGTGGCGGGCCCGGGTCACCAGCCGGGCTTCCCGCTTGTGCAGCCCGCCGTTGTGGCCGCTCAGGATCAGCGGGGCCGGGGTGGAGGCGGGCGTCCAGAGGACGCCCGGGACGTCGCCGAGGGTGAAGTCGCGTTCGAGGACGCCGCCGTCGAGCCGCTGTCTCGGAGGTGAACCGCATGGTCGTGCCTTTCGGGAGAGCCGGTGAGCGGCGCTCCCGGACGACCTATCGCCCGACCGTGACCCCGGAGGGGAGCACCCACGTCGATACGTTCACGGGTACCACCTCCTCCTTCTCCCGCACGGCCGCCGGCAAGGTAGCAGCGGCGCCCCCGGTCCGCCAACGAGGTTTCGCCGACGCTTCCCCGGCCGGGGCCACCGCGTGGCGTCGGTCAACTGCTGTACCCGCGACGGGTCGACCGGGCCATGCTGGTGCCGTGGGCACCTACCTGTTCGACAACCGCCGCCTGGAGGCGGGCGACCGGTTCGCGGCGCTCGCCGAGCTGTTCGATCCGTGGACGTTCGCCCACCTCGACGCGTTGGGGCTCGGCGAAGGGTGCCGGTGCTGGGAGGTGGGGGCGGGCGGTGTGTCGGTGCTGCGCGGCCTGGTCGAGCGGGTGGGGACGGGCGGGCGGGTGCTGGCCACCGACATCGACGTGTCGTGGATCGAGCCCGCGGCAGGTGGGGTGCTGGAGGTCCGCCGGCACGACGTGGTCCGCGACCCGCCGCCGTCGGAGACGTTCGACCTGGTCCACGCCCGGCTGGTGCTGGTCCACCTCACCGACCGGGCGAGCGCGCTGCAGGTCATGATCGATGCGCTGCGGCCGGGTGGCTGGCTGGTGATCGAGGACGCGGACCCTGCGTTGCAGCCGCTTGCCTGCCCCGACGAGCACGGCCCCGCCGAGGAGCTGGCGAACCGGCTCCGCACCCGGATCCGCTCGCTGATGGCCGAGCGCGGCGCCGAGCTGGCCTACGGCCGGACACTCCCCCGGCTGCTGCGTGCGGCGGACCTCGCCGACGTCGGCGCGGAGGCCTACTTCCCGATCGCGTCACGCGCGTGCGCGGTCCTGGAGGCGGCCTCGGTCCGGCACGTCCGCGACCAGCTGCTGGCCGAAGGCTCGGCGACCGTCGAGGAGATCGAGACACACCTGGCGAACCTCGACCGCGGCGACGTGGACCTGATGCTCGCACCGATGATCACCGCGTGGGGCCGCAAGCCGGCCTAGCACCCCGGGATCGGCCCGGTTGCCGGTGGCCCGCCGCTGGTTCGGTGCCGTGGCGCGGTCGTTCGGGT
>CAVSJZ010000006.1:0-138339 GCA_963728105.1 uncultured Actinomycetota bacterium | reverse complement strand
CGACGGCCCACCGCAGCGCCGGCGACGGGCCCGGAAGGCCGCGGGCGTCCCGGACGCGCCGCCGATGCTCGCGGGCGCGTTCGGCCGGGGGCCGCGGCGCGGAGCGAGACGGATGGTTCAGGCCTCCGGCCACCGGCAGCCAAGCCCCGTTGAGGAACGCTGCCTCCTCGCGGACCAGCAGCGCGACGATGCCGGCGACGTCGCCGGGGTCGCGGTCCGGCCGCTGGGGGCCAACGCGGCGAGGAGCGCGGGGATGGCCGGCGGCAGGTCGCCGCTGGCCTCCGTCGCGACGTAGCCGGGGTGGACGACGTTGATCGTGACGCCCGGGCCGGTGAGCTCGTCTGCGGCGTAGCGGGCGTAGGCCGCCAGCGCGGCCTTGCTGACGCCGTTCGCGGCCATCCCCGGCGCTGAGGGGCCGTCGGCGTGCAGGGAGCCGACGAGCACGACCCGGCCGTAGCCGCGATCCAGCATGCCGGGGGCCGTCGCGGTGACCAGCCGGTGGGTGGCGACCAGGTCCTGCCCGACCTGGGCGGCGAGGTCGGCCGCGGGCAGGGTGACCAGCGGTCCGTGGGGGTAGGGCGCCGCGGCGTTGGTGACGAGGACGTCGACAGCCGCCGCGAGCCCCGCGACGGACCCCCGCAGGGCGGTCGCGCCCTCGGGCTCGGCGAGGTCGAACGGCACGGCGTGGGCCCTCGACGCCGTGCTCGGCCCGCAGGCCGCGGACGTGCTCCTCGGCCGTCGCGCGGTCGCTGCGGTAGGTGGCCACGACGGCGGCACCCATGGCGGCCATGGCCCGGGACGTGGCGGCCCCGATCCCGCGGGTGCCGCCCGTCACCAGCGCGGTGCGGCCGGACAGCGGACGGTCGGAGCTCATGCGGTCCCCCTGCTTCTTGTGTCAGAACCCTGACACGTGCCTCGAGCTGCTCGACCAGCACCCGGGCCTGTCGAACGCCGCCCTCGCCCGCGACGCCTTCGTCACCCGGCAGTCGATGAACGTCGTCTTGCGCAACCTGGAGGCCGCGGGGCTGCTGTCGCGGCCCGCGTCGTCCGACCACGGCCGCGCGCTGCCCGCACACCTCACCGCGGCGGGCGCCGCCCGGCTGGACGCCGCCCGCGACGCGGTGTTCGCCGTCCAGCGTCGGTTGATCGAGGCGGTGCCGCCGCAGCGCCGGGCCACTCTGCTTGCCGACCTCGACGGGATGGCGGCCGCCCTCGGCGGATGACGGAGGTCGCGCCGGGCGTGTTTCCCGGCGCCGCTGCGCTCACCGGCTCCGGGGGCCGGCGGCCGATGCGCAGCGGTGTGGACCTCTTGACCGTCGCGGCCCGAGCCGGGCAGCGGTCCGCGAGGGGTCGCGCGTGCGCGGTGCTCTCGGCTCGTGTCGTTGCAGCCGCCTAGCGTTCCTGCATGTGGTCGTTGTTGGCGACCGACAGATCTCGCTGGTGCCGGTGGATATCGGACGTCCGGGCGTCCGCCGCGCCCGGCTCGGACGCCGTCCGACCTGTCTCTTCGGCCGCCGTCGGCGCGTCGGCGGTCGCTTCGTCCGCCCTGGGCGGCGCGGTCGACGCTGGCGACCCGGCGGTGTCGTCGCCGCGCCGAGCGAGTTGCTTGCCCATCAGGCCGGTCACCCGGCGGCGCAGGCGTCCGAGCTGCTTGCGACCGCTCGGTTGGCCCGCGTAGTAGCCGACGGCGGCGGCGATGGCGTACCTCAACACTGACATGCGACTCCCCACGCTCTGATCATGGCCATGAGCGGTGTGTACCCCGTGCCTGGTCCGGTATGCCGGCGTTCTGTCGGACGTCGAGACCGGGAGATCGGCCTCGTCCGGGCGGCTCGGCCTGCGGCGACGGGTGTCGGCGGGGCGTCCGCCGCCGGACCCGCTGCCTCAGGCCGGTTGGGGCGGCGACGAGGCGGGTACGCCTGCGTCGACAACCGGAAGGAGCCTACGATCATGAGCAGCCCTGAGAGCACGACGCCCGGCGGCGACCTCACCGAACACGGTGCCGACCCGCAGGCTCGCGACGACGAGACCCCCGCCCCGTCGGCCCACCACGAGCCGCGGTCGGCCCCCGGCGGCGACCTGACCGAGCACGGGGCGGACGCGGCGGCGCACGCACGTACCTCCAGTGAGGAGCCGTCTGATGATCCCGGCGGGGACCTGACCGAGCACGGCGCGGACCCGAGCGAACGCTGATCCACCCGGGCGGTGGCGGTGCCGATCGGACGGCGGTCTCATGACGGCCGCGCCTGTGGACGATGGCGAGCCGGGGGAGGACGCCGAACCGCCGGTCGGCCACGGCAGGCCGAGCCGCGACGCCCGGGCCCACCGCCGCGTCCGGATGGGCCGCTGCGGCACGGCGAGGCGCGGCGCACGCGACGTCCGCGCCGCAGGAAGGGACATCCCGGAGGCGTCCTGCCGGCCCTGCTCGGCGTCAGCGCGATCGGCTGACCGTCAGCTGCAGTCGTCGGTCCAGCAGCTCGTCGATGCTCTCCCAGTAGGCGAGCAGCTGGGTCCCGAACCGCGGATGCGTGGTCCGGGTGTCGTCGACGACGCCGAAGGTCGGCAGATCCGGTCGGTGCCGGTCTCTCGGTCGCCATCGGTTTCGGTCCCGGTCCGGTGCGGGTAGCCCGATGCGGTGGCGGGACGGGTGCGGGAGACCGAGCGAAAGTACGAGGCGCCGACCGGGATCGAGCTGAGCGAACCGGGACAGCTGGGCGACCTCGCGGTGGCGTCGCAGGACGAGGTCGAGCTGGACGCGACGTATTTCGATACCCCTGATCTGCGGTTGGCGCGGGCCGGGGTGACGCTGCGTCGCCGGATCGGCGGCGAGGATGCGGGCTGGCATCTCAAGCTTCCCCGCGGTGGGGACAGCCGTGACGAGCTGCGGTTGCCGCTGGGGTCGGCCGAGTCGCCGCCGGCGCAGCTGGTGGCGTTGACCGCCGTGTACACGCGGGGGGCAGCGGTGGAGCCGGTCGCGCGGTTGGTGACCCGGCGGCGCCGGTGGCGGCTGACCGGAGAGGCCGGCGCGCAGGTGGCCGAGCTGGCCGAGGACCGCGTCCACGGTGTGCGGCTCGGTACCGACGCCGGCGAGACGGACTGGCGGGAGCTGGAGGTCGAGCTCCTCGACGCGGGATCGCGAGACACGTTGGACACGTTGGAGGCGGCGCTGAGCGCGCTTGGTCTGCGGCGGTCGGCGTTGCCGTCGAAGCTGAGCCGGGTGCTCGGCGACCGGATGCCCACCGGTGCGGGTGCTCCCCGACCGGGGCCAGGATCGTCGGCGGGGGCGGTCGTGCTGGCTTACCTGCGTGACCAGGTCGCGGTCCTGCGCTCCTACGACCCGCTGGTCCGTGCCGACACCCCGGACGCGGTCCACAAGATGCGGGTCACCGCCCGCCGGATCCGCAGCGTGTTGCAGGGCTACCGCCGCGTCCTCGATCGGGCCGCGACCCGCGAGCTGGTGGCCGACCTGCGCTGGCTGGGCGGGGAGCTGGCACCGGCCCGCGACGCGGAGGTGCTGGTCGCCCGTATCACGGCCGCGATCCGGTCGCTCCCGGAGCAGCAGGTGCTCGGCCCGGTCGCGGCGCAGGTGACGCGCCGGTTCGCGCACGAACAGGCCGACGGCCGGGAACGGGCGCTGGCCGCCCTCGACACCGCGCGCTACCTGCGGATGCACGAGCGGCTCGACGCGCTGCTCGACGACCCGCCCGCCCGCCGTCGGGCCGGCAAGCCGGCGGGAGCCGAGCTGCCGCGGGCGATCGAGAAGTCCCTGCGCCGGGTCGCCGCCCGCGCGACGGTCGCCGACACGGCACCTGACCGCGACGTGGCGCTGCACGCCATGCGCAAGGCCGTCAAGCGTGCCCGCTACGTGCTCGAAGCCGCCGAGCCCGCGCTCGGGAAGGAGGCCCGCAAGCTGCGTAAGCGGGTCAAGCGCGTCCAGTCCCTGCTCGGTGATCATCACGACACGGTCGTGGCCCGCCCGGTGCTGCGGGAGCTCGGCGCCCGGGCCCCGCTCGACGGCGGCAACGGGTTCACCTTCGGCGTGATCCACGGCGCCGAGCACGCGCTGGCCCGTGAGCTGGAACGGCAGTTGCCCGCCGCGTGGGCCCGGGTCCGGAAGGCCAGGGGGATCTGACGACGGACCAGCTGGGACGACGGACCAGCTGGGACGACGGACCAGCTGGCGGGGTCCCGAGCCGTCAGGCCGACGCCAGGCTCGGCAGGACATGCTCGGCCCAGCCGGAGAAGAACGCTTCCTGGTCGGGGCCGATCTGCTGGACGTAGATCTCGTCGAAGCCGGCGTCGAGGTACTGCTGTAGTGCCGCACGATGACGCTCGGGATCGGGACCGCAGGCGAACTGTTCCCGGACGGCGTCGCGGCTGACGAGCGTCGACGCGTCCGCGAAGTCCTGTGGCCGTGGCAAGGTCTGCGCGAGCTGACCGGGGAGCAGCTCGTTGCTCCACAGCCGGGCCGCGGTCTGCGCGCCGGCGTCCTCAGAGGGCGCCCAGCACACCTTCATGCCGCCCTGCACCGGCCGGTTCGGATCGCCGGTCTTGCGGAACAGCCGGACCATGTCCGCGTCCGGCACGGCCGTGCAGAACCCGTCCCCGATCCGTCCGGCGAGCTCGGTCGCCTGCGGTCCGAACCCGGACACATAGATCGGTACCGGCTCCGCGGGGCGCGTCCAGATCTGCGCGTCCTGGACCTCGTAGTGCTCGCCGTAGAAGCTGACCTGCTCCCCACGGTGCAGCAGGCGGATCAGCTCGACGGCCTCCTCCAGCATGGCCAGGCGCCGGCCGACGGAGGGCCACGGGTCACCGAAGATGTGCTCGTTGAGCGCCTCGCCGCTGCCGACGCCCAGGACGAACCGGCCCTCGAGCTGCACCGCGGCGGTCGCCGCGGCCTGCGCGACGATCGCGGGGTGCATGCGGACGGTGGGGCAGGTGACCGCCGTCGTGACCGGCAACGACACGGCCTGCGACAAGGCTCCGATGACGGACCAGACGAACGGGCTGTTCCCCTGCTCGGCGTTCCAGGGGTGGAAGTGGTCGGAGATCCACAACCGCTCGAAGCCGGCCTCCTGCGCCAGCCTCGCCTGCCGGACCAGCTCGCGCGGTCCGAACTCCTCACTCGACAGGAAGTATCCGATGCTCGCCACGGACGGGGGCTACCCGTCAGCGCCGGACTCACTCCTCGACGGCTGCCCGGACCGCGGAGAGCTACCCCGGTTGGTCCCCCGCCTGGCGGGACGACCGGGTCCGCTGTCAGCCCGAGGTGATGACTGGCCACGCCTGCAGGGTCAGCTCCCGACCGGCGCCCATCGGGCCCGGTACCGGGAGCCTCGTCGGCCGATCCTGTGCCTTGTGCTGCCAGATATCTGTCGTTTAAACTACAGACAATCCGCGGCGAATGAGCGAGGGTCTTCCCGCTCTCCCGCGGGCCGCGTCGTTGTCGATCAGTGAGGAGTGGCTTGGCGATGTTGATGCGCACCGATCCGTTCCGCGAGCTGGACCGGGTCGCCCAGCAGATGCTCGGTCCCGCGGCAGGTACCTGGTCGCGACCCACCGCGATGCCGATGGACGCGTGGCGGGCGGGGGACACCTACGTGGTGGCGTTCGACCTGCCCGGGCTGGAACCCGACGCGATCGAGCTGGACGTCGAACGCAACGTGTTGACCGTGAAGGCCGAACGGCGCCCGGCCGCGGTCGGTGAGCAGGTGGAGATGCAGGTGGCCGAGCGGCCGATGGGGGTGTACTCACGGCAGCTGTTCCTCGGCGACACCCTCGACACGGACCACATCGCCGCCAGCTACGAGGCCGGCGTGCTCACGCTGCGGATCCCGGTCGCCGAGAAGGCCAGACCCCGCAAGATCACCATTGAGGGCTCCGACAGCGGGCGTCGAGAGATCGACGCCTAGGCCGTGTCCCCGTAATCCACGGGACACGGCCCAACCCCGGGGTGGGCCCGGGCGACATCCGTCGGGCCCACCCCACGGAGCCGGGATGGGTCGGACATCGGAAGGCGGACATGGTCGACGATGGGGTCGGGCGGCTCGACGACGTGAACTATCCAGCGCTCACCATGGGCCAGGCCGCGGAGTTGCTCGGTGTCCAGCCGGCGTTCCTGCGCAGCCTCGACGCGGCCGGGATCGTGCGTCCGCAGCGTTCCGGGGGCGGGCATCGCCGCTATTCGCGCCGCCAGCTGGAGGTCGCGGCACGGACGCGGGAGCTGCTCGACGAGGGAGTGAGCATGGACGCTGCGGCGCGCATCCTCGACCTGCAGGACCGCCTGGCCGCCGCCCAGGATCGGATTGCCGATCTGGAGCGGCCCCCCGGCGGTCCCGGTCCCAGGGGTTGACCGTCTCCGTTCCCGCCGATCGTGCATCCGGATCAGTCCATGTGCCCCTGTGCGTACCCCGAGGAGAACCTGCGCCCGGATCGAGGCCCGCCCGACCACCAGGAGGGTCGGCCGTGGTGGCGCGCCCGTTGCAGATCACCGGTCTGGACCGGGCCACGGGCGCGGCGTCCCCGGTTTCGGCCGCAACGAGCTGACGCCATCGCGCCGGGATGGCCGGTGGCGTGCCGGCCGGTGGTCGCGACCTCAGCGACGGTGTCGATGCGCCACCGCCGACCGGGAACGGCCGCGCAGCAATCTCGGCCCGCCCCGCCGGGGCGACCCGCGTCCGCTCCGGCGAGCTTGCATCGGGAAGGAACTCGTGAACCCCCAACCACACTCTCGCCACAGCCACCGTCACGGTTCCGGTCGGACCGATGGCGGCCCGCCCCGCGCGACGCTCGCCGTCGAGCACTGCGACGGGGTCGTGGTACTGCACATCGGCGGCGACCTGGACATGGTGACCGTGCCCTACCTGCAGGCCCGCCTGGGCGAGGCCACCGAGGCTGCGGTGGCCCCTGCCCCGGTTGTCGTGGACCTGAGCGACGTGCAGCTGCTCAGCGTCCTCGGACTGCGCATGCTGGTCGCCCTGCACATCGATCTGGCCGCCGGAGATCGGCCGCTGCGGCTGGTCACCGGCAGGCGTGGGCTGATCGTGCGCCTGTTGCAGATCGCTGGGCTGGACCAGCTGTTCGACCTGTATCCCGACCTGCTGGCCGCGCTGGCCGCCACCCCCGCGCCCGACCGCCCCTGCACCGACCGGTGCCAGGAGGATGAAGACCTCAGGTAGGTCTCGGATGCGGGTGGCGTCTCCGGCCGCTCGACGGGGTCGGCGTCGTCACCGGACCCGATCGGGGATGTCGGTCGGGAGCACGATGGCGTCGGGATCGACCGGACGCGGCATCGCGGCGGCGTCCTCGCTGCCGGGGACGTCCAGGGCGGCGCGTGCGACGGCGAGAGTCGGGTAGCGGCTCCACCGGCCGAGTAGCCGGCGGACGGGCAGCGCTGCGTAGGCCATGAGAGCCTCCGCTCCGACGAGGTGGATCCCGACATTCCGCTCTCTGGCCTCGGTTCGGGCGTGGTCGAGCAGGGCGACCGCTGCCGGGTGGCGTGGCGGGTGTGGCTCAGGTCGACCAAGAGATGCCCGATCGTCGCCCTGCCGACGTCGAGCTGGTACAGCCGGGCCTCGCA
The DNA here is from genome assembly GCA_963728105.1 of uncultured Actinomycetota bacterium. GTDB lineage: Bacteria > Actinomycetota > Actinomycetes > Mycobacteriales > Pseudonocardiaceae > Pseudonocardia. The sequence continues at coordinate 130,757 of CAVSJZ010000006.1, read as the reverse complement.
CCAGCGGAGCAGCCGTGTTGCAGCGGCATCGTCGAGATCCCCGACAGCGCGGACGACGGCGAGAGCGGGCGCAGCGGGGGCTCGACCGGCGTGACCGGTGACCCGGCCGCGGTGTTCGTCAAGAGACATCGGCGTCCCTCGCGGCAGGTGAGTCGACGGTCCGACCCAGGGGAACAGCGTGTACCCCGACCCGGCCACGGCAAACTCCGCGACCTGGCGATCGCTCCGCGGGTCGACCTCGTCGTCGTTGCGGTCGGAGGCTCGTTCGGCGGCGGCGTGCTGCGCACGCTGGTCGCCCGATCGCGGGTCCTTCTCAGACCCGCAACGTACGGCTGGGAGAGTGGCCGTAGGCCCTGCGGTAGTCGACGGCGAACCGGCCGGGTGTGGCGAAGCCCCAGCGGCGGGCGATCCCGGCGACCGTGTCCCCGTGCTGCCGGTCCCCGGCCTGCAGGTCGCGGTGTGCGCCCTCCATGCGCACCTGGCGCAGATAGGCCATCGGGCTGCAGTCGCGGTGGCAGGCGAATCCCGACTGCAGGCCGCGCACTCCGACGCCGGCGGCCGTGGCGATGTCGTCGAGCGTGAGGGGCTCCGCGGCGTGCGTGTCGATGAACGCCACCGCCCTGCGCACCGTGGCGGGCGGTACCCGGCCGGGGCCTGCCGTGTACGTCGTGGTCATCGTCGTGTTGGGGAACACCGTGAGCACCGCCGCCGCCGCGGCCTCGAGCGCGCCGGCCAGGACCAGCGGATAGGCCAGAGCCGGTTGCGGCCCGGTGAACAGGCGGTCGAGATATGCGGCTGTCGTTCGCCAGTGCTGGTTCATGGCGGAGGACACCGGCGCGGTGGCATCGAAGCGGAGGTCGGCGGGCTCCATCCCGAGGCGCCGGACCGTGCTCGCGAGCACGGCGGCCGGGAGCTGGACGACGTGCGAGGTGATCCGGTCGAGGTGGACCACGCGCGACGTGCCGGGCCACCACAGCACTGAGTCGCCACGGGAGACGTTGCGTCGGTCCCGTCCCTCGCCGACCGCATAGCGGCCGCCGGCGAGGCTCATCACCGCGACGCTCGGGAACGGGTCGGTCGAGAACTCCATGCAAGCCCGGAGGTCGAGGTGGTCCACGCCGAGGCCGGCGGCCCAGGCAGACCGGGACCGGAAGCGGCAATCACGGTCGTCCCGGACGACGCGGGTCCGGATCGCCACATAGCGGCGTCCGATGAGGTCCTGCACCGCCTCGATGTCGCGCGAGTCGAACGCCGTTCGCTCGACAGGCACCTCGCCGGGCAAGAGACCCAACCCTCTCCCTCCTCCCTCGCGTTCCGCGTCGCGTTCCGGCGACGGTGCCGAGTCAGGGCGGTGTGCGCGCGACGCACGCCCTGTGCGCGACACGCACCCGCGCGATGCTCCGGGCCCGAGTCTGCTCCCTGCTCTGGACGAATGGAAGCCGTGCTGGACGCCGATCGGCTCGCCGAGATCACCGCATTCGCGATCGACGCGCGGGTGAGGGCCGAGCAGTGTGCGCAGACGGCCATGGCGTACGCCGAGCAGGCGCGCGCCAGCCGCCTCACCGCCGACCGGGCTGCCGACCGGCTCGGCGCCGTGCGCCGCGCGCATCCCGGGCGGTTCACGCTCCCGGGGCGGGACACGGAGTCCGCCAACAGGCGGCCGTGGCCGGACAGGCCGCCCTGAGCCGGACGCGACGGGTGCAGCGCCGATCCGCCGGACGCGCGCGGCCCGCGGCCGCTGTGGTGGTCGACCCTCGCGAGGGCTGGCGGCAATGAGGGCTGCCGGGCAGGTGGACGGCGGTCGCGCCGCCCGGGCGTTCGGTACCGCGTGCTTCCCGGGGCCGACTACGCTGCAGTGGCGCTACCACCCGGAGGAGACCGTCGCCTGATGACCACCGCTGACCCGGCGTTCGAGTCCCTGCTCGAGTACCTGCGGGACAGCCGCGGCTTCGACTTCACCGGGTACAAGCGGTCGAGCCTGGTGCGTCGTGTCGGTCACCGGATGGAGGCGCTCGGCATCGCCGACTACGCCGACTACATCGACCGGCTCGAGGTGCAGGCCGACGAGTTCACCGCGCTGTTCAACACCATCCTCATCAACGTCACCGGCTTCTTCCGCGACCCGGATGCCTGGCAGGCGCTGCGGGAGGGCGTGCTGCCGGCGCTCATCGAGGACAAGGCGCCCGGTCGGCCCATCCGCGTCTGGAGCGCCGGCTGCGCGTCCGGGGAAGAGGCGTACAGCCTGGCGATGGCGCTGGCCGAGCTGATGGGTGTCGAGGAGTTCCGGTCCCGGGTGAAGGTGTACGCGACCGACGTCGACCACGAGGCTCTCACCCAGGCCCGGCACGGATCGTACGGCGACCGGGAGGTGACCGGGGTGCCCGGCGAGCTGCTCGACCGCTACTTCGAGTCCGTCGGCGACCGCCATGTCTTCCGCAGGGACCTGCGGCGCTCGGTGATATTCGGGCGCAACGACCTCGTCCAGGACGCGCCCATCTCCCGGATCGACCTGCTGCTCTGCCGTAACACCCTGATGTACTTCACGGCCGAGACGCAGGCGCGCATCCTCGCGCGCTTCCACTTCGCGCTCGCCGACAGTGGAGTACTCGTACTGGGCAAGGCGGAGCGCCTGCTCAGCCACAACGCCCTGTTCTCCGCTCTCGACCCGCGGCGGAGGACCTTCCGCAAGGCCGCCCGGGCCAACCCGATCGAGACGGGGCATCTCGACGGCGTCCTCCCGCTCGCCCGACGCGCGGAGCCGGCCCGATTCCACGACGTCCGTGCCGAGGCCGCGCTGGCCGCTCCGATGCCGCAGGTGGTCGTCACGGCGGACGGCATCGTCGCACTGGTCAACCGCAGGGCCGAGCTCGAATTCGGCGTGTCACCCAAGGACGTGGGCCGGCCGTTCCGGGACCTCGACCTGTCCTACCGCCCGGTGGAACTGCGGCACGTGAGCGAGCAGGCGGCGGCCGAGCGCCGCGCCGTCGACATCCGGGACGTGCCCTACCACCGAGGTGCACAGACGACCTACTACGACGTCCAGGTCAACCCGCTGGTCGGCCCGGGTGGCACGCTCCGGGGGACCGCGGTCACCTTCGTCGACGTCACCGACCACCGCAGGCTTCGCCACGAGCTCGAGCAGGCCAACCGGCAACTGGAGACCGCCTACGAGGAGCTCCAGTCCACGAACGAGGAGCTGGAGACGACGAACGAGGAGCTCCAGTCCACGGTCGAGGAGCTGGAGACGACGAACGAGGAGCTCCAGTCCACCAACGAGGAGCTCGAGACGATGAACGAGGAGCTCCAGGCGACCAACGACGACCTGCAGAACATGAACGACGAGCTGCACGATCGCACCGGCCAGGTCGACCGGGCCAACAGCTTCCTGGGGACGATCCTCGCCGGTCTGCGGGCGGGCGTCGTCGTGCTCGACCCGAACCTGCAGGTCCAGGTGTGGAACAACCAGGCGCAGGAGCTGTGGGGGTTGCGCACGGAGGAGGTCGTCGGGCAGCACCTGCTCAACCTCGACATCGGCTTGCCCGTCGACCCGCTGCGCCCGTTGCTGCGCAGGGTGCTCTCGGGCGAGGAACCCGCGGCTGAGACGACGCTGCCGGCCGTGAACCGCCGCGGCCGTCGCATCGACGTCCGCGTGCTGGTCGGCCCGCTGCCCGATGGCGACACGATCGTCGGCGCGGTCGTGACGATGGAGGAGGCCCTGGTCGCGGTCATCTCGGACTGAAGGACTCGCCGGCCGCGGACGGCAGGCCATCTCGACCAGCTCGGGCGTCGAGGTGTGCCGGGAGCGGCCCGGTCGCCGTCACCGGGGCCCAGAGCGGGCGCAGCCGCCCGCGATGGGCCATGGCCGAGGCGTAGACGCCGGTCAGCTCGCGGGTCACCCGGTCCCACCCGTAGCGCGTCTCGGCACGGTCGCGACCCGCGACGCCCATCGCCGCCGCCCTCGCGGGACTGGCCAGCAGACGCCGCAGCGCGTGCGCCGTCTCGCGAGGCCGGCGGGGCGGGACGAGCAGCCCGGTCACGTTGTCGACGACCGTGTCGGCGAGGGCGCCGACGGCGGCGGCGACGACAGGGCGGCCGCAGGCCATCGCCTCGAGGGCCACCGTGGCGTGCGGCTCGTACCACGGCACGCACACGACGACGTCCGCCGACCGCAGCAGCGCCGGTACCTCGGTCCGCGGGACAGGTCCGATGAGCCGCACGCGGTCGGAGACGCCCCTCGCGGCCGAGAGCGTCCGCAGGCGGGCGAGGCCCGGGTCGTCCGGTCCCGCACCGCCTGCTACGACGAGCTCGGCCTCCGGGACGGCGGCGAGCGCGGCGATCGCCTCGTCGACGCCCTCGCGGCGCACCAGACTGCCCAGTACGACCAGCCGGGGCCGGTCCCCGTGCGGATGGGCGGGCCCATCGGGCGTCAGCGCAGCGGCATCGACCCCGCAGGGCACCACTGCGACGTGCTCCCGTCTCACCCCGATCCGCAGCAGCTCGTCGACCTCGTCCCGGCACGTGGCGACGATCCGGTCGACCGACCGCGCGACGAAGCGCTCTGCGCGGATGCGGCCGGGGTGGCCGGCGTCGTCGATTCCGCCGTGGCGGCGCCCGACGGTGCCCAGCGTGTGGAAGGTCTGCACGACCGGGACGTCGAGCTCGCGTGCGGCGGCGAGGGTCGCCAGGCCCGACGTCCAGTAGCGCGCGTGGACGGCGTCGGGCGGCCGGGTCGTCCATGCTTCGCGCAATGCGCCTGCCAGGGCGGGCAGATGCTCCAGGACCTCGGCACTCGACACGGACCGCGCCGGTCCCATGTCGACTCGGCGGATCGTCACCCCGTCGGCCGTGGTCACCCGCGCGGGCTGGTCGGGCCGGTCCCGCCGCGTCCACACGGTCACGTCGTGACCCGTCCTCGCCAACCTGGCGGACAGTTCCGTGACCTGGACGTCCTGGCCCCCGGCGTCCGGTCCGTCCGGGTCGGAGAGGGGGCTCTCTCGCTCCGAGACGATGTCGATCCGGCGAGGGTCGGTTCCGTTCACCTTCGTCCGGTCGTGGTCGATGTCGTGTGCGGCCGTCATGCCGGCGCCTCCCACCGGTAGCGGTTCGAGTGTTGCGACCCGTCAGCGGTGCCGGGACGGCAGCGCGACCCGGACGGGAGCACGGCTTGCCCGACAGGGGCCGCGAGCAAACCGCTCCCCTCCCGAGTACTACCGTCTGTAGCAACTGTTACTCGACGTAGTCGGGTTCTGGGCCGACGCAGCCAGGGCCGGTGACCGGCTCGGCTCTACCGGACCGCGACGTCGGCGAGCAACTGGTCCCAGTCGGCGAGGAACCGGCCCAGGTTGTACCGGGCGATCGCGAAGCGGCGGGCCGCCAGGCCCCGGCGACGGGCCAGCTGCGGGTCGTCGACCAGCCGGCCGATCGCGTCCTTCAGCCGGCCGAGGCTCGTCGAACAGACCCCGGCGGCCGGCGGCACCGCGTCTGCGCCCCTTGTCGCCCCGTGGACGACGACCGGCATGCTCAGATGCATGGCCTCGACGAGCGGGATTTCCAGCGGAGCCCGTCGCACCGGGTGCAGGTAGACGCGCCTGCGCGCGATCTCGGCGTACAGCCGGCGCCGGGGCAGCTCGCCGCGGCCGCGGACCCGCGGTCCGAGGCGCTCCTCGATCTCCTCCGTACCTCTCCCGAACACGTCGATCGGCGCCGCGGTCGCGAGGTCGGGCAGCAGGTCCGTGCCGACCGCCCGCGCGCGTCGCAGCGGCTCGTCGACCACCACCGCCGCGTGCGGCAGCTCACCGGTGTAGCCCGGCCCAGGGTCGACGACGCCGTGCTCGATCACGACCGTCCGCGTGGTCCCGGCGTGCCACATCACAGCGTTGAGCGCCGTCACGTGCACCAGCGTGATGTCCGCGCGATCGGCGACCGGATGTCGCACGGCGCCGGGGCCGCCTGGGGGCGTGCCGTGCTCGAGGAACACGGCGGGCACGTGCCGGCCGGGGACCCGGCGCAGCCACCGCGCGGCGAGCTCCATCTCCTCCGGACGCTGCAGCACGACCACGTCCACCGGCTCATCCGGCAGGCGCCGCGGGTCGATCTCCAGCACGGACGGCGGCCAGTCGCCTGCGGGCGTGCGGCGCCTGCCCGACGGTTCCCGCCCCGGTGGGGTCGGGAGCAGGTAGCGGTGCTGGCCCTGCACGAACGCCGTCGTCCAGGGGCCGTGGACGTGCCACAGCAGGATGTTCACACCGGCATCGCCACCACACCAGATCACGCCGCTCAGGGCCCCGACGGTACGTGCGGGCTTACCGCACCGGTCGGCGTCAAACCCAGGTCCGCGGACCGTCGGAGCGCGGGCAGCCCCTCGGCGGCGGAGCTCCTCGCAGGCGGGGGACCGGCCCCTTGCCTGACGATGCCCTTCCGGCCCGCTTCGGGGGCGTGCGGGCGGGTAGAGCTTCCTGCACGGGAAGGAAAGGGGCGGTCATGGCCTTCACGTTCGTCAGCGAGGCGTTCCGGGGGAACAACAGGTTCCTCCTGCGGATCGCGATCATCGCGGCTCTCGGCGGGTTCCTCTTCGGCTACGACACCGGCATCATCTCCGGCGCACAGGTCTACATCCACCGTGCCCTGGGCACGAGCCAGCTCGCCCAGCAGTGGATCGTCGGGTCGTTGCTGGTCGGGGCAATAGTGGGTGCGGCGGTGTCCGGGTGGTCGTCCGACCGCATCGGCCGACGGAGGACCAAGTTCATCAGCGGCTGTGTCTACGTCGTCGGCGGGCTGGGCTCGGCGTTCTCCCCGACGGTCGAGCTGCTGCTGGGCAGCCGCTTCGTGCTGGGTCTCGCGGTCGGCACGGCCTCGTTCGTGTCCGTGGAGTACATCTCCGAGCAGGCGCCGCCCCGGTTGCGGGGCGGGGTCTCGTCGTTCAACCAGCTCATGGTCACGACCGGCATCCTGGTCGCGTACCTGGTCGCGGCCGGGTTCCAGAACGTCCCGGGTGGTTGGCGGTGGATGCTCGGGCTGTCGGTGGTGCCGGGGCTCGCGCTGGCGATCGGCATGCTGACCGTGCCCTACTCGCCGCGGTGGCTCGTCTCCAAGGGCCGTGACGACGAGGCTCGGCGCGTGCTCGCGCGCACCCGGAGCGACGAGGCGGTGGACGGCGAGGTCGACGACATCCGCGAGGCGGTCGAGCGGTCCTCCGAGGTGGGTCTGCGCCGGCTGTTCCGGCGGCCGCTGCGCCCGCTCATGCTGGTCGGGCTGGCGCTGGCGATCGGTCAGCAGATCATCGGCGTCAACACCGTCGTCTACTACTCCGCGACGATCCTGCAGTACACCGGCCTCTCGGCGAGCTCGTCGGTCCTGCAGGCGGTCTCCGTCGGCATCACCAACGTCGTGTTCACCGTCGTCGCGATCCTGCTGCTCGACCGCTTCGGGCGCCGCCCCCTGCTGCTGACCGGCACGGCGGGCTGCATCCTCGCGCTGGTCGGGCTCGGCCTGTGGTTCCGGCTGCCCGCCCTGCAGGCCGTGCCGGTCCTCGCGCTGATCTTCCTGCTGGTCTTCATCGCCTCCTTCGCCGTCGGTCTCGGACCGGTGTTCTGGCTGATGATCAGCGAGATCTACCCGCTGGGGGTGCGCAGCAGGGCGATGAGCGTGGCCACGATCGCCAACTGGGCGGCGAACTTCGTCGTCTCCTACTTCTTCCTCCAGCTGGTCGGCGGGATCGGCCGGCCCGGCACCTTCTGGCTCTACGCGGCGCTGGGCGTCGTGTCGTTCGCCTTCTTCTACCGTGCCGTGCCCGAGACCAAGGACCGGTCGCTGGAGGAGATCCAGCGGGAGGTGGCCGCGTGACGCCGCACGAGGACGCGCTCTAGCGGCCGAGGGGCAGCTCGGACGAGGTCACGATGCCGGCCATCGTCAGCACATGGTGCGCCGGGCTGCCGGCCGGCGCGAGCAGCCGCAACGCCTCGCCGTGGAGCGCGCTGCGCCGGCTGGCCTGCTGCAGGACGTGGATCCCGGCGCTGTCGAGGTAGGTCACCCGGGCGAGATCGACCGCGCGGGAGCGGGTGCCACCCGCCGTCGCCGACAGCATCTGGTCGCGCAGCTGCGGTGCGGTGGCGGTGTCGACCGGGCCGCTGACGACCAGCACTGCGTCCGAGTCGTCCAGGCTGGTCAGTGCCGCCATGAACGGTCCGCCGTCGACGGCGTACACCGGGCCTGGTCCAGCGGCGGGGAAGACCGCCGTCACCGGTCTCGTCAGGGGATGACGGATGTGGACGGTGGTGCCCGACGGCGTGCGCTCCACCGCGAGCCGCTCGACGACATCAGAGGCCATGACCAGGCCCATGCCGCTGTGCGGTGCCGGCCGGCGGTCGCACCAGTGACCGTCGTCGGCGATGTCGATGGCCACCATGCCGGTGGGGTACAGCTCGACCGCGACGTCGATCATCCGCCCGCCTTCTGGCTCGTCGGGGTGCGCGTGCTCGACCGCGTTGGTGACGACCTCCCCGACGGCGTGCTGGAAGGCGGCTGCGGTCAGGCAGTCGACACGCAGGGCGGAGAACCAGGCACCGAGCGCACCGCGTGCCGTCGAGACGGCCAGCGACAGGTTCGGGAGAGCGAGCTCGAGTCGCCCGACCCGCGGGTGTCGCCACGCGGCCACCATCGCCGCGTCGTCGCTGAACCCGCGGGCCCCGGGGAGGAGCTGCAGTGATCGGTCGCAGAGCTGCTGCGCCCCGACGGCGCGGCCGTGGCCCTCGGCGTCGATCGACTCCGTCACGGCCCGTGCGACGGCGGCGGCCAGCTCCGACGCCCACCGGGCCGGATGGAGCCCTGGCCGGTTGACCACACCATCGGTGTACAGCAGGAGGATGCCGTCGTCGTCGAGGACTTCCCGGCTGTCGCGGTAGCCGGCGCCGGTCGTGAGCGGACCCGTGCCGGACGGGGGCAGGTAGCGGCCGCCGGGGCCGTCCTGCGTGGCGACGAGCGGTGGGGGATGCCCGGCGGTGCAGTACTCCACGACCCCGGTGGCCGGGTCGAGGACGGCGACGCACAACATGGCGCCCCGGGCTGCGGGAAGTGTCCGGGCGAAGCGGTCGAGCCGAGAGAGCGTTGCCGCAGGCGAGGCGCCCTCCGCGAGAAGATGCCGGGCGACGGCACGGAGCTGGCCCATCGTCGCCGAAGCCGCGATGCCCCGGCCCACCACGTCGCCCACCGTGAGCCCGACCATGCCGTCCTCGCGGACGACGGCGTCGAACCACTCCCCGCCCGCCGCTACGCCTGCGGCGGACCGGTGCGCCGCGCCCAGGTCCACGGCCGGCAGGATGGGCAGGGTCGTGGGCAGCAGTGCCGCCTGCAGCGCGGCGCAGGCTGACCGGTCAGGGTGTGGAGGGCCTGTCGGGTCGGCCGGTCCGGCCGCCGCGGCGTCACCGATGCGGGTCCTCTGACCTGCGTCGGACGGGGACGGGTCGGAAGCGTCGTCGACGGCGGCGTGCTGTCGGGTGGCGTCCAGCTGCGTGACGAGGTGCGACAGGCGCCGTCCGCTCGAAAGGTGGGCACGGCTTCTCCGTCGCTCATCGTGTCCCCCTCTCACGGCCGCCCGTCCCCTCCTTCTGCCGACCCGGCCAGCGGCCCGGTGGCTCGGACGTCGGGACGGGCGCGGTCGCGTGCTCGGAACCCCTGCCGAAGCGGGACGGTTGCGATGGCGTCGGGCACGGCAGCCTCCATCCTCTGGCCGTATCCGGTTTCCGGTTCGTCCTGACTACCCGAACCCGCGGCGGTCAATCTCGCGGATCGGAGGGCCCCGGCAGACCCGTCGGTCCCGGTCCTGGCACGGTGGCCGCGGTGCGGTGCGCCCGATGCCGACGCAGCCGTGCTTCGCGCTCCTCCTCGACCGCCTGCCCGTCGCGAGCGCCGGGCGCCGTGAAGCGGCCGATGGCCAGCGCGGCGACGAAGACGACCGCGACACCGAGACCGGAGAAGATCCCGATCTGCTCGACGACGGCGTGCGCCTGCGTGCCCAACGGCGCGCCCTGCAGGTCGCCCGCCGTGCTCCACAGTCCGCTGAACACCTGCCCGACGACGAACCACGCGCCGGCGGCCGCGGCCAGCGCTCCGCCGAGCAGCCCGCTGACGCGGTCGCCCGCTGCGAGGACGAAGAGCCCGCCCACCACGACCGCCGCACCGGGAAGGACCTGCAGGATCCACCGGCCCGTCGTCATCGTCCACGCCAGGTCGGGGCCGAAGGCGTAGCCGAACACGGGGCCGATGACGGCTGCCAGCGCACCCCACGCACCGAGCAGGACGAGCAGCAGGCCCGACATCGCCCCCCGACTGCGCGGAATGCGCCAACTCGTGTTCGCCATCCTCGCCTCCGTCCCTCCGCGAGGGCGTCACCCCGGGATCGGTCCCGGGTCGGTCGTTACCCGCGCGCCTCCGGCCGAAACGCGCGTTCCCTTGCGGCCCACGCACGGCGAGCGTGGCCGGCGTGCGGCGCACCGGGACCGGTCCTGCCGGGTAGGGACCAGCCGGGCGTCACCGGTCGGCGGTGAGGCTCTCACGCAGCTGCCTGAGCGTGCGGTCGAGCAGACGCGACACGTGCATCTGCGACACTCCGATGACCTCGGCGATCTGGGACTGGGTCCGGTTGCCGAAGAACCGCAGGGTGAGGATCGTTCGCTCCCGCTCGGGCAGCTGCGCGATGAGCGGCGACAGCGCCTCGCGGAACTCGACGATCTCCAGGTCACGGTCGAGCGTCCCGAGGCGCTCGGACAGCGGCACGGCGCTCTCGCCCGCCGCTCGGTCGAGCGAGTCGTTGCGGTAGGCCTGCTGGGCGTACAGACCGTCGAGGACGTCCTCGACGGGCACGTCGAGCCGGGCGGCGATCTCGGAGGGGCGCGGCGCCCGTCCCAGCTCCTGGGACAGTGGTCCGACGGCGGCGTTGATCGTCGATTGGATGTCCCTTAGCCGGCGCGGAACATGCATGGCCCAGGTGTGGTCGCGGAAGTGCCGGCGGATCTCCCCGGTGATGGTCGGGACCGCGAAGGACAGGAAGTCCAGCCCCCGTTCGGGATCGAAGCGGTCGACGGCGCCGATGAGCCCGACCGTGCCCGCCTGCACGAGGTCGTCCTCGGGCTCGCCGCGGCCCGCGAACCGGCGGGCGATGTGCCGGACGACCGGGAGGTAGCCGGACACCAGCTTCGCGCGGACCTCGAGCCGTCGGACACTGCCGGCCGGCAGGTCGTTGAGCTCTTTGAACAGAGGTGCGAGGTGCGCGTACGCGTTGACGCCTTCTGTGCCGTGCCTGGTCCGGCCCGACGGACGTGCCGTCCGGTCCGGGCTCTCGTGGTTCCGTACGGGAAGGGTCATCATTCTCCGACTGCGCTGGACAGGGCCCTCAGAACCGAGTGCGGTCGCGACCCGGCCGGGGCCCCGGTACCGGGTCCCCGACCGGCCGGGCTCCTGCGCCGCCGGTGGCCCGAGTGGTGTCCGCCGGCGGTGCAGGGCTCGCGTGAGCTCCTACTGGCCGACCTTGACACCGGGCTCGCCGAACGAGTACTCGATCGGGTCGGTCGCGGGCTGGCCCGGCCGCCGGGCAGGTCGATCGCCGACGGGCAGCACGACGCGGCCGGTGGTGGCCTGCAGCATCATGGCGCTGCCGGTGTACCAGGCGAGCACGGCGGAGGCGATGAGGATGTAGGCGCCGATGGTCGTGGCGAGGCCGAAGCCCCCGATCAGCCCGATCGCCAGCGCGGTCGAGCCGCCGGCGAGGGTGGACAGCACCGAGACCAGGGCTGCGTTCTCGGCGGCCGCGGCGATCACGCCCGTCCAGGTGATGGCCGCCAGGCCGACGAACCAGTACCCGAACGGGACCGCTCCGGCCGGCGTGGACGCACCGGGTGCTATCCCGATGGCGACGAACAGCTGGTAGATGCCGTAGGCGATCCAGTAGGCGCCCCAGGCGCCGTGGATGCCGGTGGCCAGTCCGTCGCGTGCGCGGTAGGCCCACATGGCGGCGAGCAGTTGGGCGATGCCGCCGAAGGCGAAGACGAACGGGGCCAGTACCAGCAGGGTGGTCGTGCTGTTGCCGTACCAGCCGGCGAGGTTGGCCGCGACGGCGAAGGTGGACGCGGCGAAGCCGAACAGTCCCAGGATCGACGGAGCGGCGATCGGGGACAGCGAGATCGAGGTGTGCGACCGCCAGAACTCCTGGTCCGAGCGGCCGCCCGTTCCGTTGGTTGCCATGGTTGTCCTTCCTCGAGACGACGGATGCCGCCCGTCGGGGTCGGCACACTGTCGTCTGGGTGGGTGGCCACGAGGAAGCCCGCCAAAACCCGGACGGGCGCCGCCACGCCGCATCGTCAGGTCGCCGCCAGACAGGGTCCGAACATTGTCGGCTGGCGTCTCCTTCGCCCGACTCACCCGACTCACGACGCCAGGCGGCCTCGGCCGTGCGACGGTGGCGACGGCCGCGCCGTCCTCGACCGCGGCGGCGTCCGCCGCGGCGTCGAGATCCGGGACAGCGGCGCCGCCGGCAACGCCGCTCCGGCAGCCGCTGTGCTGCCGGTCCGGCGAACCGGTCAGCCGGCCAGGTCGGCCAGCGCCGACTCGATGGCCCGGTGGAACGTGGGGTAGGCGTAGATCATCGTTCGCAGCCGGGCGGTGGGGACGGCGGCGTGAACGGCGACGGCGAGCGCGCCGAGCACCTCGCCGCCGGCCGGCCCGGCCGAGGTGGCGCCGACGAGGACTCCCCGGTCGGCGTCCTCGACGAGCTTGACCAGACCGGTGTTGCCGACCTTGTGGATCGATCCGCGCGCGGTGCCGGGCAGCTCGGCGACGCCCGTGCGCACGCGCAGGCCGCGCTCCCGCGCGCCGGCCTCGGTGAGCCCCACCGCCCCGATCTCGGGATCGGTGAACGTGACCCGGGGCACCGCGCGGTAGTCCGCCGTCTCGTCCCCGTCGCCGAGGATGTCGGCTGCGGCGATGCGCGCCTGGTACATCGACATGTGGGTGAACGCGCCGTGCCCGGTGACGTCACCGACGGCCCAGACGCCCTCGGCCGCGCGCAGCCGCTCGTCGACGGGGATGGTGCGGCCCCGTTCGTCGAGGCCCACGGCGCCGACGCCGAGCGCCGCGAGGTCGGTGTGCCGGCCTGCGGCCACCAGGAGCTGCCGGGCGCCAACCGCCTCTCCGCCCAGGTGCACCGTGAACCCGTCGGGGCCGTGCTCGACGCGGTCGGCGGACACCCCGGTGCGCACCCGGATGCCCTCGGCCCGGAAGGCCTCGGCCAGCACGGCGGCGGCCTCGGGCTCGTCGCCGGGCAGCAGCCGCTCCGCCATCTCCACCAACGTCACGTCCGCGCCGAAGCGGGCGAAGACCTGCGCGAACTCGCAGCCCACCGGGCCCCCGCCCAGCACGATGAGCGAGCCGGGCACCTGCTCGAGGGCAACGGCGTCGCGGTTGGTCCAGTACGGGGTCCCGGCGAGGCCGTCGACCGGCGGCTCGGCGGGCTCGGTGCCGGGGTTGAGGACGACGCCCCGGGTGGCCCGGAACGTCCGCTCGCCGGACGGCGTCGTGACGGCGACCGCGCCGGGCGCGGTGATCCTCGCCCGGCCCCGCACGAACCGGCCGCCGGACTTCTGGAACCGCTCGACAGCCACGGCGTCGTCCCAGTCGTCGGTGGCCTCGGCCCGGATCCGGGCGGCGACCGGCGCCCAGTCCGGCCGCACCTGCGCGTCGCCGGCCAGCTCGCGCACGCGGCGGGCCTCGCCGAGCGCGTCGGCCGCCCGGATCATCATCTTCGTCGGCACGCAGGCGTAGTACGGGCACTCGCCGCCGACGAGGCGGGCCTCGACCCCCACGACCGTCAGCCCGGCCGAGGCCAGCCGGGTGGCGACGTCCTCGCCGCCCGGCCCCAACCCGATCACGACGACGTCCACCGTCTCGACGGGCATGCTCGGCTACCTCCGCACTGCTCGGGACGTGGGTCGGCTCCAGCACACCACAGGCCGGCCAGGGGCGCCGTGCTCCCTGATCAAGCCGTGCTCCCTGATCAATCAGCGTTGCCGGGACGGTGCGGGTTCGTCGACGACCTCGTCGGCCGCCACCGCCCCGCGCTCCCCCCGGGGCACCGGCTCGCCCTGGGTGGTGTCGCGCGCGGTCTGCTTCTCCGCCTCGGCGTTGATCTCCGCACCGAGCAGGACGACATAGCTGGTCAGATACAGCCACAGCAGCAGCACGACGACGCCGGCCAGTGCCCCGTAGGTGTTGCCGTAGCGGCCGAAGTTGTTGACGTAGAGGCTGAACACGACGCTGCCGATGATCCACAGCACGGTCGCGACGACGGCCCCGACGCTGACCCACCGGAACCGGGGCGCGTCACGGTCCGGCGCCAGCCGGTAGACGACCGCCAGCGCGACGACCAGCACGAGCACGAGCAGCACCCACCGGACGACCTGGGCGATCACGGTCGCCGCCGGGCCCAGCGCCAACGCGCCCAGCAGCACGGGGACGACGGCCACCAGCGCCAGCGTCAACAGGACGAACACGATGGCGCCGAGCGTCAGCAGCAAGGCGGTGCCGCGCAGCTTGAGGAAGCCGCGCGACTCGTCCTCGTCGTAGGCGATGTTGACGGCCTGCATGAGGTTGCTCACGCCGCCCGACGCGCTCCACAGCGCCGCGAGGAGCGAGACCACCAGCCCGATGGTGAGGCCGCCCCCGCTGCCCTGGGTGACCTGGGTGATCTGGCCGGCGACCAGCGGCTGCGCCGACTGGGGCAGTGCCGCGGTGAACGAGCGGGCCTGCGCGGCGACGGTCGTGGGGTCCGCGACCAGGCCGTAGAGCGTGATCGCGGCGATGATCGCCGGGAAGACGGCGAGGAAGGCGAAGAAGGCGACGCCCCCGGCGAGCATCGGCACGTGGTCGGCGCTCGCCTCCTTGAAGGCGCGGCGGGTGACCTGCCACCAGCCGCGGGACGGGATCTCGGTGGGGTTGCGGGCATCGCGGCCGGGTCCGTCCCCGTTGTCGGGCCGCCCGGTCGGCTGTGGGTGCTCTGCGTTCACCGGCGTCGGGTACCCGGTCGACGCCGGTCCAGCCGTCCCGTCAGGTCCCGGTTGCCCGCAGCTTCGTCGGCGGGTCCCCGGTCCGCCGACGGTAGGCAGGAGGCCCGGCCGCCTCAGCCCAGCTCGACCAGCACCTTGCTCCCGGAGCCGGACTCCACGGCCTCGTGGGCGGCGGCGACGTCGTCGAGGGCGAACCGCCGCACGGGCAGCGGGGTGAGCGCCCCGTCGCCCATCGCCGCGGTGACCTGGTCGACCGCCGTGCGGAGCGCGGCGCGCGGCACGCCGTAGAGCAGGACGAAGCGGAGGGAGAGGTTGGCCGCCATGCACCGGCGGACGGGGAGCACCGGGTCGTCGCCGCCCGCGTCGTAGGCCACGATCGTGGCGTGCGGGCCGGCCACGGCCAGGTCCAGCTCGAGGTTGGGCCCGAGCGCGACCTCGACGACCCGGCCGATGTCGGGCGCCGCCGCGCGGATCCGCTCGGCGGCGTCTGCCGCGTGGTAGTCGACGACCGCGGCCGCGCCGGCGGCGAGCGCCGCCTCGGCGCTGCCCGCGCTGGCGGTCGCCACTACGGGCGACCCGGCCCAGCGCGCCAGCTGGATCGCGAAGTGCCCGACGGCTCCCGCCCCGCCGGCGACCAGCACCGGCCGGCCGTCGAGCGGGCCGTCGGCGAACAGGCACTGGTAGGCCGTCAGAGCGGGGACGCCGAGTGCCGCGGCGAGCTCGTCGGGAACCCCGGGCGCGAGGGGCACGGCCTGCTCGGCGGGCACGACACACCACTGCGCCGCCGTACCCCACCGCGGGGCCGACCCCGCTCCGGCCCCGATCTCGGCCGTCGCGAGGTAGGTCCACACCCGTTCGCCGACCCGGACGTCGTCGACGTCCGACCCCACGGCGTCGATCTCGCCGACACCGTCCTGGTGGGGCACGGTGAACCCGTCGACGGGCCGGGGCGTGGACCCGTCGCGGGTCTTGACGTCCGTCGGGTTCACCGCCGAGAGGCGCATCCGCACCCGGACCTCGTCCGGGCCCGGCTCGGGCCGGTCGACGTCCCGGACGGCGAGCACGTCGTGGGCGGGTCCGGTGCGGGAGTACGTCGCAGCACGCATGGTTGCGGGCTACCCGTCCTGCGCCGGCTCGAACGACCCCGCGCGCGGCCGCGGACCGCGCCCGCCGGGAACCGAACACCCCGCTTTCCGCGGCCGGACCGGACCCGACGTGTGAACCCGGTCTCAACGGGCACCCCTGCCCGTCACCACACTCCTGGAGGTGCGTCGCGATGACCACGGTCCCCATGGACCACCACGAGAGGATGCGGCTGCGCGCGGCCGCCTTCCGGGCCAACCGGCTCTATCCCGGACCTGTCGGCGAGGTCCTCGCCGAGGAGGTGCTGGCCTGGGAACAGTTCGGCTACCGGCTCGGCGGCGGCCGGCTGGTGATGCGGCTGGTCGACCACCTGCTGACGGCCGCGCCCCCGGCGACCGGCGCCGGGCCGGCGAGCCGGCCCGCCGCCTAGGCCGCCGCCGTGTACCGGTCGTGCGAGGGGGGTGAGACGGGATGCCGGAGGGGACCGTGACCGTCGCGGACCGCTACGTACTCGGGCCGGTCATCGGCCGCGGCGGCTCGGCGCGGGTGCACCGGGCCTGGGACCGGTTCGCCGACCGCCTCGTGGCGGTCAAACTCTTCCGCCGGGGCGACCCGCGGCAGGTCGCCCGCGGTCGTCGGGAGTGCGAGATGTCCGCCGCCCTGAGCCATCCGGCGCTCGTCGACGTGCTCGACCACGGCGTCGTCGACGACGGTTGCTTCGTCGCGATGACGCTGGTCGAGGGGCCGTCCCTGGCCGACGTCCTCGTCGAAGGGCCGCTCCTGGCGGCGACGGCGGCCCGCATCGGTGCCCGGCTGGCCGCCGCGCTGTCCGTCGTGCACCGCAACGGCTTCGTGCACCGCGACGTCAAGCCGGCGAACGTGCTGCTCGACCGCGCCGGGGCGGCCCATCTGAGCGACTTCGGGATCGCGAGGGCACTCGACGCGGCCAGGGAGACGCCGACCGGCGAGATCGTCGGGACGGCGGCGTACATGGCGCCCGAACAGGTCCGCGGCTCCCACGTCGGGCCCCCCGCGGACGTGTACGCGCTGGGCCTCGTCCTGCTGGAGGCCGTCGTCGGGCACCGGGAGTACACGGGCGGCCTCGTCGAGTCCGCCGTGGCGCGGCTGTCGCGGGCGCCGGTCGTCCCGGACAGCCTGCCGGACCCGCTCCGCCCGCTGCTGGCCAGCATGACCGCCGCGGACCCTGGGCAGCGGCCGGGCGCCGGCACCGTCGCGTCGGTCCTCGGTTCCGGTGAGGGAGCAGGCAGCTCGGGTGACGGGCGACGTCGCGAGCGCGTGAACGGCTCCGGCCGAGTGGTCAGCGTCCGGGATGCGCCAGCCGGATCGCGAGGCGGCTGACCAGGAGACCGCGGAGCCACCCCGGATCGGGATGGCGCGCGCCGGCCCGTCGGCCACCGCGTTCGTCAGTGGCGCGACCCGTGGCGCCTCGTGCCGGTGCGCCGGCATTCGGGGTCACCGGTGAGACGGCGTGCCCGCGGACAGCCTTCGCGTCGACGAGTCGGTGCCCGCACTGTCACGTCCCGCACTGTCACGTTCCGCGCTGTCACGTTCCGCGCTGTCACGTCCCGGCAGCTGACGGCCGCCAGCCGATCCGCTCTTGCTTCGCATAGGTGCCGCGACCGCGGGTAGCGGGTGCAGCGACAGCCGGCCCGAGTGTGGCCGCCGACCTGCCGCGAGGTGGGACGTGAGCCGAGAGGTGACAGGCGAGATGACACGAACGACCGAGGAGGACCGCTGCGCGGACCCCTGCGCGGATCCCTGCGCCGACCCGTACGCCGAGATCGGTGCGGCGGTCGTCGCGCGCATCCCGGCGGTGCTTGCGGAGGTGCGGCACCGGTTGTCCGCCGACCAGCCGGACTACGCGGCATTCCTGGCGGAGGCACACGACGAGGTGGTCGCGGCGGCGCCCGGGTTCGTGCTGCGGCTGGTGGAGGAGGCCCGGTCCGGCCGCCAGGCCACGCCGAAGGGCATCGAGCAGTCGCTGTTCGAGGAGATCGGCCGTGTCCACCGCCGCGACGGCCATGACGTGACCGGGCTGGTCGCGGCCTACCAGACGGGTGCTCTGGTGCTCTGGCGCGTGGTCAGCGACGTCGCGGTCGAGCGGGGGGTGTCGATCGAGGTCTGCACGCGCCTGGCCCGGGTGGTCTTCGCCGTCGTCGGCAGGCTGTCTGCACACTCGCTGAACGGGTACAGCCTCGAGCAGGCCGACTCGCCGGCCGCGCAGGAGGGGCTCCGCGGGGAGCTGACCCGGCTGCTCCTGACCGATCGCGCCGACCGGGCCGCGATCGTCCGCGCGGCCCGCGCGGCCCGGTGGCGCCTGCCGCGGCAGGCCGCGATCGTGCTCGCCGACCCGGACAACGACATCGCCAGGGAGGTGATGTCGCGGCTGCCGGCGGGAACCCTGCACACCGGCCACGGCGACACGCGGGTGGCGATCGTGCCCGACCCGGACGGCCCGGGGCAACGCGGGCGGATCGCCGCGGTGCTGAGCGGGGCGGGCACGGTCGTCAGCCCGGCCGTCCCGCTCGAGGGGCTGCCCGCCGCGCTGCGGTTCGCCGCGCGTTCGGTCCGTATCGCGCGGGTGCGGGGGATCCGCGACGACCCGCTGTTCCTCGACGACCACCTGGACACGATCCTCGTGCACCAGGACGACGAGCTGCTCGCCGCGCTGCGCTCCCGCTGCCTGTCCCCGATGGAGGGCCTGAGCTCGACCACCAGGGAGAGGCTGATGGAGACGTTGCTGTCGTGGCTGCGGCACATGGGCGACCGCAAGGCGATCGCCGCGGAGCTGCACGTGCATCCGCAGACGGTCAGCTACCGCGTCGGGCGTCTGCGGGAGCTGTTCGGCCCGGCACTGGACGAGCCCGACGCGCGGATCAACCTCCTGCTGGCGCTCGGCTGGGGACCCGCGACCGTGCCGGGCGACGCCGGATGCGAGGGGGACGACCGCGCGGTGCCGGCCGGGCACGGGCCGGGGGGCTAGACGGTATGGAGGCCCCAGCCCCGGACCTCCATACCGTCTAGGTGGCTGGTGTCGAACGGCTGATACGAGTGTGGGCTCTGCCGGTTGGGTGGGCGATACGGGCTCCCACGCGGGCCGGGCTGGGACGTGGAGGCGGTTCGGCTGAACCGTGTGGGCGCCTGGGTCGTCCGCTCCTGGGCGGGGTCGAGCCCGGGTTCGAGTTCTGTTGGTGCTGGTCAGGCCGCTACCGCCCATCCCTGGGTAGTTCCGCGCACCCCGAGCACGGCCATCCTCGCCAGGTTGGTCGCGGCGGCCAGCAGCCGGAAGTCGGCCTCGACACGAGCGGTGCCGCGAACCCGGGCTCGTCGCCCGCCGTGCTTGCGCCGCATAAGGTGCCCGAGCTTGCGTTCGACCTTGGGTCGGGTGCCGCGGTAGTCGGCGACCCAGGCTGGGTCGGTCTGGCGGGCCCGGGCGTCGGTGAGGGTTTGCTCGTACGGGCCGACCGACACCGTGCGCCCGCCAGCGGCGCTGGTGCACTGGGCGCGCAGCGGGCAGCCGGTGCAGGCCGACCCGAAGTAGGCGGTGCCGCCGCCGGCTGGGCCGGGTGAATCCGAACGGTGATCCCGGCCGGGCAGCTCACCGTGTCGGCGCCCAGGTCGATGTCGAACCGATCCTTGCTGAACAACCCGCCCGCCGCGGTGGCGTCTGGGTCTTGCAGCGGTCGGTGATCCCGGCCCGCTGCAGCCGGTCGTGGAACTCACCGGTGCCGTAGGCGTTATCGCCGTACACGCACGGCTCCTCGGTGTCCTCGACCGCTCCCGCGCTGGCCTCGACCGGCTGCTGCGGCTCGACCGGCTGCTGCGGCTGCTGCTGGCTCGCGGTGTCGACGGCTGTGTCGACCGGCTGCTGTCGACCGGCTGCTGTCGCTCGCCGCGGTGTCGTCGGCGGTGTCGTCGAGCAGGTCGGCGACGAGGTCCTCGGCGACGCCGGCATCCCCGGCGTTGCCCGGGGTGACCGTGGTCGCGGTGATGATCTCGGTGTCTGGGTCGATCGCGGCGTGGCCCTTGTAGCCGTCGAACCCGCGCGCGGCGGTCTTGTGCCCGTGCCGGGCCTCGGGGTCCACGGTGGAGATCACCCGATCGCTTCGCGACGCGGCGGGCGATCCGCAACACCCCATCCGGGCTGGTCTGCAGGTCCTGGCCCAGCACCGTCGCCAACAGCGTCGCGGCCTCGGTGACCGGCTCGGCGAGCTCGCGGCCATCCAGCAGGGCCAGCAGCGCATACCCCTCCCGGGCCCGGGAGTCGATCAACTCCTCGCGGGCGGCCCGGTCGTCCCAGTCGATCTGCGGCTTGCCGCTGCCGGCGTAGTCGTCCCCGCTGCTCAGCGCGCCGCGCAGCTGCGCGGCCAGGTCGGCGTCCGCAGCGGCGGCGACCCCGAGCAGCCCGCGCACCGCCGAGCGGATCAACGTGATCGTGTCCATCGTGGCCACCGCGTCATACAGCGGGGTCGAGTCCAACACCCGCCGCCGCCCGACCAGCCCGGCCTCGGCCGCCGCCGCCAGGCCCACCTCGAAGATCCGGTCAGGGCGAGACGAGCGGCGCAGCCGCGCGCGCATGTCCACCAACACGGTGTGCACGAACCCGCCGGCCCCCGCACCCGAGCCGGCGTAGCCGCCGACCCCGGCCGCATACCGCCAGCGCGCGTCGAAGCTGTACTGCTCGACCGCCTCCCGGTCCGAGAACCCACCCAGGCGCTGCAACACCATCACCGCGGCCACCACCGACGGCGGCACCGAACGCCGACCCCGGTCGCAGAACAGGTCCGCGAACAGCTCATCGGGGAACAACCGGTCCCGCTCCCGCGCCAGGAACCGGTAGATCGAGTTCTCCGGCAGCGACTCCTCACAGAACCGAGCCGCCTCGTCGAACAGATCACCCTGACGATCAGCCCGCCCCAACGTCACTTGATCATTCTCGCCGAGGCCAGGCATGGGGCGGGTCAGCGACACGCGAAAAACACCAGCCACCTAGGGTGCGCTGGCGTCGGCCCGCCCGGCAGGTCGGCCGGACGTGACCGGCCGGCGGCGGCTCACCGGGCGCTCACCGCGATCCGGGCCCAGGAGTTGTTCGCGTAGCCCTTCGGGTTCCACAGCGGGGCCGGGTCCTCCGGCTGGGCCGCCGCCGCGGTGTCCCATGCGCGGGCGGTGATGGTCGAGGATCCCGAGGGCAGGTAGACGAGCGCGTGCCACAGCCGCCACGCCCAGGGGCCCTGGTCCATGCCGAGGTCGGCCTGGACCCACGTCCGGCCGCCGTCGACCGACACGTCGACCCGGGCGACGCCGCGGTCGCCGCCGGCGAGGGCGTAGCCCAGGACCGGCTGCGGCCCGACGGCGAGCTCCGCGCCGTCGTCGGGCTGCAGGACGTCGCAGTTCAGGGCGATCGGACCGAGCGCGAACCCCGCGCCGGGACCGGGTCGGGCGTCCGGCGGGAGCATCCGGTAGGCCACGTCCTGGAACCAGCTGTCCGACGGCTCCGCGCGGACGTCGACCCGCTCGAGCCACTTCACGCTGCGCGCGCCGATCCAGCCCGGGACGACGGCGCGCAGGGGGGCGCCGTGTACAGGGGAAAGCGGCTCGCCGTTCATCGCCCAGGCGAGCAGCACCTCGTCCGCGGTGGCCTTGGCCAGCGGGATGGAGCCGCCGAAGGGTTGTGGCGGCGTCGCGAGGTCGGAGGTGTCCGCCGCGGTGAACGCGACATGGGCGGCGCCGGGTCGCAGGCCGGTCCGGCGCAGGAGATCGGCGAGTCGCAGGCCGGTCCAGATCGCGGTCCCGGTCGCGCCGGGGCCCCACGGGTCCTCGCCCGGGATGTCGCGCACGCCGAGGTAGCCCGCCCTGCGGTTGCCCGCGCACTGCACCGTCGCCACGGTCTCGTGGGTGCGGAACTCGTGCCGCAGGCCCGCAAGCGTCCACGAGCCGGGCTCGTCGACGAGGCCTCCGACGTGCAGGCGCCAGTCCGTCGGCGTCTCCGGGACCGGGCCGTGGTTGCGGACGTAGAAGGTGTCGGTCGGGGTCAGCGGGCCCGCGGCGAGCGCGGCCCGCGGTGGCTCGGCGTTGTAGGGGTCCTGCTCGTGCACGGTCATGTCGGCGCGCTTGTTCCATGCCATGGACATCGCGTTCCCGGCCGGGGGCGCGTCAACCGCCGACTTCCGGCACGGTTCCCCGCCGACGCCGGCGCGGGGTCAGCCGTCGGGAGCCGGCGAGGACCTCCCGTCCGTGGCGTCCCGGCCAGGGTGGCGGGCCGGACCCGGGTCCTCGCCCACGCCGGCGTCGCCGGCGTCGGTCGGGTCGTCGTCCTGCGGCTCTTCCGGCTCCAACGCGTGGGGCTGCAGCGTGTCGGGCACGTCGCGGGGGTACCTCCGTCGGTTCACGGGCGGGGCCTACCCGCGCCCGGCGCACCCAACCTCGGACGGCCGGCGCCCGTCCGACGGCGCTGGCGCAGCCGGGCGACGACCCTGTCGGCGCCCGGGACGAGTGCCCGGTCAGCCGGCCGCGGGCGGACCCGTGAGCCAGTAGCGCACCTCGAGCAGCAGGTCCACCTCGTCCCGGTACGCCGCAGCCAGGTGGGCGAACCGGGGGTGTGTGCTGCGCGCCCGCTCGCACAGCAGCGCAATCTGCGCGTCGAGCACCAACACGCCTTCGGTCGACGGGTCGCGGGTGTCGAGGATCGCCTTGATGAGCGAGTCCGCGGCGGCCACCCCGCGCGTGGCGGGCGTCGCCGAGGGGACTCGCGGGCGGTGTCGTGGCCATGGCGGGGGGTGCCCACCCGCTCCGGCCCCAACCCTGCCCGGTCCGAGAAGTTCCTCCGCCGTCGGGCCGGCCGCCCGGCGCCGAGGGCGGCCGCCGGCCGGGACGGCGAGCGCGTCGCGAAGTAGCCGGCCTCGCGATAGCAAACGCGGCTGTATGGGGGTAGACCTTGCGTATGGCGGTGGGAGACACACTGACCCGCGCGCGGCCGACCGGGCGGACGTGCCTGCTGCTGGTGGGCGGTTCGGCCGGCGGCGTCGAGGCGGCCGTTGCGCTCGTGGCCGGCCTTCCCGCCCAGCTACCGGCGTGCGTGCTGGTGACGCTGCACATCGGCGCCGCCGCCCGCAGCCGCCTTCCGCAGATCCTCGCCCGCGCCGGGCCGCTCGACGCTGAGCATGCCGTCGACGGGTGTCCCCTGCTGACCGGGCGGATCGTCGTGGCGCCTCCCGACCGGCACCTGCTGGTCGTCGACGGGCGGGTACGGCTCAGCACGGGTCCGCGCGTCAACCGCCAGCGGCCGGCCATCGACGTGATGTTCACGAGCGCGGCCCGATGGGCAGGCCCGTGCGTCGTCGCCGCCGTACTGTCCGGGATGCTCGACGACGGGGCGGTCGGTGCCGCACGGGTCGCGAACGCCGGCGGGTCGGTCCTCGTCCAGGAGCCGGACGACGCGGCGTTCGCGTCGATGCCGCGCGCCGCGCGCCGCGCCGTGCCGGATGCGATCGTCGCAGGGACCGTCGAACTGGGCAGGAGGGCGACCGACCTGGTGACGCGAGCTCAACGGCGACCGCCCTGGGAGGAGGACCGTCGATGGCTGACCACATGTACGACAGCGATGACATCGGCTTCCTGTCGGCCGAGGAGACGAGCCTGACCCGGTTCGCGTGCCCGGACTGCGGCGGGAGCCTCGCCGAGGTGGGGCTCGACTCCGTCACGTACTACCGCTGCCACGTGGGGCACCAGTTCTCACCGAAGGTGCTGGAGGCGGCGCAGCGCGCCGAGGCCGAGCGCAGGCTCTGGGCGGCCCTCGCCGCGCTCGAGGAACATGCGGTCATGGCGCGCCGACTGGCCGACGGCGACCACACCGACCAGGACTACCGGCGGTGCGCCACCGAGTCGTCGGAGACCGCACGGTGGCTGTACGACCGCCTGCAGAACCGGGGGCCGATGCGCCCGGCCTGAACGGGTTTTCGGGCCTCGTGGCGGGGTAACCGGGCCGGGATCGACCCGAGAGACCCCGAGCCGGGAGGAAGTGCGCCGTGCGGCTGGATTGGCTGCGTCCCCTCTGCGAGAGCACCGGACCGTTCGCCACCGTGGTCATCGACGTGTCGCACGAAACGCCCGACGCCGAGCACCGGGCGCAGGTGCTCCGCAGGGACGTGCGGGAGGACCTCGCCCGGCAGGGTGCGCCGCAGAGCGTGCTGGACCTGGTGGACGCGGCGTGGGAGGACACCGGACCGGTGGCCGGCGAGGCGGGGCGCGCCATCGTGGTGGACACGTCAGCGGTCCTGCTGGACGTGCCGCTGCCCGATCCGCCGACGGCCCAGCGCGTCGCGTGGGGAGCGCAGCCCGACCTGCTCGCGTTCGTCGGCGCGGTACCGGAGCCGGTCGCGGCCGTGGTCGTGCGGATCGACGAGCGGGGCGGCGAGGTCCGGGGGCCCGGCGCCACCGGAGCGGACCAGGTGAGCGGGCGCGGCAAGCCGCTGCACAAGGTCCGTGCCGGTGGCTGGTCGCACCTGGCGATGCAGGAGCGGGTGGAGGAGACCTGGCGGCAGAACGCCGCCGCGGTCGCGGAGCGCGTGGACGCGCACGTGCGGGCCGGCGGCGCGCGACTGTTGGTCGTCGCCGGCGACGTCCGGTCGCGCGCCCGGCTGGCCAGCGCGCTGCCGGAGCGCTCGGCGCGGATCGTCCGGGAGGTCGACCGGCCGGGGAACGCGACCGACGACGATCTCGACGCGGCGGTGGCCGACGCCGCCGCCGCGTGGGCGTCCGACGAGCGGCGCTCCGCCTTCGCCCGGTACGCCCAGGCGGCCGGCCGGCCCGACGGGCTCGCCGCGACCGGCCTCGCCGCAACCGTCACCGCGGCTTCCGCGCGTGCGCTGGAGACGCTGTTCGTCGACCCGGCCGCGGCAGGCGGCGCGACGGTCTGGGCGGGTCGCGCGCCGGACGAGCTCGCGACGACCCGCGACGCGCTGGTCGCGCTCGGCGTCGAGCAGGCCACGGAGGTCCCCGCGGTACCGGCCCTCATCTGGGCCGCGGCCTGCTCGGACGCGTCGCTGGTGCTGCTCGACGACCCCGACGCCGTGCTGGGGCACGACCCTCTCGACGACAGCCCGGACTCGGCGGCGCCGACGTTGCTGAGCGCGGACCTGCAGGACGGCCTGGGCGCGGTGCTGCGCTTCCCGCTGGCTCCGCCGACCTGACCTGTCGGAAGGCGGCCGTCCCGGCCCGCCCGGGCTGTGCCAGGACGGCGACCAGGGCCAGGACGGCGACCAGGCGGAACGGCGCGAATGCCGAGCGCCCGGACGTCGGTGGCGTTCAGCCGCGCGGTGCGGGCCCCGCCCGCCCGGCCCGCCACCGCACCGTCGGTCGGATGGCGGCCGGATCGGCCCGGTGCCGGTGGCGGGCGGCGATGTCGAACATGGACTCGATCAGCGTGTCGCCGAGCAGGTGCGGCTGCAGGCCGAGCTCGGTCAGCCCGGTGTGGGTCACCTCGTAGAAGTGCTCGTCGCGCTCGACCCGCGGGTTCTCCAGGTGTTCGATGTCGACCGGGCCGGGGTGGCACGCCGCGACGGTCTTGGCGACGTCGATGACCGACAGGGACTGCGTCATCTGGTTGAACACCCGGAACTCGCCCCGCTCGGCGGGGTTCTCGCAGGTGATGCGGACGCACTCGACGGTGTCGCGGACGTCGAGGAAGCCGCGGGTCTGGCCGCCGGAGCCGTACACGGTCAGCGGCAGCCCCAGCACCGCCTGCACGACGAAGCGGTTGAGCACGGTCCCGAAGACCGCGTCGTAGTCGAAGCGGGTCGCCAGCCGGGGGTCGGCGGCCGTCTGCTCGGTCTGCTGGCCGTAGACGACGCCCTGGTTGAGGTCGGTGGCCCGCAGGCCCCATGCGCGGCACGTGAACTCGATGTTGTGGCTGTCGTGCACCTTGGACAGGTGGTAGAACGAGCCCGGCCTTTTGGGGTAGAGCACCCGGTCGGTACGGCCCTTGTGCTCGACGGTGAGCCAGCCCTCCTCGATGGCGATGTCGGGGGTGCCGTACTCGCCCATCGTGCCGAGCTTGACGAGGTGGATGTCCGGGTCGGTCTCGGCGATCGCGTAGAGCAGGTTCAGCGTGCCGACCACGTTGTTGTACTGCGTGTGCACGGCATGCTCGCGGTCGATCATCGAGTACGGCGCCGACCGCTGCTCGGCGAAGTGCACGACGGCGTCGGGCCGCCACCGCGCGAGCGTCGCGGCGGCGAACCCCGCCTCCGTCAGGTCGCCGACGAAGACGTCGATCCGGCGGCCGCTGGCGGCCGCCCAGGTCTCGACGCGGACGTCGAGGGGCGCGAGGGGGACGAGGCTGTCGACGCCGAGCTCGACGTCGTAGCCGCGCCGGGCGAGGTTGTCGACGACCGCCACGTCGTGGCCGTGGTCGGAGAGATGGAGAGCGGTGGGCCAGCCCAGGTAGCCGTCCCCACCGAGCACCAGTACCCGCACGTCGTCCTCCTGCAGCTCGTCTCCCGGGGTCGCGGGCGGAACTACCTCCTGCCGCGGGTCGCAAACGTCCCGCTGCCTTGCCGTCAGCTGTCGGCTCGCTCCGCGCGCTCGATCTGCTCCTCCCTGCGGACGACGGGCGAGGTGTCGAGGGCCAGGATCCCCGCGAGGAGCAGCACGACCCCGACGCCCTCGGCCACCAGCGCGGGCGGCGAGGTGCGGACGTGCTCGCCGAACATGGCGAGTCCGAGCCCGATCGCCGCGAGCGGCAGGATCGAGTCGATGACGGGCGTGCTGGCCGCGAGCGGGCCCGCCCGGAAGGCCGCCTGGATCAGGACCGCGCCCAGCGCGCTCGCCGCGATGAGCAGGTAGGGCTGCCAGTGCGTGAAGACGGGCCAGAACCCGACCCGCGGTATCAGGGCGATCGTCGCGTTGTACAGCGCCGACTGCATCGCCATCACCACCGCGCCGGCCCCGGCGAGCGCCGAGGCCCGCACCGGGCCCTTGACCACCCGGGACAGGCCGATGCCGACGGCCGCGAGCACGCCCACGACGATCAGCGGCACGACCCAGACGGGGAAGGGCTGGAGCGGGTCGCCCTGGTGCGGGTCGGCGCCGACGATGCTGGCCGTGAGCCCGACGAGGACGGCGACGACGGCGAACCAGTCCCGCCTGGCCAGGCGCAGGTGCCGCAGCCGGACCGACACGGGGACGGCGAACACCAGCTCCGTGACGAGCAGCGGCTGGACCAGTGAGAGCGGTCCGAAGGAGAGGGCGACGGCCTGCAGCCCGTACGACGCCACGGCCCCGGCGATGCCGGCGAGCCACACCGGGTCCCTGACCAGATGCAGCGCGTAGCGACGTTCCCCGGTCGGGCGCCTGCTCGCCGCGCGCTGCTGCAGGACACCGCCGGCGGCGAGCAGCAGGCCCGCACCGACGGCGGCGAGCGCCGAGATCACCGTCCGCACGTCGGACCACCGCATCCGGTCGCCCCGGCGGAGGTCACGGTCGGCGAGGACCCCAGTGCCACGACACCCGCGAGCATCAGCCCGAGCGCCGGCAGCATCCCGCCCAGCGCGACGACCGCGGCGGCCACCACGGCGAGCGCGCAGACCATCGCGTTCACCCCCTGTTTCGATCCGGCCGCGCCGGACACCCCCGATGCGGGACCCGCGGGAACCCGCGGGAGCGCGAGGAGGAGACGGCATGGAGTCCGAGTCCGAGTCCGAACCGGGGATCCGGGTGCTCGTCGTGAGCGCGGGTATGGGTAGCGGACACAGCCAGATCGCGCGGGAGCTGCGACGGCGCCTCGTCGCCGGTGGGCACCGGGTCGTGGTGGCCGACCTGCTCGACCTCATGCCGGCACCGACGGGTCGCTGGCTGGCGGCGATCTACCGCTTCCTGGTCGGCCGGGCCCCGTGGCTGTACGAGCGGGTCTACTCCACGTTCTTCCTCGCCCGCCAGCGCTCGGGCGAGCGGGTGGCGCTGCCGGTCCGGCTCGCCGAGCGCGGCCTGCGCCGAGTGGTGCGGGAGTTCCGCCCGGACGTCACCGTCACGACCTACCACCTCGCGGCGCTCGCGGTCGGCCGCCTGCGTGCAGGTGGGGAGCCGACCGGGCCGGTCGTCACGCTGATCACCCAGTTCGCCGTGCACGACCTGTGGCTCCACCCGGCGGCCGACCTCGAGCTGACGATCAGCGAGCGGGCGGCCGCGGAGGTGCGGCGCCGGTCGGGCCGGGCGGCGGTGCCCGTCGGGCCGGTCGTCCGACCCGAGTTCGCGCGCGGATGCCCCGCAGGGGACGTCGTCGCGAAGCGCCGTGAGCTGGGCCTGCGCCCGGGTGACCGGGCCGCGCTCGTCGTGACCGGCTCGCTCGGGTTCGCCGGCGGCGCCGACCGGGCACTCGCCGCGGTCGCCGCTCGTCCCGGCTGGACGGCCGTGGCGGTGGCCGGTCGCAACACTGGCCTGCAGCGGAGGCTGAGCCGCAGCGCGGACGCCGTCGTGCTCGGCTGGGTCGACGACATGGCGGCCCTGATGGCGGCATGCGACGTCGTCGTCGACAACGCCTGCGGGACGACCGCCAAGGAGGCGCTGTGCCTCGGCGTGCCGGTCGTCACGTTCCGGCCGATCGCCGGGCACGGCCGGGACGACGCCGCCGCGCTCGAAGCGCTGGGCCTCACCGACGTCGTCGACGACGAGCCGGCGCTGGCCGCCGCGCTCGACCGTGTCACGACCGACCGGGCCGCGCGCCGGGACCGCTGCGAGCGGGGCAAGGCCCTGTTCCGCGTCGATGCCGCGGAGGTACTGGTACGGGTCGCCCGGGGTGGCGACCGCCTGTCGACCCACCGCCTGCCCTGATGGTCACGTTGTCCGACCTCCTCACCCGGTACGGCCCGGCGCCCCGAGGCCTCACCCGGCCTACCCGGCGGGCGACGCGTGATGCCTGCGAGTTCGGCGCGCAATTCACGGCGGAGTTGGTGTTTCGACTGCCGAAACGCGGGTAGTGCCCTTGGCGTCCGACCCGATGACGACACCACGGAGGAAACATGGGCAAGCGAGCTCGTATCGGCCTGCTGCTGGGCGCAACGTCGTGCCTGCTCGCGGTCATGATCGACTGGATCGTGACCGAGCTGTAGGCGGGCTTTCCCCCGAGGGCCGCGGCTCGTTCCGCGGCCCTCCGCCCATCTTCCGAGGAGGCAGCCGTGCGTGTGCTGTTCGTACATCCCAGCGTCCTGCTGTACTCCGAGCTGTTCCTCCGGCTGGAACCGCTCGGGCTCGAGCGGGTCGCCGGAGCCGCGCGCGCCGCCGGGCACGACGTCCGCCTACTGGACCTGCAGACCCACACGACCGGAGAGCTCGACCGCGTCCTCGCCGGGTTCGCCCCTGATGTCGTCGGGTTCGGCGTCAACTACCTGGCCAACGTGCCCGAGGTGATCGACCTCGCCCACCGCGTCAAGCGGCTGAGACCGGCCGCCACCGTCGTCGTGGGCGGGCACGCCGTGTCGTTCATCGCGGGCCACGTGCTCCACCAGGCCGGCGGGGCCGTCGACGTCGTGCTGCGGGGCGAGGGTGAGGTGGCGCTCCCGCTGCTGCTCGAGCGACTGCCTGACGGCGCGGCGACCGAGGTGCCGGGAGCGATCTCGCTCGGCGGGGTCGGCCCTGCCACGCCGGGGATGCTCGCGTCGATCGACGAGCCGCTCCCGGCCCGCGACCTCGTCGCGCGTCGGAACCGCTACTTCATCGGCGTCCTCGACCCGGCGGCGTCCGTCGAGTTCACCCGCGGCTGCCCGTGGGACTGCTCGTTCTGCTCGGCCTGGACGTTCTACGGGCGCAGCTACCGGAAGATGAGCCCCGAGGCGGCCGCGGACGACCTCGCCTCCGTGCGGGAGCCCGGCGTGTTCATCGTGGACGACGTCGCCTTCATCCGGCCGGAGCACGGCGACGCCATCGCGGCCCAGCTCGAGCGGCGCCGCATCGCCAAGCGCTACTACCTGGAGACCCGCGCCGACGTGCTGCTGCGCAACACCGAGGTGTTCGAGCGGTGGCGGCGGCTCGGCCTGAACTACATGTTCCTGGGCATGGAGGCACTCGACGCCGAGGGGCTCGACCGCTTCCGCAAGCGTGCCACCCCGGACGACAACCACCGCGCGCTGGAGGTCGCCCGGCGGCT
The DNA here is from genome assembly GCA_963728105.1 of uncultured Actinomycetota bacterium. Taxonomy (GTDB): domain Bacteria; phylum Actinomycetota; class Actinomycetes; order Mycobacteriales; family Pseudonocardiaceae; genus Pseudonocardia. The sequence goes on along the minus strand of CAVSJZ010000006.1, from coordinate 100,466 downwards.
CGGGCTGACGGTGGCGATCAACCTGATCGTCGACCCGGACTGGGACGCGGCGCAGTTCCGGCGGGTGCGCGAGTGGGCGCTCGCCGTGCCCGAGATCGTGCACCTGAGCGTGATGACGCCCTACCCGGGCACCGAGATCTGGCACACGGAGTCCCGCCGGCTGACCTCACGGGACTACCGCCTCTTCGACATCCAGCACGCCGTGCTCCCCACGCGGCTGCCGCTGCGGGAGTTCTACCGGGAGCTGGTCGACACCCAGGCCGTGCTGGCCCGCAAGCACCTGGGCGTCGCGGCGCTGGCCAAGACCGCGCGCGTGGCGGGCGGCCATCTCGCCAGGGGACGCACCAACTTCGTGCGGATGCTCTGGAAGTTCCCCCGGGTCTACAACGTGGAACGGCAGCTCGCCGACCACTCGCGGCCGGTCCGCTACGAGCTGCCCGTCCCGCCCCAGCCCGCGCAGGGACCGCGGGACCGGCGCGAGCTGTACGTCCACGCCGTCCCGCGCAGGGCGTCGGCCGGCGGTGCGCACGAGCGGGTCGCCGCTCCGCTGTCCGACCCTCCGGCGTCATGACCGGGCCCGCGGCGGTGAGGCCGGCCGACGCGGACGCAAGTCACCCGTCAGGTTTGGCCCCCGGGTCGGGGGCACCCGCGATCCGCCGGCTCGACACGGCCGGCTCCGATGCCACCCGGCCGGCGGTCACGCCGCGGCCCGGGAGCAGATCCGACGAGAGGGAGTGCGATGCGATGAAAACCCGGACGAGCCGTGAACGAGCCGACGTCACCGCCGCGTCGCCGCCGGGCATCCCGGTGCTGGGCAGGGGCGCACACCTGCGCCCGGAGTGGGGCGCCTGCTTGATGGAGTACGTCTCGGTACTGGCGGGCGAGCGGTTCAGCGACGCCCCACGGTGCACGCATCCCGCGCTCGCGGCGCTGGCCAGGCGGGTCAACGACCGCACGGACGACCAGGAGGCCCGCAGCAGGCTCGCCCTGCTCGCGCCCGACCTCGTCGGGACCAGGCGGACCGACGCGCGGGTCACCGCAACGGTCGTCGCGGCCTGCCTCGAAGAGGCCGCCCAGAACCGTTCCCTTTCGTGGTTCGCGACGAAGCGCCTCGCCAGTGCGAGGACGCTGGCGGCCCGGCCGGCGCGCCGCGGACCCGTCGAGCGGTGGGCGTGCCTGGCGCGGGAGGCGGTGCGGCCGCCCGGCGTCGTCGTGCGGTGGGCCTTCGACACGATGGCCCGGCAGTGGCCGTCCCGGCCGGACCCCGACCGTGATCGACAGCTGGGCGACCTGCTGGCCCGCGTGGTGGCCGACTGCAAGGCGCTCGACGCGACACCCCAGCCGGTGCAGGCGGTCCGGACGGGCTGAGCGCCCGGCGGGCCCGGGAAGGAGGAGACGATGCGCAGCACGTTGGTGCACGAGTCCGGGGGACTGCGGACCTTCGTGGTGGTGATGGACAAGGGCGACGACGCCGCGGCCGAACTGGCTCAGTTCGCCGCGGCGAACGGTGTCACCGGAGCCGGGCTGACCGCGGTGGGCGCGGTCCGGGAGGCGACGCTGGCCTACTTCGACCCGGCGGCGTCCGAGTACCTCGACATCCCCGTCACCGGGCAGCACGAGGTCCTGACCCTCGTCGGCGACATCGCGTTGCGTGGGTCCGAGCCGGCCGTCCACGCCCACGCCGTGCTCGGCGCGCGCGACGGGTCGACCGTCGGCGGCCACGTGCAGCGGCTGGTCGTCTGGCCGACGTTGGAGGTCGTCGTCACCGAGACCCCGGCCCATCTCGCCAAGCAGATCGACGAGGAGACCGGGCTGGCGCTCATCCGACTGGACCCGTGAGCGCGTGGCGCCGGAGCCGCTCCGGGTCGCGTCCGTCGCTCGTGCTGGCCGCGCTGGCTGCGTCCGTCGTCGCGTTCGGCTTCCAGCAGACGGCGGTCATCCCGGCCATCCCGACCATCGAGCACGAGCTGCAGGCGTCGCGGACGTGGAGCGCCTGGCTGCTCTCGGGCTACCTGGTGGCCGCGTCGGTCTGCACCCCGGTCGTCGGCAAGCTGGGCGACCGCTTCGGCCGCCGCCGGCTGCTGCTCGGGTCCCTCGTGGTGTTCCTGGCCGGGTCGGTCGGCGCGGCGCTGTCCCAGGGTCTGGTGCCGCTGGTGATCTTCCGGGCGGTGCAGGGGGTGGGCGGCGCCGTGTTCCCGCTGACCCTCGCGCTGGCCCGTGACGTGCTCCCGGCCGACCGTGTCGGTCGGGGGGTCTCCCTCCTCACCGGCGGTTTCGGCCTGGGCACGACCTTGGGCTTCGGGCTGTCCGGCGTGCTGGTACTCGGGGCCGGCTGGCGGTGGATCTTCTGGTCCGGTGCCGGGGTCGTCGCGCTGGCCGTCGTCGCGGTCCTCGCAGCGCCGGGGGTGCGGGAGCCGCGCAGGCAGGCGTCGCTCGACCTGCCGGGTGCTGCCCTGCTCGGATTCGGACTCGCGCTCGTACTGGTCGCGTTGACCGAGGGGGCGCCGCGCGGCTGGACGTCTCCCTTCGTCCTCGGCGTCGGCCTCGCCGGCCTGCTGGCGCTCGTCGGCTGGGGCGTCCGCGAGCAGCGGGCCGCCGAACCGCTGCTCGACGTGCGCCTTCTCGTCCGCCGCCCGGTCCTGCTGACCAACCTCGCGACGGTCGGGCTGGGCTACGTCCTCTTCGGCGTCTACTTCCTGGTGCCCTACCTGCTGAGCACCGGACCGGTGCCGACTGGTCCCGTCGCCGTCGGACTGCTCCTGCTGCCGGCCGCGCTCGCGCAGATGGTCACCGGCCCGCTGGCGGATCCGCTGGCGGCCCGGATCGGGGTGCGCGCGACGCTGGGGCTGGGCCTGCTCGTCATGGCGGGCAGCGGTGCCGGGCTCGCGGCCGACCGCGGCGGCGTCGTCCCGCTCGTGGCGTGGTCGGCGCTGCTGGGCGTCGGCGCCGGCCTGGGCATCGCCACCGGCAGCACCCTCGTCACCGAGACCGCGGCCGACACGGACACCGGTGTCGCCGTCGCGATGAACAGCGTGCTGCGGCGGGTGGGTGGCGGGGTGGGGGGACAGGTGTCGGCCGCCCTGATCGCGGCCGGCCAGCTGGCCCCGCGCTTCACGGCGGCGTTCGCCGTCTGCGCCGGTGTGGCCGCCGCCGGTGCCGTCTCGACGCTCGGCATCGGTGGGTCCGGTGCAAATCGGTAGCCGCCAGGAACGACCGGAGGTGGTTTGGCCGGCCAATAACGGGAACACTGGACATGTCCGGCGAACGAGGTGGTGGTACGCCGTGGTGGAGGAGCTGGCCTGGTCGGTCGATGACCGCGACGACGTGACGCTCATGGCCGTCCGCGGTGGGTTGACGCTGCGGTCGGCGACGGACCTCGGTGCCGCGCTGCGCAAGTCGGTCCTGGATCGGGGGCAGGTCATCGTCGACGCGACCGACGTGCGCGTCCTCAGTGCGGCCTCGGTCGCCGTCTTCCCGACCGTGCTCGCTCAGTCCGGCGGCTGGCCGTCGGCCCGGCTGGTGATCATCGATGCCTCCGGCTCGGTCGGGAACGAGCTGCGGGCCGTCCGGGCGGTCCTGGACGTGCCCGTGGTGCGGGACAGGTCGGCAGCGCTGCCGGCGCTCGCGCAGCGCCCCGAGCGCGTCCGGCGCGCGACGGACCTGCCCGACGGTGTCGCCGGCCCGCGGTTCGCCAGGGCGCTGGTCAGGGACGCCTGCGCCGACTGGGGCGCCGACGTCGTCGCGGACCGCTGCGTGGTCGTCGCGAACGAGCTGGCCGCCAACGCCGTCCAGCACGCCAGGGGCGAGCCGACGCTGGTCCTGTCGTCCTACGGCGGGACCATGACGATCGCCGTCAAGGACGCCTCGCCCGTCCTGCCCCCGACGGTGCTGGGTCGGCGGCCCAGCGGGCTGCAGGTCGTGCAGGAGCTCAGCGTGAGTTGGGGCGTCAGGCGCGACGAGGTCGGCAAGACGGTGTGGGCGAAGGTCCGGGTCGCCGATCACTGACCCGCCTCGGCGACGTCCTCCTCGACCCGCTCGCCCGGCGACGCGTCCAGAGCGACGCCACGCGTGCCGCCCCTCCCCCTCACGCCCGCCGCCGCAACGGCAGCATGACCAGCCCGCCGCCGACGACCAGCGTGACCCACCAGAGCGCCCCGACGGTCGCGGCGCCCGAGAGGAGCAGCAGGCCCCAGAGCCCGACGCTGAAGGCGCCCACCACCAGCCAGCACGTGCTGAGACCTTGCGCCATCCGCGCGATCTGCTCGGCGCGGCGCTGTGCCGGCGACGTGGCCGGGCCCGGCAACGGCGTCGGAAGGTCGGCGGCGAGATCGGACAGGTCCCCGCGGGTCCTCGCCGCCCACGCCGCGGAAGCACGCTGCTCGAACTCGGCGGCGGTCAGGCAGCCGACCGCCAGCCCCCGGCCCAGCCTGTCGACCATCGTGCGCCGCTCCTCGTCGGTGGCGCGGAGCTGGTCCGACGGCACGTGCCTTTCCGTCATCAGCCTGTTCACCTCCGTCCCGGTCGGTGCTGCCACCGACCCCTCGGCGGGCCCGTGCCCCCGGCCGCCTGGTTCATGTCCGTGGCTCCGAAGGACATGGCCTGCGCTCCCTCCTGGACGTCCTGCGGGTCGGGTATCCGGGAGGAGCTGCGGGATGCGGAGCGGACGGGGGCCGTCGGCAAAGCGCAAGGTGCACCCGTCAGGCCTCCGCCCGGGGTCCCGCGTCCGGTGGCGTCGGGGGCCCGCGGTCGTCGTCCTCCCTCTCCGCCTGCTCCTCGGGGGGCAGACCCGCGACGTCCTCGACGTCGAACATCCGCGAGACCGGCACGTCGGTCATGCTGTGGGCGGTGATCGACACGGCGATCGCCAGCGCGACCACTGCGAAGACCACCTGTGCCTTCGGGACGCCCGACTGCACGGCGAGCAGGCCGTAGACGACCGAGGCGAAGCCCTTCGGGCCGAACCATGCCGCGGCGAAGCGCTCGCGCCGGGGCAGCCTGGCCCGCCACAGGGACGCCAGCACCGAGACCGGCCGCACGACCAGCAGCGACAGCAGTGCCACCGCCCACGCCCCGAGGGGCAGGTCGGCGAAGAACGTCGGGGTGAGCAGCGCGCCGAACACGAGGACCGCGGCGAACTTCGTCAGCTCCGAGACCAGCTCCCCGAACGGCTCGAAGGACCGGGAGGGCTCGGGCGCGACCGTCGCCATCGTGATGCCGGCACTGAAGGCGGCCAGGTAGGAGTTCGCGCCCGTGAGCGAGCACAGCCCGTAGAGCACCACGGCGACGGCGAGCGGTCCGAGCGGCTGCAGGCGCGGCGCCGACCCGAGCACCGGCAACCGGAACACGGCGGTCACCACCAGGGGGAGCCCGACGCCGAGGACGAGCCCGAGCACCAGCTCCACGGCGATGTGGCCGAGGCTCGCCTCGCCGCCCTTCGCCAGCGCCAGGAACACCAGCACGAACGGCAGTGCGAGCCCGTCGTTGAGCCCGGACTCGACGTTGAGGATGCGCCGCAGCCGCACGGGGACCTCGTCGCGGCCGACGATCGCGGACGCGAAGACGGGGTCGGTCGGGGACAGGATCGCGCCGACGAGCAGGGCCGTCACCCAGTCGAGCCCGACGGCCAGGTGGGCGACCACGGCGACCAGCGCCAGGCTCAGTGGCATGCCCAGGCCCAGCGCGCGGCCGGAGAGCCGCCACTCCGCGCGCAGCTGGGCCAGCGGCAGCCTGCCGCCGTCGACGAACAGCACGGTGAAGAGCGCGATGTCGGCGAGCCCCCGCACGAGCGGGCTCCCGGGCGAGACGTCGATGAGGCCGAGCACCCCGGGCCCGACGACCGCGCCGGCCGCCAGGAAGACCAGCGCCGTCGAGAGGATCGAGCGCGCGGCCAGGCCCGACAGCGCCACGGTGATGAGCAGGACGACCCCGAAGGCCAGTACCAGTATCACGACGCGCCGTGCCGCACGAAGGTCAGCACGTCCCGGTCGAGGTGGTCGTCGCCGGCGCGGACGTCGTGCCGGCGGGTGCGGTGGAGGGCGCCGGTGGCGGGGTCGTCGTCGGGGGAGTGCCCGCGGTCGTGAGGACCGGCGTCGTGGTCGGCGACACCGGTGCGGTGGTCGGCGGACAGGTGGCATCCGGTGCCCACGGGAACGGCGACCGGCAGCTGCAGCCGCACCGCGCCCGCGCGGGCGAAGGTGAAGACGACCGGATAGGTCAGGCCGTGGCGCAGGTCCTGCCGCAGCCCCGTCAACGTCACCCGTGCGCTCGTCGTGTCCGGGAGCGCCTGCGCGCCGGGCTGCGGCCCGACCGCGACCACGTGCCCCCCCGGAAGCGACGTGTCGCCGGCGATGGTCGCCCCGACCGCGACGGGGCTCTGGACCGACACGAGCCGGTCCGCGTCCGAGCCGCTGTTGACGATGGACGCCGAGATCGGCGCGGAGTCTCCGGCGCGGTAGGCGACCGGGGACCCGAGCGGCCCGCTGAACGCGAGGACCGCGTTGGACACCACGATGTCGCCCTGTCGGCCGGTCGCCCCCTGGCCCTGCGCGGCGTACAGGTAGTCCTGCCGGCCGCCGCACGCCACGAGCATCGCCAGCGCGACCAGTACGAGACCGGCGGCCCGCCCGGTCACGGCTCGGCTTCCTCGGTCGGGGAGCCGATCCGTTCGTCGATGCGGACCCCGTCGTAGCGCAACGGCACCGGCCGGCCGTCGTGGTCCACACCGCCCGGCGGCTGGCGGAGCTCGGCGAACACCCCGTCGGCGGTCTCGGTGAGCAGCCCGGTGCGCAGACCGTGACGCAGGTTGTCGCGGTCCCGCCGCTGCAGGCCGAGGCAGATCCGGTAGGCGACGACGTAGGCGATGCCCGGCAGCACGATGACGCTGATCCGTTCGGCCCAGCGCAGGGGGCCGAGGGGGATGTCGAAGGCGATCGCGACGACGTCGTCGCTGCCGGCGAGCGTCAGCAGCGCCCAGAACGTCACGGCCATCGTGCCGATCGCGGTGCGCACGGCGTTGTCCCGCGGACGCTGCAGGAGCTGGTGCATCTCCGTGTCGCGCAGGATGCGCCGTTCGAGGAAGGGGTAGGCGGCCAGCAGCAGGAACATGACGATCGGGAGCACGAGCCCCGGCCAGAACGGGGGTGGCACGGTGTACACGCCGAGCCGCAGCGGCCAGCCCGGCATCAGCCGCAGACCGCCGATCATGAACATCGCGTACCAGTCGGGCTGGGCGCCCGTCGAGCCGTTGGCCGGGCTGTACGGGCCCCAGAGGAAGACCGGGTTGATCTGCAGGACACCGCCCATCACGCCGATGACCCCGGCGACCACGATGCCGTTGGCGACGGTCTTCATCAGGAAGCCCGGTGCGGCCCGTTCGCCGACGACGTTGTCGTTGCGCGCCCCGGGCCCTGGGAAGTGGGTGTGCTTCTGGTACCAGACGAGGCCGAGGTGGAACGCGACCAGCGCGACCAGGAGTCCGGGCAGCAGGAAGACGTGGCCGACGAAGAAGCGCGAGATCCAGATGTCCCCGTCGTACTCGCCGCCGAAGACCATCCACTGCAGCCAGGTGCCGACCACCGGGACCGACAGCAGCAGGCCGGAGATGATCCGCACGCCCATGCCGGAGAGCAGGTCGTCGACCATCGAGTAGCCGCTGTAGCCCTCCAGGACGCCGAGCATCAGCAGGACCACGCCGGTGATCCAGGTCAGCTCCCGGGGCCTGCGGAAGGCACCGGTGAAGAAGTTCCGCAGCATGTGGACGACGATCGCCGCGACGAAGAGCAGTGCCGCCCAGTGGTGCATCTGCCGGATCAGCAGGCCGCCGGTCACGTCGAACGACAGCGTGAGCACCGACTGGTACGCGCGGGACATGTGCAGCCCGTCGGCCAGTCCGAACGAGCCGTGGTAGGTGGTGTCGGTCGTGTCGGGCACGAAGTGCAGCGCCATCACCGTGCCCGAGAGCAGCAGCACGGCGAAGGAGTACAGCGCGATCTCGCCCCAGAAGAACGAGAAGTGCTTCGGGAACACGTGCGACGACTGCTCCCGGGCGGTCTTCGCCAGTCCGTAGCGGAGGTCGAGCGCGGACCCTGCGCGCGCGGCCAGCCGCCGGCTCAGATGCAGTCGCGTCACGACGCTTCCTCCCGTAGGTCCAGCCGGTCCAGCCGGTCCGCCACCCGGCGGTCCTCGGCGGTGATCCAGCGCCAGGTGATCGCCATGGCGATGCCGGCCATCGGCAGCATGCCGACGATCATCGCCAGGCCGCCGGCGCTGTCGCCCGTCGCGACCATCCAGACGCCGGCGGTGTCGAGCATCGGCATGGCGAGGAACAGGTAGAGCACGCGCCCGCCGTCGCCGAGCCTGCGGTGCACGCCGAATACCGGCATCCAGAAGACGACCGCGCCCACGAGCAGCGCCGCGCCGGCCAGGAGTCCGAACCGGTCGCCGCCGATCGTGACGGCGGCGTGCAGCAGGACGAAGGCGACGAAGGTCGCGACGGGCGGCGGGGCGTGGCGGTCCAGCCGCGGCGCCCGGCGCGCCACGGCCATGGCCAGCGCCGGGGAGACGGCTCCGACGAGGAGACCCATCGCGACCATGTGGGCCACGTGGGCGGGCCCGCTCACCGCCGGCCCCGCAGGAGCCTGCCGGCCACGCGGAGGCCGACCACGGCCCAGCCCACCTTGGCGAGGGTGGGCACCGACCCGGCCGGCTCCGACCGGGCCGGGTACGGCCCGTCCGGCGGGGCGGCGGCCGCGGGATGCTCGGCGGGCACGGGCAGGGCCGCCCCCGTCGCCTGTCCGCGGTAGGTCATGGGCGCGGGCTCCGCTGGCGGAGTGCCGTCGACCGACACGGGCCACGGGCGCGCGTGCTTCGGCAACCGCTCCCCGCGCAGCATCCAGAGCGCGACCCCGAGGGGGTAGACGGCCGTCAGGGTCAGCACCCAGCCGTAGGCGAGCCCGGTGGCCGCGACCCCGACGGCCAGCGCGGCGAAGACGGCCGCGGTCGCCCGGCGCGGCTGGCGTAGCTGCACGGCGTGCTCGGCCCCCCTGCGCGTGGCCACCAGCACGGCCACGCCGAACGAGGCGACGATGCCGACCGCCGCGAGGTACATCACGACGATCGCCACGTGGCGGGTGAAGGCGAGCAGGGTCAGCGCGAGGACCGTCAGCCCGCACGCCCACGCCCCGATGACGCCGTATGGCGGCCTCACGCCGGTGCTCCTTCCGCCTCGCCGGCCTCCTCCACCGCCTCGCGCAGGTCGAGCAGGGGCGCGTAGCTGCGGATGGGGGGCACCGGGTGGTCGCGGGTGAAGTTGTGCCGCGGCGGCGGCGAGGTGGTCGCCCACTCGAGGCTGTGGCCGCCCCACGGGTCGTCGCCGGCCGGTCGCGGGCGCAGGAGCGAGACGAAGAAGTTGACGATGAACACGACCGCGCCGACGGCCAGCACCGCCGCGCCCACCGAGGAGATCAGGTTGTCGGTCCCGAACCCGTCCGATGGCAGGTAGGTGGAGATCCGCCGGGGCATGCCGTGCGCCCCCAGCCAGAACATCGGCAGGAACGTCAGGTTCGTGCCGACCAACCACAGCACGAAGTGGACCTTGCCCAACCCTTCCCGCAGCCGCCGTCCGGTGATCTTGGGGAACCAGAAGTAGATGCCCGCGAACAGGCCGAACAGGCTGCCCGCGGCCAGCGTGTAGTGCCAGTGGGCGACGATGAAGTAGCTGTCGGTCAGCTGGTAGTCCAGCGCGGGCGTCGCGACGATGATCCCGGTCAGCCCGCCGATGAGGAACTGCGGCAGGAACGCGAGCGCGAACAGCATGGGCGTCGGGAACCGCAGCCGGCCGCCCAGCACCGTCCCGACGAGGTCGAAGTACTCGATGCCGGCCGGCACGACCAGCAGGATCGAGGTGAGCGAGTAGTAGTAGTCCGTCGACTGACCGGTCGAGAACATGTGGTGGCCCCAGACGCTCATCGAGAAGGCGGCGAACGTGAGCTGGGAGAGGACGAAGGCGCGGTAGCCGAAGAACCGCCGCCGCGCGAACACGGCGAGCACCTCCGCCACCATGCCGACGAACGGGAAGAACATCACGTAGACGACGGGGTGGCCGAAGAACCAGAACAGGTTCTGGTAGCCGATGTTCCAGATGTTCGAGTCGAACACGTCCGGGTGGATGCGGCCGACCGCGAGCATGCCGACCGCCACCAGCAGCGAGGGAAAGGCCCCCAGCACCATGAGGTTGGTCGCCACGATCGACCAGCTGAACATCGGCATCCGCAGCATCGACATGCCCTTGGCCCGCTTGAGCATCACCGTCCACAGCACCGTGGCGCCCATGAGCAGCAGGCCGGTGGCGCTCAACGCGACACCGGCGATCCACAGCGAGACGCCGGGGCCGGGCGTGTACCGCGACGACGCCAGCGGCGGGTAGGAGTACCAGCCCTGGTCGGCCGCGCCCGTGTCGGTGGCGAAGCCCGAGAGCATGATCAGGCCACCGACCAGGTAGAGCCAGAAACCGAGCATCGTCGTGCGGGGGGCGGCGACGTTGGGGGCCCCGATCTGCAGCGGCACGAAGTACAGGCCAGCGCCGATCGCGAACGGCGTCATGACCAGGTAGATCATCATCGAGCCGTGCATCGTGAAGAACTGGTCGTAGCGCTCAGCGGGCAGCACGGTGCCGTCGGGCCGGGCGAGCTGGGCGCGCATCGTCATCGCCAGCCCGCCGGCGATGAGCATCATCACCAGCGCCGTGCCGAGCGTGAGCCCGGCGATCCGCTTGTGGTCGGTGCTGGTGAGCCAGCCCGCGACCACGCCGGGCTCGCCACCCCGCCCCGGGGTCGCCGGGGTCGGCACGCCGGTGGTGGCCGTCACGCGCTCGTCCCGCCGCTCGCGAGGAACTGCCGGTACTGGGCGGGGGAGACGACCTTGACCCAGAACTGCATCGTGCCGTGGTGGACGCCGCAGAACTCCGAGCAGCGGCCGCGCCACCTGCCCTGCTGCGGGAAGATCATGCGCAGGGCGTTGACGTGGTCGGGGTAGGCGTCCTCCTTGGCGTCGAAGTCGGGCAGCCAGAAGGCGTGCACGACGTCGCGCGAGGTGATGTCGAACTCCACCGGCTCGCCGGCGGGCACGACGACGGTCGGGAAGTCGCCGGCGACGCAGTCGCCGGTCCGGTTGATCGGCGTGCCCGGGTAGGCGAAGTCCCAGCACCAGCGGAAGGCCGTGACGTTCACGCGGGCGGCCGGCGTCACGTCGGCGGCCAGCCCGACGCCCTGGTGGTCCTTCGAGATCGTCAGGAAGCTGACCGTCGCCAGCCCGGCCGCGACGGCACCGAGCAGGACCGCGTACCCGATCTCCAGCGGGGTGTTCGACGAGGTCGCGAACGGAAGGCGCCGTCTGCGGCGCTCCCGGTTGAACACGATCGCGAACAGCAGCAGCCCCGTGACCAGGACGAACACCCCGGCGGCGATGGCCGCCCAGGTCGTCATCAGGGGGCCGAAGACGCTGTTGAAGGGCACGGCCTACTCCGGGGTGTGCGGTGGCGGGCGGGTCGAAGCGATGTCCACATGCCCCGCGTGCGGAGGTTGAAACCGACGGGTTCCCGTTGGTTTGAGCGCCTCCCGGATGGGCACGCACAACCCGCCGGTGTGCGCGACGCGTCTGGCCGGCGGCTGCAGCGGTGGTCGGCCGGGTGGGCGAGGAGGCTACGGATGGCACGTCGGTGGCGGCGGCGGTGGGCGCGTGCGACGACGCTCGCGGCGGCGCTGGTGGTCGTCGGTGGAGCGTTCTCGCTGCTCCGGCCGGCTCCCCAGGCCGCAGCCGAGGGTGGGGCGGACCTCGTCGCGCAGGGGCAGGAGCTGTACCGCACGTCCTGCTCCAGCTGTCACGGCCAGAACCTCGAGGGGGTCGTGGGGCGGGGGCCGAGCATCATCGGGGCGGGCGACGCCGCCGTGTACTTCCAGGTGTCGACCGGTCGCATGCCCCTGGCCGGGGAGAAGTTGCAAGCTCGCCGCAAGTCTCCGGACCCGGGGTTCGACCCGGCGACGCCGGAGGGGCGCGCGAACCTCGCGGCGTTGGGCGCCTACGTCGAGGCGAACGGCGGCGGCCCGCAGGCCCCCGCCGACACCGCGGCACTCACCGGCGGCGACGCCACCCACGGCGGCGAGCTGTTCCGGCTCAACTGCTCGCAGTGCCACAACTTCACGGGCCGCGGGGGCATCCTCCTCGACGGGGCCTACGCGCCGAACCTGCAGCGGGCCGACCCGAAGCAGATCTACACGGCGATGCTCACGGGGCCGCAGGCCATGCCGCGGTTCAGCGACCGGCAGCTGACCCCGGCCGAGAAGCAGGACATCATCGCCTACGTGCTGTCGGTCCGCGGGGCGGCGAACGCGCCCGGCGGGTTGACGCTCGGCGAGTTCGGGCCCTCCACGGAGGGGCTGGTCGCGTTCCTCGTCGGCATGGTGGCCCTCGTCGGGTTCACCCTCTGGCTGGGGTCGCGGTCGTGAGCGACCCCGGCGACGGGCCCGGCCGGCGTGAGCTGCGGGCGATGGACCGCGAGCAGCTCGTGCGCCTGGGTGACGAGCGTGACGGCGTGCGCGTCGTGGCCTCCACGCCCCGGCTGCCGCCCGGTGACGCGCGTGCCCGCCGGCGGGCGCAGCGGCACGTCGCCGCGTGGTTCGCCCTCTCCGCGCTGTTCGCCGCGGCCTTCGTGGCGGCCTGGGTGGTCTGGCCGGGGGACTACGTCGCGCCGGGGCAGCCCGGCCACGTGCTCTACCTGCTGCAGACCCCGGTGCTCGGCCTGACGTTCGGGCTCGCGGTGGTCGCGCTCGGCGTCGGGGTGACGATGCACGTCAAGCGCTTCGTCCCGGACGAGATCGCCGTGCAGCGGTGGGAGCTCGGCCCGTCCGACCGGCTGAACCGGCGGACGGCGGCGGCCCGCCTGAGCCAGGCCGGCGCGGACACCGGCCTGGCCGACCTGGGCCTCGCCCGGCGGGCGCTGCTCGTCGCGCTCGGCGCCGTCGGCGTCACCGCCGGCGTGCTCGCGCTCGGGACGTTCGTCCGCAACCCCTGGAAGGGCCGCGCTCAGGCCGCGCTGTGGGTCACGCCGTGGGCCCGGACCGGCGGTGAGACCGTGTACCTGCGGCGCGCGCTGGCGGTCACCGGTGACGTCGAGCGCGTCCGGCCCGAGGACATGGACCCCGGCGGGTTGCTGACGGTGTACCCGTTCCGCGAGTCCGAGAGGGGCGACGAGAAACGCCTGCGTCAGGTCGACGACGCCGCCGACGCACCCGCGATGCTCATCCGGTTCCGCGCCGACCGGCCCGTGACCCAGCAGCGCCCCGGCTACAACTACGGGCAGTTCGCGGCGTACTCGAAGATCTGCACCCACCTGGGCTGTCCGGCGTCGCTGTACAACGAGGAGACGGGCGTCAGCCTCTGCCCCTGCCATCAGTCGGCGTTCGACATGACCGACGGCGCGAAGGTCGTCTTCGGTCCTGCGGTGCGACCGCTGCCGCAGCTGCCGATCGCGGTGTCCGCCGACGGGTACTTCGTCGCCACCGGTGACTTCGCCGGTCCGGTCGGCCCGTCGTTCTGGAGCGTCTACGCCGGGTCGTGAGCCCGGGCGCGGTCCCGCACGACGGCGAACAGCCGCGGTGAGTGATAGGCCGGGCGCTCGCCCTCGATCCAGGTGTCGAGGTCCGGGGCATGGGGACGGACGCCGCCGAGCAGGAGGACGGCCGCGGCCGCCGCCATCCCGGCCGCGAGGACGCCGAGGGCGACGAGCACGCCCACGCGCACACCGGCCGCGGGATCGCCCGTTGCCATCGCGACCGCGAGCACGACCGGTGCGACCACGAACGCCGCCTCCGAACGCAGCAGCTCCACCAGCGCGAAGGTTGGGCCCAACCGGCTCGACGGCGCGGAGAGACCTCCCATGAACAGCCCTGGTGCGACCCCGGCGCCTGCGCCGAAGCCGAGGAGCAGGCCGGCCACCGCGACCACCGGAAGCGTCGGCGCGACCCCCAGCAGCAGCGCCAGCGCCCCGCCGACGCCGACGGTCGCGGCTCCGCCGAAGGCCAGCGCCGGCAGCCAGCGCGTCACGATCACGACGCGGAAGAGGGTCGCGGCGACGACCACCCCCACGAGCTGCGTCGCCAGCAGGGCGCCGACCTCGACCGGCGGCAGGTGCCGGACGTCGACCAGGTCCACGGTCACCAGCTCGACGAGGGTGGTGAACACCGCGCCCGCCACCATCGCGAGCACGATGCCGGTGACCGGCAGGGTGTTGGCGATGATCGTCACGGGCATCAGCGCCTCGCGCTTGCGGTACTGGCGCACCACGAGCGTCACGAGCGCGGCGAGCCCGACCGCCAGCGGCAGCCAGAAGCCCGGCGAGGTGAACGTGCCGCGGCTCAGCCACGAGACGCCGAGGAACGGCAGCACCGTGGCGAGCGCCGCCACGGGAATCGCGGAGAAGTCGAAGCCGATCCCCGGGTCGGGCGCGTCCGTGCGGCCGAAGGCCAGCGTGCCCAGCCCGAGCCCGACGACGCCGAGCGCCGCCGCGGCGGCGAACAGGACGCGCCACGCGTGGCCCGATGCCGCGAGGCCGCCGACGGCCGGGCCCAGCGTGACCATCCCGAACAGACCGAGGTCGATGAAGGCGGCGGTGCGGGGCAGCTCCCGGACGCCGTGCTGGGTGACGAGCGGCGGCAGCGCGGCGACGAGGAGCATCCCGGTCGCGAGGCCCTGGACGCTCCGGCCGACGGTGAAGACGGCCACGTCCGGCGCCACGGAGGCCGCGAGGGACGCGGCGGCGAACGCGGCCTCGCACCCGAGGAACACCCGCCGCGCCGGCAGCCGCCGGATGAGGTCGGCGGCGACGACCGCGCCGAGCGCGTACCCGGCGTTGGCCAGGCCCGACGAGAGCTGCACGCCGAAGCGGTCGGTGCCGAGGTCCGCGAGCAGGTCCTGCTCGACGAGCGAGGTGGCGGTCGACAGGACGATGAACGGAGAGAGCGCGAGCAGGGCCATCGCCACGGCCGCGCCGTAGCGGCCGTCGAGGGGCGCGGCGCGCAGCAGCGCGCCGGTGCGGGCCGGTCCGGGAGTGGGCACGACCGACCGGCTACCCGGCCTGCCGGTCCCCGAACATCACCCGCTACCGGACGTCACATCGCCTCCTTGACCCCGCGCCGGATGAGCCAGACGTTCGTGGGCCACGCCGTGGCGAACCCGACCGCCATGCCGACCTGCATGAGGAACCAGTAGACCGCGGAGTCCGGGTGCAGGTGGCCCGGACCGGGGAAGAAGACGTAGTACATCAGTGCCATCCAGCCGAACAGCCCGATCTCGAAGCTGGTCAGGCTGGCGACGTCCGCCTTGGCCGCCTCGACGAGGCCCTCGCGCAGGCCGAGGCCGCGCATCGGCGCGATCGCGAAGTACTGGAAGGCGATGCCGAGCAGCAGGGCGGCGACATAGTCGCCGATCATCTCCGCGAACAGCGCGGTCCCGGCCACCGTCGCGCCGAGGCCGAAGACGGCGAACTCGGCGATGATGTCGCCCAGGGTGCAGCCCGCCCCGCAGTGGCTGACACCCAGCGCGGTGCCCGCCCACCCCGGGCGGTCGGGCTGGTCGCCACCGTGCTCCTCCCGCCAGCGGGTGCTCCGCGGCCGCCCGAACCGCAGGTACCCCCATACGGCGAGCGGGCCGAGGTAGAGGGCGGTGACCGGCCAGACGACCTCCATGATGCGCATCGGCTGGCGGTGACGGCGCAGCAGGATGTCGGCCGCGATCACCGCCGCGCAGCCGAACGCCGTGGCCAGCGCCGCCCAGGCGAGCACCTGGAGCCAGAGCGCGGGGACGGCGGGCAGGCGGGTCGGCATGGGGCTCCCGTGGTCGGCGGTCGTCACGAGGTGGGACGGTCGCGGTATACCCCGATCGGGGACGGCACCGGCCGCTCGCCGTCGCCGTCAGGACATCGTCAGCTCACCCCACCGGGTCCCGGACGTTGCTTCCGCACGGGGGCGGGTAGCCGCGTCGCCAGGAGCGCCCGTGCGGACGGGCGCGTGGGGAGGAGACGAGATGATCAGTGAGCGCGACCGCCGGATTCTCGAGGCACTGGAGCAGCAGACGCTCCGCGAGGATCCCGGCTTCGCGCGGCGGCTCGGCCGTGGCGGCTCACCGGGGCGATGGTCGAAAGCCGGCAGGCGGGCCACGTTCGTACCGGTCCTGGTACTGGCAGCCGTCCTCGCGATCACGGCGTTCGTGCTGAACCTCAGCGCCTTCGGCCTGCTGTTCCTCGGATGGGCGGTCGTCGGCAGCGCGGTCCGGATCGCCCGGCATGTGCAGCGCACCAGGGAGTGGGAGGGCAACGGGGGCCGCGACAACGGGGTGGACCCGACCGGGCGACGGGCCGGCTGAGCCCGGTACCGCCCGGCGGCGCGCGTCAGGCGGGGGAGCAGGCCGGGCACCGGCAGGGGCCGCCCGTCACGGGGGTCAGGATGGAGCACCGGCCGTCCTACCCGGCGCTCGTGGATCCCTGCCTCGCCGGCCATGGCCAGAGCGCGTCCACCGCGGACGTCGAGCGGACCGGGAGGCTGGTGGGCGGCTGCTGGTGGTAGGCCCCGGCGGGCAGGATGCCCGCTCCGCCGCGGCGGGCCATGACCCGCAGCTGCACCAGGACGTCCTCGCCGTGGGCGTCGGCCGGGAGCGCGCGCCAGAAGTCGAAGCCGCCCGCCTCGAGCAGGGCGTGCCGGTCGAACAGGACGCAACCGGCCGCCCACGCGATCTTGTACGGCAGCCAGCGCTCCGCGGGCGGGACGACGGCACCGGCGTCGAGGCCGAGCGACTCCGCGAGGTGCACCCCGTTCGCGGCGTTGCCGAGCGTCCACCGCGCCCACGCCGGCCCGCCCTTCCCGACCGTCTCCGGCTCGACGCGACCGTCCCAGGCCTCGAAACGCGCGCACTCCGCCGGCCGCCGGTCGCCGAGGTGGGAAAGCCCCTGCATGGCCGCGGCGACGAACCCGCACCCCAGCGTGCGCAGCGCCCGGTGCAGCCGGTCGACGACACCGGCCTCCAGCCACACGTCGTCGTCGAGGAACAGCACCGCGGGTGCCCGCGCCCTCGACAGCAGGAAGGCCCGGTGTTCCGCGATGCCCCGGCGGGGCAGGTGGCGCTCCAGCTCCACGGCCGTCGCGCGCCGACGCAGCGCCCGGACCAGGGTCTGCGCCGCGGGCGTCGCGAAGGACGGAGCTCCCTCCGACTGGTCGGACACGATCACCCGGAACGGCACGCCGGTCTGCGCGGCGAGCCCGGCGAGGGTCGTCGCCAGCTCGGTCGGCCGGTCCTTCGTGGGTACCAGGACGTCGACCTGGGCGGTCCCCGCTGCGTCCACGCCCGACCCGCCGGCCTTCACGTTCAGGCCACCGCGGCGGCGGCGCGGCGCGTCCCGACCGCGCCGGCACCACCCTCGCCGACGAACCGCGCCGCGCGGTGCACGGCCCACTGCACGGCGTCCCGGCGCGGGAGCCGGCGCGCGAGCGCGAGCGCGAGGCCGCCGGCGAACGCGTCACCGGCTCCGCACGGGTCACCGCCGGACGTGTGCGGCGCCGCGACGAGGTCCCGTCCCCGGTCGTCGACCAGCACCGCACCGGCGGCCCCGCACGTCACCGCGACCGCGCGGGCCGACCAGGCCCGCCGGACGTCCCCGCCGACGCTCTCGGCGGGCCCCGCGCGGCCGGCCGCCGCCTGCGCCTCGGCCAGGTTCGGGGTGGCCACCGTGACCCCCGGTACCGGGACGGGGCCCTGCGGGTGGGGGTCCCAGACGACGGGCACGCCGGAGGCGAGCGCGTCGCACAGCGCCGACCGGACGGCCGGGTCGGCCGCGACCCCGCGCCCGTAGTCCGAGACCAGCACGGCCGCCGCGGTGCCGAGCGCGACGCCCAGCGGTGCCGCCACGGCCCTGCCGAACAGGGGCGCAGGCCGTGCGTCGCCGCGGTCGACCCTCGCGAGGCCGGCGAGGCGGGTCTTGACGACCGTCCCGCCCTCGCCGGGGCCCGCCACGACCGTGACCGGCCACCGGCCGCATCCGCCGGTACCCCCGAACATGTCGCGCAGGCGCTCGCCGTCGTCGTCCGCGCACAGCGCCGTCACGAGCGTGACGGCCACGCCGTCGGCGGCCAGCAGCGCGGCCGCGAGGCCGGCGCCCCCTGGCCGGTTGACCTCCGCGGTGACGTCGAGGATGGGGAGGCCGGCGTCGGGTGTGGTGCGCTCGACGCGGCCCTCGACGTCGACGTCGAGGAGCGCGTCCCCGATCACCAGTACGCCGGACCGCCCCCTCATCGGTCCACCGCCCCGGGTGCGGGCCGCGGTCGGCCCGCGCGGGCCACGATCGCGCTGGTGGAGTGGTCGGCGAGGTAGGTCAGGATGCGCACCTCGCCACCGAGCGCCTCCACGACCGGTGTCTCGGGAAGCATCTCCGGCGTGTAGTCGCCGCCCTTCGCGTACACGTCGGGCCGCACGAGCTCCAGCAGCTCGACCGGGCTGTCCGCCTCGAACGCGGTGACGAGGTCCACCGCGGCGAGCGCACCGATCACCCCCGCCCGGTCGGCCAGCGGGTTCACCGGCCGGGTGGGGCCCTTCAGCCGGGCCACGCTGGCGTCGCTGTTGAGCGCGACGACGAGCACGTCGCCGAGGGCCTTGGCCTCCCGCAGGTAGGCCACGTGGCCGCGGTGCAGCACGTCGAAGCAGCCGTTGGTGAAGACGACGCGGTGCCCGGCCGCCCGGTGCTCGGACAGCACGGTCAGCAGGTCGTGGTGGCCGAGCAGGCGACCGGGGTTGGCGCCCGCCAGCCGGGCGGTCAGCGCCGCCGTGCCGCAGGTCGTCGCGCCCGGTTCGCCGACGACCACGTCGGCGGCGGCCTGGGCCACGGTCAGGGCCAGGTCCGGGGGTGCACCGGCGTACCGGGCAGCGGTCCAGGCCGCGGCGAAGACGTCCCCGGCGCCGCTGCAGCGGGTGGCGGGGGCCGCGGAGGCCGCCCCCACCGCGCGGGCCGCGGTGCCGTCGGCCGGCAGCCGGACCGCGCCCTCGACGTCGAGCGTGACGAGCACGTCGGCCCCGCCCGCTGCCTCGACCAGGCGTCGGTGCCGGGTCAGTACCCAGTCCCGGCGGCCGCGCCGCGGAGCGGGCTCGCCCAGCAGCACCGCGGCCTCTGCGATGCTCGGCGTGACAGCGTCGGGCGCCAGTGCGGCCCATCGCCGCAGGTCGTGGGCGTCGACGACGAGCAGCGGGATCCGCCGGCGGGCCCGTTCGAGCCTGCGCCGGACGGGGTCGGCGAGGGTCCCGAGGCCGTAGTCGGCCACCAGGACGGCCGGCGCGGTGTCCCCCGTGGCGAGGCTGACCTGGTCGGCGAGGGCCCTGGCGACCCCCGGTCCCATCGGCGGTGGGGTGACGTCGAAGCGGGCGACGGGATGCTCGGGCGGCTCGCCGGCGAGCACGCGGCGCTTGGCCGCGGTCGGCCGGGCGGGGTCCAGGATGCACCGGTCGGTCCGCACGCCGGCCGCCGCGAGCTCCCTGCGCAGGAGGCGGCCGTCGTGGTCGTCGCCCAGCGCCGCGACCAGCTCGACGTCGGCGCCGAGTGCGGCCAGCGCCGCCGCGGTGCCCGCCGCGCCCCCGGGTGCGGTGCGGGTGTCGGCCAGCTCGACGACCGGCACCGGCCCGTCGCGGCCCGTGCGGTGCGCCGGGCCGCTCACCCACCCGTCGAGCAGGGCGTCGCCGACGACGAGCACCCGCGGGGCGGTCCGCGCGATCAACCCGGCGGCGTCCAGCGCGTCCATGCCGCACCCGGCCTGCTGGTCGGGGGCCGCGGTCACGGCCACGAGGGCTCGACCGGCGGGGTGACGACCAGCTCGCGCACCTCGCAGCCGGCCGGTCGCCCCAGCGCGAACAGCACCGCCGCGGCAACCTCGGCCGGGTCGCCGAGCACGGCGTCGGGACCCGGCCGGTACTGCTCCGTGCGGCCGTCGAAGAAGGCGGTGTCCATCCCGCCGGGCACGAGCAGCGTGACGCCGACCTGACCCTGCAGCTCGACGGCGAGCGCGCGGGTCAGCCCGACCACGCCGAACTTCGAGGCGCAGTAGGCACTGGCGTCGGAGAGGGCGCGCAGGCCGAGCGTCGAGGCGACGGTGACGATCCGGCCGCGGGAGGCGCGCAGCGCGGGCAGCGCGGCGCGGACCACCGCGGCGGTGCCGAGGAGGTTGACCTGGACCACCCGGTCCCAGGTCGCGGCGGGCACCTCCGCCATCGGGCCGCAGGCGTCCGTGCCCGCCGCCGTGACGACCGCGTCGAGCCCGTCGCGGGCGAGCCGGCGGACGGCGTCCTCGGCTTCGCGGGCCTCTGCGAGGTCGACGACGGCCGTCGGGGCGTCGGCCAGCTGCGGGTCCGCGCCGGCGAGCGGGTCGACGCGGTCGAGCAGGAGCGGCGTGCCGCCCGCGGCGAGGACCGCGTTCGCGACGGCGCGGCCGAGCCCGGACGCCGCTCCGGTGACGAGCACCCGGCCCGGTGGCCGCACGGCGTCGCGGAGCGGGGCGGTGGCATGGTCGGTCAGGGTCATGGGGTCCTCCCTAGGACGCGGCGCGTGGCGCGTCGGTCTCGCCGGGCTCGCCGGCCGTGGTCAGGATCGGGGCCAGCGCCGCTTCCACGGCGCGGCACAGCATGTGGACGGCCGCGAGGTGCGTCTCCTGCACGGTCGCGGTGTCGCCCGGAATGCAGACTGCGTCGTCGCACAGCCGGGCCAGCGGGTTGGGCCCGGCCCCGGTGAGCGCCCAGGAGACCGCTCCGCACCGGCGCGCCGCGCTCGCCGCGGCGAGCAGGTTGGGGCTGTGCCCGCTGCTGGACAGCAGCAGCAGCACGTCGCCGGGTCGGGCGTGGGCTCGCACCTGCCGGGCGAACACCTCCTCGTAGCCGTAGTCGTTGGCGATCGCGGTGACGGCCGACGTGTCGCCGTGCAGGGCGATCGCGGGCAGCGGCAGGCGCTCGCCGTCGAACCGCCCGACGAGCTCGGCGGTCAGGTGCTGGGCCTCGGCGGCACTGCCGCCGTTGCCCGCGGCGAGCAGCCTGCCCCCCGCGGTGAGGCGTCCGGCCAGGGTCGCTCCCCACCGGGTCAGCGTGTCGGCGGAGCCGCGCAGCGCCGGCAGCGCGGCGGCGAGCCGGTCGACGTGCTCGTCGAGCAGATGGCGGCCGAACGGCGCGCCGGAGGTCCGGCGGGTCACCGGGCCGCTCCGACGGCAGCGGCCGGGCCGACGCGCCCGTCCAGCACGGCCCGGTAGACCCGCTCGGTCGCGGCGGCGACGCGCGTCCAGGTGTAGCGGGCCAGCACGCGGTCGCGGCCCGCCGCCCCGAACGCCCTCGACCGGTTCGGGTCGGCGACGACCTCGCGCAGGGCCGCGGCGAGGGCCTCGGGCCGGCGGGGTGGCACGTGCAGCCCGGTCACGCCGTGCACGACGGTGTCCTGCAGGCCCCCGACCGCCGAGGCCACGACGGGCCGGCCGCACGCCATGGCCTCCAGCGCCACCATGCCGAACGGCTCGTACCACGGCGTGCACACGAGCGCGTCGGCCGAGCGCAGCAGCGCGGGGACGTCGCTGCGCGGCACGGCGCCGAGCAGCCGCACGCGGTCCGCGACGCCGCAGCGGGCGGCCAGCGCTCGCAGCCGGGCCGAATCGGGGTCGCAGGTGGCGTCCGCGGGGCCCCCCGCGACGAGCAGCTCGGCGCCGGGGAGGCGCGCGAGCGCGGTCACGACCTCGTCGACGCCCTTGCGGCGCACCAGCCGCCCGATGCTCACGAGGCGGGCGCGGTCGTCGCGCGGGAGGGCCGGCCCGTCCGGCGAGAACGCAGTGGCGTCCACACCGCAGGGCACGATCGACACCCGGGATCGGGGTGCTCCCATCCGGACCAGCTCGAACAGCTCGTCGTCGCAGGTGGCGAGGACCCGGTCGGCGCGGCGGGCGAGCAGCCGCTCGGCGGGGATGCGGCCTTCCGGGCTCGTGTCGCCGGCGCGCTGGTGGCGGCGCTTGACGCAGCCCAGCGCGTGGAAGGTCTGCACCAGCGGGACGTCGATGCCGCGCAGCGCGGCCGCCGCCGCGAGCCCGGACATCCAGAAGTGGGCGTGGACGACGTCGGGCGGTTCGGCCCGCCAGCTCCTCGCGAGGCCGTTGGCGAGCTCGCCGAGGTGTGCGACCAGGTCGTCCTTCGGGATCGGGCGGGCAGGTCCCGCGGTGACGTGTCGGACCGTCACGCCCGGCCGCATCGCCACGGCGTCGTCGAGGTCGGGGTCGTCGCGACGGGTCAGCACGGTCACCTCGTGTCCGGCCGCGGCCAGCGCCCCGCTCAGCTCGCGGACGTGGACGTTCTGGCCCCCGGCGTCGGGGCCGCCGGGGGGCGCGAGGGGGCTCGCGTGCTCCGAGACCATGGCGATGCGCACGGTTCAGCTCCTTGTCGGTAGGGCGGGGTGGGCGGGCGGCCGGACGGGACGCCCGCGAAGGCCGCGGTCGCCGGCGACCTCGTCGAGCAGCGCGTCCCATTCGGCCAGGAAGCGGGCGAGCCCGAAGCGGTCGAGGGCGGCCCGGCGGGCGGCGGCGCCGGCGGCGGCCGCGGCGTCGCGGTCCTCGACGAGGTGCCGCAGCCCGTCCCGCAGGCGCTCCGGGTCGGTGGACCGGACCCCGGCCTCGGGCGGCACCACCTCGGGCACCTCCGTGGTCGCGAGGGCCACGACCGGCATGCCCAGCAGCATCGCCTCGATCAGCGACAGCCCGAGCGAGGTCCAGCGCGCGGTGTGCACGTAGGCCGCGCGGCGTGCGAGCTGGTCGTGCAGGCGGTGCTGGGGCAGGTCGGCGACGGCCCGGACGCGGTCGCTCCCGACCTGGTCGGCCAGGCGTTCTACACCGATGCCGAACACGTCGAGCGGTGCGGCCGCGGCCAGCGCGGGCAGCAGGTCCGTCCCGGTGACCCGGCCCCTGCGGACGGGTTCGTTGATGCAGACGGCGGCGGCCGGCAGCTCACCGGTCCAGCGGTGGCCGGGGTCGAGCACGCCGTGCTCGACGACCGCGGTGCGGGTGGTGCCCGCGTCCCACATCAGCGCGTTGAAGCGCGTGACGTGCACGAGCAGCAGGTCGTCGCGGTCCGCGACCGGGTGGCGGGTGGTGGCCGCCGGGCCGCGCGGGGCGTTGTGCTCGAGGTAGACGGCGGGCACGTCCCGTCCGGGGACCCGGCCGAGCCATTCGGCCGCCAGCGCGGCTTCCTCCGGCCGCTGGAGCACGACGACGTCGACGTCGGCGTCGCGCAGCTGCGCCGGGCCGACCTCGACCGCGCTGGCCGGCCAGTCCCACGCGGCAGGCCGGCCGCCGCCCCACGGGCCGCGTTCCGGCAGCGTCGGCAGGAGGTAGCGGTGGCTGCCCCGGACGAAGGCCGTCGTCCACGACCCGTGCACGTGCCAGATCACGATGTTCACGCCGGCACCTCGGTGGTGGCCGGCCCGGTGAGGGCCGCGACGGCGTCGACGACGGTCGCCGGGTCGACCGACGCGAGGCAGGGGTGGCCCGGCACGGGGCACGTGCGGGCCCGGGACGCGCGGCACGCGGCCTGCTGGTCGCCGAGCAGCACGTGGGGGACGCGGTAGGGGCGCCAGCGCACCGCGGGCACGACCGGCGCGAACAGCGAGACGACCGGCGTGCCCACGGCGGCGGCGAGATGGGCGGCACCGGTGTTGCCGACGACCACCGCGGACGCGCGGTCCAGCACGCCCGACAGCCGCGCGAGGTCGGTCCGCCCGCCGAGGTCGGTGCCGGCCGTGCCCGCGACGGCCCGGGTCAGGAGCCGCTCGTCGGGGCCGCCGGTCACGACCACCCGCCACCCGGCTTCGGCCAGCAACGCGACGGCGTGCGTGGCGTGCCGGGCTGGCCAGCGCCGGGCCGGAGCGGCCGCTCCGGGGTGCACGACGACGAAGGGCTCGTCGGGGACGAGGTCGGAGACGTCGGGCGGGGGGCGCACCGCGAGCCCGCCCCCGCGCGACGGGTAGCCCGCGGCCGCGGCGATGGCGAGCATGCGCTCCGGCTCGGGGATGTCCTCCGGCAGGTCCTCCCCTGGCCGCAGCCGGACGTCGAGGAGCGCGCCGGCGTAGTCGACGGAGGCGCCGGTGACGTGGGGGATCCCGGCCAGCCGCAGCAGCAGCGCCGTCGGGAGGGGCGACTGGTGGAACGATGTCAGCACGACTGCCGCGTCGTACCGCCGCGCGGCGGCCCGGGCTGCGAGCAGGTCCAGGTCGGAGCGCCGGACGGGCGGCGGGTCGGCGAGCACCCAGGGGGCGGACCAGGTCAGAACGTCGGCGACGCCGGGCAGCAGCCGGGCGGCGGCCGTGCCAGCCGGCCCGCACAGCATCGTCACGGCGGCGCGGGCGGCGACCGCGCGGACGGCGGGGCCGGCGAGCAGCACGTCGCCGGCGCCGTCCAGGCGGGCGACCAGCACGCGCCTCATGCCCGCTCCTCCGTGCCGAGGAGGTACGCGACGGCGTCGCCCAGCGTGCGCCGGACCAGGGGCGCGGCGCGGATCTCCTCCGGCCGGGTCGCCGCGGTGGGCACGAGCACGGCGGTGCCGCGCACGGCAAGCGCGGCCTCGACGTCGGCGCCGATGTCCCCGACCACGGCGAGCCGGTTCGGCTCCACGCCGAGCTCGGCAGCCGCGTCGAGGAGCATGCCGGGCCGGGGCTTGCGGCAGGCGCAGCCGTCCTCGGGCGCGTGCGGGCAGGTGCGGAAGACGTCGAAGGGTCCGAGCAGCCGCTCGACCTCCGCGTTCACCGCCTCGGCCGCCGCCGCGCCGATGAGACCCCGGCCGATGCCCGACTGGTTCGTGACCACGCCGGTGGGCAGCCCGGCGGCCCGCAGCCGGTCGAGCGCGAGCCGGGCGGTCGGCATCGGGCACACCCGGCGGGGGTCGCCGCAGTAGGGCACGTCGACGACGAGGGTGCCGTCCCGGTCGAAGAGGACGGCCGCAGGTCGTGCGGACACGGACATGTCCAGAGAGATCTGCCCGAAGCGCGGTGTTGAAACACTTCTCGGCGAACTACTACTCTCCGTGATTGATCGTCACGCTAGGCATCGTTCAGGAGGGGGTGCGCAGGAGCATCGCGTAGTCCTGCGGTCCGAAGAGGCCCTTCTGCAACGCGGCGGCGAGCACGGCGGTGTCGGCGGCGGAGACGCCGTCCAGCCGAAGGCCGGACAGGTCGACGTCCTCCTTCGGATGCAGCTCCCACGTCCGGATCCCGGTGAAGCCGCTGGCCGCGCCGAGGAACTCCAGCCGGGCGGGCGGGACGGGGGAGCGGTGGGTGGGATCGAGGTGGAAGTTGCACGCGCCCATCACCAGGTTCGCCGGGTGGGGCGTCTCCAGGATCAGGAGACCGCCGGGCCGCAGCGCGTGGCGGGCGTGGGCGAGCAGGGCGAGCATCGGCTCGAGCGGGAGGTGCTCGACGACGTGGAACGCCGTCACGACGTCCAGCGAGCCGGCCTGCAGGGCGGCGAGGTGGGTGACGGCGTCGCCGGGCACGACGTCGAGCCCCCGCCCGCGCAGCCGGTCGACCATCGCGGCGTTGTCCTCCACGCCCGCCGCGGGCACGCCGTCCTCGGCGAGCATCGCCAGCCACTCGCCGCGTCCCGGCCCCACGTCGAGCACCCGGGGTCCGGCCGTGTCGCGGCGCACGGTGGCCCGCACCTCGGGCAGGTAGCCGGCGAGCCGGCCGCGCACCTCGGCCTCCGTGCCCCGGAAGCGGTCCTCGAACGCCGGGTAGATCGCGGCGAAGCGCGGGCCGGCGTCGCGCTCGGCGGCGAGCTGCCGGCGCAGCGCGCCCAGCTCGGCGCGCAGCCCGGCCAGCTCGGTGCGCAGCCGGGCGAGCTCGCCGTCCGGGTCGGTGCGGCTCACGGCGGGCACCCCTCGATCGTCGACAGCACGCGCGCGGGCACGCCGCCGACAACGGTGCAGGGCGGCACGTCGGCACGCACGATACTGCCCGCCGCGACCACGGCGTGCCGGCCGACGCGGCACGGTCCGAGCACGAGCGCGCCGGTCGAGACCCAGGCGCCCCGGCCGACGACCACGTCGCGGCCGCCGCGGGGGACCGCGACCTGCCGCTCGCGGTCGAAGGTCGTCACGTCGTGCGTGCCGGTGAGGATCGCGACCCCGTGGCCGAAGAACGCGTACTCCTCGACCGTGATCTCCCCGGACGAGAGGTTGAACAGGGCGTCGTTGACGACCGCCGTCGGGTGCACGTGCAGCCTGCGCTCGTCGCCGTAGACCCGCGGTTCCCGCAGAGCGCGCCGCACCGCCTCGGTGACCAGCGGCTCGAGGCGGGCCTGGAGCTCCGCGGCCACGCGTTCCTCGACCAGCGCGGTGATCGGGTCCTGCTGTCGGGCGTCCACGGGACTCGCATACCCCGCGGACCGCGCTCCTACCGCCCGGCGAGGCCGAGCGCCGCCGCCGCGACCGCGGCGGGCGTGACGTCGAGGCACTCGAGTTCGAACGGGCAGCGGAGCTGGTGGCAGGGGCTGCACCAGGTGGGCGCGCGCAGCACCGCCGCCCGCACGGAGCGGGGGCGGTACTGGCCTTCCTCCTCGGTCCCGGCGAAGAGCGCGACGATCGGGGTGCCCACGGCGTCGGCGAGGTGCATGCCGCCGCTGTTGTTGGTGACCGCCACGGCGGCGCCCGCGAGCAGCCCGGCCAGGCCGGGCACGTCGAGCGCCCCGACCAGCCCGGAGACCCCCGGTGGGGCGCCGGCCGTGACGGTGTCCACGAGCTCCCGCTCGGCAGCCGGCCCGGTGACGACCGCCGGCAGGCCCCGGGCGGCGAGCCGGCCGGCCACCCCGGCGAACCGTTCGGCAGGCCAGCGCCGGGCCGGGCACGATGCGCCCGGCAGCAGGACGGCGTAGGGGGCGCCGGGATCGAGGCCCGACGCGGCCAGCGCCGCGGCGGCGTGCGCGCGCGCCCGGCCTGGGATCTCGGCGCGCAGGGTCGCGGCGCCCCCCGGCACGCCGAGGCGGCGCAGGACGTACAGCGCCCGGTCGACCTGGTGCAGGCCGTCGTCGGGTGCGGGAACCCAGTGGGTGAGGGCGGTCCCGCCGAACTCCTTCGACGTCCCGGCTCGGACCGGCACCCCGGCACACTGCAGCGCGTAGCCGGCCGGCCACGGCGACTGGGAGAACGAGGTGAGCACCACCGCGGCGTCGTAACCCCGCCCGGCGAGCGCGGCGACGAGCTCCGGGTCCGGCGCTCCCGCGCGCGCCGGCTCCTGCGTCGTGGGGAGCTGCTGCCACGAGACGCGGGCGACGACGGTGTCGTCGATCCCGGGCAGCAGCGCGGCGGCAGGCGCGCCGGCGGGCGAGGCGAGCAGGTCCAGGCGGGCGCGGGGCGCCGCCGCGCGCAGCGCGGCGATCGCCGGCCCGGCGAGCAGCACGTCGCCCAGGTTGTCCGGACGGACGACGAGGAGGCGCCGCAGGCCGCGCCAGTCGACGGGCGGTCCGGCGAGTGCCGCAGGGTGCTCGAAGCCGCTCACGGTGACGGCGTTCCCCGTCCGCGACGTGCCAACCCGCGCGTTTCCGATCGCCGCACGGGGGAACGCACAGTCGTGCTGATCGCGATGGTGCACGGACGTGCCCGGCCGGGACGCGACGGCGTGGCCGACTACACGACGCGGCTCGCCGACGCCCTGTGCGCGGCCGGCACTCCCGTTTCGGCCGTCCCGGTGGACCCCGGGGCGGGCGGGGCGGCCCGGGCCGTCCGCCGGCTGCGGGCGCTGCGGCCCGCGCTGGTGCACGTCCAGTTCGCGCCGTCCGCATACGGGTTCTCGCCGTGGATCGGGCTGCTCCCCGACGCCGTCGCCGCCCCGGTGGTGACGACGCTGCACGAGTACGGCTGGTGGTCCGCCCCCTCGTGGGTGCCCGGGCCGGTCTGGGCGGCCCTCGAGCGGCGCGGGCGGCTGGACCGGGAGACGTGGCGGCTCGGCCCCCGGTCGACCGCCGTCGTCACCACGAACGCCGGGCACGCCGCCGTCGCCGCCGACCGGCTCGGCCGCGTCCCGGCGGTGCTGCCCCTCGCGCCCAACGTCGACGACCATGGCCCCGGCTCCGGGCGCTGCGCGGCGCGTTCCCGCCTCGGCCTTCCCGGCGATGCCCGGGTCGTCGCGTTCTTCGGTTTCGTCCACCCGGTGAAGGGCCTGCGCTACCTCATCGAGGCCCTGGCGCGCCTGCGCGCCCGGCCCGACCGGCTGCACCTGCTCGTGCTGGGCGGGTTCACCTCGCTCGCCCTGCCGGCCGCCGAGGCGCGCGCCTTCCGCCGGGAGCTGACCGACCTCGCGCGCACCTGCGGCGTCGCCGACCGTGTGACGATCACCGGCCACCTCCCGGCGCCGCGGGTCTCGGAGGCGCTGCACGCCGCGGACCTCGCGGCGTTCCCGTTCACGGCGGGCGCGACGACGAAGAGCGGCGCCCTGCTGTCCGCGTTCGCGCACCGCCTCCCGACCGTCGTGACGGCGGCCGACCCGCCCGATCCCGAGCTGGTGGACGGCGAGACGGTCGTCGTGGCGCCGCGAGTGCGCGACAGCGAGGCGTTGGTCGGCGCTCTCGGACGGCTGCTGGACGACTCCGCGCTGCGGGCCAGGGTCGCCGCGGGAGGCGCCGCGCTCGCCGCCGACCGGACCTGGCCGCGGCTCGCCGCACGCCACCAGGAGCTGTACGCAGCGGTCGGGGGAGGGGCGGTCACCCGTGCCGGCCGGTGACGCCGGGCAGGCCGGAACCGGGCCGCCGCGCGCGGGCCGCCGGTCGACCCCGCTCGGGGCGGCGGACGACGTGCGTGACGTACTGGTGGTCGACCTGCTGGGTGGCATCGGCGACCTGGTGATGCTCCTGCCGTCGATCCACGGGCTGGCCCGCCGCTTCCCGGCGGCCGCGGTCCGGGTGCTCACGCACGAGCCCGGGTCGGTCCTGCTCGAGGGCGACCCCGCGGTCGCCGACGTCCGCACGGCGCGGAAGGGCCACGAACGTGCCGCTGTCGTCGCGGAGCTGGAGCGCCGCCGCTGCGACCTCGCGGTCACCACCACCCGCTATGACGGCATCCCCGCCGAGATCGAGCGGCGGGTGCCCCGCAGCGTGACCGACCTGTGGCGCCACCCGCCGCCCGACGAGCTCGTGAGCCGCCGCTACGTGCGCATCCTCGCCGCCGAGGGGCTGGTGAGCGGGCGCTACGCGCCCCCCGAGATCCGCCTGACCGATGCGGAACGCGCGGCGGGCCGGCGCCGGCTGGCCGCACTTGTCGCGCCGGGGGCGGCGCCCGTCGTGCTGGTGCCGGACGCGGGCATGGCGGTCAAGCGCTGGCCCCACCGCGAGCGTCTCGCCGCGGAGCTGGCGTGCCGGGGAGTCCCCCTGCTCGTTCTCTGGCAGGACGTTCCGGCCCTCGACCTGCGTGGACTGGCCGCCCTCTTCGCCGCGGTCGGGCGGCGCGGCGGCGTCGTACTCGGTCCGGACACGGGACCGGTCCGGGTGGCCGCGGCGGCCGGAGCCCGCACCGTCGGGCTGTTCGGGCCGACCCTTGCGACGCGGTACGGGCTCGACCCGCCGTCGCTCGACCTGCAGGGCCTGCCCGGCTGCACGCTGCGCCGGCCGACTGCCATCACCGAGCAGGTGTGCTGGTGGGATGCGGCGTG
Organism: uncultured Actinomycetota bacterium; assembly: GCA_963728105.1. Taxonomy (GTDB): domain Bacteria; phylum Actinomycetota; class Actinomycetes; order Mycobacteriales; family Pseudonocardiaceae; genus Pseudonocardia. Next base: position 70,738 of record CAVSJZ010000006.1, on the reverse strand, counting down.
CCCGCTCGACGCGGAGGGGCCGGCCTGCATGGCCGACCTCACCCCGTCGCGGGTCGTGGACGCCGTCCTCGCCGCGCTCGGCCGGGAAGCCGGACCGGCCGCGCGCCGAGCTCGTCCGTGAACAGGCCGTGGCCCCGATGCGTTCACCCGCGGTCGTCGTCGGCCCCGTCCCCGGGCGACGGCTCCCGGTCGCGCGACGCGCGGTTGCGGACGAGCACCGGACCGACGAGCCAGAGCAGGAGGAAGACGGTCGTGGCGGTCAGCCCGGCCGTGACGCCGCCGACCCGGCCCAGCACCACATCGAAGATCAACGTGCAGACGCCGACGACGGCGACGCCGAGGGTGACGAAACCCGCGAGGGCCAACCGCTGCCCGGTCGCGACGAGTACGCGCCGCTCGTGGCGGCGGAACAGCACGCGGTGCAGCACGACCGGGCTGAGCAGCAGCCCGCTCGCCAGTACGGCCAGCGAGGTCGACACCAGGTACACCACCCGCTGGTACGGGCCGAGATCAGCGAACCTGGCCTGGAAGGGGACGGTCAGCAGCAGGCCGGTGAGCAGCTGCACGCCCGTCTGGGCCACCCGCAGCTCCTGGAGCAGGTCGCCCCAGTTGCGGTCGAGCCGCGCCATGGGCGTCTCGCGCCGGACCCGGTAGTTCCACTCCGCGTCCTCGCCCGGCTGGTCGACGTCGGCACCGGCCACGGGCAGGTCCTCCTTCCGATCCCCTTCGAGGGCAGGAGCATCGCCGACGCGCGGGGTTCCCGCCAGGTCCGGACGGATGGGACCCGCGGTCGGCTCCCGGCCACGCCGGCCCTCCAGGTGTGGGAAGGGCGTCAGGGGTTACCCCTGCGTCGTCGGGGATGCCGCGTCGCGGGCGCGGGCGGAGGGAGTGCGGTGTGGACAGGGACAGCAGGATGAGGCGCAGATCGACCGGTCTGGCCCTGCTCGGCCTGGGCATCGGGGGAGTGGAGGTCGCCGCGCCCGGGGCCGTGGCCCGCGTCGTGGGTGCGGACGACGGGCCCGGCACCCGGGCCGTCGTGCGTCTCGCCTGCGGCGCCCGGGAGCTCGCCGCCGCGGTGGGCGTGGGGGCGAGCCGCCACGTCACCGGGTGGCTGTGGGCCCGGGTCGTCGGGGACGTGCTCGACCTGGGGCTGCTCGCGACCGTGCTGGCCCGGCGTCCCCGCGGGCGCCTGCGGGCGCTCGGCGCAGGGGCCGTGGTGCTCGGGGTGACCGCCGCCGACGTCGGTGCCGCCCGGCGCACGCGCGGCCGTGCCGCCGACGCGGCGGCCGTCCAGGCGCGGGCGGCGGTGACCGTCGCCTGCCCGCCCTCGGCGGCGTACGCCTCGTGGCGGGACCTCGCCGGGCTGCCGACGTTCATGACCCACCTTCGGGACGTCACCGTCCTCGACGAGCGGCGGTCCCGGTGGACCGCCGCCGGGCCGGGCCGGCGCCCGGTGCGCTGGGATGCCGAGCTCACCGACGACAAGCCGGGCGAGCTGATCGCCTGGCGGAGCCTGCCCGGCTCGAAGGTCCCGAACAGCGGACGGGTCCGCTTCGACCCCGCTCCCGGCGGCCGCGGCACCGAGGTCTCGGTGGAGCTGGAGTACCGCCCGCCCGCGGGACGTCTGGGCGCCGCCGTCGCCGCGCTCGCCGGCGAGGAACCGGACCAGCAGCTGCGCGACGAGCTGCGCCGCTACAAGCAGGTCGCCGAGACCGGCGAGGTGGTCCGGTCCGAGGGCGCGCCCGCCGGCACCCGTGCGGCCGACCAGCTCCTCCAGCGGGCCGCCCGGCCCCGTGCCGAACACTGATGGAGACGACCATGCGTGCCACCTGCTGGACCGGACGCAACAGCGTCGAGGTCCTCGACGTGCCCGAACCGCGGATCCTCAACAGCCGCGACGCGATCGTGCGGATCACCTCGACCGCGATCTGCGGCTCGGACCTGCACCTCTACGACGGCTACATCCCGACGATGCGCAAGGGCGACATCCTGGGCCACGAGTTCATGGGCGAGGTCGTGGAGATCGGCGCGGGCGTCCCGGCGGAGCGGCTGCGGCCCGGCGACCGGGTCGTCGTACCGTTCCCGATCGCCTGCGGGTCCTGCGCCGCCTGCACGAGCGGGCTCTGGTCGTGCTGCGAGAACTCCAACCCCAACGCCGCGCTGGCCGAGAAGCTGATGGGTCATCCGGTCTGCGGCATCTTCGGCTACTCGCACCTCACCGGCGGCTTTCCGGGCGGCCAGGCGCAGTACGCCCGCGTGCCGTTCGCCGACGTCGGACCGCTGAAGATCGAGGGCGACCTCCCCGACGAGCAGGTGCTGTTCCTGTCCGACATCCTGCCGACCGGCTACATGGGTGCCGAGCTGTGCGACATCACCCCCGGCGACGTCGTCGCCGTCTGGGGGTGCGGGCCCGTGGGCCAGTTCGCGATCGCGAGCGCGAAGCTGCTGGGCGCGGAGCGGGTGATCGCCATCGACCGCGTGCCCGAGCGTCTGCGGCTGGCCAGGGAGAAGGCGGGCGCGACCGACGTCGTCGACTACGCGCAGACGCCGGTGCTCGACGCGCTCAACGACCTGACCGGGGGCCGCGGACCGGACGCGTGCATCGACTGCGTCGGCCTCGAGGCCGTGGCGGGCAACCCGCTGGCACACGCCTACGACCGGGGCAAGCAGGCCGCGCGCATGGAGACCGAGCGGCCGCAGGCCCTGCGGGAGGCGATCATGGCGTGCCGCAGCGGCGGGACCGTGTCGATCATGGGCGTCTACGGCGGGCTCATGGACAAGTTCCCGATCGGCGCGCTGATGAACCGGTCGATCCAGGTCCGCAGCGGGCAGTGCCACGTCCACCGCTACCTGCAGCCCCTGCTCGAGCGCATCCGGCGCGGCGATATCGACCCCGGCTTCGTGGTCACCCACACCCTGCCGTTGGAGGAGGCGCCGGCGGGCTACGAGCTGTTCAAGAACAAGCAGGACGGCTGCATCAAGGTCGTGCTGAAGCCCTGAGGCGACGGGGGCATGCGTTCGCCTGACGAACGCGCGGACCCTGCGCGGCGGGGGCATGGCGGGCGACCTGCCGGGTAGCCACGATCATGGACGAGAAGGCACCGGCGGCACCCGTCGAGCGGCTGGAGGCCGCCGCGTACACGATCCCCACCGACGCACCCGAGTCCGACGGCACCCTGAGCTGGGACTCCACGACGCTTGTCGTCGTGAGGGCCCACGCGGGTGGGCGCGTGGGCACGGGCTACACCTACGCCGGCCCCGCGGCGGTCCCGGTCGTGGCCGGCAAGCTCGCGGGCGTGGTGTGCGGCCGGGACGCCACGGCGCCCGCCGCGTCCTGGGCGGCCATGTTGCACGCCGTCCGCAACCTCGGCCGGCCCGGGCTGGTCGCCGAGGCGATCTCGGCGGTCGACGGGGCGCTGTGGGACCTGCACGCCCGCCTGCTCGACAAGCCGCTCGCGACGGTGCTTGGCGCCGTCCACGAGGCCGTCCCGATCTACGGCAGCGGCGGGTTCACCTCCTACGACGACCGCACGCTCGCCGGACAGCTGCGCGGCTGGGTCGACGCCGGCATCCCGCGCGTCAAGATGAAGATCGGACGCGACCCCGCAGCCGACCCCGACCGGCTGCTCGCGGCCCGCGACGCGATCGGCGACGACGTCGAGCTGTTCGTCGACGCCAACGGCGCGTACTCGCGCAAGCAGGCCGTCGGGTGGGCGGACCGGCTGGCCGACTTCGGCGTCCACTGGTTCGAGGAGCCCGTCAGCTCCGACGACCTCGAGGGCCTCCGCCTGGTGCGCGACCGGGCTCCGGGCGGGATGGACGTCACCGCCGGCGAGTACGGCTACGACCTCCCCTACTTCCACCACATGCTGGCGGCCGGCGCCGTGGACTGCCTGCAGGCCGACGTGACGCGCTGCGGCGGCCCGAGCGCGTTGCTGCGGGTCGCCGCGCTGTGCGACGCGCGCTGCCTCGACCTTTCGCTGCACTGCGCGCCCCAGATCTCCGCCCACGCGGGCACCGCCGTCTGGCATCTCCGCCATCTGGAGTACTTCCACGACCACGAGCGCATCGAGCGGCTGGCGTTCGACGGCGTACTCGAACCCTCGCCGGGCGGCGTCCTGCGTCCCGACCGCTCCCGCGCCGGCCACGGGCTGGAGCTCAGGGAGAGCGACCTGGACCGGTACCGGACCGCCTGACGGGAACCGGGTCGGCGTGCTCACCGGTCCGCCGGCCGGCCCGCCTCCCGAGCGTCGTCAGCACCCGCAGCAGCCGGCTGTCCGGCGCCACTGCACGACCCGGCTCCGCCGGCCGGGGCGTGGTGTCGGAGGGCAGGAACCGCGCCGCGAGGCCGAGCAGCCGCAGGGCCGTCGCGGGCGCCACGCCGTGCAGCCGTGCGCCCAGCTGCGCCGCCGGGGTCAGGATGACCTCGGGTCGGCGCCGCAGGGTGGCGCCGACCAGCCGGCGGGCCGCGCGCCCGGCGTCCATCGACAGCAGCGGCAGGCTGTCGGCCGCCGCGAACCAGGCGTGCTCCTCGGCGCGGTCACCCGTGAACAGGGCGTTGGCCGGCGAGCCCGTGCGCAGGAGACCCGGCACCGCGACCGTCACCGAGATGCGCTGCTGCGCCGACTCGACGCGCAGGCAAGCAGCGCCGAGGCCGCCCGCACGACGTCGGCGACACCGACCGCCAGCAGCGCCGGGTCGGGATCGTCGGCGAAGGCGTCCCCCCGCCGGGCCGCGGCGTCGGTGAGCACCGTGTGTGGACCCGCCGGCGGGCCCCACCGCTCGGCGGGCGCCGGACCGAACAGGACGACCGACGCCGTGCCGAACGCCGAGGCGAGATGCGCGACGCCGGTGTCCCCGCAGACGACGAGGGCCGCGTGGGCGACGAGCTGCGCGAGCCGGTCGAGCCCGGTGCGGCCGGCGAGGACCCGGTCGGGCGGCAGGCCCGCCCGGGCCGCGACGTCGCGGGCGAGGCCGGCTTCTGCGACGGAGCCGGTCACGAGCACCGGGTGCTCGGCGGAGTCCAGCGCGCGCGCCACCGCGGCGAAGCGGGTGGGGGGCCACCGCTTGGCCCCGAAGGCGGCGCCCGGGTGCACGAGCACCGGGCGGCGTCCGTCGACCGGCGGTGGGGTCGTGAGGACGAGGTCGGTCGGCTCCGCAGACACGCCGAACGCCTCGACGAGCGCGCACCAGCGCTCCCGCTCGTGCGTGCCGGGACCGGCCAGCGCGTCCCAGTCGGGCCCCGGCCAGCCCGGCGCCCTGCTGCCCATGCGCCGCGCCGGGTTCGTCGCCTCCAGCGCGCGATGGCTCTGCGGGCCGCGGCCGTGCAGGTTCACCGCGACGTCCGGAGGCCGGTCCGCTGGCCACCTGAGCGCGTCCGGCGTGGGCGTCGGCAACACGTCGTCGACCGCGCCGACCAGGCGGGCGAGGGGGGCGAGCGGAGCCGGAGCGGCCAGCACCACGGTGTGGTCGGGATGGTGGCGGCGCAGGCCGCGCAGTGCGGGCACGGCTACGAGGAGGTCTCCCAACCCGAGTGCGCGCAGCACCAGCATGCTCGGCATCGCGCCTCCTCGTGCTCATCCGCGGGCAGCACGCGGTTACCCGGGCCGGCCCCGATCATGCGTGGCGGGCGGTACGGACGTCCACCGGCACCGGCCGACCCCGCCCGTGGCCCTTACCTCGGCGCAGGCGGTCCTGCGCCCCGCTGCGCCAGACCATGGATGCTCGGAGACGAAGAGCCGGTGGACGCGGTCATCACGATCCCGACGACACGCGCGCGCCCGCTGATCCTGCCCCTGCCAGCACCAGGATCCGCGCCCGGCGCGAGCGCAGCACGCCGCCGAACCAGCCCGTGTCACGGCGGTACCAGGTCCGGACGTAGACCTGGGCCGCCGCCGTCACGACCCAGACGGGCACGGCCGCCCGCAACGTCCCGTCGGCGCGTCGGACGCGGATCCGCAGCTCCCGGCCGTGCTGAGCGCCTCCAGGTCCTTCGCGGACCATCCGCCCGGCCTCACATGTGCTCCGGTCGGTCGTGCGGTACCGCTCGACGTCCTCGCGCACGAGCGCTTCGAGCACCCGCGCAGGGCTCGCGCCCGCGGAGGGCTCGCCTACCGCCTCGGCGTACCGCACGTAGCACGGAGCCAGCCTGAACCCGAGGTTCGGGCGCCGCAAGATCCGACCGGCGCTCCCACCGGTCGGCAAGCCCGTCGGTCCGCGGGCCGGCGACCTACCCCGCTCGCAGCTGGCCGAGCTGACGGCGTCGGGTGTAGTCGGGGTCACGCTCAACGCGGCGCTGCCTGGCGTCGACCACTACGACGAGGCCGGACCGCTGCCGGCCGACCTCGCGGCCCTCGACATGATCGCGGACGTCCAGGTGGTCGACGATCAGCTCGTCGCGTTGGCCCCGCTGCCGGAACGCTCGGGGCGCGCGGTCCACCTCGATCATCGCGGCCGGCTCCGGGCCGCTCACGCCCGGGTCGGATGGCCGTGTAACGAAAGCGCCCGACCGTGCACTGCAGACACATGACCGACGGGAAGCCGGACCGACTACTACTGCTGCGGCGCCGCCTCGTCCGGATCGTCGTCGCCGCGGGCGCCGTGCTGGCCGTGGTCGGCGCGCTGGTGTTCGAGCCCTGGAAGCTCGTCGTCGACCAGCCCGTCGACGATGCGCCGCCTGCGGCGGCCGCGGGAACGGTCGCCGGACGAGCGACGGACCGGGTCGTCCTCGCCCGAGGGCAGCTGATCAGCCACGAGCACCACAGCAGCGGCTCGATCGTCGTCTACCGGCTCGCCGACGGCTCGCGGGTGCTGCGGGTCGAGGACCTGCGCACGAGCAACGGCCCCGCCTTGCACGTCTGGCTGTCCGACGCCCCGGTCGTCGACGGGGTGGCGGGCTGGGGAGTGTTCGACGAAGGGCGCCACGTCGATCTCGGCGAGCTCAAGGGCAACATCGGCAGCTCGAACTACGCCGTCCCACCAGAGGTCGATCTCGGTGCTCTGCCGAGCGTGAGCATCTGGTGTGCCCGGTTCCACGTGTCGTTCGCTGCGGCTCGTCTGAGCCCGCCACCCTGATCGACCCGCCACGTCGGGAAGGAGGTCGTACTCCGCGCCTTCGAAGGCTTCTTCACCGGGGCGCCCCGGGCGCGCTTCGACATGGAAGAGCTGTTCACGACGGACGACCGCGCGTTGGTGCTGTGGACGTACGACTGGGGTGACGGCCATGTGCGCGGCGCCGATGTGATGCGGGTCCGCGACGGCCGGGTCGCGGAGAGCCTCGCCTACGTCAAGGGGTGACGGGCCGGGCGAGCATGAAGTCGACCATCAGGTCCTGCACGGCCTCGACCATCTGACCGCCGTTCGCCGTCCTGCACCCGGCCTCCTCGGCGGCCGCGAGGAACGGCGTCAACCCGTGGCCCGCGATCACGTCGCCGACGAACATCGACGCCCGGAGCAGCTCGGCGGCAAGCGGGAGCGGGTCCCCCTCGGCCATGCCCAGCGGGGTCGCGTTGCAGACCATGCTGCAGCCGGTCGGGTCGGGCGGGCCGGTGGTGACGCGGGCGGGTCCCCGGCCCGACAGCAGCGCGACCAGGTCGGCGGCCCGGGCCTCTTCGACGTCGTGGACGACCAGCTCGCGCACGCCTTCGTCCAGCAGCGCGATCGCGATCGCGCTGCCCGCGCCGCCGGCGCCGAGCAGGAGCACCCTGGCGCCCGCGGGTCGGGCTCCGCGGTCGGTCTGCGCCTTCACGAAGGCGAGCCCGTCGAGCATGTCCCCGTGCCAGGTGCCGTCGGTCCCGCGGCGCAGCACGCTCACGACCCCGAGCAGCGCGGCCCGCTCCGACGTGGTGGCGCAGTGGCCGAAGGCGGTGCGCTTGTGCGGCATGGTCACGAGCACGCCGTCGACGTTGGGTGTGGCGGACAGGCCGCGCAGCACGTCGTCGAGAGCGGCCGGCGGGACCTGCATCGGCACGCACACGGCGTCGTGGCCGCGGGCGCCGAAGCTCCTGGTGAGGCGCGCCGGCGACTCCGTGTACCGGACCGGGTCACCGATGATCGGGAACAGCCGGGTCGCACCGTTCAGATGGTCGTGCACCCTGATCGTCCTGGGACACTTCCGTGGTCCGGTCCCCGGCGGGTGCGGTCGGGCCCGGCGGCCCGGCGCCGACTGCGCGGACCGGCGCCGGTCGGGGGCGGATCGCGCCCGCCGCCATTCCTCCGGTTCGGACTGCGCTCGCACCGGCCCCGCGACGGAGCCTGCGGGCACCCCGGTGTGACCCGCACACTGGCCGGGTACGGCCCGATTCCCGCCGCGGTGGTCCGGGAGATCGCCGCCGACCCGGGGGCACCGTCCTCATCGGGAGGGCTGGGCGCTGCGGTCGATCAGCAGCGTCGCGGTGGCGATCACCAGGTCGGGCTGGTGCACCTGCACGTAGTGGTCGCTTCCGGTGGCGATGATGTGCGGGGTCTGAGGTCGCAGGGCGACGAGGTCGAGAGCACCCTGGGGCCAGACGCGGTCGAGTGTGGGCCCGAGGCCCGCCGGGGCGTCCGGGGGCAGGGGGAACGGCTCGGTCTTGGTCACGACCGCGACGGGGATGGCCGGGAACGGCGCCGCGCCGGCGATCTGACCGACGCTGGCCGGGATGTCGATGACCTCGAAGGTGGGGCTGGCGGCGAACTGCGGGAGGGGATGGTCGAGCAGCCGCTCGTAGGCGGGCCACTGCGGGCCCATCAGGGCCGGGATCTGGGCGGGGAAGGAGTCCAGGAACAGCAGTGCGCGCACCTGGTCCGGATAGGTCTGGGCGTAGAGGCGGGCGAACAGGCCGCCGAGCGAGTGGGCGACCAGGACGTAGGGTTCAGGCACCTGCGCGGCGGCCAGGAGCGCGTGGAGGTCGCCGACGACATCCTTCGCGGTGCGTGGCATGGGCACCGGCGAGCTGCGGTCGGTGATCGCCACGGGGTCGGTGTAGCGCAGGGTCCCCGGTCGGTCGTAGGCGCAGACCCGGTGGGTGGCCGCGAGCCCGGGCAGGACCGCGGGACCTACGGCGGGGCGGGTGGCGTCGGTGAGCGACCACGGATCTGACGAGTCGTGGTAGCCGGACTCCAGGATGACGGTCGGGGTGCCCTGTCCGTGACATTCCAGGAAGAGGTGGCGGCCTGCGCCGATGTCGACCGGTCCCGCGAAGTCCCCGGCCGCGCCGGAAGCCTGCGGTGGCGCGGGTGAGGGGGTCGCACAGGACGTGAGCACGAGGACGGCGGCGAGGGCCGCCGCGCAGGTCCACCCGCCACGCGCCGACGCCCGGCCGAGCGCGCGGGCGACCGGGCTTCGCCGCGATCCCGCCGCCATCGAGGTTCCCGCCCGCCTGCCTCGCCGACCCGGACGCCCGCTCATCCCGGCAGTACGGTCTGCTGGACGAGCCGGGCGATGGCGTCGGCCAGGAGTGCTTCGCCGAAGTAGGTGTTCGGGGCGAGCAGGAGGTTCGTCATCACGATGACGGTGGCGCCCTTGTCGGGCTGGTAGCCGACGAAGGTCTGGAAGCCGGGCACGGCTCCGTTGTGGCCGATCAGGCCGCCGAAGGCCTTCTCCATCCCGAGGCCGTAGTTGCCGCGCGGGTCGAACGTGGTCCGCGCGGCCTGCGTGGCCGGCCTCAGCAGCGAGCCGGTGGCCAGGGCCTTCGCCCAGATGACCATGTCACCCATCGTCGAGATCGCCGCGCCGCTGGCGACGCCGTTGGTCGGCAGGTCGGTGACGTCGGTCGGCTTCACCCCGGGGGCGACGGTGATCTGCGCCGCGGCCTTGTCGCCGGCCAGCGCGGCGTTGTAGGCGACGTTGCCCTCGACGTTCGTCCCGTACATGTAGCCCTGCGGGTGCGGGCCGGGTATCGCGGTGTCGTCGTAGACCGGCAGGCTCGTCGCGGTCATGCCGAGCTTGGTGAGCACGAGGTCCTGCATGAGCTTCTGCAGCGGGGCCTTACCCGCCCGCTCCGCGACCACGCCGAGGATCTCGTAGTTGGTGTTGGAGTAGTGGAAGCCCTGGCCCGGCGGGAAGTACGGCGGGTGGGCGAGCCCGATGGCGATGCACTCGAAGGGGGTCCAGGGCTTGTGCGGGTCCTTGTCGAGGGTGAGGTTGAAGTAGCCGTCCTCGGTGAAGTTGAAGATGCCTGCGGTCATCCCGAGCAGCTGGCGGATGGTGATGTGCTCGCCGTCCGGCACGCCGGGCAGGTACCTCGTCACGGGGTCGTCGAGGCCGATCGTGCCCTGGTCCACGAGCTGGAGGACCACCTCCGCCGTGAGGCTCTTTGTGACGCTGCCGATCCGCATGTGGTCGTCGGTGCTCATCGCGGGTGTGCCCTCGGTGCTGCCCGAGCCGAGCGCGGTGAGCCAGGTGCCCTTCCCGGGCACATCGACGTAGACGATCGCGCCCGGCACGCTGAGCCTGCCCATCAGCGCCGTGATCTTCGGGCGCAGGTCGGCCGCGAAGGCCGGGTCCGCTGCCGTCGGGGGTGCCGACGGAGGAGCGGCCGGGCGGGACGTGCATCCGGCAGCGAGCAGTGCCGCCATCGCGAGCGCCATGCCGGTGCGGGCCAGCGGGGTGCGGAGGACCATCGTCATGGGAGACCTCTCTGCCTACACGTGCCCAGGACCGCCACGCTAGGGCGATCAACGCGCGACCGACATGGACCCAGACCCGGTGGGGGAGAGGACCTAGGTCCTCACCGGGACCGGTACCGGTACCGGATGACCGCCATCACCCGCGGTGGTCGGCGGAGTTGACCTCCAGGCCCAGGTCGTCGTAGACCGGGACGCATGCTGGGCCACCGCCTTCCGCGCACCGGCATCACCGCGCGGCGCGGACCGGCCGCCGGCGCTGCGTCGGGCACACCCGGCGGCGGGGTCAGTCGGTCGCGTCGGGTCGGGCGTCGTGCCGGAGGCGGCGACGGTACAACAGCGTCACCACGGCGATGACGAGGAAGACGGGCGGGGCTGCCGCCGCGGTCGCCAGGACGGTCAGCAGGAACTCCCCGGGCCGCGGTGGCGGCAGCCCCGGCGGCGTCGGAGGCGGGTTGAGCCGCAGCGTCGGGGTGACGTGGTGCCAGACAAAGATCTCGCGCGCGAGGCCGATCCAGGACAGCACCCACAGCCCGCCGCTGATCCACAGCGCTGCGCGCAACCGTGGCGGAGTGTTCGGCGGCGGCCCGCCCGACGGTTCTGGGACGCTCACCGCTGCCGGGCCACGACGTGATGACGGACCGGCCTGAGGCAGGGCTGTCTGTGTTGGCCCCGGCTCGGCATCGGTCGCTCCTCCACACCCATGAACCTGGCCCGACCGCCCGGGTGAGGCAAGCCCACGCGGGGTCGCTGCGCGATCTCACCGCCCGGGCGAGCCAGATCCCCGGGTGCGGAGCAACCGCGACCCGGTGCCGAGGCGCCGCCGAGCGGCAGGCACGCGCCCGCCGCCCGCCCTTCGGGGCCGGCGGAACTGCTGCCCGGCGGGGCCACGCGCGGTAGCGGCCGGGATGTCTCGAGGTGGTCTCCCCACGCGAACAACGCCTGATCAGCGGGCGGTCTAGTCGCCGTTGTCGTAATACTGGGTCAACGCCCAGTCCTCGACCGTGCTCTGACCGGTGACGGTGGCCCATGTCGGTCCCGGGGACATCACCGGATCAGGATGACAGCCGCGCGGTGCCTGACACACGACATGTCCGGCGCGGGCGCACGTCCAACCCTCCGGAGCCAACCGGATCGGCCAGGCGGAGCGCGTCAACCGTTCCCAGTGGGTTTCCAGAACCCGGGGCTGGGTCGCTGGCCAGCGGTGGCCGGCGGATTGGACCTCACAGGGCTCGACGGCCTCACCACCGTCGTGCCGGCCTGACGCCCGTGATCGTTCGCCGTCGAGGCGACAGTCACGACGAGTGGACGGTCGCGGTGGCCACCCTCGTCCGCGAACACCCCTCGGCTGCGTTGTCGGTCGAGGTCCTTCCTCGCACGACGCAAGGTCCGACTGCCTGCGGCGCTCACCACCCGCTGGTGGTGTTCCATCCCGACACCCTGCAGGGGGCGGCTGGCCGAGCAGTGGGAGCTCGACGTGAGCCCCCGGCTCGTCATCCATGCGGCCTGGAACATCAACCGGCCGATGGGCCCGCTGAGCCTGCTCCCGCCAGCACTTCGTTGATCGCACGGACGGTGGCCGCGACGCTCTTGCCCCACTCGGGTACGCGCTCGGGAACGAAGCGTATGTCCGGCATCGAGATCGTGACGGCGCCGAGCGGCCGTCCGGTCGGGTCCGTGATGGCGGCCGCGACCGCGCAGACGTTCGGACGGTTCTCGGAGATGTTGACGGCATAGCCGCGATCCCGCGCCTCCAGTATCTGGTGCCGGAGATGTCGCGGGTCGGTGCTCGTGTTGTCCATGACCTTGTCCAGAGGGCGCGACAGAATCTCCTGTACGTCGTCGTCCGGCAGCATCGCCATGATCGCCTTGCCGCTGGCCGTGGCGTGGAACGGCGAGCTCACGCCGATCTCGTGGAAGGTACGAACCGGGTGGACGGAGTCCACGCGCTCGATCAGCACGACGCGATCGAGTCGGTCGGGCACCGACAGATGGATCGTCTCACCGGTGCGTTCACCGAGCGCCGCCATGTGCGGCAACGCCGCCTCGCGCAGTCCCACACCCGGCGCCGTCTGCCGGGCGAGCATGAGCATGCGGGGACTCAGCTGCCACCGCGTGACGGGGTCCGCTGAGATCTCGGCCCACCCCTCCTGATGGAGGGTTCGCAGGAGCCGCTGCAGTGTCGACTTCGACATCTGCAGCTCGCGCGACAGCTCCGCCACCCCGACCGGTCCGTGCCGTGCGGCCATCGCCTCGAGCACGCGCAGCCCGCGGACGAGCGTCTGGGTGCCGGTCGTCGCACCGCCGCTCACCGGAGCGTCCGCCGGTCCGCTGGTCTGCGGTGTCGACCTGGTTGCCATCAGCCGTCCCGTCACGTCGTGTCGCCTCGCTCGACTCTAGCGAACCGCACAGCGGCACGCCTCGGCCCGCGCGGTCCGCTCGGAGCTGCAAGGCCACGTCGACGAGGGCCGGTTGACAAACCGACGTGCGCCTCTCCACACTCATCGTACCGCTGGATGACTCGACGTGCCATCCAGTGAAACGACGAAGGAGCCTCGATGTCGGGAGCGCACCCAGCGCTGTGGCCACTGATCCCGCGCGGCACGGCCTTCGAGGACCACACGGTCGGGCGCGTCTTCAACCACCACTGGGGCCGGACCGTGCACGCGGCGGACAACGTCTCGTTCAGCACCCAGACGCTTGCCTTCAACCCGGTCCACTTCAACCGGGTGGCCGCGCGCGAGGCAGGGCACCCCGACGAGGTCGTCAACCCGTTGCTGGTCTTCGCCATCGTCTTCGGCCTCAGCGTCGAGGACCTCAGCGAGGCGGGCGGGCCCTTCCTCGGCGCGCAGCGGGTCAGGTTCCTGCGCGACGTCTACCCCGGCGACACGTTGTACGCGTCGAGCACCGTCGTGGAGGCACGCGGTTCACGGTCACGGCCGGAGTCCGGGATCGTCACGTGGCACACCACCGGACGCGACGCCGACGGTGATGCGGTCGTCGAGTTCGAACGGACGAACCTCGTGCGCAAGCGCGCAGCGTCGGGACCGACGGCCGAAGTTCCCGAGGGTTACGCCGAGGACTTCACGGTGGGGAGCCGCTTCCGTCATGCCCGCACGCGCACCATCACCGACCTGGACCTCAACTCGCTGACCCTGCAGGTGATGAACACCGCGGCCGCCCATTTCAGCGAAGTGGACACGACCGCGGCCGAGTTCGGCGGCCGGGTCAACTTCGGTGGCCTCACCCTCGCGCTGACGGTGGGCCTCGCCATGCAGGACACCGTCGGGCAGGCCGTACGGGAGCTCGGCATGGACGACGTGCGGTTGCGCACGCCCGTCCGGCACGGCGACACGATCGGCGCGGCCACCGAGGTGCTGGACGTCGACAGCGTGGACGGCGGCGACGCGGCCGTGACGTTCCGGCATCTGGGTCTCAACCAGCGCGGCGAGACCGTCTGTCAGGTCGCGCGCACCGTCCAGGTCCGAACCCGTCTCGCCAGCAGCGCGGCCGCGGCCGGGGCCGGGAGGTGACCGCGGTGACGAGCCGTCCGGTCCGTCGGCGTCGCTCCTGCCTCGCCGTTCCCGGCAGCAACGACAGGATGATCGGGAAGGCCCAGACCCTGGCGTCCGACCAGGTCTTCCTGGACCTTGAGGACGCGGTGGCGCCGCTCGCGAAGCCGGGGGCCCGCGCGCGGGTCGTCGACGCCCTCGCCCAGGGGAGCTGGTCGGGACGGACCCGCGCCGTCCGCATCAACGACGCCGAAACCGAATGGGCGCACGAGGACGTCCTGCAGGTCGTCCGAGGGGCCGGGCGGCATCTCGACTGCATCGTGCTCCCCAAGGTGGAGCGGGCCGCCCACGTCCACTGGCTCGATCTCCTGCTCACCCAGCTCGAACGCGAACAGGGCCTCCCGCTCGGCGGGATCGGGATCGAGGCCCAGATCGAGGGTCCGGCCGGGCTCGGCGACATCGACCGGATCGCCACCGCCTCGCCACGTCTGGAGAGCCTGGTCTTCGGCCCCGGTGACTTCATGGCCGCGATGAGGATGCCCGTGCTCACCGTCGGCGGCACGGCGGGTCCCGATCCGCTGGACCACGTGCTGATGACGATCGCCGTGGCCGCACGCAGGTACGGCCTGCAGGCCATCGACGGCCCGTTCGCGCTGATCCGTGACATCGCCGGGTACCGGCGGTCCGCCGAGCGCGCCGCCGCCTGCGGCTACGACGGCAAGTGGGTCCTGCATCCGGGTCAGGTCGACATCGCCAACGACGTGTTCGCTCCGGGGCAGCACGACTACGACAAGGCCGAGCTGATCCTCGAGGTTTACGCCCACCACACCTCGGCGGCCGGTGGCGGTCGCGGCGCGGTGATGCTGGGCGAGGAGATGATCGACGAGGCGAGTCGCAAGCTCGCCCTCGTCACGGCCGAACGCGGGCGCCTGCTCGGGATGACCCGTCACACCCGGTTCGAGGGGCCCGGCCGACCCGCCGGCCCGTCGGACGCCGACGAGGAGCGCGGATGAGCACGACGTTCGAGCACTGGATCGACGGCAGGGAGACCTCCGGGCGGGGGCGCGGACGGTTCACCTCCCGCAACCCGGCAGACGGCGCCGAGACCGCGACGATCGCCGTCGGTACCGCCGCCGACGTGGATGCGGCTGTCGGCGCCGCTGCGGCGGCCGCACCGGGATGGCGCCGGCGCAAGCCCGTCGAGCGAGGCCGGCTGTTGCTGCGGCTCGCCGCGGCGATCGAGGAACACGCCGAGGAGCTCGCCGCCCTGGAGAGCGCCGAGACGGGCAAGCCGGGCTGGCAGTCGCCTCTCGAGATCGCGGGCGCCGCCGGGTACTTCGAGTTCTACGGCGGCCTGGTCAACGCAGTGCACGGCGAGACGATCGACCTCGGGCCCGACCACCATTGCTTCACCCGCCGCGAGCCCTTCGGCGTGGTCGGGGTCATCACGCCGTGGAACGCACCGCTCAACCAGGCGGCCAGAGCCGCCGCGCCCGCACTCGCCGTCGGCAACACCGTCGTGCTGAAGCCGTCGGAGTTCACCTCGGCCACGACACTGGTCCTGGCCAGGCTCGCCACCGAGGTCGGCTTCCCCGACGGGGTCCTCAACATCGTGACCGGCGACGGCGAGGGGGCCGGGACCGCGCTGGTCGAGCACCCGGGCGTGCGCAAGGTCGCGTTCACCGGCTCGGTCAGGGCGGGGCGCGAGATCGGCCGCATCGCGGCCGACCGCATCATCCCGCTGACCCTCGAGCTCGGCGGCAAGTCGGCGAACATCGTCTTCCCGGACGCCGACCTGGACCGCGCGGTGGCCGGTGCGCTCAGCGCGTTCACCTTCAACAGCGGGCAGGTGTGCTCGGCGGGAACCCGGTTGCTGGTGCACCGCTCGGTGAGCGAGGTGTTCGTCGAACGGCTGATCAGCGCGTGCGGCTCGCCGGGCGCCCGTGGCCGGCTCGGCCCGGTCACCACCGCTGCGCAGTACCGGAAGGTCCTCGAGTACTTCGACGTCGCACGCGCCGAGGGGGCCACCGCGGTGGTCGGTGGCGCGCCGCTGCCGGACGACGAGCGCGGCACCGGCTGGTTCGTGCCCGTCACCGTCTACACCGGCGTCGACAACTCCATGCGGATCGCGCGCGAGGAGGTCTTCGGCCCGGTTCTCGCCGTCATGGTGTTCGACGAGGAGGACGAGGCCGTCCGCATCGCGAACGACAGCGACTACGGCCTGGTGTCCGGCGTGTGGACGAGCGACGTGTCCCGCGCGCTGCGCGTCGCCGACCGGCTCGAGACCGGCCAGGTCTACGTGAACACCTGGCTCGCCGGAGGGATAGAGGCGCCCTTCGGGGGCTACAAGCAGAGCGGGTACGGACGCGAGAAGGGCCTGGAGGCCCTGCACCACTACACCCAGCTCAAGTGCGTGACGGTGGCGCTGTGAGCCTGCTGACCCCGAGCCAGACGCTCCTGCGGGAGCAGGCCAGGGAGTTCACCGCGGCGGAGGTGCTCCCCGTCGCCGACGAGCTCGACCCGCAGCAGGCCGACATCCCCTGGCCGCTCGTGGACCGGATCGCCGACCAGGGCTACTTCGGCATCATGATCGACCGGGAGTTCGGGGGGCTCGGCCACGGGTTGACCGAGTACTGCCTGGTCACCGAGGAGCTCGCCCGGGGATGGATGAGCGCGGCGAGCATCATCGCGCGGGCGAACGGCCTCGGCTCGTGGGTGGGGGACCCGCAGCGCCGTGCGGACATCCTGCGCAGTCAGGCGGCCGGGAAGTGGATCTCTGCAGGGGCGTTCAGCGAACCGGATGCCGGTTCGGACCTGGCGGCGGTCTCGTGCCGAGCCGAGCTGCGCGGCGACGTCTACGTCCTCAACGGGGAGAAGCGGTGGTGCGGCTGGGCGAGCGCGGCCGACGCGATCCTCGTGCTCGCCCGGACGGCGCCGGGCAGGCGGGAGGGGCTGGACGTCTTCCTCGTCGAGAAGGAGCGCGGGCGCTTCCCGGCCGGCATCAGCGGGACGCCGATCCCGAAGATCGGCTACCACGGGATCACCTCCTGGCAGCTCGAGATCCGCGATCTGCAGGTGCCCCGCCGGGACATGCTGGTGTCGGCCGACGGGTCCACCGGGACCGGGTTCGCCCGGTTCGCCGAGCTGATCGACGTCGCGCGGGTGCACACAGCCGCCCGCGCGGTCGGAGCGGCCCGCGGAGCGTTCGAGGACGCGACGGCCTACGCGCGCGCCCGCAGCCAGTTCGGCCGGCCCATCGCGTCCTTCCAGGCGATCAAGTTCCGGCTCGCGGACATGGCCACCCAGATCTCGGCGGCTCGGGCTCTCTACCTGGAGGCGGCCGCTCGGTACGACGCCGGCCTGCCGGACCGGCAGGCCTGTTCGATGGCGAAGCTGTTCGCCAGCGAGATCGCCGAGCGGGTGACCAGCTCGGCGATGCAGGTGTTCGGCGGGAACGGCTACACCACCGACCACGCCGTGCAGCGGCACTGGCGGGACGCCCGGCTGACGCAGATCTTCGAGGGCACCTCGGAGATCCAACGCACGATCATCGCCCAGGACGTGCTGCGCGAGTCCGGAACCGGCACGACCGCGCAGACCCGGAAGGAACGTCGATGACGACCGTTCTGCCTCGCGACCCCGCCTCGTCGCCCCCGGCCGGCACCGGCCCGCTGGCCGGAGTCCGGGTGATCGACCTGACGCACGCACTGGCGGGGCCCTACACCACGATGCTCCTGGCCGACCTGGGCGCCGACGTGGTGAAGGTCGAGCCGCCGGCGGGGGACCTCACGCGCCGGGCGGGGCCCTTCCGGTCGGATGACGCGGTGCGCGCCTTCGGCGGGTACTTCCAGAGCGTCAACCGCGGCAAGCGCAGCATCGTGCTCGACCTGAAGACCAGGGAGGACGCCGAGACCCTGCGGCGGCTGGTCGGCGACGCCGACGTCCTCGTCGAGAACTTCACCGTCGGCGTCATGGACCGCCTGGGGCTGTCCTACGAGTCGCTCCGCGCGGACAACCCGCGCCTCGTGTACGGCGCCCTTCGGGGGTTCGGCGACGTGCGGTCGGGCGAGAGCCCCTACGCGCACTGGCCCGCGTTCGACATCGTCGTCCAGGCGATGGCGGGGATCATGGGCATCACCGGCACCGAGGACGGTCGCCCCATCAAGGTCGGCCCTGGCGTCGGCGACATCTTCCCGGGCTCGCTGCTCGCGCTCGGGGTGGTCGCGGCGCTGTTCGAGGCGAGGTCGAGCGGGCGGGGCCAGTTCGTCGACGTCGCGATGTACGACGCGGTGCTCTCGCTGTGCGAGCGCATCGTCTACCAGCACTCCTACACCGGCGAGGTGCCCCGGCCCGAAGGGAGCCGTCACCCCTTGCTGAGCCCGTTCGACCTGCTGGCGGCGGCCGACGGCTGGGTCGTCGTCGCCGCGCCCAACGACTCGCGGTGGCGCAGGCTCTGCACGCTGATCGGGCACGCCGAGCTGGCCGCGGATCCGCGGTTCGCCACGAACGACGACCGCGTCGGGCGCCGGGACGAGGTGCGGGACGTCCTGCAGCGGTGGACCGGGGGACGGACGAAGGCCGAGATCCTCGAGACGCTCGGCGGGCAGGTGCCCGTCGGCGCGGTCCGGGACGTCGCGGAGATCGTGGCCGACCCGCACGTCGCGGCCCGGCACATGCTCGTCGAGCTCGAGCAGCCCGGCTCCGCAGCGCCGGTGGTGGTCGCCGGCCAGCCGGTCAAGTTCTCCCGCACGCCGGCCGAACCCGGTTGTCGAGCGCCCCTCCTTGACGAGCACGGCGTCGAGCTCCGCCGTGAGCCGGCCGCCGACGGCGGGCACGCAGGCACTGGCTGACCGAGCCGATCCCGACATCGACCCAGGAGTCACGTCATGTCCTCCAGCCTCACCGACGTGGTCATCGACCGCGCCGCTCACGTCGCGCGGAGCGACGTCCCTTCCGACGTCGTCGAGATCGCGCTGGACGCGGTCCTCGACACCCTGGGCGTGGCCGTCGCCGGGGCCGGGGAGCCGATCGTCACCGTCGCCGCGGCGGACGCCCGACCGACCGCGGGAGGCTCGGTCCTCGTCGGTGGCGGCCGTCGCGTCCCTGCCGAGCAGGCTGCGCTGGTCAACGGTTCGGCCGCGCACGCGCTCGACTTCGACGACACCCACATCGGCTTCATGGGACACCCCACCACCCCCGTGCTGGCGGCCGTGCTGGCGCTGGCCGAGGCGACCGGCGCGGACGGCGCCGCGGTGCTGCGCGCGCTCGTCGTCGGGGTCGAGGCGGAATGTCTCCTCGGCGAGCTGGTCTCGGCGGCGCAGTACGCCGCGGGATGGCACACGACGGCACTGCTCGGCGCGTTCGGCGCGGCGCTGGGCTGCGCGGCACTGCTCGAACTGGACCGCGCGTCGACCGGGCACGCGCTCGCCCTCGCGGCGGTCTCGGCATCGGGGACCCGGTCGGCGTTCGGCACCATGGCCAAGCCGCTGCAGGTCGGGATGGCGGCGCGGAACGGACTGCTCGCCGCACGGTGGGCGGCCGGCGGCATGACCGGCCCCGCCGCCCCTCTCGACGGCGGCCGGGGATTCGCCGCGCTGCACGGCGCCCGGCCGGATGTGCGGCCGGGCGACCCGACGAGGTGGCGCTACCGCGACGTGGTCTTCAAGTACCACGCCTCCTGCTTCCTGACCCACGCCCCGATCGACGCCGCACGCTCGCTCGCCCGGGGTCACGGCATCGCTCCGGCGGACCTGCGAGCCGTCGCCGTGCGCGTCTCACCGACCGCCGCGCAGGTCTGCGACCGTCCCCGGCCACTCTCCGGGCTCGACCGCAAGTTCAGCGTCCAGACGACCGTGGCCATGGCGCTCTGCGGCATCGAGACGAGCGCGCCCTCCTCGTTCGACGGATCCGTGCCGGCCACCGCGGTTCAGGCGGTGGCCGGCCGCGTGTCCGTCGCGGCCGATCCCACGCTGCCGACGGCCGCCGCCGAGATCGTGCTGACTCTTCGCGACGGTACGACGCTCGGCGCCCGGTCGGACGCGAACAGACCCGAGCCGGATGCCACCCGACGCCGTGCACGGCTGCTCGACAAGTTCGACCGCATCGCCGGTCCGCTGCTCGGTGGCGACCGGGGCCCGGCGGTGCCGGCCGCCGTTCGCGCACTTCCCCGATCGCCCGACCTGACGCCCCTCCTCGGCGCGCTGTGCGCCGACCTGACAACGGAGGCACCTGCAGAATGAACACCTACATCGTCGGCTGTGACATCGGTGGGACGTTCACCGACACGGTGGTGATCCATGCCGACGGCGCGGTCACGCAGCACAAGTCCCCGACGACACCCCACGACCTGCGGGACGGTGTCGTCGCCACCCTCGAGATGGCCGCCGCGGCGGCTGCCGAGCCGCTGGCCGCCTTCCTGGCCAAGGTCGGCCACTTCTCCCACGGCACGACCGTCGCGACGAACGCGATGCTGGAGCGGCGAGGGGCACGCTGTGGGCTGATCCAGACCAAGGGCTTCGGGGACACACTCTCGATCATGCGCGCCGGCGGCCGCAGCGACGGGCGCAGCGTCGACGAGATACGGCGCTTCAGCAGGCTGACCAAGCCGAGGCCCCTCATCGACCGCGAGCTCGTCGTCGAGGTCGCCGAGCGGATCGACCTGAACGGCGACGTCGTCGCCCCGCTGTCCGAGGCCGAGGCGCGCCGCGCGGTGCAGCACCTCGTCGACGCGGGCGTCGACAGCATCGCGATCAGCCTCCTCTGGTCGTTCCGCAACCCCGATCACGAGCAGTTGCTGGTCCGCACCGTTCGCGAGCTGGCACCGCACGTCTACGTGACCGCCTCGTCGGACCTGATCCCCCGCATCCGCGAGTACGAGCGCACGTCCACGACCGCGATCAGCGCCTACGTCGGACCGGTGCTGCGCAGCTCGCTGGCCACCCTGGACACCGAGCTGCGCGGCCGGGGCATGGGACCGGCTCCACTGCTCATGCAGTCCCACGGGGGGCTCGCCACGATCGCCGCGAGCATCGACCGCGCCGCCGCGACACTGCTGTCGGGGCCGGCAGGAGGCGTGGTCGGGTCCGCGCAGCTGGGGGTGCGGCTCGACCACCCGAACATCGTCACGACGGACATGGGAGGAACGTCCTTCGACGTCGGCCTCATCGTCGACGGCCGGCCGGAGATGCTCAACCAGCACCTCATCGGGCAGTATCCCGTGGCCCTTCCCTCGGTGGGGATCAGCGCGATCGGGGCGGGCGGCGGCAGCATCGCATCGGTCCGCAACGGCTTCCTGGCGATCGGCCCGGAGAGCGCCGGTTCCACTCCCGGTCCGGCCTGCTTCGGCCGCGGCGGCGAGGAGCCGACCGTCACCGACGCCAACGTCGTTCTGGGCTTCATCGACGCCGAGGCATGCATGGGCGGCACCCTCCGGCTCGACCGGCAGGCGGCGATCGACGCGGTGCAGCGGAGGATCGCCACCCCGCTCGGTCTGTCGGTGCACGAGGCCGCCGCGGCGATCCGCACGGTGACCGACAACAAGATGGCGGACCTGATCCGGCGGGTCACCATCGAGCGCGGTCACGACCCCCGGGACTTCGTGTTGCTGGCCTACGGTGGCGGCGGCCCCACGCACGCCGCCCACTACGGCGCGGAGGTCGGCGTGCGGGCGATCATCGTGCCGGCGACCGCCGCCGTGCACTCGGCGTACGGGATCGCCCGGTCCGACCTCAAGGTCACCGTCGAGCGCTCGGCTCCGATGGGCACCCGCCAGGGCTCCGAACAGGCATCGGCCGAGCTCCGACCCGAGCGGATCAACGCCATCCTGGAAGAGCTCCTCGAGCAGGCGACCAGCACACTGCGCGCCCAGGGCGCAGGGCAGGACGTCCACGCGCGGTTCGTGGCGGACATGCGGCTGCGCGGACAGATCCACGAGCTGTCCGTCGAGCTGCCGCCGCCACCGCTGGACGCCGGCCAGGTCGACAAGCTGCCTGACGTGTTCGTCGCCGCGTACGAGGAACGCTTCGGCGCCGGGGCCGCATTCGCGGCGGCCGGCATCGAGCTGGTGACCCTGCGAGTCGAGGCGGGCACGACACGGGTGCTGCGCGACACCACGCCCACCGGGGAGGTGGGAACGCACGAGCGGTCGGCCGAGCGCTCGCGCCAGGTCTACCTGCCCGACGTCCACCGGCACGTGCCCGTCGGGCTGTTCGCCGGTGCCGATCTGGACCCCGGTGACGTGGTCCGCGGACCAGCGGTGATCGAGCTGCCGCACACCTCGGTCTTCGTCGACCGGGCCCAGTGCGGACGCCTCGACGGCGCGCGCAACATCGTGATCACCAAGGAGACGGCGGCATGAGCACGATGCAGGACACCCGGCTCGACCCCGTCACCTACGAGGTCATCAGGCACCGTCTGTGGAGCATCAACGACGAGGCCTGCACGACGATGGTGCACGCCTCCGGCTCGCCGGTGGTGCACGCGTCGGACTACAACTTCGCGATGTACACCCCGGCCGGCGACATGGCCGTGGTCGGGATGCTGTACATGATCCCCGTCGGGACGATGTCGGTGCTGGTGAAGCTGATCCTGGAACGGTTCCCGGACTCGCTCGCGCCCGGCGACGTGTTCTTCTGCAACGATCCGTATCTCGCCGCGGCACACCAGAACGACGTGCAGGTGGTCGCGCCGTTCTTCCACGACGGCCGCCTCGCCGGGTGGACCGGCGCCTGCAGCCACCAGCTCGACGTCGGGGGGATGGAGCCGGGCAGCTGGTGTCCGCGCGCCACCGACGTCTTCCAGGAGGGTCTGCGGGTCCCGCCGGTGCGGCTGCGCGCGGGTGGCGTGCGACAGGACGACGTGTACTCCATCCTGCTCGGCGCATCACGGCTGCCGTTCATGTTCGAGATGGACCTCACCGCCATGATCGCGGCGAACGAGGTCGCCCACCGGCGGCTGGCCGACCTGCACGAGCGCTACGGGTCCGCCCAGGTCGTGCAGGCGATGGCCACGTCGCTCGACCAGAGCGAGGCCGCGGTCCGTGAGGCGCTCCGCGAGCTGCCCGACGGCTGCTTCCGGCACACCGACTACCTCGACCACGACGGCCACAGCGACGAGATCTACGACATCACGTGCGTCCTCACCAAGACCGGCGACCGGCTCGTCATCGACCTCAGCGAGTCATCCGGGCAGGCGCCCGGCTTCGTCAACAGCACCCGACCGGCCACGATCGGTGCGGTGATCAGCGGCTTGTTCCCGCTGCTCGGTGCGAGCACCCCGGCCTGGAACGACGGCATCATGCGCCCCATCGAGATCGTGCTGGCCGAGGGCACGATCGTGCACCCCGTGGCGCCCGCGCCCGTCAGCGCGTCGTCGGTGGCGGCCGCCTGGGTCGCCAGCCATGCGGTGGTCGCCGCGCTGAGCAAGCTCGTCGTGTTGCATCCGACGCTCGGTGAGGAGGCGACGGCGACCAGCGACGGCTGCTGGCCGTTGCTGAACATCTTCGGCGTGAACCGGTTCGGGGAGCCCTTCGGCGACATGTTCCTCGATCCCGTGGCCTGGGGCGGCGGCGCGTACCGGGAGCGGGACGGTGTCGACGCAGGCGGCGCGCTCATCGCCCCGACCGCGCACATCCTCGACGTGGAGACCAAGGAGAACGCCGTCCCCGTGCTCTACCTGTGGCGGCGGGAACGACCCGACAGCGGTGGGCCCGGCCGGCACCGGGGCGGGACGACCACCGAGTTCGCCGTCACCCCCTACGGCGTCGCCGGCATGGCGGCGACCCTCGCCACGCACGGGGTCGCGCAACCGAACTGCGCCGGCCTCTTCGGGGGCTTCCCCGGGTCGACGTCCGGCTACCAGTTCGTCCGCGGGACCGGTCTCTTCGCCGATCTCGCGGAAGGGACGGTCCCGACGTCCGTCGCCGAGCTGTCCGGCGAGCACGTCGCCATGAGCGCCAAGCCGCCGATGTTCCAGTTCGTGCCCGGCGACGTCATCAACGTGCTCCCCCAGGGCGGCGGCGGGTTCGGCGATCCGCTCGACCGCGACACCGACCGGGTGGCAGAGGACCTGCGCGACGGCAGGGTGTCGCCCGAGATCGCCGCGGCCGTGTACGGCGTGGTCCTGACCGGCCCCGGCCGCATCGACGAGGCTTCGACCGGACACCGGCGTCGCGACGCCCGGCGCCGGCGGCTGGCTGCGGCCGGCCCGGCACCTGCCACGTCAGACACCGCTGCGGGTCCGCGCGCCACCGGACGCGACGTCGCCGGTGCGGTCACCCTGCACGGCGCCGGCGACGACCGGTACGTGGCCTGCGGCGGCTGCGGGCAGACCCTGGGGCAGGCCACCGAGGACTGGCAGCGGGTCCTGCGCCCGCTCGACGTCGCGGGCACCGCGCTCGGCGGCATGGTCTCGCTCGACGAGCGCATGGCCGTCACCGCGCGGTTGTGCCCCACCTGTGGGCGCGCGCTCTCCGTCGTGGTGAACCGGCGCGGCTCGGTGCTCGCGGCGGAGGCGACGCTCGCACCGAGCCGCACCTGACCGGCGACCGCCATCGAATCGCCCAGCGCACGCACGGATCACCAGCTATCGGACAGGAGTTCGGTCATGACATCTCAACGGTTGGCCGGGAAGGTCGCGACCATCACCGGAGCGGCATCGGGGTTCGGCGCCGCCGGCGCACTGATGTTCGCCCGCGAAGGGGCCCGCGTCATCGTCGCGGACCTGGACGAGGACAAGGGAAAGGGTGTGGTCGAGGCCATCGCCTCTGCCGGCGGCGAGGCGATCTTCGTTCGCACCGACGTGACCGACGAGAAGGACACGCGGGGGCTGGCCGCGGCGGCGGTGGAACATTTCGGGAAGCTCGACATCGTGTGGGCGAACGCCGGCATCGGTCACGGTCACCTGCCCATCGCGGACATCCCGCTCGAGCTGTTCCACAAGGTGTTCGACGTCAACGTGCTCGGTCCGTTCCTCACGGTGCGCGACTCGATACCCGCACTGAAGGCGGCCGGCTCGGCGTCGGTCGTGGTCACCGCCTCCCTTTCCGGAGTCAAGGCACGGCCGAACCTGTCGGCCTACCAGGCATCCAAGGGGGCGGCGATCATGCTCGCCAAGTCCCTGGCGATCGAGCTCGCGCCGCTCGGCATCCGGGTCAACGCGATTAACCCGGTCGCCGCCGACACGCCCATGATGGACACCTTCGTCGACGGGATGCCGGTGAGCGCGGACGTCGCCCGCGCGCGTCTCGCCGCGAGCCTCCCGCTGGGGCGGCTGGCCGTACCCGACGACATCGCCGCAGCCGCGCTGTTCCTCGCGTCCGACGAGTCGGCGCTCATCACCGGCACGTCGCTCGGCGTCGATGCCGGAGCGCTGGCGTGACCGTGCTTCCTCGCCCGGTGGCTCGGCATGATCGAGCAAGATCGTGTCGCCGGCCGGTGTGGACGGTCCGTCGGAACCGACGTAGGCCCCGTCGGGGCTACCGTCGCCGGGACTGAGGGCGGCGTCCCCGGGGACGTTCCCTCAGCTGTCGCCCTAGGGTGCTCGACGTGGAACCCGACAGGTCGATGGTTGGCCAGGTCGCTTCGGGTCGGAGATCAGCGTGACACGTGGCTCCGGGCGTGACGAACGACCGGCCGACGCCGACCTGTCCGGTCGCCTGCGGCCGGACCCCCGTGTCATGCGTCGTCCCGGCCGGCGCGTCACGAGACTCGTCCCGGCGGTCGAGGCGTGAGATGGCCACGGTCGAGGACGTGCGGTGGCTGGGCTCCAGCCTGGACCGCTCGTACCAGGTCTACGTGCGGGGCAGGCTGAAGTTCCGCGTCAAGCAGATCGTCTACGTCGCGTTCTCGCTCGACGAGGCCGAGATGGGCTTCGCGTTCCCCAAGGAGGAGCGGGCAACGCTGGTAATGGCGCAACCGCTGCGCTTCCACCTGCCGCGGCCGTCGGACCTGCGGTTCAACTGGGTCGAGGCCGATCTCGCCGCCCTGGATCCGGCGGAGGCGCGCGAGTTCGTGGTCGACGCCTGGCGCATGGTGGTGCCACGGAAGCTCTCCCGGGCCTACGACCTCGCCCATCCCGACGGCCCGGGATGACCGTGGTCGACGGCAGCGCCGGCCCCGCACCGGACCTCGGAACCGTGCCGACGCAGCACGGCCCGGGTGGGCTCGGCACCGACTGACCCCGGCCCCGTGCCCTTACCAAAAGGTGCGGTTTCCCTGATCGCGGCACCACCCGGCTCTGGCCTGCCGGAGATGTATCCGCCGACGACGTCTGCGTGAGGATCGACCGCGACGGCGCTGCCGGAGTACCGATGCCGACGGAGACGAGACCATGACCACGGTCCGACGCCACCCCACCACCCCGCCGCGGGTCGGGCGGCACGGCGACGCGGTCGGCCGCACCGGCTCGGTTCCCTCCGGGTGGGCTCCCCAGCACGCCCCCTCGCCGTTCCCGCCGAACGGCCGCGGGCCTGCTCGGCCCGCCGCGCGCCGGTCCGCGCCGCCTCCCCAGCCCGCGACGCTGCGCCCGGCCGTGCCCCGGCAGCGGTCCGGGTCACCCGCCCGCCGGCTGCCCCACCCGCCCCCTCCGGCGAGGCCGCCGGTCGTCGAACCGCCCACGGCGATGACGAGGTTGCCGGACCCGCGCGCCGCCCGGGCCACCCGCGAGTACCGCGCCGCCGCCTTCAACGCGGGTCCTTGCGCTCCGCCCGGGGCGACCGTCCGGTACCGCAAGACGGCCGGCGCTCCCGCGCTGTCCGCGCTGACCGTGCTGGTGACCGTCCACACGGCCGTCGTCGCCGCCCTCGTCACCTGGTTGCTGCTGCCGGGCCACCTGCCCGGCGCCGGCCTCGTGGGCCTCGTCAGCCCGGAGGTCGCGCTGGGTCGGCTGTGCCTGTGCCTCGTCGTGGCGGTCGAGGCGCTCCGGTTCGGCCAGAACGTCGCGCTGTGGGTGCTGGTCTTCCGGATGCGGGACCCGCTGCCGATGGCTCCGCCGTCGGGTCTGCGCGTCGCGATGCTGACGACGATCGTGCCGGACCGCGAGCCGATCGAGATCGTCGAGCGGACGCTGTGGGGGATGCTGCACGTCCGCCACCGCGGGGTCGTGGACGTCTGGATCCTCGACGAGGGCGACTCGCCCGCCGTGCGGGCGATGGCAGCGCGGCTGGGCGTGCGGCACTTCACGCGCAAGGGACGCCCGGCGTACAACCAGCCGTCCGGTCCGTTCCGCGCGAGGTCCAAGGCGGGCAACCACAACGCCTGGCGCGCCGAGCACGCCCGCCACTACGACGTGGTCTGCCAGATGGACCCCGACCACATCCCGTTCCCGTCCTTCCTGGAGCGCACCCTCGGGTACTTCCGCGACCCGGACACGGCGTTCGTCGTCGCCCCGCAGGTCTACGGCAACGCGCGCGAGACGTTCGTCGCCCGCGGCGCCGCCGCCCAGCAGCACGTGTTCAGTGGCGTGATCTCCCGCGCGGGCAACGGGCTGGGGGCGCCGCTGCTGATCGGGACGAACCACCTGTACCGACCGGCGGCATGGCACCAGATCGGCGGCTACCAGGACTCCGTCACCGAGGACCACCTCACCGGCATGCGGGTCCTCGGCACCGTCAACCCGGTCACCGGGCGCCCGTGGCGCGGCGTCTACACCCCCGACGTGCTGGCGATCGGTGAGGGCCCGACGACCTGGACCGACTACTTCAACCAGCAGAAGCGCTGGGCGTACGGCATCTGGGAGATCAAGACCAGGCGGCGGCTGCGCGCGGGCATCCGGCTCTCCGCGCCGCAGCGCCTGCTCTTCGGGATGGTCCAGCTCTACTACCCGAGCGTCGCGATGCACATCGTGCTCGGCGCGTCGGCCACCGTCGGCTACCTCGTACTCGGTGCCGGTCCGGCCCACCTCGACGGCCGCGTCTGGGCCGCGCTCTGGTCCGCGGCGATGCTGAGCTGGTACGCGGCGTGGCTCCTGCTGCGGCGGTTCAACCTCGCCCCCCACGAGCGCCGGGACCTCGGGATGCACGGCATCGCGCTCGCGCTGCTCGCCGGGCCGGTCTACGTCGCCGCCGGCGTGGCCGCGGTCCTGCGCCGCCCGCTCACCTACGTGGTCACCGCCAAGGGCCGCCTGCGCAGCACCGACTCGTTGCGCACGTTCCGCCTGCACCTGTCCTGGGCGGCCGGGTGGGCCGGCGTGCTCGTCGCCGGCGTGTGGGTCGACCACGGCCAGGCCGCGAACGCCGCATGGGCCGCGGTGGGGGTCGTGGTCGGCGTCGTGCCCCCGCTGGCCGTGCTCGCGGCCAGGAGGCGGGCACCGGACGCGGCGAAGGCAGGCCGGCGATGAGGCCGACGGTCCCGCGGGCGATCACCGCTGTCGCGCTGGTCCTGCTGGGCTGGTACGCGTTCGTCGGCGGCCCCTGGCTCGGGTCGTCCGACACGCCGGAGAGCCACTTCTCCTTCCAGCGCCCGTCCGAGCAGCAGGCCGCCCTGCTGCCGGTCTTCCCGCCGGCCGGCCACACGTTCCTCGGGGTGGAGACGGCCACCGGGACCGACGACTTCACCGACGAGCAGCGGTTCACCGCCGCCACCGGCACCCGTCCGTCGGTCTACGAGTTCAGCGCGGGCTGGGCCGTCGACGGCTTCAGCCGCGAGTCGATCACTCGGGCCGCCGCGCGCGGGCTGCTGCCGATCGTCTCGTGGGAGCCGTGGGACTTCCGGTCGGCGGGCCCGACCGACCCCACCCGCGCCGTCCAGCCGAACTGGCGGCTGAGCACGATCGCCGACGGCCGGCACGACGACTACGTCCGGTCGTGGGCCCAGGGCATCGCCGGGCTCGGCTTCCCGGTCGTCATCCGCCTCGCCCACGAGATGAACGGCAGCTGGTACCCCTGGAGCGAGCAGGTCAACGGCAACCGCCCCGGCGACTACGTGCGGATGTGGCGTCACGTCCACGACGTGTTCGCCGCCGCGGGAGCGCGCAACGCGATCTGGCTGTGGAGCCCCAACGTGGCCTACGCCGGCAGCCAGGACCTCGCTTCGCTGTACCCCGGCGACGCCTACGTCGACTGGGTGGGCCTTTCGGGGTACTACGGCACCAGCGGGCAGCAGGCGTACGCGACGTTCGACCAGATCTTCGGGCCGACGCTGCACCAGCTCGCCGGGCTCGGCACGCGCCCGGTGGTGATCGCCGAGACGGGCGCGACCAACGCCGCGGGACGGCGGGTCGAGTGGATCCGGGACATGTTCCGCGCGCTGCCCACGCATCCCCAGATCATCGGCGTCGTCTGGTTCGAGGCCGACCGGGAGATCGACTGGCGGATCGGGTCGGCGCCGGACGCCGCCGCCGCGTTCGGCGAGGAAGCGGCCGCCGCCCGGTTCGACACGCCCTGGACGCCGCTCACCCGACCGCTCACGGCGGTACCGTCATGAGCGGCCGTCCGTCCGGACGGCAGGCGGCTCCGTCCGTGCCGACGGGGGACCGGCCCGCCACGGTCACCGGCACCGGGACGCTGGGGTCGACGGGCCTCGCGCCCGAGATGTTCGGGCGGTACCGGCTCGAGGCGCTGCTGGGCCGCGGCGGCATGGGCGAGGTCTACCGGGCCTTCGACCTGGTGAAGGGCCGGCACGTCGCGGTGAAGCGGCTGCGCCGCGACCTGGCGGCCGACGCCGACTACCAGCGGCTGTTCCGCAAGGAGGCCGAGCGCACCGCCCGGCTGGCCGAGCCGCACGTCATCCCGATCCACGACTACGGCGAGATCGACGGCATGCTGTTCCTCGAGATGCGCCTCGTCGAGGGCGTCGACCTGGCCACGCAGCTGGAACGCCGCGGCCCCATGCCGCCGCGGCTCGCCGTCACGATCATCTCGCAGGTGGCGTCGGCGCTGGACGCCGCGCACGCCGTCGGGCTCGTCCACCGTGACGTCAAGCCGTCGAACGTGCTGGTCAGCGGCGGCCGGGACCACGAGCCGTTCGCCTACCTCGTCGACTTCGGCATCGCGCAGCTCCTCCGCGAGGCGGGCGGCACGACCCTCACCCGGCCCGGCAGGCTCCTGGGCACCCTCGCCTACATGGCGCCCGAGCGGTTCGAGGGTGAGCCGACCACGACCGGCGGCGGCCCCGGCAAGCCCGGCATCGACGTCTACGCGCTCGCGTGCCTGGTCTACGAGTGCCTCACCGGCGGCAAGCCGTTCTCCGGCGAGGCGGTCGCCCTGATGATGGCCCACCTCAACGCGCCGCCGCCGCGCCCGTCCGCACGCCGTCCCTGGCTGCCCCGCGGGCTCGACGACGTCGTCGAGCGGGGCATGGCCAAGGACCCGGCCGCGCGCTTCCCCACTGCTGGCGCGCTCGCCGCGGCCGCCCGCTCGGCGGTGGACGAGGTGCCCCGCGGGGCCCGCCCGACCCGGCCCATCGAGGTGCAGCCCCCGGCACTGGCGCCGCCCCCGCCCGTGGCTCTGCCGGCGCCCACGCGCGTGTCGCGGCGGCGGCTGCTGCTCGGCGCGGGTGCGATCGCCGTGCTCGCGGGTGCCGGCGCCGCCGGCGCGCGCCTCCTCGGTGAGCCGCAGGGGAGGGTGCGCTGGGCGGCGCCGACCGGTGGCGAGGTCCTCTCCGCCCCGCGCCCGGTCGGCTCGACCGTCTTCGGGGCGAGCAACGACGGAACGCTCTACGCCTTCGCCATGGGCGACGGGAGCCTTCGCTGGCGGTTCGCGACCCTCGCCGCGCTCGGCTCCGCCCCCGAGGTGCTCGGCGGCGCCGTCTACCTGGGCAGCGACGACGGCTCGCTCTACGCGCTCGACGCGGCGACCGGCGCGGAGCGTTGGGCGGCACGGCTCGGCGGCATCGTGCACTCGCCCCGCGCGGCGGGCGGCGTGGTCTACGTGGGCTGCGCCGACGCGCGGGTCTACGCCCTCGACGTGTCCGACGGCCGCGTGCGGTGGAGCTTCGCAGGCGGCAACGACATGCACCAGGTGGCGCTGGGCGCCGACGCGGTCTACGTCGGCAGCAGCGACACGTTCGTCTACGCCCTCGACCCCACGAAGGGCACCCTCCGCTGGCGGTTCCCGACCCAGGGCGCCGTGTCGAGTCAGCTCGCCGTCACCGGCTCGGTGGTGCTCGCGGGCAGCACCGACCAGCGGCTCTACGCGATCGCGGCAGCGGACGGGCAGCCGCTGTGGCGCGTCGACGGCGTCGCGTCCGCCGCCGCCCCCGTGACGCTCGGCAACACCGCCTTCGTCGCCACGTCCGACAACGCGCTGGTCGCGCTGGACGTCACCTCGGGTGCCCAGCGCTGGCGGTTCGGTGCCGGCGGTGAGGTCCACACCCCCGTCGTCGGGGGAGACCGCGTCTACGTCGGCGCCACGGACAACAAGCTCTACGCCCTCGACGCCGCGACCGGGGAGCAGCGCTGGAGCGTGACCGTCGGCGGCGCCCTCCACGCGGCGGCGCTGGCGGACGGGGTCGTCTACGTCGGCGCGGCGGACGGTCGGCTCTACGCCGTGACCACCTGACCCGCTCGCCCGCGGGGTCGGGGCCGACCTCCTACAGCACGGCGTCGGCGATCCAGTCCGCTCCCGCGCTGCGATCATGCCCTGACCGGGCCCTTTGCCGTGCTCGGACCATCGTGGTTGAGTGGCGTTCCGTGGGGTGGACAAAAGATCAACAGCAGCACTGGGCGGACAACGGTTGGCTCCATGTTCCGGCCGTGCTGTCCGGCGACACCGTCGACAGCCTCGACGGCTGGGTGAGCGAAGTCGAGTCGTGGGCGACCGGCGCCGGTCCGGGACTGCACCATTTCGAGGCGACCGCGGCCGGCCCGAGGATCACCCGCAGCGAGGACTTCGTTCCGTACCACGACCGGCTGCGGTCGCTCATCCTCGAGGGCAGCGTGCCGTCCATGGTCGGCGAGATCCTGGGTGAGCCCGCGGGGCTGTTCAAGGAGAAGATCAACTACAAGTACCCGGGCGGGGCCGGGTATGCACCGCATCAGGACGCGACCGCGTACCCGCTCGGCTCCCGGCATGTCTCGGTGATGCTCAGCCTCGACGCGGCGACCGTCGAGAGCGGGTGTCTGTGGTTCGCTCCGGCGCCGTGGGGGCGGATCCTGGCCAACACGTCGGGCAGGATCGACGACGAGGTCGCGCGGGAGCTGGAGTGGAGCCCGCTGCCGGCTGCGCCCGGCGACGTGGTGCTCTTCGACGCGTTCACGCCGCACTTCAGCCGGACCAACGAGTCCGTCCACCGCCGCCGGGCTCTCTACCTGACGTACACGCCGGCCTCCGACGGCGACCTGCGGACCGCGTACTACGAGCGCAAGCGTGACCTTCTGGCAGCTGCCGAACCCGGTGGGGACACGGTCCGGGTGTCCGTCAACGACGACTTCCTCGGAGTGCCGGTCGCCAATCCGTCTCTCTGACCCGGGGGCGGCCACCGGGTCTAGCGTCACGGCCGTGTCCGTGCCCGAGAGCGCGCGGCGGATCGCCACGGCGGGCAGGCCTGCCCGCGACCGCGCCCACCTCGCGCTGCTGCTCACGCTGTCGGCCCTCGTGATGGGGATCCTCGCGGTCCTGCACGACCGGTTCGTCCTCCTGGCCGGCGACGAGCCCCACTACCTGATCATCAGCCAGGCCATCCAGCTGTACCACTCGATCGACGTGCAGCGCGTCTACGACGCCAAGGACTACCTCGCGTTCTATCCCTGGCCGCTCCCGGCGCACGTCGCGCACGGTCCCGGCGGGCAGTCGTTCCCCTGGCACGGGATCGGCGGCCCCGTCCTGTGGCTCGTCCCGTTCGTGCTCGCCGGGCGCGCGGGCGTCACGGCGTTCATGGTCGTGGTCTCGCTGCTGATCGTCGCCAACGTGTTCCTGCTCGCCCGCGCACTGGGCGTCGGCACCCGCACGGCGTTCGCGGTCGGGCTCGCGTTCGCGATCGGGACGCCGATCCTGACCTACTCCTGCCTGGTCTTCGTCGAGCCGATCGGCGCCCTCGGGTGCCTCTACGCGCTGCGGTGCCTGCACACCCCCACCCTGCGCACGCGCGACCTCGTCCTCGTCTCGACCTGCCTGGGCGCGCTGCCGTGGGTGCACGCGCGCTTCCTGCTCTTCCCGCCGCTGTTCCTGGCGTTCCTGCTCCTGCGGCTGCGCCGCGAGGGTGCGACCGGCCGTCGCCTCGTCGCCGCACTCCTGCCGGCCGCACTGCTGATCGGCGGCTTCGAGCTCTACAACCTCGTCGTGTGGCACACCCTGTCGCCTGCGCCGAACCAGGTCAGCATCGGCGCCGTGCCCTTCCAGCGAAGCCCGCTGCTCGGGCTCGCCGGCACCGTGCTGGATCCCGGGATGGGGGTGATCCCGAACTTCCCGATCTTCCTACTGGTCCTGCCGGGGATCCTGCTGACGACCTCGCGGCGGTGGTGGTCGCTCCACGTCCAGATCGCGACGCTCGTCCTGCCGTACACGGTCATCGTCTGCACGTTCCCGTTCTGGGACGGCGGGTGGGCACCGCCCGCCCGGTTCGCCGCCGTCGTCCTGCCGATGCTCTCCGGGTACGTGGCGCTGGCGTTGCAGCGTGCGCCGCTGCTGGTGGTGCGCGTGTTCGCGGTCGTCGCCGCGGTCTACGCGGGCACGCTCACCACCCTGGCCGTCTTCAGCCCCCACGGCGGGTTCGCCACCGGGGTCGCCCAGCGCCCGGGGCTCCCGCCGATGTTCACCGCCTGGGTGGCCGCGACCGTCGTGGTCGCCGCGGGCGTGTGGCTGCTCGGCCGGCGATGGCCACACCACGCGAGCCACCCGGCCGCGACCGCGTGAGCCCGCCCGCCCGAGCCGAGGCCTGCGTCCGACGTCGGCATCCCCGCCTTCGGCGCACACTGGGCCGTCCGGCACGCCGCTCGCCGAAGGAGACACCGACATGAACGCACCGGAACCGGCGGGTGGGAGCGGGCGGATGCCCGCCGCCTTCTTCGGCCACGGCAACCCCATGAACGCCCTCGAGACCAACCGCTACACCGAGGCGTGGCGGGCGTTCGGCGAAGCCGTGCCGCGCCCGCGCGCGGTGCTGGTCGTCAGCGCGCACTGGTACATCAATGCGACCGCGGTGACCGCGATGCCGCGCCCCCGCACGATCCACGACTTCTACGGCTTCCCCGACGAGCTGTTCGCGGTGCAGTACCCCGCGCCCGGTCTGCCGGAGCTCGCCGAGGAGATCTCCGACGTCGTGCGCCCCACGTGGGTCGGCGCGGACGTGGACAGCTGGGGGATCGACCACGGCACCTGGTCGGTGCTCGTGCACGCCTTCCCCGACGCGTCGATACCGGTCGTGCAGCTGTCCATCAACGCCGACAAGCCGTTGGACCACCACCTCGAACTGGGCGCCAGGCTGGCTCCGCTGCGCGAGCGGGGCGTGCTCGTCATCGCCAGCGGGAACGTCGTGCACAACCTGCGCAGCATGGACTGGCGCGCGACCGACGCGGGGTTCGACTGGGCCCAGCGGTTCGACGGCGCCGCCAAGGAGCAGATCCTCACCGATCCCACGGCGTTCGCCTCGCTCGACGCCCACCGCGACTACCGCCTCGCCGTGCCGACGCCGGACCACTTCATCCCCGCGCTCTACCTCGCGGGCCTCGCCGGCGCCGAGGGGCCCGACGCCTCGGAGACCCGGGTGCTGATCGACGGGTACGCCTACGGCTCGCTGTCCATGACCGCCTACACCCTCGGCATGCAGTGCCCGCCGACCGGCGGTGACGGCGGCTCGCCGCAGATCTCGGGTGACGCGCCGCCCGACGGCTCCAACATCTGAGCCCGGCGCGGGCGTCGCGGTCCGCGCGGCTCCCAGCTCAGGCGGCCCGGAGTGCCCCGGACAGGTCACGAGTCCCGCGGACCGGCCTCCCCGCCCCGGCCGGGGAGGCTCAGCGCCACCAGCACCGGACCCGACCGTCCGGTGCCGCAGCCGGGCGCGCCGCCGCTCCCGGAGGCGCAGGTGCCGCATCCGCCGTCGGGGCAGCCGGTGGTCACCGGGTCGGCCCGCAGCCGGCCCATCCGCCGCAGATGCTCGACCGCGGCGTCGACGACGTCGGCTCGCAACCCCGTCATCCGCCCGACCTCGGCCCGCGAGCGCGGGCGGCGGAGCGATGAGCCGTTGAACAGCGTGGACTTGCCCGAGTTCGGGGCCCCGACCAGCGCGACCACCGCCGCCCCCTGCCCCCGGCGGCCGGCCCGTGCGCCCCGGCGTGGCACGAGGGACGGCGCACGCCTGCGCCGGTGTCCGGGCTCGCGGTCACGCCGGCTCCTCGACGGCGATGCGTGCGGCGGTGGCGCGGTCGATGGCGAGCGTCGAGGGTCCGACGCCACTACTCACGCTCGCGCCCGGCGACGAGGATCGCCGTCGGAGGTGAGATGGATGCGTATGACGTGGAGAGACGGGATCGCCACGCTGCTCGTCGCGGCGCTCGTCGTCCCGTACATCGGTTATCTGATCAGGGGCAGTATGCCGTTCCTCCAGGATCCGCGCGGTGTGGCCGGGACCGGGCTCGTGCTCGGTCTCACCGCCGCGCTGGCCATCGGCCCGACCGGGTTCACCGGGAGCAGGGGCCGGGTGGCCGCCGTTCTCGCGGGGCTGACCGGCCTTCTCGGGATCCTCACGGTCATCGTGGGGGAGCTGGGAGTCCTCAGCGAGGTCCTGCTGGCCCTCTTCGTCGTCGGCGTCGTCGTGACGTGGGCGGCGGCCGAACTGGCCAGGACGGGTGCTGTCGGGGAGCCGAGGCGCCTCGTGCACCGGTAGCGCGGATCAGGACGCGGCCGCGGGTCGAAGGGCCCGCGGCCGCGCCGTTCCCGCTGCCGGTCGCTTGACCGGAGCCGTTCGACCTGCGGGGCCGGCCGCCCGGCGTGCGGAACTCCGACCCGCGGGCGGCCCCGGCCGTCAGCGGTCGACGGCCTCGAACGTCGGGACCGCGCGGAAGGTGACGGAGCCGGTTGAAGCAGCCCGCCGCGTACGTGCCCGGGTAGTGGATGCGGGCGGCCTCGTGGATGCGGGCGGCCTCGGCCTCCGGGGCGGCGCCGCGGGTGGCGAAGCGGCCGTTGCCCAGCGTCAGGATGGCCTCGCGCCGGCCCTCGTCGACCGGGTCCCAGCCGTCGACGGTGAGCGTCCAGTCGCCGGACTGCGCGGCGTCCTCACCCGTCGGGTGCACAGCGCACACCGTGACCGAGGTCCCGCCCGTCGACCAGGACCGCAGGTCCCGGGACCGCGCCGACCGAAGGCCGGAAGGCCCTGGCCGCCGTCGCGGCGGCGCCGGAGGGTGGGGGATCGGGAGCCGAGCGCGGTGCCGCTTCCCCTGACGGGCCAGCGGCACCGGTCACGGGAAGGAGGGTGTGATGCCCTTCGTCGATCGGGCAGAGGCGGGGCAACGGCTGGCCGAGCGGCTGCGCCGGCTCGCCGGTGGCGACATCGTGGTGCTGGGACTGCCGCGGGGTGGCGTGCCGGTGGCCTTCGAGGTGGCGCGGGAACTGGGCGCCCCGTTGGACGTGGTCGTGGTGCGCAAGCTGGGCGTGCCGTTCCAGCCGGAGCTCGCGATGGGCGCGGTCGGCGAGGACGGCGCGCTCGTGCTCAACCGGCGCGTCCTCCGGTCGGCGCACGTCAGCGACGCCGAGGTCGCCGAGAGCGTGGACCGGGCCCGGGCGGAGGTCGAACGCCGCGCACAGCGCTTCCGCGGCAGCCTTCCGCGCATCCCGGTCGCCGGCCGGACGGTCGTCCTGATCGACGACGGGATGGCC
Organism: uncultured Actinomycetota bacterium; assembly: GCA_963728105.1. GTDB lineage: Bacteria > Actinomycetota > Actinomycetes > Mycobacteriales > Pseudonocardiaceae > Pseudonocardia. Next base: position 33,877 of record CAVSJZ010000006.1, on the reverse strand, counting down.
ACCGGCGCGACGGCCCGGGCCGCCTGCGAGGTCGTCAGGGCCCAGGGCGCGGCCCGGGTCGTCCTGGGGGTCCCGGTGGCGCCGCGCTCGGCGGTGCGCAGGCTCGACCTGGACGTCGACGAGCTGGTCTGCCTGGAGACACCGACGTGGTTCGTGGCCGTCGGCCAGTTCTACGCCGACTTCGGGCAGGTCTCCGACCGCGAGGTCGTCGAGCTGCTGCGCCGGGCAGGTCGACGTGCGGCAGCGGATGCGACGACCGGACCAGCGGCGGACGGACCCGTCGACGAGGACGTCGAGGTGGCAGTGGGTGCGGTGCGGTTGTCCGGGCACCTGACCATCCCCGCGGGCGCCCGCGGCCTGGTCGTCTTCGCCCACGGCAGCGGCAGCAGCCGGCACAGCCCGCGCAACCACCACGTGGCGTCCGTGCTGAACCGGCACGGACTGGGAACGCTGTTGTTCGACCTGCTCAGCCCCGCCGAGGAGCTGGACAGGGCCGCCGTCTTCGACATCGGGCTGCAGGCCGGCAGGCTCGCCGACGTCGCGGCCGGAGTCCGCGCTCGGCCGGAATGCCGCCACCTCCCGATCGGGTTCTTCGGAGCCAGCACCGGCGCGGCGGCAGCGCTGCGGGCCGCCGCGGACGATCCGGACGTGTCCGCCGTCGTGTCGCGCGGCGGGCGTCCCGACCTCGCCGGGGCGCAGCTGGCGGAGGTGCGGGCACCGACACTGCTGATCGTGGGCGGTGACGACAGGGATGTGCTGGAGCTCAACCGGCAGGCGCAGCGGGTGCTGCGCTGCCCGAACCGTCTCGCGGTCGTGCCGGGTGCGACGCACCTGTTCGAGGAGCCCGGAATGCTCGACCGGGTCGCGGACCTGGCCGCCGACTGGTTCGCCGAGCATCTCGTCCAGCCCGTCGGCGCCGCCAGCCGTTGACCGGCGCACAGCGCCGGCATGCTCTCGACGGGCACGCTGACGACGTCCTCGACGCGCGGAGTCGTCGAAGTTGCGCGACGACAGGCCGCGGAAGTCGGCCGGCGGTGATGTGCGCAGCCCTAGGCTGGCGGCGGCTCCGACCGGGACGGGGGCCCGGGGTTCCGGGCCCGCGGCGTCGCCCGTGCCGGTGGCGCCCATCGGAGTGAACGCAGGCGGAAGGAACGGTCATGCCGGTCGTCGTGGGAGTCCCCCGGGAGATCAAGGACCAGGAACGGCGCGTCAGCCTCCAGCCCGAGGGCGCGGCCGAGCTGGTCCACCGCGGCCACGAGGTCGTCGTCGAGTCCGGCGCCGGCGTGGGGTCCGGGTTCGCCGACGCGGAGTACGCGCAGGCCGGGGCCCGCGTGGTCGAGGACGCCGATGCGGTGTTCGCGGCGGCGGACCTGATCGTCAAGGTGAAGGAGCCCGTGCCGGCGGAGTACCACCGCTTCCGCGCGGGGCAGCAGCTGTTCACCTACCTGCACCTCGCCGCGGACCGGACCCTCACGGAGTTCCTGATGAGCACCGGCGTCGACGCGGTGGCGTACGAGACCGTCGAGCTGGCCGACGGGAGCCTGCCGTTGCTGCGGCCCATGAGCGAGGTGGCCGGGCGGATGTCGGTCCAGGCGGCCGCCCATCACCTCGAGAGCCCGCGGGGCGGCGCGGGGCTGCTGCTCGGCGGCGTGCCCGGAACGCCGGCCGCCCGGGTGACGATCATCGGCGGCGGTGTCGCGGGGCTCGAAGCGGCCAAGATCGCGGTCGGGATGCACGCGATCGTGCGGGTGCTGGACGTCAACCCCACGCGCCTGGCCTACCTCGCGGACATCTTCGCGGGACGGGTGGACCTGGTGGTCCCCAACCGGGCCCGCACGTCCGCCTACGTCGCCGAGTCCGACGTCGTGATCGGCGCGGTGCTCGTGCACGGCGCGAAGGCGCCCAAGCTGGTCACGCGCGAGATGCTGCGGACGATGCGGCCGGGATCGGTGGTCGTCGACATCGCGATCGACCAGGGCGGCTGCTTCGAGACGAGCCGCGCGACCACGCACTCCGACCCCACCTACGTCGAGGAGGGCGTCGTGCACTACTGCGTCGCCAACATCCCGGGTGCGGTCGCCCGCACCTCGACGCTGGCGCTCAGCAGCGCGACGCTGCCCTACCTCCTGCAGGTCGCCGACCTCGGCGTCACGGAGGCGGCACGCCGCAACCCGGCCCTGGCCAAGGGCCTCAGCACGCTCGGCGGGCAGCTCGCCTCGGCACCGGTGGCCGAGGCGCACGACCTGCCGTACACGTCCGTCGAGCGGCTGCTGTCCGGCGAGTAGTGCCGTGACCACGCCCGGGAACCCGCGCGCGCTCGAGGAGGGTCTGGTCGAGGACTTCCGGGTCAACCTCTCCTACGGGCAGTACCTGCACCTCGACGAGCTGCTCGCCGCCCAGCGGCCCGTCAGCAGGCCGGTCCACCACGACGAGCTCCTGTTCATCATCCAGCACCAGACGTCCGAGCTGTGGCTCAAGCTCGTCCTGCACGAGCTGCGGTCGGCGCGGACCTTCCTCGCGGCCGACGACGCCGAGCGCGCCCTCAAGAGCCTCGCCAGGGTCAAGCACATCCAGCGGTCGTTGACCGAGCAGTGGTCCGTGCTGGCGACCCTGACGCCGTCGGAGTACGCGGAGTTCCGCCGGTTCCTCGGCACGTCGTCGGGGTTCCAGTCCTACCAGTACCGCGCGGTGGAGTTCGTGCTGGGCAACAAGGACGCGGCGCTGCTGCGGTTCTTCGACCAGGACGAGCGCGCCCGTTCCCTGCTGGCCGGGCTCCTCGCGGAACCGAGCGTCTACGACGAGTTCCTGCGCCACCTCGCCCGCACCGGGTACGACGTCCCCGCCGACGTCCTCGACCGGGACGTCACGCTGGCGCACGCCTACGACGAGCGGCTCGTCCCGATGTTCCGGACCATCTACGAGGCTCCGCGGGCGAACTGGGCGGCCTACGAGACCTGCGAGGAGCTCGTCGATCTCGAGGAGAGCGTCCAGCTCTGGCGGTTCCGGCACCTGCAGACGGTCGCGCGGATCATCGGGAACCGGTCGGGCACCGGCGGTTCGAGCGGCACGACCTTCCTGAGGGCCGCGCTGGACCTGAGCTTCTTCCCGGAGCTGTACGCCGTCCGGGGCGTGATCCGGCGATAGGCCGGCCGCGTCGGCGGGACGTCGGGTCCGGCGCGCCCTCACCGGCCGTGCCGGTCGGTTTCCGCTGCCACCGGTGCGGTGCGGGCGCGGCGGCCCTCCACGACCAGCAGGACGATCAGGACCACCTCGGCGATCTTGTCCGCGATGCCCATCGCGTCGTACTGGCCCTGGATCAGCGCGAAGTACGCGACGATCGTCGCCGCCGTCAGGGCGATCAGGGCCCACCGGGTGAGGCGCCGGAACCGGGCGAAGGCTGGGTGGTAGAGGGCCGCGGTCAGCGCGATGTAGCCGAGGCCGTCGAGGTAGAACAGCGCGGCGAAGAAGCCGAGCGCGGCCGCGCCGCCGGCCGCGGCCGTGGCCTCGGGTTGGGTCGCGACCATGATGTGGGTGATCACACCCAGGTAGAGGTGCACCACGGCGGTGGCCGCGGCCAGTACGCAGATGGCGATCTGGAGCGTTCCGAAGCGGGTCGTGGTGTGGGGGACGGTCATCGTGGTCACCTCGTTGGGTCGTGCGGAGTTGTCGCCGGGGTAGACCGCCGGAGGTGTCGGTTGTCATCGGTGCTCCGCGGCTACCCGGGCGGTCGCCGGCTCCCGTGGATGCGTCCCAGTACGGCGGCGAGCGCCGCGCGCCGCAGGGGTCCGGTGACCGGGTGGTGCGCGCGCAGCGCCGCCCGCGCGGCGAGGTACCCGCAGAAGCCGTGCACGCCCCCGCCCGGGTGCGCGGCGGCACTGGCCAGGTAGAGGTCCCGGACGGGCGTCTCGGGCCGGCCCAGACCGGGCGTCGGGCGGAAGACCAGCTGCTGGAACAGCTGGGCGGTACCGCCGTTGATCGTGCCGCCCGCCAGGCTCGGATCGGCCGCCGCCAGGTCCGTCGGGCGCTGCACGGCCCGGTGGCGGACCCGCTCGCCGAAGCCGGGCGCGTAGGTCTCCAGCACCGCGTCGGCACGCCGGGCGAGCGCCTCGGCCACGCCGTCGTCGGTGACGCCCCGGGGCAGGTGCGTGTAGGCCCACGCCGACTCGGTGCCCGGTCCCGAGCGGGCCGGGTCGGCCGTCGTCATCTGCCCCACCAGCAGGAAGGGGTTCCGCGGCGGCGTGCCCGTCTCCAGGTCGGCATACCAGCGCACCAGCCCGTCCGCTGTGGCGCCGACGTGGACCGTGCCGGCCCCGCCGACCTGCGGGCACCGCCAGGGGATGGGGCCGTCGAGCGCCCAGTTGACCTTGACGACCGGGGTGTCCCGGACGAAGTGGCGCAGGTCCGACAGCAGCCGGGCCGGAACGGCGTCGGGCGGTAGCAGGCGCGTGTACAGCGCGGGCGCGTCCACGTCGGCGAGCACGGCCCGGCGCGCGCGGACGAGCGTGCCGGCCGCCGACTCGACACCGACCGCCCGCCCGCCGCGGACGAGGACCTGCGTGACCGGCTCGCCCGTGCGGATCTGCACGCCGGCGGCCTCTGCGCGGCGAGCGAGCGCGTCTGCCAGCGCCGACGTGCCGCCCGCCGGGGTGGGGAAGCCGTGGTGCTGGCCGAGCATCGCGAGCAGCCAGCCGAACACGCCGCTGCCCGGCGCGGTGACCGGGATGTCGGCGTGCGCGGTGTTGCCCATCAGCAGCAGGCGTGCGGCCTCGCCGCCGAAGAGCTCCTCGCCCATGCGCTTCGCGGGCAGCAACAGGAACCGCAACAGCCGCAGCGCGTCGGCGCTGCCGGTGCGCCGCAGCACCGCGAGCGGACCGCGCACCGGCGGGAACACCGTCGCGAGGCTGCTCAGCAGCGGCTCCTCCAGCGCCCGCCACTGCCCGCACAGCCGCAGCCAGGCGTCCCCGTCCCCCGGATGCAGGGCGTCCAGGGCCGCCGCGGTCGCCTCCGGGTCGCGGTGGAGCACGGCCGCGGGTCCGGTCGGGGAGAGGGGGTGGGCCAACACCGACGGTGCGTGTGACCAGGCCAGGCCATGGCGGTCCAGCTCGAGGGCCCGCAGCACGGGCGAGGCGGCCGCGAGCGGGTAGAACGCGCTGAACAGGTCCGTGACGAACCCCGGGTGCAGCCGCTCGGAGCGGATGGCGCCCCCGACGCGGTCGCGGGCCTCCAGCAGGACCACGTCCCACCCCGCGTCGGCGAGCACGGTGGCCGCGACGAGCCCGTGGTGCCCACCACCGACGACGGCGGCGTCCACGTCCAACACGGCCACGGCTCAGCTCACCCGGTTGACCGCGATCGCGGCCAGCCGGGCGAGCGACTCCCGGTTGCGGGGGACGAGCAGGAGGCGCTGCACCGGCGGCGGGAGCAGCCGTGCCGGGCCGTGGGACGGGTGCTCGGTCATCTCCACGGTCGTACCCTCGGGATGCGGGGTGAGCGTCAGCGTCACCCGGGCGCTGCCCGCCGGCCACGCTCGTGCCTCCAGCACCAGCCGCCGGTCCGGCTCGACCTCGACGACCTCGGTGTCGTCGGAGGAGAGCAGCGGCCACGCGCCGAGGCTGTGGTGCAGCTTCGTCCCGACGGCCGGCCACCCCGGGTCGACGTCGCGCATGTGCGTCGCGCCGACGACCCACAGCGGGTAGGACCAGCCGTCGCGGAGCACGGCGAACACGCGCTCCGGTGAGGTCGGAACCACCCTCGCGACGGTGCTCACGGCGTCCCCGGCCCGGTACCGGGCCGTCCCGGGCGGCCCCGGTGGTGGCACCCGTCGCTGTGCGACGGGCCGGCGGGTGCAGGCCGGCCCCCCTGTCCTCCGGTCGGCATGGCGCTCCTCTCCGGTCGGGAGTGCCCGCGTCCGGGTCCGGGCAAACCGCGCGGACGAGCGTGACGAGCGAGCGGCAGCGGTCGCCCGACGACCGGCTCCCCCGCGGGTGGTCGGGGTCTGCGGGGACGTCGTCCGGATGAGACGGTGAGCCGTGCGTCAACGAGACCGCGACCCGGCTGGGCGGGCACGCAGCGCCCGCCCGCGCGACCGGCTCGGGCGCCCTCTTCCGTACGGCGAGGTCGGCGTCGAGCGGCTCCCCGACGACCTCGTCCTCGACCCGGACGCCGCGGTGACGGAGGCCCAGCGCCTCCTCGACGCCGGTTCGCCGTTCGCGGCGCACGAGGTGCTGGAGGGCGTCTGGAAGGCCGCGCCGGCCGCGGGACGCGAGCTCTGGCGCGCGCTGGCCCAACTCGCCGTCGGCCTCACCCACGTCCAGCGCGGCAACGCCCGCGGCGCGGTGGCGCTGCTGACCCGGGCCGCGGACGGACTCGGCCGCCGGGTCGGACCCGTTCCGGCGGGTCTCGACCCGGACGGTCTGCGCCGGCGCGCCGAGGAGCTGGCCAGGCGGATCGACGAGCGTGGATTGGCCGGCCTGACCGACGCCGACCTGAGGCCGCGGCTGCGCGGCTGAGCGCCTGCCCGGCCGGGCCCGCCGGACGGACGGGCCTCCGCCCGGACCCCGCCGGGAGCGGGCGTGGGGTGTCCGGTGCTGCCGTCCGATCTCCACGCGATCCGGGGCTACGACGGTCTTCCCGCCCGGCCGGGTGGGTCCTCGCACCGCGACGCGCGGTCGAGGAGGTAGGCCCGCTCCGGGACGCTGAGCGTGCCATCGGCGGCGCGCCGGTAGTGCGTCGTCGCGGCGCGCGCGTCGCCGCTGCGCTCCAGCAGGTGGGCACGGACGGCGTCGACGCGGTAGTAGCCGGCCAGCCGGTCGTCGGCCGTCGCCGCGTCGAGCTCGGCGAGGCCGGCCAGCGGGCCGCGGGCCATCGCGAGCGCGACGATCCGGTTGAGGGTGACCATCGGGCCCGGAGCGAGCACGTCGAGCAGCTCGTAGAGCGCCAGGATCTGCGGCCAGTCGGTGTCCTCGGCGCGCGTCGCCTCGTCGTGGACGGCGGCGATGGCGGCCTGGAGCTGATAGGGCCCGAGCCGGGCGACGGGCAGGGCGCCGGCGAGGAGCGCCGTGCCCTCGGCGATGGCCGTGGCGTCCCAGCGCGTGCGGTCCTGCTCGGCGAGCGGCACCAGTGCGCCGTCCGGGCGGGTACGGGCCGGGCGGCGGGCGTCGGTCAGCAGCATCAGCGCGAGCAGGCCGGTCACCTCGCCGTACTGGTCGTCCGCGGTGGGCATCTCGGCACGCAGGCGGCGCGTCACCCGGATCGCCTCTGCGGTCAGCTCGACGCGGTGCAGCGCGGACCCGGAGCTGGCGGTGTAGCCCTCATTGAAGATCAGGTAGAGGACGTGCAGGACGGCGGCCATGCGCTGCGGGCGTTCGGCCTCGTCGGGGAGGGTGAACGCCGCACCGGCGTCCCGGATGCGGGCCTTGGCCCGGCTGATCCGTTGGCCGATCGTCGCCTCGGGCACGAGGAAGGCGCGGGCGATCTCACCGGTGCTCAGCCCGCCGAGGGTCCGCAGTGTCAGCGCGATCTGTGACGGCACCGTGAGCGCGGGATGGCAGCAGAGCGTCAGCAGCGTGAGCGTGTCGTCCTCGGCCGGTGCCGACACGGGCTCGGGCGGCTCCAGCGCGGCGACGGCCTGCTCGCGGTGCCGGCGCGCGGTCTCGCTGCGGAGCAGCTCGATCCTGCGCCGGGACGCGACCGTGGCCAGCCAGCCGAGCGGGTTGTCCGGGAGCCCGTCGGCCGGCCACTGCTGCGCCGCGGCCAACAGGGCCTCCTGGACGGCGTCCTCGCAGGTGGCGAAGTCGCCGAAGCGGCGGACCAGCCGTGCGAGGACCTTCGGTGAGAGGTCCCGGAGAAGGATCGCGACCTCGTGGTCGCCGGCCCGGCCGCCGGTGCTCACCCGCGCGGTCACATCTCCATCCCGCGCAGGTCCAGCACGGGGCGGACCTCCACCTCGGTGAACGCGGCGTCCGGCACCCGGGCCGCGTACTGGACGGCCCGCTCCAGGCTGTCGCACTCGATCAGGTAGAACCCCGCGAGCTGCTCCTTCACCTCGGCGAACGGCCCGTCCGTCGTGACGACCTCGCCGTCGCGCAGCCGGACCCTGGTCGCCTTCGCCTGGTCCGCGAGCCCCTCGGAGACGATCAGCTCGCCGGTGGACGCGAGTGCCTCGCTCAGCGCGGAATGCCCGCGGCCGAACGCGCGGCCCTCGTCCTCGGAGAGCGCGCGCAGCGCGGCGGCCGACTCCGGGTTGCTCAAGACCATGATCAGGTACTTCACCGGTGCCTCCGGATGTCGTGAAGGATTCTTCCACCGCTCATGTCGAAACCGGCCGGCCGGCTTCTACATCCCGGGTGCACGGCCTGCCGGACGGGTGGGCCGCCGACGTGGAGGAGAGCCGACATGACGAACACAGCGACTGCGAAGGAGACCTCGGGGGCGACCGGTCCCGGCGCGGACGAGGCCCGGATCCGGGAGATCCTCGCCGAGGAGATCGCGGCCCTGCGCGACCGCGACCCGGAGCGGATGCTGGCGGCCTACGCACCCGATGTCGTCCAGTTCATCCTGGCCCCGCCGCTGCAGATCCGCGGCAGCGACCCGCAGGCCGTCGCGGCGTGGATGTCCGGCTTCGCCGGGCCGATCGTGCGGGAGCTGCGTGACCTGCGGGTGGAGGTCGGCGGGGACGTCGCGTTCGCGCACGGCCTGACGGCGCTGCGGGCCACGCCCGCCGGCAGCCCGCGGGGGTTCGAGCTGTGGCTGCGTACCACCGTCGGGCTGCGCAGGCGGGACGGCGACTGGCAGGTCGCGCACGTGCACGAGTCCGTCCCGTTCCACATGCAGATGCAGGACGACGGGTGGTTCCGCGCCGCCACCGACCTGCAGCCGTGACGCACGGGGCGACCGGCCGGCGGACGGGGACAGCGCCCTCGTCGTGATCGTCCGCGGGGCGCGCCGGAGTCGCAGCCACGTGTTGACGATCATCCGGTAGTCCCGTGACCGCCGCAGGCGCCATCCTGGTCCCATGAGTTCGCCGTGGCCGACGTGGGCGGCCGTCACCGGTTCGAGCACGGTCGAGGAGTGGGTCGGCGCGCAGCTGAGCGAGCGCTGGGGTGCGGCAGGTGCGGCGGACTTCGACCAGGACGGGCTCTGCGCCGACGTGCGCGAGGTGGTCGGCGACAACCTGCCGCCCGGCTGGGCCCTCGACGAGAACCGGTTCGTCGGTCCGGGCCCGGTCCCCGAGGACGCACTCGGCGTCATCCGCGACACCGTCGCCGGGATCGACTTCTGGGGGCTGGCCGGGTACTACGACAACGGCGACTGACCAGGCGCGGCGCCGCGCTCCGGGCCGGTGCGCGGCGGCGTCCGGGCCCGATGGCCGGTGGTAGCGTGGCGCCGGCCGCCGGCCGCCGGCCGGCGGAACCGGGTGTCGGGCTGGAGGGCGGGCGTGGCCGACGGTCCGGTGCGGAAGCCGAAGATCGTGGACGTGGCGAGGGAGGCCGGGGTCTCGCCGACCACGGTGTCGCACGCGCTGAACGGTCGCGGTCAGGTCGATCCCCGCACCCGGGAACGCGTGATCGAGGTGGCGCGGCGGCTGGGCTACCGGCCGCACCTGGGCGCGCAGCGGCTGCGGACGGGGGCGGTCCGGCAGATCGCCCTGGTCTCGTCGATGCCGTTCTCGATCGCGGGCGGCCCGTCCCGGCTCGGGTTCTTCATGGAGGTGGCCTCTTCGGCGGCCGAGACCGCGTTGACGAGCGGCCATGCGCTCGTGCTCGTCCCGCCGCTGGAGGCACTGCCCGCGCTGGAGGACCTCGACATCGGCGGGGCCGTCGTCGTCGAGCCGCAGCAGGACGACGAGGTGACGCGGCGGCTGGCCGACCGCGGCGTGCCGGTGGTGTCGATCGGCGAGCAGCCGGGCGCCGGGGACCGCGTGCCGTTCGTGCAGCTGCATGCGGCGCACTGCGCCCGGCTGTTGCTGGAGCATCTGCGGGAGGCGGGGGCGGCCGACATCGCGCTGGTGGCCGGGGCGCAGCCGCGGGAGTCGTCCCTGGCCGCGCGGCGGGAGTACGAGGCGTTCGCGCGGCGCTCGGGCACGGCCCGGCGGGTGGTGCTCGTGGACGAGGCCGAGGGCGAGGACGGCGCCTACCGGCAGGTGACCGAGCTCCTCGAGCGGGCACCCGGGGTGGACGGGGTGTGCGCGATGGTCGACACGTTCGCGACGGGCGTGGTGCGCGCCGTGCGGGAGTCGGGCCGGGCCGTTCCGGCGGACGTGCGGATCGCCACCCGCTACGACGGGATCCGGGCGCGGACGTGCGAGCCGCCGCTCACCGCTGTCGACCTGCACCTGCAGGAGACCGCGGCTGCGGCGGTGGCGCTGCTGTTGCGGGTGATGTCCGGCGCCGCCGTGCCCCGTTCGGTCGACGTGCCGTTGCCGACGCTGGTGCCGAGGGCGTCCTCGGCGGCCGTCACAGCGCCTGTACGGTGACGACGAGGCCCGAGACCATGGCGAAGGCCAGCACGAGATAGCGCATGAGCCTGCCGTCGAGCCGACGGTGCACCAGCCTGCTCAGCAGCGCGCCCACGACGACCGCGGGCAGGAGCAGCACCGCCGAGCGGATCTGGTCGGGCGTGATCTCCCCGGTCACCGCGAGGATCACCAGCGAGATCACCTCGCCGATGAGGAAGCACGCGGCGACGCTGGAGCGCAGCGTCGGCGCGGGCCGGTGCTGGTACACGAGTGCCAGTGGCGGTCCGCCGACGCCGGTCGACGTCTCGGTCACGCCGGTGACGAGGCCCGCGGCGAGGAAGGCCTTCCGTCCCGGCTCGAAGGAGGGCGCCAGCAGCGTCGCCAGCACCGCGAGCACCGTCGACACGCCGATGAGCATGCCCAGCTGGCGGTCGGTGACGAGGAACAGGATCCAGAGGCCGCCGAACGTCCCCGCGAACCGCCCGACACTGATCCAGGTCGTGCCGGGGACGTCCAGCGCGTGGCGCTCCCGCCAGGTCACGTACCCGTTGAGCGGGATCATCTGGACCAGGAGGAAGACGGGGATCAGCCGCGGCTCGACCATGCCGACGACCGGGCCGGAGATCAGTGCGAAGCCGAGGCCCGTCGAGCCCTGGACGAACGCGGCGACCAGTACGGTCAGCCCGATGAGCGCGTAGGTCGTCACGGGGTGTCTCCCGCGCGACCGCCCCGGCGGCCTCTGCGGTGCTCGGTCGCGGTGGGGTGCACGATCGTCACCGGCGCGTCCGCGACGATCTTGCGGGCGCGCCGCCGGACGTCGTCGAGCAGGGCGCGGGCGTCCCAGTCGACCGGCCAGCCCCGCCACAGGCGCGGCCGCCCGGCGACCACCACGGCGAGGATCTGGTCGCGCCCGGCCAACCGGACCAGCTCCCATTCGAGGTCCCACGACGGCGCCATCTCGGGCACGGCGAGGTCGACGAGGAGGTAGTCCGCGGCCATGCCCTCGGCGACGGACCCGGTGCGGCCGGCCAGACCCGCCGCGTCGGCGCCCGCGCTCGTCGCGTGGTCGAGCCAGGTCCACCCGGCACCCGCCGAGGAGTCTCCGGTGCGGGCGCCGAATGCCAGGCGTGCGGCCGTCTCGGCGGCGTCCATGAGCCGGAACCCGTCGCCGCGGGTGGCGTCGGTCCCGATGCCGAACCGGATGCCGTGCGCGGCGAAGGTCAGCGCGTCGGCGACGGCGTTGCCCTTCCAGGCGCTCGCCACCGGGTTGTAGCTCACGGCGGCGCCGGAGTCCCGCAGCAGGCAGATCTCGCCCGGCGTCAGGAGCGTGGCGTGGGCCAGCAGGCACTGCGGGCCGAGGACACCCTCGTCGGCCAGCCGCTCCAGTGGGCGGCTGCCGTGCCGCTCCAGGGAGCGCTCGACCGCCGCGAGATGCTCGTTGACGTGGGTCTGGAAGACCGCCCCGCGGCTGCGGCACAGCTGCGAGACGGCCGCGAGCGTGGGCGTCGTCGCCGCCTCGGGGATCGAGACCGCGAGCGACGCGTGGACGAGACCGTCGCGCGGGAAGCGGTCGAGGTGGGCCTGTGCCCTGGCCAGCACGGCGTCGTGCGGCTCGGTGCTGCCGTCCGCGCGCAGGTCGTTGCAGATCATGCCGAGGACGCAGCGGATGCCCGCGTCCCGCGCCGCGTCCGCGACCACGCCCACGTCCGGTTCCATCCGCGTGCCCGCGTCGCAGACCGTCGTGAAGCCGCCGCGCAGCGACTCCAGCGCGGCCAGCTTGGCCGACAGGTAGGCGGCCTCCTCGTCGAGGCCGCCCTCCAGGGGCACCCACACGCGCCGGAAGATCTCCGACGGCTCCCCGAACACCAGCGCCTTGCCGAACGACTGCGTCAGGTGGTGGTGGGTGTCGACGAAGCCGGGCATCAGCAGCGTCTCGTCCAGCCGCAGCGGCGTGAGGTGGGGGTGGCGGCGCGCCACCGCCTCGCGCGGGCCGACGTCGGCGAACACCCCGTCGCGGACGAGGACCGCGTGGTCCTGGGCCGGCCCGTCCGGCAGCAGGAGCCACTCGGGGGAGAGGATCAGCTCGGAGTGGGCGAGGTCGCCGTGGTCCAGGTCGAAGCCGGTCATCGCGCCGAGCCCTCCGCTGCGGGTGCCGCGTGGGTCGCCGCGTGCGTATCCGGGTGGCGATGGTGCTCGTCGTCCGCGAGCTCGGTGACGGCCCCGCCCGGCTCGTCGTCGCGCCGGCCTCCGAGGTGGTGGAAGACGATGTTGAGGGCGGCCGCGACGAAGGCCGTCATGGCGACGCCGCTGCCCAGCAGGATGCGGACGTCCGCGGGGAACTGGTCGTAGAAGGTCGGGATGAGGACGGGCAGGAGCCCGACGGCGAGGGCGACCGCGGCGATCACCATGTTCGACTGCCGGTGGAAGTCGACCGTGCGGAGCAGCTGGATGCCCAGGCAGAGCACGATCGAGTAGACGACGACCGCCGTGCCGCCGACCACGGGCGCCGGGATCAGGCTGACCGCGCGGCCGACCGGTGCGACGACGCCGATCGCGACGAGGACCAGCCCGGCGGCCAGGGTGACGAACCGGCTGCGCACCCCGCTGACCCGCACGATGCCGATGTTCTCACCGCTGGTCACCATCAGCGGCGTGCCGAACAGGCCGCCGACGAGCGACGTCAGGCCGTCCGCCCGGATCGTGCGGGTGGCCGCGCGCCTGACGTCGATGTGCTTGCCGACGATCTCGGCGTTCACGACGGTCTGCCCGGTCGCTTCGGCCATCGACGCGATGCTGAAGATCATCAAGGGGATCGCCGCGAGTACGTCGAAGTGGGGAACGCCGAAGGGCAGGAACGTGGGCACGCCGAGCAGGGGACCGGCCGCGACGCCGCCGACGTCGCCCGCGGCGCCGGTGGCGAACGCGACGACGGTGCCGGCCGCGAGCCCCAGCAGCACGGACAGCTGCGCGAAGTCCACCGCGGAGCACGCGGAAGAACAGCACCGTGACGCCGACGGTCACCAGCGCCAGCAGGATGCCGCTCGGCCGGCCGTAGCCCGGTGAGCCGGGCTGCCCGGTGATCAGCAGGCCCGACACCCTGATCAGGTTCACGCCGATGATGACGATCATCGTGCCGATCACGACGGTCGGGAAGAACCGGATCAAGCCGGGCGAACAGCGGCAGGGCCACGAAGTAGAAGGCCGCGGAGAGGATGACCGCTCCCACCGCCGTGCGCAGGTCGTACTGCCTGGCGATGCCGAGGAAGAGCACGATCGGCGCGCCGCCGGGGAGCATGACGAAGGGCAGCCGGGCGCCGATCTTCCACGGCCCCCACGACTGCAGGATCGTCCCGAGACCGGACAGGACGAACGTCGCGCTCAGCAGGTTCACCGTCAGCGGCGTCGGCAGGTGCAGCGTCTGGCTCACCAGGAAGACGGCGGAGATGGGGGAGGCCGCCATCACGAAGACGTGCTGGACGGCCAGCGGGACCATCCGCCGCAGCGGGAGGACCTCGTCGACGGGATGCGGCGCGGGGCTGGTCGGAGGCATGTCCACTTCCTTCGTCGACGTCTTCCCGGCGGTACCGGCGTCGCGCGGACGTCGGTCGCCGGCCCGATGGCGGCCGTGTGGCTGGCTGGCCGGAGATCACCCAAATCGATTTGGGTACGGGTACGATGACAGGCCGCACGACGGGTTGTCAAGGCGCAGGAAGGCCGAACATGCCGGGTCACCAGCGAGTTCCGGCCCCGTGTGGGCGGTGCGACGGTCAACCTCTCCGCATCGCGAAGGCCCCGGTGCCCGCGCCGCCCGGAGGCGTCCTCTCAGCAGGGGTGGCCGCCTCCGGGGCGCGATCGATCAGTCGGTGTGCGAGTCCGGCACCTCTTCCGAGATACGACCCGGGGGCTCTTGGCGCCCGGCCCGGGCATGCAGGACGTTGCTGATGAACGCGTCGTAGACGATCACGCCGAGCGCGCCGCCGATGAGCGGTCCCACGATGGGTATCCAGAAGTACCAGCCGAACGAGCCGGCCACGGATCCTGGTAGGGCCACGTCACCCCAGCCGGCGAAGTAGGCGAAGAGTCGAGGGCCGAAGTCGCGGGCCGGGTTGATCGCGTATCCGGCGTTGGCTCCGTAGGACATCCCGACCGCAGCGACCACGAGGCCGATCACGAATGGTGCGAGGTTGGCCTGGACCGGTGTGTTGTGCAGGTCGATGACGGCCACGATGAACATCAACAGGAATGCGGTGCCGACGATCTGGTCGATGAGTGGTCCGACCCATCCGCCATGGAAGTACGGTGCCGGGAAGGTCGCGAAGATAGAGAAGGTGATGTTGCCCTTCGGATCGGTCCGGCCGGTGCCCAACGCCTGGTTGAACGCGTCGATCGCGTTGTGGTAGACGAGGTAGACCAGTGCCGCCCCGACGAAGGCGCCGACGATCTGCGCGACGATGTAGGGCACGACCTTGGGCCAGGGAAACTTCCTGCGAATCGCGAGCGCGAGCGTGACCGCCGGATTGATGTGCGCACCGCTGACGCCGCCGGCGACGTAGACGCCGAACGTCACCGCCAGTGCCCAGCCCCAGGTGATCAGCAACCAGTCCCCTGCGGCGAGGAAGATCGTCGTGCTGGTCTGGGCCCGGCCGGAGCCGGGCAGGGCGGCGACAGCCATCGCGACCACGCCGTCCCCGAACGCGATCAGCACGAAGGTGCCGAGGAACTCGGCGAGACATTCGCCGGGGGTTCCGGCGAGAGACCTGAGGCTGCGGCCGCGTATCGGTAGAAGCGTGTTGCTCATGATCTGCGTACCTCCTCACCCGTTCCGGGTCGGTTGACCAGCCGTGCCCGCTTGCATGATTCTCGGGCGGCCTGGATCGCGCACGTTCTGATCTGTCGGGGCGACGGGGTCGGCGTCGAGTTGACATACGACGAGAAGCCCGGGGTCGGATGTCAGCGTCACCGACGGATCGCTTCGAGGAGTCATCAGACGGCTATGGCCTCGAGTTCTTGTCCGGGCCGGATGTCGGGCAGGGTGAAGGTGAGCAAGAGTTGGATCACCGAGAAGCCGAGCGCGACGACGTACCAGACCGCGAGGGCCGGGGCGTGCCCGATCAGGGCGGTCCAGACACCGGAGCCCAGCAGGAGGCCCCCGCTGAACATGGCGCCGAGCCAGCCGATCGCGGTGCCGCGTACGCGGGTGGGGAAGCTTTCGGCCCAGTAGGCGTAGCCGACGCCGGACCAGGTGCCGTTGGAGAACTGGTAGATGAAGAAGTAGCAGGTCCACAGCGCGAAGGCGCCGCTGAGCCATGGCCACAGCGCGGACAGCGCGACGAGCAGGACCGCGCTGCCCACGAGCACCCGCCGCCGGCCCATCCGCTCCCCCAGCAGCCCGCCGAGCACGTAGAAGAACCAGCCGAATGCGGACGCGACCAGCAGCATCAGCGTCGAGGTCTGGTCGCTGAATCCCTGGTAGGTGACGAGCCAGTAGACGATGTAGGTGTTGGTGGCGGTGAACGCGGCGGCGTAGGCCAGCCAGACGAGCGAGGTGCGCACGAGCTGGCGGCGGACCCAGCCGGGGGTGAGGAAGATCTGTTTGAGGGTCGGCTGGTCGACCTCGTCGATGTCGACGTCGTAGCGGCGGAGCAGCTCGTCGATCCGCTGCTGGTCGCCGGCCTTCTTGGCCGCGCGCAGGGCGGCGACGTGCTGGTAGCGCTCGGGCTCGCGGATCCGGGTCCTGGCGAGGATCACGAAGATCAGCGGCGCGACGCCGACGACGAAGACCAGGTGCCAGCCGATGAGCGAGTTGAGGCCGAGCCACACGCCGGCCGCGAGCAGGACGCCGATGGGCCAGCCGCCCTGCACGATCGAGTACAGCAGCCCGCGTCTGCGGGCGGGCACCTGCTCGTTGACGAGGGTGATGGAGATGGCCAGCTCCGAGTTCGCGAGCCCGGAGGCGATGGCCCGGACCGCGACGAAGCTCCAGTAATTGGTGGCGAAGTAGGTCAGCCCGGTGAACACGGCCGCCCCGCAGAGGGTGACCACCCACATCCACTTGCGGCCCTTCTGGTCCATCGCCCACCCGACGAACAGGGTGACCACGAACAGCACCGCGTAGACGATGAACACGAGCATGCCGGTCTGGGTCGCGGTCAGGCCCAGGTCGTGGGAGACGGTCGGCAGCGCGAAGACGAGCAGGTTGAAGTCGTACGCGGCCAGCGCCCAGCCGAACAGGGCGACGAGGATGAGGTAGACCAGGTAGGAACGGTCGTCGCGAGGCAGGCCGAGGAACTGCCCCCAGAACCGGTCCGAGGCGCCCGGCGCGTGCGCGGTCATCGCGCCCGCCCCCCCGTCGACCCGGTGCGCCCGGCCGCGTCCTCGACGGGAACCCACGCGAGTGCGCGTCCCGGCGCACCGGTGCCCCGGGCGACGCGCAGCGGGGCGAACAGGACGTTGGCGCCTCGCGCGGGAACCTGGTGCAGGTCTCGCAGCGCCTCGACGAGGTAGGGCATGTGCGTCGACCACCAGCACGGCAGCTCCTCGGCGAGCAGGAGCGTCAGGTCGACCATCCTGTAGCGGCTGCCAGCGGCCGGCGGCGGGCCGGCGACGGTCGCGGTCTCCTGCTCGGGGCTCGCCATGAGTTCCTCCCCAGCCGTGCATCTCGGGCCTCCGCGCCGGGCTCGACGTCCGAGTCCTCGCGCTGGGGTCGTCGCCTGGCGGCAGGTTCCCGCTCAGCCGGGATCGAAACCCGGGAATTTCCGGTCGACGCCGCTGTCCGGCGACCGGGGGATGCCGTCGTCGAACGGCCCGATGAGGCGCGTCGAATGCGGCGGCGGGTCGACCGCCCCCGCCGCGAGGGCCGCATGTCACTTGCCGCCGATCCCGCTCTGATCCAGGCTCTCGACGTGGCTGGGAAACGGTGGGGCGAACTCGACCCGCGCGGTCGGCAGGCGATCCTGCTCGGCGCTGCGTTCGAGGCGGGGCTCAAGACCGCCGCCCTCATCGACCTCGCTCGGCGCCCCGCCCGGGACGTCCGCGGCTCGAAGGCCGGGTGGGCGGCGGCGATCGTGCTGGTCAACTCGCTGGGTCTGGTACCGGTCGCCTACTTCCTGCGCGGCCGGCGGCGCTGAGCGCGGAGCGCCGCTCGGCCGGGGCGTGACCGCTACGGCGCGAACCGTCTGCCCAGCAGGTGCCGGGCGACGACGAGCTTGGCGATCTGCGCGGTGCCGTCGCCGATCTCCAGGCCGATGACGTCGCGCAGGCGCTGCCCCTGCGGGTTGTCGGTGGACCACGCCGCGTGGCCGAACGTGAGCAGGGACTGGTGCACGATGTCGGCCGCGAGCTTGGGGGCCCACCACTTCGCCATGTTGGCCGGCACGGCCGGGTCCCGCCCGGCGTCCTTGAGCGCGAGCGCCTCGTAGCAGAGGTGCCGGGCCGCGCGCAGGTGCGTGGCGTTCTCGACGAGCGGGAACGCGAGGCCCTGGAACGTGCCGATCGGCTGGCCGAAGGCCTCCCGCTGCCGGGCGTACGCGAGGGCGTCGTCCAGCGCGGCGGATGCGATGCCCAGGCACATGAGCCCGATGAGGGCGCGGGAGTAGTCGAAGCCCTTCATGACCGAGACGAAGCCCTCGCCCTCGGCGCCGAGGAGCTGCTCGCGGCCGACGCGCACCCCGTCGAAGTACAGGCTGGCGCGGCCGATCGCGCGGCTGCCGTGGTCGTCGAGCGGGCTGCGCGACAGGGCCGGGTCGGCCAGGTCGACCAGGAAGGCCGACACCCCGCGTGCCCCGTCGCCACCGGTGCGCGCGAACACCGCGCCGACGTGGGCGTACATCCCGAGGGAGATCGAGGTCTTCTCCCCTTCCAGGCGCCAGCCGTCGCCGTCCGGGACGGCCTTGAGCTGCAGGTGGGCGGCATCGGAGCCGTGCTCGGGCTCGGTGAGGACGAGCGCGGGGACGGCCTCGCCCGCCGCGATCGGCGGCAGCCAGCGCGCGCATTGCTCCTCGGAGCCGGCCGCGAGCGCGATCTCGGCGACGAGCGCGCTGTTGAGCAGGAGGTAGCAGGCGTTGAAGTCGGCGCGGGAGACCTCCTCGGCCGCCAGCCCGGTGGTGACGGCGTCGGCCTCCTGCCCGCCGAACCGCTCCGGGATCCGCAGTCCGGTCAGGCCGACCGCGGCCATCGCGGCGGGGAGCTCGGGACGCAACGCGCCGGCGAGGTCGTCGGCGCGGTAGTGCGGCGCCAGCTCCTTGGCCGCGAACGCCCGCAGCTCGGCCCGGAAGGCCTCCTGCTCGGGGGAGAAGCCGAAGTCCACAACGGGACGATGCCAGAGATGATGCGGGAATGGCGAACGAAGGTCGGGTCGGGCCCGCGTGCGGCTTCGGCGTGATGCTGCCGAGCTTCGACCCCTTCCGCACGGGCCGGCCCGCGCTGGTGGCGGGTGCGCGGCTCGCGGAGGAGCTGGGGTTCGACTCCGGATGGGTCGGCGACCACCTGCGCTACCACCCGCCGACCCTCGACGCCCTCGGCGCGCTCTGCGGCGCGGCCGCCGTCACGCAGCGGCTCGTGCTCGGCACGGCGGTGCTGCTCCTGCCGCTGCGGCACCCCGTCTGGACGGCGAAGCAGGCCGCGACCGTCGCGACGCTGGCGCCGGGACGGTTCGTGCTCGGCGTGGGCGTCGGCGGGGAGGGCGCCGCCGAGTTCGCGGCCGCCGGCGTGCCGGTCGCGGAGCGCGGCCGTCGCCTGGACGAGGCGCTGCCGCTCGTGCGGGCGCTGCTGCGCGGCGAGGCCGTCGACCATCCCGGGCCGCTGCTGCCGACGGTCTCGCCCGCGCTGGAGCCCGTCCCCGCCGACCCGGTCCCGGTCGTCGTCGGCGGCCGGTCGGACGCCGCGCTGCGGCGCGCCGCCCGGGTCGGCGACGGCTGGATGGGTGTCTGGATGTCGGCGCGGCGCGTCGCCGGGGTGCGGGCGCGGCTCGTCGAGCTGGCGGCCGCACTCGGGCGGCCGGTCCCGACCACCTTGCTGATGGTGTTCGTGTACGTCACGGGGCCCGAGGGCGCGGAGGCCGCCCGCGCGGAGACGGCGGCGTTCGTCCGCGCGCAGTACGGGCTGGCGTTCGAGCGGCTGGAGCGCTGGTGCGTGATCGGGGACGCCGCGCACGTCGCCGACGAGCTCGCGGCCTTGCGCGCGGCGGGCGTGCAGGGTTTCGTGCTCCTACCCACGGCCGCCGACGTCCTGGAGCAGTACCGGCGGCTGGCGGCGGTGCACGACCGCCTGGACCTGGAGGGGCCATGACGCTCATCACCGACTTCAGCAGCGAGTACCGGGCGCGGATGGCCGCCACCACCTGGCCGAACCGCACGCTGCTCGACGACCTCGCCGCGGCCGTCGCGCGGCACCCGGACAAGCCCGCCGTCGTCGGGCACGTCCAGCAGAGCGGGCAGCGGCACGCGCTCACCTACGCCGAGCTCGACGAGCGCGCCGACCGGATCGCCGCCGGCCTGCTCGACCTCGGCGTCGGGCCGGGCGAGGTGGTCTCGGCGCAGCTGCCGAACTGGTGGCAGCTGGCCGCACTGCACCTGGCCTGCCTGCGGGTCGGGGCCGTCACCAACGCGCTGATGCCGATCTTCCGACGCCGCGAGCTGGAGTTCATGCTCGGGCTGGCCGAGTCGAGCGTGCTGCTGGTGCCCGAGGTGTTCAACGGTTTCGACCACGGCGCGATGGCGCAGGAGCTGCAGGACGTGGTGCCGTCGCTGAAGCACGTCGTGACCGTCGCGCCGGACGGGGGCGGCGCCTTCGCCGACACGCTGCTGGCCAGGGCCGCGACCGACGCCGACCGCGCCGCGGTCCGGGACCGGCTCGCCTCGCCCGACGACGTCACCCAGCTCGCGTTCACCTCCGGCACGACGGGCGAGCCGAAGGGCGTGATGATCACGCCGAACGTCGCGCTGTGCAATGTGCGCGACTTCGCCGCGCGGCTCGGCCTCACCGGGGACGACGTCGTGCTGATGGCCTCGCCGCTCGCGCACCAGACGGGGTTCCTGTACGGGTTGATGATGCCCGTCCTGCTGGGTGCGACGAGCGTGCTGCAGGACGCGTGGCGTCCCGAGAAGGCGGCCGACATCATCGCAGCCGAGCGGGTGACGTTCTCGATGGCGTCCACGCCGTTCCTGTCCGACCTCGCCGCGCAGGCGCAGGAGCGCCCGGAGGCGTTCGCGACGTTCCGGGTCTTCCTCTGCGCGGGCGCCCCGGTGCCGCGCGACCTCGTGCGCCGCGCCACGGCGGCGATGTCGGCGCGCATCACGTCGGGCTGGGGGATGAGCGAGATGGGCGCGGTCACCGTCACCGCGCCGGACGACCCCGACGAGCGCGTCTTCGAGACCGACGGCTTCCCGCTGCCCGACGTCGAGCTGCGCGTGCTCGACCTCGGCGGCTCGCCGGCCGGGCCCGACGAGGAGGGCCGCCTGCAGGTCCGCGCGAACAGCCTGTTCGGCGGTTACCTCAAGCGCCCCGAGCTGCGCGGGCTCGACGCCGACGGTTGGTTCGACACGGGTGACCTCGCCCGCGTCGACGCCGAGGGCTACCTGCGCATCACCGGCCGCAGCAAGGACATCATCATCCGCGGTGGCGAGAACGTGCCGGTCGTGGAGATCGAGAACCTCCTCTACGCCCATCCGGCGGTCTCGGAGGTCGCGCTCGTCGCGATGCCCGACCCGCGGCTGGGCGAGCGGGCGTGCGCGTTCGTCGTCCCTGCCCCGGGCACGAGCCCGACGCTCGGCGACCTGACGGCCTACTTGCGGGAGAAGGGCACCAGCACGACGTATCTGCCCGAGCGGTTGGAACTGGTCGACGCGCTGCCGCGCACCCTCACCGGCAAGATCCAGAAGTTCCGGCTGCGCGAGGCGTTGGAGTCCGGCGCGGCCGCGGACCCGGGCCACGGGTAGCGTCCCGGCGCGTCTCCTACCGGGTGCGGTGGGTCGTTCGGGTGAGGACGACCTGGCCCGTCGAGGACGCCTGCCGCGTCCGCGCCGGCGACCGAGCCTTCACCGGGCTGCGGCGGCCGAACCGTGGCCTTTCGGTGGTAGGGGAGAGGCCATGCGCCTCGGTCGCGCGCCCGGCGCGGCCCGTCATCGTGCGTCTGTGTCGCGAGACGATTCAGACCCGGCGGTCCGGGCGCCCATCCTCATGGCCTACGACGGTTCCCTGCCTGCCCGCGCCGCTCTGAACTGGGCGGTCGCCGAGGCAGCCAGCCGGGGCGACGCCCTGCGTCTGGCCTTCGTCACGAGGTGGCCCATGGCCGAGCTCGACACGTTGCGCCTCCCGGCATCCGTGCGGGACGCCGGGCACGCCCGGCGCCGCGCGACCGGGCTGGTCTCGGACGCCGTCGAGCATGCCCGCCGGATGGCGCCCGGAACCGACGTCCGCGGCGACACGCTGACCGGATTCCGCCGTCGAGCTGCTCGCCGCGGCCGCCGCAGAGGCGTCCCTACTGGTGGTCGGCGCCTCGGGACAGACCGCGAACCCGCAGGTGCTCCTCGGGTCGAGCGCTGCCGAGCTCATCCGGCGGGTGAGCTCGCCGGTCGCGGTCGTCCGCGACGTCGCACCCGGCGGCCGCGACCGCGCGGTCGTCGTCGGCGTCGACGGCTCGGCGGCGGGGGACGTCGCCCTGCAGGCGGGTTTCGACGTCGCGGCACGGCACCGCCAGCCGCTGCTCGCCGTCCACGCCTGGTCGGACCTGCCGCTCGAAGCCCTCGGCGACCGGGACGACCTGGACGAGCACGGCGCCCGCGCCGACGCCGCGGCCCTGCTCGCGGACCGGCTCGCCGCGTACCGCCGGAAGTATCCGCAGGTGTCGGTGGACACGCTGGTGGTACTCGACCGCCCGGCCAACGTGCTGCTCCGGCACGCCGACCGCGCGGCGATGATCGTCGTCGGTCGGCACGGACGGACGGGCGGCACCGAGACGGCGCTTGGCTCCGTGTGCCACGCCGTCCTGCACTACGCCCCGTGCCCGGTCCTCATCGCGACGGAACCGGCCTGACCTGTCCCGGCAGGACCGTCAGCGGGGCCGAAGGTCACCGCCGTGCCGGGTCCGCAGGCGGTGTCGCGGCGGCGTCGAGCCCCTAGGCTCGGCCGCTCGGACCCGACACCGGGGAGGCCGGCCATGGCAGACGGGACCCACACTGCGGACCACGGCTTCGTGCCGCTGGACGAGGCCACGTGCTGGGAGCTCCTCGGCCGGGTGAGCGTGGGCCGGCTCGCCTGGGCCGATCCCGACGGTCGCGTCATGGTCGTCCCGGTCAACTTCGGGCTGGACGGCCGCATGGTGGTCGTGCGGACCGGTCGGACGGCCCTGCTCGCCGCCGCGCGGGCTCGCACGCGGTGCGGCCTGCAGGCGGACGACCTCGAGCCCGGGCTGCGCAGCGGCTGGACCGTGCTCGTGGACGGGCGGCTCGCCGAGGTGCAGGACGAGGCCGTCGCCGAGCGGCTGGGCCTGCTGGTCGACCCCTGGCTCCGGCAGCCGCGTCCGCATGTCCTCTCGCTCGCGGCGACGCAGGTCACCGGCCGGATGATCGAGGCGGTCGGCGACGTCCGGGTCGTGGCCGTCGACGCCGACGGCCACGACCGCTAGGCCGTGTCCCGCGGATCAGCGAACGCGGTACTCGCGCCCAGATGGCCGCTCGCTGCGTTGTCGGACGGCCCGAGTACGCCCGGTACGAGAGCCGCCCTCCGCCTTGCGAGCAGCCATCTGGATCACGAATCCCGTCGCCCGTGATCCACGGGACACGGCCTAGGCCCCTGTTCAGTCCGTCGACGGCGCCCGGTCGCCGGTGAGGCCGGCGATCATCCGGTCGTAGACGGCCGCGGCGCGCCGGTCGAGCTCGTCGGCTCCGACGCCGAGGTCGCGGGCGATGGTGCGGCGGAAGATGCAGTAGCCCAGGTAGGTGGCGGCGGTCATCGCGTGCATGACGAGCCCGTCGGCGTCCGGGGGCAGCGCTCCGGTGGCCGCGTCGCGCTCGAGGGCGCGGCGGGTCCGGTCCAGCGCGGGGAACAGGCTGAGCTCCTCGTCGTCGTCGAGTGCGAGCAGCGCCTCGAGCTTGACGAGGTCGGGCTCACGCAGCGCGGACCGCCACATGGCGTGCCGGCGCGCGGCGAAGGGCCGTTCCCAGTGGGTGCTCTCGTCGGGCCAGCCGACCTCGACGAGGCGGGCGATGGCGGCCCGCAGCAGCGCCCGGCGCGAGCCGAAGTACTGGTAGATCTGCCCGTGGTTGACGCCGGCCTCCTTCGCGACCTCGCGGAGGTTGACCCCGGCGAGCACGCCGTCGCGGCGCAGGAGCCGCAGCGCGGCGTCGAGCAGGTCGCCCTCGGTCTGCTCCCGGCTGCGCCGGCGGCGGCGGACCGGTGCTGCGTCGTCCGCGTCGGGCTGGGCCACGGCTCCCCCAAGGGCTACTGCTCGGTACGCCTTGCTCCGTCTCCGGACAGGCTATACGGTCCGTTATTAACGTTTCGTTCATAACGATACGTTGCTCGAAAGGGGAACGATGGCCGACCGAGAGTTGCCGCTGTCGGGGATCCGGGTGCTGGACGTGTCCACGGTCCTCGCAGCGCCGGTCACCGCGACGTTGCTGGGCGACTTCGGAGCCGACGTCGTCAAGATCGAGGAACCGGGCCGGGGCGACTTCACCCGCGGCGGGCTGGGCATGCCGTCGGCAGGCGGCCGGTCGCTGCAGTGGGTCCAGGAGGGACGCAACAAGAGGTCGGTGACCGTCGACCTGCGCACGCCGCGCGGCCAGGAGCTGCTCCGCGAGCTCGTGCCGCACTTCGACGTGGTCGTGACGAACTTCCGCCCGCCCACGCTGGAGAAGTGGGGTCTCGAGCCGGAGCGGATGCAGGAGCTGAACCCGCAGGCGGTGCTCGTCTACCTCACCGGCTACGGGCTGACCGGCCCGTACCGGGACCGCGGCGCCTTCGACCGGGTCGCGAGCGCGTACTCGGGCCTGACGTACGTCAGCGGGGACCCGGACCGGCCGCCGGTGCGCTCGGGCTACTCGGTGATCGACTACATGGCGGCCTACCTGGCGGCCTTCGCCACCGTGACCGCGCTGTACCACCGGGACCTGCGGGGCGGGCGCGGGCAGGTCGTCGACCTGGCGCTCTACGAGGCCGGCTTCCGCGCGTCCGAGGACGCCCTGCTCGCCTACAGCGCGCTCGGGCAGGTCCGGGAGCGGCGCGGCAACCGGCACCCGAACATCGCCCCCGCGAGCGACTACGACACCGCCGACGGCCGGCGCATCTCGGTGCACGCCGGCACCGAGCCGCTGTTCCGGCGGCTGTGCCGGGCGGTCGGGCGACCGGAGCTCGTCGACGACGACCGCTTCGCCGAGCGCGAGGCGCGGCTGGCGCACCAGGACGAGCTCTACGGCCTCGTCGGGCGCTGGGTCGCCACCCGCGACGCCGACGAGGCCGTGCGCGTCCTCAACGACGCCGGCGTCCCGGCCGCGCCGGTCATGAGCATCGCCGACATCGCCGCCGACAGCCACTACCGCGAGCGCGGCACCGTCGTCACCGTCGCCGACGACGACTACGGCGAGCTGCCGATGGCCGCGCCGCTGCCCCGCCTCAGCGCGACACCGGGCCGCATCCGGACCCTCGGGCCCGCGCTCGGTCGGCACACCGACGAGGTCCTCTCCGAGCTGCTCGGCCTGGACCACGCCGACGTCGCGCAACTGCGCGCCGACGGGATCGTCTGATCCCGCACCAGGACGAGGGAGTCGAACATGACCCGGACGACGCGTCACGACGAGCCCGGCGCGTTCCTGCCCGCCGACCGGCCGCGGGTGGGGCCGCGCGCGATCGTGGTCTCGGCGATGGTGCTGGTCTTCGCGATGATCAACTTTGCCGACAAGGCGGTCCTCGGCCTGGCCGCGGTGCCGCTCTCGCGTGACCTGCACCTGAGTGCCGGCACCTACGGCCTGGTCGCGAGCAGCTTCTTCCTGCTGTTCAGCCTCGCGTCGCTGGGCGCGGGCTTCGTGACGAACCGGGTCGGGGCCCGGTGGGTGCTGCTGGCGTTGGCCCTGCTGTGGTCGGTCGCGCAGGTCCCGATCCTGATCGTGCCGGCGGTGGCGACGCTGTTCACGTCCCGGATCGCCCTCGGCGCGGCAGAGGGGCCCGCGGCCGCCGTCGCCACGCACGGCGTCTTCCAGTGGTTCCCGCCCCACCGCCGCGGCCTGCCGAGCACCCTCTACCCGGTCGGCGCGGGGCTCGGCGTCTTCCTCGCGGCGCCGCTGCTGACCATCCTGATCAGCCGCCACGGGTGGGTCTCCGCCTTCTTCGCGCTGGCCGTGGTCGGTGTCGTCTGGGCGCTCGCGTGGCTCCTCGTCGGCCGGGAGGGCCCCTACGCGGCCGGGCCGGCCGAGCCCGAAACCGACCGCCCCCGCGAGCCGCACGTCGCCTACCGGCGCCTGCTGACCTGCCCCACCTGGCTGGGCGGCGCGGTCGGGGGGTTCGGCGCGTACTGGGCGCTGGCCGTGGGATCGGCGTTCGTGCCGCCCTACCTGATCACCCAGCACCACTTCTCGCCGGCGATGGCCGCGGCGGCCGTCAGCCTGTACGCGCTGGTGTCCGTGATCGGCCCGGTCGTCGTCGGCCCGCTCGTGAGCTGGTTCGGCAACCGCGGCGCGTCCTCCCGCCGGAGCAAGGGCGTGACCCAGGGCGCCGTGGTGCTGGTCGCCGGCGCCGCGCTGCTCGCCCTGCCCCACGCCGGCTCGACCGGCCCGCTCTACGTGCTCGTCGCCGTGGCCTTCGGCACCGTCGTCATCGTCTGGCCGCTGACCTACCTGACGACCGGCGAGATCACGCCGGTGCGGCAGCGGGGCGCGTCGTTCGGCGCGCTGATCGCCGTCCAGAGCCTGCCCGGGCTGTTCGGCCCCGCGGTCACGGGCTGGCTGGTCGACGCCTCGGGGTACGCGCTGGCCTTCACCGTCGGCGGGGCGATCATGGTGGTGTGCGGCGTCGTCGCGGTCGCGGCGATCAACCCGGAGCGCGACGCCGCCCGGCTCGGCCTGACCGACCGCTTCGCAGCCGCGCCGGCCAACGGCGGCGCCGCCGCGGCCACCTCGTAGCGCGGCGCAGGCGGGCGGGAAGGAGGAGACGGATGCCGTTCGGGCACGGCGCGGTGCGACCGGACTGGCTCGCGCAGCGCACGGAGGCCCCACTCGGGCCGGCGAGCCCCGTCGTGGACGCGCACCACCACTTCTTCGACCATCCCGAGTGGCGCTACCTGGCCGCCGAGCTCACCGCCGATCTCGAGCAGGCGCCCGACGTCGTGGCGACCGTGTTCGTCGAGTGCGACACGCGCCATCGCACCGACGGCCCGGCCGTCCTGCGGCCCGTCGGCGAGACCGGGTTCGTCGCCGAGCTGGCCGCCGAGCTGGACCGGCGCCCGGGGGGCCCGCGGGTGGCGGCCGGGATCGTCGGCCACGTCGACCTCACAGCCGGCCCGTCGGTCGAGGACGCACTGGCCGCCCATCTCGTCGCCGGCCGCGGCCGCTTCCGCGGGGTGCGGCAACGGATGGCGTGGGATCCGGACCCCGCGGTCACGCATCCGCAGCGGCCGCCCCCGCCGGGCCTGTACGGGTCGGCGGCGTTCCGCGCCGGGTTCGCCGCGCTGGCCCGCACCGGCCTGACCTTCGACGCCTGGTGCTACCACCCGCAGCTCGGCGAGGTCGCCGCGCTCGCCAGGGCGTTCCCTGACACCGTCGTCGTGCTGGACCACTGCGGCGGCCCGCTCGGCGTCGGCCGCTACGCGCGGGCGCGTTCGGAGGTGTTCGAGCACTGGCGCGCCGCCATGACCGACCTCGCGACCTGCGAGAACGTCCACGTCAAGCTGGGTGGGCTCGGTATGCGGAGCATCGGGAACGGGCTGGACGCCGCCCCGCTGCCGCCCACCTCGCAGCAGCTGGCGGCGGTCATGCGCCCGTGGGTGACGACGACCGTGGAGCTGTTCGGCGCCGGCCGGTGCCTGTTCGAGAGCAACTTCCCGATGGACAAGGCCTCCTACGGCTACGGCACGTTCTGGAACGCCTGCCGGCGCCTGACCGCCGACGCGAGCGCCGACGAGCGTGCGGCGCTCCTCGCCGGGACGGCGTCCCGGGTCTACGGCCTGGCCGTCGACGAGACCCGGCCCGCGACTTCGCCGGGTATCCGGCGGGTTTCGCGTCCCTGACGCCCGGGAACGCCCGCAGCGGCACGTCCAGCACAAGCCTCGGCCGGGTGGCGGCACGGCGTCGACGGTGCGCCACCGGCCCGCGCGACGGGAGGAGCCATGGCGCATCCGGATCGGGAGCCGGCGACGGTCGCGGGCCCCACGCAGGTGGGCGGCGGCCGCAGCGAGCTGGTGGACCTCACGCTCCTACTCGCCGAGGAGCTGCCGTGCTGGTGGTCCACGCACATGCCCTACCAGCACAAGACGTTCAACTACTTCGTCGACCGGCCCGACGACGCCGCCCCGCTGCTGTCGCGGACCGGTCCGTACCAGACGCGCTGGCTCCTCATCGACGAGCACACCGGCACCCACGTGGACGCGCCAGCGCACTTCGTCCCGCTCGCCGGGTCGGGCCTGCCCCACGCGGGCGCCCAGGGCTCGGTGACCGTCGACCGCGTGCCCCTGGAGCAGCTGGCCGGTCCGGCAGCGGTGGTCGACGTGCCGGACGACCTGCCCGGCGCGGCGCCCGGTGTCAGCCCGGTGATCGGACCGGAGGTGCTCGACGAGCACGAGCGGCGCTTCGGTCGCGTGGAGCCCGGCACGGTGGTGCTGTTCCGGACGGGCTGGGACCGCCGCTACCGGCCGGGGGACGAGGGCAACGGGTACTGCTTCGACGCGTTGGTGACCGGGTCCGGCCCCGGGTGGCCCGCTCCCGAGGTGCCGGTCATGGACCGGCTGCTGGAGCGGGGGGTCCGCTGCGTCGGCACCGACGCCCCCAGCATGGGCTCGGCGCACGACGGCGCGCCGGTCCACGTCGCCGGCCTGTCGGCGGGCGCCGTCTTCGTCGAGGCCCTGTGCAACCTCCACCGCCTCCCGCCGCGCGGTGCCTACTTCCTGTTCGCCCCGCTGAACGTCGCCCGCGGCACCGGCGCACCCGGTCGCGCGCTGGCCTGGGTACCCGCCGAGGAGGCCGAACGATGACCGCGCACGCGCCGCGAGCATCGCGCGACCCAGACCGGCATGCTCGTGTTCATCGTCTACGCGGTGCTGTTCGTCGTCACCCTGTTCGTCGGGTAGGAGGCGGCTGGCCCATCGGCGTCCTCCTCGCGGCCGGCGTGTGGCTCGGCCTGAACTCGCTCATCGGCTGGTACCTGGTCTTCGTCACCGCCCTGCGCGCGGCCAAGAAGGCCGGCGACCAGCAGGAGATCGACGAGCGCCACCTGAGGCGCCCGTCCCTCGCCGACACGATCGTCGGCAGGGCCGGGTCGGAGCGCGTCAGCGCCCGCCGGGTCGGGACGCCCCGCCGGCCGTGTCCGGGAGGCCGAACGCGGCGACCAGCGCCGGATCGTGGTGGAACGCGGTCACCGCGGCGACGCCGGTGGCGGTGGCGGCCAGCACCACGACGCCGTCTGCCCGCAGGGAGCCACCGGCGTCGCGCCGGTAGACGGCGGCGGCGGGCTGGCCGTTGGCCGCGGTCGGGACCATCCGCCAGTCGCCCGGCGCACCGAGCACGAAGGCGTCGAGCATGTGGATGCAGCGCGTCCGGCCGGCCTGCCAGGTGCGGAACGGCGTCGCCTCCAGCGTGGCGTCGGCGCGCAGCACGTGCTCCAGCAGGGTGGCGTCCGAGCGCTCGAAGGCCGCGACGTAGCCGTCGAGCAGCGCCCGGGCCCGCCGGTCCGTCGGTTCGAGCAGGTCCTCGGGTGCCGGCTCCAGCTCGTCGAGGCGGCCCCTGGCCCGCTGCAGGCCGCTCTTCACCGCCGCCGTCGTGGTGCCGAGGACCTCCGCGGTCTCGGCGGCCGAGAACGCCAGCACGTCCCGCAGCAGGAGGATCGCGCGCTGCCGTGCGGGCAGGTGCTGCAGGCTCGCGATGAGCGCCAGCCGCACCGACTCGCGCGTGACCGCGGCAGCGGCCGGATCGTCGACGGCCGGGGCGACCCACCGGTCCGGCAGCGGTTCCAGCCACGAGGTCTCGCCCGGCGCCGCCTGGCTCGGCGGCCGGTCGGGCCGATCCTCGGCAGCGGTCAGGCCCGAGGGCAGCAGCCGGATCCGACGCGGTGCCAACGCGCTCAGGCAGACGTTGGTGGCGATCTTGTAGAGCCAGGCGCGGATCGAGGAACGGCCCTCGAAGCCCGGGTAGGACCGCCAGGCCCGCAGGTACGTCTCCTGCACGAGGTCCTCGGCGTCGTGCGCCGAGCCGACCATGCGGTAGCAGTGGGCCAGCAGCTCCCGGCGCAACGGCGCGGTCTCGGCGGCGAAGCGCCCCTTGTCGGTCGGCTGCACGTGCGTCGTCATGCCGGGACCGGGTGCTGTCGCATGTGCGTCTCCTCGTCCGGACCGGTCCCGGCGTTCGGGACCGTCCTCCGTCACGACCGGCGGTCGGTCGCGAAGGAATCGAAACCCAGTTCAGGCGGCCGGGGCCTCAGGGCCGCAGCGCCAGTTTGCCCACGGTCCGCCGCGCTTCCAGCTCTGCGAGCGCCGCGGGGCCCTCGGCCAGGTCGTAGGCCGTGGGGCGGCCGGGCGCGACCACGCCGGCGGCGACGAGCGCGGACAGCTCGCCCATCAGCCCGGCGAAGACCTGCGGCGCGGCCTGCGCCAGCACGCCGATGTTGAGCCCGATGACGTGGACCTGGTGGCGGTAGACCAGGTCCCAGTTGGTGATCGCGGCGTTGCCGCCCGCCACCCCGTAGACGACGACCCGGCCGGTGACCGGCGCCGCTGCCGTCAGGCTGGCGCGGAAGGTCGTACCGCCCGCCGACTCCAGCACCAGGTCGACGCCGGAGCCACCGGTCAACCGGGACACCCGGTCGGCGACGTCGCCGGCGCGGGAGTCGAGCACGTGGTCGGCGCCGCAGGCCAGCACCGCCTCGTGCTTGGCGGGCGAGGCGGTGGCGATGACCGTCGCGCCGTAGTGCTTGGCGAGGGTCACGGCGGCCTGGCCCGTGGCGCCCGCCGCCGCGTGGACCAGCACGGTCTCCCCGGCGGCGACGCGGCCGAGGGGCTTGAGCGCGGCGAGGGCGGTGGGCCAGTTCACGACCAGACCCAGCGCCTGTTCGGGCGTCCACCCGGCCGGTACCGGCATCGCCGCCGCTCCGGGCAGGAGCACGTACTCGGCGAACGCCCCGTGCCCCACGCCGACGACGGCGGACCCCGGTCGCGGACCGTGCACCGACCCGCCGACGGCCACGACCTCGCCGGCGGCCTCGAAGCCCGCCACGTACGGCGGCCGCGGCCCGCCCCGGAACGTGCCGTAGGCGCGGGAGACGTCGGCGAAGTTGACGCCGGCGGCTGCGACGCGGACCAGTACCTCGCCGTCACCCGCGCGCGGCACCGGCGTGTCGGTGACCAACCGCATGTCCTGCGGCCCCGCCGACGACGTCTGCTGCAGCGCGCGCATGGTGGTCGGAACGCTCCGTGCCATCGCCATTCCCTCCGCGTGGATGGTCGCGGCCGGCCTCTCCGATGGACCCGCACCGTCGACATCCAGACCTCCGCCGCGGCCCGAAGGAATCGCCGGTGCACCCGCCCCGTCGTCATCGACGCTCGGGCGGCGGCGGCTGCGGGGCGTTGTAGGGCGTCACCACCTGGATGCTCGACGGCCACGAGTGGATGCCACCGGGCAGGGCTCCCTGCGCCTGCATGACCACGTGGCAGGCGCGGCGCATGTCCTGGCCGAGGTCGTGGTGGAGCACCGCCGAGATGCGCCCGGCCGCGCAGCAGGGCGACGTTGTCCTCGTCGAGGTCGTGCGCGATGAACACCGCGCACTCCCGGGAGCCGAACGCGTCGAGCACCGCGCGGTTGCCGCCGCCGATCGAGTAGACCGCGCGCACGTCGGGATGGGCGTCGAGGACGGCCGTGACGCGCCCGCGCATGGTGTCGTCCAGGCCCTCGGTGTCGGGCACGACGACCAGCCCGCGGCGGCGCAGCGTCGCACGGAAGCCCCGCTCGCGTTCCTCCTCACCGCGGAACGCGCTGCGGGTGAGGGTGACGAGGACGTCGCCGGGCGCGTCGCCGAGCCACTGGTCGACGAGGTAGGCGGCGGTCGCGCCCGCCGCGTGGTTGTCGATGCCGACGTAGGCCAGGCGCCCGCTCGCCGGGATGTCGGTGACCAGCGTGACCACCGGGATGCCGGCCGCGACCAGCCGTTGCGCGGCCGCCGCGACCTCCGGCACGTCCGGCCCCCTGAGCAGGACGCCGTGGGAGCCCTTGCGCGCGAGCCCGTCGAGGATGGCGACGACCTCGGCGACGGCGGCGGTCTCGCGCAGGTGGAACCGGGCCCGGAACACCGCGGGCCGCAACGTCGCGAGCTCGGCCTCCAGCGCCCTGCGGACCGCGCCGGTGAACCGCGCGGGGGCCTGCATGACGACGTCGACGAGGAACGTGCGGCCGGTGAGGCGGACCTGCGTGCGCTGCCGGTCGAGGTCGTCGATCGCCTGGTGGACGGTCTGCGCGGTGCTCGCCCGCACCCCGCCGCGGCGGTTGAGCACCCGGTCGACGGTCGCCGTGCTGACGCCGGCCTGGCGGGCGATCTCGCGCAGCGGGTACGGATGGCCCACCCCAGGCTCCTCGGCCGGTGTTGATGATGGATTTTTGCGGGTTTCTCGGCGGCTGCCGGCCGACCGTACCGGCCTACCGTGGCAGCCATGCCGACTCTGACCGAGACCGGATGCAGGCTGGCGGACTTCGTCGAGGTCCTGGCCGATCGCACCGACCCCGCCCGGTACCCGCACGCCGCCGCCGTCGAGCAGGAAGTGCTGGTCTACGACCGCGACGGCCTCCTCGCCGCTCCGGGGGAGGAGCTGGTACACGCGCTGTCCGCGGGCCCCGGCGTCGTCGTGATCCGGGCCGCGTACCCGGACGTGGCGGTGGTCGACGCGACGACGGCCGTCTTCGAGCAGCTGATGACCCGCCAGCGCGTCGAGGGCGGCGGTGCGGGCGACCACTTCGCCCCGTTCGGCGTCAACGAGCGGGTGTGGAACGCGCTGGAGAAGCTCGCCGTGACCGCACCCGAGGTGTTCGTCGACTACTACGCCAACGACGCCGTCGAGAAGGTTGCCGAGGCGTGGCTCGGCCCGAACTACCAGGTC
Organism: uncultured Actinomycetota bacterium; assembly: GCA_963728105.1. GTDB lineage: Bacteria > Actinomycetota > Actinomycetes > Mycobacteriales > Pseudonocardiaceae > Pseudonocardia. The sequence continues at coordinate 1,142 of CAVSJZ010000006.1, read as the reverse complement.
ACGTCGCAGGTCAACGTCGTCAACCCCGGCGGGAAGGCGCAGAGCGGCCACCGCGACTACCACCTGGGCTTCCTGCACGCCGAGACGATCGCCCGCTTCCCCGAGCACGTGCAGCGGCTCTCGCCGTTGCTCACGCTGCAGGGCGCGGTGGCGCACAGCGACATGCCGGTGGAGACCGGCCCGACCATGTACCTGCCGCACTCGCAGAAGTACGTGCCGGGCTATCTCGCGATGAACCGGCCGGACTTCCAGGCCTACTTCGAGGAGCACCACGTCCAGCTGCCGCTGCGCCGTGGTGACGCGGCGTTCTTCAACCCGGCGGTCTTCCACGGGGCGGGCACCAACCGCTCGGCCGACGCGCGGCGCATCGCCAACCTGCTGCAGATCTCCTCGGCCTTCGGGCGGGCGATGGAGAACGTGGACCGGACGCGGATGTGCACGGCGATCTACCCGGCGCTGCGGGCGCACCCGAACCCCGGCGCCGCGATCGCGGCGTCGGCCGAGGGCTACGCGTTCCCGACCAACCTCGACCGCGACGCGGCCGTCGACGGGCTCACGCCGCCCAGCCAGGCCGACCTGGTCCGGCAGGCGCTCGCCGAGGGGTGGGACGACGCGCGCTTCCGGGAGGCGCTGGAGGCCCACGCCTGGCTGCACGAGACCCACTAGCACGCGCGGGTCGGCAGCTGCGTCGGCCGGCGGGCAGCGGCCGGGCCTACGCGCGGTTACCGCGCCCGACGGATGGGTGAGAGCCGGGCGGTCGCCGCAGCGGCCGGACGGCTCAGCGCTCCGCCGGAGCCGCGCGCAGCGTCTCGGCGCCGGCGCGCAGGTCCTGCACGGCGTGTCGGGCCAGCGGGCCGGCCCGGCGCAGCTCGACCAGGCCGGCGCGGGCGAGCGCGGCCGCGCCCGCGCCCCAGAGCGCCGTCGCCACGGCGGACGCGGCAACGGGCGGCAGGATCCGGTCCAGCGCGCGGAGCAGGACCACCGCCGACCCGGCGCCGGCGAGCACGCCGCACGCGGTGGCGGCGCCCAGCAGGACCCCCGCGCGCGCACTGCGCCGGCCGGACGCGGCCAGCTCGTCCTTGGCCGTGGCGAGCTCCTCGCGGACCAGCTGCCGCAGGTTCTCGGCCATCGCGCGCATCGGC
>CAVSJZ010000005.1:0-47866 GCA_963728105.1 uncultured Actinomycetota bacterium | reverse complement strand
ACCGCCGAGCTGGGCCACACCGCCGAGCTGGGAGCTCGCACGGCCGAGCTGGGGCTACGCCGCCGAGTGGAGCCGCACCGCCGAGCTGGGGGCCACACCGCCGAGCTGGGAGTTCGCACCGCCGCCTCCGGGTCGGCACCGCCGCCGAGACGCCGGTGCGGCCACCCCGTCGGCAGTGCCGCGCGGCGATGGGGTGCGGGCGACGACGGTGCGGGCGGGAACGTGGGCTGCCGCCGCGGCGACATCGCCGCAGCGCGCTGGCACCGTCAATCTGAGCCTTACAGCCAAAGGGGGTACCACCGGTCCGCGGCCGCACCGCCCTCCTAGGGCCGGCACCCGCACCCGGACGCCGGTGCGACCACCAGACCGACGGTGCCACCCGGCGACAACGGCGCGGCCACCACAATCCGGGCGGGATCACTGGCTGTTGCCGCGGCCGTACCCCCCAGCCTGGTCCGCGGCCGCACCGCCGTCCCAGGGCCGGCACCCGCACCCGGACGCCGGTGCGACCACCAGACCGACGGTGCCACCCGGCCACAACGGTGCGGCCAAGACGATGCGCGCGGGATCACTGGCTGTTGCCGCGGCCGCACCGGCGAGCCGAGCTGGCCGCACAGCCGTTCCGCGGCCGCACCGCCGTTCTGTGGCCGCACCCCCGTCCCGCGGCCACACCCCCGTCCCGCGGCCACACCCCCGTCCCGCGGCCACACCCCCGTCCCGCGGCCACACCCCCGTCCCGCGGCCACACCCCCGTCCCGCGGCCACACCCCCGTCCCGCGGCCACACCCCCGTCCTGCGGCCACCACCGCCCCCGGCCACCACCCATCTCGGGCCGCACCGCCCTCTCCGGGTCGGCACCGCCGCCTGGACGCCGGTGCGGCCACGCCATCGGCGGTGCCGCGCCCCGACGACGGTGCCAGGTCGGCAGCCACGGCGGTCGGCGCCGTCCTGACCTGCACCGTCGCCACATCCGGCCGAGCAGATCCCGCAGGAAGGAGCCGCCCGGAGGGAACGTCCAGGTCGCGCCGGGTCGGCCGCCCCGGCGGGCGCAACCGCGTTGTGGGTACCGCCGTCCGGGAGCACCCTGACGCCATGCCGGCCGACCCGCTGCTGCACCTCGTCACGCCGGCGCAGTGGCGGGCCGCGCTCGACACCGGCGCGATCCCGCCGGCGGACGCCCCGTTCGTCCACCTCTCGACGCCCGACCAGGTCGCGCTGCCCGCGAACCGCCTGTACACCGGGCGGATCGACCTCTGCGCTGCCGTCATCGACCCCGCCCGGGTTCCGGCGGAGATCCGCTGGGAACCGGGCGTCCCTGGCGACCCCGCTTCGATGCGCTTCCCGCACGCGTACGGGCCGGTGCCGACCTCGGCCGTGCTGGCCGTCGTCCCCTACCGGCCGCTGGACGGGCGGTTCGGCCGGCCGGCGCTCCCGCCGCTCGACCCGGCCGGCCGGGCGGCGCACGTCGAGGCGTCGGTGCTGCGCCGGGTCGCGTCGTCCGAGGTACCGGTGACCGGCGGCGTAGCGATCCGGACCGACGCCTACCCCGCGTCGTACTCGCACAACGCGCTGCTGGTCGACGGCCCTGCCGACGCGGCGACGGTCGCGGCCGACGCCGACCGCGTCCAGTCCGACCTCGACCACCGCTGCGCCCTGCTGGTCGGCCCGGCCCGCGTGGCGACGGCGGACGGGCTGCGCGAGCGCGGCTGGACGGTGAACGGCATGGCCCTGCTGGCCGCGCCGACCGGACCCGACGAGCATCCGAGCCACGTCGGGACCCCGGGCAGCCGCGTCGAGCTCGTCGACCTCGCCACCCTGCGCCCGCTGTGGCTGGCCGGGCGCCGCCGCGACCATCCCGGCCTGGCCGACGACCTCCTCGCGCAGCTGGTCGACCGGCACGTACTGGCCGAGGCCGTGACGGACGTGCGCCACCTCGCGGTCCGCGACGGCACCGGCGGACCCGTCGTCGCCGGAGCCCGCCTGCACCTCGACGGCGCCACGGCCTGGCTCGACGACGTCGAGACCGACCCGGCGCACCGCGGCCGCGGGCACGGTGACGCCCTCCTCGCCGCGACGGGCGCGCTGGCGGCCGCCGCCGGCTGCGACGTCGTCGGACTCTCCGCCGACCTGGCCGACTGGCCCGTGAGCTGGTACCGCCGACGCGGTTTCACCGACGCCGCACCCGCCTGGTTCGCCGTCCGTACCTGACCGCGTGTCACCTACCCCCCTCCGATCGGAGGGGCCGTGCGCCCGCCCGCCGTGATGGTGTGCACGGCGCCACGCCGCCCTAGCGTCGCGGGCGACTCTCAACACCCGCGCAGAAAGGGCTGCCATGCAGGTCGAAGAGATGCTCCCGCTGTTCCCGATCAAGGAGTTCCATCCGTTCCCGCGGGGACTGCTCGGACCGGGGGCGAGCGAGATCGTCGGCCCGGAGGCCCTCAAGCTGGGCTTCAAGAAGACCCTGGTCATGACGTCGGGCCTGCGCGGATCCGACATCGTGCACAAGATCAGTGAGTCGCTGAAGTACCACGGCCTCGAGGTCGTCATCTACGACAAGGTCGAGTCCAACCCCAAGGACTACAACGTCATGGACGCGGTAGCCCTCTACCAGCAGAACGACTGCGACAGCTTCGTCTCCATCGGCGGCGGCTCCAGCCACGACGCCTGCAAGGGCGCGCGCGTCTCCGTGGCCCACGACGGCCGCAACGTCAACGAGTTCGAGGGCTTCAACAAGTCGGAGAACCCGAAGAACCCGCCGCACATCGCGATCTCCACCACGGCCGGAACCGGCTCGGAGACCTCGTGGGCGTACGTCATCACCGACACCACGACCGACCCGAACAACCCGCACAAGTACGTCGCGTTCGACGACGCCTGCGTCACCTCGCTGGCCATCGACGACCCGACGCTCTACTACAGCTGCCCGATCGACTACACCGCCCAGTGCGGCTTCGACGTGCTCGCGCACGCCTCCGAGCCGTACGTCTCGCGGATCAACTTCCAGACCTCGCTCGGCAACGCGCTCCACGCCATCAAGCTGACGTCGGAGAACCTGCGCGAGGCCGTGTGGAACCCGCAGAGCCTCCCGGGCCGCGAGGGCATGATGTACGCGCAGTACATCGCCGCGCAGGCGTTCAACTCCGGTGGCCTGGGCATCATCCACTCGATCAGCCACGCGGTGTCGGCGTTCTACGACACCCACCACGGCCTGAACAACGCGGTGGCGCTGCCCCGCGTGTGGGCGTTCAACATGCCGGTGGCCTACAAGCGCTTCGCCGACATCGCCCGCGCGATGAGCATCGACACCCACGGCATGACCGACGTGCAGGCCGCCGAGGCCGCGCTCGCCGCCGCCATCCGGCTGCTGCGCGACGTGGGCATCCCGGAGCGGTTCGTGGACGTCACGAAGGACTCGTACTCGAAGAACCGGCTCGGCATGGGCCCGACGAAGTTCTACGAGAACGCGAAGACGATCACGGGTGACGGTCCGGACGTCGACCGCATCACCAACCACGTCCTCGGCGACGCCTGCACGCCGGGCAACGCCAAGGAGTGCACGTTCGAGACGGTGCGCCCGGTCGTCGACCACTGCATGAACGGCGACCTCGACGACCTGCTCACCTGATCCGAACGACCTACTGTGGAGAGGGCGCCAGCTTCCAGGAGGCAGGCGCCCTCTCACCGATCTCCGAGGAGTACGCCGTGTCCCAGCTCGAGACCGACGCCGCCGGCCGGACCTTCGCCTCGGTCGAGGAGGTCGTCGACGCGCTGGCCGAGCAGGGCTACATCGCCGACACGCGGCTCGCCACGACCGTGTTCCTCGTCACGCGCCTGGACAAGCCGCTGCTCATCGAGGGCCCGGCCGGCGTCGGCAAGACCGAGCTGGCCAAGGCGCTCGCCGGGATCACCGGGCGGCGCCTCCTGCGCCTGCAGTGCTACGAGGGTCAGGACGAGACGAAGGCCCTCTACGAGTGGGACTACGGCAAGCAACTGCTCTACACCCAGATCCTGCGGGAGAAGATCGGCCAGGTCGTCGAGGACGCCCCGGACCTGCACGAGGCCGTCGAGCGGATCGGCGCGCAGGAGAGCGTGTTCTTCTCCGAACGCTTCCTCGCCTCGCGCCCGCTCCTGGAGTCGGTCCGCTCCGAGGAGCCGTGCGTCCTGCTGATCGACGAGGTCGACCGCGCCGACGAGGCGCTGGAGGCCGTGCTGCTGGAGACGCTCGCGGAGTACCAGGTGTCGGTGCCCGAGGTGGGCACGTTCACCACCAAGACCCCGCCGTACGTGATCCTCACCTCGAACAACACCCGCGACCTCTCGGCCGCCCTCAAGCGCCGCTGCCTGCACCTGTTCCTGGACTACCCCTCGGCCGACCGCGAGCTGGAGATCGTCCGGTCCAAGGAGACGGGGCTGCCCGACGCGCTCGCGACCCAGCTCGTCGACGTCGTCCGCGGCCTGCGGGACCTGGAGCTGCGCAAGGCGCCGTCGATCTCCGAGACGATCGACTGGGCGCGCACGCTGGCCGTGCTCGGCGTCGAGGAGCTGTCGGCGACGATCCTGTCCGACACGGCGTCCGTGGTCGTCAAGTACGACAAGGACCTGCGCAAGGCGCTCGGCGCCCTGCCCCGCATGGTCGACCCGAACGCCGTCCTCCCCGAGCACGGGCACGGGCACGGCCATGGCCACGGGCACGACGACCACGCCCACGACGCGCCGCGCCGGACCGACGACGAGGACGAGGACGAGGGCCGCGCGGCGCGGGCCGCGAAGGACACGCCCGGACGCTTCGGGAACACCTACGGCTCCAACCCGCTCGGCGGCAAGGCGCCGGCCAACCCGCCGAAGGTGCCGGCCGAGCGCGGCTCGCGCAGCTTCGGGGCCGGGCTGGGCCGGCGGCGCGCGCTGTAGCGGGGCGGCACGATGGAGAACGCGATCCACCGGTTCGTCCGGCTGCTGCGGCTGCGGGGCGTGCGGATCTCCACGCCGGAGGCGCTCGACGCCATGGTGTGCGCCCGCGAGCCCGGCATGCTCCGCGACAAGGAGCAGCTGCGTGCCGCGCTGCGGGTCGCGCTGGTCAAGGACCGCCGCGACGAGGAGGTCTTCGACGACATCTTCGACCAGTTCTTCGCGCTGGTGAAGGTCGGCGGACCCGACGTCGGGCACGGCCACGGGCACGGCCACGAGGACCTGTCCGACGAGGGCTCGCTCGACGACTTCACGCTGTCCGAGGACCCCAGCGAGACGCCCCAGCAGGGCCACACGCACGGCAAGCCCGTCGACATCCGGGACTTCTTCAAGCGCGAGGACCTCGCCCAGCAGTACAACCTCCACCAGGAGGCCAACAAGATCGACCTCGCGTCGATGACGGACGAGATCGTGCTCTCCAAGGACAACACGGGCATGGCCGGGGAGGGCAACCGCGTCCAGATCGAGACGGACCGGCTGCACAACGCGGGCGTGCCCGGCCAGATCAGCCAGCAGCAGGGGACGAAGGTCGACGCCGACCTCTCGGTCTCCCAGCAGGAGGCGCTCCTGGGCTGGCTGAACCAGGTCGAGGAGTCGAGCGAGGGCACCGAGGACGACGCGGCCGCCCTGCGCAGGCGCCTGACGGGCGTCCTGAACGGGCTGCCCGAGGCCATCAAGAAGCACCTCGAGGCGCTGATGGCGCTGGAGAACCGCGTGGTCGAGGGCCACGAGCAGGCCGTGGCCACCGTCGACTCGGTCGGCGAGCACGAGCGGATGGAGCTGGAGGAGTCGATCCGCCGGCTCGCCCGGTCGCTGCACGGCGGCCTGACGCACAAGCGCCGCGTCTCCAGCCACGGCCGCATCGACTCCGGCCGGACGATGCGGCGCAACATGCGCTTCGACGGCATCCCGTTCGCCCCGGTGACGGTGACCCGCGCCGAGGACAAGCCGCGGGTGGTGATCCTCGCCGACGTGTCGCTGTCGGTCCGGGCGACCGCGCGGTTCACCCTGCATCTCGTCCACGGCATCCAGAACCTGTTCTCCCAGGTCCGGGCGTTCGCGTTCGTGGCGGACATCGTCGAGATCACCGACCTGTTCGAGGACCATCCCGTCGAGCAGGCGCTGGGGCTCGTCTTCGGCGGCGAGGTGCTCGACGTCGACGCGAACTCCGACTACGGGACGGCCTTCGGCACCTTCCACGAGGACTTCGGCTCCGCCGTCAACCGCCGCACGACCGTCATCGTGCTGGGCGACGGCCGCGGGAACGGCAACGACCCGAACCTGGAGGCGTTCGCCGAGATCACCCGGCGGGCCCGGGAGACGATCTGGCTGACGCCGGAGCCGCGGTACTCGTGGGGCCTCGGCGGCTGCGACCTGCCGCTCTACGCCGAGTACTGCTCGCGGGTGCGGGTCGTGCGCGACCTGACGGGGCTGGAGAGCGCGGCCCAGGACATGGCGACGGAGCTGGTCGGGCGGTAGCCCCCGGGCGCCGGGGACCACCCTGTGCGCGCTGGCCGGGCCGTCGCCCTCAGGCCAGGACGGCCAGGTGCCTGCACTGGTCGGTGGTCCGCTCGTCCTCCGGCACCGCCGCCGCGAGCAGGAGTGCGAGCTCGTGCCACTCGCCGGCGTCCAGGAGCCGGCGGCAGACGGCGGCCTCGGATGCGGGGAGGCGTCCGGCCAGCTCGTCGACCAGCGCGGCGGCGGCGATGCCGGCCCGGCCGTCGGCGAGGTCGGTGACAGTGGGCCGCGCCGGGTCGGGGGCACGGTCGGGGTTGTGGACGACGCCGGGCCCGTCGACGGGGAACCCGGCCCGGATCGGCCCTCCGGGATCGAGCAGGGCGACGACCCGGACGCCCCGCCGCAGGCCGACCGCGTACCAGCGGCCGTGCGGGAGCATCACGGGCGTCTCGTCGGGGTCGCGGGCCACGTCCTCGATGATCTCCACGAGCTCGTCGCGACTCCACGCCGCCGGGAACTCCGCGGCGCCGCGCCGGCCCCGACCGGGCGCGTGGCCGCCGCCGTACCGGGTCCCCGTCGTCACCGGTCGACGACCGTGAGCGAGGCGAGCACGGCCTCCCGGTCGAGGATGGAGCGGTCCACCTCCGGATCGAGATCGGATACGTCGTAGTGGTAGAGCAACCGGTGAAGGGTGTCCCATTCGGTCGAGGTGAGCGTCGGCCGCCGGGCCGAGAGGGTTGCGGCGAGGCCGCCCAGTGCCAGTCCCTCCTCGCCGTGGTCGACGTGGCGGAGCAGCGAGGCGACCCGCTCGGGGGCCAGCCGATCGGCGACGGTCTCGACGAACGTCCGCAAGGTGGACACGAAGTCGGCGTGCGCCGCCTCCTCGCTCATCCGCCCTCCCCTCCTACCTCGGATTCGTGACGACGCCTTGTCCGCGCAGCGGATAGGCGGTGACGACGAAACCGTTCCGCTCGACGATCACCGCCGTCAGAACGTCGTCGACGGTTGCGTGCAGTTCGAACCTGCCCTCGTCGTCCGGTCCCTCGACCGTCGTCGGGTGGCGCGCGACGGAGTACACGGCGCCGAGGATTCTGGCATCGCTCCATCCGCGGGGGAACTCGGACTTGCCCGGCCTGCCGGTGCCGGCTCGGTGTCCGCCGCCCTTCGCGTCGCCGTCGAGGATGTGCCTGACCTGGTTGGGGACGAGCCGGATCGAGTCCGGTGTGGGATGCCTCCCGGCGACGCCGTCCCAGGCCGTGCCGGTCGCCCTTAGCGCGGCGATCTCGGCGACGTCCGGCAGCCGCGTGCCGACCGTGGCCGGGTCGGCCGCGGCCGGCGGGTCCTGGGCGGGCACGACGGCCACCTCGTCGAGGCCGCGCTCGAGGTCCTCCGACAGCTGCTGCTCGAGCTCGCCGAGATGGAACCGGTACTTGCTCGCGCGGTCGGCGACGCGGTTGCTCGCCAGTACGCCGACGCCGAACAGCTGCTCCAGCTCCGTGATCCCGGCCGTGAGATCCGACAGCGCCATCGCGGGCAGCTCCAGCCAGGCCATGTCATGGACGGCCTCGGCGACGGCGCCGACGAAGCCGCGGCGGGTCTCGTCGATCAGCGCGGCCAACGCCGCGCAGTTCCGGCCGAGGACGTCGGCCCCCCAGCCGACGGCGCTGAGCAGCGGGACGTTGCCGTTCGGGTCGAACTGCCGCGCCCAGAACGTGCGCATCGCCGAGAACGCTGCGCCGTCGCCGCCCCTCAGCAGCGCCCGGAACGCCGCGTCCGCGTCGACCCCGACCGCGCCCCACACGCGGGACAGGTCGGTCCAGGCGCCGGCGGCCGCGCGCATCGCCGCGGTGTCGCCGCCGGGGTACAGGTCGGTCAGGGCGTCCGGGATCGGCGGGCCCGCGTCGCCGGTGCTCGGACGTGGCGGTGCGGGCAGGGCGGATGCCGCCCGGACGGCAGGGAGCCGGGCGGGCGAGCCGGCGGCGTCCGGGGCGGCGGCGTGGTCGCCGGCCAGGTACGCGTCACCCGATTCCGTGAGCTTGGCCCCGATCGCCGCGAGGGTCCCCACCGCGGCGCGGCAGGCCGTCCACTCGGCGGCGACGACGGCGTCGTAGCGCGTGCGCCAACCGGCGAGACCCCGGCTGCGTCCGGCCATGCCTGCCGCCGGTGCGAGCGCGGCGGCTGCGGCGGCGAGCCCCGCCTGCGCGCGGGTGGTGAGCTGCCCGAACGTCGCCGCGGTCGCGCCGAGGTCGGCAGGGGTCACCCGGAAGCCCGCCGGCACCGTCATCACCGCCACGGGCCGAGCGTGCGCCGGGCGCCGCCCGTGCGGACCCGTTTGGATCCGCATCACCCGAACGGACCCTCGGGTCGGCACCCCGTGGGCTCGTCACCCGCTGCGCCGGGGTCGAGCCGGCACGTGATCGCCGGGGCGGGAGGAACCGGGCCACACCCGGCCTCGTTCCGCCCGATTCGACGACCGCGTCGGCCGGTCCGTGACCGCTCGGTGCATGATCGGCCCGATGGGAGCAAGCAGGCCGGACGTGGCCTCTGACCACCCGACTCGGCGATCATGCCGCTCCGGCCGCCCGGCCGCCCAGCCGCCCAGCCGCCCAGCCACCCGGCCGCCCCTGAGCGGGCCCGGCGATCCTCCGGCCGGGCGGCCGGGCTCCTCCCGCATCCCCGCCGCATCCGGCGGGCCAGGCTCCAGTACCTCGTCATCACCGGTCGGCCGGGATACCGTCGTGCGGTGCGGTTGACCATCGACGAGCGCGGGCGGGTCCGGCACCGCATCGGGGCCGCAGAGCTGTCCAACGACCTCGCCGGCTGGATCGCCGACGACCTCGTCGCACCCGGCCACATCCCGGCGACCGCGTTCGAGCCGACGTTCGTCGACGTCGTCGGCGGCCGCTGGACCGACTTCTACCGCAACACCCTCCGCGAGCTCGACGCCGGCGGCCGCCCGGGCGGCACCAACGCCGGCATGGCGCCGGTCCACGCCCGCGCCGTGGAGCTCGCGGTCGGGTCGGTCGTCGAGCTGGGCTGCTGCTTCGGGTTCCTCGCCCTGCGCCTCGCCCGCGCCGGGCGCGACGTGACGGCCGTCGACCTCTCACCCGGCGCCGTGGCCCTCCTCGCGTCCGTCGCACCCGCACTGGGCGCCCGGCTGTCCGCGGTGGCGGGGGACGCCACGGCCGTCCCGCTCCGGGACGGGTCGGCCGGCACCGTTCTCGCCGTCCACCTCCTGGAGCACCTGCCGCCGCCGCTCGCCGACCGGGTCGTCGCCGAGATGCTGCGCGTGGCCCGGCGGCGGGTCGTCGTCGCGGTGCCCTTCGAGGACGAGCCGGAGCCGGCGTGGGGCCACGTCCGCACGTTCGACCTCGCCGCACTGGACGAGCTCGGCGAGCGGACCGGCCGGCCGTACCGGGTCGCCGAGCACCACGGCGGCTGGCTCGTCGTCGATCCCTGACGGCGGGCCGGCGGCCCTGCCGCGCACCGGGCCCCTGACGCAACGAACGGCACTTTCGTCCAAACCTATTGAACGAAAGTGCCGTTCGTTGGGTCAGGTTCCGGCGGCCGTCGTCAGCGCGCGGCGCGTGAGGACCTTGACCAGGTGGCGGCGGTACTCCTTCGTACCGGCCAGGTCGGCGGGCGGGTCGGTGCCCTCGTCGGCGAGCGCCGCCGCGTCCGCGATCGACGCCCCGCCCGCCAGCGCGGCCTCCGTCGCCGAGGCCCGCAGCGGCGTCGGGCCCATGTTGACCAGCCCGACCCGGCCGTCGACGACGGCGACACCCACGATCGCCCAGTCGTTGGCGCGGCGGACGAACTTCTCGTACGCCCAGCCCGCCGCCGACGCACTCCGTCCCGCGGAGGCACCGTCGCCGCTGCCGGTCCGCGGCACCCGGATCTCGACGACCAGCTCGTCGGGCTCGAGCGCGGTCTCGAACACGCCGGTGCAGAACTGCGCCATCGGCACCGTCCGCTCACCGCGTGGCCCGCGCAGTACGACCTCGCCGTCGGACGCCAGTACGGCCGCCGGCAGGTCGGACGCGGGGTCGCCGTGCGCGAGGGAGCCGCCGATCGTGCCGCGGTGGCGGACCTGCGGGTCGCCGACGGTCCGCGCCACCGCACCCAACAGCGGCGCTTCGGCCTGGATCACGTCGGATGTCGCGAGGTCGTGGTGGCGGGTGCCGGCGCCGATGACCAGCTGGTCACCGTCGACGCGCTGGTAGCGCAGCTCGGACAGGCGCCCGATGTCGACGATGAGCTCGGGCGCGGCGAGCCGCAGCTTCATCACCGGCAGCAGGGAGTGGCCGCCGGCCAGCACCTTCGCGTCGTCGCCGTGCTCGGCGAGCAGCGCGAGGGCGGCGTCGACGCTGGTGGGCCGCTCGTAGGCGAAACCGACGGGGATCACTCGCCGCTCCCGGTGGAGAAGGCCGGCGCGGCCTCGACGCCGCCGGACGGGGCGTGCGTCGCGTGCCGGCCGGTGGCCTCGTCGGGATCCTGGCCGGACGCGGCGAGGACCGCGCGGACGATGTTGTGGTAGCCCGTGCAGCGGCAGAGGTTGCCCTCCAGCCCCTCGCGGACCTGCCGCTCGGTCGGCTCCGGGTTCTCCGCGAGCAGGCTCACGGCCGCCATGACCATGCCCGGCGTGCAGAAGCCGCACTGCAGGCCGTGCTCGGTGCGGAACGCCGCGGCGACCGGGTGCAGCTGTCCGCCGTCGGCCGAGAGGCCCTCCAGCGTCGTCACCTCCGAGCCGTCGACCTGGGCGGCCAGCAGCGTGCACGACTTGACCGACTCGCCGTCGAGCAGCACGGTGCACGCGCCGCACGAGGTGGTGTCGCAGCCGATGTTGGTGGCCTTGAGGCCGACGACCTCACGCAGGTAGTGCGCGAGCAGCAGGCGCGGCTCGACGTCCGCGCTGGTGTGCTCGCCGTTGACGGTGATCTCGACCTTCACTTCGACGAAGCTCCTTCGATGCGCGCTCCGCTTTCGCTCCGCGCGGCCTGAACGGCCGTCCACACCCGGACGGGTGTGAGCGGCATGTCGATGTGGCGCACGCCCAGGTGCGACACGGCGTCGATCACCGCGCTCTGCACCGCGGGGGTGGCGCCGATGGTGCCGGCCTCGCCGATGCCCTTCACCCCGAGCGGGTTGAGGTGGGTCGGGGTGGCCATGTCGAGCAGCGTGAAGCTGGGCAGCTCGGCCGCCGACGGGAACGCCGTAGTCGGCGAACGTGGCGGTCAGCGGGTTGCCGTCCTCGTCGTAGACGACCTCCTCCAGCAGCGCCTGCGAGATGCCCTGCGCGATGCCGCCGTGTCGCTGGCCCTCGGCGAGCAGCGGGTTGAGCACCGGGCCGGCGTCGTCGACGGTGACGATCCGGTCGACGACCGCCTTGCCGGACTCGACGTCGACCTCGACCACCGCGACGTGCGCGCCGAACGGGAACGTCGGCGCCCCGGAGTCGAAGGTCGAGTCGACCCGCAGCGGCTCGCGCGCGGCGAGCTCGGCCAGCGTCACGGCCGTCTCGGTGCCGCGCACGACGACCGAGCCGTCGACGACCTCGAGGTCGTCGACGTTCGCCTCCAGCACGTCGGCCGCCCGCTGCTTGGCCAGCTCGACGAGCTCGCCCGCCGCCTGGTAGACGGCGATGCCGCCGGTCTGCAGGCTGCGCGAGCCCATCGTGCCGGCCCCGCGCGGGACGAGGTCGGTGTCGCCGTGCTTGACGGTGATCTTCTCGACGGGGATGCCGAGGTGCTCGCCCGCCAGCATCGCCCACGCCGTGGCGTGGCCCTGGCCGTGTGGCGACGTGCCGGTGAGCACGGTGACGGTGCCGTCCCCGTGGACCTCGACGGCGGCGTCCTCGCTGAACGCGCCCCCGCCGGTGATCTCCACGAACACCGAGACGCCGATGCCGAGCTGGACGACCTCGCCGCGCTCGCGGCGGGCGGCCTGCTCGGCGCGCAGGGCGTCGTAGCCGGCCGCCTCCAGCACCGCGGCCAGCGCCTTCGGGTACTCGCCGCTGTCGTAGGGCGCCCCGCCCTTGGTCTTGAGCGGGAACTGCTCGGGCTGCAGCAGGTTCCTGCGCCGCACCTCGACCGGGTCCATGCCGATCTCGGCGGCGAACAGGTCGACGGCCCGCTCGATGGCCGCCGTGGCCTCTGGCCGGCCGGCGCCGCGGTACGCCGCCGTCGACGTCGTGTTGGTCACGACCGAACGGGCGCGCGACTCGACACGGTCGATGTCGTAGACGCCCGGCGCCATCATCCGCGTGAACATCGGCAGCACCGCGGCCAGCCGCGGGTACGCCCCCGCGTCCTGGATCACGTCGAGCCGGTACGCCTGGATGTCGCCGTCGCGGCTGCCGCCGATCGTGATCGTCTGGAGCTGGGAGCGGCCCTGCACCATCCCGGTCATGTTCTCCGAGCGGGTCTCGCTCCAGCGGACCGGCCGGCCGGTGCGCTTCGCGAGCCAGGCGACGAGCGCGTGCTCGGGGTCGGCGCCGATCTTCGCCCCGAAGCCCCCGCCGACGTCGGGCGTGATCAGGTGCACCTGCTGCGCGTCGACGCCGAGCCAGCCGGCGATCTCGTCGCGGGCGGACTGCGCGTTCTGGGTCGACACCCACAGCCGCACGCGCCCGTCGTCACCCCATTGCGCCGCCGCCGCCCGCGTCTCCAGCGGCGAGGCCGCCAGGCGCTGGTTGACGATCTGCCGGGTGACGACGACCTCGCAGCCGTCGAAGAGGTGCTCGTCGAAGTCCTGGTCGTGCTTGAAGCCGTTGGACGTGTTGGTGCCCGCGTCGGGGAACAGCAGGACCTCGTCGGTGGCCGCGGCCGCGACGTCGACGACGACCGGCAGCGCGTCGTAGTCGACCTCGACCAGGTCGGCGGCGTCCTGGCCCTGGTAGGCCTCCTCGGTGAGGACCGCGGCGACGGGCTCGCCGACGAACCGGACGGTGTCGGTCGCGAGGAACGGGCGCGTCATGGCCTTGTTCGCGCCGCCGAACAGCAGCGCCGGAGCCAGGTCGACGTCGGCGCCGGTCAGGACGGCGACGACGCCCGGCGACTCGCGCGCCGCCGTCACGTCGACGGAGGTGATCCGGCCGTGTGCCACGGGCGACCGGACGAGGGTGAGGTGCAGTGCCCCCGGCAGGTCGAGGTCGTCGGTGTAGGTGGCGCCGCGCGTGAGGAACGCCGGGTCCTCGATGCGCACCACCCGGGTGCCCATGATGCTCATCGCGCTCCCTCGCTGACACTCGGCCGGCGCTGGACCGATGATCCGTTCGCAAGATTGTTCATCGATCGGGACTCTAACCCCGGCCCCCGACAGTCGCCGGTTACGCCGGTTCCCACCAGCGGTCGACGGCCCACAGCGGCGACACCGGGCCGTGCCCGCCACCCAGCGGGTACGACCGGCGGACCGACTCGGTCACGAACCGCTTGCCGACGGCGACGGCGTCCGGGACGGACAGGCCGCGCGCCAGGAACGCGGCGATCGCCGACGCCATCGAGTCACCGCTGCCGTGGGTGTGCGCGGCGGCGAAGCGCGGGCCGGGCAGCTCGACGACGTCGTCGCCGCCGTAGAGCAGGTCGACGCAGGTGTCGCCGTCCTCGGCGAGGTGGCCGCCCTTGACCAGCACCCACCGGGGGCCCAGCGCGTGCAGGATCTTGGCCGCCTCGTACTGGCCCGCGCGGTCGTGCACGTCGACGCCGGTGAACAGGCGCACCTCGTCGAGGTTCGGGGTGATCAGCGTCGCGCGGGGGAACAGCAGCGTCCGGTAGGCGTCCAGCGCGTCGGCCGCGAGCAGCGGGTCGCCGTGCATCGACGCCGCGACCGGGTCGACGACGAACGGCACCGGCCCGTCGGCCCCGATCCCGACCCGCCCGCACGCCTCGTCGACCGCGCGGATGATCGCGGTCGTGGCGAGCATGCCGGTCTTGGCCGCGTCCAGCCCGATGTCGGTGGCCACGGCCTCGATCTGGGCCCCCACGGTCTCCGGCGGGACCGTGTGCACGCCGGTCACCCCGAGCGAGTTCTGCACGGTGACCGCGGTGACGGCGACGCAGCCGTGGACGCCGCAGGCCGCCATCGCGCGCAGGTCGGCCGCGATGCCCGCACCGCCGCCGGAGTCCGTGCCGGCGATCGTCATGACCCGCGGCGGCGTGACGCCGATGGTGGGTTCCATCTGCCCTCCCTGCCCGGCATTACCCGGTCCGGTCCGGCGGTCGGCGCCCGGCGCCCCCACCCGGCGCCGTGCCGGGTCGGCGTGTCGCGCCCTCTCAGCCCGCGTCCGGCGAGCTCCCGCGTTGCCTCCGACGTTAGGCCGTGTCCCGTGGATCAGCGAACGCGGTATTCGCGCCCAGATGGCCGCTCGCTGCGTTGTCGGACGGCTCGAGTACGCCCGGTACGAGAGCCGCCCTCCGCCTTGCGAGCAGCCATCTGGATCACGAATCCCGTCGCCCGTGATCCACGGGACACGGCCGTTAGTCGTCGGTCGGGGCCGGTTCCAGGAACGGCGCGAGCACGGCGGCCTCGGCGCGCAGCCGGGCGGCCCGCTCGGCGCGGCCCGCCTCCTCGTACGCCCGCGCGGCCGCCCGCCGCTCGTCGACCTCGGCGCGGACGATCTCCCGCTCCGCCCCGGCGGTCGGGACGCGGCGCGGCACCTCGCCGGCGCCGAGGCCGCGCACCCCGCCCGCGATGACGCCGGTCCCGGCGGCCGGCCCGGCGTCGACGTCGACGGCCGTGGCGTTGTCGAGCGCGGAAAGGGCCGACCGCAGGGCCGACACCGCGACCGGGTCGCGCGCCCGCAGGGCGGCCGTCAGTGCCCTCCGCAGCTCCGTCCGCACCCGGGAAGCGTAGCTGGGGTGGCCGTTGTTGAATGCTCACATGCCACTGACCGGTGAGTACGAGCTGTCGCCGAGCGACTGGGTGCGCGACCAGACCGAGAAGATCCTCGCCAACGGGACGACGGACGGCGTCGAGATCCAGGGTCGGCCGGTCGTCCTCGTGACGATGCGCGGGGCGAAGAGCGGCAAGCTGCGCAAGGTCCCCCTGATGCGCGTCGAGCACGGCGGCGTGTACGCGATCGTCGCGTCCAAGGGCGGGGCGCCGGAGAACCCCGTCTGGTACCGCAACGTCACGGCCGAGCCGCACGTCGAGCTGCAGGACGGCACGGTGACGAAGGACTACACCGCCCGGGAGGTCACCGGCGACGAGCGGGCGCAGTGGTGGGAGCGGGCCGTCGCCGCCTACCCGTCCTACGCGGACTACCAGCGCAAGACCGACCGGGAGATCCCGGTGTTCGTGCTGGAGGAGCGCGCCGCCTGACCCCGTCCCGTCGGTGCCCCGTGCCACACTCGCCTCCGTGAGCGCCCAGCCTGCAGCCTTCGGGACCCCACCGCAGCCCACCCTGCTGACGGTGGCGGAGTTCCTCGCGCTCGGTGAGACCGAGCTGGGTCACGAGGAGCTGGTGGAGGGGCGCGTCGTGATGTCACCGGGGCCGGGACCCGACCACAACAATGCGGCGGTCGAGCTGCTCATCCGGCTGCGTGCGCAGCTACCGCCGCGCCTCGAGGTCCTGCTCGACCTCGACGTCGACCTCCAGCTGGCCCCGCCCGACGCTCCCGGGTCGACCCGCCGCCCCGACCTGCTCGTGGCGCATCGGACGGCCCGGGAGCGCGTGCGGGCGGAGGGCGGCATCATCCGGGCCCAGGAGGTCGTGCTCGTGGCCGAGGTCGTCTCGCCCGGGTCGGTGCGCACCGACACCGTCCACAAGCGCAACGACTACGCCGACGCCGGCATCCCCCACTACTGGATCCTGGACCTCGGCGTGCCCGTGTCGCTGCTGGCCTGCCACCTCGCCGGGGAGTTCGGCTACCAGGACGCGGGCCCGGTCACGGGCACGTACACCGCGGCCGAGCCGTTCCCCCTGACGGTCGACCTGGACGCCCTGCGGTAGGTCAGGCCGGCACCGGCACCGGCGCGACGGGCCCCCGGTAGCGGGCCGACGGGCGGATCAGCCGCCGCTCGGCCGCCTGCTCCAGCACGTTCGCGCACCAGCCGACGACGCGGCTCACCGCGAACGTCGGCGTGAACATCGCCCGGGGCAGGCCGCACCGCTCCATCACCACGCCCGCGTAGAACTCGACGTTGGCGTGGAGCGGCCGGCCGGGCTTCAGCTCCGCCAGCGTCGCGACGACCCGGTCCTCGACGTCGACCGCCCGGTCCACCAGCGGCCCGCCCAGGCCCAGTGCCACCTCGCGCAGCAGCTCCGAGCGCGGGTCGCGGGTCCGGTAGACCGCGTGCCCGAAGCCCATCACGCGCTCCCCCGCGGCCACCCTGGCGCGCACCCACTCCTCCGGCGAGCCGTCGCCGATCTCGTCGAGGCCGTCGAGCGCGCGGTCGGGCGCGCCGCCGTGCAGGGGCCCGGAGAACGCGCCGAGGGCGGCCACGACCGCCGCGACGACGTCCGCGCCCGTGGACGCGACGACGCGCGCGGTGAACGTCGAGGCGTTGAAGCCGTGGTCGACGGTGGCCACGAGGTACTGCTCGACCGCGCGGGCCCGCTGCGGGGACGGCTCCTCACCGGTGACCATCCACAGCCAGTTGCCGGCCGTGGACAGGTCCGCGCGAGGCGGGACCGGGCCGCGGCCCGCGCGCAGCCGGTGCAGCGCGGCGAGGATCGTGGGCGTCGCCGCGCAGACGGCCAGCGCGTCCGCGCGCTGCTCGCCGGCGCCGACGTCCCAGGTCGGACGCAGGTCGCGGACCGCAGCCCAGAACGACAGCGCCGTGCGCAGCCCCGCGAGCGGCGCGGTCCGGGCGCCCGCCGCAGCGATCGCCGGCAGCACGTCCCACAGCTCGGCGGGCAGCTCCCGCAGCGGGGCCACCTCCTCGGAGAAGGCGGCCCGCTCGCCCGCCTCGGGCAGGCGGCCGTGGACGAAGAGGAACCAGACGTCCTCGAAGGTGCGGTACCGGGCGAGGTCGATCGCCGAGTACTGCCGGTAATGGAAGAAGCCCTCTTCGCCGCGCACGTCCCCGATCTCGGTGGAGGTGACGACGACGCCGCGGAGTCCGGAGGTCGTGTCCGTCATGGCTCGACTCTCCGCGCCGGTCGTACTAGCGTCAATATTGACGAAATCAACATTGATCGGATCCTCCGGCCATGCGCTATCTGACGGTCGCCGAGACGGCCGAGCGTCTCGGGGTTCGACGGGAGACGGTGTACGCCTACGTCAGCCGCGGGCTGCTGACGAGCGTCCGGGGTGAAGCGCGGCGGCGCGGCAGCCGGTTCGCCCAGGACGAGGTCGAGCGGCTGGCCGCGCGCGGCCGCGAGGCCCGCGCGCCGTCCGGCGCGGTGGAGCGGATCCGGACGTCGATCACGCTGGTGTCCGACGACGGCCCGTTCTACCGGGGCGTCCCGGTGCCCGAGCTGGCCCGCGACGCGACGCCGGAGGGGGTCGCCGCGCTGCTGTGGGGCACGGCCGACGAGCCCCGGTTCGTGCCGGACCGGGCGCAGCTGGCCGTCGCGGGCGCCGCCGTCGGCGCGCTGCCCCCGGCGTCCCGGCTGACGGACCGGTTCCGGGTCGCGGTCGCCGCGGCCGCCGCCGCGGGCCTGCGCCCGGACGCCGGCGAGCTGGTCTTCGCGGTGGCACGCACGGTCGGCTGGGTCGCGCACGCCCTCGAGGAGTACCGCGAGCCGGGCCTGCGCTTCCGCCCGTCGGGCGTCTACGTCGGGGCGCGCCCGGGGTGAGCGCCGGAGCGGACCGGGGGTTCGGCGCGCCCGGTCAGCGCAGCTCGGTCAGCGCAGCTCGGTCGGCACCGCCACCACGTCGACCATCGCCCCGTTGCGCAGCACCGTCACCGGCAGCGGCACCCCGATCGCGTCGCCGAACAGCTGCCGCTGGATGCCCTGGGCGTCGTGCACGGGCCGGCGCCCGACGTCGAGCACCAGGTCGCCCGGCCGCAGCCCGGCCCGGGCGGCCGGGCTCCCGCCGATCACCTCGACCAGGCGCAGCCCGTTGCGCCGCCCGTGCCGGTCGGCGACGGCCGCGGGCACCGGCGCCGGGCTGCCGACGACGCCGAGGTAGGCCCGCCGGACACGGCCGTCGGCCAGCAGGGCGGCGATGATCCGCCGGCTCGTGACGTTGATCGGGACCGCCAGCCCCAGCCCGACGCCGGCGACGGCGGTGTTGATCCCGACGACCCGCCCGCGGGCGTCGGCGAGCGCGCCCCCGGAGTTGCCCGGGTTGAGCGCGGCGTCGGTCTGGATCACGTCCTCGACGACGCGCCCGGCCGCGCCGCTGCGCGTCGGCAGCGACCGGCCCAGCGCGCTGACCACGCCCGCCGTCACCGAGCCGGCCAGGCCCAGCGGGTTGCCGACGGCCACGACTAGCTGCCCGACGACCAGCTCGTCGGCCTGGCCGAGCGTCACGGCGGGCGGCAGGTCGGCGCCCCGGGACGCGTGCAGGACCGCGAGGTCGGACAGCGGGTCGGTGCCGGCCACGACGACGTCGACCTGCGTGCCGTCGACGAAGTCGGCCCGGCCGCGGCGCGCCTCGCCCACGACGTGCGCGTTCGTCAGCAGCACCCCGTCGGCGTCGACGACGACGGCCGAGCCGCTGCCCCGCCCGGTGCGCACCGCGGCGACCTTGGGCAGCAGCTCCGCGGCGACCGTGCTGACCGTCCGCGAGTAGGAGTCGAGCTCGTCCACGGCGACCTCCCGCGATTACAGTCTTGCAACCACGGTACCCCGTCAGACGTCGGCGGCGTCCTGCGTCGCCGGGTCCCAGGAGTGGCCGGGCCCCTGCCAGCCGCGGTGCCGCAGCGCCTTGAGCGCCGCGCGGCGGTTGCGGCCCACGAGCCGGTCGACGTAGATCACGCCGTCGAGGTGGTCGGTCTCGTGCTGCAGGCAGCGGGCCAGGAACCCGCGGCCCTCGACGGCGACGGGCTCGCCGGCGAGGTCGGTGCCGGTCACGCGCGCCCACTCGGCCCGGCCCGTCGGGAACTGCTCGGCCGGCACCGACAGGCAGCCCTCCTCGTCGTCGTCCGGGTCGGGCATGGTCTCCGGGCGCGGCGACGTCTCGAGAGCGGGGTTCACGACGACGCCGCGGACACGCTCGCCGTTCTCGTCCGGGCAGTCGTAGACGAACACGCGCAGCGACACGCCGACCTGGTTCGCCGCGAGGCCGACGCCGCGCGCGGCGGCCATCGTCTCGAACATGTCCTCGACCAGCGTGGTGAGCTCGTCGTCCACCGTCTCGACGGGGCGGGTCGGGGTGTGCAGGACCGGATCCCCGATGATCCGGATGGGACGGACGGCCACGGCTGGCAGACTAGATCCACCCGTGTGGGCGGGCGCGTCCCCGCCCCGGCTCCCCGGTCCTGTCGGCCTCGCATGCTTCAATGGCACCCGCGAATCACAGACGTGTGATTCACGAGCAGGCCTGCGAGGAGCGTGATGGAGTCCGCCACCGAGCCCGGCGTCCCGGCCGTCCGGCGCCACCGTGAGCTGGAGCGCCGCGAGCGCGAGATCCTGGCGTTCGAGGGGCAGTGGTGGAAGTACGCCGGCGCCAAGGAGCAGGCGATCCGCGAGCTCTTCGACATGTCGGCGACCCGCTACTACCAGATCCTCAACGCGCTCGTCGACAAGCCCGAGGCGCTGGCGGCCGATCCCCTGCTCGTCAAGCGGCTCCGGCGGCTGCGCGCCAGCCGGCAGCGCACCCGCGCGGCGCGTCGCCTGGGAATCGAGCCGTGGTGAGGCCACCATGATCTCCGCATTGTGACAATCCGCGGAGGGCAACCGTGAGCACACCCCAACAGTCCCGAGGGCCGTCGCCGCTGCGGGTGGGTGGTCTCGCGCTGATCGGCGTTGGTGCCGTCGCCGGCCTGATCGGGCTGGCGACGCTGCTGCCCGGCGGCGAGGGCAACCCGCCCGCCGCGTCCCCTTCGGCGTCGACGACCACCAGCGCCGGCGCCGTGCCGGGCGGCGGGACGAGCGCCTCCGGGACGCCGGCGCCGGGCGGGCCCGGCGCGAGCGGGTCGGCATCGGCCTCCCAGACGCCCGGCGCGGTCCCCGTGCCGGGCTTCCCCAGCACCGGCGAGAACGGCGTCGCCGCGCCGCCCGGCGGGGTCGTCGGCCCTGGCGGGGCGGGCCCGGGCGGCGCCGGGACCGGCGGCGCCGGGACCGGCGGGGCGGGCTCGGGCGGGGCCGGCTCCGGCGAGCTCGGCTCCGGGGGCGGCGGCATCGGCGGCACCGTGGCGGCGACGACGCCCGTGCGCGTCTACAACAACAGCACGGTCACCGGCCTGGCCAACCGGGCCGCCGACGAGTTCCGGGCACAGGGCTGGACCGTCACGAACATCGGGAACTACCCGCAGAAGTGGGGCGTGATCCCGACGAGCACCGTCTACTACCGGCCGGGCACCTCCGAGGAGTCGGCCGCCGACCAGCTCGGGCAGGCGTTCGGCATGCGGGTCCTGCCGCGCTACGCCGGCATCGACGACGCCTCCCCCGGCGTCATCGTGATCCTGACGAACGACTTCAAGACCAAGCTGTGACGACCGACCCGCCCGGGCGTCCACCGGTCCGGCGGGATCCGTCACCCGATCCGGCGCCGTGGCGGCCCGCCCTCTTGATCACGGACGGCCGGGTCCCGATCATCCGGCGATGACGTTCTCCCGGGCCCGCCTGCGTGGCCACCGCGACGGTCGCCGGCTCTCCCAGACCGCGCTGGCCGCGGCCGCCGGGCTCGAGCCCGCGGTGCTGGCCGACATCGAGGCGGGCCGCGTCGAGCCCGGCGAGCCGACGGTCCGGGACCTCGCGGACGCGCTGCGCGTCGCCCGCTCGGCACTCGTGCCCACCCGCGGGGACTGGGCGGAGGACTACATCGAGGTCGTGGTGTCCTACCTGCCGGACGGCCCGGTCCCCGCCGTCGGCCCGATCCCCGCCGGCGGCCCGGCCTCGCGGTGCGCGGCGAGCCACTCCCGCAGGTCGGCGAGCGGCCTTTCGCGCTCGGGCTCGTTGTAGATCTCGTGCCACAGGCCGTCGTAGAGGTGGACGGTCTGGTCGGGTGAGCCGCTCGCGGCGGCCAGGCGGCGGCTGCCGTCGGGGTCGGTGAGGACGTCGGCCGTGCCGTGCTGCAGCAGCAGCGGCAGCGCCAGCCCGCGGGCCCGCTCGACCAGCGGGTCGAACTGGCCGTAGACGGCCGTCGCGAGGCCGAGCGTCGGGTTGCCGTGGTGCACCCACGGGTCGGCCTGGTACGCGGCGACGATGGCCGGGTCCTTGCTCACCTTCGTCGTGTCGATGCCGGCGGGCCGCAGCCGGGGCGCGAACCGGCTCACCGCGGTCAGGACCGGCACCGACCACGCCGGCACCGAGTGGTTGGCCAGCGCGGGCGCGGAGAGGACGAGCCCGGCGAGGTCGGTGGGGTGGTCGAGGGCGTAGGCGAGCGCGATCTGGCCGCCGAGGCTGTGCCCGAGCAGGAAGACCGGCAGGCCGGGGTGGCGGGCGACGACGGCCCGGCGGAACGTGTCGAGGTCGGCCAGCCAGTCGGCGTAGTCGTCGAGGTGGGCGCGGGCGCCGCCCGAACGGCCGTGGCCGCGGTGGTCCAGCGCGTAGACGGCCCAGCCGTCGGGGACGAGCGCGTCGGCGACCGGCTGGTAGCGCCCGGAGTGTTCGCCGAGCCCGTGGGCGACGAGCAGGACGCCCGTCGCGCGCTCGGGGAGCCAGCCCCGCCAGAACAGCTCGACGTCGCGGGCGCCGACGAGACGACCCTCCACCAGCTCCGGGACGGACACGGGGCGCTCCTCAGCTCCGGGAGGTGGGCAGGCCCGCCGGCGCGAGCTCGACGTCCGCGCGCGCGTCGTGGGCGTCGTCGAGCTGGACCGCCACGGCGGCGGGCTCGCACTCCGGCGCGGTGACCGACAGCGTGTAGGCGCCCGCGGCGAGGTCGCCGAGGTGGTAGCCGCCCTCGGCGTCGGTCTCGGTGGCGGCGACGGCCTCGCCGTCCTCGGCGAGCACGACCTGCGCGCCGACCTGCGGGCCGTCCTCCCCCGTCACGGTGCCGGCGAGCGAGGCGGCCCTGGTGAGCTGGACCGGGGCGGCGACCGGCGTGTCGGTGACGGTCAGCGCGGCCGCGGCCGGCTGGTGCCCCGGCGCGGCCGTGACGAGCACGTACCCCCCGGGCCGCGGGGCGGTGAGGGCGCCACGGCCGTCGGGGCCGGTGGTGGCGGTGGCCGTCTCGCGGCCCTGGTCGTCGTGCAGGGTGACGCTCGCGCCGGCGAGCGGGGACCCGTCGCGCCCGACGACGTGGACGGCGACCGGCTGGGCCGCGCCCGCGGCCGGGACCGCGGGGCTCGGCGGAGCGGGGCGGCCGGCGGCACGGTCGGCGACGCCGAACGTGCGGAGCAGGGCCTGGTCGGCGGCGGCCTGCTCGTCGGCGACGTCGGCGGCGGGACGGCGGTGGCGACCGGCGACCCGGGCCGGGACCGGCCACGGTGCCGGGATCGCGACGAGGGGCGGCACGCCCGCCCGGCCGGTCGGCCCGCCCATCGGGCGGCCGTTCCGGGACCCGGCGGGGGGCCGCACCGGCGCGGCCCTGTCCGGCGCGTCGGCCGCGGACTCGGCGGTGCCGGGCACCGGGACGTCCGCGGACCCGGACTTCGACGGTGGCCCGCCGGCCGGCGACGCGGCTGCGGCCGGAGCCGGGGCGCCCACGCAGTCGGGGTCCGCGGACGGGCCACCCGCCGCCGAGGAGGCGGTGGCGGAAGCCGGGGCGTCTGCCGGGTCCGGGCCCGCCGACGGGCCACCGGCCGCCGACGCCGCTGCGGCCGGAGCCGGGGCGGCCACGGAGTCGGGGTCAGCGGACGGGACACCGGCCGCCGAGGAGGCGGTGGCGGAAGCCGGGGCGTCTGCCGGGTCCGGGCCCGCCGACGGGCTCTCGGCCCCGAGGACCGGCTCCTCCGGCGGGCCGCCGGCGACCGATCCGTCGACGACCGATCCCGCCGCAGCCGATCCGTCGGCAGCCGATCCGACGGCAGCCGATTCCGCCGCAGCCGATCCGTCGGCCGATCCGACGGCAGCCGATCCGTCGACTATCGATTCCGCCGCAGCCGATCGGTCGGCAGCCAGTCCGTCGGCGCTCGATCCCTCGGCAGCCGGTCCGGCCGCGGCCGATCCCGCGACCGCGGAGCCGTCCCGCTCCGGGACGGGCAGCGCCGGACCGTGCCCGCCCGGCGGGAGGACCCGGATCCCCCCTGCGAGCGGCTCGCCGGGACCGCGCGAGGCATCCGCGGCGTCCGCCCCGGACGGGCCGGTCTCCCGCCCGGGAGCGACCGTTGCCCCGACCTCCGTTCCCGCCGGCGCGGGCGCCGCCTGGTCGACGTCCTCCGCCGCGGCCGCCGCCAGCGAGCGGCCATGGTCGACCGTATCGGTCACCTCGTCCGCCGGTCCGCCGGTCCCGCTGCCACCTCCGGTCCGGCGGCCGGTTCGCCGACCCCGCCGTCCCGAGCGCGGGGGTGGCCTCCCGCCACCGCGCCCACGGCCGCGGACCCGAGCACCGCTGCCGCCCATCCGTGGCCGACGGGTCGGGTCGTCGCGCCGTCCGTACCGTCGGGTCCCGCCTCCGCGGCGTTCCCCTCGGAACCGGCCGGCGCGCTCCGGTGCCCGCGCCCGACGGGCCGCGTCACGACCTCGTCGGAGCCGGCCACGCCGCTCGACGGCCTGTGCACGACGGGTCCGGTCCCGCCGTCGACGGGACCGGTCGAGGCGTCGGGCCGCCCGTCCGCGCCGGGCCCGGTCCCCTCGCCGGACGCCGCCGGCGGGGTCGGCCGCAGGTCGGTCCGGGGCTCGGTCACGTCGTCGTCGGTCCCGGCGGGCGGGATCGCCTGCTCGCCCGTCCGGACGGGCGAGGTCCGGTCGCCGTCCGGTCCGGACGGCTGCCGCACCGGGCCGGCGTCGGGACCCGGACGCCGCCCGCCCGGCATGCCGAACCAGCTCGCGGTGCGCCCCGGCCGCTCGGCGTCGCGGTCGCCGCGAAGGAGCGGAGGGATGTCGGCGACGTGCGCGGCCCGGGACCACGGCGTGTCGCCGGCGACCATGATCGCCGCACCCGCCCGGACCTGCGGGGCGCGGCCGGCCCGGGGCGCGCCGGCCGACGCGACGGCGAGGACCTCCCGCCCGCGCGCGGGAGGCGCCGGGGACGGCTCGGGGTCGCGGGGCGCAGCCGCCTCCGGCCGCGCCGCCGGGACGTCGGCGGTCACTGGGCCCGTGGCCTCGCTCGCCCCCCGCTCCGCCGCAGCGGCCGCCCGCATGCGGACGAGGTCGGCGACGGTGCGCGGCTGGCCGGGCGCGGGACGCCGCCGCCTCCGCGCGTTCGCGTACAGGCCGGCGCCCATGATCACCGCGATCGCCAGCAGCACCACGGCGACGACACCCAGCGCGCCCATCACACTCCCGCACCGCCCTCGACCTGCCGCCACACGCATGATCGCGAGGGACCGCACCACCCGTCCGCAAAGCGGAAAACTAGCACCTCCGCGCCGTCGGTTTCCGCCGCGGCGCGCCCGGGTGGACCGTCCGAACGTGGCCGCTCCGCCGCCCCCGACCTACCCTGCACGGCGTGGAGTCGACGCGGCTGGACCGCTGGCTGTGGACGGTCCGGCTGGCCCGGACCCGGCCCGACGCCGCGACTGCGTGCCGGGGCGGCCACGTCCGGGTCAACGACCGGCCGGCGAAGCCCGCGACGCCCGTCGGGCCGGGCGACACCGTCCGCGCGCGGGTCTACGACACGACCCGCATCGTCGAGGTCGTCAAGGTGCTGCCGCGCCGGGTCGGGGCGGCCGACGCCGTCGCCTGCTACGTCGACCACACGCCGCCTGCGCCGCCGCAGCCGCCGGTCGCGCGCCGCGACCGGGGCGCCGGTCGACCGACGAAGCGCGAGCGCCGCGTCCTCGACGAGTTCCGCACCGGGGGGGTCTAGGCCGTGTCCCGTGGATCAGCGAACGCGGTATCCGCGCCCAGATGGCCGCTCGCTGCGTTGTCGGACGGCTCGAGTACGCCCGGTACGAGAGCCGCCCTCCGCCTTGCGAGCAGCCATCTGGATCACGAATCCCGTCGCCCGTGATCCACGGGACACGGCCTAGCGCCAGCTCACGGCTGCGGGACCACGTCCGGCACCGCCACCGCCGGCACGGACGCCCGCTCCTGCAGCCCCAGCGCCCCGACGCTGACGACCACCACGGCCAGGCCCAGCCACTGGCTTCCCGTCAGGTGCGCGCCGAGCACACCGACCCCGAGCAGCGCCGCCGTCACCGGGAACGCCATCTCCGCGAACGTGGCGCGCGAGGCCGCGGTCGTCCGCAGGCCGATGTAGTAGAGCACCAGTGCGAGCAGGCCGGGGATCAGCGCGAGCAGCGCGAGCGGGCCCAGCTGCGCCGCCGCGACCGCGGGCGAGGTGCCCGTCACCGCCAGCACGACCGCCGCGGCGGGCAGGCCGGTCGCGAACCGCAGCACCGTGACGTCCCGGCTGGCCATGGACGTGCCCACCATCCGTCCCAGCACCGTCCCGAACGCCCACAGCGCGGCCGCGCCCAGCGCGAGCAGCGCCGCCGTGGCGGCGCGCGCCCGGACGTCGAGCGGGTCGGGGAACGCCATCAGCCACGCCCCCGCGAGCGCCGGGACGGCGTAGAGCGCGAACCGGGGGCGCGGTCGCTCGCCGAGCAGCAGCGCGGCTCCCGCCACGGCGATCACCGGTTGCAGCTTCTGCAGCACGAGCGGCGTGACCGGGTCGCCGAGCGCGAACGCGGCGGTGAACAGCACCGTCGCCACCGCCGACGCGCCCGCGCCGATCAGGACGACCGCGACCCGGTCCCGCGCCGACGCCGCCCGGAACGCGCGCAGCGCCGCCGGGAGGAACGGCACGAGGACGACCACGGCGATCAGGTGCTCCCAGAACACGACCGTGGCGGCCGGCAGTGCGTCGGCCAGCGGGACCCGCAGGAGCCCGTCGGTCCCCCACAGCGCCGCGGCGAGCGCGACGATCAGCGTGCGGTCGGTCGGGACGTCGGCACCTCTCACCCCGGCGACAACACCGCCTCCCGCCCGTTCCATCCCGGGCGTGGCAGGGTGGCGGGATGGATGCCGACGTGATCGTCGTCGGGGCCGGGCTCGCCGGGCTGGTCGCGACCGCGGAGCTGGCCGACGCCGGGCGCCGGGTGCTCCTGCTCGACCAGGAGCCGCGGGAGAGCATGGGCGGCCAGGCCTTCTGGTCGTTCGGCGGGCTCTTCCTCGTCGACTCGCCCGAGCAGCGGCGCATGGGCGTCCGCGACAGCTACGACCTCGCGCTCGCCGACTGGCTCGGCTCGGCGGGCTTCGACCGCGGCGTCGACGACCCGGCGGGCGCCGACTTCTGGGCCCGCCAGTGGGCCACCGCCTACGTCGACTTCGCGAACGGGGAGAAGCGGGCCTGGCTGCACGCGCTGGGCGTCCGGTTCTTCCCGGTCGTCGGGTGGGCCGAGCGCGGCGGCGGCCTCGCCGACGGGCACGGCAACTCGGTGCCGCGCTTCCACATCACCTGGGGCACGGGCCCCGGCATCGTCGAACCGTTCGAGCGGCGGGTCCGCGACGCCGTCGCCAGCGGGCTCGTCACGCTGCGCTTCCGGCACCGGGTCGACGAGCTGGTCGTCACGGACGGCGCGGTCACCGGCGTCCGCGGCGGCGTGCTGGCGCCCTCGACGGCCGCGAGGGGCACCGCGAGCTCGCGGGTCGAGACGGGCCGGTTCGAGCTCGCCGCGCAGGCGGTCGTCGTCACCAGCGGCGGGATCGGCGCCGACCACGACCTCGTGCGCGAGCACTGGCCAGCGCGGCTGGGCGCGGCACCGCAGTCGATGATCTCCGGGGTGCCCGAGCACGTCGACGGGCGGATGCTGGCGATCGCGGAGCGGGCCGGCGCGCGGCTGGTCAACCGCGACCGGATGTGGCACTACACGGAGGGCATCCGGAACTGGAACCCGATCTGGGCGCGCCACGGCATCCGGATCCTGCCCGGGCCGTCGTCGCTCTGGTTCGACGCGCGCGGCCGCCGGTTCCCCGCGCCGCACTTCCCCGGCTTCGACACGCTGGCCACGCTCGGCGCGATCCGCGACACCGGGTTCGACCACTCCTGGTTCGTGCTGAACCAGCGGATCGCCGAGAAGGAGCTCGCGCTGTCGGGCTCCGAGCAGAACCCCGACCTGACCGGCCGCAGCGTCCCCGGCGTGCTGGGCCGCGCCCGCGGCG
Organism: uncultured Actinomycetota bacterium; assembly: GCA_963728105.1. GTDB lineage: Bacteria > Actinomycetota > Actinomycetes > Mycobacteriales > Pseudonocardiaceae > Pseudonocardia. The sequence continues at coordinate 20,178 of CAVSJZ010000005.1, read as the reverse complement.
GTGCGCCCGCCCCGGTGCAGGCGTTCCTCGACCGGGGCGAGGACTTCGTCGTCGCCGACACCCTGCCGGAGCTCGTCGCCGGCATGAACAAGGTCACCGGGCAGGACCTGGTCGACCTCGGCGAGCTGGAGCGGCAGATCGTCGCCCGCGACCGCCAGCTCGGCAACCCGTTCGGCAAGGACGCCCAGCTCGCGGCGATCCGCGACGCGCGCCGCTACCGGGGCGACCGGCTGATCCGCACCGTCGCCCCGCACCGGATCCTCGACCCCGCCGCCGGCCCGCTCGTCGCCGTCCGGTTGAACATCCTCACGCGCAAGACGCTCGGCGGCGTGCAGACCGACCTCACCGGCCGCGTGCGGCGCGCGGACGGGGACGTGCTCCCGGGCCTCTACGCCGCGGGCGAGGTGGCCGGGTTCGGCGGCGGCGGCGTCCACGGCTACCGGGCGCTGGAGGGCACGTTCCTGGGCGGCTGCCTGTTCTCGGGCCGGCGGGCGGGCCGGGCGGCGGCGCTGGCCACGGCCTGAGTCGACGCCCGACCGGAGGTGGGGCGCTGGCCACGGCCTGAGTCGACGCCCGACCGGAGGTGGGGCGCTGGCCACGGCCTGAGGCGACGCCCGACCGGAGGTGGCCGGCTGGGGCACTTCGGCGGCCGCCGCCCGGAGGCTGCGGCCGGCCGTTCGGCGCACGCTGTCGGGCGCCGGGCGGGTGAACCGGGGCCATGACCAGGCCCGGGACCGGCTCGTTCCCGCCGTCACCGGTATCGGAACGGACGCCAGGAATGGTGTCGCCGCGAGCAGGTGGGGCATCCTGTGGCCGTGAACCCGGACGTCGTGGCGGGCCGCTACGAGCTGGGCGACGTGATCGGCGTCGGCTCGGCAGCGGTCGTGCACCGCGCCGTCGACCGGGAGTCCGGGACCGAGGTTGCGCTCAAGCGCTACCGGTCCGACGCGACCCCGGCCGACCTGCGCCAGCAGCGCCGGGAGATGGCGGCGCTGTCCCAGCTGCGCCACCCGGGCCTCGTCGCGCTGCTCGACGGCGGCACCGAGGACGGGCCCGGCGGCCGGACGTTCCTCGTGACCGAGCTCGTCGACGGCCCGACGCTGGCCTCCCGGCTCATCGACGGGCCGCTGTCCGCCGCGCAGGTGCGCGTGCTGGGCGTCCGGCTCGGGGCGGCGCTCGCCCACGTGCACTCGCACGGATTCGTGCACCGCGACGTCAAGCCGGCCAACGTGCTGCTGGACGCCGACGGCCGGCCACGGCTGGCCGACTTCGGCATCGCCCGCGCGCTGGACGGCACGGTCGCCACCGCGGCCGGGCGGATCGTGGGCACCGCGGCCTACCTGTCGCCCGAGCAGGTGCGGGGCGCCGAGGTGGCCTCGCCGGCCGACGTGTTCGCGCTGGGCCTGGTGCTGCTGGAGTGCCTGACGGCGCGGCGGGAGTACCCCGGCACGTCGGCCGAGTCGCTCATCGCGCGCCTGCACCGGCAACCGGACGTCCCGGAGGGACTGCCGTGGGGACTGACCGACGTCCTCGAGGCCATGACCGCGCCCGAGCCGACCGACCGGCCGACGGCCGCGGGGGTCGCGTCCGCGCTCGCGGGTGCCGCCGCCGAGGACCCGACGGCCGAGCTCGTGCCCGGCTTCGCGGCCCGGCGGCTGGCTCGGAGCGCGACTCGGGCCGGCGCAGACCCCGACTCGCGGCGTCCAGACCCCGACTCGCGGCGTCCAGACCCCGACTCGCGGCGCTCAGGCCCCGACTCGCGGCGTCCGGGCCCCGGGTGGCGGCGGGCCCTGGCGGGTGGGCGGCTCCGCCGGGCCCGGTGGGCGCTCGCCGGCGCCGCACTGGGCGTGCTGGTCGCCGTGCCGGTCACCGCCCTGCTCGTCGACGTCGCCGGCGAGGCCTCCTCACCCGCCGCGGCCGTGCCGCCGAGCGCGGTCGCCGCCTCGCCCGCAGGCTCGTCGACCCTGGGCGGGCCCTCGCCCGTCACGGGGTCGGCGGCCGGCCCGGCCCCGTCGCCGTCCGCGGCTCCGGTCGTCCCGCTGGCGGCCGTGGCCGGGTCGGGCACGACGGGGACGGGCACGGCGGGGACGGCCACCGCGGACGGCGCGGCGGCGCCCGCCGGCACGGCCGGGTCCGCCGGCGACGCCCCCGCGCCGGCACCGCGGCCCGCCTCCTCGCCGAGCGCCGGCGAAGGCGGCGGCAGCGGCGGGAACGCCAGCAAGGGGAACGGCAACGGCGGCAAGGGCAAGGGGAACGGCAAGGGCAACGGCGGCCAGGGCAACGGCAAGGGCAACGGCAAGGGCAACGGCAAGGGCAACGGCAAGGCCAAGGGCTGACGGACGCCGCCGGCAGCCCCGGATCCCGGTCGCGATCGCGGCGGCGACGTGCTGAACTGCGCCCGTGACGCCGTTCGTCCCGGGCCGCGAGCTCTCCGCGGCCTTCCACGCCGAGGTCGTCGCGCCCCTGCTGCGCGGCGTCCGGCACGCGGCCGCGCTCGTCGGCCGCGGCTCGGACGTCCTCGGCCTCGACGACATCACCTCGACCGACCATCTCTGGTGCCCGCGGATGCACGTGTTCGTGGACGCCGACGCCGTCGAGCGGGCCCAGGCCGCGATCGACGCGGGCCTGCCCGCCACGTTCCGCGGGGTGCCGGTCGCGTCGGGCTCCGACCGGGTCCCGACGCGCCACCACGTCCACGCGACGACGCTCGCGGCCTGGCTGCGCGGGCACCTCGGCACCGACCCGCGCGCCGGGCCGGCCACGGTCGACTGGCTGACGATCCCCCAGCAGCTCCTGCTGGAGGTCACCGCGGGCACCGTGTTCGCCGACCCCGACGGGGAGCTCGCCGCGGTGCGCCGCACGCTCGCCTGGTTCCCTCCCGCGGTGCACCGCTACCTGCTGGCCTGCCAGTGGGTGCGGATCGCGCAGGAGGAGGCGTTCGTCGGGCGCACCGCCCAGGTCGGCGACGAGCTGGGCTCGCGCGTCGTGACCGCCCGCCTGGTCCGGGAGCTGATGCGGCTGGGCTTCCTCCTCGACCGCCGCTACTGGCCGTACACGAAGTGGTTCGGCAGCGCCTTCGGCCGGCTGCCGATCGCGGCCGGCCTCGCGCCGCCGCTGGAGTGCGCGCTGACCGCGCAGGACTTCCCCGCCCGGGAGGCGGCACTGGTCGCGGCGTACGGCGTCGTCGCGGAGGCCCATAACGCGGCGGGCCTCACCGAGCCCGTCGACGGGGCCGCGCGACCGTTCCACGACCGCCCGTTCCACGTGCTGGGCGCCGACCGGTTCGCCGCCGCCTGCCGCGCGGTCGTCGACGACCCGTGGCTGGCCGGGCTGCCCTCGATCGGCTCGGTCGACCAGGTCGCCGACTCGACCGACGTCCTGTCCCGCGCCGGCCGGGCCCGCCGTTTGCGCGCGCTCTACGAGGCCGACTGACGGCGAACCGACCCGGGGCCCTCACCCCCGAAGGATGGCCGCCGCGAACGCCTCCGGTGCCTCCAGCGGCACGAAGTGGCCGGCGCCGTCGACCGGCCGGACGGTGACGTCGGCGAAGAACTCGCCGGCCCGGTCCGACCACGCGCGCGGGAACAGCGGATCGTGCTCGGGCCACAGGACGAGCGTCGGCGGGCCGATCTTCCGCTCCGGCACCTGCTCCGCCACCGACCGCGCGACCGTCCCCGCGCCAGCCCGGTACCAGTTGATCGACGCGACGAACGCGCCCGGCCGGCCGTAGCCGTCGGCGAGGCGGTCGAGCTCGGCCTTCTCCGGGACGTAGTCGGGGCCCGACCAGTGCGTCCAGAAGTGCTCCAGGTACGCCCTGGCCGCGTCCCGGTGGCCGTCGATCAGCCGCTCGGCCAGCGCGAGCTGGTGGAACGACTGGTACCAGAACTGTTCGACCGAGCCGGGGTCGAGCACCCGCCGTCCCGCCCCCGGCACCGGAGGGGAGATCACCAGCCGGCGCACGAGGTCCGGCCGGACGGCGGCGACGGCCTGTGCGACGCGCGAGCCCACGTCGTAGCCCGCCAGCACCGCGGGGCCGACGGTCTCGACGAGCGCGATGACGCTGCGAGCCTGGGCGTCGGCGGCGTAGGCGGACGGCTCGGCCGCGTGCGCCCCGGTCTCCCCGAACCCGCGCAGGTCCGGCACCAGCACGTGGCGGCCGGTGAGCAGCGGGGCCAGCAGCCGGTGGTCGTGGCGGTCCCCCGGCCAGCCGTGGAGCAGGACGACCGGCTCGCCACCGGCGCCGTGCTCGTCGTAGACGAGCCGGAACCCGTCGACCTCTGCGGCGATCGGCATGGCGTCCTCCCGGCTACGGCCTAGTCGGCGGGCGTTGCCGTGGCGGGGTCGACCGACCCGATGAGGATGATCGTCGTCCCGCCCGCGCTGCGCTGGACGTACATCTGCTCGACGAGGCCGCGCATGAGCTCCAGCCCGCGGCCCCGGAACCGGTCCTGCGCCGACGACCGCTCGACCTCGTCGGCCCAGCTCCCGCGGTCGGTCACGGTGGCGACCAGCCGCCGCTCGCCGGTCTGGGGCGTCGTCGACACCCACGCGTGCAGGTGGCACATCCCGACCTTGCCCGGCGGGTAGGCGTGCTCGACGACGTTGGTGACCGCCTCGTTGACGGCGAGCACCATGTCCTCGGCCTCCGGCTCCGGCCAGCCGCGCTCGCACAGCCAGCCGCGCAGCCGGTCCCGGGCGTCGCGGACGCGCGGCGGCAGGGCCGGCACGACGGCCACGAGGTCGTCGGCGTGCACGGGGCGCACTCCGGCCTCGGTCGACACGGCCACCACGGTAGGGGGCGGCGGGCCCCGCCACAAAACTGGGAAGCGGTCGCGCCGCCGGCGCGGCGCCCGCTCGGACGCGCCCACCAGGGCCGCCGGCGCGTACGGTCTCCGGACATGCCCGTCGAACCGGACAGCGTCTGGGTCGGGTCGATGCCGGACGCCTACGACCGCGGCCTCGGCGAGGCGGTGTTCCGCCCGTTCGCCCGCGAGGTGGCCACGCGGGCAGCCGCGCACCGGCCGAGCCGAGTCCTGGAGCTGGCCGCAGGCACCGGGATCCTGACCCGCGAGCTCGTCGCGGCCCTGCCCGGCGCGCACGTGACCGCCACGGACCTCAACGCCGCGATGGTCGCCCACGGCGCCGCGGCGGTGCCGGGAGCGGTCTGGGAGCAGGCCGACGCGCAGCGGCCGCCGTACCGCGACGGCTCGTTCGACCTCGTCGCCTGCCAGTTCGGCGTCATGTTCCTCCCGGACCGGCCGGCCGCCTTCGCGCAGGTCCGCCGGATGCTCGTGCCCGGCGGCCGGCTGCTCGCCACCTCGTGGGACGCGCTGGAGCACCACGGGTTCGAGGTCCCGCTGATGCGGGTGCTGGAGGCCATGTTCCCCGACGACCCGCCGACGTTCCTCGCCCGGATTCCCCACGGCTACGCCGACGTCGAGACGATCGCGGCGGACGTGCGGGCCGGCGGTCTCGACCCGGTCGTCGTCGAGACGGTCGAGCTGGTGGGGCACGCCGACTCGGCCGCGCAGGTCGCGCTCGGGTACTGCACCGGCACGCCGGTGCGGGCCGAGATCGCGGCCCGCGGCGATGTCGCGACGGTGGCGGCCGCGGTGGCAGCGGAGCTGACGGCCCTGCTCGGCGAGGGCCCGGTCGAAGGGCGCATGCGGGCACACGTCGTGGAGGCCGTCAGGTCCCGATGAACAGGTACTCCGCCACCTCGCGGCGGCGCGCCGCAGCGTGCGTGCCGAACGAGTAGCGGTGCTCGACGCGCCGGACCTCGACCGAGCCCTTCACCTCGCGCATCAGCGCCTCGATCACGGTCGCGTCCGGGACGGCGTTCGAGGCGTAGGACAGCACGATCGTCGCGTCGGCGAACCGGGCGAACGTCGCCGAGAGCGCGTCGGCGACCGTGCGCCGCGACGCGAACGGGGTGTGCCGCTTGACCAGCTTCTTCGTCTTCGTTCCCGGCATGATCTCCACGCCCCGCCAGTAGACCGCCAGCCCCTCCAGGAAGTGGTAGCGCTTGACGTAGCAGGCGTCGTCGCGCGGTGGCGCGTACGGCGGGTCGAGGTAGACCAGGTCGAACGGGCCGGTCAGCTCGGCGACGTCGCCGCAGCGTGCGGCGGCGGGCCGGCCCGAGTCGAACACCGCGGCGTTGTAGGACGCGGCGCGCTCGCGGAAGTGCTGGCGCAGCGGCAGCCGCAGGTCGCGGCGGCCGTCGTCGTAGCGGAGGCCGGTGACGGTGAAGACGCCGCGCGGCTGCTTGCGGGCGGCGGCCAGCACCAGTGCAGAGATCGCGAGTGCCCGCCCTGCGCCGGTCATGCCGTCGACGTGCGACCAGGCGGAGTCGAGGAACGCCCGGTCGTCGGCGTCGAAGTAGAGGCCGTCGAACGTCGAGCGGACGAAGTCCCGGTCGTCGGCTGGCGGCCCGCAGATCGTCTCGATCTCGTCGGGCGAGAGCGTCACGCTCTGGTTCTCGACGGTCGCGGCCGCGATGACCGCGGGGAACGCCAGGTGGTCGTTGGTGGTGACGGCGTAGCCGAGCGCCTTGAGCGTGTACCCGACGACCCCGCTCCCGGAGAACGCGTCGAGCGCGGCGGTGCCGCCGACCTCGGCGAACACCTCAGCGAGCCGGGGCACCAGCGCGTACTTCGAGCCCATGTAGCGCAGGCGGGGGTAGCCGGCGGCGCGCGCGACAGCGGCCGGCACGTCCGGTGCGGCGCCCGCGGTCACGCGCGGCATCCTCCCCCGGACGGGCGGGACGCTCGACGGGGCGCGCCGGTCGCGGGCCCGGCGCGCCCCGGAGCCCTGTCAGTACCAGTGCTTGCGACCACCGATCGCCCGGCCGGTCGAGCCGAGGACGAGCAGGACGACGCCGATGACGAGCAGGATGATGCCCAGCGTCGTCAGGATCGAGATGTGGAGGAAGAAACCGAGTAACAGCAGGATGATACCCAGAATGATCATGTGTCAGCCTTTCCGTGCCCCTGCCGCCCGGGCGGCGGCGACGGCAGCATAGGGATGGGTCGGGCCGGCCGCACCCCGAAGAGGACACGCCGGAGTCACGATCCCGCATTGCTCCCGTCGCGCCCCGCCGGGAGGTGTCCCACCAGCATCATCAGCGTGTCGGCCAGCTCGTCGAGTGCAGCGTCGAGCCGGCGCCCGGACAGCCCGGCACACCACACCGGCGCCTGGGACATCGCCGCGTGCAGGCACTGCAGGACCGTCTCCACGCCGGTGACGACGAACTCGCCGCTCGCGGCGCCCTCCTCGACGACCTGCCGGAACAGCTGGTCGTGCCGTTGCCGCAGCTGCTTGATGCGGGCGCGCTGCGCGGCCGGCCACTCCCGCGGCACGAGGAACAGCCGCAGCGCGGCCGGGTACTCCCGCACCGCGATCGCCACGTGCTCCCGGACGAGCGCGCGCAGGCGGACCGCGGCCGGCCCGGTCCGGGCAGCAGGCAGCTGCGAGAGGCGCGCCGTCCACTCGGCGCCGAGCGCCTCGATGGCGGCCGTGGCGAGCTCGTCCTTGCTGGGGAAGTAGTAGTAGAGCGACCCCTTGGTGACGTCGAGCCGTTCGGCGACGTCCTCCAGGCTCACCGCGTCGTAGCCGCGCTCGCCGAACAGCTCGGCCGCCGTGGTGAGGATCCGCTGGATGCGGGCGTCGCGCTTGCGCTGGACGCGGCCGACCGGCGCGTCCGCGGCCGGCGGCATGCTCATCGGCGGCACCTCCCGGTCAGTTATTGAACCACCGGTCAAGGTGCCGCCGATGCCGCACGACGCCCGGGGGCGCCGCGCGGTCGGTCGGTCGGTCGGTCGGGTCGGTCAGACGTCGACGGCCGTGCGGTCGACCCGGCGGTGGAACACCATTCCGCCCAGGCCGCCGAGCGCGGCGCCGACCAGCGCGACGACCAGCGCCACGGCCACGGCGACGACGCCGGCGACCGTCCAGCCGGAGGGGTCGACGACCAGGCGCGGGAGGCCGTACGCGGCGCCGATCCGGTCGCCGGCCACGAGCCCGACGAGGCCCACCACGACGGAGCCGACGATCGACCACAGCCACACGGCCACGCCCTGCTTCGCCCCGCCGAACCGGGCCATCCGCCCGGCGACGTAGCCGCCGCAGTAGTACGCGACGAAGACGACGGCGAGCGTGACGACGACGCCGAGCAGGCCGTTGCCCTGCGCCGGGACGACGACGCCGGGCGCGACGGCGGTGCCGGTCGCGGCGGCCACCAGGGTGACGAGCGCGCCGAGCAGCACCGCGGTGCCCATCGCGGCGAGCCAGCCGAAGAACGCCGAGCCCCACTTGATGCCGCCGAAGCGGCTGCGCTGCGCGGCGACGACGGTCCGCGTGTCGACGGGCTGCGTGTCGACGGGGCGCGCGTCGACGGGACGCGTCTCCACGGTGCGGGCGTCCACAGTGCGGGACTCGACGGGACGCGCGTCGACGGGACGGGCGTCGACGGGACGGCGGCCTGCGGTGCGCCCAGCGGGCGAGTCGACGGCGGACGAGCCTGCGGCGGGTGAGTCTGCGGCAGGTGAGTCTGGGGCAGGTGAGTCTGCGGCGGGCCCGTCGCTGTTCGGGACGTCGCGCGAGGTCGTGGTCATGCCAGGTCCTCCCGGTGCGGGGCGGCGGGCCGACCCGCCGCTTCTGACCTGCGATTACCCGGATGCGCTCCGCGCGACACATGCCGTGTCCGGTTCGTGACCCGGACGCGGCGGCCGCGGTAGCGTCACCGGCGTGTGTGGCGACGGAGCCGGCCCCGACGAGGCCCTCGCGGCCCGACCCCGCCCGGCCCCCGGGCCGGCGGTCGACCCGGTCCGGCTGGAGCCCGTCGACGAGGTCCACGTCACGACCCTGGTCGACAACACCCACGACGCGCTGCTGGTCGGTGACGACCGCGTCCGGCGGGCCTCGTTCGGGCCGGCCACCACGGCGGCGCCGCAGTTCGAGGGCGGCGCGACGGCGGTGGGACTCGTGGCCGAACACGGGTTCTCCGCGCTGGTCACCGTCCGGCGCGGCGACCGCTCCACGACGCTGCTGTTCGACGCGGGACTGACCCCGGGCGGCGTCGCCACCAACGCGTCCCGCCTCGGCCTCGACCTGACCGCGGCCCAGGGCATCGTGCTCAGCCACGGCCACTTCGACCACACCGGCGGCCTCGCCGGGATCGCCGGGGGCCGCGGCGCCCGCGCCCTCCCGATGGTCGTGCACCCCCGCGCGTGGACCCGGCGGCGCCTCGCGGTCGGCGACCAGGCCCCGTTCGAGATGCCCACGCTCAGCCCGCGCGCCCTCACGGCCGAGGGTTTCGAGGTGGTCGAGCGGCGCGAGCCGTCGCTGCTGGTCGACGGCTCGGTGCTGGTGACAGGGGAGGTCGACCGGACGACCGACTTCGAGCGGGGCATGCCGCCCGGCCACCAGGCCTGGACCGGCGGCGCCTGGGAGCACGACCCGGCGGTCGTCGACGACCAGGCGCTGGTCGTGCACGTTCGCGGCAGGGGCCTCATGGTGCTGACCGGGTGCGGCCACGCGGGCGCGGTCAATGTCGTCCGGCACGCGATGCGGCTGACCGGCGTCGACCGGCTGCACGCCCTGTTCGGCGGGCTGCACCTGAGCGGTCCGGCCTTCGAGCCGGTCATCCCGCCGACGGTCGAGGCGCTGACCGCGCTGGCGCCCGACCTCCTCGTCCCCGCGCACTGCACCGGCTGGCGGGCCCAGCACCGGCTGGCCGCCGCGCTGCCCGACGCGTGGCTGCCCAGCTCGAGCGGGTCGACCTACCGCATGGCGGCGTGACGGGAATACCCCGCTGGGTATCCCGGTTGTCGTCCACGCGGGCGCGATCGCGCCCGCTTCCGACACGAGCAGGAGCGCACCCATGGGCACCGTCGAGCTCACGACCGAGAACTTCTCCGACGTCGTCTCCGGCGGCGGCATCGTCCTCATCGACTTCTGGGCGACGTGGTGCGGGCCGTGCCGCATGTTCGCGCCGGTGTTCGAGCAGGCCGCGCAGCAGCACACCGACATCGCCTTCGCCAAGGTCGACACGGAGGCCCAGACCGAGCTGGCGCAGGCCTTCGAGATCTACTCGATCCCGACGCTGATGGTCGTCCGCGACGGCGTCGTGCTGCACGCGCAGGCCGGCGCCCTGCCCGCCGCTGCGCTCGAGCAGCTGATCACGCAGGTCCGTGCCGTCGACATGGACGCGGTCCGGGCCGAGATCGCGAAGCAGCAGGAGCAGCAGGACGACGACCGCGGGCTGACCGGCCTCTCAGCTCCGCTTCAGCCGCCGGGCCTCGTCTCAGCGTCCCTTCAACGACCGCCCGCCAGGGTGTCACCCATGTGGTTCGCCGACGTCGCACTGGTCCTCGCCGCCTTTGCGGGCGGCCTGTGGATCCTGGCGGCGCTCGGCTGGGTCGCGCGACCCGCCGCGCTGCCGGCCGCGGTCCGCGGGGGCCTCGCGGTGTCCGGGCTCCCGATCCTGCTGTGGGCGGCCCAGTCCCAGGTCGTCGACCAGGTCGCCGACCGCAGCGGCGTCGACCCGGCCGACCTCGCCGTCTGGTCCTGGTTCGTCGACCACCGGTCCCCGGCCGCGACGTGGGTGATGCGGGCCGTCACGACCGTCGGCAGCCCCGTCGGGATGACGGTGCTGGCCGCGGTCGTCGTGGTCGTGCTGCTCCTGCGGCGCCGCTTCGTCGAAGCCGGCGTGGTCACGGCGGCGACCGCGGCGACCTCCGTGCTCATCGGCGTGTTCAAGAACCTCTACGACCGCGCCCGCCCGCCGGCCGCGCAGCGGCTGCTGGCCGAGTCGAACCCGTCCCTGCCGTCCGGCCACGCGCTGACGTCCGTCGTCGTGGTGGGCGTCGTCGTCGCCGTGGTCCTCCCCGCGCTGGCACGCACGGCCCACCGCGTGCTGCTGCTCGCGGCCGGGACCGGTGCCGTCGTCGCGATCGGCGTCAGCCGGCTGTACCTGGGCGTGCACTGGGCCAGCGACGTGCTGGTCGGCTGGCTCCTCGGCGGCGCATGGCTCGCGGTCTGCGTCGGCGTGCTGGTGCTGGCGCGGTCCCGGTCGGCCGCGGCGGTGCCCGCCACCCGGGAGGCGACCGCCGCCGCGTAGGGCCGCGGCAGCCACCCGAGCAGCCGCGTCGGGGGCTCACGGGTTGCCGAGGCGCCCGAGCGCGTCGAGCACCAGGTCCCAGAACCGGCCGTGGTCGAGGTCGACCGCGACCCGCGTCGAGCAGTCCGCCGGCGCCTCGGCCCGCAGGTCGGCGACCGTCATCCCCCGGGTGTGCCGGCCGGCCAGCTCGACGGTCACCGGCGCCGGCCGGGTCGTCATGACGGCCGCGTCGATGACGCGCGCGACCGCGCACGGGTCGTGGACCGGCGGGTGCGCGAAGCCCTGCGCCGTCCGGTAGGCCTCGGCGAAGTACGCGAGGAGCTCGGTGGCGAAGCGGCCCGGGCGGGTGCCGAGCGCGCCGATGCGCGCGACGACGTCCGGGGTCGCCAGCGCCTGGTGGGTGAGGTCGAGCCCGACCATGGTCACCGGCCAGCGCTCGCCGAGGACGATGTGCGCGGCCTCCGGGTCGGTGGCGATGTTGAACTCGGCCGTCGCGCTCGCGTTGCCGCCCGCGACCGCCCCGCCCATGAGCACGACCCCGGCCACCCGCTCGACGATCCGCGGCTCCCTCCGCACGGCCAGCGCGATGTTGGTCAGCGGCGCCGTCGGCACGAGCGTCACGGTGCCGGGCTCCTCGCGCAGGACGGTCTCGATGATGAGGTCGACGGCGTGGCGCGGGTCGAGGGTGCGCGCCGGCGCGGGCAGGACCGGCCCGTCGAGCCCGGACCCGCCGTGGATGTCCGCGGCCACCTGCAGCTCGCCGACCAGCGGCCGCGGGCAGCCGGCCGCCACCGGAGCGTCGATGCCGGCGATCGTCGCGACGACGAGCGCGTTGCGCGTGACGTTCTCCAGCGTCGAGTTGCCCATCACGGTCGTGACGGCGAGCAGGTCGACGTCCGGGCTGCCCTGGGCGAGCAGCAGCGCGAGGGCGTCGTCGTGGCCGGGGTCGCAGTCGATGATGACCTTCTGGGGCACGGCGACCACCCTCCGGCACGCGGCCCGGCCCTGTCGACTCCCCGGCCGCCCTACCATCCGGCTGGTGGCGACTCCCCCCGCGCTGGTCCACGTCCTGCACCTCGACGTCGAGGTCGGCCCGCCGATCGAGGTCGGGCGGCTGCCGAGCGGCCTGCGCCGGGTCGTCCCCATCGTCGGCGGCACGGTGTCCGGCCCGCTGCTGACCGGGCGCGTCCTGCCCGGCGGCGCGGACGTCCAGCTGGTCCGCACCGACACCGAGACCGAGGTCGAGGCCCGCTACCTCCTCGAGAGCGACGACGGCGAGCTCGTCACCGTCCACAACCAGGGCCTGCGCACCGGGTCGGCGGAGGACATCGCCCGCCTGCTGCGCGACGAGCCGGTCGACCCCGCCCGCATCTACTTCCGCGGCGCGCCCCGCTTCGAGACCGCGGCGCCGCGCCTCGCGCGCCTGACGAACCGGCTCTTCGTCGGCGTCGGCACCCGCCGGCCCCGCTCAGTCCTCTTCGACGTGTTCGAGGTGGGATGACCCGTAGCCGCGGTGGAGCGCCCTCGCCTACCGTCGTGGCGTGACGACGACGGTGGAGCCCTGCCCGCCCGACCTGCTGACGTGGCTCGCGGGGGCCGTCGCCGACCCGGGCCGCATCCGCACCCGCGCGACCGACCGGCTGGCCGTCGCCCACGACGCCTCGCACGTCGCCATGGTCCCGACCGCGGTCGCCGTGCCGGTCGACGCCGCCGAGGTCGGGCGCCTGCTCGGCGTCGCGGCCCGCACCGGGGTGCCGCTCGCGTTCCGCTCGGGCGGCACGAGCCTGTCGGGGCAGGCCAGCACGGGCGGCATCCTCGTCGACACGCGCACCCACTTCCGCTCGGTCGAGGTCCTCGACGACGGCCTGCGCGTCCGCGTCGGGCCCGGCGCCACGGTCCGCGCGGTCAACACCCGGCTGGCCCGCCACGGCCGCAAGCTCGGCCCGGACCCGGCCAGCGAGATCGCCTGCACCCTCGGCGGCGTCGTCGCCAACAACTCCTCGGGCATGGCCTGCGGCACCACCGCCAACAGCTACGCCACGCTGGACTCGATCGTGCTCGTGCTGCCGTCGGGCACCGTCGTCGACTCCGGCCTCCCCGACGCCGACGCCCGGCTGCGCGCCGCCGAGCCCGACCTGCACGCGGGCCTGTCGCGGCTGCGCGACCGCGTCCGCGACGACCCCGCGTCCCGGGCGACGATCGAGCGCCAGTTCGCGATGAAGAACACGATGGGCTACGGGCTGAACGCGTTCCTCGACCACGACAGCCCCGTCGAGATCCTCGCCCACCTCGCCGTCGGCAGCGAGGGCACGCTCGGCTTCATCGCGTCGGTCGTCATGCGCACGGTCCCGCTGCTCCCCCACTCCCGTACCGGGCTGCTCGTCTTCGACGACCTGTCCGCCGCCACCGCCGCGCTCCCGGCCCTCGTCGCCACCGACCCGGCGACGATCGAGCTGCTCGACGCGACGTCGCTGCGCGTCGGGCAGGCCGACCCGCAGGCCGACGCCCTCCTGCGCGGCATGACCGTCGACCGCCAGGCCGCCCTGCTCCTGGAGTACCAGGCCGGGACGGCCGACGAGGCCGACGCCCTCGCCCGGCACGCCCGTCCCGTCCTGGAGACGCTCCCGCTCGCCGGCCCGCGCACGCTCGCCGGCGACGCGGCCGCCCGCGCCGCGCTCTGGCACATCCGCAAGGGCCTGTACGCGACCGTCGCCGGCGCCCGCCCGTCCGGTACGACGGCGCTGCTGGAGGACGTCGTCGTCCCCGTGCCGAACCTGCTGCCCACCTGCGAGCAGCTCACGGCGCTGTTCGACAAGCACGGCTACGACGCCGGGGTGATCTTCGGGCACGCCAAGGACGGCAACGTCCACTTCATGATCACCGAGGAGCTGGGCGGCACGCTCGACCGGTTCGCCCGCTTCACCGACGACATGGTCGAGCTGATCCTGTCCCATGGCGGCTCGCTCAAGGCCGAGCACGGCACCGGGCGGATCATGGCCCCGTTCGTGCGCCGGCAGTACGGCGACGAGCTCTACGCCGTGATGTGCGAGGTCAAGCGGCTGTGCGACCCGCAAGGCGTCCTCGGCGACGACGTCCTCATCAGCGACGTGCCCGACATCCACCTGCGCAACCTCAAGTCCGCGCCGACCGTGGAGCAGGAGGTCGACCGCTGCGTCGAGTGCGGGTTCTGCGAGCCGATCTGCCCCAGCCGCGACCTGACGCTGACGCCGCGGCAGCGGATCGTGCTGCGCCGGGAGGCCGAGCGCGCCCGGGCGGCGGGCGACGGCGAGCTCGCCGTCGCGCTCGCGGACGAGTACGGCTACGCCGGGATCGACACCTGCGCCGTCGACGGGCTGTGCCAGACGTCGTGCCCGGTCCTGATCAACACCGGTGACCTGGTCAAGCGCCTGCGCGCCGGCCGGGCGCCGCGGCGGGCGGCGGCGGGCTGGGCCGTCGCGGCCCGGCACTGGGGCGTGACGACCCGGGCCGCGTCCGCCGCGCTGGACGTCGCCGCGGCGCTGCCGGCCCGCCCGGTGGTCGCCGCCAACACCGCGGCCCGCCGCGTCGTCGACGCCGAGCTGCTGCCGCTGTGGTCCCCCGAGCTGCCACGCGGCGGGCGGCCGCGCCGCGACGCCGTCCGGGCCGCGGCCGACGCGGTGTGGTTCCCGTCCTGCACGGGGACGATGTTCGCGCCCGCGGCCGAGGGCGCCGCGGACGGCAGGGGCGCGGCGGCGGCGTTCGAGGCGCTGTGCGACCGCGCCGGGGTCACCCTGACCCGCCCGGCCGGCATCGGGAACCTGTGCTGCGGGACCCCGTGGCGGTCGAAGGGCATGACGGCCGGGTACGCCGCGATGACCGACCGGGTCCTGCCGGCGCTGTGGTCGGCGAGCCGCGGCGGGGTGCTGCCGGTCGTGTGCGACGCGGCGTCGTGCACCGAGGGCCTGCACCAGATGATCGAGCACGGCGACGAGCGGTACCGGCGGCTGCGCGTCGTCGACGCCGTCGTGTTCGCGGCCGACCGGCTGCTCGGCGCGCTGACGCCCACCCGCCGGTACCGCTCGCTGGCCCTGCACCCGACGTGCGCGACGACCCGCGGCGGCCTCGACGCCGCCCTGCGCGCGGTCGCCGCCGCGGCCGCGGAGTCGGTCACCGTCCCCGACGCCTGGGGCTGCTGCGCCTTCGCCGGCGACCGCGGCCTGCTGCACCCCGAGCTCACCGCCTCGGCCACCGCGGGCGAGGCCGCCGAGGTCCGCGCGGGCGAGTTCGACGCGTACGCCTCGTGCAACCGCACCTGCGAGCTCGGGATGACCCGCGCGACCGGCCGGCCCTACGTGCACGTGCTGGAGCTGCTGGAGCGGGCGACGGCACCGGCCTGACACGCCCGGCGGCTGCCGTCGTCCCGTCCTCGCCGGTCAGGACGAACCGGGGGCCGGGGTGCGGTCCGGCGGCGCGATCGCCCACGCGGTCCGGTCGAGTGCGTCCGCGAGGGCGGCCCCACCGCCTCCCGCACGAGCGCGCCCGCACGCCCGGGACCCGCCGGCGGCGCCGCCACGCCGGCGGGTCGGGAGCACGGCCGTTCCTACTGCTTGACGAGCGTGGCCACCGAGATGTGCGGCCACAGGATGCCGAGGAAGTCCAGCACCACGGTCTGCGTGTACTGCAGCTGCATGAACGTCGTGCCGTTCGGCTGGCGCACGGTCTCGATCCAGAAGATCGCGTCCAGCTGCGTGGCGTTCGCGTTGACGACGTCGAACGGGATGTTGACGATGCCGCCGACCTGCTGGGGCCTGCCCGGCGCGGCTGCGGTCGTGACGTCGAGCACGGTCGTCTTGACGATCGGCTGGCCGGCCGCCGCCTGGGCGTCGAGGGTGTCCTGCAGGAGCTGGTTGGGGTTCTTCACGTAGCCGGGCAGGATGCCTGCGGGCAGCGGCGGGTTGTCGAACGGCAGCAGGTACGGCTCGCTCGGGCGAGCTAGACCGGTGGACTTGGCCACGGGCGTCGAGTCGGCCGGGGCGATCAGCGGCTGGCCGGTCGGCGAGTCGAAGCCGGTCCCGATGGCCAGCATCGAGTTGCCGTGGGGGATCACGCCCTGCCGGACGACGGTGCTGCCGATCGCCGGGAAGGTCGTGGGCGGCACCTTCAGCCAGAACCCCGGCTCGATGTGCATCGCCTCGTTGGTCACGGCGTCGGCGACGCGCTGCAGGTAGCGCAGCCCGAAGAGGTCGATGTCGTCCTGCCCCACGCCCGGCTGCGGCCCCAGGCCGCCGCGGTTGGGCACGTTGCCGCCGATCGGGTTGAACTCCAGGATCTCCAGCGTCGTGTTGAGCTTCAGCCGGAACGGCGCCGGGCCGGTGCTGGGCGGCGTCGAGTCGAAGTCCGGCAGGGAGATCAGGTTGAACCCCCGCCCGACCCAGGTGCCGGCGAGGTCGGTGAGCGGGCCCAGCGTGTCGTCGATCTGGGCCAGCGCGAGGCCGGGCCGGGTGTTCAGGCTGCCGGCCGGCGCGACGTCGGCGACGGGCGGCAGGGCCGGGGCTTCTGGCGATGCGGACATGGCGCTCCTCGGCGCTCGATGGACGAGACACCCAGCAGAGCCGCGGGCCCGGACCGTTGATACCGGCCGGCGAGCCGCCCCCCACCGCCGTCACCCGGCCGGACCAGCTGAAATGCCGCATCGCGGACATTGCGTCGCAAGAGGACCCGCCGGGCGGCTTGTCGGCAGGGCCCGCAGATGACTATCGTCTCCCCTGGTAGAACGATCGTTCTACCAGGGGGAGGCCGCGGTGCCGAGCACGTCGATCACGCTCCCGGCCACCCCGGCCACCGGCCCGGCCAGCCGCCGGCTCCGTCCCGCCCGGACCGGCGATCACGCGAGATGGCCCGGGCCGGCTCGGCGGTCCCCTGGTCGGCCGCGCGGGCGAGCTCGACGCACTGGACGCCGTCCTGTCCGCTCCCGGCGGGCGGGGCCGCACTCGTGCTCGCGGGCCGTCCCGGCGTGGGCGTCAGCGCCCTGCTCGGCGCGGCGGCCCGCGACGCCCGGGCGCGCGGGCACCGGGTGCTGACCGTCGCACTGGCCGCCGCCGACGCCGGCAGCCAGGGGGGCGCCCTGAGGCGCATCGCCACCGCGGCGCGGCGGGTCGACACCGCTGGCGGTCCCGCGCCGGGCCGGGTCGACAGCCCGAACGGGCGCGTGCCGGGCCCGGCCGGCGGAGCCACCCCGGACCCTTCCGGCGGCGGGGGTGGTCCCGGACCCGGGTGCGACCTCGGCGCCCTCCTCGACCGGCTCGCCGCCCGGCGGCCCGTCACCGTGGTCCTGGACAACGCCCACTGGCTCGACCCGGCGAGCGACGCGGCCCTCGTCCGGCTCGTCCCGCAGCTCGCCGGCGTGGTGCTGCTCGCGGGCCGGCGCGAGCCGAGCGCCGCACTGCGCGACCTGCCGACGCTGCCCGTCCGCCCCCTGGACGCCCCTGCCGCCGCGGCGCTGCTCGACGCGCGCGCCACCGGGCTGGCCCCGCCCGTGCACGAGCGCATCCTGGCCGACGCCGCCGGCCATCCGCTGGCCATCGAGGAGCTGCCGAGCTGCTGGCGAGCCGTCGAGCCGCCCGGCGGCGAGGTGCTCCACCGCTTCGCGCCCCTGAGCACCACCCTCCTCGAGGCCTTCACCCACGGCGCCGACCGGCTCCCGCGCGAGGCCGCGGGCGTGCTGCTGGCCGCGGCGCTGGCCGACGACGACGAGCTGGCCGTCGCGCTGGCGGCGGCGTCCCGCCTGGCCGGCCGTCCCGTGACCGTCGCCGCGCTCGAACCCGCCGTGGCCTGCGGGCTCGTCTCGGTCGTCGACGGCCGGGTGCTGTTCGCGCACGCCCTCACCCGCGCCGGTCTCGCCGCTCGCGCGGCGCTCACCGACGTGGCGGCCGCCCACGCCGCGCTGGCCGACGTGCTGGCCGCCCAGCCGTTCCGGGCGGTCTGGCACGAGGCACACGCCGTCGCGGGACCGGACGAGGACGTGGCGGCGCGGCTGGCCGGCAGCGGCGAGGAGGCCGAGCGGCTCGGGCAGCCCGTCGAGGCCCTGCGCCGCTGGCAGCGGGCCGCCCGGCTCACCCCCGATCCCGACCGCCGGGCCGGGCGCCACCTCGGCGCCGCGACGGTGGCCTTCGAGCTGGGACGCCCGGACGTCGCCTTCGCCCTGCTCGGCACCGCGGAGCGGGTCGCGCGCGATCCGGCGCGGGAGGCCCTCGCCGCCGGGCTCGAGGCCCGGTTCGCCGCGCGCCCCGGCCGCTGGCACGATCCCGTCACGGAGAGCTGCCGGCTGGCGCGCCGCCATGCCGACCGGGGCGAGCACGACGCGGCCCTGGACGTCCTCGGGGCCGCCGCCCACGCGATGTTCTGGTCGGCCCCGCCGGACGACGAGCGGGTGCACCTCGCCGGCGCGTTCGGCCTGCTGTCACGCGCGCCGGCGGAGCCCCGGTACGTGGCGGCGCTGAGCGCAGTCGACCCCGACGCCGCGATGCCGCTCGCCCGCGCGCTCGTCGCGGCCGCACCGAGGCGGGACGTCCGGACGCTGCGGTTGCTGGCCACCGCCGCCGTCAACACCGGCGACCCCGCGACCGCGGCGGACCTGTTCGCCTGCGTCGCGGGCCCGTTGCGCGCCTCGGGCCGCCTCGGCGTGCTGACCCACGTCCAGGGCCTCCACGCGCGCGCCGCGGCCACGCTCGGCGACTGGCCGGGGGCGGCCGACCTCGCCGGCGAGTGCGCCCTGCTGGCGACCCGCTCGGCCCAGCCGCTGTGGCACGCCCACGCGCTCGCCACGCTCGCGCTGGTCGCCGCGCTGACCGGGGACGCCACGGCACGCGAACGCGTCGAACGGGTCGAGCGCGGCGTGCTCGGGCAGCGCGTCACGCTCGTCACGGCGACGACGCAGCTCGCCCGGGCGGTCGGCCTGCTGTCGGCCCAGCAGTGGACCGAGGGGTACGCCGCGGTCCGCAGCCTCTTCGACGCGACGGGCCCCGCGTACCACCGCCAGCACCTGCCAGAGGCGGCCACGTTCCTGGCCGAGGCGGCGGTGGGAGCGGGCCGGGTGGCGGACGCGCGGGCCGTCGTCGCCACGCTGCGGCCGACCACGCCCGCGGCCCGGCGGGCGCTCGCGGTGGCTCTCGCGATGCTCGCGGAGCCCGACGAGGCGCCCGGGCGCTTCGCCGACGCGGCCGCGCTCGACCTCGCCGCGTGGCCGTGGCTGCGGGCCCGGCTCGACCTCTCCCGCGGGGTCTGGCTGCGGCGCGTCCATCGCGCGGTCGACGCCCGCGCGCCCCTGCGCGCCGCGTGGGACCGGTTCGGCCTGCTGGGGGCACCCGCCTGGGCGGCACGCGCCAAGCGCGAGCTGCGCGCGGCCGGCGCGGACGTCGGCGACCCGGCGTGCGGCGCGGCCGGCGTCCTGTCCCCGCAGGAGCTGGAGATCGCCGGGCTCGCGGCGACGGGCCTGTCCAACCGCGAGATCGGGCAGCGGCTGTTCCTGTCCCCCCGGACGGTCGGGTCGCACCTCTACCGGATCTTCCCGAAGCTCGGGATCACCTCGCGGGCCCAGCTGTCGGCACGGCTGCCGTGACGCGCCGAGCGTGACGGCCCGGCCCCGGCCGGTGGGTAGGATGAGCGTTCTACCAGGTGGAGGCCATGACCGAGCGAGCGGAGACGTCCGGCGCCGCGGCGCCGCGCGCCGCGCCGCGCGAACGGATCCTCGACGCCGCCGACCGGCTCTTCTACGGCGAGGGCATCCAGAGCATCGGCATGGACCGCCTCGTGCGCGAGGCCCGCGTCACCAAGACGACGATGTACCGCCAGTTCCGGTCGAAGGACGCGCTCGTGGAGGCCTACCTGCGCCGGCGCGCCGAGCGCGAGCGGGCCGGCTTCACGGCGCTGGTCGATTCGGTCGACGACCCGCGCGAGGCCGTCCGCCGGATCGGCGTGATGCTGGTCGAGCACGACCTCGCCGAGATCTGGCGCGGCTGCCCGTTCGTCAACGCGTCGGCCGAGTTCGCCGAGACCGACCACGTCATCCGCCGGATCGCGCA
>CAVSJZ010000004.1:0-64934 GCA_963728105.1 uncultured Actinomycetota bacterium | reverse complement strand
TGCTGCCGACGACGTGAGGACCCACCGGGCCGCCGCGGGGACGGCGTGCCGGCCCGCGACCGTTCCGGCGCCTCACGGGCTGACGGCGGAGGTCCGCAGGCGCGTCGTCGTCTCGTGGGCCCCGCCCCGCGCGTCGATGCCGGACCGGATGGCAGCGGCGGTGCTCACCGACCGGCCCGGGGGCGGCGGGGCCGCAACGTCCAGCACGCGCCGGCACAGGCGACGCCCAGCACGAGCGCGGCCGCTCCGGCCGGGGGAGCGCTCGGCGCGCGTGCCGGCGCCGCTTCGGCGAGCACCGCGGAACCGGTGGCCGGTGACGGGTCGGCCGCCAGGACGTCCGGGAGGGCGGTGAGCGCGGCCACCGGGTCGATCACGCCGTGACCCAGCGCCGTCACCTGGCCCGGAGCCGGCCGCCGGGCGGTGGCCAGTATGCGGTCGACGACCTGCCCGGCGGTCAGCCGCGGGAACCGCTCCCGCACGAGCGCGGCCAGGCCCGACACCCACGGGGCCGCGAAGCTGGTGCCGGTCACGTCGGTGGCGGTCGTGCCCCCGCCGACCGCCAGCGAGCGCAGCCCGGTGCCCGGCGCCGCCACGTCCACCCACGGTCCCGGCACCGTGAACGGGGCCGCGGCGTCGTCGGTGCCGACGGCCCCCACCGTCAGGATCGTGCCGCCGTACCAGCCGGGCAGCGACACCTGGTCGGGCTGCTCCTGGCCGGCTGCCGCGCAGTTGCCGACGCCGGTGTTGCCCGCGGCCCCGACGACCACGACGTCCGCCCGGGCCGCCAGCGCCAGCGCGGCCTGGATCGAGGCGCCCTGGACGGCGGCCTGCGCGGCCGGGAGGCAGACCGCCTCCGAAATGTTGATCACCGTGGCGCCCTCGCGGACCGCGAGCGCGATGGCCTCGGCCAGGGTCCGGACGTCGCCGGCCGGCCGCGTCCCACCGTCCGGGCCGGTCACGGTGAACGACGGGCTGGACTGCCGGATGGCCAGCACCCGGGCGCCGGGCGCCATGCCCACGACGCCGCCGCCGTCGCGCCCGGCGTCCGACGCGGCGAGGATGCCGGCGACGGCCGTGCCGTGGCCGTCGCAGTCTTCGAGGCCGGCACCTCCGGTGAGGAAGTCACCGCCCCCGACGAGCCGGCCGCCGAGGCGGGCGCCGGGCGCGACCCCGGTGTCGATCACGGCCACCACCTGCCCCGCGCCGGTTGCGAGCCGGTGGGCGCCGGCGAGATCCAGACGGGCCGCGGGGGTGGCGGCGTCCGGCCGGGGGGCGTCGGCCGCCGGGGGCGTGCAGGCGTCCGGGGAGCGCAGTCCGGCGGCCGGCCCTGGCCGGCGTCCCGCGGGCGGCCCGACGGTGAGCGGCGGCGGCACGGGAGCGCCGGTCGGGCCGCCGGCCGCGGTGAACGACGACGTGCCCTGCCCCGGTGCGCGCCGGTCCGACGGCGCCGCGGCGGCCGGCTCGTCCTGGGCGGTGGCGGCCGGTTCCGGTCCGGGCCCACGGCCGGCCGGGACGGCGGTCCCGGCCCGTGAGACCGATTCCGGGATCGGCGCGGCTGCGGACGCTCCGGTCTGCGACCCGACCGCCGCGCCGCCCGACGGCGGGCCGGCCCGCGGCAGGCCCGTCCTCGCCACGGTCGACCCGGTGCGGGCGGCGGCCGCCGTGCCCGGGACGGTGACCGTCGCGGGCGGGCCGGCCGGGACCGTCACCGCGACGATCGCGGCGGCCGCCAGGGTCGCACCCCGTGCGCGACCGTGACGCGTTCGGCCTCTCACCGCTGCGCCCTCAGAGCCCGCGCACGACGCGGAAGAGGTCCATCGCGGCCAGCGCGAGCGGGACGGCCGCCGCCGTCAGCCCGCCCTCGGCGATGTCCAGCGCCCTGCGGGCGACGGGCGAGACGTCGGGCACCTGCCCGCGGGCGGCGGCCGCCAGCGCGACGACGGCGACGGCCGCCACCACGAGCAGCGCCGCGGCCGCGATCGGCCGGGCCTGGCCGCCGGCGCCCGCCGCCTGCACCGCCATGGCCAGCCCGGCCGCGATCGCCGCCGCCGTGGCCGAGCGGGCCGGGGCGACGTCGGCGTAGCTGCGCGCCCGCAGGCCCAGCGCCGCGACCACGACGCCGCCGAACGCCGGCCCGGCCCACCCGCCCGCGGCGCCGGCCAGCACCGCTCCCACGGCCGCGACCAGCGCCGTGCCGCCGGCCAGGCCGGCCAGGAACCCGCGCGCGAGGTCTGCGCGCTCGGCGAGCTCGGCGGACGGCGGCGCGTCGGCGCGGTCGTCGGCCTCGATCAGCTCGGCGGCGTCGGCGGCCACGACGGGCCGGGGCAGGCCCGCCAGCCGCAACGCCGCGCGCGGCAGCACCGGACCCGCCACGACCGCGAGCGCCGTCGCGGCGACGGCCGCGGCGAGCGGGTCGACGCCCAGCCGCACGGCGACCGCGCCACCGGCCGCGGCCACGGCGGCCAGCCCGACAGCGACGAGGCCGGGCGCCACGACCCGCAGGGCGACCTGCGCGACGGCCGCCGTGACCCCCGCGGCGGTCGCGGCGGCGAGGACGGCTCCCGGGCCCGGCATCGCCGCGGCACCGGCGGCGGCCGCGAGCGCGACGGCGGCCAGCGCGACCGTGCGGGCCAGCGCGAACGTCGGATCCTGACCGTCGCCGAGGTCCGGCGCGCGCACGAGCCGGGCCGCCGCCACGACGGCGGTGAGCGCGGCCGCGCCGCCCACCGCGGCGGCGACCGGTGTGGCCTCGAGCGCGGTCAGGGCCGCCGCCACGACGGCCACCAGCAGCACGGCCGCCGCGCCGACCCGCCGGTCACCCGCCGGCGCCGCGCCGGCGGCCGTGGCGGCGATGGCGTCGACCGGGTCGTCGTAGACGGGCGGCGCCGGCGTCGGCGCGTCGGGGCCCAGCCGCAGCAGCTCGCCGTCCAGGACCCCCAGGTCGTCCAGCGTCGCGCCGGCGGGCAGCGGGCCCCCCGCCGCACCGGCGAGCCGCCATGGGCGCAGCAGCGGGCCGTCCGCCCCATTGGGCTCGCCGACCAGCTCCATCACCATCGGGACGAGGTCCGCGACCGGGACGTCGGACGGCAGCGCGACGTCGACCCGCCGGCGCGGGGCGAGCAGGGTCAGCCGGCAGAACGGCGGCTCGGACATCGGGGCTCCCTCGGCGCACGAGTTCGGCGAAACGGCCACGGGCGGCCCGCGGCGGTCCCTAGCATCGCGCCGAGGGCGGCCGGCTCGTGGCCGTTCGGGAGAACTGGGAGCGGGGGAGGGGCGATGGGAACCGTCGGTGTCGCGCGCCGGCGCCGCGAGGTCGTCCGGCCTCCCGACGGGGAGCTCGTGCTCGCGCCGCCGCCCGAGCCGGAGCGCATCGTGCCCCCCGGCCTGCTCGCGCGCCTGCTGCCGCTGGTCATGCTGCTCGGTTCGGTCGGGTTCGTCGCCGTCATGGGCGTGTCGAACCCGACGTCGTGGCTGTTCGCGGGCATGTTCGCGCTCTCGACGGTGGGCATGGTGAGCACCGGTGGCGGGCGCGGCGGGAGCCAGCGGGCGTCCGGGCTCGACGAGGACCGTCGCGACTACCTCCGCTACCTGGCGCAGCTGCGCCGCCGGGTGCGGGCCGTGGCCGAGGGCCAACGCCGGGCCGCAGGGGCGGTGCATCCCGAGCCCGGGGCGTGGCCCGCCGTCGTGGCGCTCGGCAGGCTCTGGGAACGCCGGCCGGGCGACCCCGACTTCGCGCACGTGCGGGTGGCGGTCGGCACGCAGCGGCTGGCGACCCGGCTCGTGGCCCCGCAGACCGGGCCGGTGGAGGGCCTGGAACCGGTCACGGCGCTGGCGCTGCGGCGGTTCCTCGTCACCCATGCGGTCGTGGCCGACCTGCCGGTCGCGCTCGCGCTGCGGACCAGCCCGACGGTGTGGCTGGAGCCTGCCGGCCCCGGCGGTGATCCCGCGCCCGCCAGAGCGCTGGCGCGCGCCGCGATCGCCCAGTACGCGCTGTGGCACAGCCCCGACGACGCTCGGCTGGCCGTCGTCACCCC
The DNA here is from genome assembly GCA_963728105.1 of uncultured Actinomycetota bacterium. Classification (GTDB taxonomy): domain Bacteria; phylum Actinomycetota; class Actinomycetes; order Mycobacteriales; family Pseudonocardiaceae; genus Pseudonocardia. Next base: position 60,900 of record CAVSJZ010000004.1, on the reverse strand, counting down.
GGGTGACCTGCTGGCCGAGTGGGACTGGGTCAAGTGGCTCCCACACGCGGCGCACCCGCGCCGGCGGGACGCCGTCGGGCCACTGCGGATGATCACCGACAACGCCGACGACGTGCGGCGGTGGTGGGTCGGCGAGGACGGCGACGCCCACCTGCTCGTCGTCACCGACGGCGGTGTGGAGGCCCCGGGCCCGTGGGCGGCCGCCCCCGGCGTGACCGTGCTGCGGATCGGCGGCCGGGTAGGGCGGCGGCCCTCGCCGTCGGTCGTGCGGCTGCGGGTCGGGAGCGGGCGGCTCGACCGGGTGGAAGCCGTCGACGGGCCGGGCGGCGGCCCTGCCGGGCGCGTTCCCCTCGACGCCGGGGGTGAAGCGGGCGGTGACGCGGGCGGCGCGTCTGCCGGCGCGGGCGATGGCGTCGTCCCGATCGGGGTCCCGGACGCGCTGGGCCTCGCCGAGGCCACCGCGTTCGCGCGGCGGCTGGCCCGCTACCGGCCCGGCCGTGCGGAGCCGGCGACCGGCGAGTTCGCCGGCCCGTCCGCCACGGGCCTGCCCGCCCTGCTGGGCCTGGCTCCCGGGCCGGCCGGGATCGCGGCGCTGCGCGCCCGGTGGGCCCGCGCCGAGTCCGACCGGCTCCGCGTCCCGATCGGCGTCGACGAGCGCGGGCGGCCCGTCACGCTCGACCTCAAGGAGGCCGCGCTGGGCGGCAGCGGTCCGCACGGGCTGTGCATCGGCGCGACCGGCTCCGGCAAGAGCGAGCTGCTGCGCACGCTCGTGCTGGGGCTGGCCGCCGCGCACTCACCGGAGGAGCTCAACCTCGTGCTCGTCGACTTCAAGGGCGGCGCGACCTTCCTCGGCTTCGCCGGGATGCCGCACGTCAGCGCGGTCATCACCAACCTGGCCGACGAGCTGACGCTGGTCGACCGGACGGCCGACGCGCTGGCCGGCGAGATCACCCGCCGGCAGGAGATCCTGCGCGCCGCGGGCAACCTCGCCGGCGTCGTCGAGTACGCCGCGGCCCGCCGCGCCGGCGCCGACCTGGCGCCGCTGCCCGCGCTCTTCGTGGTCGTCGACGAGTTCTCGGAGCTGCTGGCCCAGCGCCCGGAGCTGATCGACCTCCTCGTGACGATCGGCCGGCTCGGCCGCTCGCTGGGCCTGCACCTGCTGCTGGCCAGCCAGCGCCTGGACGAGGGGCGCCTGCGCGGGCTGGAGTCGCATCTGTCCTACCGGATCGCTCTGCGGACGTTCTCGGCCTCGGAGTCGCGCGCCGTGCTCGGCGTGCCCGACGCCCACCAGCTGCCGCCCGAACCGGGGTCGGCGTTCCTCGCCACCGGCACCGACGAGCTGGTCCGGTTCCGCGGCGCGTACGTCTCCGGTCCGGCGACCCGGCCCGTCACGGCCGCGACGACGGCCGCCAGGCGGTGGGCGCTGCCGTTCACGGCGTGGCCGGTCGCCGCGCCGGTGCCGGCGCCACTACCGTCCGGAGCAGCGCCGTCCGGCGGCAGGCCGGACCCCGGCCGGGCCGATCCCGGACCGACCGTGCTCGACGCGGTCATCGCCGATCTCGCCGGGCAGGGTCCTCCGGCGCACCGCGTGTGGCTGCCGCCGCTGGACGTCCCGCCGCCGCTGGTGGACGTGCTGGCCGCGGCGGGGGACCTCGGCCCGCTGCGGGTCGCGGTCGGCCTGGTCGACCGGCCCTACCAGCAGCGACGTGACCCTCTCGTCGTCGACCTGAGCGGCGCGTCCGGGCACCTGGCCGTCGTCGGTGGCCCGCGGGCGGGCAAGTCGGGTGCGCTGGCGGCGCTCGTCGGGGCGCTGGCGCTGACCCACCGGCCGGACCGGATCGGCGTCCACGTTCTCGACTTCGGCGGAGGGACGCTGCGGGCGCTGGCCGGCCTGCCGCACGTCGGGACGGTCGCCGACCGCCACGAGGGCGACCTCGTCCGGCGTGTCGTCGCCGAGCTGACGACGACGCTCGCCCGCCGCGAACGGCTCTTCCGGGAGACCGGCCTCACCGGCGTCGAGGAGTTCCGCGCGCGCCGCGCGGCCGGCGGGTTCCGGGACGAGCCGGCGACCGACGTGCTCCTCGTCGTCGACGGGTACCTGACGCTGCGCAGCGAGTTCGACGAGCTGGAGTCGCGGCTGCTGCCCCTGCTGACGCAGGGCCTCGGCTACGGGCTGCACGTCGCGGTGTCGGCGACCCGCTGGTCGGAGCTGCGGCCCGCCGTCAAGGACCAGCTCGGCACGCGCGTCGAGCTGCGGCTGGGCGAACCGACCGAGTCGGAGGTCGACCGCCGCCGGGCCGCGACCGTACCGGTGCGGCCCGGGCACGGGCTCGCCGTCGACGGTGCCCCGCTGGTCGTCGCGGATCCGATGCTGGGCGGGCCGGCCGCGTCCGGCGGCGGGGTCCTCGCCAGGGTCCGGGCGCGCCGCTGTGGGCCGCGGATGGCGCCGGTGCGGCTCCTGCCCGCCCGGGTCGACGTCGCCGGCCTGCCGCCCGGCACGGGCCTCCCCCTCGGCATCGACGAGGACGCGCTGGCGCGGGTCGAGCTCGACTTCGACGCCGAGCCGCACCTCGTGTGCTTCGGCGACGCCGAGAGCGGCAAGACCGCGCTGCTGCGGCTGGTCGCGGACGGCGTGACGGCGCGGTACGGGCCGGAGCGCGCCCGGGTCGTCGTCATCGACCCGCGCCGCGGGCTGGCCGGCGCCGTGCCGGCGTCCCATCTGATCGGGTACGCGAGCACGGCGGAGCAGGCGGCCGCGGCCGCGAACTCGCTCGCCGAGGTCCTGCGCGGCCGCCGCCCCGGGCCCGACGTCACCCCGCGCGAGCTGCGCGACCGCAGCTGGTGGAGCGGGCCGGAGGTGTACCTGATGATCGACGACTACGACCTCGTCGCGCCGGCCGGCACGCTCGCCCACCCACTGTCGCCGCTGGTCGAGCTGCTCTCGCAGGCGAAGGACGTGGGCCTGCACGTGGTGGTCGCGCGGCGCAGCGGCGGCGCCGGCCGGGCGCTCTTCGAGCCGGTGCTGGGACGGCTGCGGGAGCTCGGGACGCCGGGCCTGCTGCTGTCGGGCAGCCCGGACGAGGGCGCGCTGGTCGAGGCCGTGAAGCCGGGGCCGCAGCCGCCGGGGCGCGGGATGTTCGTCGACCGGCGGCGCGGGATGCGGCGGGTGCAGGTCGCCTGGCTGGAGCCGGCCGACGAGCCGGACGGGGGCGAAGCCACCGCAGCGCCGGCCGGGGACGGGCGCGGCGCCGGAGCCGCGGGCGCCGGGACCGCGGGACCCGATCCGCTGCCATGACGGTCGAGGCGGGCCCCGAGGCGGTCCGACCCGGGGCGGACCCCGGCGGGTTGGTGCGGGTCGCCGTCGCGTCCGGGGCGCACGCCGTGCGGGTGGCGACGGCCGTTGCCGGCGGGCCGCCCCGGCTGGTGGCGGAGCGCCCGGGCGGCGGGGACCCGGTCCGGGCCGTGGCGGAGCTGGCCGGCCCCGACCCGGTGGAGGTCCTGCTCGTGCACGCCACCGCCGCGCAGGTGCCACCGGGATGGCGCGCCGTCGCGGTGCCGGTCGCGGTCGCGGCGGGGCGCACCTGCACGGTGCTGGACGTGGGGCGGACCGTGGCGACCGCGAGCCGCGTCGAGGGCGACGCCGTCGTCGCGCACCGTGCGGCGCCGACCGGCGGCGACACGCTCGACCGCTCCGTCGCCGCGCTGCTGGGGACACGGGCCGGGCTCGAGGGCGCGCGATGGGTCCGGGAGGAGCTCTCGCTGCAGCCCCGGGCGACGTGGCGGGGCCGCACGCTCACCGCGTCAGAGGTCGCCGAGGTGCTCGACCCCGGGCTCGACCGCATCGTCGCGCTGCTCGACGGCGTGCTGGGCGAGGGCCCGCTGCTCCTCGTCGGCGGCGTCGCCCGCTGCCCGCGGCTGGCGGAGCGGGTCGACGCCGCGGGCCTCGTCGACCCCGCGCTCGTCGAGGTGGCGGCGGCCCCGGAGCGTGCGGCCGTGCTGGCGGCGCTGTCCGGCAGGGCGCCGCCGCCCGGCCCGGCGCGTGGGCCCGGTCCGGCTGTGGTGCCCGGTCCGGCTGTGGTGCCCGGTCCGGCTGTGGTGCCCGGTCCGGCTGTGGTGCCCGGTCCGGCTGTGGGGCCCGGTCCGATCGCGGTGCCGCGTCCGATCGCGGTGCCCCGTCCGACGGTCGGGCCCGGCCCCGCTGCCGGGCCCGACCTGCCGGCGTCCGGGCTCGGGCAACCGGGGCCCGGCAGAGCGGGGCAGGTGGAGGCGGCGCCCGTCGGTGCGGCGCACCCGGACGGGACGCCCGCGGTCGACGGACCAGCGTTGTACGCCCCGCCGCGGCGCGGTCCTGCGCGCCGGGCACGACCCGTGGCCGCCGCGCTGCTGGTCGGCGTCCTGGCCGCGGGCGCAACCGAGGCCGTCCGACCTGACGCCGGACCGCCGCCGGCGATCTCGTCGGGCGTCGCGGCGTCCCGCGTCCTCGTCCAGTACGGCTACCGGTTCGCCGTCCCGGCGGGGTGGGAGCACACCGGAGGTCGGCCGGACCGCCGCCGCAGCCTGCTCACCCGCACCGGGCAGTCCGCCGGCACGGACCTCATCGCCGTCGAGCGCACGCCGCTGGGCTACGACAGCTCCGCCGAGCCGGCCAGGGCCCGGGCGGAGCTGCGCGCGGTCTACGACCGGGCGCTGGCCGCCGGTGACGCGCTCCGCGACTACCGGCCGCTGCGGTATGCGGGCCGCGACGTCGTCGGCTACCGCCAGCGGGACCCGGGCGGCGCGGACGTCGAATGGTACGTCGTGCTCGATGGCGACGCGCAGCTGTCCGTCGGCTGCCGGCACACCGCGGCCGGGGCCGAGGCGGTCGCGTCGGCCTGCGGGGTCGTCGTCGCGTCGGTGCGGGTCGATCGCTGAGCCGGCCGCCGCCTCGTTCGCAGCTGCAAAGCATTCGGCCGCCACTTCCCGGGAAACGGGCCCGCCGCGCAGCGCCGGATGCCACGGTCGTCCCGCGCCCGGACCACGGGCAGCAGGAGCGAACGGCGGGAGATGATCGGCGTGACCACGTCCGGATTCGGCACGACCACGGCGGAGATGGCGACAGCCGCACAGCGTGTGGCCTCGGTGAACCAGGCGGTGCAGGCGGAGCTGTCGGGCCTGCGGGCCAAGCTCGAGCCGCTGGCCGGGCTCTGGCAGGGCCAGGCCGCGACGCGGTTCACCGCGCTGATGGCGCGCTGGGACGCCGACGCGCAGCAGCTCAACCAGGCGCTGCAGTCGATCGGCGGGGCGATCCAGAGCTCCGGGACGAGCTACCAGCAGCACGAGGACCAGCAAGCCGCCGCCATGTCGTCGATCACCAGCGCGCTGTCGTAGGAGGCCGTGATGAGCATCGGAACCGAGATCAAGGTCACCTTCGGCGCGCTGCAGGGCGCGCAGGCCGACGTCGCCGCCAGCGCCGGGCGCATCGGAGCCCAGCTCGACGACCTCAAGCGCTATCTCGCGCCCATGGTCGCCACCTGGACCGGCGTCGCCGCCGCCGACTACCGGACCAAGCAGCGGCTGTGGGACCAGGCCGCGGCCGACCTCACAGCGGTGCTCGCCCAGATCGGCACCGCGCTCGGCGTCGCCCACGACAGCTACCAGCAGGTCGAGACGGCCAACGCCGCGCGATGGCGGTGAGCCGGCAGCCACGCCGGTGACCGGTGGGGGGCGTTTTGACCCCCCTCCGGACCGGCGGGTACCCTCGATGTTCGACGTGCGGTGGAGGCTCGTCCCCCGCGCGGCCTCGGCGGCTCGGCCTCCGGGGTCCCGCCGCACCCGCCCGAACAGCAACACCCTTCAGACGACGAGGTAGGTCCGTGTCCACGTTCAGCCCTAAGCCCGGCGACGTCCAGCGCGCCTGGCACGTGATCGACGCGACCGACGTCGTGCTCGGCCGGCTCGCCACCCATGCGGCGACGCTGCTGCGCGGCAAGCACAAGCCGACGTTCGCCCCGCACATGGACATGGGCGACTTCGTCGTGATCGTCAACGCCGAGAAGGTGTCGGTGTCGGGCAACAAGCGCGCGGACAAGTTCGTCTACCACCACTCCGGCTACCCGGGCGGCCTGCGGCAGCGCACCGTGGGGGAGATGCTGGACAAGCACCCCGACCGGCTCGTGGAGAAGGCGATCCGCGGGATGCTGCCCAAGAACAAGCTCGGCCGGGCGATGGGCAAGAAGCTGAAGGTCTACGCCGGCCCCGAGCACCCGCACGCGGCGCAGAAGCCGACCCCGTTCGAGATCACCCAGGTCGCGCAGTGACCGACCCCGCGACCGCACCGGAAGGACAGCCCGTGAGCACGCCCGAGTCCGGCCTCGACGCCGTCGAGCCCGAGTCCGGCCTCGACGCCGTCGAGGTCGTCGAGACGGCCGACACCACCGACGCTACCGACGCGACCGAGGTCGTCGACGACTTCGGTGACGACGTCGAGATCGCCGGCCTGGACGTCGCCGCCCCCGTCCCGGCCGTGTTCTCCGACCGCCCGATCCAGACCGTGGGCCGGCGCAAGGAGGCCGTGGTGCGGGTGCGGCTCATGCCCGGCTCCGGCCAGTTCCGGCTCAACGGGCGCTCGCTCGAGCAGTACTTCCCCAACAAGCTGCACCAGCAGCTGATCCGGGAGCCGCTGGTCACCGTTGAGAAGACCGAGCGGTTCGACATCTTCGCCAACCTCCAGGGCGGCGGGACGTCCGGGCAGGCCGGCGCGCTGCGCCTCGCCATCGCCCGCGCGCTGATCGAGGCCGACAGCGAGGACCGTCCGCCGCTGAAGCGAGCCGGCTTCCTCACCCGCGATCCGCGCGTCACCGAGCGCAAGAAGTACGGCCTGAAGAAGGCCCGCAAGGCACCCCAGTACAGCAAGCGCTGACGCCGGCGTGGGCCGCCTGTTCGGCACCGACGGGGTCCGCGGCCTGGCCAACGGTGAGCTCCTCACGCCGGAGCTCACCGTTGCGCTGTCCGCGTCCGCTGCTCACGTGCTCGCCGAGCGCGACCGGTCGCATCGGCCGGTGGCCGTCGTGGGCCGGGACCCACGCGCGAGCGGCGAGATGCTCGAGTCCGCCGTCGTCGCGGGTCTGACGGCGGCCGGTGCCGACGCGGTCCGGGTGGGGGTGCTGCCGACGCCCGCCGTCGCGTACCTGGTCGACGTGCTGGGCGCGGACCTCGGCGTGATGATCTCCGCGTCGCACAACGCGATGCCCGACAACGGCATCAAGCTGTTCGCCGCGGGCGGCCAGAAGCTGCCAGACGCGGTCGAGGAGGCCGTCGAGGCCGGGCTCGGCGACCGGGGTGCCCGCCCGACCGGCGACCGGATCGGCCGGGTCCACGACCTGCCCGACGCCGCCGAGCGCTACGCCGACCATCTCCTGGTCGCGACGCCGACGCCGCTGGCCGGACTGCGGGTCGTCGTCGACTGCGCCCACGGCGCCGCGTCGGCCGTCGCGCCGGAGGTGTACCGGCGGGCGGGCGCGCACGTCATCGCCGTGGCGGCCGAGCCGGACGGCCTCAACATCAACGACGGCGTCGGCTCGACCCACCTGGCCCACCTGCGCTCGGCCGTCCTCGAGCACGGGGCCGACCTGGGCATCGCCCACGACGGCGACGCCGACCGCTGCCTCGCTGTCGACGCCGACGGCGCGGCCTTCGACGGCGACAAGATCATGGCGGTGCTGGCGATCGCGATGCGCGAGGCGGGGGAGCTGGCCGGCGACGTCCTCGTCACGACCGTGATGAGCAACCTCGGCCTGCACCTCGCGATGCGCGCGGAGGGCATCGGCGTCCGCACGACGGCCGTCGGCGACCGGTACGTGCTCGAGGAGCTGCGGGCCGGCGGGTGGTCGCTCGGGGGTGAGCAGTCCGGCCACGTCGTGCTCCCGGCCCACGCCACGACCGGCGACGGCCTGCTCACCGCCCTGCGGATCATGGCGCGGACGGCCGCGACCGGCGCCACGCTGGCCGAGCTGGGCTCGGTCGTCACGGTCCTGCCGCAGGTGCTGGAGAACGTCAAGGTGCCCGACAAGGAGGCCGTCACGGGATCTCCCGCGGTCCGTGAGGCGGTCGCGGCCGCCGAGACCGAGCTGGGCGACCACGGCCGGGTGCTGCTGCGGCCGTCGGGGACCGAGCAGCTCGTCCGCGTCATGGTGGAGGCCCCGACCCCGCAGCAGGCGACGTCGGTCGCGAGGCGCCTCGCCGAGATCGTCGGATCGGTGCGCTGACACCGGTTCTCCCGTTCCGGCCCGCGCGACACCCCGCGTGGGAGACGATGCGGGCATGCACCTGCGACCCGACCGGCTGCGGCGCCACGCGGCGACGGCCGCCGCGCTGACCGAGGCGTTGGACGGCCTGGGCGCGCCTGCCGACGCCGGTGTCGTGACGACGCCGTTGCGCCGCGCTCGCAGCGAGCTGGCCGAGCTGCGGGCAGCCCTGCTGGCCGCGGCCGACGGCGCGGAGGCCGCCGACCGCGAGGCCGCACGCGCGGTGGGGCAGGTGGCGTGGCCGTGAGCCCGGACGGCGAGGCGTTGCTGACCTGGTGCGTGCGCGCCGGAACCGAGCTGGCCGACGTCACCGTGCGCACCGGGCTCCTGGCCGGCGCGGTGGCCGCCGACTGGCTCGACGACCATGGCCGGGACTGGTCCGAGCGTCTCGAACGGGTGCGCCGCGAGCTCGACGCGGCCGCCGACGCGGCGACCGACCTCGGACGGCACCTCGCCACGACCTCCCCGGGCCCGCCGCCGGACGCGGGACTGCTGGCGGCGCTGGCGGCGGCCGCCGCGGCCGGGGGCCGGGGCCCGCAGCTGGCCGGGACGGACGGGAGCCGCGTCCAGGACGTGCGCGGCATGCGGCTCGCGGAGCTGCCCGACGACCCGGTGCCCTGACCCGACCCGCCGACCGGCACCGGCCGTTCGGGTCACCTCAACCGCGAGTCGGGGCGTGGGCCGGGCCGAGTTGCGTGCTGGCCCAGGCGCGGGTCGGCGGGTGGGCCAGACCGAGCTGCGCGAGCGCCCAGGCCGCAAACCCCGACTCGCGAGGCGCAGACCCCGACTCGCGGTCAGCCGAGCTTGGTGCCCGGCACCTTGCCCTCCACCAGCACGTCCACCCGGTCCTCGCCGGCGAGGTGGTGCAGGAGGAACGCGGTGACCAGGGCCCGGGTGAGCCTGCGCACCTTGCGGTCCGGGCTGCCCGGCAGCAGCAGATCGCTCCAGTGCCGCCCGTCGAGGAACGCCGTGTGCCCGGCCTTGGGCAGCGTGCGCACCGTGACGGGTCCGCCCCACGCGTCCGCGATCGGCTCTGCGTGCCCGGCGGGCGGCGCGACCAGGTCCTTCCCGGCGACGAGGTGCAGCGACGGCACCGTCACCGTGCGGGCGGCGTCGAGCGCCGACGGCCGCACCTGCGCGGCCGCGAGCGTCACGACGGCAGCGAGCCGTTCCTGGCCGGCGGCGGCCAGTACCGCTGCCCCGCCCCCGATGCCGTGCCCGGCGAGTGCCGTCCGCCGGCCGTCGACGCTGATCCGGCCGTCGCCGAGCCGCACGCCGACGCAGACCTCCAGCGCCGTGCGCAGGTCGGCCGCGAAGGTAGCGCTGCTCGGCAGCGGGCCGCGGTGGTTGTCGGGTGCCACCGCGACGATGCCCCAGGACGCCAGGTGGCGCAGGAGGTCGGCGTAGCGCGCGGCCGGCTGCAGCCAGTCGTGGCCGAACGCGACGGCCGGCAACCCCAGGCCCTCCCCCGGCGCCCAGACGACGCCCGGGATCCCGGCCATGCCCAGATCGCCGCGCAGCACCGGCAGCGGACCCGGTCGGGAGAGCTCGCCGAGCGCCGCCTTGGCCTTTGTCGTCGCGGTCGGCCGGGCCGCCGGCCGGGCCAGTGATCGCGTCTTAGCCACGCGCAGACCGTAGTACCGCGACCGACCTGGCGTAACGCCGACGCGTCGGGCGCCGACGGGTCCGTGAGCCCGTCGGGCGTACGCCCGTCTCCCCACGAGGACTCCCATGATCACGCGATTCGTCCGGATCGCCGCGGCCGCCGCGTGCGTCGGCATCGCCGCCGCGGCGTGCGCCGTGCTGGTCTCGGGTCGGCCCACGGCCGACGTCGGGCCGGCGCTGCGGTCGGAGCTGGCCCGTCGCCACGTGCAGGCGGCCGCCCTGACGTGCCCGACCAGCGTCCCCGCGGTGGTCGGCGCGTCCGTGCGGTGCCGGTTCGTCGTCGACGACCAGCCGGTCGACGCCGTGGCGACCGTCGCCTCCGTGACCCACGGCTCCGCCGACTTCACCGTGCAGACCGTCGCCAACCCGATCCGCCGGGGGCTCCTGGACGTCAAGGTCGCCCGGCAGCTGCGGAAGCAGGCGGGCTGGACGGTGGACACGGTGTCGTGCTCGGGTGACCTGCCGCCGCGCCCGGGCGCGCGCGTCACGTGCTCCGTGACCAGCGGCGACCGCGTCGAGCAGGTCTCGGTCGTGGTCAGCGGCGTCGTCGGCGGCTTGATCACCTTCGACGTCCAGCGCTGACGCCGGGGCCCGCACGGCCTAGGTTCGGCGCCGTGAGGGACGTCTACACCGCAGAGCAGATCCGGACGGCCGAGGCCGAGCTGATGGCGCGGCTGCCGCAGGGGACGTTGATGGGGCGTGCCGCGTACGGACTGGCCCGCCGCGCGGCGGCGATGCTCGGCACGACATCGGGGTCCCGCGTGGTGCTGCTCGTCGGCGCGGGTGACAACGGCGGTGACGCGCTGTGGGCCGGTGCGCTGCTGCGCCGCCGCGGAGCCAGGGTGGACGCGCTGCTGCTCGCGCCGGACCGGGCCCACCCGGACGGCCTGGCCGCGCTGCGCCGGGCCGGCGGTCGGGTGACGGCCGTCGACCCGGGGAGCGTGGACCGGGACGCGGGCGAGCCGGGCGCGGACGTCCCGGGTCCGGACGTCTCGCGGGTCCCCGGCGGGGGACCGGCCGGACCGGGTTCGGCTGGCGCCGGTCGGACGGGCGGGGAGTCGGATCCGATGAGCATGCGCCCCGAGGACGCGACTGCCGATCGGGACCACGCGTCCGACCGCGGATGGCCCGCGATCCTGGCCCGCGCCGACCTGGTCGTCGACGGGATCGTCGGCCTGTCCGGGCGGGGCGGCCTACGCCCGGCGGCCGAGCGTGTCGTCGCCGCGGCCGCGGGGCGCCCGATCGTGGCCGTCGACCTGCCCAGCGGCGTCGACGTCGACACCGGTGCCACGGACGGGGCGGCGGTCACCGCGTCCGCGACCGTGACCTTCGGCGCGCTGAAGCCCGTCCACGTGCTGGCGGCGCCGCGCTGTGGCCGCGTCGACCTCGTCGACATCGGGCTGGGCCCGTACCTCCCGGCGCCGCATGCCGTCGTCCTCGACGCCGGCGACGTCGCCGCGCGCTGGCCGCGACCGGGCCCGACCGACGACAAGTACAGCCAGGGCGTCGTGGGGGTCGCCGCCGGCTCGGCGACCTACCCGGGCGCCGCCGTGCTGGCGACCGGGGCGGCCGTGCTCGCGACGAGCGGCATGGTCCGGTTCGCCGGCAGCGCCGCCCAGCGGGTGCTCGACCACTGGCCGGAGGCCGTGACCGCCCCCTCGGTCGCGGACGCCGGCCGCGTGCAGGCCTGGGCGGTCGGGCCCGGCATCGGCACCGACGACGCGGGCCGCGCGACGCTGGAGGCCGTGCTCGCGACCGGCGCCGATCTCGTGATCGACGCCGACGCGGTGACGCTGCTCGCCCGCCACGCGGACCTGCGCGCCGCCGTCGCCGGGCGCCGCGCGGTGCTGACCCCGCACGCGGGCGAGTTCGCCCGGATCGCCGGTGACGTCGGCCCGGACCGGATCGCCGCCGTCCGCGCGGCGGCGGCCCGGCTCGGCGTGACGGTGCTGCTCAAAGGGCACGCCACGGTCGTCGCCGACCCGGACGGGCGCACCCTCGTCCACCCGTCGACGAGCTCGTGGGCGGCGACGGCCGGGTCCGGCGACGTGCTGACCGGGATCACGGGCGCGCTGCTGGCCGCCGGGCTCGACCCGTGGTGGGCGGCGGGCTGCGCGGCGTTCGTGCACGCCCGCGCGGCCGAGCTGGCCGCCGCGGGGGTTCCTACCCCCGCGTCCCGGCTGCAGGCCGCGATCCCGGACGCCCTGCGGTCCCTGGGCCCGCTGGGCTGAGAACGGCACCCGACGCGGTGGCGGGCGCCGGGATCGACGCCCTGGCTCCGGCGCGACGACGGGGCCGGCCGATCGCGCGACTCGGCCTGGTGAAGAGCCCGACTCGCGGATCCGGTGGAGGGCGCGACTCGGCCTGGCCGAGACCCCGACTCGCGGGGTCTCAGGCCCCGACTCGCGGGTGCCGAGCATCACCTGTCCCGCCCGGGCGGCGACCGGGCCGAGCCGGGCCGGCCGTCCGGGGCGGATGCGATGATTGATCGGTGGAGCAACCGCCCCGCGCCGAGGCGCACGTCGATCTCGACGCCGTCGCGCACAACATCGCCGTGCTGCGCGCCGCGTCGCCGGGGGCCGCCCTGATGGCCGTCGTCAAGGCCGACGGCTACGGCCACGGCGCGGTCCCGGTCGCGCGCGCCGCCCTGGCCGCCGGAGCGGGCTGGCTGGGGGTGTGCACGCTCGAGGAGGCCCTCGACCTGCGCGCGGGCGGGATCACCGCGCCCGTCCTGTCCTGGCTGCACCTGCCCGGTGACGACTTCGGTCCCGCGATCGCCGCGGGCGTCGACCTGTCGGTCTCCTCGCGCGAGCACCTGGCCGCGGTCCTCGCCGCCGCGGGCGGCCGGACCGTGCGCCTGCATCTCAAGATCGACACCGGGCTGTCCCGCAACGGGGCCCAGCCCGCCGGATGGCCCGACCTCGTCGACGACGCCGCGAAGGCCGTCGCCGACGGCGCCGCCGAGGTGGTGGCCGTCTGGTCCCACCTCGCCCACGCGGACGCGCCGCACCACCCCACGCTCGACCGCCAGTCCGCGCGCCTGACCGCGGCCTGGGAGCACGCCCGCGCCGCCGGCCTCACGCCGATCCGGCACCTGGCCAACTCCGCGGCCACCATGACCCGCCCCGACCTGCACTTCGACCTCGTCCGCCCGGGCATCGCCGTCTACGGGCTCGACCCGCTCGGCCGCCCGGTGCCCGAGAGCCCGCTGCGCCCGGCGATGACCTTCCGGGCCAGGGTCGCGCTGGTCAAGCGCGTGCCGGCGGGTGAGGGCGTCTCGTACGGGCACGAGTGGACGACGCCGCGGGCGACCACGCTGGCGCTGGTCCCGGTCGGCTACGCCGACGGCGTGCCCCGCCGGCTCGGCCTGGCGGGGCGGATGCGGGTGCACCTGGCCGGGACGCTGCGTCCGGTCGTCGGGCGGGTGTGCATGGACCAGGTCGTCGTCGACTGCGGCGACGACCCGGTCGCCACGGGCGACACCGCCGTCCTCTTCGGGCCCGGGACGGGCGGCGAGCCGACGGCGCAGGACTGGGCCGACGAGCTCGGGACGATCCACTACGAGGTCGCGACCGGCGTGCACGGCCGCCGGGTCACCCGCACGTGGACGGGGGTCGGCGCGTGAAGCCGCCGAGCCCGCGCCTGTGGGGCGTGCTGGCCGGCGCGGCCGGGGCGGCGGCGACCGGCGTCGTCGTCGGCGTCGCGGCGCGGCAGCACAACCGGATCGCGGCCGACCGGCGGCGGCTGGCGACCCAGCTCGCAGACGAGGCCACCGTGGCGGGCGAGTCGCCCGTCAGCGAGCCGTCCTCGGTCGTGGCCGACGACGGCATCCGGCTGTCCTGCGAGGAGATCGAGGCGACGGGGGGCACGGCCTCGCTGACCGTCGTGCTGGTCCACGGCTTCGCCCTCGACCGGCGCACCTGGCACTTCCAGCGGGGCTTCCTCGCCGCCCTCGACGACCCGGCCGTCCGCGTCGTCCTCTACGACCAGCGCAGCCACGGCCGCTCCGAGCGGGCGCCGGCCGACACCTGCACGATCGAGCAGCTGGGCCGCGACCTCGACGCCGTGATCCGCGCCCTCGTCCCGGAGGGGCCGCTGGTCCTCGTCGGCCACTCGATGGGCGGCATGACGATCATGGCGTTGGCCGAGCAGTGCCCCCAGCTCGTCACCGAGCGCGTCGCGGGCGTGGCCTTCGTGTCCACCTCGGCCGGCGAGATGGGCTCTTCGGGGCTGCCCGGCACGCTCCTGTCGCGGCGCAACCCGCTCACCCGCGGCGTGGGCCTGCTCGCGGCGCTGCAGCCGTCGCTGGTCGAGGGCGTGCGACGGGCGGCGGGCGACGTCATCTGGGCGATCACCCGCCGGTTCGCGTACGGCGACCGCAGCGTCGCGCCCTGGCTGGTCGACCTCGTCGACTCGATGATCAGCGCCAACGCCGTCGACGCGCTGACCGACTTCGTCGACACGATCGGCAGCCACGACCGGCTCGCCGCGCTGCCGGCCCTGGCCACCTGCGAGGTGCTCGTCGCGGCGGGCGATGCGGACCGGGTGATCCCGTTCACCCACAGCGAGGTGATCGCGGCCGAGCTGCCGGACGCCCGGCTCGTGCGCTTCCCCGGCGTCGGCCACCTGCCGATGCTGGAGCAGCCCGACGCGATGGACGAGGCGCTCGCCGATCTGCTCGGCCGCTCCGCCGCCCGGGTCCGCCGCAGTTCCGGCGGGCCGCTGCGCCGGCTGCGGAGGCGGGCATGAGCACTCCGTCGAACGGCGTGAGCGCCCCCGTCGTGCTGCCGACCCCCGCCGACACCGAGGCACTCGGCGAGTCGCTCGCGGCCGAGCTGGGCCCGGGCGACCTCGTCGTGCTGGCCGGCCCGCTGGGCGCGGGCAAGACCGTGTTCGTGCGGGGCCTCGCCCGCGGGCTTGGCGTGGCGGGCGCGGTCACGTCGCCGACGTTCGTCATCGCCCGCGAGCACCGGCCCGGCCCGGGTGGGCGGGTGCCGCTCGTGCACGTCGACGCCTACCGGCTCGGCGGCGCCGCCGAGCTGGACGACCTCGACCTCGACACCGACCTGGCCGCGGCCGTCGTCGCCGTCGAGTGGGGCGAGGGCGTGGCGGAGCGGCTCGCCGCCGAGCACGTGCTGGTCCGGCTGGAACGCCGCCCCGACGACGTCCGGACGGCGGTCGTGACCCGGGTGGCGGGTACGGTGGAACGGTTGTGATCGCGCTCGCCCTCGACACCGCCACGCCCGCCGTCACGGCCGGCATCGTGGAGCTGACCCCGGGCGGCCCCGTGCAGCGCTCGGTCCGCGTCACCCACGACGCCCGCAAGCACGGCGAGCTGCTCATGCCCGGCGTGCTCGCGGCCTGCGCCGACGCGGGCGTCGCGCTGCGCGACGTCGACGCGGTCGTCACCGGCGCCGGGCCCGGCCCCTTCACCGGCCTGCGGGTCGGGATGGTCACCGCCGCCGCCCTCGGCGACGCGCTGGGCGTACCGGTGCACGGCGTCGGGACGCTCGACGCGATCGCCGCCGACACGGTCACCGCCGCCGGCCCCCGACGCCTCGTCGTCGTCACCGACGCCCGCCGCCGCGAGGTGTACTGGGCGGCCTTCGACGGCCGGGAGCGGATCGACGGCCCGCACGTCGAGGCGCCGTCGGCGCTGCTCTCGCGGCTGGCGGGCCTGGGCGTCACCGCGGCGGCCGGGGCGCTGGCCGACGTCACGGGCCTGCCGGTCCGCGGCCCGGACGCACCCTCGCCGGCCGGGCTCGTGTCCGTCGCCGCTCCCGCCCTGCTCGCCGGGACGGACCCCGGCCCGCTTGAGCCGCTGTACCTGCGCCGCCCCGACGCGGCCCCGCCGGGACAGCGCAAGCGGGTGAGCGTCGGATGACGGCCACCGTCGCCATCGGCCCGCTGCGCGTCGAGGACGCCGCCCGCTGCGCGGAGCTGGAGCGGATCCTCTTCCCCGGCGACGACCCCTGGTCCGAGCGCGCCTTCGTGGACGAGCTGCGCGCCGGCCACCTCTACCGCGGCGCCCGCGTCGGCGAGGAGCTCGTCGGCTACGCGGGGCTCGCGTTCGTCGCCGGGCCGCCGCACCCGGAGGCCGAGATCCACACGATCGGCGTCGACCCCGCCCACCAGTGCCGCGGCATCGGCCGGGCGCTCCTGCGGGCGCTGCTGGCGAGCGCCGACGCCGAGCACGCGAGGGTCTACCTCGAGGTCCGCACGGACAACGCGGCCGCGCACGCGCTGTACGGCTCAGAGGGCTTCACGGTCCTCGGGCTGCGCCGCCGGTACTACCAGCCAAGCGGCGCCGACGCCCACACCATGCGCCGGGAGCCCCGTTGATCGTTCTGGGTGTCGAGACCAGCTGCGACGAGACCGGCGTCGGCGTCGTCCGCCACGACGGCAGGGACGCCGAGCTGCTGGCCAACGAGGTCGCGTCGTCCGTGGACGAGCACGCCCGCTTCGGCGGCGTCGTGCCCGAGGTGGCCTCGCGCGCGCACCTGCAGGCGATGGTGCCCGCCGTGCATCGGGCGCTGGCCACGGCGGGGGTGACGGCGCGCGACGTCGACGCGGTCGCCGTCACCGTCGGGCCCGGCCTGGCCGGGGCGCTGCTCGTCGGCGTCGCGGCGGCGAAGGCCTACGCCGCGGCCTGGGACGTCCCGCTCTACGGCGTCAACCACCTCGCCGCGCACGTCGCCGTCGACACCCTCCAGCACGGCCCGCTGCCGCCGTGCCTCGCGCTGCTCGTGTCCGGCGGGCACTCCAGCCTCCTGGACGTGCCCGACGTCGCCGGGCCGGTGACGCCCTTGGGCGCGACGATCGACGACGCCGCGGGCGAGGCGTTCGACAAGGTCGCGCGGCTGCTCGGGCTGCCCTTCCCGGGCGGGCCGCACATCGACCGGGCTGCCACCGCCGGAGACCCGGCCGCGATCGCCTTCCCCCGCGGCCTGACGGGGCCTCGGGACGCGCCGTTCGACTTCTCCTTCTCCGGCCTCAAGACCGCCGTGGCGCGCCACGTCGAGGCGCTCGAGCGGGCGGGCACGCCGGTCCCCGTCGCCGACGTGGCCGCCAGTTTCCAGGAGGCCGTGGTCGACGTCCTGACCGCCAAGGCCGTGCGGGCCGCCCGCGAACGGGGGATGGAGACGTTGCTGCTCGGCGGCGGGGTCGCGGCCAACTCCCGGCTCCGGGTGCTGGCGGCGGAGCGCTGTGACGCGGCCGGCCTCGCGCTGCGGGTGCCGCGGCCGGGGCTGTGCACCGACAACGGGGCGATGGTCGCGGCGCTCGGCGCGCACCTCGTGGCGTCCGGTGCGAAGCCGAGCCCGCTGGACCTGCCGGCCGACTCGTCGATGCCGGTGACCGAGGTCCTCGTCGGCTGAGCGTCGCGCGTCGGCGCCAGAGCCCGGTGCCCGAGCTCGACAGCCCGACGGTGCCCGAGCTCGACAGCCCGAGCCCGGCAGCCCGGGCCACCTCGCGGCGGGTCTGGCTGAGCGCGCAACTCGGGCCGGTGCAGGCCCCGACTCGCGGCGGCTCTGGCTGAGCGCGCGACTCGGGCCGGTGCAGGCCCCGACTCGCGGTCAGTTGCTCGCGTCCGACAGCGCCGTCAGCTCGGCGTCGGTCAGCTCCAGCTCCAGCGCCGGCAGCAACCCGGCCAGCTGCGCGGCGTTGCGCGCGCTCGCGATCGGCGCCGCGACGGTCGGCTGCGCGGCCAGCCAGGCCAGCGCGACCGCGGCGACCGGGGCACCGTGGGCCGCCGCGACGTCGTCGAGCGCGTCGAGCACCCGCAGCCCGCGCTCGTCCAGGTAGGCCTTCGCCCCCTCCGCGCGGGGGCTGTCGACGCCCGGCGAGCCGGGGCGGTACTTGCCGGTGAGGAACCCCTTGGCCAGCCCGTAGTACGGCACGCAGGCCAGACCCGCCTCGGCCAGCACCGGCGCGAGGTCGCGCTCGAACTCCGCGCGCTCCAGCAGGTTGTAGTGCGGCTGCAGGGCGACGTAGGACGCGAGCCCCTCGCGCGCCGAGATCGACAGCGCCGAGCGCAGCCGCTCCGCCGAGAAGTTGGACGCCCCGACCGCCCGGACCTTGCCCGCCCGCACCAGCGCGTCGAACGCCCCGAGCGTCTCCTCCTGCGGGGTGTCCGGGTCGTCCTTGTGGGCCCAGTAGAGGTCGATGTGGTCGGTCTGCAGCCGGCGCAGGGAGTCGTCGACCGCCGCGCCGATGTTCGCCGCCGACAGGCCGGCGCGGCTGGGCAGCGAGCCCACCTTGGTCGCGATGACGACGTCGTCGCGGCGCCCGCGCGCGGCCAGCCACTCGCCGATGATCGTCTCGGACTCGCCGCCGGAGTTGCCCGGTATGCGCCACATGTAGGAGTCGGACGTGTCGACGAACGTGCCGCCCGCCGCGGTGAACCCGTCGAGCACCGCGAACGAGTCGTCGCGGCCGGCCGTCCAGCCGAACACGTTGGCTCCGAGGCACAGCTTGGACACGTCGAGGGGACCGATCTTCGCCATGCACGCGACGCTACGCCCGCGCCCGCCCCGCCGTTGAGCCGCTGGCACTCTCATGGGTAGAGTGCCAATCGCACGGGCGTTCCGGCACCGCGACGACGGCACGCCCCGTCCACCCGATCAACGCAGCACGTCATCCACATGGGAGGTCATCGACGTGGCGAACATCAAGCCGCTCGAGGACAAGATCGTCGTCCAGGCCAGCGAGGCGGAGACCACGACCGCCTCGGGCATCGTCATCCCCGACACCGCCAAGGAGAAGCCGCAGGAGGGCAAGGTCCTCGCGGTGGGCCCGGGTCGCATCGACGACAACGGCAACCGCGTGCCGCTCGACGTGGCCGTCGGCGACGTCGTCATCTACTCGAAGTACGGCGGCACCGAGGTGAAGTACAACGGCGAGGAGTACCTCATCCTCTCCGCCCGCGACGTGCTCGCGGTCGTCAACTGACCATGGCCGCGACCGCCGTCCCGGGGCATCCCGGGGCGGCGGTTCGCATGACGCAGGAGTAGCAGATGCCGAAGCAGCTCAGCTTCGACGAGACGGCGCGCCGGGCGCTGGAGCGCGGGGTGAACCAGCTGGCCGACGCGGTCAAGATCACCCTCGGCCCGCGCGGCCGGAACGTCGTGCTGGAGAAGAAGTTCGGTGGGCCGACCGTCACCAACGACGGTGTCACCATCGCTCGCGAGATCGAGCTCGAGGACCCGTACGAGAACCTCGGCGCCCAGCTCGCGAAGACCGTCGCCACCAAGACCAACGACGTGGCCGGCGACGGCACCACGACCGCCACCGTGCTCGCCCAGGCCCTCGTGTCCGCGGGCCTGCGCAACGTGGCGGCGGGCGCCAACCCGACCTCGCTCGGCCGGGGCATCTCGGCCGCGGCCGACAAGGTCGCCGAGATCCTCAAGTCGAAGGCCGTCCCGGTCGACGACAAGGACCACGTCGCCCAGATCGGCACGATCGCCTCCCGCGAGAAGGAGATCGGCGACCTGATCAGCGAGGCGCTCAAGGCCGTCGGCAAGGACGGCGTGATCACCATCGAGGAGGGCTCGACGCTCTCCACCGAGCTGGAGATCACCGAGGGCCTGCAGTTCGACAAGGGCTACCTGTCGCCCTACTTCGTCACCGACGCCGAGTCGATGGAAGCCGTGCTGGAGGACACCTACGTCCTGCTGCACCGCGACAAGATCTCGGCCATCGCCGACCTGCTCCCGTTGCTGGAGAAGGTGCTCGCCGACGGCAAGCCGCTGCTGATCGTCGCAGAGGACGTCGAGGGCGAGGCGCTGTCGACGCTGGTGGTCAACTCGATCCGCAAGACGCTGCGGGTCGCGGCGGTCAAGTCGCCGTTCTTCGGCGACCGGCGCAAGGCCTTCATGGAGGACCTCGCCATCGCCACCGGCGGGCAGGTGATCAACCCGGAGGTCGGGCTCAAGCTGTCCGAGGCCGGGCTGGACCTGCTGGGCAAGGTCCGCCGCGCGGTGATCACGAAGGACGCCACGACGCTCGTCGAGGGCGGCGGCCCTGCCGACGCCGTCGAGGCGCGGGTCGCGCAGCTCAAGAAGGAGATCGAGGAGTCCGACTCCGACTGGGACCGCGAGAAGCTGCAGGAACGGCTGGCCAAGCTGTCCGGCGGCGTCGCGGTCATCAAGGTCGGCGCGGCCACCGAGACCGCCCTCAAGGAGCGCAAGCACCGCATCGAGGACGCCGTCTCGGCCACCCGCGCGGCCGTCGAGGAGGGCATCATCCCCGGCGGGGGAGCGGCGCTGATCCACGCGGCCGCGTTCCTCGAGGGCGGGCTGGGCCTGACGGGTGACGAGGCCACCGGCGTCGAGATCGTCCGGCGCGCGCTGTCGACCCCGACCTTCTGGATCGCCGCCAACGGCGGTCTCGAGGGCGCGGTCGTGACGAGCAAGGTCGCCGACCTGGAGTGGGGCCACGGCTTCAACGCCGCCACCCTCTCCTACGGCGACCTGGTGGCCGACGGGGTCATCGACCCGGTCAAGGTCACCCGCAGCGCGGTCGTCAACGCCGCGTCGATCGCCCGCATGGTGCTGACCACCGAGTCCGCGGTGGTCGACAAGCCCGAGCCCCCGGCCCCGCCGGCGGCAGGGCACGGCCACGGGCACGGGCACTAGCCCGGCGCTGTCCCGAAGCAACGAACGGCACTTTCGTTCCAACCCAGCGAACGAAAGTGCCGTTCGTTGCGTCTGCGGGTGGGGTACTCAGAGGGGTCGGACGACCGGCCCGGTCGCCATGCGCAGCCTGCGGTCGCGACCGCGGATGATCTCGTCGCGCTCGGACTCCGACAGGCCGCCCCAGACGCCGTAGGGCTCGTGGGCGGCCAGCGCGTGCCGGCGGCACTGCTCGATCACCGGGCAGCGGCGGCACACCTCCTTCGCCCGCGCCTCGCGGTTGCTGCGAGCCGGCCCGCGCTCGCCCTCGGGGTGGAAGAAGTAGGCGCTGTCCATCCCCCGGCAGGCGCCTCGCATCTGCCAGTCCCAGATGTCCGTCACCGGGACCGGAAGCCTCCGCGTGTCCGCCACGCTCATCACCCCGCCGTTCGTCGTCGCTTCTGCACGACCGAGTTACCACCATAGAACCGTTTCAAACGTTGTTCAAGCGTTCGGAGCCGAGTTCCGGTTGCCGCTGCTGCCGGCAGCACCCACGATGTGCGGGTGCCGCCTGAACCGTCCCCGGTCCCGCACCGGCGGCACCAGACCGTGTGCCCAGGATCACCCGACGGTTCATCCGCTCGAGAGGCCGCGTCACCGCAGGTCACGCCCTCGTCCGAGCTCTCGCTCGCGGTGTCGGCCGCGGCCAGGCGGCTGGGCGTCGCACCGGCCACGCTGCGCACCTGGGACCGGCGCTACGGCATCGGCCCGACCGGGCACGAGGCCGGACGACACCGCCGGTACAGCGCCGACGACCTCGAACGCCTGGAGCTGATGCAGCAGGCGCTCGTGCGGGGTGCGAGCCCGGCCGCCGCCGCCCGCTACGCGCTGGCCGCACCCCTGCCGGGGCCCGGCACCGGGCCGGGCCCCCGGCCGCGGGCGGTCGTGCAGCCGGTCGACGTGCCGGACGCGGCGGGCGCGGTCGACGTGCCCGGCGCGACCGGTGCTGCGGAGCCGGGCGAGACGACGGCCGCGGGGGACCGCCGCCGGCGGTCGGTGGTCGCCGACCCGGGCGTCGTGGACCTCGGGGCTCCGACCGTCGCCGGCCGTGCAGCCGGGGCCGGCGACCCGCTCCCGGCCGGGACGGACGGGCCCGGCGAGGCGGGGTCGCGGGTGCGCGTCGGGCGCCGGGTGCTGCGCCTCCCCGGAGCGGGCCGGCGCGCCAGGGGTCTGGGCCGGGCGGCGCTCGCCCTCGACGCGTCCGCCGCCCGCGCGGTGCTCGCCGACGCGATCGCGGCGGACGGCGTCCGGTCCGCGTGGGAGGACGTGGCCACGCCGGTGCTGGTCGCCGTGGCCGACCGCTGGGCGTCGACCGGGGCGGGCGTCGAGCTGGAGCATCTTCTCTCCGCCTGCGTCACCGCGGCCTTCACGAGCGCGGCCTTCACGAGCGCGGCCTTCACGGGCCCGCGCGCGGCGGCCCGGGCCGTCCGGCGCTGCTCGCGGCGATGCCGGGCGAGCAGCACGTCCTGCCGCTCGTGGTGCTGGCGGCGGCGCTGGCCGAGCGCGGCGTCACGGCGCGCTCGCTCGGCGCGGACCTGCCGGCCGACGCGCTGGTCGCCGCGGTCCGCCGCACCGCGCCCGGCGCGCTGGTCCTCTGGTCGCAACTGCCGGCCACCGCCGACCCCGCGGTGGTCGAAGGGCTGCCCCGCACGCGCCCGCGGGTCCGCACCTACGTCGCCGGGCCGGGCTGGTCCGGCGTCGAGCTGCCCGGCACCGTCGGGAGGCTGGAGACGCTGACGGGCGCGGTGGACACCGTGACGTCGGCACTCGGGTGACACGGTCCCCCGGACCCGCGCGGCGGCTGCGCGACGCCGCCTTCGGCCCGGACCCGGCGGGCCCGCTGCCGACCGTGGCCGATCCCGTCTGCCGCTGGCTGCGCGCGGTCGCGCTCGGCGGGCAGGGTCGCTACGCGGCCGCGGCGACCGAGCTCGCCGCCCTGTCGGCGGCGCCGGACACACCCGTCACCGTGGCGGCACATGCCGCTGTCACCCGGGCGTCGCATCTGCGCCAGCTGGGTGGGCACGCGGCGGCGCGCCCGCTCGACGCCCTCGGCCTGCGGCTCGCCGACACCGCCGCGCGGTCCGGCGCCGACCTCGCGGGACGGACCGGCTCGCCCATCGGGGAGCGACCGCGCGCCGACCTCGCCGGACTGCTCCGCGCGGACGGCGTCGACGCCGCGGCGGCGCGGATCGACGCGCTCACCGGCCTCGCCGCCGACGCCGTCGGCATCGGCGACCTGCCCGGGTCCCACCGGCTGCTCGCCGCCGCCGACCGCGCCGCGGCGGGCCACCCGTCCTGGCGGCCGCGGGTCCGCATGGGCTGGGTCCGGGCCGAGCTCGCGCTGGTCGAGGGGCGCGCGGCCGACGCGGTCGCGGCCGCAGACGCGGGGCTGGCTGCGGCCGCGGCGGCCCGCGCCGGAGGCGCGCCCGCGCTGCGCCACGAGCTCAAGTCGCGCATCGTCCTGACGGTCGCCCTCGCCGCGGCCGGAGCGCTCGACGCCGAGGATGCGGCGGCCCGGCTCGACGCGTGCGGGGCCTCGGCCGCCGCGAACGGGCTGGTACCGCTGCGGTGGCCCGCCGCGCTGGCGGCCGCGGACGTCCTCCCCGACCCTGCTCCCGGGGCCCTGTCGGGCGATGCACCCGACCGGACGCCCGACACGCCGGACGACACGCCGGAGTTTGGTGTAACGCCCCGATGCGCCGACCGGGTGAGTGGGCCGACGCGCCGACGACACGCCGCCGCGTCCGCGCTGAGCGTCGTCGCCACCCGCGCCGATCCGATCGGACGCCGCGTGATGCGGGTGTCGCCGTGGGTGCCCGGACCAAGTCACGGTAATGTCATTACTCCATTCGGAGCTACATCACCCACATGACAGGTGCCACTCGGCGCAAGACTCTCGAATGGAGGGCACAAAGTGGCCCTGATCGTGTCAAGGTGAGTGTGTGACCCGCCGATGGTCGGGGTGACACATCACCCGGCTGCAGGAAGCTGCAGGAAGGAATCGTCGTGACGACGGTACTCATCTGCGACGATCGTCGCAGCGTTCGCGAGGGTCTGACCCGTGTCATGTCCGCGGTCCCCGGCGTTCACCGGATCGACTGCGTGGCGCAGGGGGACGAACTGCTGGCCCGGTTCTCGCGGCAGCCGGTCGACGTGGTCCTGGTCGGCACGCAGCGTGCGGTGCCCACCGGGGTCGAGGCCACCCGGCGCCTCGTCGCCGCCCATCCCCAGGCGAACGTCATCGTGTTCGGCGCACCCGACGACGCCGGCAGCATCGCCGCGGCGATCGCCGGCGGGGCCCGCGGCTACCTGCGCTGGGACGCCTCGCGTCCCGAGCTGGTGGCGGCGCTGGCCCACACCCTCGCCAGCACCGCCGTGCCCACGCCGCGGGCGCCGACGGACCCCGGCGTCCAGCTCACCGAGCGCGAGCTGCAGGTGCTGCGCGGCATGAGCCAGGGCAAGAGCAACGGCCAGATCGGCCGGGAGCTCTACCTGTCCGAGGACACGGTCAAGACCCACGCCCGGCGCCTGTTCCGCAAGCTCGGCGTGCGCGACCGCGCCCAGGCCGTGGCGCACGGGTTCCGGCGCGGCCTGGTGTCCTGACGCTCGGGGGTCCCCGCATTGCCCGTCCACGCTCGCCGCAGCCCCCCGCGGCGGGCGTCGACGCGTCCGCGCGGTGTCCGCGCAGGTCCGCGGCTCGCGCGGGGGCGGCGTGTCGCGGCCGCTCCACCGGCGCGTCACGCCCGGGTCACGGGCCGCGGACGCAGAAGTGGATCCCTCCGTTCGGGGCATCCGGCCCCTTCGCTACGGTGGGCGTCATTCAAGGCGCATTCGCTCACGCTGCGTAGCGATTCTCTCGAACGGATGATGACTGGGACGATGCGGGATGTTCCGTAACGTGCGGGGGGCGGCGCACGATGACTGAGACGACAGACGTTCCCGACGATCTTGTGGCCCTCGCGATGACAGGGGACCGCACGGCTGTCGGGCGCGTGCTCGCCATCATTCGGCCGCTGGTCGTGCGGTACTGCCGGGCCCGACTGGGTCGGACGGACCGCTCGTCCGTCTCGGCCGACGACGTCGCTCAGGAGGTGTGTGTCGCGGTGCTGACGGCGTTGCCCGGATACCGCGTCCAGGGCCGTCCGTTCCTGGCGTTCGTCTACGGGATCGCGTCGCACAAAGTGATCGATGCCCACCGGGCGGCGACGCGCAACCGCGCCGAACCGGTGTCCGAGGTCCCCGACGCCGTCGAGGGCTCGGACGGTCCGGAGCAGCGCGCGCTGCGGGTCGAGCTGTCCGGCGAGATGGGCCGGCTGCTCGACCAGCTGCCCGACAAGCAGCGCGAGATCCTGGTGCTGCGGGTGATCGTCGGCCTGTCCGCGGAGGAGACCGCAGAGGCGGTCGGCTCCACGCCCGGCGCCGTCCGGGTCGCCCAGCACCGCGCGCTCGCGCGGCTACGCAAGTCGATGCCAGAGGAGGAGGTGGTCTGAGATGCCCGACAGTGACGATCGCCGCAACGAGCACGGTCCTGTCACGCCCTTCGGTCACCGCCCCCGCGGCGGTGCCCCGCGGAACGGGCCCCGGCGACCCCGCCGTGACGACCTGAACACGCCCACGAACCGCCTGCCCGCCGTCCGCCCGGCGCCGGTCGACCTCGACGAGGCCGGCCTGCCGGACCTGGCGGCCGTCCAGGCCGACGACGCGCTGCTCGACGCCCTCGCGGCCGGGATGCGGGTCTCGCCGGCGCCGCGGTACGGCACCGGCAGCGGCAGCGCTCACTTCGGCGGCGGTGACCGCCGCTACGGGCCGGACGACGAGATCGCCGACATCCTGGCGGCCTGGAAGGCCGAGGTCGACGCCGAGCCGATCCCGGAGCTGGTCGACCTCGACACCGCGGTCGCCACCGTCCTCGCGAGCAGCCGGCCCTCCCGGCGCCTGCTGCGCCTCGCGCCCATCGCGGCGGCCGCGGCGCTGGTCGTCATCGGGATGGGCGGCGTCACCGTCGGCTCGGCGTCGGCCGAGCCCGGCAGCGCCCTGTGGCCGGTGTCGAAGGTGCTCTTCAGCGAGCGGGCGTCGTCGGTCGAGGCGGCCGACCGGGTCGAGACCCACATCGTCAAGGCCAAGGTCGCGCTCACCCAGGGCGACCCCGCGGCGGCGTCCCAGGAGCTGAAGCAGGCCGACACGGACCTGGGCAAGGTCCGGCCGCAGGAAGGCCACGAGCAGCTGGCCGACGTGCAGTCGTTCCTGGCCGCGAAGGCCGCGGAGACCCAACCGGGCACGAAGGCCGACCTGCAGTCGCCCCTGCGGCACTACCCCACGCGCCCCGTCCCGACCGGCGCGGGTCTGACGCAGGACCCCGATCCCGCCTCCGGACTGGCCCCGTACGTGATCCCGAACGCGACGACGTCGTCGTCCAGCTCGGCGTCGGTCGTGCCGTCGAGCTGGCCGCGCCCGGACGGGCAGCCGGACCCGCGGGCGGTGGCGCCGTCCTCGCCGGGCCACGGCCATCGCACGCTGACGGTGACGCCGACCCCGACGACCCCGCCGACGGTCACCGACGGGAGCAAGTCCACGACGACGTCGGCGACCACGACGACCACGTCGCGGACCAACAACTGACGGTTGCACGAGCGGGGGCCCCGGACGGCAGCGCCGCCCGGGGCCCCTGCCGGCCGAACGGGTGGTCGGGGGTGGAGCCGGCCGTCAGGAGTCGGACAGCACGGCGTCGGCGTACCCCCGGCAGTACTCCCACGTGACGTAGCTCGCGGGGTCGGGGTCGAAGGCCGGCTCGTGCGGGCGCATCTGGCCCTCGTCCAGCAGCTGCTGCAGGCTCGCGCGGAGCAGGCTCCACTCGTGGTAGTGCTGCTCGCCGCAGTCGCTGCACTCCACGACGATGCCGCGGACGCCCCGGACCTCGAGCAGCGCCTGGTAGACCGCCAGATCGGCGAGATCGGCGACGACCTCGTCGCGTTCCTGGTCGTTCAGTGCCTCGCCGTCGTCGTCCGCCCCGCTGCCGTCGAGCGACAGCGCGGGGTCGTGCGGATCGCCGGCGAACGGGTCCGGCGGCATCGCATCGGGAGACACGCCGACGACGATACCCGCTGACCCCGACAGTTCGACGCGTCACCCACCGCAGCGCTGGCGCCACGACACGGGCGCGCCGATACGATGATGAGGTGACAAGTGAGACCGCCGCGTGGCCGCCGAAGTTCGCAACGCTCGGCCTCACCTTCGACGACGTGCTGCTGCTCCCTGCCGAGTCCGACGTGGTCCCCAGCGGGGTCGACACGGGCACGCAGGTCACCCGCCGGGTGCGGATCCGGGTGCCGCTCGTGTCGTCGCCGATGGACACGGTGACCGAGGCGCGGATGGCGATCGCGATGGCCAGGGCGGGCGGTCTGGGCACGCTGCACCGCAACCTGCCCGTCGAGCAGCAGGCCGCGCAGGTCGAGGTCGTCAAGCGGTCGGAGGCGGGCATGGTGACCGACCCGGTCACGTGCCAGCCCGACGACACGATCGCCGACGTCGACGCGCTCTGCGCCCGCTACCGGATCTCCGGTGTGCCGGTGACCGACGGCGGCGGCCGGCTGGTCGGGATCATCACCAACCGCGACATGCGCTTCGAGATGGACCACTCCCGGCCCGTGCACGAGGTGATGACGCCCGCGCCGCTGGTCACGGCCAGGGTCGGCGTGACGGCCGAGGCGGCGCTCGGCCTGCTGCGCCGGCACAAGCTCGAGAAGCTGCCGCTCATCGACGGCGACGGCGTGCTGCGCGGGCTCATCACGATCAAGGACTTCAACAAGACCGAGAAGTACCCGCTCGCGACGAAGGACCCCGACGGCCGGCTGGTCGTCGCGGCCGCGGTCGGGGTGGGCGAGGACGGCTACGCGCGCGCGATGCAGCTCGTCGAGGCCGGGGTCGACGTCGTCATGGTCGACACCGCGCACGGGCACTCGCGGCGCGTGCTGGAGACCGTCGCGAAACTCCGCGCGGAGGTCGGCCACGCGGTCGACGTCGTCGGCGGCAACGTCGCGACGCGCGCCGGGGCGGCCGCGCTGGTTGAGGCCGGCGCCGACGCGGTGAAGGTCGGCGTCGGGCCCGGGTCGATCTGCACGACGCGGGTCGTCGCCGGGGTCGGGGCCCCGCAGATCACCGCGATCTACGAGGCGGCGCAGGCCTGCGCGCCGGCGGGCGTGCCGGTCATCGGCGACGGCGGCATCCAGTACTCGGGCGACATCGTCAAGGCGATCGCGGCGGGCGCGTCGTCGGTGATGCTGGGCAGCCTGCTCGCCGGCACCGAGGAGTCGCCGGGCCAGCTGGTTCTCGTGGGCGGCAAGCAGTACAAGACCTACCGGGGCATGGGCTCGCTCGGCGCGATGCAGTCGCGGGCGTACTCGAAGGACCGCTACGCGCAGGACGACGTGCTGAGCGAGGACAAGCTGGTCCCCGAGGGCATCGAGGGCCGGATCCCGTTCCGCGGGCCGCTCGCGCAGGTCGTGCACCAGCTGGCCGGGGGCCTGCGCTCGGGGATGGGGTACGCGGGCGCGGCGACGATCGAGCGGCTCCAGCACGCCCAGCTGGTGCGGATCACCGCGGCGGGCCTGAAGGAGAGCCACCCGCATGACATCCAGATGACCGTCGAGGCGCCCAACTACGTCGCGCGCTGACCGCCGGGACCCGGCGACGGGCGGCGACCCGGCCGAACGCGACGGCTAGGCCGTGTCCCGTGGATCACGGGCGACGGGATTCGTGATCCAGATGGCTGCTCGCAAGGCGGAGGGCGGCTCTCGTACCGGGCGTACTCGAGCCGTCCGACAACGCAGCGCGCGGCCATCTGGGCGCGAATACCGCGTTCGCTGATCCACGGGACACGGCCTAGGCTGACCGCCCGTGCGCGACCTCGTGGAGATCGGAATGGGCCGGGAGGCCCGCCGCAGCTACGACCTCGGCCAGGTCGAGATCGTGCCGTCGCGGCGGACCCGCAGCTCCCAGGACGTCTCCACGGCGTGGCAGCTCGACGCGTACCGCTTCGAGATCCCGCTGGTCACCCACCCGACGGACGCCGTCGTCTCGCCCGCGACGGCCGTGCGGATCGGGCAGCTCGGCGGCCTGGCCGTGCTCAACGCCGAGGGACTGTGGGGCCGCCATCCCGACCCGGACGCTGCGGTCGGCCGCGTCGTCACGGCGCTGGAGGCCGATCCCGACCCGACCGCGGCCGTGCGGCTCCTGCAGGAGCTGCACGCGGCGCCGATCGACGCCGGGCTCCTGACCGAGGCGCTCAAGACCGTCCGCGAGGCCGGGGTCACCGTGGCCGCCCGTGTCAGCCCGCAGCGGGCGCGGGAGCTCACGCCGACGCTGCTGTCCGCGGGCGTGGAGATCCTCGTCGTGCAGGGCACGATCATCTCCGCCGAGCACGTGTCGGGTGGCGAGCCGCTGAACCTCAAGGAGTTCATCAGCTCACTGGACGTGCCGGTCGTCGCGGGCGGCGTCGGCGACTACCGCACGGCGATGCACCTCATGCGGACAGGGGCCGCCGGGGTGATCGTCGGCTACGGCGAGTCCCGGGCCACGACGACCGATCTCGTGCTGGGCATCGGCGTCCCGATGGCCACGGCGATCGTCGACGCGGCGGCGGCCCGCCGGGACTACCTCGACGAGACCGGCGGCCGCTACGTCCACGTCATCGCCGACGGCGGGATCGCGGGCTCCGGTGACGTCGCCAAGGCGGTGGCCTGCGGCGCCGACGCCGTGATGCTCGGCGAGCAGCTCGCCGCGGCCTCTGACGCCCCCGGCCGCGGCGCCTACTGGACGTCCTCGGCCGCGCACCCGTCGCTGCCGCGCTCGGAGATCGTCGAGGTGGAGACGGGCACGGGCGACCTCGAGCGGATCCTGTTCGGCCCGGCGACGACGGCGTACGGCGAGGTCAACGTGTTCGGCGCGCTGCGGAGGGCGATGGCCAAGACCGGGTACTCCGACCTCAAGGAGTTCCAGCGCGTCGGGCTCGCCGTGCGGGACTGAGTCCCGGAAGCCCGTTCCGTCATCGGCCTCCCGTCACCAGGCCGTGAACGAAGCGCAGCTTGTCGAGGACCGGCGGGGTCAGCACGAACGGGTACAGGTCCTCCTTGCCCATCGACCGGTTGACCGCGTTGAGCGCGTAGGTGAGCGGCAGCCAGGTGTCGACGACCTCGTCGAAGCTCGCCGGCGTGTCCCGGGGCAGGGCGCGCAGCGGCGCGTCCGGCTCGGTCGTCGCGTCCGGACCGCGCACGACCACGCCGAAGCTGGCCGCCGTCTGCAGCGTGTCCCGGATGTGCAGGTAGTGCGCGAACGTCTCGGCCCAGTCCTCCCACGGGTGCGCCGTCGCGTACGCGCTGACGTAGGTCTGCTCCCAGCCGTCGGGCGGCGGGGACGAGTAGTGCTGCTGGAGCGCCTCGCCGTAGTCGGCGCGCTCGTCGCCGAAGAGCGCGCGGAAGGCGTCCGGATCGGGCTCGACCAGCACCGTCCAGTACCAGTGGCCGGTCTCGTGGCGCAGGTGGCCCAGCATCGTCCGGTACGGCTCGTCGAGCTGGACGCGCAGGGCCTCGCGGTGGGCGTCCTCGCCCTCGGCGAGGTCGATGGTCACCACGCCGTCCGCGTGGCCCGTCGTGACGGGCTCCTCGGCGCTGGAGAGCAGGTCGAACGCGACGCCGTCGGTGGTCAGCCCGAGGTCGTCGAGCTGGAACACGAGGCGGCGCTTGGCCGCCTCGGCGTCGGCGAACGCCTCGGCCAGCGGGTCGCCGTCGGCCGGGCGGGTCCGGGTCAGCGCGCAGCAGCCGCAGAGGTCGCCCTCGGGCTCGACGAGCCAGTTGCACCGGGCGCGCTGCGCGTTCGCGCACCGGATGCCCGGCGCGACCAGGCTCTCCTTCGCGCGCGACCAGCCGAGCTCGCTGCCGCAGTTGAGGCAGGCGAAGTTCTCGAAGAACACCAGATGCCCGCACACCGGGCAGGAGAAGGACCGCACAGCTCCTTCTACCCGATCGGCACCGCCAGCATGTCCACCGCCACGTCCAGCACACTCTCGGTGGCGTCGGAGAAGATCACACCCTTGAGCGGGGGGACGTCGGCGTAGTCGCGGCCGTGGGCGAGCTCGACGTAGGACGCGTCGACCGCGCGGTCGTTCGTCGGGTCGAGGTCGAGCCAGCCCCCGCCGGTGCAGACCGACACCCACGCGTGCGAGGCGTCCGCGCCGACCAGCCGCTCCTGCCCCGGCGGCGGCGTCGTCTCCAGGTACCCGCTGACGTAGCGGGCCGCCAGCCCGACCGAGCGCAGGGCCGCGACGGCCAGGTGCGCGAAGTCCTGGCAGACGCCCTTGCCGCGCTCCAGCAGCTCGGGCACGGTGCTGCCCACCGAGCTGGACCCGGTCACGTAGCGGAAGTCGCGGTGGATGCGCGCCGACAGGTCGGCCGCCGCCTCGCCGACCGAGCGGCCGGGCGGGAAGCTCGGCACGGCGTAGGCGGCCACGGCCGGGTGGACCGGCAGCCGGGGCGAGGGGAGCACGAACGTCCTGGCGTCCAGCAGCAGGGCGGTGGTCGCCCCGCGCAGCCCGTCCCGGACGTCCTCCCAGGCCGGGTCGCCGGTGGCGGCCGGCCGGTCCTCGACCACGACGACGCTCTCGGCCAGCACGTCCAGGCGGCGGTGCGGCGTGGAGACGGCGAAGTAGGTCGACCGGTTGCCGAAGAAGTCGACGTGCTCACGCAGCTCGTCCGCCGCTGGCGTGACGGCCAGGCGCGCCTCCCGGCACCGCTGGCCGGGCCGGTCGCGGGGCAGCAGGTACGCGCGGCCGTAGCTGCCGGTGACCTCGTCGTCGTAGGTGTAGCTCGTGCGGTGGCGGATGCGGTAGGTCCTCACGGCACGCCGCCGGAGACGGTCTGCAGCAGCGGGCCGAGCGGCCGGGGCGGGAGCCCCGGCGCGAAGCGGCTGCGCTCCAGGACCTCGGCGAAGCGCGTGAGGTCGCGGCCGAGGTCGGCGGTCAGCCGGCGCAGGTCGGTGCGGCCGCCGCCGCGGCCGCGGCGCGCGAGGTCGTCGGGGTGCGCGGTGGCCAGCGCCTGTTCGATGCCGTCCAGCAGGGCGGCCGCCCGGTCGTCGGAGCCGGCGCCGCCCGGCGCCGGGACCCCGGCCAGGTCCTCGCGGAGCCGGTCGACCTGGTAGGCGACCGAGCGCGGGTTCGTCCGGTCGACGACCAGCAGCTCCAGCACGGCGTCGACGCCGTCGCGCCGGTGGCGCCGGTGGGTGATGACGCTCTCCGCGGCGACGAGCACGGACTCCAGCACCAGCGGGTCGGCCTCCCCTGGCGGGTCGGTCAGGGTGGCCCCGACCAGCGCCGACACGTGCAGCGCCCGCTCGACCCGCCGGCCGGCGTCCAGGACGGACCAGCCCGCGTCGCGGACGTGGCTCTCGGCGGTCAGCCCGGCGAGCGCGAGCAGCCCCTCCAGCACCCGCGACAGCGCGTGCGAAACGGCCGAGCCGACGTCGGGCCGCCCCGCCCCGCCGTCGGCCAGCGCGGCCAGCACGGCGTCGAGACGCCCCAGCACCAGCCAGGTGTCGGTGGACAGCAGCTCGCGGACGGACTGGGCCGACCGCGTCAGCCGGTGGACGGCGTAGGCGAGGGTCCCGGGCCGGTCCCGGTCGGTGACGAGCGTGAAGACGTCGGTGCCCTGCGGGGTCGCGGTCACCGCCGCCGTCGCCGCGAGCAGCGCGTCCAGGGCCTGGCCCGACGCCGACCCGGGTGACGAGGGGTAGTCGGCGATCCGGTCGGCGACCGTGCGCAGCAGCCGCGCGGCGTCCTCGGCGCGCTCGGCGTAGCGGCCCAGCCAGAACAGGTCGGCCGCGACGCGCGGGGTGAGGGCGTCGGCGACCTCCGGCGGCGGCAGCGGCGCGACCGGCGCGGGGGCGGCCGGGGTCGCGCCGAGCACCCACACGTCCTTGGCGATCGTCGCGTTCCGCACGCCGGCCGTGCCCAGGCCGCCGGCGAGCACCCGGACGGCGTCACCCGCGGTCACCGCGAACGTGCGCAGGACGAGCGGCCGGGCGGCCAGGCCGCCGGGCCCGCCGACCGGGGCGGTGCTCTGGTGCAGCGGCTCCTGCCCGACCCAGGCGTGCGGCTCGGCCTGGATGCGGGCGGCCAGCTCGGCCCGCTGCGCGGCCGAGAGCGCCGCGCCGTCGACCGTGTCCCGGCCCTCGTCCCTGGCCAGCGGCTTGACCAGCAGCTCAGGGAGGTGGGCGAGCACGTGCGCCCGGCTGGCGTCGTCGCCGCACCACCACGTCGGGGCGGCGGGCAGCAGCAGCGGCTCGTCGAGCAGCGCCTCCGCCAGCGCCGGGAGGTACGGCAGCAGGCCGGGGTTCTCCGCGACGCCGCTGCCGAGGCCGTTGACGACCGCGACCGCGCCGCGGCGGGCCGCCTCCAGCAGCCCGGGGACGCCGAGGGCGGAGTCCTGGCGCAGGTCCAGCGGGTCGCACCAGGCGGCGTCGACGCGGCGCAGCACGACGTCGACCGGTTCCAGGCGCCCGAGCGTCCGCTGCCAGACCCGCCCGTCGCGCACGGTCAGCTCCGAGCCCAGCACCAGCGGGAACCCCAGCCGGGACGCGAGCAGCGCCTGCTCGTAGGCGGTCTCGCTGTCCGCGCCCGGCGTCAGCAGCACCACGCGCGGACGCTCCGACGCGGGCGCCAGCTCCTCCAGCCCCAGCCGCATGGCGTCGAAGAACGGGCCGAGGCGCTGCACGTGCGAGCGGCGGCGGACGTCGGCGAGCACGCGGGCGACGACGCGCCGGTTCGCGAGCGCGTACCCGGCGCCCGAGGGCGCCTGGACCCGGTCGGACAGGACGTGCCAGCCCGCCGGCGTGCGGGTCAGGTCGGCCGCCGCGAGGAACACCTCGCGCGGCGGGGGCGTGCCGCGGCCGCGCGACCAGCCGGGCACGAACCCGGGATGGCCGAGGACGACCTCGACGGGCAGCAGGCCCGTCCGCAGGGTCAGGCGGGGTCCGTAGAGGTCGGCGAGCAGGACGTCGAGCAGTCGCGTGCGCTGCGCGACCCCGGCCGAGAGCGTCGCCCAGTCGGCGGCGTCGAGCAGCACCGGGAGCGGGTCCAGCGCCCAGGCCCGCTCGGCCTGGCCGGGCGGGCGGTAGGTGACGCCCTCCTCGTCGACGAGCCGGCGGGCGTGCGCGGCCAGCGCGTCCGGGCCCGCCCGGTGCAGCAGCGCCGCGACCTCGACCCACTCGGGCCGGACCAGCCCGTCGGCGGTGAGCATCTCGTCGTGCCCGCCCGCCGCGTAGCCGGCGGTCACCGGCGGCGCAGATCCAGTGTCCGTGGGTACTCGCCGTCACCACCTTCCACGAACGAAGGTTGCCACGTCGTGGGGTCCACCGGGCCAGGGGAGTGCCCGTAAGGGGTGAACCGGGCACCACGGCGGGCCTCGGCCTCGCTCGCGTTGACCGGGAACGTGTCGTATGCGCGCCCGCCGGGGTGCACGACATGGTAGGTGCAGCCGCCCACCGACCGGTCGTTCCAGCGGTCGACCAGGTCGAACACCAGCGGCGACTGCACGCCGATCGTCGGGTGCAGTGCCGAGTGCGGCGCCCAGGCCCGGAACCGGACGCCCGCGACGAGCCCGTCGCCGAGCTGCTGCAGCGGGACCGGCACGCCGTTGCAGGTCACGGCGTAGCGGTCACCGAGCGCGCCGGTCACGCGGACCTGCACCCGTTCGAGCGACGAGTCGACGTAGCGCGCGACGCCGCCCGCGGACATCTCCTCGCCGAGCACGTGCCACGGCTCGATGGCCGCGCGCAGCTCCAGCCCGATGCCGGCGACCTCGACGGTCCCGAGCCGCGGGAACCGGAACTCGAGGAACGGGTCGAGCCAGGCGGCCTCGAACGCGATGCCGTGTGCGTCGAGGTCGGCGACGACGTCGGCGACGTCCTGGGCGACGAACGCCGGCAGCAGGAACGCGTCGTGCAGCCGGGTGCCCCAGCGCACCAGCCGTCCGGTGTAGGGCTGCTCCCAGAACCGGGCGACGAGCGCCCGGACCAGCAGGGCCTGCACCAGCGCCATGTCCGGGTGCGGGGGCATCTCGAAGCCGCGCAGCTCCAGCAGGCCCAGCCGGCCGCGCTCGGAGTCGGGGCTGAACAGCTTGTCGACGCAGAACTCGGCCCGGTGGGTGTTGCCGGTGATGTCGGTGAGCAGGTGCCGCAGGGACCGGTCGACGTGCCATGGCGCGGCGGTGCCCTCGCCGGCGAGCCTGCGCAGCTCGGCGAACGCGATCTCCAGCTCGTAGAGGGTCTCGTGGCGGCCCTCGTCGACGCGGGGGGCCTGGCTGGTCGGGCCGATGAACCGCCCCGAGAACAGGTACGAAAGGCACGGGTGGTGCTGCCAGAACGTCAGCATCGAGACGAGCAGGTCGGCGCGGCGCAGCAGCGGCGAGTCGGCCGGGGCCGGGCCGCCGAGCGTGATGTGGTTGCCGCCGCCGGTGCCGGTGTGGGTGCCGTCGACGGTGAACGTCTCGGCGCCCAGCCCGACCTCGTGCGCGCAGCGGTGCAGGGTCTCGGTGATCTCGACCAGCTGCCCGCCGGGTGCGCGTTGACCTCGATGACGCCCGGGTCGGGCGTGACGGTCAGCGTGCGGGTGCGCGGGTCGCCGGGCGGCGCGTAGCCCTCCAGCACGACGGGCACGCCGGTCGCCGTGACGGCCGCGTCGACGGCGCCGAGCAGCGCCACCGCGTCCGCGGCGTTCTCCAGCGGGGGCAGGAAGACGTGGACGTGCCCGTCGCGCTCCTGGATGCACAGCGCGGTCGTGGGCGCGTCCTCCACCGGCGTCACCGCGGCGGGCGCCGGCTCGCCGCCGGGGGCCGGCAGCGGGGCCAGCGGCCGGAACCGGCTCGGCTCCGGCCGGCCGGGCGGCGGCGTCCAGGCGATCGAGTCGAGCGGCAGCCGCAGGCCGGCCGGCGACGTGCCGGGGGACAGCACGACGCGGCCGCGCCGGGTCGTCCAGGCCGTGGTGGCCCAGCCCGTCCCGTCCTCGGTCCGGTGCAGGGGGAGCGCCCACGCGACGGGGTCGCCCGCGTCGGCGTCCAGCTCCGCGACGAGCGTGGCGCGGGTGCCGGCGTCGCCGGGCGCGTCCGGGTCGAGCGCGGGCGGGTCGCCGGCGGGCAGCCTGGCCTCCTGCGCGATCCGCGGGAGCGGGTCCGACCAGAGCGGGACGCCGTCGGTGCGCCACACGATCGCGGTCTGCCAGCGCGGCAGCGGCTCGCCGGGGTACCACTTGCCCTGCCCGCGGTGGATGACGCCGTGCGGGGCGCGCCGCGTCGCCGTACGGCCGGGTGACGCGGGGGTCCTCGTGCACGCGCCGGACGAGGTTGGCGTGGGTGAACGTCACCTGGCAGGGGTCGGTCACGCCCTCGATCGGCGCGGCGGCGCCCGGGTGCGGGGTCGCCGCGAGCGGGAGGTGGCCCTCGCCGGCGAACAGGCCCGAGGTCGGGTCGAGCCCGATCCAGCCCGCGCCCGGGACGTAGACCTCGGTCCAGGCGTGCAGGTCGGTGAAAGTCCCGCTCGAACGACGGCGGCGGCACGCCCGGGACGGGGTCGGGCGCGAGCTGCACGAGGTAGCCGGAGACGAACCGGGCCGCGAGGCCGAGCTCGCGCAGCAACGCGACCAGTAGCCACGCCGAGTCGCGGCACGAGCCGACGGCGCGCCCGAGCGTCACGTCCGTCCGCGTCGCTCTCGAGCACCGCACGCACTACGCGTTCGACCGACCGGTCGGCATCGGCCCGCACACCGTCCGGCTGCGTCCCGCCCCGCACTGCCGCACGCCCGTCACCGGCTACTCGCTGACGGTCGAGCCGGCCACGCACTTCCTGCGTCACTCACGTTGCGCACGGATGACGGCGTCGGTCACACGCCCGGGGTGTGCGAACGGGTGACAAGAGTTATGTCGCGTGCAACATGACGGCGCCGGGTCCGTCGGGCGGTAGCCCGGACCGGTGGTTCGCGGTGGCAGGCGGGCGAGGGGCGCAGACACGCGGCGTCGAGGTCACTAGCGTGGCCCCGAGCCGAGAATTCAGGCTGTCGAGCGATCTCGGCCCGGACGTCCGGCGGCGCGGGTGGCAACGGGGCCACGCGCGCGCCCGGACGCGCCGTTCGCTGCCGGCAGCTTCCCCGACGTCCGCGGTGGTATCCGGACGCCCGCACCGAGAGGAGCCTGCGTGCCGTCGACCGAGGCCCGACCCCGTGCGACCGTCGAGCCCGCCCTGGAGGTGCGGGTGCACTCCCCGCGCCCGGACGTCCTGATCGTGCGGCCCAGCGGCGCGCTGACCGGGACGACGGCCGTGCAGCTCGGCGCCCGGATCGGCCACCGGGGACGGGGCGCGCGCCACGTCGTGATCGACGTCGGGGACCTCGCCCCGGTCACCCCCGCGGCCGTCGCGGCCCTCGTCGAGCAGGCCAGTCGCTGCGACGTCCAGGTGCACCTCGCCGCCGAGCGCGGTTTCCCGGCGCCCCTGCGTGCCGGCGAGGGGACGTGGCACTGCCACCCCGGGCGGTCGGTCGAGACCGTGCTCGCGCTGCTCCCGCCGGCCGGACGGCGGCCGGCATGACCGTCATCCCGCTGCACGGCCCGCGCGCCCGCCGGGCCGCCGCCGGGCCGGCCTTCACCGCCGCCGGGATCGCCGCGCGCGTCGAGGCCGTCGTCGAGCCCGTGGCCAGGGCGCACCGGGGCGAGCCGGTGCCCGCGGTCCGCGCGGCGCTGCGCCGGGCCTGGCGCGACGGCTTCGGCGGCCCGCTCGACGAGCCGGGCCTGACCGCGTGCGCCGAGGCCATCCACGCCGCGCGACCGTGGGTCCCGGCGCTGTGGGGCGGGGGCAGCTGACGCCCGACGTGCGACGATGGGCGGGTGACCACCCCGTCCGAAGGCCTGCGGCGGCTGCGTGAGCTCGCCGGCGGCGGCGGGCTCGACGCGTTCTGCGCGCGGCACGGTGTCCGCGTGCTGACCGTGTTCGGCAGCGCCGGGCGGGGCGAGGACGATCCGCGTGACCTCGACGTCGCGGTGCTGACGGAGCGTGGTGCGGCGTTCGACCCGGTGGCCGCCGTCGGTGAGCTCGTCGAGCTGACCGGCACCGACGCGATCGACCTGGCCCACCTCGACCGCGGCGGCCCGGTGCTGCGCGAGCGTGCGCTGGTCGGCTCCGTCGGGCTGTTCGAGAGCGAGCCGGGCGCCCTCGCCGATGCCGCGGCCTACGCGGTCGCCGAGCGGATCGAGACCGACCCGATGCGCCGGCTGAACCTTCGGCTGCTTGCGTCATGACGCCTCGCGACCTGGACTGGCGCAGCGTCGAGCGCAAGCTGACCCGCATCCGGCAGCTCGTCGACCAGCTGGCGGCACTCGGGCCGTTCCCGGCCGAGCGCTTCGTGGCCGACCCGGTCGCGGGCCTGGCAGCCGAGCGCCTGCTCACCCTGCTCGTCGAGCTCGCGTTCGGGGTCAACAGCCACGTGGCGGCCGCCGTACTCGGCCGGGCGCCCGACACCTACCGCGAGTCGTTCCTCCTGGCCGCCGAGACCGGGATGCTCGAGGGCAAGCCGGCTGCCGAGCTCGCGCCCGCCGCTGGTCTGCGCAGCGTGCTCGTCCACGCCTACCTCGACGTCGACCACGAGCGGGTCGCGGACGCCGTCGCGGCGGCCCCGGACCTGTTCGGCGCGTACGTCCGGCAGGCGTCACGCTGGTTCGCCGACCGTTCCTGACGCCCAGACCGGGAGCACGGAGACCGGATCCCGCGGCGGCCCGTCCGGCGCGGATACCCTGACGCCGTGCAGCCCGCGACCGTCCTCGTCGTCGACTACGGCGCCCAGTACGCCCAGCTCATCGCGCGGCGGGTGCGGGAGGCGCACGTCTACTCCGAGATCGTGCCCGGCGACACGCCCGTCGCGGAGATCGTCGCGCGCAAGCCCGCTGCGGTGATCCTCTCGGGCGGCCCGGCCAGCGTGTACGCCGAGGGCGCCCGGCGGATCGACCCCGCCCTGTTCGAGGCCGGCATCCCGGTGCTCGGGCTGTGCTACGGCTTCCAGGCGATGGCGCTGGCGCTGGGCGGCGAGGTCGCCCCGGACGGGACCCGCGAGTACGGCCGCACGGAGCTGGCGGTCCGCGGCGGCGTCCTGCACGACGGGCTGCCGGCCCGGCACCCGGTGTGGATGAGCCACGGCGACTCGGTCGTCCGCGCGCCGGACGGCTTCGCCGTCACCGCGTCGTCGGCCCGCGCCGCCGTCGCCGCGTTCGAGGACCCGGCGCGGCGGCTGGCCGGCGTGCAGTACCACCCGGAGGTCGGGCACTCGCCGCACGGCCAGCAGGTGCTGGAGCGGTTCCTGCACGAGGTCGCCGCGATCCCGGCCGACTGGACGACGGCGTCGATCATCGACGACACGGTCGAGGCCGTGCGCGCCAAGGTCGGCGACGGGCGGGCGATCTGCGGCCTGTCGGGCGGCGTCGACTCCGCGGTCGCGGCCGCTCTCGTCCAGCGGGCCATCGGCGGCCGGCTGACCTGCGTGTTCGTCGACCACGGGCTGCTGCGCGCCGGAGAGGCGGAGCAGGTGGAGCGCGACTTCGTGGCGGCGACGGGCGCCCGGCTGCACACCGTCGACGCCGCGGACACGTTCCTCGCGGCGCTGGCGGGCGTCACCGACCCCGAGCGCAAGCGCAAGATCATCGGGCGGGAGTTCATCCGGGCGTTCGAGCAGGCGACCGCCGAGGTCGCCGCGGGCGCCGAGGTCGGGTTCCTCGTGCAGGGGACGCTCTACCCCGACGTCGTCGAGTCCGGCGGCGGGTCCGGCACGGCGACGATCAAGAGCCACCACAACGTCGGCGGCCTGCCGGACGACCTGGAGTTCACCCTCGTCGAGCCGCTGCGGGCGCTGTTCAAGGACGAGGTGCGGGCGGTCGGGGCGCAGCTGGGGCTGCCGGCCGCGATCGTGGGACGCCAGCCGTTCCCCGGGCCGGGGCTCGGCATCCGGATCATCGGCGAGGTGACCCGCGACCGGCTGGAGACGCTGCGCGCCGCCGACGCGATCGCCCGCGAGGAGCTCACCGCCGCCGGGCTCGACGACGGGATCTGGCAGTGCCCCGTCGTCCTGCTGGCCGACGTGCGCAGCGTCGGCGTGCAGGGCGACGGGCGGACCTACGGCCACCCGGTGGTGCTGCGGCCGGTCACCTCGGAGGACGCGATGACCGCCGACTGGACCCGGCTGCCCTACGAGGTCCTGGAGCGGGTCTCGACGCGGATCACGAACGAGGTGGACGAGGTCAACCGCGTCGTGCTGGACGTGACGAGCAAGCCGCCCGGGACGATCGAGTGGGAGTGAGTGCGCTCGCCTAGCGGCGGCGCAGGCTCCCCGCCAGCAGCAGGACCCCCAGTAGGGCAGCGCCCGCCGCGAGCAGCCACCGCGGGTCGAAGCCCGGCAGCAGCGGCAGGTGCCCGGTGACGGCCGCCGCCGACACCGCAAGGGCCAGTATCCCGAACAGCAGGGCGACCGGGTCGGGCGAGCGGCGGCGGGTGGGCACCGCGGTCGTGGTGTGCGGGCCGGCCACCGGCTCCTCCGTCGGGTCCGGGCCCGGCGCCCCGGCCGGGTCGAGCCCGGCGTCGCGCTGCGGCTCAGTCATGGCGCACCGTCACGTCGCCCGCGCCGGTGTGGACGTCCAGGACCAGCGGCCGCTCGGTCGCGACGCCGCCGGTGCCGGGGCTGTACTGGTCCATCCGCGCGCCCGGCCCCCTGACGGTCCGCCCGTCGAGCTGGACGTCCCCGGCCCCGGCCGTGGCGTGCAGCTGCACGTCCGCGTCCGCGGGCACCAGCACCTCGACGTCCCCGAACCCGTTCGTGACGCTCGTCGTGACGGGGGTGACCGTGACTCCGGCCGCACCCGTCAGGTCGAGCCCGCGCAGGTCGACGACCACGTCGCCGGCCCCGTGGTGGTAGGCGGGCTGCAGCTGCGCGAGCGAGGCCGGCCGCAGCGTGACGTCGCCGACGCCCTGCCGGTCCACGGCGTGCAGCGGCGCGGCGAGCGATCCCCATGCCAGCGCGCCCAGCAGCAGGGCGAACGGGATCAGCCCGCGCCCGGAGTGCAGGAACGCCCCCACGACCAGGCCCAGCCCGACGACCGCCAGCGGCACGCCCAGCAGCAGCGGGATCGAACCAAGGCCGAGGTGGCCGGTCATCAGCAGGATGCCGAGGGTCGCGGCGCCGGCGAGCAGGGCTGCGCCCAGCGTCACCGCCGTCACCGGGAGCCGCCTCCGGGGCGGCTCGGGCGCCGGGTCCGGCGAGGGCTCAGGCAGGTCCCACGCGAACGGGGCCGCCCCGAGCGGGTCCCACGACGGCGGCGTCCGCGCGCCCGTGTGTCCGGCGGCCTCGCCGCCCGGGTCGCTCCCACCGGCGGCCTCGGCACCCGTGCCGGCGGCCGTCTCGACCGTCGGCGCGTCGCCGCCGGGCGGGAGCCCGCGCTGCCCGCGGCTGCGGTGCAGCAGGTACAGCAGCACGGCGACGGCCACGAGCGGCAGGAACCAGCCGCCGTGCCGGCCGAAGACCGAGCCGATGGAGACGACCGCGGCGATCGCCAGCGCGATCACCAGTATCGGCCGCGGCGAGCGGCGCGCGGGCGGCGCGGCCGGGTCGGCAGGCTCCTCGGGCAGGGCGATCCAGCCCGCGAGGTAGAGCGCCGCGCCGACGCCGGTGAAGGCGGCGACGACGAAGGCGATCCGCACGAGCGTCGGGTCGAGGTCGTAGCGGCGCGCGAGCGCGGCCGCGACGCCGGCGACCTGCCGGTCGTCCCGCGGCCGGGCCGGCCGCGTGTGCCACATCTCCCGGAAGGTTCCGGGCACGTCGGTCTTGTTCATGCCTCCGAGCCTGCTCACCGCCGGGTCCCCGGACATCCGGGTCCACCCCGAGAATCCCCCGATAACTCCCCGATGTCACCCCGCCCCCCGCGTGTGACGATGGCACGGTGACCCCGCCCGCCCCGACCGGACCCGCCGCGGCGCGCCGCGTGCCCACCCGGCCGACCCCGCCGCTGCTGCGCCGGCGCAGCGGCCGGTTCGTCGCGGGCGTCGCCGGCGGGGTCGCCGACCACCTCGGCGTGCGGGTCCTGTGGGTGCGGCTCGCGTTCGTCCTGCTCGCCGTGCTCCTGCAGGGCGCGGGCGTCGTGGCCTACGGGCTGCTGTGGATGTTCGTCAAGCAGGAGCCGGCCGACGTCGTCCGCCCCCTCCCGCGGGCCGAGCGGCAGCAGGCGTACGGCCTGGCGGCGCTCGCCGTCGCGGCCGGGATCGCCGGCAGCGCGCTGGGGGACTCCGTGCTGGGCTGGGTCGTCGGCCCGCTGGGCGTCGTCGCCATCGGCGGGGCGGTGGTCTGGCGGGAGGCGGACGAGGCGCAGCGCCGCCGCTGGGCCAAGGGCGCCCGCACCGGGCTCGCCGCGGGCGGCCGGACCGCCGTGCTGCGCGTCGTCGCGGGCGCCGTCTTCGTCGCCGGCGGGATCGCCGTGTTCCTCGTCGGCAACCTGCAGCTGGGCCAGGTGCAGTTCGCCCTGCTCGCGGTGCTCGCGACGCTGCTCGGCGTCGGCGTCATCACCGTGCCGTGGTGGCTCAAGCTCGTCCGCGACCTCGGCGAGGAGCGCCGGGAGCGGATCGTCGAGGCGGAGCGGGCGGAGATCGCCGCGCACCTGCACGACTCGGTGCTGCAGACCCTCGCGCTCATCCAGCGCCAGTCCGACCGGCCGCGCGAGGTGCTGCGGCTGGCCCGCGGCCAGGAGCGCGAGCTGCGGCAGTGGCTGTACGGGCCGACCGGCTACCGCACCGGCGGCGGGGAGCCGGTCCTCGCGGCCGGCCTCGCCGCGGCGGTCACGGCGGCCGCGGCCGAGGTCGAGGACACCTACGCCGTCGACGTGCGGCCCGTCGTCGTCGGCGACCGCCCGCTCGACGACGACCTGCGCGCGCTCGTGCTCGCCGGCCGGGAGGCGATGGTCAACGCGGCCAAGCACGCGGGCGTCACGGAGATCAGCGTGTACGTCGAGGTGGAGGAGGACGAGGTCAGCATGTTCGTGCGCGACCGGGGCTCCGGGTTCGACCCCGACGCCGTCCCCGCCGACCGGCACGGCCTCGCCGACTCCGTCCACCGCCGGATCGCCCGCCACGGGGGCACGGTGCGGCTGCGCAGCGCGCCCGGCGAGGGCACCGAGGTGCACCTGTCGATGCCCGTCCGTGAGATCGAGAAGGAGGCGGCCACATGAGCGAGGGCCCCGTGAGCGAGGAGGCGGGACCGGTCCGCGTCTACCTCGTCGACGACCACGCGCTGTTCCGCTCCGGGGTGCGTGCCGAGCTCGACCGGATCGACGACCTGACGGTCGTGGGCGAGGCCGGCTCGGTCGACGAGGCGGTCGCCGGGATCGCCCACCTGAAGCCGGACGTCGTGCTGCTCGACGTGCACATGCCAGACGGCGGGGGCGCGGAGGTGCTCCGGCGGGTGCGGCCCGACCATCCCGACGTCGTGTTCCTCGCGCTGTCGGTGTCCGACGCCGCCGAGGACGTCATTGCCGTCATCCGCTCCGGGGCCCGCGGATACGTCACCAAGACGATCTCCGCTCGGGAGCTGGGGGACGCGATCCGCCGGGTCCGGTCCGGCGACGCCGTGTTCTCCCCGCGGCTGGCCGGCTTCGTACTGGACGTGTTCTCCGACCGGCCCGGCGCCGCCCCGCCCGGCGACCCGGAGCTGGACCTGCTCACCCGCCGCGAGCGGGACGTGCTGCGGCTGCTGGCCCGCGGCTACGCCTACAAGGAGATCGCGGGCGAGCTGTTCATCTCGGTCAAGACCGTCGAGACGCACGTGTCGAGCGTGCTGCGCAAGACGCAGCTGTCGAACCGCTACGAGCTCTCGCGCTGGGCGTCGGACCGCCGGCTGGTCTGACCGGGCGACCCGGCTACGGGACCAGCGTCTTCGCGACGCGGCCGAGCACGCCGGTGGAACCGGACCCGGTGCCCGCCTGCTGGGTCGAGGACGGTTGCCCCGACGATCCGGTCACGGCGTTGCCGACGCCGGAGACAGTGTCGCCGACGCCCGAGACGGCGTTGCCGACGGCGCCGGTGACGCCGCCGACCGGTGTCCTGCCGCCGACCGAGCTCACCGCGTCGCCGACGCTCGACGCGGCCGAGCCGACCGTGCCGGCGGCGGCGCCCGCAGCGGCGGCGGCGCCGCCGCCACGGGAGGTGGACGGCGCGGACGCCGCGGTGGTGCCGCCCGCCGCGGATCCCGCGGCGGGGCCGGCGGCCGGGGCCGCGGTCCGGGCCGCCGCCGTGCGTTGCGCGGTCGACCCGGCGGCCGCCGTGCTCGCGGGCAGACCCGCCGGGAACGCGACGTCCATCCACCGGGTCGGGGCCGCGGTGCCGGCGTCCAGCGCGGTGGAGCGGGCGGTGGGGTCGAGCACCGCGGCCGGCATGCCGGGGCCGAGTGGATCGGGCATCGGCATGCCGGGCAGGAGCCCGGATCCCGAGGAGGGGTCGGCCGGCGGGCTCACGACGGACAGGACGGCGGCGCCGAACACGGCGCCGCCGGCCAGCACCGCGCCCGCGGCCAGCACACCCCGGCGCAGGCCGCGGCGGGGCGGGTCGAGGTCGACGGCCTCGGTGGCGTCGCGCGGGGACGGGTCGGGATGGCCGGCGGCGGCGGGCGCCGGGATCCGGTCGCCTGCGCCGCGCGGCGCCGGCACGCCCCCGGCCGGGTGCCGTGGGGCCGAGCCGACGCGCTGCAGGAGGCTCGCGACCGAGACCGGCGTCGACGTCGCCGGTGCGGGCGTCGAGCCGCCGGTGCGCGGCTCGCGGCTCAGCAGCTCGGCCACCGTGACGACGCGGGGGACCTCCGGCGTCGCCCCGCTCCGCGGACCGGTCTGAGCCATCGTGGCGTCCCCCTTCGGAGTGAACCCGAGGGCGAATGTCTACCGGACGCACCGGAAGGGGCCGAACGCCGGGTACCCGTGTCGGCGCGTACACCCGGACGGTGCAGACCGTTCGTCGAGCAGGCGAACCACTCAGCGAAGCGTGACGGTCTGGAACGCCTCGGCCAGCTGGCCGTCCGGGAGGTCGAAACGCCTGGCCACGCCGCTGCACATGGCGCGGAGGCGGTCCTCGAGGCCGGTCATGTGGGAGGTCTGCGAGGCGTGTGCCCGCAACGCCGCGAGCTTGCGCTCGAACGTTCCG
The DNA here is from genome assembly GCA_963728105.1 of uncultured Actinomycetota bacterium. GTDB lineage: Bacteria > Actinomycetota > Actinomycetes > Mycobacteriales > Pseudonocardiaceae > Pseudonocardia. The sequence goes on along the minus strand of CAVSJZ010000004.1, from coordinate 16,040 downwards.
GTGATGTCGACCGTGCGGTCCTGCCGCTCGTCGGGCGCCCCCATGATCCACAGCTCGGGCACGCTCCAGGCCGCGAGACCCTCCTCGGCGAGCAGCTCGGGATGCGCGAACGGGTTGCGGGCGTCGGGGTAGACCGCCGCGAGCGTGGCCTCCCCGACGGCGCGGTGGTCGGGATGCGAGACGCCGACGCGGGCCCAGTAGATCTCCGGCGACGGCGCGAGCACGCGCTGCGGGCGGACCCGGCGGATCTCCCGGCTGATGTCGCGACGTAGCTCGATGCTGGGCGTGAGACGCCCGTCCGGATAGCCGAGGAACGTCACGTCCTGCACGCCGAGCTCGGCGGCCGCGGCCTTCTGCTCGGCCTGTCGCAGCGGGGCCATCTGGTTGCGCGGGGTGTCGTCGAAGCCGCCGGCGTCGCCGGACGTGCAGATGCAGTACGAGACCGCCGCGCCCGCCGCCGTCCAGCTCGCGACCGTGCCGCCGGCCGCGAAGTCGACGTCGTCGGGATGCGCGGTGACGACGAGGATCCGCTCCGGGTCGCCCTCGGTCACGGGGTCCCGCGGAACTGCTTGCGGGTGCTGTCGAGCGACTGCTTGGCCACCAGCCCGGCGCCGCCGCCCAGTACCAGCCCGAGGATGTCGGGGGTCAGCCCGCCCGACGTCAGCAGCAGCCCCAGCAGCGCGACCGCGGCCGTGCCGCCCGCGACCTTCCAGCGGCCGGCGACGAACTCGCTCGCGGCGCCGCCGGCGAGGCCCCGCTTGCGGGCCGCGTTGTTCAGCATCGCCAGGTAACCGACGTGGCCCAGCGCGACGAGCAGCCCGACCAGCGCGACGACCGTCGCGACGATCCCGAACACAGCTTCCATGGCACCACTGTGCCACGCCGCGGGCCGCTCGGGTGTGGCTCTCCGTGGCCTTCTCCCGGAGCTCCGGCACCGTCCGTCGCCGAACTCGACCGGATCGGGCGAAATCCGCCCACGGCGCGTTCGGCGTGCCCCAGCATCGTGCGCCGTGGCCGTCCCACTCCTGCCCGACACGGCGTCAGCGGTGCCGACCCCGCCGGGCTCGACGCCGGTCGCCGGGACGCCCGCGGCCGGGCGGCTCGTCGCCCGCCGAGCGGCTGAGCGTGGTGGCGCTCGGCGCGGCGGTAGTCGGCGGGGCCGCCACGCGCGGCGCGTTCGACCCGCCCGTCGCGGTCGCGGTCGGCGCGCTGGCCGTGCTCGCTGCCGTGCTGCGACTCGGCGGGCTGCGACTCGGCATCCTGCGACTCGGCATCCTGCGACTCGGCGTGCTGCGACTCGGGGGGCTGGGCTTCGGCGGGCTGGGCCGGGTCGGGCGCCCGGTCGGGGTCGCCGCGGCCGCCGTCGCGGTCCTCGGGGTGTGGGCCGCCTGCCGCGCCATGGCGGCCGGGTCGGGCGGGGGCGTCGCTCCCGCGGGATCGGGTGCCGGCCCGGCGTCCCCGGTCTGGTCGGGCGCCGGGCTGGCCGCTCCGGGGCCGGGCGCCGGCCTCGCTGCCGCCGGCCTGGGCGTGGTCCTCGCCGCCGCGCTGCTCGCCGCCGCGGGCCTGGGCGAGCGGTCGCGACGGGTGCTGCGCGCGGCCCTGCTCGGCGCGGGCCTCCTGGTCGCCGTGTCGGGCTGGGCGGGGGTCGCCTGGCAGCACGCCCCGCTGGCGCTGCCGTCGTCGGGGCTGTGGCGGGCCTCGTCCACCCTGACCTACGCCAACGCCACCGCGGCGTTCCTCGTCGTCGTGCTGCTGCTCGTGCTCGCGACCACGCGCGGGCCGGACGCCGGGGCCAGGGCGGTCACCGTGCTGCTGCTCGCCGGGCTGCTGGCGACGGCGAGCCGGGCCGGGATCGCCACGCTCGCACTGGGGCTCGCCGTGCTCGCCTGCTCACCCGCGGGGCGGTCCCGGCTCGCCGGGCGGCTGCCGGGAATGGCCGGCGGCCTCGTCGCCGCGCTCGGGCTGCTCCCGGGAATGCCCGTCGCCGCCCCGCCGTGCCCGGGGGCGGCGGTCGCGGCCCTCGTCGCCGGGCTCGCGACCGCGACGGCCGGTCCGGTCGCCGCCCGGCGCCGCGAGCGCGTGGCGCGGTCGAGGCGACCGGCCGGGCGCCGCTCGCCGACCTCCGTGCCACTGGCCCGGACGCCGCTGCCCCGGACGCCGCTGCCCCGGACGCCGCTGCCCCGGACGCCGCTGCCCCGGATGCCGCTGCCCCGGATGCCGCTGCCCCGGACGGCACGGGCCCGCGCCACGGTCGGCGCCGCTGTCGCTGCCGTGTTCGTCGCTGCCGTGTTCGTCGCTGCCGTGTTCGTCGCTGCCGTGTTCGTCGCTGCCGGGCCCGCCACCGGCGTCCTCGGGATCGGCGCCGGCCTCGGGCCCGGCGGAACCCCCGGCGCGTCGCCGGCGGCGGACCCCGTGCAGGCACTGGACCTGGTGTCGGCGACCCGGCTGTCGGCCGACTCGCCCGAGCGTGACGACCTGGCCGCCGTCGCCGCCCGCCAGTTCCGCGCCGCGCCGCTGGCCGGGGTCGGGCCCGGCGGCCTGGACCTCGTCTACGTGGACCACCTGGGCCGGCTCGTCGCGGCGCGGTTCGTGCACGAGGAGTACCTGCAGACCGCCGCCGAGACCGGCGTCGTCGGCGCGGGCCTCGCGGTGACGGCCCTGGGCGCCCTCCTCGTCGCGGCGCTGCGACGGCTGCGCACGGCCGCCGGGGCCGGGGCCGCCGCGATCCTCGCCGCGTTCGCCGTGCACAGCGCGTTCGACTTCCTCTGGCACATCCCCGTGCTCCCCCTGCTCGTCGTGGCGGCCGCCGTGCCGCTGCTGGACCCCCCGTCGCCCGACGGTCCGTCACCCGAGAATGAGGTTCACCCGTGAATCCGTCCCGTCCCCTCGCCCGCCTGACCCGCCGCCTGCCGGTCGATCTCGGCGTGGCGGTGCTCGCCGGCGTCGTGCTCGCCATGGCCGGTGGCGCCGCCGACGCGCTGGAGCCCACCAGCGTCACCATGCCGCTCGCGGCGACGAGCCCGCCGCAGGCCGCAGCGCCTGCTGCGCCGTCCACCTGCGGCACCGCCCCGTCGCCCGGCACGCCGGGGGCGGCCGCGTCCCCGTGCGGGGACACCAGGACCGGCGCGGACCGGGCCCTCGCTCCCGTCGGCGCCGCGAGCGTCCCGGCGCCCGTCGGTGCGGCGAGCGGTCCCGTTCCGGTGGCGGCCCTCAGCGCGCCCGCACCGGTCGGCGCGGCGAGCGGCCCGGTGCCGGTCGCGGCCCTCAGCGTCCCGGCGCCGGTCGGCGCGTCGAGCCCGCCGAGCCCGGTCGGCACGGCAGGCGGCGCCCGGTAGTCAGCGCCGGCGGCCCGCCGGCGGTCCCGGCACCCGGACCGGTCGACGCCCCGCGGCGCCGGTCACCGCCCCCCGAGCCGGCCCCGGCCCAGCCGCAGCAGGATCATGCCCAGCTCGCGGCCCTCGTCGCCCAGGTCGCGGAAGCGCTCGAGGATCGCCATCTCGCGGTTGAAGACGATCCGCGGCCCGCCCGCCGCCATGCGGGCGCGGCCCACCCGTTGGGACACCGCGCTGCGGCGCTGGATGAGCCGCAGGAGCTCCGCGTCGATCGCGTCGATCTCGGCGCGCAGCGCGGGGATCTCCTCCTCGGTGGGGATGTCCTGCGCCGGGACGGTGCTGTCGGGCATCGGGGCGGTCATGGTCATGATCTCCTCCTCGCGACGGGCCCCGGGCGAGAAAGAGCCCCGGGTCCGTCTGGACTCCGGGGCTTCGTGGGGGCTGGTCAGCAGGCCACGGGCACCGGTGTCCGGTACCCGTAGAAAAATCGCTGCACGATCAGCACGCGGACAGTGTGCCACACCGCGGGGGCTGTCGGGGAGCGGCAGTACGCTCGGTGTCCGATGAGCGCCCTGTTCGATCTGCCGACCGACCACCCCGCCACGCCCCGCACCGAGCGCGGCGCCGCGCTGCTCGACGGCCTCAACGCCCGCCAGCGCGAGGCCGTCACCCACGCCGGGTCGCCCCTGCTGATCGTCGCCGGTGCGGGGTCGGGCAAGACGCGCGTGCTCGCCCACCGGATCGCGTGGCTGCTGGCCGAGCGGGGCGTCCACCCGGGCGAGATCATGGCCATCACGTTCACCAACAAGGCCGCGAACGAGATGAAGGCCAGGGTGGACGCGCTCGTGGGCCGGCGCGCCACGGCGATGTGGGTGTCGACGTTCCACTCGATGTGCGTGCGCATCCTGCGCCGCGAGGCCAAGCACCTCGGGGTGCGCAGCGCGTTCTCCGTCTACGACGCCGACGACACGCGCCGGCTCGTCGCGCTCGTCGTCCGCGACCTGGACCTCGACCCGCGCAAGTTCGCCCCGCGCGCGGTCGCCGCCCAGATCTCCAACCTCAAGAACGAGCTGCTCTCGCCCGACGACGCCGCCGCCCGCGCCGCCGTCGAGTACGAGCGGCGGGTCGCCGAGGTGTACGGCGTCTACCAGGCCCGGCTGCGCACGGCGAACGCGTTCGACTTCGACGACCTGATCATGGAGACGGTCTCGCTGCTCAACCGGTTGCCCGACGTCGCGGAGTACTACCGCAGGCGGTTCCGCCACGTCCTCGTCGACGAGTACCAGGACACCAACAAGGCCCAGTACGAGCTGGTCCGGGAGCTGGTGGGGCGGGTGGGGGACGGCACGGCGCCGGGTGCGGCACCCGCGGAGCTGTGCGTGGTCGGCGACTCCGACCAGTCGATCTACGCGTTCCGCGGCGCCGACATCCGCAACATCGTCGAGTTCGAGCAGGACTACCCGGACGCCCGCACGATCCTGCTGGAGCAGAACTACCGCTCCACGCAGCGCATCCTGTCGGCCGCCAACGCCGTCATCGCCCGCAACCCCGGCCGGCGCGACAAGCGACTGTGGTCCGACGCGGGCGACGGCGAGAAGGTCGTCGGCTACGTCGCCGACAACGAGCACGACGAGGCGGCGTTCGTGGCGCGGGAGATCGACCGGCTGGTCGACGCCGGGGAGGCACGCAACAGCGACATCGCGGTCTTCTACCGGACCAACAGCCAGTCGCGCGTGTTCGAGGAGGTGTTCCTGCGCGTCGGGCTGCCGTACAAGGTCGTCGGCGGCGTGCGGTTCTACGAGCGCCGCGAGGTCCGCGACGCGCTCGCCTACCTGCGGGTGCTCGCCAACCCCGAGGACACGGTCAGCCTGCGGCGCATCCTCAACGTGCCCCGCCGCGGCATCGGGGACAAGGCCGAGGACACGGTCGCGACGTGGGCCGAGCGCGAGCGGGTCTCGTTCGCCGCGGCGCTGCGGGTGGCGGCCGAGACGCCCGAGCGGATGCCGGGGCTGGCGACGCGGTCGCAGCGCAGCATCGCCGGGTTCGTCCGCCTGCTCGACGGGCTGACCGAGCTGGTCGAGCAGGACGAGCCGACCGCGGAGATCCTCGAGGCGGTCTACGCGCGGTCGGGCTACACGGCCGAGCTGGAGGCGTCCGAGGACCCGCAGGACGGCTCGCGGCTGGACAACCTGGCCGAGCTGGTGACGGTGGCCCGCGAGTTCGCCGGTGACGTCGCGGTCGCGGACCTCGACGACTCCGACGTCGAGGCCGGTGCGCCCGCGCCGGGGTCGCTGGCCGCGTTCCTGGAGCGGGTGGCGCTGGTCGCCGACGCCGACTCCGTCCCCGACGACGACTCCGGCCTCGTCACGCTCATGACGCTGCACACGGCGAAGGGCCTGGAGTTCCCCGTCGTGTTCCTCACCGGCTGGGAGGACGGGATCTTCCCCCACATGCGGGCGCTGGGCGACCCGCGCGAGCTCGCAGAGGAGCGGCGGCTCGCCTACGTCGGCATCACCCGGGCGCAGCAGCGGCTGTACCTGTCGCGCGCGCTGATGCGCAGCGCGTTCGGGCAGCCGGGGGCCAACCCGGAGTCGCGGTTCCTCGCCGAGGTCCCCGCCGAGCTCGTCGAGTGGCGGCGGGCGGAGCCGGAGCGGTCCGCGCCGGTCGGCCGCTTCGGGTTCGGCCGCCGGCAGGCCGGCTCGCCGCGGGGGGCGGCCGACCGCGGCACGTGGAAGGTGCCCGAGCGCAGCCTCGCGCCGAGCCTGAGCCTGGCCGTCGGCGACCGCGTCCAGCACGACAAGTACGGGCTGGGCACGGTCGTCGCCGCCGACGGCGTCGGTCCGCGGACCACCGCGACGATCGACTTCGGCAGCGCGGGCACCGTGAAGCTGATGCTCATCGGCGGGGTCCCGATGCAGAAGCTCTGATCCGGGCGGAACCGGGACGCCTCGGCTCCCGTCCGATGCCGTGTGACACTGGGCCGCGGAGGTGTGCGATGTCCACCGACACGTTCGACGCCGTCTTCTCCCGCCTCGAGCCCTGGACCGAGGCCGACTACCTCGAGCTGCCCGACCTGCCGGGCCGGGTCGAGCTGGTCGACGGGTCGCTGCTCGTGAACCCGCCCCCGGCCTACCCGCATCAGCGGCTGGTGCTCGCGATCGCCAACCTGCTCAACGGGACCTGCCCGGACCAGGCGTGGGAGGCGCTGCCGGGCCCCGGCGTGCGCCTGTGGCGGGACCACATCCGCATCCCGGACGTCGTCGTGGTCCGCAGCGGACTGCAGGGCCGGCTGGCGGACGTGGCCGACGTGCTGGTGCTCGTCGAGATCACCTCGCCCGGCAACTTCCGCCAGGACATGATCGTCAAGCACGGCGACTACGCCGAGGCGGGCGTGCCCTACTACCTGCGTGTCGACCAGCACCGCGGGCCCGACGCGGTGAGCGCCTCGGCGTTCGAGCTCGCGGGCGGGACCTACCGGGAGTACGCGACCGCGCCGGACGGGGTGCTCACCCTCGACCGGCCATGGTCACTGCAGGCCGACCTCCGTCAGCTGGCCCGCGGCCGCTGACCCGGCCCTCACGGCCACCGCGGCCGGGTTGCCGAGCGTGATCGAGTCCATCGGCGCGGCAGGCGCGGCCGCCCGCGTGATGTCGATGCCGTGCGCGAGCAGCCACGGCAGCGGGTTGATCTTGGTGCCGTTCGCTGCCCAGATCTCGAAGTGCAGGTGCGGGCCCGTCGACTCGCCACGGTTCCCGATCTCGGCGATCTGCTGGCCCGCGGCGACGTGCTGGCCGACCGTCACGAACATCCGGTTCACGTGCCCGTACACGCTGTGCGTCCCGTCGGGGTGGCGCAGGACCACCCACAACCCGAAGCCCGACGCCGGCCCGGCGTCCTCGACGACCCCGTCGGTCACCGCGTAGATCGGCGTGCCGATCGCGTTGGCGATGTCGACGCCGTAGTGGAACGCGCCCCAGCGGCCGCCGAAGCCCGAGGTGAACGTGCCCTCCGCCGGCCGGACGAACGCCCGGCCGCCGAGCACGTGCGCGTCCATCGCGCCGTGCGACTGCGCGGCCTCGACCAGCTGCGTGTCCCGGGCGAGCTGGTCGCCCATGAAGGCGGCCTTCGCGAGGCTGGCGACGTCGACGGCGGACGCCGGGTCGAGGTCGGCGCCCGGAGCCGTGCCGGTGCCGGCGATGGCCAGGCGCACGCCGCCGATCGCCGTGGTGGCCTGCGCGACCGGCAGGACCGCGCCGACCATGCGCGGGCCGGCGTCGACGAAGGGGGCGGCGACGGACTGCCCGGCGGCGACGACCGCTCCCACCGCGGCGGCGCACATCGTCGCGCGCCCGCAGGCGATCGCGGCGGGTGGCTGCGGCAGGCGGGGCATCCCGGGTACGTCCACGGCGCGCAGCTGCGCCGGGGCACCGGGGCCTCCGTCCTGCGCGCCGCTGGGGGAGCGGTGGCGCGTCAAGAACGGCCCTTCTCGACGGGGTGTGCGAACTCGGGTCGCGGGCCGGTCGGGTGCGGCACCGGCTTGAGGGGAGCTGTCGACGGGGGGTCGACGCCGGCACCGCCCGTCATCGATCCGTGATCCGGGCTGCCGCAAACTAGCGGTCGCCGGGCGCCCGAGGCAAATCCGTCGCGCGCGTGTCGCGGAGCGTCAGCAGGCCGAGGTGGGCAGGGTGCCCGGCGCTCCACGGGGCGTAGGGGATCCGGGGCGGTTCGCCCCGAACGGGGTACGCCGGCGGTCCGATCGGGAGAGCGAGTCGGCCACCCAGCGCACGACGCGCCCGTCGATCGGCAGCGAGAGATGACCGACGTCGCTCAGGGCGAGCTGCTCGACGTCGAGGTCGGGATGGACGAGCCGGGCGTTGCGCTGGGGGACGATCATCTCGTCCATCCGGCTCCACACGACGAGGAAGCGGGTCGAGCAGCCGGGGGCGCGGCGCTGCAGCTGCGCGAGCGTCGGCGAGCCGGGCCGCAGCTGGCGCGCCAGCGGCGTCGGGAGCAGGTACGCGGTCAGGGTCCCCTGGTGCGGGCTGCCGAGCGTCACGAGCGTGTCGACGGCCGCCGCCCCGCCGAGGCGCTGCACGTAGTAGCGCGCGATCACCCCGCCGAGCGAGTGGCCGACGATGTGCACCTTGTCCGCGCCGGTCTCGGCCCGCAGGCGCTCGACGTGCGCGCGCAGCTGGTAGGCGGCCGCCCGCAGGTCGCCGGTGAACAGGCTGTAGTTGACGGCGTGGACGACCCCGAAGCCCCGGCGGCGCAGCGCGCGGCGGAAGACCGTGAACACCGACCGGTTGTCCATGATCCCGTGGACCAGCAGGATCGGCGTGCCCGCGGCCTCGACGTCGGTGACGACGAGGCTGCGGCGCAGCGGGGACAGCGGATCCGTGCGGTACCCGGCGGAGGGCGTGAGCTGCTCGCGGGCCGCGCCGGCCGGGTACAGGGCGACGTGGGCGACGAGCCAGGCCCACTCGACGGTGAGCCCGCGCAGGCCCGCGGGGCTGGTGAACGTCTGCCAGGCGTAGCCGGCCGCGGAGCCGAGCTCGCCGGCCAGCCCCGTCGCGGCGTCGCGTGCCGCCCCTACCGCCTGGCCAGCCGCCGCGACCAGGCGACCGATTCCCGCGACCGGCGCCATGGATCAACGGTAGGTGACGATCGTGTGTCGTGCCGCCGCCCGAGACCCGACCGTTCCGGAAAGCCGCCCGATCGGCAGGTGGCCGGCAGGTCGCGACCAGCCGTGACTGGCGTCACCCGCCCAGGTCAGAAGGGGTGGTCCGGGCCTCGCTAGTGTCCTTGCCCATGGACCTGTACGAGTACCAGGCGAAGGATCTCTTCGCCGCCCACGGGGTCCCGGTACTGCCGGGGCGGACGGTCGAGACCGCCGACGACGCCGAGGCGGTCGCGTTGGAGCTGGGTACGGCCGTCGTCGTCAAGGCGCAGGTCAAGACGGGCGGGCGCGGCAAAGCCGGTGGCGTCAAGCTCGCCAAGGACCCGGCCGAGGCGCGCGAGATGGCCCAGGCCATCCTCGGCATGGACATCAAGGGCCACACCGTGCACCGCGTCCTGGTCACGGCGGCCAGCGACATCGCGGCCGAGTACTACTTCTCCTTCCTGCTCGACCGGGGCAACCGCACGTTCCTCGCGATGTGCTCGGCCGAGGGCGGCATGGAGATCGAGCAGCTCGCCGTCGAGCGGCCCGACGCGCTCGCGCGCGTCCCGGTCGACCCGGTCGCGGGCGTCGACAGGGCCAAGGCCGCCGAGATCGTCGCCGCCGGGAAGATCCCGGCCGAGGTCGCCGACGCCGCGGCCGAGGTGATCGTCGCGCTGTGGGAGACGTTCGTCGGTGAGGACGCCACGCTCGTCGAGGTGAACCCGCTGGTCCGCGACCCGCAGAACGCGATCGTCGCGCTGGACGGCAAGGTCACGCTCGACGACAACGCGGCGTTCCGCCATCCCGGCCACGCCGAGCTCGTCGACCAGGCCGCGGAGGACCCGCTGGAGGCCAAGGCCAAGGCGAAGGGCCTCAACTACGTCAAGCTCGACGGCGAGGTCGGCATCATCGGCAACGGCGCGGGCCTGGTCATGTCGACGCTGGACGTGGTCGCCTACGCCGGGGAGGCGCACGGCGGGGTGAAGCCCGCGAACTTCCTCGACATCGGCGGCGGCGCCTCCGCGGAGGTCATGGCGGCCGGTCTGGACGTCATCCTCGGCGACCCCGCCGTGAAGAGCGTGTTCGTCAACGTCTTCGGGGGCATCACCGCCTGCGACGCGGTCGCCAACGGCATCGTCGAGGCCCTGAAGATCCTCGGCGACGAGGCGGGCAAGCCGCTGGTCGTGCGCCTGGACGGCAACAACGTCGCCGAGGGCAGGCGGATCCTCGACGAGGCGAACCACCCGCTCGTCACCCAGGTGGACACGATGGACAACGCGGCCGACAAGGCCGCCGAGCTTGCATCCGAAGGGTCGCTTGCGGGCCCGAGCATCGGCACAGTGGGGGCCTGAGCACAATGTCGATCTTCCTGAACGAGCAGAGCAAGGTCATCGTCCAGGGCATCACGGGCGGCGAGGGCACGAAGCACTCGACGAAGATGCTCGCGGCCGGCACGAACATCGTCGGCGGCGTCAACGCGCGCAAGGCGGGGACGAGCGTCACGATCGGCGGCAAGGACCTCACGGTGTTCGGCACCGTCGAGGAGGCGATGAAGGAGACGGGCGCCGACACCTCCGTCGTCTTCGTGCCGCCGGCGTTCGCGAAGGGCGCCGTCGTCGAGGCGATCGACGCCGGCATCGGCCTGTGCGTCGTGATCACCGAGGGCATCCCGGTCCACGACTCGGCCTGGTTCTGGGCGCACGCCTGCGCGAACGGCAACCGGACGCGGATCATCGGCCCGAACTGCCCCGGCATCATCTCGCCGGGGAAGTCCAACGCCGGCATCATCCCGGCCGACATCACCGGACCGGGGACGATCGGGCTGGTGTCGAAGTCGGGCACGCTGACCTACCAGATGATGTACGAGCTGCGCGACATCGGCTTCTCCACCGCGATCGGCATCGGCGGCGACCCGGTCATCGGCACCACCCACATCGACGCGCTCGCCGCGTTCGAGGCCGACCCGGACACCGCGGCCGTCGTGATGATCGGCGAGATCGGCGGCGACGCCGAGGAGCGCGCAGCCGAGTTCGTCAGGGCCAACCTCACGAAGCCGGTCGTCGGCTACGTCGCGGGCTTCACCGCGCCCGAGGGCAAGACCATGGGCCACGCGGGCGCGATCGTGTCCGGCTCGGCCGGCACGGCGCAGGCCAAGAAGGAGGCGCTGGAGGCCGCGGGCGTCCGGGTCGGGAAGACGCCGAGCGAGACGGCGGCGCTCATGCGGGACGTCGTCTCAGGTCGGTAGGCACCGGGCCCACTCCCGGTCAAGGATTGGGTTACGGTCGAGGTCGGGCCCTGCTCGGGTGGGGCCGACCCGAACCGCGGGTGCCCGCACGGAGGGAGACCCCCATGAACCAGCCCGGCCAGGAACCGCCCGCGCGCGGCGGCACCGGCGCCCGGCCGGCGGGTGATGCCGAGGAGACGGGACCGGGCCCGGAGGTCACCCCGGCGCGGCCCGCGGCCGCCGCCGAGCCGACCGTCCGACTCCTCGCGATGGGTGCTGCGGGTCTTGCCGTGCTGTTCTACCTGCTCGGCTTCTTCGGCGACGTCGGCATCGTCAGCAGCCTGGCCGGCGCGCTGCTCCTCGGCGGTGGCCTGCTCACCGGCGCCACGGTGCTGCCCCGGACCGGTCGGACGCTGCTGCCGGGCGCGGTGGCCGTCGCGGTCGGGCTGCTGATCCTGCTGCAGGTGGTCGTCGCGGGCGGGACGTCGGCGACGCTCGTCATCGCGCTCGTCGTGGCGTTCCTCGAGGCGGTCGCGGCCGTCGGCGCGCTGCTGCTGGACGCCGGGCTCGTCAGCGCGCCCGCCCCGCGGCCGCGGATGCCAAGGGCGCGCAAGGGTGCGCAGGCGCCGTACGGGCAGCCGGGCCAGCAGGCCTACGGCCAGTCCTGGCAGCCGGGCCAGCCCGGCTGGGGGCAGCAGCAGCCGCCCTACGCGCCGTACGGGCAGCCGGGCCAGCCCGGTCAGCCGGGCCAGCCGCCCGGTTACGGCCAGCCGCCGTACGGGCAGCCCGGCGGCTACCCCCCGCCCTACGCCCAGCAGCCTGCCTACGGCGGACCGGGCGCTGGCGGTCCGCCGCCGTCCGGGTCACAGCCACCGGGGTCGCCGCCACCGGGGTCGCCGCCACCGGGGTCGCCGCCACCGGGGTCGCCGCCACCGGGGTCGCCGCCACCGGGGTCGCACAGCCACCGGGGTCACAGCCACCGGGGTCACAGCCACACGGTTCGCCCCCGCCAGGGTCGCCGGCCGAGCCGGGACCGCAGGCCCAACCGGGCGCCGCGCCCGCGGGGGCCGGGCCGGCGCACGCCGCGTCCCCGGCCGGCGGCGGGCCGTCGGCTGCGGACCGGTCCGAGGTCACCGGCGCGTTCCCGATCTGGTCGCAGACGCCGCCCGACCGGGGCCAGCACGAGCGGCCGGCCGGTGGTCCCGAGCGGTCGGGCCCGGCCGCGCACGAGCAGCGGGACCCGACGGTCCCGCCCGCGCGTCCGGACTCCGACGTCCCGCGCGGGGGCTCGCGCGCCCAGCGCGACGACCCGGGATCCCGTCCCGGCTGACGGACCGACCGCGCGCGGCGCGGTCCGGGCGACCGGTCGCGGCGTGCCTGACCGATGCGTGGCCCGTCCGCTGCAACCCTGGGTGATGTGACGAGCACCCTCGACGAGGACGGGCCGGCGCCGGCCGAACTCCCCGAGCCGCCGGACGGGCTGGACCGGCTGCGGATCCTGCTGTCGGTGGCGATGGGCACGGTGCTGGTCAGCTACGCCCTGCTCGTGCCGCTCGCCGCCGCGGTCGTGCTGACCGCGGGCGGCACGCTGACCGCGGACGGCGCGTTCGGCGCCGCCGTCCCGCTGTGGCTGGCCGCCCACCAGGTGCCGCTGACGGTCGGGGGCCGGCCGCTGTCCGTGCTGCCGCTGCTGCCGACCGCGGCTGTCGTGCTCGTCGCGTGGGCCGGCGCCCGCTGGGCCGCCCGCCGGCTGGGGGGCCGGCCGCGCGTCGACGCCGGTCCGGTCCTGGCCACGGTGGGCGGTGCCCATGCCGCGGTCGCGGTGCTCGGCAGCGCGCTTCTGCCCGGTGCGGCCGACGTCGCAGCGGCGCCGTGGTCGGCGATGGTGGGCGGCGGGCTCGTCGCGGGCGGCGCCGCCGCCGTGGGTGTCGTGCGGGCCTGCGGCCTGCCTCCGGAGTGGGAGCTGCGCGTCCCGGCCTGGGCGCGCGCCGGGGCGCGGGCGTCCGCGGTCGCGGTGTGCGCGCTGCTGACCGCCGGCTCGGTGGCCCTGCTCGCGGCGCTGGTGCTGCGCGCCCCGGCGGTGGCCGCCGCCTACCGCGCGCTGGCGCCCGACGCGGGCGCCGGGCTGGGCGTGACGCTGCTCGCGCTCGCCTACCTGCCCAACGCCGTGGTCGCGGGCACCAGCTGGGTCCTCGGCGCGGGGATCGGCGTGGGCGCGGCGACGGCGTCGCCGTTCGGGGTCTTCCCCGGCCCGCGGTCGAGCTTCCCGCTGTTGGCCGCGCTGCCGACGGCGACGCCGCCGGCGTGGGTCCTGGCGGTCCTGCTGCTGCCCGTCGGGGCGGGGGCGCTGGCCGGTTGGACGTGCCGGCGGGGGCCCGCTGGCACGGAACGGCTGGCGGCGGCGGGCGTCGCGACCGGGCTGACGGCGCTGGCCGTCGCGGTTCTCGCCGGGCTGGCGGGCGGGCGGCTGGCCGACGGCCCCTTCGACCCGGTCCGGATGCCCGTCGGACTGGCGGTGCCGGCGGTCCTGCTGCTGGTGGGGGTGCCGGCGCTGGTCGTGGCCGGCGTCCAGGGCGGACCCGAGGGCCCGGACCGCGCGCTCGACGACGGGACCGGGCCGGACGCGACGAGCGGGCCCGACGCCGACGCCGGTGTTGGTGTCGGGGTCGGCGCGGGCGCGGGCGCGGAGGCGGTCGGTGCCGGGGCCGGTCCGCGTGCCAGCGGTCGGCGCCGCGGCCCGAGCCGACCTGGCGAACAGGCCGACGGATCGGCCGGGACCGCTGCCGGCCCTGAGGACGGTTCCCGCGGGCCGGACGAGGTCCCGGCGGCGTCCGAGCGCGTCGGGAGCCCGGACAGCGTGGCGGGCACCGAGGATCCGACCAGCGGCGACACCACGGAGACCGGCGGCGCCACGGAGACCGGCGGCGCCACGGAGACCGGCGGCGCCACGGAGACCGGCGGCGCCACGGAGACCGGCGGCGCCACGGAGACCGGCGGCGCCACGGAGACCGGCGGCGCCACGGAGACCGGCGGCGCCACGGAGACCGGCGGCGCCACGGAGACCGGCGGCGCCACGGAGACCGGCGGCGCCACGGAGACCGGCGGCGCCACGGAGACCGGCGGCGCCACGGAGACCGGCGGCGCTGCCGAGGCCCGTGGGACGGCGCAGGACCGCCGCCCGTCGCTGGCGCGGCTGCGGAGGGTCCTCCCGGGCCGGACGGTCACGCCGGCCGGCCCCGAGCCGGTGCCGAGCGAGCGACCGTCGAGGACCGGCACGGCGGATGCCGACCGCGGGTCGGCCGCGGACGGGGCGGAGCCGAAGCCGCGGACCGTGGGCGAGCTCGTCGCGTTGCGGGAGCGGCAGGCCGCCGAGGCGCGGCGCCGCGCGGCCGAGGCGGGAGACGCCGGCCGGGCGCCAGGGGCCGACCCGGCCAGCGGCGCTCCGGACCGGCCGGAAGCGGGTGGCGCCCGGTCCGCCGACGGGGCGGCCGATCGCGACACCTAGTGTCGAGTCGCGGCACTAGGCTGGTGGGCGACCGTCCGTCCCCCCGCCGAGGAGCCGCGCGTGACCCACCGGATCGCGCTGCCCGTCCCGGCGCGGGTGGTCGTGCTGGTGTCGGGGACGGGCACGCTGCTCCAGGCCCTGCTCGACGCCGCCGCGCGGCCCGGTTACCCGGCCACGGTCGTGGCGGTCGCGGCGGACCGGCCCGGCGTCGAGGGGCTGGCCCGCGCCGAACGGGCCGGGGTGTCGACCCTGGTCGTCCGCCTCGCCGAGCACGCCGACCGTGCGGCATGGGACGAGGCGCTCGCGAAGGCGGTCGCCGAGCACCGGCCCGACCTCGTGGTCAGCGCGGGCTTCCTCAAGGTCGTCGGCCCCGGCTTCCTGAGCGGCGTCGGCGCGCCGATGATCAATACGCACCCCGCGCTGCTGCCGGCGTTCCCCGGCATGCACGGCCCCGCGGACGCGCTCGCCTACGGCGTCAAGATCACCGGCGCCACCGTGCACCTCGTCGACGACGGCGTGGACACCGGGCCCGTGCTGGCCCAGGCCGCCGTCCCGGTCGAGCCCGGGGACACCGCCGCGACCCTGCACGAACGCATCAAGATCGAGGAGCGGCGGTTGCTTGTCGACACCGTCGCCGCGCTGGCCCGCCACGGGGCCACCGTGAACGGACGAGAGGTGACGATCCCGTGAACGCCCAGCCCGAGCGCCGCCCGGTCCGGCGCGCGCTCGTGAGTGTCTACGACAAGTCCGGGCTGCTCGAGCTGGCGACGGGCCTGCACGCGCTCGGCGTCGAGATCGTCTCGACGGGCTCGACCGCCGCGCGGATCGCGGACGCCGGTGTGCCGGTGACGCCGGTCGAGCACCTGACCGGCTTCCCGGAGTGCCTCGACGGGCGGGTCAAGACGCTGCACCCGCGGGTGCACGCCGGGCTGCTCGCCGACACCCGCAAGGCCGAGCACCGCGACCAGCTCGACGGGCTCGGGATCGCGCCGTTCGACCTGCTGGTCAGCAACCTCTACCCGTTCGCCGCGACGGTCGCGTCGGGCGCCTCGCCAGCCGAGTGCGTCGAGCAGATCGACATCGGGGGTCCGGCGATGGTGCGGGCGGCGGCGAAGAACCACGACAGCGTCGCCGTCGTCACCGACCCGCTCCGCTACGACTGGGTGCTGGACAACGTCAAGGAGGGCGGGTTCGCGCTGGCCGACCGGCAGCTCCTCGCGGCGGCGGCGTTCCGGCACACCGCGACCTACGACGTTGCCGTGGCCTCGTGGCTGGGCAGCGTGCTCGCGCCGGAGCCCGACGGCGGGCCCTTCCCGTCGT
>CAVSJZ010000003.1:0-32063 GCA_963728105.1 uncultured Actinomycetota bacterium | reverse complement strand
CGAACACCGCGAACGTCCCGGCCCCGCCGAGGCCGTCGAGCATGGTCAGGAAGACGGCCGCGACGATCGCGTTGGCGACCAGGTCGGCCGTGAGCATCGCGCTCGCGCCCTGGGCCCGCAGCCGGGCCGGGAACGCCTCGCCCGCGTACACCCACACCAGCGAGCCGAAGCCGAACGTGAAGCCGACGGTGAACAGCACCAGGCCCACGAAGCCGAGCACGGTCAGGATGCCGCCGAAGTCGGAGCCGGCGAGGAAGACGGCGATGAGCAGCGCGTTCGCCACGACCATGATCCCGATCCCGGTGAGCAGGGTGGGCTTGCGGCCGAACCGGTCGACGGTGACCAGCGACGTCAGCACGGCGGCGAGGCCGAAGACCTGGACGAGGGCCGGCAGGCCGAGAACGGCGGCGTTGCCGGTGAAGCCCATCTTCTCGAAGATCCGCGGGCTGTAGTAGACGATCGCGTTGATGCCGGTGATCTGGATGAAGAAGCCCAGCACCAGCACGAAGACGGTGGCCTTGCGCCACGGCGCGCGCAGCAGCTCGCGGACGCCGCCGCCGCCGCGCTCCTCGGCCAGCGCGCCGGTGATCTCGGCGAGCTCGGCGTCGGGGTCGGCTTCCGGGTCGAGGTCGACCAGGACCCGCCGGGCCTCGTCGGTGCGCCCGCGCAGGACGTACCAGCGGGCGGTGTCGGGCAGCCGGACCAGCATGAACACGACCAGCGCCGCGGGCACGGCGGCCAGCCCCAGCAGCAGCCGCCAGCTCCCTGACCCGGCCAGGCCCCAGGCCACCAGGTACCCCGCGATGATCCCGACGACGGTCGCGACCTGGTAGAGCACGAGCATCCCGCCGCGTACGCGGGTCGGCGCGGACTCGGCCACGAAGACCGGTGCGACGACGATGGACACGCCGACCGTCACGCCGAGGAGCAGCCGGGCCACCAGCAGCGTCGGCACCGAGAACGCGAGCCCGGACAGCAGCGAGAACAGGCCGAACCCGACCGCCACGGCGATCATCGCGGCCTTGCGCCCGATCCGGTTGGCCAGCGCTCCGCCCCCGAGGGCGCCGAGGATCTGGCCGATGACGACCGTGGTCGTCACGAGCTCCTGGTCCTGCGTCGTCAGGTGGAAGTCGTTCGTGATCGACAGCAGCGCGCCGGCGATGTTCGACTGGTCGTACCCGTAGATGACGCCGACGGTCGCCGCCGACGCCGCTACCAGCAGCGCCCGGCGTCCGACCCCGCGGACGTCCAACCCGATCCCCATGCGTCTCTCCTCGTCGAGATTGGTCTATACCTCTTGCGTGTGTGCTAGGTTGGCATAGACCAATTCCGGGGTCAAGGGGTGTGACGGGTGACACGGGTGCCGAAGTACTGGCTCGTCAAGGAGCGGGTCCGCGCGCTGGCCGCGGACGAGCCGCCCGGCACCGCGTTGCCCACCGAGCGCGAGCTCGCCCAGCAGCTCGACACGTCGCGGACCACCGTGCGCCAGGCGATCGCCGAGCTGGTCGTCGAGGGCCGGCTCGTCCGCACGCAGGGCAGTGGCACCTTCGTCGCCGAGCCGCACCCGGTCCACCTGCGCCAGCTCTCGTCGTTCACCGAGGACCTCGGCCGCGCGCGGGTGGACAGCCGGCTGCTCGGCGTCGGCGTCGAGGACGGGTCGGCGGCGCCCCGGCTGAACGCGCCGGTCGTGACGCGGGTCGAGCGGTTGCGGATCGTCGACGGCGTCCCGCTCGCGCACGAGACGGCGCGGCTCGCGGGCGAGTACCCGGGGCTGGAGGCCGAGCTCGTGGCGCGGGGCTCGCTCTACACGACGCTGCGCGAGGCGTACGGCGTCGCGCTGAACGCGGTGGAGGACGTCGTCCAGACGCAGCTCGCCGACCCGGACGTCGCCGCACTGCTCGGCGTCGAGACCGGACATCCGCTGCTGCTCGTGCACCGGCTGGGGGAGGCCGACGGCGGCCGGCCGGTCGAGTGGACGCGCTCGGCCTACCGCGGCGACCGCTTCCGCTTCGTCGCGCGGGCATCGCGTGCCTGACGCCGGCACTGACGCCGGCGCGGGCGGCGCCGCGGCCTGCGCCGTCTGCGGTGCGACCCGCGACCCGGCGGACCCCGCGGCGCTCGCCTGGTGCCACGAGCCCGGCGACCCGCCCCGGTGGCTCTGCCCGGCCTGTGCCCGTGCTCACGTCCGCGACGTCGAGGCCCGGCTGGAGCCGGAGTGGTGGGGAATCGGCACCTAAGCTGGTCGGCATGCAGACCTGGAGCGGTGTCGACCTGCCACGCCTGCCCGGCGAGGGCGTGCCGCTGCGGCTGCACGACACCGCGACCGGGCAGGTGCGGCCGACCGCCCCCGGCGCCACGGCGACGATGTACGTCTGCGGCATCACCCCCTACGACGCCACCCACCTCGGCCACGCCGCGACCTACCTGGCGTTCGACCTGGTCAACCGGGTGTGGCGGGACCTGGGCCACGACGTGGCGTACGTGCAGAACGTCACCGACATCGACGACCCGCTGCTGGAGCGCGCCGCCCGCGACCACGACGACTGGGTCGTGCTCGGCATGCGCGAGACGGCGCTCTTCCGCGAGGACATGGAGGCGCTGCGGGTCCTGCCGCCCGCGCACTACGTCGGCGCGGTCGAGGCGATGGGCGAGATCGCCGAGCTGGTCGGGAAGCTGCTGGCCCAGGGTGCGGCCTACCGCGTCGACGACCCGGAGCACCCCGACGTCTACTTCGACACCGCGGTGACCGGCCGGTTCGGCTACGAGTCGAACTACGACGAGGCGACGATGGTGGAGCTGTCGCGCGAGCGCGGCGGCGACCCCGACCGGCCCGGCAAGCGCTCGCCGCTCGACCCGCTGCTCTGGCGCACGGCCCGTGAGGGCGAGCCGTCGTGGGAGTCGGACCTGGGCGCCGGTCGCCCCGGCTGGCACGTCGAGTGCGCCGCGATCTCGCTCAACCGGCTGGGCCCGCAGATCGACCTCAACGGCGGCGGCTCTGACCTCATCTACCCCCACCACGAGTGCGGCGCGGCCCACGCGGAGGCGTTCACCGGCGTGCAGCCGTTCGCGCGCCACTACGTGCACACGGGGATGATCGGTCTCGACGGCGAGAAGATGTCCAAGTCCCGCGGCAACCTGGTGTTCGTGTCGAAGCTGCGGGCCGAGGGCGTCGACCCGAACGCGATCCGGCTGGCCCTGCTCTCCGGGCACTATCGCGCCGACCGGGCCTGGACCGCCGACCTGCTCGCCACCGCGCAGGACCGGCTGGCCCACTGGCGCGACGCCGTCACGCTGCCGGCCGGGCCGTCCGCGGCCGAGGTCGTCGCCGCGCTGCGGCTGCACCTCGCCGACGACCTCGACACGCCGCGCGCGCTGGCCGCCGTCGACGCGTGGGCGGCGCGGGCGCTGGAGCGCCGCGGTGCCGACGCCGACGCGCCCCGGCTGGTGCGCGCCGCCGTCGACGCGCTGCTGGGGGTGGCGCTCTGATCTCCGTCGAGCTGGCTCGCCGGCTGCGGGAGGCCGGCCTGTCCTGGACCCCGGCGTCGGGGGACCGGTTCATCGTCGCCGACCGCGACATGGACGCGGAGGTGTTCGTCGTCAGCCACCTGACGATCGAGGTGCGCGACACCCCGACCGGGCCGCTGTTCCAGTTCAACGGCACCACCGAGTGGGCGCTGGACAGCGTGGCCGAGGCCGACGTCCTGTGGCTTCCGCACGAGGCGCAGCTGCGCGCGGCGCTCGGGGCGGCGTTCCGGCGGCTGGAGCCGATCGGCGACGGATGGGCGGTCGAGGCGGATGTCGGTGGCCGGGCGGTCCGCGAGATCGACGTCGACGCCGAGAGCGCGTACGCCCGCGCGCTCCTGGCCGTCCTGACGGCCTGACGCCGCCCCCGCCATATGGACACATATGGCTGCCCTGCCCGGCCGTCGAGCAGCCATGTTCTCCATATAGCTGTCTTGCCCGGCCGTCGAGCAGCCATGTGTGTCCATAGGCGTGGCGCCGCCGGTGGCGGCGGGTGCGGTCGGTGGCGTCAGCGTCCGGCTGCGCGCAGGGCCGCTTCGACGGTGTAGACGAGCTTGCGCGGCGCCGCGAGCAGCGGGGCGGTCACGAACACGATGTCCCAGCCGGCGGCGTGGATGCGGTTGAGCCGTTGACGATCATGATTGAGCGCCCACAGCTCCCCGTCACGCCACTGGCCGTCGTACTCGACGGCCACCCGACGCTCCGGGAACGCCAGATCAGCCCTGGCGATCCTCCCGCTCGTGTCCTCGATCCAGTACTGCGGGACCGGAGCCATGCCCGCCTCCATGAGCAGCACCCGGACGACGGACTCGGGTCGCGACTCGGCGCGGGGGTCGCACAGCGCCACGGCCTTGCGGGCGCGGACGATGCCTTTGTCCGAACGCATGTTCATCAGCTCCGCGAGCCGCTCGCGGTCGACGAGCCCCGCGCGCACCGCGGCATCGAGGTCGGCGACGGTCTCGGTGAGGGGCCGGTCGAGCGCGAGGTCGAGGCCGGTGCGCAGGCGGGTCGCGATACGGCCCCCGTGCCACGACTCGTGCTCGTCCGGATTGATGTCACTGCGCCGCAGGTCGAGGCCGGCCCGCCAGGTGATGCGCCTGCGAAGCGGCGCGACGACCTCGATCGGGTCGAATGGCCGCGCGAGCTCGCAGCCGCGCAGGGTGGCGGCGGAGCGTCCGGTGATCACGGCGTCGGGCGGCAGGATCAGGGTCGCCGCCTCGCACCGCAGCGCATGAGTGACCGGCTGGCCTGACAGGCTGTACACGTCGTGGCACAGGCGGCGGAACCGGCCGCTGCGCAGCTGGGCGCGGGTGAGTTCGCCCGCATCGACAGCGAGCGAACCCCGGAACACCACCACCCCTCAAACGGTGCCCGATCGGACCAGCATCATCGGACGGCTGTCCGCAGTTCGGCCGGTCGACGCGTGTTGTCCCCAACGAGCGACCTGCCCCTTGCGCCGTCGGCGCAGGGCCGTCACCGCGACCTGACGCGCCATATGGACACATACGGCGTGTGCGCAGGCGTGCCGGACAGCGATATGTGTCCATATGGCGGGGTGGGCGGCGTCAGGAGCCGCCGCCACCTCCCGCGCCGCGGCGGCGCAGGTAGCGCTCGAAGTCGGCGGCGATCGCGTCCCCGTCGGCCTCGGGCAGCGCGTCCTCGTTCTCCTCGGCGGCCTCCTCCAGCTGCCGGACGTACTCGCGCACCTCGTCGTCGGCCTCGGCCATCTCCGAGACCGTGCGCTCCCACTCCTCGGCCTGCTCGGGCAGGGCGCCGAGCGGCACCTCGACGTCGAGCACCTCCTCGACCCGGTGCAGCAGCGCCACGGCGGCCTTGGGCACCCGCGCCTGCGACACGTAGTGCGGCACCGCCGCCCAGAACGACAGCGCGGGGATGCCGGCGCGCACGCAGGCGTCCTGGAAGACGCCGACGATCCCGGTCGGCCCCTGGTAGGTCGACGGCTCGACGTCGTCCATCGCCTTCGCCGACGCCTTGTCGTAGGCCGTGCCGCTCACCGGCGTCGGCCGCGTGTGCGGCGTGTCGGTCAGCAGCGCGCCCAACGTCACGACCTTCGTGACGCCCAGCCGGTTGGCCCAGCCGATGAGCTCGGAGCAGAAGGTGCGCCAGCGCATGTTGGGCTCGATGCCGTTGACGAGCACGACGTGCCGGTCCGTGCCGGGCAGCTGCGCCACCGACAGCCGGGTCGTCTGCCACTCGATCTTGCGGGTCACGCCGTCGGCCAGCTTCACGTGGGGACGGGTGACCTGGAAGTCGTAGAACTCCTCGGGGTCGATCGAGGCCAGCGGCTCGGCGTCCCACATGAGCTCGAGATGTTCCAACGCGGCGCTCGCCGCCTCGCCGGCGTCGTTCCAGCCCTCGAACGCAGCGATCATGACGGGCTCGACGAGGCGGGGCAGCGTGTTCTCCGGCTCGCGTTCGGTCATCGCTCCAGCCTACGGCCGCCCACGGCGAGGTGACGGATCGCCACCCGCGAACGACTACCCTGACAGCGACCGCCCCCCTTCGAGGAGGACACCGTGCAGCCGCACAGCGTCACCGACCCCTTCCTGGCCGCCCTCGACCGGCGCGTCGTCATCGCCGACGGGGCGATGGGCACGATGTTGCAGGCCGCCGACCTCACCCTCGACGACTTCTCCGGGCTCGAGGGCTGCAACGAGATCCTCAACGCCACCCGGCCCGACGTCGTGCGCGGCATCCACCGCGCCTACCTCGAGGCGGGGGCCGACGCGGTCGAGACCAACACGTTCGGGGCCAACCTGCCCAACCTCGCCGACTACGGCATCGCCGACCGCATCCGCGAGCTCGCCGAGCGGGCCACGGTGCTGGCGCGGGAGGTCGCCGACGAGGTCGCGACGCCGGACCGGCCCCGGTTCGTGCTCGGCTCGGTGGGGCCGGGCACCAAGCTGCCGACGCTCGGGCACGCCTCGTTCGCCGACCTGCGCGACGCCTACGCCGAGTGCGGCCGCGGGATGGTCGCCGGCGGGGCGGACGCCGTCGTCGTCGAGACCTGCCAGGACCTGTTGCAGGTCAAGGCGGCCGTGCTCGGGATCCGGCAGGCCATGCGCGACGAGGGCCGGCAGCTGCCGATCGTCGCGCAGGTCGCCATGGAGACCACCGGCACGATGCTGCTCGGCTCGGAGATCGGGGCCGCGCTGGCCGCGCTGGAGCCGCTGGGCGTCGACCTCATCGGGCTCAACTGCTCCACCGGTCCCGCCGAGATGAGCGAGCACCTGCGCACGCTCGCCAAGCACGCCCGCGTCGCGCTGTCGTGCATGCCCAACGCCGGCCTCCCGGTGCTGGGTCCGCGCGGCGCGGAGTACCCGCTCGACCCGCACGGGCTGGCCGAGGCGCTGGCCGGCTTCGTGCGCGAGTACGGCGTCCGGCTGGTCGGCGGGTGCTGCGGCTCGACGCCGGAGCACGTCGCCGCGATCGTCGAGGCGGTGCGGGAGGTGACCCCCGCACGCCGCCACCCCCGCCCGGAGCCCGGGCTGTCCTCGCTGTACGCCGCGGTGCCGTTCCGGCAGGACACGTCGGTGCTGATGGTGGGGGAGCGCACGAACGCCAACGGGTCCAAGAAGTTCCGCGAGGCGATGCTGGCCGACGACTGGGAGGCCTGCGTCGCCATCGCCCGCGAGCAGACCCGCGAGGGCGCGCACCTGGTCGACCTGTGCGTCGACTACGTCGGCCGCGACGGCGTGGCCGACATGCGCGAGCTGGCCGGTCGGCTGGCCACGGCGTCCACGCTGCCGGTGATGCTCGACTCGACCGAGCCCGAGGTGCTGCGCGCCGGGCTGGAGCGCCTCGGCGGCCGCTGCATCATCAACTCGGTCAACTTCGAGGACGGCGACGGCCCCGGCTCCCGCTACCAGCGCGCGATGGAGCTGGTCGACGAGCACGGCGCCGCCGTCGTCGCGCTGTGCATCGACGAGGAGGGCCAGGCCCGCACCGCGGAGTGGAAGGTGCGGGTGGCCGAGCGGCTCATCGCCGACCTGACCGCGAACCACGGCATGCACGAGTCCGACATCGTCGTCGACTGCCTCACGTTCCCGATCACGACCGGGCAGGAGGAGGTGCGCAGGGACGCCCTGGAGACGATCGAGGCCATCCGCGAGCTCAAGCGCCGCCACCCCGACGTCCAGACGACCCTCGGCGTGTCCAACGTCTCGTTCGGGCTGAACGCGGCCGCGCGGCAGGTCCTCAACTCGGTGTTCCTGCACGAGTGCGTCAACGCGGGCCTGGACACCGCGATCGTCTCGGCGGCGAAGATCCTGCCGATGGCGAAGATCCCCGACGAGCAGCGCTCGGTCGCCCTCGACCTCGTGTACGACCGGCGCCGGCCCGACTACGACCCGCTGAACCGCTTCATGGAGCTGTTCGAGGGCGTCTCGGCGTCGTCGGCGAAGGCAGGGCGGGCCGAGGAGCTCGCCGCGTTGCCGCTGTTCGAGCGGCTGGAGCGGCGCATCGTCGACGGCGAGCGCGAGGGCCTGGCCGCCGACCTCGACGAGGCGCTGAAGTCCCGGCCCGCGCTGGAGATCATCAACGACACGCTGCTGTCGGGCATGAAGACCGTCGGCGAGCTGTTCGGCTCCGGCCAGATGCAGCTGCCGTTCGTCCTGGCCAGCGCCGAGGTGATGAAGACGGCGGTGGCGCACCTCGAGCCGCACATGGAGCGCGCCGACAGCGAGGGCAAGGGCACGATCGTGCTGGCCACCGTGAAGGGCGACGTCCACGACATCGGCAAGAACCTCGTCGACATCATCCTGACCAACAACGGCTACACCGTCGTCAACCTCGGCATCAAGCAGCCGATCTCGACGATCCTGTCGGCCGCCGACGAGCACGGCGCGCACGCGGTGGGCATGTCGGGCCTGCTGGTCAAGTCGACGGTGGTGATGAAGGAGAACCTGCAGGAGATGAACGCCCGCGGGGTCGCGGCGAAGCTGCCCGTCCTGCTCGGCGGCGCCGCGCTGACCCGCTCCTACGTCGAGAACGACCTGTCGGAGGTCTACGAGGGCCGGGTCTCCTACGCGCGCGATGCCTTCGAGGGCCTGCGGCTCATGGACGCGGTCATGGCGCGCCGGCGCGGCGAGCTGGCGGAGGACGACCCGGTCGAGGCCGCCCAGCGGGCCGAGCGCAAGGCCCGCCACGAGCGCAGCCTGCGCGTCGCCGCGAAGCGGCGCAGCGCAGAGGCCGAGCAGGCCGGCCCGATGCCGCTGCGGTCGGACGTCACGGTCGACAACCCGATCCCGGCCCCGCCGTTCTGGGGCACGCGGGTCGTCAAGGGCATCGCGCTGGCCGACTTCGCCGGCATGGTCGACGAGCGGGCGCTGTTCCTCGGGCAGTGGGGCCTGCGCGGCGTGCGGGGTGGCGCTGGCCCGTCCTACGAGGAGCTCGTGGAGACCGAGGGCCGGCCACGGCTGCGGGAGTGGCTCGACCGGCTCTCGACCGAGGGCGTCCTCGCGCACGCCGCCGTCGTCTACGGCTACTTCCCGGCCGTGTCCGACGGCGACGAGCTGGTGGTGCTGACCGAGCCGCGCGCCGACGCCCCCGAGCGGTACCGGCTCGCGTTCCCGCGCCAGCGCCGCGACCGGCACCTGTGTCTCGCCGACTTCTGGCGCCCGCGGGAGCTCGCGGTCGCCCGCGGCGAGGTCGACGTGCTGCCGCTGCACCTCGTCACGATGGGCCAGCCGGTCGCCGACTACGCGGCCGAGCTCTTCGCCAAGGACGCGTACCGCGACTACCTGGAGGTCCACGGCCTTGGCGTGCAGCTCACGGAGGCGCTGGCCGAGTTCTGGCACCGCCGCATCCGCGAGGAGCTGACGTTCCCGGCCGGGGGCGCCGTCGCGGCGGAGGACCCCGACGACGTGCGGGAGTTCTTCGACCTCGGCTACCGCGGCGCCCGCTACTCGCTGGGCTACGGCGCCTGCCCGAACCTCGAGGACCGGGTGAAGCTGGTCGACCTGCTGCGCCCCGACCGGATCGGCGTGGCACTGTCGGAGGAGCTGCAGCTGCATCCGGAGCAGTCCACCGACGCGCTCGTCGCCCACCATCCGGAGGCGAAGTACTTCAATGCCGGCTAGCCGGGGACCGTGCGCCGTCCTGTGGGACATGGACGGCACGCTCGTCGACTCCGAGAAGGTCTGGACGGTCTCGCTGCACGACACGGCGCGCCGGCTGGGCGGACGGCTCTCCGCGGCGGCGCGCGCGGCCGTCATCGGGTCGGCCGTGCCGAACACGATGGAGGTGCTCTTCGCCGACCTCGGCCTGGCCCCGGACGCCGAGCGCGTCGCCGAGGCAGGCCGGTACCTGCTCGAGCGGACGGGCGAGCTGTTCGCGGCGGGCCTCACGTGGCGGCCCGGCGCGCGCGGCGCCCTGGCTGCGGTGCGCGCCGCGGGCTGGCCGACGGCGCTGGTGACGAACACCGGCCGGGACCTGACGGAGCGGGCGCTGGACACCATCGGCCGCGACTGGTTCGCCGCCACCGTGTGCGGCGACGAGGTGGAGCGCGGCAAGCCCGAGCCCGACCCCTACCTGCGGGCGGCGCAGCTGCTGGGCGTCGACCCTGCCGAGTGCCTGGCCGTCGAGGACTCCCCGACGGGGGCGACGTCGGCCCAGCGGGCGGGCGCGGCCGTGCTCGTCGTACCGTGTGACATCGCGGTACCGTCCGCGCCCGGCCGGGTCGAGCGCGCGTCGCTCGTCGGGGTCACGGCCGACGGCCTCCGATCCGACTACACCCAGGCACGGAGTGAGCGCGCCGCGTGAGCCACTGGGCGCGATCGGGCGGCCGCTCGTCGGCGGTACTGCGCCCGGCGGTGCCGCACTACACGACCTGTCGGCGCACCACAGCCGCCGGACACAGCAGCACGGCGCGTCCGGCGCACCCCCGATCGCCCCACAGATGACACTGGAATCACGAAAGGAGCGCCAGGTGAAGACCTTCGACGAGCTGTACGCCGAGCTGAGCCGGAAGGCGGCCGAGCGGCCGCCCGGCTCGGGCACGGTGGCAGCCCTCGACGCCGGGGTGCACGCGCAGGGCAAGAAGGTGCTCGAGGAGGCCGGCGAGGTGTGGCTGGCGGCCGAGCACGAGGGCGCCGACGCGCTGGCCGAGGAGATCTCGCAGCTGTTGTACCGGCTGCAGGTGCTCATGATCGGCCGGGGCATCAGCCTCGAGCACGTGTACAAGTACCTGTAAGGACGTACCGCAGCACCGAGGAGACCCGATGCTCCGCATCGCACTGCCCAACAAGGGCACACTGGCCGAGCCGGCCGCCATGATGATGCGGGAGGCCGGCTACCGGCAGCGCAGCGACCAGCGGGACCTGTCCATGCTGGACGAGGAGAACGACATCGAGTTCTTCTACCTGCGGCCCAAGGACATCGCCACCTACGTCGGATCCGGCGACCTGCAGCTCGGCGTCACGGGCGCCGACCTCATGGAGGAGTCCGGCAGCCAGGTCCGCACGGTCATCGAGCTCGGGTTCGGCCAGTCCAAGTTCCGCTTCGCGGCGCCCCTGCACGCCGACGGCCGGGAGTGGAAGCTCGAGGACCTGGAGGGGCGCAAGATCGCCACCTCGTACCCCCGCCTGGTCCGCGCGCACCTGGCCCGCAGCCGGGTGCGGGCCGACATCATCAAGCTGGACGGCGCCGTCGAGATCTCGGTCCAGCTCGGGCTGGCCGACGCGATCGCGGACGTCGTGTCGTCCGGGCGCACGCTGCGCCAGCACAACCTGGTGGCCTTCGGGGAGGCCATCGCCCAGTCCGAGGCGACGCTCATCGAGCGCGAGCCGCGGCCGGACCGGGAGGAGACGGCGGAGACGCGCGCCGCCAAGAAGGTGTTCGCCGCGCGCCTGCAGGGCGTGGTGTACGCCCGCCAGTACCTGATGGTCGACTACGACTGCCCGTCGCACGCCCTCGACGAGGCCAAGCGGATCGCGCCGGGCATGCAGGCGCCGACGGTCTCGGCGCTGCAGGACGACGGCTGGTTCGGCGTGCGGACGATGGTCCGCAAGCAGGCCGCCAACCGGATCATGGACCAGCTCGCCGACATCGGTGCCCGCGCGATCCTGACCTCGGAGATCCGCTCGTGCCGTGCCGTCGACGGGGGGATCGCGAACGACCGCTAGTGCCGGCGCGGTCGCACCAGCAGGCTCTGCGCGCAGCGGCCAACGGGGCCGCGCTCGTCGTGCAGCACGCCGGCGACCACGCCGAACCCGTCCGCGCCGACGGTGGTCACCGCGTCGACCCCCATCCACGACCCTTCCGGCGTCGCGTGCAGGTGCACGGTGAGCTCGGTGTTGACGAAGAGCCAGTGGCGCAGGTCGAGCGGGGCCGCGGCGCCGTTGGCCGAGTCCGCCACGAGCATCAGCCGCTGCAGTGCCGACGCCTCCTCGCCGGCGACCAGCGGTACGTGCGGCCGCGTCCACACCGCGCCGGGGCCGGGCTCGCCCAGCCAGCCCGCCACCCAGCGCCACTCGAGCGCGTCGAGGAAGCCCGGCAGCCAGCCGGGCGGTAGCTCCGACCGCGCGGCCAGCCCGTCCGGGGCCGGGAGGGGTGCGCCGGCCCCGGTGGCGACCGCGGCCGTGTCGGCGGTGGCCAGCCGCCACGCCCTGGCGCGCAGCACCGCCCGTCCGCCCGCGCTCATCTGGGCGCCGAGCAGCGCGACCGACCGGCCCGCCCGCTCGACCTGCGCCGTCACGGTCACGTCGCCGGCCGGGACCGGGCCGAGCACGTCGACCGTGATCCGCGCGATCCGGGTGCCCGGGAGCGGGTCGCAGGCCTCCAGGGCGCGGACCAGCAGGGCCGTCGGCGGCCCGACGTGCTGGGCGTCGGCGAACCACGGGCCGGTCGTGGAGGAGGTCGCGTGGAAGCGGTCGTCCCCGAGCGGCAGGTAGAAGGGCTCCACGATCGTCGATCATGCCGGGTCGCCGGTCCGCGCCCGGCCTCCGTCTTTCACCGAGATTGAGGACACGCCGGGCGTGATCTTCGGATAGACGTGGCGAGGTGCACCTGACCAGGCAGAATGCGACTTGTCGAAGATCGTAAACTGCCTGGGGAGGTGCACCTCTTCCGTGCAAGATAGTTCATGGGCCGACCGGCTGGAACTTGTCGGTGATGACGACCGCCTGGTCGGGTCGGCCGGGGCGCTGCCGCTGCGGCTGCTGGCCGAGCGGACGGGGCTGCGCGCCGGGCTGTCGACGGCGATGACCCGCCGCGGGTTCACCCCGGTGTACGACCGCGGGCAACTACTGGTCGACCTGGCCGTGACACAGATCCTGGGCGGGGAGGCCATCAGCGACTTCCAAGGCCTGCGGCACCTGGCCCCGGTGATCGGGCCGATCCCGTCGAACCCGACCGTGTGGCGCGCCCTGGCTGAGGTCGGCCAGCTGCAGCTGGCCCGGATCAACACGACGGTGACCGTGTTCCGGCGACACTGGTGGGGACTACTCGCCGCCCGACCCGACGGCTTCCCGTGGCTGAAGGTGGCCGGGCGGGAGCTGACCGGGATCACCGTGGTGGACCTGGACGCCTCGATCGTGTTCTCCGCGTCGGAGAAGCAGAACGCCGTCCCCACCTACAAGGGCGGCATCGGGTTCTGCCCCAACCTGGCCACCTGCGACAACACCGACGACCTGCTGGTGATCGACCCTCGCCCAGGTAACGCCACCTCCAACGACGCCGCAGACAACATCGCCCTGCTCGACCAGGCCGTCGCCCGCATCCCCGGCCGGTATCGGCGCCGGATGCTGATCCGCCTGGACGGGGCCGGGTTCTCCCACGAACTACTCGAACACATCGCCGCCGGCGGCAACGTCGCGGGCCGCAGCTGGGAATTCTCGGCCGGCTGGTCGTGCACCGACCGTGAGATGAACGCCATCGCCCAGCTACCCGACGATGCGTGGACCCCGGCGATCGAGCAGAACGGCGAACCCGTCGAGAACGCCTATGTCGCCGACCTGTCGGGCCTGCTCGAGCTCGAGGGCTGGCAGCAGAAGATCCCCGGACTACGGGTCCTGGTCCGCGACGAACCCCTGCACCCCCGCTACCGCAAACGAGCCACCGATCGGGAGAAGGCCCTGGGCCGGCGCTACCAGCTGATCGTCACCAACACCACGGTCGGGCAGATCGCCTGGCTGGATGCCCGCCACCGCTCCCACGTGCACGTGGAGAACGACATCAAACAGGCCAAAGACCTCGGGCTCAACAACTGGCCCTCCCGATTCTGGACGATCAACCTCGCCTGGACCCAGATCGTTGCCCTGGCTGCGAACCTGCTGGCCTGCTACCGCCACCTCGCCCTCCCCACCGGCAAGCTGCGCGACGCCGCCCCGAAACTGCTGCGCTACCGGCTCTGGCACCTGCCCGCCCGGCTCACCCGCGGGCAACGCAAACGCTGGCTGCACCTGCGCGCCGACTGGCCCTGGACCACCGACGTGATCAACACCTGGCAGGCGATCAAGGCGATCCCCGCACCGACCTGACCACCACCCCACCCACCCCGACGATCATGAAAGGGCACCGGCCGGAGGGTGGAACCCGGCGCACCGGCGCGACAGTCGGCCCACGACCCTACCCCCGAACAGGCGACCATGATCAAAATTACAACGCTGTAGTTCAGGGGCCACACCCGCCACCCCGATGAAAAATCGAGGCCGGACCGGCCCGCGCCGTCCGCCACCGATCGGGCCGCCCGGAAACGGCGGCGAAACCGAATTCTCACCAGTGCACGGTCCGTGCGGGCGCCGCGGAAATCGGCGCCAAGAATGCACCAAGGAAGTCGGCGAAAGCTGGCTCCATGGTCTTTCGATCACGGTCGGTGAGTCCTGCGGCCGACGTCCGGGTGGCGGGGGAACTGCTCTCCCGGCCGGCGCTCGGCACCCTCGTCGCGCTCGTCGTCGCCGAACCCGGGGGCCTGGACGCGGCGGCGGAGGTGCTGGACGCCGAGGTCGCCGCGTTCGAGCTGGCGTGCGGCCGGTCGCAGTCGGAGCTGGCGCGGATCGACGCGGCGACCGGGCCGAGGACGTGCCGCGTCGGGCCGGTGCTCGCCGACGTGCTGACGGCGGCCATGGGGGCGGCCACCCGGACGGCCGGGCTGCTCGACCCCACGTGGCGGGAGTCCGGTGACGGGACCGGCTGGACCTCGGTGGGCTGGACGCCCGCGACCCGGGAGCTGCGCCTGCCGGCCGGCCTGCATCTCGACCTCGACGCCCCGGCGCGCGCGCTCGCGGCCGACCGCATCGCGACGCGCGTGGCCGAGCGCGCCGGCTGCGGCGCCATGGTCACGGTGGGGCGCGCCGTCGCGGCATCGGGCGCCGGCGAGCCGCGGAAGGGGTGGCTCGTCGGCATCGCGGACGAACCGGCGGACATGCCGCTGGGCATCTCGGCCGCCGTCACGCTGCGGTCGGGAGGTCTCGTGACGGCCCGTTCCGGGGCCCGGCGCGTACCGAAGGCGGCCGGCGCCGGCGCCTGGCGTGCGGTCACCGTGCTCGCCTCCTCGTGCGCGGTGGCGGACGAGGAGAGCCGGACCGCCGTGCGCGGGGACGCGACGGCTCCGGCCCTGCTCGACGCGCGTGGGCTGCCTGCCCGGTTCCTCGGCGTCGACGGCTCGGTCGTGCTCGTCGGCGGCTGGGAGTCCGGGGCGTCGGGCCGGGTGCCGGCCCCGCGCCGGCCTGCGCACGGCCCGGGCGGGCACGACGCCGGACGGGGCCCGCGGTGGCGCCGCCCGGACCGGGCCGGGGGCGCGGCGTGAAGATCGCGTGCGTGGGCGGCGGCCCGGCCGGGCTGTACCTGGCGATCATGACGAAGCTGCGCCGCCCGCACGACACGGTGACCGTGCACGAGCGCGGCGAGCGCGGGTCGACCCACGGGTGGGCGGTCGTGTTCAGCGCCGATTTCCTCGACGACCTGTACGCCGCGGACCTGCGCAGCGGCCGGCAGCTCGCGTCCGTCGCCACCACGTGCGCCGACGAGCGGGTCCGCGTCGCCGGCGGCCGCCCCGTGTACCTCGGCGGCCTCTACAGCTACAGCATCGACCGGGCCCGCATGCTGGCCATCCTGGACGCGCGAGCCACCGAGCTCGGCGTCGACGTGCGGTACGGGGACACGGTCGGTGACGCGGAGACCCTCGACGCGGACCTGGTCGTCGCGGCCGACGGCGCCGGCAGCGCACTGCGGTCGGTCCGCGCCGCCGCGTTCGGCACGACCGTGACGGCCGGGCGCAACCGCTACGCCTGGCTCGGCACCGACCGGGTGCTGCCCGGGTTCGTCTTCGCGTTCGAGCCGACGCCGGCCGGCTGGGTGTGGTGCCACGCCTACCCGTCCTCGGGGTCGACGAGCACCTTCATCGTCGAGTGCCGCCCGACCACCTGGTCGGGTCTCGGCCTCGACCGCATGGCGCCGGAGGAGGGCCTGCGCCTCCTGGAGGGCGTGTTCGCCCGCCACCTCGACGGGCACGGCCTGCGCCTGCCCCGCGACGGCGGCGACCGCTCGCCATGGCTGCAGTTCCGGACCATCACCAACTCCCGCTGGTACGACGGCAACGTCGTGCTCGTCGGCGACGCCGCGCACACCACGCACTTCAGCCTCGCCTCCGGCACCGTGCTGGCCGTCCGCGACGCGATCGCGCTCGCCGACGCCCTCGCCGCGCAGCCGGACGTCCCGGCCGCGCTGGCGGCGTACGACCGCCGACGGCGCGCCGAGCTCGCGCCCGCGCAGCGGGCCTCTGCGGTCAGCATGCGGTGGTTCGAGAACGTCGGGGACCCCCGGGACGAGGACGCCGTGCACTTCGCGTACGCGCTGTTCAACCGGCAGGGGGACCAGTCCCCGTGGCGCTATCCGCTGCACCGGCTGACGCAGGTCCCGGTGCTGCGCCGGGGCCGGTACACGATGACGACCGCCCGCCGCGCCGCGCGCACGATGCGCAGGGAGCACCGGGCAGCGTCGCCGCTGCCGACGCGGGGGTGAGCGGCCCGGAAGCGGGACCCGCCCCGGGCGGCGTCAGTCGGCCCGCTCGACGGGCGTCTCCTCCACCGGTCCGGCCGGCCACCCCGGGTACGGCGGCGCGGTGCCGCCCCAGGCCGGGCACACGGCCCGGTGGCTGCACCACTCGCAGGCGCGGCCCGGGTTGGGCCGGAAGTCGCCGGTGTCGCCCGCCGTGCGGATGGCCGTCCAGATCGCCTCGAGGGTGCGCGCGAAGCGCAGCAGCGACTCCTCGTCGGGTTCGTAGGTCAGCGTCTCGCCGTCGGTGAGGTAGAGCAGCCGGAGCCGGGCCGGCGCGGCGCCGCGCAGCCGCAGCAGCGCGAGCGCGTAGAACTTCAGCTGGAAGAGCGCGCGGGCCTCGGCCACCTCCCGCGGGGCCGCGCCGGTCTTGTAGTCGACGACCGACAGCGTCCCGTCGGGCTCCTCGTCGAGCCGGTCGACGTAGCCGCGCAGCAGGACACCGGAGTCCAGCTCGGTCTCGACCAGCAGCTCGCGGGCCAGCGGCTCCCGCGCCCGCGGGTCCTCCAGCCGGAAGTAGACGTCGAGCAGGTCGCCGGCAGAGGCCAGCCACGGCGCGAGCTCGGGGTCGTCCGGCCCGGCGAACAGCACGTCCACGGCGGGGTCGGCGGCGCGGACGCGCTCCCACTCCGGCGCGAGCAGCGAGCGGGCCGCCGCCGGGGTCCGTGCCGGAGCCGGCAGCTCGTAGAGCCGCTCCAGCACGGCGTGCACCACCGTGCCGCGGACCTGCACGCGGGTGTAGCGCTCGGGCAGCCGGTCGATGGCGCGGAAGCGGTAGAGCAGCGGGCAGAGCTTGAAGTCACCGGCGCGCGACGGCGACAGCGCCGGGCGGCTGCGGGCCGGGGCGGGCGCGTCGGTCACGGGTGCAGGGTAGGCGGACCCCCCGACGCTCCGGGCGACGCACGGCCCGCGCGGCCGCCGCGCGGGGGTCCGGACCGCGCGGGGGCGCCCCTCAGTAGGGTCCGCTCGTGCTCCGTCCGGACCTGTCTCCCGCGTCCCCGCGGCCGCTCGGCTCCCGTTCCGGATGCGCAGCGTGACCGCCGAGGGCCGGCCGTTCCGGCCCGGCGAGCGGGTCCAGCTGACCGACCCCAAGGGCCGTCGCTACACCGTGACGCTGGAGTCCGGCGCCGAGTACCACACCCACCGCGGGGGGCTGCGCCACGACGACCTGATCGGGCGGCCCGAGGGCAGCCTGGTCGTCTCCCCGTCGGGCACGCCCTACCTCGCCCTGCGTCCCCGCCTGGCCGACTACGTGCTGTCCATGCCGCGCGGGGCGCAGGTGATCTACCCCAAGGACGCGGCCCAGATCCTCATGTGGGGCGACGTCTTCCCGGGCGCGCGGGTGCTGGAGGCGGGCGCCGGCTCGGGCGCGCTGACCTGCTCGCTGCTGCGGGCCGTGGGGCCCGCGGGGCACGTCCTGTCGTACGAGGTGCGGCCCGACCATGCCGAGCACGCGGTCCGCAACGTCGAGACGTTCTACGGAGAGCGACCACCCCATTGGACCTTGCGCGTGGCCGACCTACGCGCCCACGACGGCACGGCGGAGCAGGTGGACCGCGTCGTCCTGGACATGCTCGCGCCGTGGGAGCACCTGGCGACCGTCGCGGCGGCGCTGGTGCCCGGCGGGGTGCTGGTCGGCTACGTCGCGACGACGACGCAGCTGTCCCGGCTGGTCGAGGACCTGCGGGAACAGCAGTGCTGGACGGAGCCGGACGCCTGGGAGTGCCTGGTCCGCCCCTGGCACGTGGTCGGGCTCGCGGTGCGCCCCGACCACCGCATGCAGGGCCACACGGCCTTCCTGTGCACCGCGCGGCGGCTCGCCGACGGCGTCGTGCCCCCCCGGCCGCAGCGCCGCCCGACGTCCCGCTGAGAAGATCGTCCCGGAAACGTGCTGTTCACGGAGCGCCTGACGGTGCGCCCGTCAAGGTGCCGACCGGCTGAGCGAGGTGTGCGGAGCGGGCACCGGTTCTGAGCGATGCGTCACCTCAACGCCAGACCTCGGACACGCGGATGGCCGGGTACCGTTAGGAAAATCGGAACACCGAGCGGAGCCTGCGGAGCAAGCATCTGCACGGAGGGAGGATGCCGTGAGCCCTTACGACGGTCCCGGCAGGGACGGCAGCGGAGGTGCGGCCGACGGCGAGGCCGCGGCCCAGATCCGCTTCCTCGAGGAGGAAGTCGCGCTCCTGCGCCGCAAGCTCACCGAGTCCCCGCGCCACGCGCGTGTCCTCGAGCAGCGGCTCGCCGAGTCGGCCAGCAGGCTGGCCCAGCTCTCGGCCCGCAACGAGAAGCTCACCGAGACCCTCAAGGAGGCGCGCAGCCAGCTGGTCGCGCTCCGCGAGGAGGTCGACCGGCTCGCCCAGCCGCCCAGCGGCTACGGCGTGTTCCTCGCCCGGTTCCCGGACGAGACGGTCGACGTGTTCACCTCCGGTCGCCGCATGCGCGTGGCGGTGTCGCCGGCGGTCGACACGTCCGGCCTGCGGTGCGGGCAGACCGTGCGCCTCAACGAGGCGCTGACCGTCGTCGAGGCGGGTGACTTCGAGCGCATCGGCGAGGTCTGCGCGCTGCGCGAGGTCCTGTCCGAGGCGAACGGCGAGGTGGCCGGCCGGGCGCTCGTGGTCGGGCACGCCGACGAGGAGCGCGTGGTGTGGCTGGCCGCGCCGCTCGTCGACCCGGCCGACCCCGACCTCGTCCCGCTCAAGCCCGGCGACTCGCTCCTGGTCGACACGAAGGCCGGCTACGCCTACGAGCGCGTGCCCAAGGCCGAGGTCGAGGACCTGGTGCTGGAGGAGGTGCCCGACGTCGACTACAACGACATCGGCGGCCTGTTCCGGCAGATCGAGCAGATCCGCGACGCGGTCGAGCTGCCGTTCCTGCACGCCGAGCTGTTCCGCGAGTACGAGCTGCGCCCGCCGAAGGGCGTGCTGCTCTACGGCCCGCCCGGCTGCGGCAAGACGCTGATCGCCAAGGCCGTGGCCAACTCGCTGGCCAAGAAGGTGGCCGCCGTCCGCGGCGACGACCCCGACGAGGGCCGGGCGTTCTTCCTCAACATCAAGGGCCCCGAGCTGCTCAACAAGTTCGTCGGCGAGACCGAGCGGCACATCCGGCTGATCTTCCAGCGGGCCCGCGAGAAGGCGTCGGCCGGCACCCCGGTCATCGTGTTCTTCGACGAGATGGACTCGATCTTCCGCACCCGCGGGTCCGGGGTCAGCTCCGACGTCGAGACGACGATCGTGCCCCAGCTGCTCGCCGAGATCGACGGCGTCGAGGGCCTGGAGAACGTCATCGTCATCGGCGCGTCCAACCGCGAGGACATGATCGACCCGGCGATCCTG
Organism: uncultured Actinomycetota bacterium; assembly: GCA_963728105.1. Classification (GTDB taxonomy): domain Bacteria; phylum Actinomycetota; class Actinomycetes; order Mycobacteriales; family Pseudonocardiaceae; genus Pseudonocardia. The sequence goes on along the minus strand of CAVSJZ010000003.1, from coordinate 12,192 downwards.
CGGCCCGGCCGCCTGGACGTCAAGATCAAGATCGAGCGGCCGGACGCCGAGGCGGCGCAGGACATCTTCTCCAAGTACCTCACCGGCACGCTGCCGATCCACGCCGACGACCTCGCCGAGTTCGGCGGCGACCGGAAGGCGTGCTTCGACGCGATGATCCAGCGGATCGTCGAGCGGATGTACGACGAGACGGACGAGAACCGGTTCCTGGAGGTCACCTACGCCAACGGCGACAAGGAGACGCTCTACTTCAAGGACTTCAACTCCGGCGCGATGATCCAGAACATCGTCGACCGCTCGAAGAAGGCGGCGATCAAGTCGGTGCTCGAGACGGGCCAGCCCGGCCTGCGCGTGCAGCACCTGCTCGACGCCATCGTCGACGAGTTCGCCGAGAACGAGGACCTGCCCAACACCACGAACCCGGACGACTGGGCGCGCATCTCCGGCAAGAAGGGCGAGCGGATCGTCTACATCCGCACGCTCGTCACCGGGAAGAACGCCGAGTCAGGCCGGGCGATCGACACGGCCAGCAACACCGGCCAGTACCTGTAGGAACGCCCCGCAACGACGCAACGAACGGCACTTTCGTTCAAACCTTTGAACGAAAGTGCCGTTCGTTGCGTCCTGTCCGATCCGTTCACGACCACCCCCCGCCCGTGGGCCTAGCGTCGCTCGCATGACCACACCCCGGCTGGACATGATCGGCATCGTCGTCTCGGACATGGCGAAGTCGCTGGCCTTCTACCGTCTGCTCGGGATCGACGCTCCCGCCGCCGCCGACACCGAGCCGCACGTCGACCTCGTGCTGCCCGGCGGGATGCGGCTGGCGTTCGACACCGAGGACGTGATCCGCTCGTTCCACCCGTCCTGGACGGCCGTGCGGGGCGGGCGGACCGACCTCGCGTTCCTGCTGCCCGACCCCGGCGCGGTCGACGCGCTGCACGCCGAGATCGTCGCCGCCGGGCACGAGAGCGCGGTCGCGCCGTTCGACGCGTTCTGGGGGCAGCGCTACGCCGTCGTGCTCGACCCCGACGGCAACGGCGTGGACCTGTTCGCGGCGCTGGCGAGCTGAGCCGGCGTCCGGCCGGCGAGTGCCCTGACCTCGCGCGAGAGGTGCGGCTGGTCGGCGTAGCCGGCGCGGGCGGCGGCCGCGGCCGGTGGGACGCCGCCGGCGAGCAGCGCCACCGCCCGGCGGAACCGCAGCACCCGCCGCAGCACCGCGGGCCCGTAGCCGAACGCCTCGTGGCAGCGCCGGTGCAGGGTGCGTGTGGTGCAGCCGAGCGCCTCGGCGATGCCCGCGACCGAGACGTCCGCGCCGGTGCCGGGGGCGAGCTGCGCCGCGACCGCGGCGAGGGTGCGGTCGGGCGGGTGGCCCGGGAGCCGCAGCGCGGCCTCGGCGAGCAACGGCAGGGCGGGGTCGCCGTCCTCCAGCCGGGGGCGCACTGCCGCGTCCAGCCCGGGCGCCACGTCCGCGAGCGGCACGCGCCGGTCGCGCAGCGCGCTCGCCGGCACGCCCAGCAGGGACGGCAGCGCGCCCGGCCGGAAGCGCAGCCCGGCCGACCGCACGCCGGCGGGCCGGTCCGCGGGCACTGCCGTGGTGTCCGGGCCGGCCACCAGCAGCCGCGTCCCGGTCCAGACGAGGTCCATGCAGCCGTCGGGCAGCACGGCCGCGCGCTCGCCCGCCGGGCTCATCGCCGTCCAGCCGCACTCGACCAGCCCCCGCAGGGGAGCGGGTGGAGCGTGCTCGGCGTAGGCCACGGTCCGACCGTAGCCGCCGTGCGCCGATCGGGCGGGGCCGAGCCGGACCGCGCGGACGACACGGTCCCGGACCCCGCAGGGCCCGGGACCGTGGAGAGGTCGTTCGGGGAGCGCGTCAGGACTGGCGCAGCACGGCCTCGATCTCGAGGGTGACCTGCACCTTGTCGCCGACCACGACGCCGCCGCCGTCCAGCGGCATCGAGATGTCGACGCCGAAGTCGTTGCGGTTGATGGTCGTCGTCGCCGTGAAGCCGGTGCGGGTGCCGCCGTAGGCGTCCGGGCCGAAGCCGCCCGGCTCCAGCTCGAGCGACACCGGGCGGGTGACGCCCTTGATCGTCAGGTTGCCGTCGAGGTAGAGGTCGCCGCCGTCCTCGCGGACGCCCGTCGAGACGAACGTCCACGTCGGGTGGTTCTCGACGTCGAAGAAGTCGGCGGAGCGGATGTGCCCGTCGCGCTGCTCGTTGTTGGTGTCGATCGACGTCGCGTCGATGGTGGCCGTGACGCTCGAATCGGTGATGCCGGCCCCGGTGGTGATCTCTCCGGAGAACGTCGCGAAGCGCCCGCGTACCTTGCTCACCATCATGTGGCGGACGCTGAAGGAGACGTCGGAGTGCACCGGGTCGATGTCCCAGGTTCCGGCCAGGAAGCCGGGGATCTGCGTCGCCGTGGTCATCGTGGACCTCCCATGTTGTTGAACGCTCATCTGTTGAGCGTCACACTAGTACCAACGAGTTGAGAGTTCAACTGTTCCCGGGGGGTGCGATGGATCACACGCGCTGGCTGGACGCCGAGGAGCAGCAGACGTGGCGGAGCTTCGTCACGGCGAGCCGCCTGTTCTTCGACCGCATCGAGCGCCAGCTCCAGCAGGGCGCCGGGCTGCCGCACGCGTACTACGAGATCCTCGTCCGGCTGTCCGAGGCGCCCGGCCGCACGCTGCGGATGAGCGAGCTGGCCTCCACCTCGCTCGCCTCGCGCAGCCGGCTCTCGCACGCCGTGGCGCGCATGGAGGAGGCCGGCTGGATCCGCCGCACGCCCTGCGAGTCCGACCGGCGGGGTCAGCTGGCCGAGCTGACCGACGCGGGCCTCGCGCGGCTCGACAGTGCGGCGAGGGGCCACGTCGAGGAGGTGCGCACGCTGCTGTTCGACGTCCTGAGCCCGGCCCAGCAGCGGGCGCTGCGCGAGATCAGCGAGGCCCTGATCGCGCACCTGCCCGACGGTCCGACGTGGCCGGCCGAGCCCGCCTGACGCGCCTCAACCGCTCGCCCTGCCCGCGAGCCAGCGCTCGATGCCGGCCCGCCCGTCGTCCGCGAACGGCCAGCGTCGCGGGTCCGCGAGCCGCTCCCGCAGCTGGCCCAGCGTGACCCAGCCGACCCAGGCGACCTCCGCCGGCTGCGGCCGCAGCGGCCCGTCCCAGCGCGTCTCGTACGCGAAGACGTGGTAGCGGACCCCCGAGCCGGCGTAGGCGAAGCGGGGGAGCGGCTCGAGGTCCGTTCCGGTGACCCCGAGCTCCTCCTCGAGCTCCCGGCGGGCGCCGTCGAGCGGGTCCTCGCCGGGCCCGAGCACCCCGCCCGCCCAGCAGTCCCATGCACCGGGAAAGATCATCTTGGTGTCGGTGCGCCGGTGCAGCACGACGCGCTCCCCGTCGCCGCTGCGCACCAGCACCGCGGTCGCCGCGTGCCACAGCCCGTCGCGGTACACGACGCCTCGCGGCGCGACCCCGGTCTCGTTCCCGTCGGCGTCGTAGAGGGCGACGGGCTCGTCGGCGGCCCTCACACGGTTAGTCTCGACCCATGACCGCGCGCCGCATCATGGGGACCGAGGTCGAGTACGGCATCTCGGTGCCCGGCGACCCCACCGCAAACCCCGTCATCACCTCGACCCAGGTCGTGCTGGCCTATGCGGCGGCCGCCGACATCCCGCGCTCCCGCCGGGCCCGCTGGGACTACGAGGTGGAGTCGCCGCTGCGCGACGCCCGCGGGTTCGACCTGTCCGCACCGACGCTGCACAACGCCGGCGACTCCGAGCTCGACGACCTGGGCGCCGCCAACGTCATCCTGACCAACGGCGCGCGCCTCTACGTCGACCACGCCCACCCCGAGTTCTCGACGCCGGAGGTCCTCACCCCCCGCGACGTCGTGATCTGGGACAAGGCGGGCGAGCGCGTCATGGAGGAGGCCGCGATGCGGGCGGCCACCGTGCCGGGCGCGCCGCGCATCCAGCTCTACAAGAACAACGTCGACGGGAAGGGCGCGAGCTACGGCTCCCACGAGAACTACCTGATGGGCCGCCAGACGACGTTCCCGTCGATCGTGGCCGGCCTCACGGCGTTCTTCGTCACCCGCCAGGTCGTCTGCGGCGCCGGGCGCGTCGGGCGCGGGGCGTCCGGCGACGAGGCGGGCTACCAGCTCTCGCAGCGGGCCGACTACATCGAGGTCGAGGTCGGCCTGGAGACCACGCTCAAGCGCGGCATCATCAACACCCGCGACGAGCCGCACGCCGACGCCGACAAGTACCGGCGCCTGCACGTCATCATCGGCGACGCGAACATGAGCGAGTACTCGACGCTGCTGAAGGTCGGCACGACCGCGCTGGTCCTCGACATGATCGAGAAGGGGGTGCGGTTCGACGAGCTGCGCCTCGCCGAACCGGTCCGCTCGGTCCACCGCATCAGCCACGACCCGGGCCTCACGTTGCTGGTCGAGACGGTCGAAGGCAAGAAGATGACGGCGCTGGAGGTCCAGCGGGCGTACTACGAGAAGGCCTGCAAGCACGTCGAGAACACGATGGGCGCCGACGTCGACGAGGCGACCGCCGAGGTCCTCGCGCTCTGGGGCGAGGTGCTCGACGACCTCGCCCGCGATCCGCTCTCGACCGCGGACCGGCTGGACTGGACGGCCAAGCTGCGCCTGCTGGAGGGCTACCGCGAGCGCGACGGGCTGGCGTGGGACGCGCCGCGGCTGCACCTGGTCGACCTGCAGTACGCCGACGTCCGGATGGCGAAGGGCCTCTACAACCGGCTCGCCACCCGCGGCTCGATCAAGCGCCTGGTGGGCGAGGACGCCGTGGTGGCGGCCATGCGGACGCCGCCGGACGACACCCGGGCCTACTTCCGGGGCCGCTGCCTCGAGCGCTACCCCGGCGAGGTCGCCGCGGCGTCGTGGGACTCGGTCATCTTCGACCTCGGCCGCGAGTCGCTCGTGCGCATCCCGACGCTGGAACCGCTGCGGGGCACGCGCCGCCACGTCGGGGAGCTGATCGACGGCTCGGCGACGGCCGAGGACCTGGTCGAGGCCCTGACCCGCGGCTGAACCCCGCTGTCCTGACCCACGAACGGACCTTTCGTTCCCTGGGTTCGGACGAAAGGGCCGTTCGTCGGCAGCGAACGCGAGGGTCTCGAGGAGATCACCACGGCGTGACCGCCCCCGTTCCGTCGGTGCTCCGGGTTAAGGTTTGGTGAGCACGCGAGAGCAGGAGGCGGCATGTCCCAGGAGCAGACCAAGCGGCAGGGCGGCGGTGGCGGCGACGACGACGAGGCGGGCGACGCCGCGGCGGCCGGCCAGGAGCGCCGCGAGAAGCTGGGCGAGGACGTCGACACGATCCTCGACGAGATCGACGACGTCCTGGAGGAGAACGCCGAGGACTTCGTCCGCGCCTACGTCCAGAAGGGCGGCGAGTAGCCTCACCCCGCCCGCACCGCCGAGACAGCCCGCACGACCAGAACCCGACCTCGACTCGGGCCCCGCACGGAGAGAGGCGCCACCCTGACCAGCCAGTCCCGCCCGCCGGCCGTTCCCGGGCTGGGGGCGTACCTCGAGCCCGGTCCCTCGTCGTTCACCCAGTTCGTCAGCGCGCACGCGCCGCACCTGCTCCCCGGGGCCGGCCTCGCCGACCGCGACCGCGGCGACCGCCTGCCCGCGAGTGCCCGGCCGGACCTCGCCGTCCCGCACGGGACGACGATCGTCGCGCTGGTGTTCGCCGAGGGCGTCCTCATCGCGGGCGACCGCAGGGCGACCGCCGGCAACGTGATCGCCCAGCGGGACATGGAGAAGGTCTACATCACCGACAGCCACTCGGCCGTCGGCATCGCGGGCTCGGCGGGGATCGCCCTGCAGATGGTGCGCCTGTTCGGGGTCGAGCTGGAGCACTACGAGAAGATGGAGGGCGTCGCGCTCTCCCTGGAGGGCAAGACCAACCAGCTGGCGAGCATGGTCGCGGGCAACCTGGGCGCGGCGATGCAGGGCTTCGTCGCGCTGCCGCTGTTCGTCGGGTACGACACCGACGCCGAGCCGGCCAAGGCCGGCCGGATCGTCACCTACGACGCCACCGGCGGCCGCTACGACGAGTGGGGCGGCTACCACTCGATCGGCTCCGGCTCGGTCTTCGCGAAGTCCGCGCTCAAGAAGCGCCACCACACCGACGCCGACCTGCCCACCACCGTCCGCAACGCCGTCGAGTCGCTCTACGACGCCGCGGACGACGACTCCGCAACGGGCGGGCCGGACCTGACGCGGCGGATCTACCCGAGCGTCGTCTCGATCACCGCGGAGGGCGCAGTGCGCCACCCGGAGGACGAGATGGCGGCCGTGGTGGCGGCGGTCGTGGCCGGTCGCACCGAGAACCCGGGGGGCTGAACCCATGACCATGCCGTTCTACTCCTCCGTCGACCAGCTCCTGCGCGACAAGTCCGAGCTGGCGCGCAAGGGCATCGCGCGCGGCCGCAGCGTCGTCGTGCTGCCCTACGCGGGCGGCGTGCTGTTCATAGCGGAGAACCGGTCGACGGCGCTGCGGAAGATCTCGGAGATCTACGACCGGATCGGCTTCGCCGCGGTCGGGCGCTACAACGAGTTCGACAAGCTCCGCTCGGCCGGCATCCGGGTCGCCGACGTGCGCGGCTACTCCTACGACCGCCGCGACGTCTCCGGCCGGATGCTCGCCAACGTCTATTCGCAGGCGCTGGGCGTCACGTTCACCGAGCAGTACAAGCCATACGAGGTCGAGCTCTGCCTCGCCGAGGTCGGCCCGACGCCCGACCGCGACCAGCTCTACCGGATCACCTACGACGGCTCGATCTTCGACGAGCCGTTCGTGGTGATGGGCGGCACGACGGAGCCGATATCGGCGAAGGTCAGGGACACCTACCGGCCCGGACTCGAGCTCGCGGAGGCGGTCGCCGTCGCCGTCGACGGCCTGGAGGCCTCGTCGCCGGGCGGCGGCAACGGCCAGGGCAGCCGCACGCTGGGTGCCGGCTCCCTCGAGGTCGCCGTCCTCGACCGGTCGCGGGCCGGCCGGACGTTCCGGCGGCTCACCGGAGCGGTCCTGCGCGACCTCCTGCCGGCCGCCAACCGCGCCGTTGACGCCCCGGCCGAGGCAGGGGCCGACGCCGAGGCGGGGACGGAGGAGACCGGGACCGGGGGGACCGGGGCCGGGGGAACCTAGACCCGCTGGTACGGCCGGTCCCGGTCCGGCCAGCGCCCCTCGTCGCGCCGGTAGACCGGGATGCGTCCGGGAGCCACCCGGAAGGTGTAGCGCCCGGCCGTCTCGACGACCTCGCCGTCGGTGGCCAGGGTGCCCGGCTTAGCGAGCTCGACGTCGAGTTCGTCCACCAACCGGTGGTGGTAGACGCGGCTGTGCCCGATCGCGCCGGTGAGCAGCCCGCCGAGGGCCCGCAGCCGCGCGAACCGCAGGTCGGCCCGCAGCCACCGGACGTCGAGCAGCCCCGTGTCCAGCGCCGGGCGGAAGGACGGGACGAAGCCGGGCGGATGGTAGGGGCCGTTGCCGACGAACAGGAACCACACCGCGAGCCAGCGGCCGTCCACGCGGATCCGGACCGGCTCCGCTCGGCGCAGGACGACGACCAGCGCGGCCGCGAACGCCGGCCACTTTCCGAGGCGGGGTTGCCAGCGCTCGCGCAGGCGCACCAGGTCCGGGTAGGAGCCCAGGCTCGCGGTGTTGAGGAAGCACCGCTGGCGCACCACGTCCGGCGACGGCGGGTCGGCCTCGTGCCCCGGGTGGACGTCGACCAGCCCGAGGTCGACGGCGACGGCCTCGCCCGCCCCGGTGGCGTCGACGGCCTCCTGCAGGTCGTAGACGCCGACGTCGCGGGCAAAGTGGTTGAGGGTGCCGGTCGGGACGACCACGAGCGGCAGGCCGAGCTTGCCGGCCACGGTGGCCGCCGCCGCGACCGAGCCGTCCCCGCCGGCCACGCCGACCGCGCGCACCTCCGCACTCGTCCGCCGGACGGCGTCGTGGAGCTGCTCGGTCAGGTCGCGCTCCGGGTCGGCGAGCAGGACGGTCGCCTCCGGGAACACCGCGGCCAGCTCGCCGGCCGGGTCGGTGTCCGACGGCCCGGACCGCTGGTTGGCCAGTATCACCAGGCCGGCGCCGCGCGGCAGGTCCGGCACGGTGCCGACCGGGCGGGCCCGCGCCTCGTCGCTGGCCCGTACGGGCCACCAGCGCCGCGTCGCGAGCGCGACGCCCGTGCCGATGGCCGCACCGGCCGCGACGTCCGACGCCCAGTGCACGCCGACGTGGACGCGCGAGTACGCCACGCCGGCCGCGAGCGGCGCGACGGCCAGCGCGGCCCGCGGGCTCTCCATCGCGACGCCGGTCAGGAACGCCGCTGCGCTCGCGGCGTGCCCGGACGGGAACGAGGACGACGTCGGGGGGCGCGGCAGCGTCTGGCTCGACGGCAGGGCCGACGCGGCGGGCCGGCGCCGCGGGAGCGCCCGTTTGAGCGCCCCGTTCGCCAGGGTGCTGGTGAGCGCGATGGCCAGCAGGCCACGGGCGGCGGCCCTGCGGGTGGTGCCGCGCCGGGCCGCGAGCGCCGCGGCGACGCCGCACCAGAGCACGCTGTGGTTCGCCGAGCGCGTCAGCGCCAGCATGGCCGTGTCCAGCGGACCGGCCGGCAGGTCGGCGACGCCGCGCGAGACGGCCCGGTCGGCCTTACCGATCATCCGGTCACCTTAGGGCCCGGATGCGCCGGATGTCGGATGACACCGGCGGCGCCCGGCGGGGTCCCGGACCGACCGGGGCCGTCCGGGGCGAGGGCGCCTGCGGGGTGCGGCGACCCGCAGGTCGGGTGACCCGCCGCGAACCCGTCGTCACGGAGGTGCCACAGCGGGCCCCCTTCCGCCTACGCTGAACCAATGCAGCGGCGGATCTACGGTGTCGAGACCGAGTTCGGGGTCACCTGCACCTTCCACGGCCAGCGACGCCTCTCCCCGGACGAGGTGGCCCGCTACCTGTTCCGCCGGGTCGTCTCCTGGGGGCGCTCGTCGAACGTGTTCCTGCGCAACGGCGCGCGGCTCTACCTCGACGTGGGCAGCCACCCCGAGTACGCGACCGCGGAGTGCGACTCGCTCGCCCAGCTCGTCGCCCACGACAAGGCGGGCGAGCGGATCCTCGAGGACCTGCTGGTCGACGCCGAGCGCCGGCTGATCGACGAGGGCATCGGCGGCGACATCTACCTGTTCAAGAACAACACCGACTCCGCGGGCAACTCCTACGGCTGCCACGAGAACTACCTGGTCGCCCGGGCGGGCGAGTTCTCCCGGATCGCCGACGTCCTGCTGCCCTTCCTCGTGACCCGCCAGCTCATCTGCGGCGCCGGCAAGGTGCTGCAGACGCCCCGGGGCGCCGTCTACTGCCTCTCGCAGCGCGCCGAGCACATCTGGGAGGGCGTCTCCTCGGCGACGACCCGCTCGCGGCCCATCATCAACACCCGCGACGAGCCGCACGCCGACGCCGAGCGCTACCGGCGGCTGCACGTGATCGTCGGCGACTCGAACATGTCCGAGGTCACGACGCTGCTCAAGGTCGGGTCCGCGACGCTGGTGCTGGAGATGGTCGAGGCGGGGGTCCAGTTCAAGGACTTCACCCTGGACAACCCGATCCGCGCGATCCGCGAGATCAGCCACGACCTGACGGGCCGGCGGACGGTCCGGCTGGCTGGCGGGCGCGAGGCGTCGGCGCTGGACATCCAGCGCGAGTACCACGCCCGCGCGGTCGAGCACCTGGAGACGCGCGGCAGCGAGGACCCGACGATGCGCCGCGTCGTCGAGCTGTGGGGGCGGGTCCTGCACGCGGTGGAGTCCGGCAACCTCGCCCTGATCGACCGGGAGATCGACTGGGCGATCAAGCACCGGCTCGTCGAGCGCTACCGCGCCCGGAACGACATGGAGCTGGCCCATCCCCGCATCGCCCAGCTCGACCTGGCCTACCACGACATCCGGCGTGGCCGCGGGCTGTTCGACCTGCTCCAGCGCAAGGGCATGGTCGACCGCGTCACGGACGACGGGGAGATCGAGCTCGCCAAGGACGCCCCGCCGCAGTCGACCCGGGCCAAGCTGCGGGGCGACTTCATCGCCGCAGCCCAGGCCGCCGGCCGCGACTTCACCGTGGACTGGGTCCACCTCAAGCTCAACGACCAGGCCCAGCGCACGGTCCTGTGCAAGGACCCGTTCCGCTCGGTCGACGAGCGGGTCGACCGGCTGATCGCGAGCCTCTGACCCCACCTGCCTCTACTAACGAACGGCACTTTCGTTCCATAGGTTTGAACGAAAGTGCCGTTCGTTGGGTCGGGACGGCGGGCGGTCAGGATTCGCCGAGGAACCGTTCGCGGATCTCCGCGAGCCGGTCCTGCACGTGCGAGGAGCTCACGGTCTCGTCGTTGCGGCCCGGCTCGATGCCCATGGCGCGCAGCAGCGCGGTGGCCGGCACGCACGGGTCACCGGCGTCGCCGAGCACCGGATGCAGGCCGTGGTCGGCGAGGTGGTGGAAGACGAGGTTGACGACGGTCCACGGGTTGAACGTCTCCGGCTCGGCCATCTCCGCAGCCTTCCCCTCACCGGCGCCCCGGGCCCGGCGGTGTCGCAGGATGAGACAGCGGTGGCGTGCACGGCGATCCTGCCCGGCTGGCGGCGGGCCGGGCGGGCCCGGCCGTACCATGCCTGCGTGTCCTCCGCACGGGCCGAGCGTCTGGTCAACCTGGTGCTCTGCCTGCTGTCGACCCGCCAGTACCTGAGCGCCGAGCGCATCCGGTCCACCGTGCCCGGCTACGCCGACGCGCCGAACGACGAGGCGTTCTTCCGCATGTTCGAGCGGGACAAGACCGAGCTGCGCGAGCTCGGCGTGCCACTGGAGAGCGGCCGCGGCTTCGCGGAGACGACGGAGGGCTACCGCATCGCGCGCCAGGACTACGAGCTGGGCGAGATCGACCTCGAACCCGACGAGGCCGCCGCCGTCGCGCTCGCCGCGCGCCTGTGGGACTCGCCCGAGCTGGCCGGTCCGGCCCGTGGCGCCCTGCTCAAGCTGCGCGCGGCGGGCGTCGAGGTCGACGAGCAGGCGGGCCTGGTCCAGCCGCGCGTCGGCGGCGGCGACCCGGCCTTCGCGCCGCTGCTGGCCGCCGTCCAGGCGGGCCGGGCCGTCACGTTCGACCACCGGCGCGGCGGGCCCGCCGGCGAGATCGTGCGGCGCACGGTGGAGCCGTGGGGCGTCGTGTCCTGGCGGGGCCGCTGGTACCTCGTCGGGCACGACCGCGACCGGGCCGCGCCCCGCTCGTTCCGCCTCTCGCGCATCCTGGCCCCGGTGCGCATGATCGGGCCGGGCGGCGCGGTCGCCGTGCCGCCGGGGGTCGACCTCCTTGGCATGGTCCGCCGCACCGTCGAGCCGCCGCCGGTGACGGGCACGGCCCGCGTGTGGGTCGCCGCCGGGCGCGCGCACGGCCTGCGCCGGCTCGGTCGCCTGGTCGCCCACCGGGAGCGGAACGGGCGGCCGGGCGACGAGCTGGAGCTCGACCTGCGCCGGGTCGACACGGTCGCGCGCTGGATCGCCGGGCACGGGCCGGACGTCGTCCCGCTCGGCCCGGAGGCGCTGGTCTCGGCGGTGCGCGCGAGCTGGGCGGCGGCCGCGGCGGCGCACGAGGCCGCCGACCCGGTGCCCGCGCCGTGAGCCCGCCGGCGGCCGGGCCGTGACGGGCCGGAGCACCACCGAGCGGCTGCCGCGGCTGCTGTCGCTCGTGCCGTACCTGCTCGCCCGGCCCGGCATCCCGATCGCCGAGGCCGCGGCCGACTTCGGCATCGAAGAGCAGCAGCTGCGCCGCGACCTGGACCTGCTGGGATGTGCGGCCTGCCGGGCTACGGGCCCGGCGACCTGATCGACCTGTCGTTCTCCGGCGACACCGTGACCGTCACCGAGGACGCCGGGCTGCGCGGCCCGTCCGGCTGACGACGGCAGAGGCGACGGCGTTGCTGGTCGCGCTGCGGACGCTCGCCGACGTGCCCGGCGTGGTCGACACGGCCGCGTGCGGCTGGCGACGGCCAAGATCGAGCGCGCCGTCGGGGACGCGGGCCCCGCGCCGGTCTCCGTCGACCTGCCCGGGCCGGACGTGGAGCTGGAGGGCAGCGTGACGGCCGCGGTCCGCGACGCACTCACCAC
>CAVSJZ010000002.1:0-93902 GCA_963728105.1 uncultured Actinomycetota bacterium | reverse complement strand
CCGCCGAGAAAATAATTATCAATATTTTTTGAAGCTCTTTTAGAAAGGACAATCCCCAAAAAAACTACAAGAATTAGGTAGCCAACTATAATGGAGATATCAAGTACACTTAAAGTCATATATTTCTAAATTGGTTTTTTATGCAGATGACATAAATAATGCCATTCAATACCAATTATTTTTCTTTAATGATGAGGTTTTTTACTGATTTACAATTTTTACATTTTATCATAATAATAATCAGTTATAAATTTAATAATTTATTTGTATGTTATTTTCATCTAAGATGATAGACAATAATTAGAAAGAAATGTTTAGTACAAATTATAATAAAGGACTTCTAAATTGATCCGATTAAGTCAAAACTCACTTTGTGACAAAAGAATATTTAAAATTTATTTTGATAATGAATAACCAGGTTTCAAGTCAATAGTTTTTAACCGTTCAGCTATATTTTCTAAAACGTTAATTGTTGAAGTATCCGTATCAAAAACAGAATTTAATCCCTGCAGGTTCTTGAGGAGAATATCCTCTAAACGGATCTCCTCGGCGAGTAGATTTAAAATCAGAATTTGGAGTTCGAGCTTCACCACCCCATCCCCAAAAATTTGATCCGGGAATTGGAGAGCCCGATGCAGCACTATCAGCTATCAGTCCTAAAATCTTTTTGAAGTCTATCTCTAATTGATGTAGGTGAGCTTGCATCATAAAATTCACTGTCGCGTCAAATACCAAACTCTTCCATCACAATCGGCTTGTTGAGAATCCTGGCGAACACATAATGTGTCTGTTAATATAACTTACTGCACTGTCAACGGTACGGCCGTCTGCGCAGCGTCGCCAGCAGCGCACCGGCGACCAAGGGCTGCGCCGGGATCCGCCTGCGGTGGACGGGCGTGCGCAGGGACGCGTGCACGGCCCGCTCCAGCTCGTCGGATCCGGGGTCGGTGCCCGGCACGGTCTGCGCCATGCCGCGGTCCGACCGGACCGCGCCCCGCAGCCGCAGCGCCGCGAGCGCGGAGACGACGGCCAGCTCGGGGCCGCCGTTGAGGTTGGCGACGTCGTGCGGCCGCGCGGTGATCCCGGGGACCGGTTCGGCCGAGCGGTTCCGAGCGATCGCCCGGCGCGTCCGGAGCGCGAGGACCAGCACGAGCACGGCGACGACCGCGTACCCGAGCAGGAAGTCCGGGCCGCTGATGCCCCAGGTGTCGCCCATCGCGCACCTCCGTCGACGTGTCCTGTCCGGACGCCGCACACTGACGCGGCACAGTGTGGAGCGGGTTGCCGCCGGGACGGAACGTTCTTGGGACGGACTTGAGGCGGACCGGCGGTCGGGGTCCCGTACCGTGCGGACCTTCGCCCGTGACCGCGGGCCCCGACTCCTCCCTAGCCTGCTCCCGTGCGGGTTCTGGTCGTGGGCGCTGGGGTCGTCGGCAGCGTCTACGCCGCGCGACTGGCGGGCAGCGGCCACCCGGTGACGCTCGTGGCCCGGCAGCGGCGGCGGGCGGACCTCGACGCCAACGGCCTCGTGCTGCACGACGCCGCCACGGGCCGGGTCGAGCGCAGGCGCGACGTCGGCGTGGTGGGCGCTCCGGCCGACCTCGACGGACCGGTCGACCTGGTGCTCGTCGCGGTCGGCCACGACCAGCTCGACGGCGTCCTCCCGCTGCTCGACGACGTCCGGGCCGACGTCCTGTTCCTCGGGAACACCGCCGGGCGCGTTCGCGCGCTCCGGGACGCGCTCGGCGGGCGGGCACTGTTCGGGTTCCCCGCCGTCGCCGGCGTCCGCGACGGCGAGGTCGTCCGCTTCGTGACGATCCGCCAGCAGCGCACGATGCTGGCCGCCGCCGGGCCGGACGAGGTCGCGCGGACCGGCCCGGTCGCCGCGGCCTTCCGCGGCGCCGGGTTCCCCGTGCAGCGCAGCGCGGACGCCGAGGGCTGGCTGCTCGCGCACGCCGCCTTCGTGGTGCCGATGGCGCTGGGACTGGCGCGGGTCGACACGGACCCCGCGCGGCTCGCCCGCGACCGCCGCCTGCTCGAGCTCGTGGTCCGGGCGACGGCCGAGGCCTTCACGGTGCTGCGCGACCACGGCAACCGGGAGATCCCCGGCAACCTGCGGGCGCTCTACCTGCGGCTGCCCCGGGTCCTCGCCGTCGCGTACTGGCGGCGGGTGCTGGCGGGGCCGCGTGGCGAGCTGTGGTTCGCCGCGCACACCCGGGCCGCGCCCGCGGAGCACCGCTCGCTCGGCGCCGCGCTGCGCGAGCAGCTCGGGCCGGGCCGCGCGCCTGCGCTCGCCGAGCTGACCGGAGCATGACCGGTCCGCCCCTGCCGGCGGGACCTTCGACCTCTACGCCGGCCCGTCGCCGGCCCGTAGATCTGAGGGCGTCAGCGGGCCCGCGGGCCCGGCGCGGGAACAGGGGGCGACCGACCGATGCACCAGGTCCGGATCCACGGCCGGGGCGGGCAGGGGGCCGTCACCGCGGCCGAGATGCTCTCGACCGCGGCCTTCGTCGACGGCTGGCACGCGCAGGCGTTCCCGAGCTTCGGCTCGGAGCGCACCGGCGCCCCGGTCGTCGCCTTCTGTCGGATCGACGAGAAACCGATCCGCACCCGCGAGCCGATCTCCCGGCCGGACGTGCTGATCGTCCAGGACCCGACCCTCCTGCACCAGGTGGACGTCTTCGCCGGGCTCGCAGCGGAGGGCCGCGTGCTGATCAACTCGGTGAAGGGCGCCGACGAGCTCGGCCTCGGCGACATCGTCGACCGGATCGGGGCCGGCCGGCTGATGACCATCCCCGCCACCGACATCGCCAGGGAGCACCTCGGGCGGCCGATGCCGGGCGCCGTGCTGCTCGGCGCGTTCGCGGGCTTCGTCGGCCTCGTCTCGATCGCGGCGGTGACCACGGCCGTCCGCCGCCGCTTCGCGGGCACGCTGGGCGAACGCAACGCGGCCGCCGCGACCGCGGCCTACGAGATCGTGACCGAACGGGCGGAGGCGGGCAGCCGTGCTTGAGCAGATGGAGGGCTCGCAGGCGGTCGCCGAGACCGTCGCGCGCTGCCGGCCCGAGGTGATCTGCGCCTACCCCATCTCGCCGCAGACGCACATCGTCGAGCATCTCTCCGACCTCGTCCGGACAGGGGCGCTCGCGCCGTGCGAGTACGTCAAGGTCGAGTCGGAGTTCGCGGCGATGTCCGTGGCGATCGGCGCCTCGGCCACCGGGGCCCGCGCCTACACGGCGACCGCCAGCCAGGGCCTGCTCTTCATGGCCGAGGCGCTCTACAACGCGTCCGGGCTGGGCCTGCCGATCGTCATGACGGTCGCGAACCGTGCGATCGGTGCCCCGATCAACATCTGGAACGACCACTCGGACTCGATGTCCCAGCGTGACTCGGGCTGGATCCAGCTCTACGCCGAGTCCAACCAGGAGGCGTGCGACCTGCACGTCCAGGCCTACCGGCTGGCCGAGGAGCTCTCGGTGCCGGTCATGGTCTGCATGGACGGGTTCATCCTCACCCACGCCTTCGAGGAGGTCGACGTCCCCGCCCAGGACGCCGTCGACGCGTTCCTGCCGCCGTACGCGCCACGGCAGGTCCTCGACCCCGCGGACCCGGTGACGATCGGCGCGATGGTGGGGCCGGAGGCGTTCATGGAGGTCAAGTACCTCATGCACGCCACGCAGATGCAGGCGCTCGACGCGATCCCACGCATCGCCGCGGACTTCGAGTCGGCGTTCGGGCGCCGCTCCGGCGGCCTCGTGCGCACCTACCGCGCCGACGACGCGGAGACGGTGGTCGTCGCGCTCGGCTCGGTGCTCGGCACGATCGAGGACGTCGTCGACGAGCTGCGCGAGGACGGGGTCAGCATCGGGGCGGTGGCGGTCAAGTGCTTCCGGCCGTGGCCGATCGCCGAGGTCAGGGCGGCGCTGCAGCACGCGCGGCGGGTCGTCGTCGTCGAGAAGGCGTTCGCGGTCGGCGCCGGCGGGATCGTCGGCCAGAACGTGCGCCTGGCCCTGTCCGGCCTGACCGCGCCCGTCCACGACGTCGTCGCGGGCCTCGGCGGGCGCCCGATCACGAGGGATTCGCTGCACCGCCTGTTCGCCGACGTGCTCGCCGGCCGGTTGGAGCCCGGGCGGCTGCACTTCCTCGACCTCGACGTGGAGATCGTGCGCCGCGAGCTCGCACGGGCGGGCGGCGACGCCGGGCCGCACGCGGAGAACATCCTGCGCGACGTCGGCATCGTCGGCGCGCGACCGTACTAGGGGGAGCCGTGCCGTACCAGGAGATCAAGCTCTACCAGGCCGGGACGTTCGTCGTCGGCAACCGGCTGCTCGACCCCGACCAACGCTCGGTGCAGGCCCGGACCGGGCGGTCGAACACGCTCACCTCCGGCCACCGCGCCTGCCAGGGCTGCGGCGAGGCGCTCGGCGCCCGCTACGCGCTCGACGCCGCGATGCGCGCCGCCGACGGCAAGGTGATCGCGGCGAACGCGACCGGGTGCCTGGAGGTCTTCTCGACGCCGTTCCCCGAGTCGTCGTGGCAGCTGCCCTGGATCCACTCGCTGTTCGGCAACGCGCCGGCCGTCGCCACGGGCGTCGCCGCCGCGCTGAAGGCCAAGGGCCGCACCGACATCCGCGTCGTCGGCCAGGGCGGCGACGGCGGCACGGTCGACATCGGGTTCGGCTGCCTGTCGGGGATGTTCGAGCGCGGCGACGACGTGCTCTACATCTGCTACGACAACGAGGCGTACATGAACACGGGCGTGCAGCGCTCCGGCGCGACGCCGCCCGCCGCGCGCACCGCGACCACCAAGCCGGTCGGCAGCGAGCCGGGCAACGAGTTCGGCCAGGGCAAGAACCTGCCGCTGATCGCGATGGCGCACGAGATCCCCTACGTCGCCACCGCGACCGTCGCCGAGCTGCGCGACCTGGAGTACAAGGTCGAGCGCGCGATGGCGCTGCGCGGCCCCCGCTACCTGCACGTGTTCGTGCCGTGCCCGCTGGGCTGGGGCGCGGCGTCGTCCGACACGGTCCGGATCGCGCGCCTGGCCAAGGAGTGCGGGCTGTTCCCGGTGTTCGAGGCCGAGCACGGCGAGGTCGTCGGGGTGTCGAAGATCCGCCGGCCGGTGCCGGTCGAGGAGTACCTGAAGCTGCAGAAGCGCTTCGCGCACCTGTTCGCGCCGCAGCGCCGCGACGACGTCATCGAGCGGCTGCAGCAGATCGCCGACCGCAACATCCGCCGATTCGGCCTGCTCGCCTCCGCCGACGAGGGCGCCGACCTGCCCGGGAGAGCCTGATGGACAAGCCGTACGCGATCACCCTCGACATCGGCTCCAGCCTCGCGAACAAGACCGGGAACTGGCGCAGCGAGCGGGCGGTGCACGTCGACCGGCTGCCGCCCTGCAACAACGCCTGCCCGGCCGGGGAGAACATCCAGGGCTGGCTCTACGAGGCCGAGGAGGGCGAGGGCGGCTACGAGCGGGCGTGGCGGCGGCTCGTCGAGGACAACCCGTTCCCCGCGATCATGGGGCGGGTCTGCTACCGCCCGTGCGAGACGGCCTGCAACCGCGCCCAGCTCGACGACGCGGTCGGGATCAACTCGGTCGAGCGGTTCCTCGGCGACACGGCCATCGAGCGGGGCTGGCAGCTCGACCCCCCGGCGCGGCGCACAGGCAAGCGGGTGCTGGTCGTCGGCGCCGGCCCGTCGGGGCTCTCGGCCGCCTACCACCTCACGCGCCTCGGCCACGACGTCACGATCCGCGACACCGGCCTCGAGCCGGGCGGGATGATGCGCTACGGAATACCGGCCTACCGCCTCCCCCGCGACGTCCTCGACGCCGAGGTCGCCCGGATCGTCGCCATGGGCGTGACGCTGGAGCTGGGCCGCACGGTCGTCGACGTCGTCGGGAGCATGGCGGCCGACGGCTTCGACGCCGCGTTCCTCGCCGTCGGCGCCCAGATCGGCAAACGCACGTACATCCCCGCCGGCGACACCGCCCGCATCCTCGACGCCGTCTCGCTGCTGCACAGCACGGCCGAGG
This sequence comes from uncultured Actinomycetota bacterium, assembly GCA_963728105.1. Classification (GTDB taxonomy): domain Bacteria; phylum Actinomycetota; class Actinomycetes; order Mycobacteriales; family Pseudonocardiaceae; genus Pseudonocardia. The sequence continues at coordinate 87,865 of CAVSJZ010000002.1, read as the reverse complement.
GCGAGACGCCGCTGCTCGGCCGCCGCGTCGCCGTCTACGGGGGCGGCAACACCGCGATGGACGCCGCCCGCACCGCGAAACGCCTCGGCGCGAGCGACGCTGTCGTCGTCTACCGGCGCACGCGCGAGCAGATGCCCGCCCACGACATCGACGTCGAGGAGGCGCGGGAGGAGGGCGTGCTGATGAAGTGGCTGTCCACCGTCAAGCACGCCGACGCCGGTCGCCTGACGCTGGAGCGGATGGAGCTGGACGAGACCGGCTTCCCGCGCCCGACCGGGGAGTTCGAGGAGCTGGAGGCCGACGCGCTGGTGCTGGCCGTCGGGCAGGAGGCGGACCTGCGACTGCTGGACGGGGTGGAGGGCGTGCAGGTCGTCGACGGGGTGGTCCAGGTCGGCCCGGACATGATGACCGGGCATCCCGGCATCTTCGCCGGCGGCGACATGGTGCCCGCCGACCGCACGGTCACGACCGGCATCGGGCACGGCAAGCGGGCGGCCCGCCACATCGACGCGTGGCTGTCGGGCACCCGCCACGAGCCGGCGCCGAAGCACGAGCTGGCGAGCTTCACGATGCTCAACACCTGGTACTACGCCGACGCGCCCCGCAGCCACCGCCTGCACCTCGAGGTGGCCCGGCGGAGCTCGACGTTCGACGAGACCGTGCACGGGCTCGACGCGTCGACGGCGCTGTACGAGGCTCGCCGCTGCCTGTCGTGCGGGAACTGCTTCGCGTGCGACAACTGCTACGGGGTGTGCCCGGACAACGCGGTGCTGAAGCTGTCCGACGCCGCCAACGCGAACGTCAACGGCTACGCGATCAACCTCGACTACTGCAAGGGCTGCGGGCTGTGCGTGGCGGAGTGCCCGTCCGGGGCGATCGAGATGGTGCCGGAGAGCACCTGACGGGGGCGGGCGCGGGACACGCGGTCGGGGTGCCGCGCCCGTCAGAAGCTGAAGGTCGTCGCCCCGTCGCCGATCCAGCGCCAGAACGGCACGGTGCCCCCGAGCTCGGCGCCCTCGATCAGCGTCGAGGTGTCCAGCTGCTTGGCCTCGACGCAGATCGGGCAGACCAGGTACGTGCCCCCCGCGGCGCGGTAGCGCTCCACCAGCGACGCGAGCGGCGGGCAGCCGGCACATGCCGTACCGACCGCGACGCCCGGCAGCACCAGCCGCACGGCCTCCTTGGTGAGGAACATCTTCGTCGGCCGGCCCTCCTCGGCGGCGGCGACCGCCATCAGGAACGCGACGGTGACGCGCTCGGCGTCCTCCAGGCCCGTCGTCAGGCTGATCGCTGCCTTCCCACTCACCTGGCACCCCCCGCCATGAAACCGGAGCACAGCAGGTCGACGCCGGTCAGTCGGTCCTCGCCGCGCACGAACGCGTGCTGTTCGATCAACCGGGCCGAGCCGTCCTGCGCGGTCAGCCGCATCCGCCAGCGCAGGTAGGCCGCCTCGCCGATGCCGCCGACGGTGGCGTCGACGACCTCCATCTCGTCGGGGCCGCCGAACCACCTCCGGAAGCGGGCGGCGGCGTCGTCGCGGCCCAGCTCGACGAGGCCGGGCGGCAGCAGGGCCCGGAACCGGACGTCCGGGTGAAGGCAGTCGTGCAACGCGCCGAAGTCCCGGGTCGTGAGCGCCTCCAGCAGGTGCCCGCCACGGGCGAGCGGCGTGTGAGCAGTGGTCATGGGCCGATACTGGCGACCGCGACCGATCCGGCGCATCGGGCGTTCGCCCCAACTTCCCGCGCCCGGCCGGGATCAGCCGTCGACGAGCCCATGGCGCATCGCGAACATCGCCGCCGCGCCGCGGGTCGAAACCCCGATCTTGGTGTACGCGTGCTCGACGTGGCTGCCGACCGTGCGCGGGGACAGGCGCAGCGCCGTCGCGATCTCGCGGTTGGACAGCCCGCGCGCCACCAGCACCAGCACCTGCGCCTCCCGCGGGCTCAGGCCGGCGGGCAGCGTGGGCCGCCTGCGCACGCGATGGCCCGCCGCGGCCAGCACCGCGTTGACGGCCTCGCCGTCCAGCCGGCCCGCCGCGGCCTCCTCGCGGAGCATCGCGGCGGCCGCGTCGGCGTCGACGGCGGGGCGGTGCGGCCGGTCCTCCCGCCGGGTCCGGTACAGGACGGCTGCGGCGAGGACCCGCGCGGTGACCGGCTGGGCGTCGGCCCGCAGCCCGCGCGGGTAGCCGGAGCCGTCGAGCCGCTCGTGGTGCAGGGCGGCGAGCGCGCCGACGGCCGCGAGCCGCGGGATCCGGGCCAGCGCCCGCTCGGTCAGGTACGGGTGCATGCGCACCCGCTCCCACTCGCCCGCCGTCAGCGGGCCCGGCCGCTCCCACACCCCGGCCGACACGCCGTGCACGCCCAGGTCGTGCACCAGCGCGGCCCGCTCGACCAGGGTCACGTCCGGCGCGGGCAGCCCGAGCCGGGCGGCGGCGGCCGCGGCGAGGTCGGCGACGGCGGCCGAGTGGCCGAGGAACGCGGGCGACTTCAGGTCGGCGTAGTCCCCGAACACCCGCAGCACGCCGGTGAGCTGCTCCTCGGTCAGCTCCGGGCCCGCGTCCGCCGCGTCGAGCACCGCGTCCCACGCCGGGGCGTCCAGGCCGTCGAGGACCTCGTCGGCGTGGGCGCACAGCAGGTCGACGAGGGCGGGGTCGAACTCGGTCCCCCGCCGGGAGGCGAGCATCGCCGTCGCCGCGGACGCGCCCCCGGTCCGGTGGTGGACCTCGGTGTCGTCGGCGATCTGGACGATGCGCATCACCGGCTCGATGCCCTCGCCCCGGAGCCGGCCGGGCACCCCCTTGCCGTCCCAGCGCTCGAAGGCCTGCCCCAGCGCACGGCCGACGCCGGCGCCGAGGCCGAGGCGGTCGGCGATGTCGCCCGTGGTCTGGCAGTGGGTCACCAGCGAGCCGGTCGCGTCCCCGACGCCGCCCGCGGTGAGGAACCGGCCGATGGCCGTCAGGCGCTGGACGGGGCCGCCGCCGCTCGCGACGTGCTCCAGCAGGAACCGCAGCATGGGCAGGCCCGCCTTGTCGACGGCGTAGCTGTCGGCGCGGAGCGTCCGGTCGTCGCCGAACCACTGCGCCATCTCGTGGGAGTCGGCGACGCACCCGACCCAGGCCAGCAGCGACGTCAGGCACACCGCGCGCTGCTCGTCGGTGGAGAAGCCGGCGAGGCGGGCGAGGCGGCGCGCGATCAGGGTCTGGCGCAGGATGTGCTCCTCCGGCAGGCCCAGGCCGACGTCGGTGGCCAGGGAGAGTGCGGCCACGAGCTCGGCGGTGCGCACGCCAGAGGGTCGGGCACCGGTCGGTGGATGCCCGGGGGGCCGGGTCGCCGGGGGGTGGGTCGCCGGGGGGTGGGTCGCCGGGGGGTGCGTCGCCGAGGGCTGGGTCGCCGGGGGCTGGGTCGCCGAGGGCTGGGACGACGAGAGCTGGGACGACGGGATCTCGGAACGCGGGAGCCGACCGCCCGGGGTCCTGGGCGCCGGAAGCTGGGGCCCTGATGGCCGCTGCGCACCCGACGACCCGGGGCCGCCGCCGGACGAGGTGCGGGCCGACCCACAGCCACCACCTGCGGCGCAGTCCACTCGACCAGCCTACGGCGGCTCCGGCCGGCGACCGAGCACCGGATATGCCGCGCGGCGGGGGCAGAGGGCAGCTCTGCGTGATCCGGGACGGGGTGAGCGCCGGCGGGGAGGTGGGGACGCACCCGGCCCGCCGCCGGCGATCGCATACGAGGGTCGCGGGCCGGGTGATCGCCGCGAAGGGAGGAAGAAGGCCACATGCGGCCCGGATCCACCCGGTACGGCGATCATGCGCGCGGTCCCGAACGCAGCCCGGTTGTGATCACCGCCGAGGGAGGCAGCGGGCCACATGGGGCCCGGATCCACCCATCACCGCGATCACGCCCGCCCCGCACCAGGACCCGCTGGTGATCACCGCAAGGAAAGGAGCGGCCCACCTACGCCCGGCTTCCCTCCCTACGGCGATCACGCCCGCCGTTGGTGATCGCCGTTTCCGGGACATGACGGGCGTATCCGCCCCTCATGTACCCCCCGAAAGGCGATCCTGCGCAGGCGGCAGCCCGCGGCCCGTCGATGATCGCCCTTCCCGACGAAGGCCCGTCGGCCCTTATGCACCCGACCCGGTGATCACGCACAGGCGGCGACCCGCACCCGGGCCGGGCCACCTCACCCGGTGATCATGAAGTGGCCGCGGGCCAGGACGCCGGTGATCACCGCGGAGGGAAGTAGCGGGCCACATGCGGCCCGGATCCACCCACCGCCGCGATCATGCACCGGCCCGCTGTGGGTGATTGCCACAGCGGGAAGGAAGAGGCCACATGTGACCCGGCTCCACCCATCGCGGTGATCATGCGGCCATGCGCGCCGCCCCCACCCATTTCGGCGATCGTGCGGCGGGCTGCGGGCTGCCGCGGCGTCCCGTCCGGCGGCCGCGGCGTCCCGTCCCGCGACGGCGTCCCTCACGCACCGGACCCCTCGCGGCCACCACCGGCCCGCCTTGCCGACCCGTCCGGCCGCCGGGATGATCCTTCCGCCGGTGCCCGACCGCGCGGCATCCCCGACGAGCCAGGAGGTCAGCACCCCGTGTTGCCGAGCGTGGCCGACGTCATGGCCCACGTCGCCGAGGAGCTGCCGGCCGCGGCCGAGCTCCGGCACCGCCTGCATGCCGACCCGCGGCGCTCGGGCGACGAGGCCGACACCGCCGAGGCGGTCTGCGCGGCCATCGGCGAGCCCGCCCAGGTCGTCGCGTCGACCGGCCGGATGCTCCGCACCGGCCCGTCGGACGGCACCAGCGTCGTCCTGCGGGCCGAGCTCGACGGGCTGCCGCTCATCGAACGCAGCACGGTGCCCTGGCGGTCGCGCTCGGCCGTCATGCACGCCTGCGGGCACGACGTGCACTGCGCCGCGGTCGCCGCCGTCGCCCGCGCAGCGCCGCGGATCGGGCTCCCGGTCGGCCTGCTGGTCCTCCTGCAGCCTCGCGAGGAAGGCAACATCAGCGGTGCAGCGGACGTCGTCGCCGACCCGGCGTTCCAGGCGCACCAGCCGGCCGCCGTGATCGGGGCCCATGTCCAGCCCGAGCTCCTGCGCGGCGAGATCGGAGCGGCGCCCGGACCGATCAACGCCTCGGCCGACGTCGTCGAGATCGTGATCGAGGGCCGCGGCGGCCACGGCGCCTATCCGCACCGCACGGACGATCCCGTCCTCGCGCTGGCCCAGGTCGTCACCGCCCTGCACCACCTGGTCTCCCGGCGCGTCGACCCGACCCGGGCCGCGAGCCTCACCGTCGGGATGGTCCAGGCCGGCGAGGTGGGCAACATCATCCCGGAGACCGCGCGCGCCAAGGCGTCGCTGCGCCTACTCGACCCGCGGGACAGGGAGCCCCTGCAGTCCGCCATCCGCAGCACCGTCGTGGGGATCGCTCAGGCGTACGGCTGCCGCGCCACGGTGACGTTCATCGACGTGCTCCCGGTGCTGGTCAATGACCCCGCCCTGGCCGCAGCGACCGTTCTCCAACTGGACGGGACGGCGTTCACACCGGCCAGCTTCCGCTCGTGCGGCGCCGACGACTTCTCGTTCTACGGCGCCTACCCGTCGGTGATGTTGTTCGTCGGCACCGGCGACGGCACGCCCGGCGCCCCGGGGCTCCACCATCCGGAGTTCGTCCCGCCCGACGACGTCATCGTCGACGTCGCCACCGCCTACGCCGCCGGCATGCTGGGCGCACTCGCCGTCCTCGGGGCATGAACGCCGGCCGCATCGACGACCGAGCGACCCCGACCGGACCGACGGCCCGGCCCCGGCGCCCGACTCACGGGCTGGCCCCGACCCCGACTCGCGGACCGGCCCAGCGCCCGACTCACCCAGGCCCAGCGCCCGACTCGGACCGGCCCAGCGCCCGACTCGCGGACTGGTGCAGACCCCGACTCGCCCTGGTGCAGACCCCGACTCGCGTCAGGCTTCCCGGGCCTGGTCGAGCACCGCGTGGTCCCGCAGCCGGGCGGCGAGACGGTGCAGGTCCGAGCGCATCGCCGCGAGCTCGTCGGGGGCCAGGCCCGTCGCCTGCTCCACCCCGGCCTGGACGGCCCGGGCCCGGTCGCGCAGCGCCTGCCCGGCCGGCGCGAGGGTGATCTCGACGGTCCGCTCGTCGTCCGGCAGGCGCCTGCGCGTGACCAGCTGCTGCGCGGTCATCCGCTTGAGCAGCGGGGACAGCGTCGCGCTGTCGAGGTGCAGCCGCTCGCAGAGGCTGCCCATGGGCAGCGAGCCGTGCTCCCACAGCAGCAGCAGCACGACGTACTGCGTGTAGGTCAACCCCAGCCGCGCCAGCCCGCCGCGGTATGCGCCGGTCATCGCCCGGGACGCGCTGTAGAGCGCGAAGCAGATCTGGTCGTCGAGGACGAACTCCGTCCCGGGGCGTCGCGCCATACCTCACCATACGACCACGACACGCTCGGGTGTACGCGATTCAGTAGTGAGCTATTGACTAGCCCGCGATCGACGGGCACAGTGGCGCAGGTCATGCCCGAACCGTTCGTCGAGTCGGAGGTAGTGCCCACCATGAGCGAGCAGTCCCTCTACGAACGGCTCGGCGGCCTGTACGCCATCGCGGGCGCCGTCGACGTGCTCGTCGACCGGCTCTTCGCCAACGTGGCGGTCAACGCGAACGAGGCCGTGCACGCCCACCACGGGAACCCGGCGAACGCGGCGGGCTACAAGTTCCTGGTCACGGCGTGGTCGATCGAGGCAGCGGGCGGGCCGAAGTGCTACCCCGGTCGCGACATGGGCACGGCCCACGAGGCGCTGCACATCGACGCCGGGCAGTTCGACGCCGTCGCCATGGAGATCGCGGCCACCCTGAGCTTCCTCGGCGTGCCGGCGGTGGAGCACCGCGAGTTCATGGGCATCATCGAGAGCTACCGGCCACAGGTCGTCGAGCCGGCGGCCGCGACGGCCTGACCGCGTCGCGGACGAGGCTCAGGACCGCGGTCTCCCGCGTGCCGCTCGTGATCGTCACCAGCACCTTGCGGCGGTCGTCGGGATGCGGGCCGCGCTCGACGTGGCCGGCCCGTTCGAGGCGGTCGAGCACCTCGGTGGTCGCCGCCGGCGGACGAACGCGGTGCGGTACCGCTCGAAGGCATGGCCGAGCGAGCGGACCGCCATCGCGGACGCCCGCTCGACGGCGTCCGGTGGCCGGGCGTGGTCTCCGGTGATGTCGCTGCGTCACCGCACGTCACGGCAGTCCGTTCCGTCCGCTGGGCCCGACGTCCGAGCCGTGCCGGAATGCCGGATCCGTCTCCCGAGTTGCCGCGCACTTCCAGCGGCCCGATGCTACTCACCGTGGCCGTGGCCGATGGGGCCCACGCCGGCCGGACCAGCCTGCAGTCGTCTCCGCCGATTCGGGTTCCGAACTATCCGGGCGCCGAATAAGTTGACGCCCATTCCAACAGCACCGTCGGCACGCCGGGAGAGGTCGTGACGCGCATGCGGCGAGGCGGTCGTGCGGTCCTCACCCGCGCCCGGATCGAGCCTACGGCGGTGTCCATCGAGGTGGGAGCCGACCGGGTCCGCGTCGTCGGCGCCCTCGACGAGGCCGGGCTGTGCGCGCTCCGCGCGATCCTCGGCGCCCACCGCGACGTCTGCCGCCGGCCGGGGGCGGCCGGCCGGCAGCTCCACCTCGACCTGCACGGGGTCACCGCGTGCTCGTGCGCGCTGCTGCGCCTGCTCCTGTCGACGGGGCACGCGTTCCGCGCCCGCGGGATGCACCTCGAGGTCGTCGGCCTCAACGAGGCGCTGACCGCCGCGTCCGGCGCCGGACCAGCGGACCGGCACTGACCAGGCGAGAGTAACGAGATCGGCGGTTTCGCGACCGCACCCCGGGGCGACACACCGCACGACACGCAGGCCGACCTGCGACGGGCGGGCGATCGGCGACGGCGACGGTTCGGTGAGGTGCCCGTGCGTGACGACGATGTCCGGAGCGACCCCGCGCGCGCCCGGGCCGGGGCGTGACGGCGCCCAGCTGGCCGTTCGTCGGCCGCGACGAGCAGCTGGCACGCGTGCGGCGGCTGCGCCGCGGCGCGGGGACGCGGGTGGGCGTCGTGCTCGTCGGGCCGTCCGGTTCCGGCCTGACCCGGCTCGCGCGCATGGCGGCGGACGCCGCGACCCGCGACGCCTGGACCGTGCGCTGGGCGATGGCGACCCGCTCGGCGTCGCAGATCCCGCTCGGCGCGCTCGCCCAGCTGCTGCCCGACGCCGCCGAGCCGCTCGGCGAGCCCGTCCTCGCCCGCGTCGCCGCCCGGCTGACCGAGGGCACCGACGGCCGCCGCCTGGTGCTGGTCGTCAACGACGCGCACCTGCTCGACACGGTGTCGGCCAGCACGGTGCACCACCTGGCCGTGACGCGCTCGGCGTTCCTCGTGCTCACCGCGCCGTCCGGGGTCGCGGTGCCGGACCCGGTGTTCGCGCTGTGGCGGGAGAACCTCATCGAGCGCGTGGACGTGCACGAGTTCGACGAGGACGAGACGGCCGAGCTGCTGCGCCGCGTCGTCGACGGGCCCGTCGACGCCGTCACGGCGCACCGGGTCCACACGCTGGCCGCCGGCAACGTGACGCACCTCCGCGAGCTCGTCGAGGACGGGCTGCGGCGGCGGGCGCTGGCGGCGCGCGGGGGCGTGTGGCGCTGGACGGGACCGATGCGGCCCTCCCGGCGCCTGCGCGACCTCGTCCGTGCCCGGCTGGGGCCGCTGTCACCCGCCGAGCAGGAGGCGCTCGAGCTGCTCGCGTTCGGCGGCGACCTCGACGCCGACGGCCTCCTGCGGCGCTACGACGCCGACCTGCTCGACCGGATCGAGCAGCGGGGGCTGGTGACCTCGCGGCGGACCGGGGACCGGGTGGACGTGGCGCTGGCGCGCCCGCTCTACGGCGAGGTGCTGCGCTCGGCCGCGTCCCCGCTGCGGGAACGGGTCGTCCACCAGCAGCTCGCCGCGGCGTTCGACGCGTTCGGCGGCAGCGCCGACCAGCGGGTGCGGACCCTGGCGTGGCGCCTGCTCGGGGGGATGGCGACGAGCGCGTCGACGCTCGCCGCGGCGGCCGAGGCGGCGCTGGCCACCGGCTCCGCGGACCGCGCGGCGACCGAGCGGGTCGCCAGGGCCGCGGTGGAGCTCGGCGGCGGGTTCGCGGCGTCGATGGTGCTCGCGCGCGCCCTGATCGGCGCCGGGCGGGCGGCCGAGGCCGAGGAGCTGCTGGCAGGGCTCGCCGCCGAGGCCGACACCGACGAGCGCCGGGTCGACGTCGCCGGGACGCGGCTGGCCAACCTGCAGTGGGGGCTCGCGGCACCGGCCGCCGCCGCGGAGCTCGCGCGCGGGCTCGACGCCCCGTCGTGGGGCGATCCCGGACGCCCCGCGTCGGCGGTGCTGCGCGCGGCGGCGCTGCTGCACGACGGGGCGTACGCCGACGCGCTTGCGCTGGTCGCCCCGCTCGCCGCCGAGCCGGGCCGGCTGGGCTCCCTCGCCCGACCGGCGGCGGCGGTCGCAGCGGAGGCGCTGTGCGGGCTGGGTCGCTACCAGGCCGCGTGGGAGAGCGTCGAGCGGGCGCGCGTCGACCTGGCCGGCGTCGGCTCCCGGGCCGGGTGGGGCGTCGTCGAGCTGGACGCGGCGGCGTGCGCGGCGCTGGTCGGCCTCTGCCGGCTCGACGAGGCCTGCGCGGAGGCCGAGAGCGGCCTGCGCCGGGCGGTCGCGGCCGACGACCCCGTCGCGCGCTGCGTGTACGGGGGCTGGCGTGGCATCGCGCTGGTCCGCCACGGCCGCCTGCGCGCAGCGCTCGACCAGCTGAACGACGCCGTGGGCGCCGCGGGCGACCGCGGGCTGCCGTTCGTCTCGGTGCTGCTCGCCCACGTCGCGCAGGTCGCGGCGATGCTCGGCGACCTCCCCGCGGCGACCGGCGCGTTGGAGCGCGCCGAGGGCCCCGCCCACTGGGCCGGCGCGGCCGACCGGGCGTGGGTGGCGATCGCCGGGGTGTGGGTCGCGGTCGCCGAGGGGCGCCCGGGCACCGCCCCGCTCGCCGCCGAGGCGGCGCAGGCGGCTCGGATCGGCGGTCACCGGCAGCCGGAGCTGCACGCCTGGCACACCTGCGTCCGGCTGGGCAGCCCGGACGCGGCCGTCGATGGCCTGCGGGCGCTGGCCGAGGAGCTGGAGGGCCCGGTCCCGGAGCTCTATCTGCGGCACGCGACGGCGCTCGCGGCGGCGGACGGGGTCGCGCTGGACGCCGTCGCCGCGGGCTTCGCGCAGCTCGGCCTCGTCCTGCTGGCGGCGGAGGCCGCGGCGCAGGCGGCGCGGGCCCACGCGGCGGCCGGCCGGGGCGGCGCCGCGACGGCGGCGGCGACCCGGGCGCGGGAGTGGGCGCAGCGGTGCCAGGGCGCGGCGACCGCGGCGCTGACGCTGCTCGGTCAGGTCGGCGAGCTCACGCCGCGCGAGGCCGAGATCGCGGCGCTCGCCGCGTCCGGGATGACCAGCCGGACGATCGCCGCCCAGCTGGTGGTGTCCATCCGCACCGTCGACAACGTGCTGCACGGCGTGTACCGCAAGCTCGGCGTGTCCGGCCGCCGCGACCTCGCCGCGCTGGTCAGCGACCGGATCCCGGAGCAGGCGGAGCTGTCGCCGCATGCTGTCTCTGAGTAGTCGGGCGCCGGGGCGGCTGCGGCCAAGTAGCCTGCTACTCAGGACGCAGGCCGCCGCGGGCCGGAGACTGCGCTGCGGCGACCAGCCGGTCGCCGCGGGTACGAGACCCAGTCCGCACTGCACAGGAGCAGGAGGCCGGTATGGCCGACGAGCACACCCACCACGGCGACGTCTTCGGGCACGAGCACCGCGAGCACAAGGGCGAGCACCGCGAGGAGCATCGCGGTGAGCACCACGACGAGCACCGGGGCGAGCACCACGACGACCACCGGGGCGAGCACCACTTCGAGGGCAAGCGGCACGAGGACCACGACCGGCACGACCGGCACGAGGACCACGACCGGCACGACCGCCACGACGACCACGACCGGCACGACCGCCACGACGAGCACCATCACGAGGACCACCACGAGCACCACGAGGACCACCACGACCACGACCACGACCGGCACGACGACCACCGCGAGCACCACGAGGAGCACCACGACCACCACGGCATCGAGCACGTCTGACCCGGGGCGGGGCCGGCCGAGTCGACGTAGCCCCCGCCGGGTGCGCACGGCAGGAGGGCGATGACGCAGCAGGGACCGAGCGCGGCGGTGCGCTATGCGCGCGAGACCGTCGAGCTGGCGATCGAGGGGGCCGCCGCCTACGACCGCGACGACCTCGTCGCCCGCCTGCGCCGCGCCCGGGACCTGCTGTCGTCGTCGTCCGTGACGGTCTACGTCGTCGGCGAGTACAAGAAGGGCAAGAGCTCGCTGGTCAACGCGCTGCTGACCACGTCGGCCTGCCCGGTCGACGACGACATCGCCACGGCCGTCCCCACGATGGTGAGCTACGCCGCGCAGCCGCACGCGAACGCCACCTACGAGCCGGAGGACGGCGACGTCGGGTCCCCGTGGACCGAGTCGATCCCGTTCGAGCAGGTCGCCGCCCACGTCGCGGAGGGCGGCAACCCGGGCAACCGCAAGCGGCTGCGCTCGGTGCGGGTGGGGCTCGACCGGGCCCTGCTGGAGTCCGGGCTGGTCGTCGTCGACACCCCCGGCGTCGGCGGCATCGGCTCGGTCCGCAACGCGCTGACCGCGAGCGCGCTGCCCTCCGCGCACGCGGTGATGTTCGTCGCCGACGCGTCGCAGGAGCTGACCGCCGCCGAGCTGCGGTTCCTGCGCACCGTCACGGACCTGTGCCCGACGGTGCTGTTCGTGCTGACCAAGATCGACCTCTATCCGTCGTGGCGACGGATCCTCGAGCTCGACCGGGGTCACCTCGCGCGGGCCGGCGTGCACGTCGAGATGTTCGCGGTGTCGTCGGACCTGCGGTCGGCCGCGGCCGAGGCCGCCGACCGCGAGCTCAACGAGGAGTCCGGGTTCCCGCCGCTCGTGCGGCAGATGGGCGACCTCATCGACGACGCCGAGCGGGTCGCCCTGCAGTCGCTGGGCAACCACCTCGCGTCGGCGATCGGCCAGATCGTCCCGGTGCTGTCTGCCCGGGCGGCGGCGCTGGGCCGCCCGGAGGACGCGGCCGGTGTCGAGGCCGAGCTGGAGCGGGCGCGCGAACGGCTCGACATGCTGCGCAGCCGCACCTCGCGCTGGCAGCAGCTGCTGTCCGACGGCTTCGCCGACATCTCCTCCGACGTCGACTACGACCTGCGCATGCGGACCCGCAGCGTCCTCACCGAGGCCGAGCGGGCCATCGAGGAGGGCGACCCGGCGAAGAACTGGGAGGAGTTCGAGAAGTGGCTGCGGTCCCGGCTCGCCGCCGAGACCCTGGAGAACTACGCGCGCTTCACCCGGGCGGCCGACGAGCTGGGCCAGCAGGTCGCCGACCACTTCGACCTCGCCGAGCGGCAGATCGTCAGCGTGCGGCCGCCGACGTCGGTGCTGGACGGGCTGGCGATCGACGCGGCTTCGCTCGAGCCGCCCAAGAAGGTCGCCGGCAAGATGGCGATCTTCCAGAAGAGCTACGCGGGCTTCATGATGTTCACGATGCTCACCCACCTGACGATGCTGGCGATCCCCAGCCCCATCGGCGTGGCCGCCGGGTTGCTGATGGGGCGCTCGGCGTTCGGCGAGGAGCGCAAGCGGGCGCTGGAGAAGCGCCGGCTCGCGGCCCGCACCGCGGTGCGCAAGTTCGTCGACGAGTTCACGCTGCAGGTGTCGAAGGACTCCCGCGACACCGTCCGGCGCGCCCAGCGCGAGATGCGGCAGCGCTACGCCGAGCGCATCGAGGAGCTGCAGCGCTCCGCGGGCGACGCCGTCGACGCGGCCAAGACGGCCCTGCGCACCGGCGAGGACAACGCCGACGAGCTGCGCCGGCTGCAGAAGGACCTGCGGCTGTTCACCTCGCTGCGCACCCGCACCGAGCAGCTGTTGGCCCGTACGGCGCCGGAGCGCGTGGGGTGACGCGGGCCGACATCGCGGAACGCGTGGGTGCCCTGCTCCGGACGGCGGTACCGCTCTACGCCGGCGGCCCGGCCGAGCCGGAGCTGCGGCGGGTGGCCGCCCGGCTGCAGCAGCCGCTGCGGGTCGCGATCGCCGGGCGGGTCAAGGCCGGCAAGTCGACGCTGCTCAACGCGCTCGTCGGGCAGCAGCTCGCCGCGACCGACGCCGGGGAGTGCACGCGGATCGTGACCTGGTACGTCGACGGCGTCACCTACCGCGTCACGCTCCACCCGCATCAGGGGCCGCCCCGGCAGGTGCCCTTCCGCCGGTCGCACGGGGTGCTGGAGATCCCGCTGGACGGGGCCACGGCGGCGCAGACACACCGGCTGGTCGTCGAATGGCCGGCGAAGGCGCTGCGGGAGAATACGCTCATCGACACCCCCGGCATGGGGTCGGCCACGGTCGAGGCGGGCCAGCGGACCGAGGCACTGCTGACCCCGGACGACCGCGTGGCCGGCGCCCCGTCCGAGGTCGACGCGGTGATCTACCTGATGCGCCACGTCCACGGCGACGACATGCGGTTCCTGGAGACGTTCCAGGACGGCTCGCCGGACCGGAACCCGGTGAACACCGTCGGCATCCTCGCCCGCGCCGACGAGGTCGGGCACGCGCGCGGCGACGCGCTGGAGGTCGCGGCCCGCATCGCCTCGCGGTACGCCGCCGACCACCGCGTCCGCTCGCTGTGCCGCACCGTCGTCCCGGTGGCGGGCCTGCTCGCGGCGTCCGCGGCGACGCTGCGGGAGGCCGAGTACCGGTCCGTGCGCGTGCTGGCCGCCGCGCCCGACCTCGACCGGCTGCTGCGCACCGCCGACCGGCTGCTGCGCGGGTCGGACGACCTCCCGCTGCTGGACGACGAGCGGGCCGCCCTGCTGGACCGCTTCGGCCTGTTCGGGCTGCGGCTGGCGACCCGGCTCGTCACGGACGGCACGGCGGCCAACGCGTCCGCGCTGGCCACGGCGCTGCTGGACGCGAGCGGGCTGCCGCGGCTGCGCGGGGTCCTCGCCGAGCAGTTCGCCGCGCGGGCCGACGTGCTCAAGGCCCGGTCGGCCCTGATGGGGCTGGAGGCGGTGCTGCGCCGCTACCCCCTGCGGTCCGCGGCCGACCTCGTCCGCAACGTGGAGCGGGTGCGGGCGGGAGCGCACGAGTTCGCCGAGATCGCGCTCATCGACGCCATCCGCGCGGGCGCGATCCCGCTGCGCGCGGACGAGGCCCGGGCGGCCGAGCAGGTGCTGGGGATGGCCGGCACCGAGGTCCACGTCCGGCTCGGCCTGCCGTTCGACGCCGGGCCCGACCAGCTGCGCAAGGTCGCGGCCGAACAGCACCTGCGCTGGCAGCAGCGCGCCGAGCACCCGGGTTCGTCCCGCGAGGTCGCCGACGCCGCCCGGCTGCTCGTGCGGACGTGCGAGGGGATCCTGGGCGGGCTGTACGGCCGGTGAGCCCGCTGTCGTCTGAGTAGCCGTTGACGTAACGCCGGTAGGGGGAGTAACCGACTACTCATGACGCCCGCCGTTCGGCGGGGGATGTTCATCCGGCGTGGCCGCGGTGACCGCGCCGTCGGTGACGCGCGCCTGGAGGGCACGTTGGGGTACAGCCTCGGGATCGACCTCGGCACCACCTTCACGGCTGCGGCGATCGACCGGCGCGGCACGGTGGAGATGGCCACGCTGGGCGACCGCACGGCGGCGATCCCGTCGGTCGTGCTGATGCGCGGCGACGGGCCGGTGCTGACGGGCGACGCGGCCAACCGCCGGGCGATGATGGAACCCGACCGGGTCGCGCGGGAGTTCAAGCGCCGCCTCGGCGACCCGACCCCGCTCGTCCTCGGCGGGTCGCCGCACTCGGTGGCGTCGGTGCTGGCCCGGCTGCTGGGGTCGGTCGTCGGGCGGATCGCCGAGCGCGAGGGCGGCCCCGCCGACCGCGTCGTGCTGACCCACCCCGCCAACTGGGGCCCGTACAAGCGCGAGCTGTTCGACTCCGTGCCGACGATCGCCGAGGTCGAGCACGTCTCGATGACGACGGAGCCCGAGGCCGCCGCGGCGCACTACGCGATGAACGAGCGCCTCGCCGACGGTGCGGTCGTCGCGGTCTACGACTTCGGCGGCGGGACGTTCGACGCGACCGTGCTGCGGCGGCGCGGCAGCGGGTTCGAGATCCTCGGCGCGCCCGAGGGCGTCGAGGGGCTCGGCGGCATCGACTTCGACGAGGCCGTGTTCGCGTTCGTCGACCGGACGCTGGACGGCCAGGTCAGCGCGCTCGACCACACCGACCGGCAGAACACTGCCGCGCTCCTGCGGCTGCGCCAGGAGTGCGTGCTGGCGAAGGAGACGCTGTCCGCCGACACCGAGACGATCATCCCGGTGCTGCTGCCCGGGCTCCAGGCCGAGGTCCGGCTGACCCGGGAAGAGCTCGAGGAGATGATGCGCCCGCCGATCGAGACGACGGTGCGGGCGCTGCGGCGGGCGCTGCGCTCGGCGCAGGTCGAGCCCGAGCAGCTCGACGCGGTGCTCCTGGTCGGCGGGTCGTCGCGCATCCCGCTGGTCTCGGAGATGGTGTCGGAGGCGTTGGGGCGGCCGACGGCGGTGGACGCGCACCCCAAGCACGCGATCGCGCTGGGCGCTGCCGCGATGGCGCGCGGCAACGGCGGGCGCGCCGCCGGGGCGGCGGCCGCGTCCGGCGAGCCCGAGCCCACGACGGTGCTGCCGCGCGGCACGTTGCCGCGGCCGACCCCGGCGGGCGGCTCCGGCGGCTCGTCGGGTTCGGGCTCGACGCCGCGGCCGGGGACCCCGTCGCCGGGCTCGACGCCGCGGACCGGTCCGGGTTCGACGCCCCGCCCGGCGCCGCTGGCCGCCGCCGCGGGGCTGGCCGGGGCGGCCGGGCTGGCGGGTGCCGCCGCGGGCTCGTCGGCGCCGGGTTCCTCGGGCGCCGGAGCCTCCGGGCCCGGCTCATCGGGGGCGGGACCGTCCGGGACGGGCTCGTCCCGGCCGGGCGCTTCGGGGCCCGGCTCGCCGGGGTTCGGTTCGTCGGGGTTCGGTTCGTCGGGGTTCGGCTCGTCCGGGTTCGGTTCGTCGGGGTCGGGGTCGGGGTCGATGCCGGCGTCCGGGTCGTCGGCGTCGGGTTCGGCGCCGGCGGTTCCGCGGCCGGGGCCGTCCTCGTCCGGGTCGTCGGCGTCGGGAGCGTCGCCGGCGGTGGCGCGCCCGTCCGGCTCGTCGCAGTCGGGGGCGTCGGGGTCCGGGTCGTCCCCGTCCCCGCGGCCGTCCGGCTCGTCGGGGTCCGGGGTGTCGGCGTCCGGGTCGTCCCCGTCCCCGCGCCCGTCCGGCTCGTCGCAGTCCGGGGTGTCGGCGTCCGGGTCGTCCCCTTCGTTGTCCCGGTCGGCGGCATCCGGGTTGGCCGGCGCCGGGTCGGAGGACGTCACCCGGGCCCTGTCCGGCCCGCGGTCCGGGACGGCCGGCATGCCGGGCCAGGGTCGCGGGACGACGCCGCGCGGTGGCACGGCCGCGGCGGGCGCGGACCCGACCGTCTTCCTGTCGCCCCGGTCGTCGGGCTCCGGCTCGTCCGGACCGCCGCTGGGGGAAGCCCCGGCCGGCCTGGGGGCGATGCCGCCGACCGGGCCGCCGTCGCTGTCGGACTCGACGTCGGGCGGGGGTCGCGGCCGCCCGCGCGTGCTGATGATCGCGATCGCGGCCGTCGTCGTGGTGCTCGCCGGCGTGGGTGTCACGCTGTTCGTGCTCCGAGGCAACTCGACCCCGGCCCCCGCCGGGGTCCCGATCGAGCCCGCGGCCGCCTCGAGCGTCACGACCACCGTGCCGACCACGACCGAGGTGACGACCACGCTCCCGCCGACGACGGAGGCCCCGGCCGCGCCGGCCTACGTGGCCCCGGTCGCGCCGGTCCAGGCCCCCGTCGTCCAGACGACCACGCGGGCGCCCGCGCCGACCGCGACCAAGTCGTCGCCGACCACGACCAAGTCGTCGAACAGCCACAAGAACAACAACGGCTCGTCGTCGAACTCGTCGAAGTCGACGACGTCGTCGAACTCGGGGAACTACAACAACAACGGCGGCAGCGGCTGAGGCCCGGGTTGCGGCCCACCGCCGCCGTACGCGGAGACCGGCCCGGTCGCTGTCGCCCCATGCTCGGACCGGCCCCCGGCGGTGATCGGCGAACCGGGAGAACCCGGGCCCCAGCCGGCCCCAATCCTCCCCGCGCGGCGATCTCGGCCCGGCCCCGGTCGGCAGCCCCGGACGGTGATCGCCACAACGGGAGAACCCGGGCCACAGCCGGCCCGCGTTCTCCCATCCCGACGATCGCGAGTGCCCACGGACCCCAGCGGTGATCATCCGACCGGGAAAACCGGCGCTGCACCCCGTCCGACGCCGCGGCCGGCTCAGCCCTCCGCGTCCCGGTAGCCGGGCGCCCGCCGCGGCGCCGCGCGCGGGTGGCTGGCGAGCAGCGGCAGCGTCCGCGGCGCCACCACCGTCGACAGCACCACCACGCTCGTCGACCGGGCCACCGTCGGCGAGCGGTTCAGCGCGAGCAGGGTGTCCTGCAGGTCCTCGTTCGACCGGGCGGCCAGCCGGCACACGACGTCCGACGACCCCGTCGTCGCGTACGCCTCCAGCACCGCCGGCAGCGCGTCCAGCTCCGCCGTCACCTCGTCGAGGGCACCCTGCGCGATCTCCAGCGTGACGAACGCCTGCACCGGGTAGCCCGCCGCGGCCAGGTCGACGTCGGGCCCGTACCCGGTGACGACGCCGCTCCGCTCCAGCCGGTCGAGGCGCGCCTGCACCGTCCCCCTCGCGACCCGCAGGATCCGCGACAGCTCCAGCACCCCCGCCCGCGGGTGCGCGCGCAGGGCGCCGAGCAGGTCCACGTCGAGCGCGTCGAGCGGCCGGGGCGCCGTCACGACCGGCCCCGCCACAACTGGGCAGATCGACCAGCTGCAAGCCCGCCGAGGCGGGCTGACTGGGCAGCCGGACCACCGTCGTATCCCACGCTTGCGCAGCATAGCCGCGATGGGCTGTCATGCCGGTACCGCCGATCCGAGGAGCTGCGCCATGAGCGACCAGACCGCCACCCTCACCAACCAGGAGCGCCTCGCCGAGCTCGACGTCGACCAGCTGCGGCAGCTCGTCGGGCTGGTCGAGTACGACGCCGGACGCGACCCGTTCCCCGTCACCGGCTGGGACGCCGTCGTGTGGGCCGTCGGCAACGCCACCCAGGCCGCGCAGCTGTTCCAGGTCGTATGGGGCATGGACCTCGTCGCCTACTCCGGGCCGGAGACGGGCAACCGCGACCACCACGCCTACGTGCTGCGCAGCGGCGCGACCCGGTTCGTCGTCACGGGCGCGGTCGACCCCGCGAGCCCGGTCGCGGACCACCACCGCCGCCACGGCGACGGGATCGTCGACATCGCGCTGGAGGTGCCCGACGTCGACCGCTGCATCGCCCACGCCCGCGCGGAGGGCGCCACCGTCCTCGTCGAGCCGCACGACGTCACCGACGAGCACGGCACCGCGCGCCTCGCCGCGATCGCGGCATACGGCGAGACCCGGCACACGCTCGTCGACCGCTCCCGCTACAGCGGCCCGTACCTGCCCGGCTACGTCGCCCGCAGCTCGACCGTCGTGCGGCCGGCCGGCGCGCCGCGGCGGCTGTTCCAGGCGCTCGACCACGTCGTCGGCAACGTCGAGCTGGGCCGGATGGACGCCTGGGTCGACTTCTACAACCGGATCATGGGCTTCACGAACATGGCCGAGTTCGTCGGCGACGACATCGCCACCGAGTACTCGGCGCTGATGTCCAAGGTCGTCGCGAGCGGCAACCACCGCGTCAAGTTCCCGCTCAACGAGCCCGCGATCGGCAAGAAGCGCAGCCAGATCGACGAGTTCCTCGACTTCTACCGCGGTCCCGGCGCCCAGCACCTCGCCCTCGCGACGAACGACATCATCACCACCGTCGACGTCCTCCGCTCGCGCGGCGTCGAGTTCCTCGCGACCCCGGACTCGTACTACACCGACCCCGCGCTGCGGTCCCGCATCGGCGAGGTCCGGGTGCCGATCGAGGAGCTGCAGGCGCGCGGCATCCTCGTCGACCGCGACGAGGACGGGTACCTGCTGCAGATCTTCACCAAGCCGGTCGGGGACCGGCCTACGGTGTTCTTCGAGCTCATCGAGCGGCACGGGTCGCTCGGGTTCGGCAAGGGCAACTTCCGGGCGTTGTTCGAAGCGCTGGAACGGGAGCAGGCTCGACGCGGGAACTTCTGAGCCGGGAGGAGCGACGTGACCTACTACCGCAGCGTGGGATCCGTGCCGCCGAAGCGCCACACCCAGCACCGCACGCCCGAGGGCGGGCTGTACCGCGAGGAGCTGATGGGCGAGGAGGGCTTCTCCTCGGACTCGTCGCTGCTCTACCACCGCGGCGTCCCGTCCGCCGTCGTGGACGCGGCCCCGTGGGCGCTGCCCGACCAGACGCTGACGGAGAACCGCCCGCTGCTGCCGCGGCACCTGCGCCTGCACGAGCTGGCCGACCCGGACTGGAAGGCGGTCGACGCCGTCACCGGCCGGCGCCTGGTGCTGGGCAACGCCGACGTGCGGATCTCCTACGTGACGGCCGGCGAGGCGTCGCCGCTGTACCGCAACGGCGTGGGCGACGAGTGCGTCTACGTCGAGTCGGGCGCGGCCACCGTCGAGACCGTGTTCGGCGTGCTGCCCGCGCGCCAGGGCGACTACGTGATCCTGCCGCGGGCCACCACCCACCGGTGGGTGCCCGATGGCTCGGAGCCGCTGCGCCTGTACGTCATCGAGGCCGGCTCGCACATCGCCCCGCCGAAGCGGTACCTGTCGCGCTACGGGCAGCTGCTGGAGCACGCCCCGTACTGCGAGCGGGACCTGCACGGGCCGGCCGAGCCGCTGCTGGTCGACGCGACCGACGTGGAGGTGCTCGTCCGCCACCGCGGCGCCCGGGGCGTCACCGGCACCCGCTACGTCGTGCCGACGCACCCGTTCGACGTCGTCGGCTGGGACGGCTGCCTGTACCCGTACACGTTCAACGTCGCCGACTTCGAGCCGATCACCGGGCGGGTGCACCAGCCGCCGCCGGTGCACCAGGTGTTCGAGGGCCAGAACTTCGTCGTGTGCAACTTCGTGCCGCGCAAGGTCGACTACCACCCGCTCGCGATCCCGGTGCCGTACTACCACTCCAATGTGGACTCCGACGAGGTGATGTTCTACTGCGGCGGGGACTACGAGGCGCGCAAGGGCTCCGGCATCGCGCTCGGGTCGATCAGCCTGCACCCCGGCGGGCACACGCACGGGCCGCAGCCGGGGGCCGTCGAGCGGGCGCTGGGGGCGGAGTCGTTCGACGAGCTGGCCGTCATGGTCGACACGTTCCGGCCGCTCGAGCTCGGCGAGGGCGGCCTGGCCTGCGAGGACCCGGCCTACGCGTGGACGTGGGCCGGCCGCGGGCCCGGCTCGTGAGCGACCCCGACGCGTCGCTGTTCGGGCCCGACAACCTGCCCTACGGCGTCTTCGCCCGCCCCGGTGCCGGGCCGCGGATCGGCGTCCGGCTGGGCGACGCCGTCGTCGACGTGGCGGCGGCGCTGGGCACGGCCGGGCCCGACGCCGCGTTCGCGCGGCCGACGCTCAACGCGTTCCTCGCGCAGGGGCCCGACCGGTGGGCGGAGGTGCGCGAGCGGCTGGCGGCGCTGGTGGCGGCGGGCGTGCCGGAGCCCGCGCTGCACCCGCTGCGGGACGTCACGCTGCGCCTGCCGTTCGCGGTCGGCGACTACGTCGACTTCTACGCGTCCGAGCACCACGCGGGCAACGTGGGGCGGCTCTTCCGGCCCGACGCGCCGCCGCTGCTGCCGAACTGGAAGCACCTGCCGGTCGGCTACCACGGCCGCGCCGGCACGGTCGTCGTGTCGGGGACCGACGTCGTCCGGCCACGGGGGCAGCTGCGGCCGCCGCCGGGCGCGGACGCGCCGGAGTTCGGTCCGTCGCGGCGCCTGGACCTCGAGGCCGAGCTGGGCTTCGTCGTCGGCGTCGGGTCGGCGCTGGGCACGCCCGTGCCGGTCGACGCGTTCGCCGGGCACGTGTTCGGGGCCGTCCTGCTCAACGACTGGTCCGCGCGCGACATCCAGGCGTGGGAGTACCGGCCGCTGGGGCCGCACCTCGGCAAGAGCTTCGCGACGTCGGTCTCGGCGTGGGTGACGCCGCTCGCGGCGCTGGCCGCCGCGCGGGTGCCACTGCCGGGCCAGGACCCGCAGCCGCTGCCCTACCTGCGCGAACACGAGCCGTGGGGGTTGGACGTCGAGCTCGCGGTGGAGTGGAACGGCGAGGTCGTGAGCCGCCCGCCCTACCGCACGATGTACTGGTCGCCCGCGCAGATGCTGGCTCACCTGACGGTGAACGGGGCGTCGACGCGGCCGGGGGACCTGTTCGCGTCCGGGACGGTGTCGGGACCGGAACGCGGGCAGCGCGGGGCCCTCCTCGAGCTGACCTGGGGCGGCCGGGAGCCGGTCACGGTCAAGGGTGAGGAGCGGACGTTCCTGCTCGACGGCGACGAGGTCGTGCTGACCGCGACCGCCCCCGGCACGGCGGGGGGCCGCATCGGGTTCGGCGAGGTGCGGGGGCGGATCCTCCCCTCGCCCGGAAGCTGATCACCCGAGCGCAGGCGCCTGCGTCAATGTGATCAACAGAGCACGGTCGTCGCCCGGGGGACGCCGGCGCTCAGCTCGACGCGGAGGCCGGACCCCGGCCAGCCCGTCGGCGCGCTGGCCGCGTCACCCGCAGACGACGGTCGCGGCGAGCGCGGTCCGGTGGTCGCGCGTCCACGGCGGGCCCAGCCGCGCCCGCGGCCCGTCCAGCACGTCGCCTGCCCGCCCGGCGAGCAGCGCCTCCGCCCGCGTGACGACGGCCTTCGCGTCGTAGAGGTGGACCGCCCAGCCGCGCTCCGCCGCCAGCTCCGCGAGCACCTGGCGGTAGAGGACGGCGTCGGCACGGGACTCCCATGGCACCCGCCGCAGGACGGCGACGTCGGTCGGGAAGTCCGGCGGCCACGTGCGCAGCGACACCGACGTCACCGGTGCCGGCAGCGCGGCCGCGAGCGCGTCGAGGGCCGACGCCGACGCCCGCGCCACGGACGCCCGGACGGCCTCGACGAGCGCCGCCGTCGCGGGGACGGACAGCCGCGCGCTCTCGTAGTGGAACGGCGCGGGCGTGACACCGGGCTCGACCAGCTCCAGGCGGCGCCGGTCCACGACCGCGTGGTCGGGCGCGGCCGTCACCGCGACGGCCCAGCCCAGGTGGTCCGCGATCCCGACGCGCACGGCCGCGATCGTAGGGGCGCCGGCCGCGCGGGCGCCGCTACCAGGCCTCGTGCGCGCCGACCGGCGCCCGCCGCGCCGCCAGGGCCAGCGCGCCGACGACCAGCATCCACAGGTTCCCGGGGTAGCCCGCGAGCCGCTCGGCCCCGCCCGCGCCGAGCCCGAGGTAGAGCGCCGGGGCGAACTGGCCCGCGGTCGAGAGCGCCGTGCCGAGCAGCCCGAGGACCGCGAGGACGGTCCCGAGACCGGCCAGCGCCGGCGCGGACCGCCGCACCGCGATGCTGAGCAGCAGGATCGCGACGCTGCCGACCGGGATGTTGAACGCGCCGAGCAGGTGCAGCCCGGTGTCGGCGTTCTCCGGCACCAGCCCGACGACGACCTTGCCGAGCCCGGCGAGGACCCACAGCGCGACGCCGGTCGTCGCGAGCCGCCCGGCCGGCCAGAACGGCCGCAGCAGGACGGCGCCGACGAGCGTGAGGACCCCGATGACGACGAACGAGGTGTTCATCACCGCGTGCTCGGGCGAGCAGACCTGCATCGCGACGCCGTGCGGCACCGCGAACGGCCCGCACGCGGTGTTGCCCAGGTCGCTGATGTAGTTGTCGTGCAGGCTGTAGCGCCCGACGTAGGCCAGCGCCACGACGACCTGGCAGATCGCGTACTGCAGCGTGCCCACCACCCAGGCGAGCCCGCCGACCACCACCGCCGGCGACCGGGTCACGTCACCGCTCCGGGCCCGGCGCCGCTGGATCCGTCCGGCGAGCTCCGCGATCCGCATCGGCGGCGGCGCCGCCCCGCCGGCGACGCCCGCGAACTGCCGGTCGATCGCGGCCGGTGCCACCGCGGCGAGCGCGGCGACGGCCCGGTAGCGGCCCGGGACGATCACGCGCCGCCGCGGGCGCTCCAGCGCGTCCGCGACGGCGTCGGCGACGACCTCAGGGCCCGGCATCCGGCCCGTGCGCCCCGCCGTCATCGCCGTCGCGACGTACCCGGGCTCGACGAGGGTGACGCCGATGCCGGTGCCGGCGAGCTCGCGGCGCACCGAGTCCGTCATGCCGCGCAGCCCGAACTTGCTCGCCGAGTACGGGCCGTCGACGCCGATCTCGCCCGCGATCGACCCGATGTTGACGATCGAACCGCGGCCGCGCTCGCGCATGCCCGGCACGACGAGGCGCATGAGCCGGATCGGCGCGAGCAGGTTCACCGCCAGTAGCCGCTGCACGTCGGCGTCGTCGGCGAGGACGGAGTGCACGCGCCCGAGCCCCGCGACGTTCACCAGCCCGTCGACCGGGCCGACGCCGCCCGCCTTGTCGACGAGGTTCTCCAGGTCGGCGAGCTCGGTGACGTCCGTGGGCACGGCGACCGCCCGCCCGCCGGTCCGCTGCGCCTGCGCCACCACGGCCTCCAGCTCCTCGGCGCGGCGGGCGGCGGCCACCACCGTCCGGCCAGCCGCGGCCAGGCGCAGCGCCACCGCCCGGCCGATGCCCGACGAGGCACCGGTCACGATCGTCACCTGCATGGGGGTCTCCTTCCCGGTCTCAGCCGAGGTGGTGGGTGTCGAGGAACGTGTGGACGAGGCCGGCCACGGCGTCGAGGTGGCTCTCCAGCAGCACGTGCCCGCCGGGGAGCAGCGCGACCTGCGCGTCGGGGACGTCGTCGCGGAAGGCCTCGGCGCCGGCCGTCGCGAGGATCCGCCCGCCCGCCCCCCAGACGGCCAGCAGGGGCGGCCGGCGGCGGCGCAGGTGCGCGTGCAGCCGCGGGTAGAGGGCGAGGTCGGCGAGGTGGTCGCGCAGGAGCGCCAGCTGGATCCGGTCGCGGCCGGGCCGGGCGAGCGCCGCGGCGTCGCGGTCCCAGGTGTCCGGGCTGACGACGCTGGGGTCGGCGACGCCGTGGGTGTAGCGCCAGCGCAGCCCCGGCGCCGCCAGCAGGGGGCGCAGCGCCGCCTCAGCGGCCGGGCTCGGGTCGTAGGCGTAGTCCCAGACCGGCGCCCAGAAGTCGGGGACGAACCCGGCCTCGTAGCCGTTGCCGTTCTGGGTGACGACGGCCGCGACGGTGCCCGGGTCGCGCAGCAGGAGCCGCCAGGCGATCGAGGCGCCGTGGTCGTGGACGACGACGGCGAACCGCGGCAGGCCCAGCCCCGCGAGCAGGCGCGCGACGAGCTCGGCCAGCGCGTCGAACGTGTACCGGAACGCGCCGGCGTCCGGCGCGTCGGAGAAGCCGGCGCCGAGGTGGTCGGGCGCGACGACGTGGTAGGCGTCGGCGAGCGCCGGGATGAGCGCGCGGAACAGGAACGACCCGGCGGGGAACCCGTGCAGCAGCACGACCGCGGGCGCGGTGGGCGGTCCCGCCTCGCGGTAGAACAGGCGGTGCCCGGCGACGTCGGCCCAGCGGTGGCGGGTGGGTTCAGGCACGCGCGGCCTCCCGGACGGGCGCGGCGGCCGGCGCGGCCGGGAGCAGCCGGCCCCTGACCAGCGCGACCGCCGTGCGGACGGCGATGCCGCCGACGAGCACGGTGGCCGCGGCGAGGAGCGCGTACTGGCCGACCTGGCGGCCGGGCGCGGGCGCCGCCTGCAGCCAGTGCATCCCGACCGAGGCCACCGCGGCCCAGCTGAAGGTGAACGCCCAGAGGCCGGGCAGGAACGGCAGGCGCAGGTAGGCGGGCACGAACCGGACCTGGGCCAGCACCATGAGCAGGCCGTACCCGCCGATCGCCGCGGCGACGTCGTCGACGCGGTCGCCGTGGATCGCGAACCAGGCCAGGCTCGCGACGGCGCTGGGCGCGACCTCGATCGCCAGCGTCGGCAGCAGCAGGGCGGGCAGCGGCGGCCTGGTCAGCAGCCGGACCAGTATGACCGAGCCCAGTACGAACCAGCAGACGACGCCCAGCCCGAACATCACCCGGGCGAGGCCTTGCTGCCCGACGGCGGCGGCCGCGGCGGAGGCGACGAGCCCGCCCGCGACCGTCGGGAGGAAGTAGCCCGGGTGGACCTGGTCGAGCTCGAGCGGGCCGAGGATCCAGTCGCCGGTGAGCCAGGCGCCCAGCAGCACCGTCAGCGCCAGGGCGGCGTCGACGACGACGGCCGCGGCTGCCGGCGCGAACGGGCGCACGCCCTGCGCCCCGAGCAGCATCGGCGTGATGACGGCGAGCGCGGCGAACGGGCCGGCGGTGCGGTCGCGCAGGTCCCTGCCGAGCGCGCCGCGGTCGGACACGACGTACCGCAGGTAGGCCCCGAGGACCGCCAGCCACACGAGCGCGGCGACGCCGAAGGTCGCCGCCGCGACCCCGGCCGGGGCGAGCCCGTACGCCGCCGCAACCGTCCAGCAGCCCGCGAGGCCGCACAGCCCGAACGGCATGCCGAAGAAGTTGAGCGGGATGCGCCGCATGCGGCCAGCCTGCGGGTCCCGGCGCGCGCGGGCATCGGTCAGATGACGGTCGCTCGGCGCTGCCGTACGGTGATCGGCGCGAGGGGGACGAGGGTGCCCGAGGAAGATCCGTCCCGGCCGGTGGGCCGCGGCTACGAGCTGGACCGCATCGACGCGTTCCTCGACGCGACGCCGCACCGGGGCTGGGGCGCGCTGCTGTGCGGCGCACCGGGCATCGGGAAGAGCACGCTGCTCGCGGCGGCCGGCGAGCGGGCGCGCGACCGCGGGTTCCGGGTCGTGCGCGCCGAGGGGGTCGAGTTCGAGTCGCAGCTGAGCTACGCGGCGCTGAACCAGCTGCTGCGGCCGCTGGACGGCAGCGTCGAGGGGCTCGATCCCGACCTGCGGCGGCCGCTGCGCACCGCGCTCGGCCTGGAGGCCGGACCGGCGGCTGACCCGCTCGTCGTCGGCAACGCGTGCCTCGCCGTGCTGGCGGACGCCTCGCGCGCCCGGCCGTTGCTCGTCGCCGTCGACGACGTGCACTGGATCGACCGGGCCAGCGCGGTGGTGCTGGGGTTCGCCGTCCGCCGCGCCGACGAGCTGCGGGTCGGCCTGCTGCTCACGGCGCGGCCCGACGGGGCCGCGCTGTTCTCCCGGGCCGTCGCGTTCGAGCACGAGGTCACGCCGCTGGACTCCGCGGCAGCGGACGAGCTCGTCCGGCTCCGCGTCCCTTCGCTGCCGCCCGCCGCACGGGCGCGGGTCGTGACCTACGCCGAGGGCAACCCGCTCGCGCTGGTGGAGCTGGCGGCCGCGGAGATGGCGGCGGGGACGACCACGGCGACGGCGGCGGGATCGGTGGCCCGCGCGGTCGCGCCGGCCCCCGTCGCGGCCTCGCCGTCCGAGCGGCTGGCGCAGCTCTACGCCGCGCGGATCGCGGCCCTGCCGGTGCCGGCCCGAGGGTTCCTGCTGCTCGCGGCGCTGGAACCGGCGGGCGACCCGGGCGCGCTGCTGGCGGCGGTCGGCCAGCCGCGCTGGCTCGACGACCTGCGGGCCTGCGAGGACGCCGGCCTCGTCCGCGTCGACGGGCGGGGCGGGCGCATCGCGTTCGGGCACCCGCTGATCCGCTCGGCGGTCATCACGCTCGCGGCGGGAGCGGACCGCCGTGCCGCCCACCGGTCCCTGGCCGCGGCGCTGGCCGCCGACCCGGCGCGCCAGGCGTGGCACCTCGCCGAGGCCGCCGTCGGCCCGGACGAGGCCGTCGCCGGCGCGCTCGACGCCGTCGGGGCCGCGGCGTTCGGCCGTGGCGACGCAGCGGGCGCGATCGCGGCCGCCGTCCGGGCCGCGGAGCTGTCGGCGCGACCGGCGGACCGCTCGCGGCGGCTGGCCAAGGCCGGCTGGTTCGGTGCGGTGATCACCCACGACGCGTCGGCGGCCCGGCGGCTCGCGCCCGCGGCCGGCACCGCCCCGTCCGTGGCGGACGCGCTGTTCGCCGCCGCGACGCTGCCGCACCTCTACCTCGCCGGCCACGCCGATCCCGACGTCGCGCACCGGGCGCTGGACCGGGCACTGGACCGGGCGCTGCGCGAGGACGACCCCGGCGCACCGCCGTCGGACGCGCTGTGCGGTGCGCTGCAGGCCCAGCAGGTGCTGGCCTGGTTCACCCAGCGCGGCGACATCTGGGACTCCCACGGCCGCCACGTCGCGCGCCTCGGCCCTCGGGCACCGCTGGCCGACCGGCTCGCCCAGGCGTTCCTGCGCGGCGCGGTGGGCCCGCAGCTGGCGGCGCTCGACCTGCTCGACCGCGTCATCGAGGACCTCGACACCGCGGGCGGCGACCTCGAGACGCTGGCCGTCGTGCCGTCCGCCCAGTTCGTCGACCGGCTGCCGGCCTGCCGCGGCGCGCTGTGGCGCATCGTCGACCGCCACCCCGCCGCCGGCGCCTCCCTCGTCGTCATGCTGGCGCTGGAGCACCTCGTCGACGAGGCGGTCGTCGCCGGCCGCTTCGCCGAGGCCGACCGGCTCCTGGAGCGGGCCATGGCCGTCACGCCACCCGGCGAGCTGCTGCTGGCGGTCGGCCTGCGCTGGCACGAGGCCCAGCTCGCGGCGCGCCGCGGCGACCGCGAGACCGTGCTGCGGGTCAGCGAGGAGACGCTGGCGTGGACGACGACGTTCGCGGCGCCGGTCGTCGCGCTGTCCTTCCACGTCCCGCGCGCGCTGGACCACCTCGCCCACGCCGAGTGGGAGGAGGCCTACCGCGAGCTCGCGGCGGTGACCCCGCCCGGCCGCCCGTTCTCGGAGTACCCGCCGGTCCCGGCGCTGGTGCTGGACGTCGTGGAGGCCGCGACCAACGCCGGGCACGCCGAGGAGGCCCGGTCCCACGCGGCGGCCGTGCGCGCGTCGGGCGCCGCCGGGCTGTCGTCACGGGTCGAGCTGCTCGTCGCGGCGGCGTCGGCCGTGACCGCCCCCGACGATGAGGCCGACGCCCTCTTCGAGCGGGCCGCGGCTCTGCCCGGCTTCGGGCGCTGGCCGTTCGAGCGGGCCAGGGTGCGGCTGGCCCACGGCCTGTACCTGCGCCGGGTGCGCCGGCACCTCGAAGCGCGCCGCCGGCTGGAGGCCGCGCGGGCCGGGTTCCAGCGGCTCGGCTCGCCGGCATGGGCGGCGCGGGCGGCCGACGGCCTCCGCGCGAGCGGGCACGCGCTGGTGCGCCACGGGCCGGGGTCGGCCGAGCTGACCGCCCAGGAGCTGGAGATCGCCCGGCTCGCCGCGCGCGGCCTGACGAACAAGCAGATCGGGGACCGGCTCCTGCTGTCGCACCGGACGGTCGCCACGCACCTCTACCACGTGTTCCCGAAGCTCGGCGTCGCGACGCGGGCGGCGCTGGGCGACGCGCTGGCCGGGCGCGACCCGGCGCCGTGAGCGGGGCGGTCAGGCCCCCAGTACGTCGGCGTGGCCGTGGCGCCGGCACCAGCTGACGAGGTAGCGGCTGTGCCCGCCGCACCAGCGGTACACCGACTGGGTCGTCAGCGGGACGTCGTCGCGGTGCTCACGGCGCTCGCGGATCAGCGGGCCGAGGTACTTGTCGGCGATCTTGACGGCGGTGTTGCGCGAGCACTTCGCCGCGGCCGCGAGCGTGTCGTGGTTGGACGCGCGGCCCGCCGCGATCGCGCCCGCCATCCGCGCCGCCGTCTCCCCGCGTCGCCCGGTGGAGAACCACCGGTGGATCGTGGGCTGCACCGACGGCGGCGCCGTCGGGAGCGTGCCGCCCCCCGCCACGACCTGGATCGCAGCCACGAGCGCGTCGATGCCGGCGGCCTTCGGGACGGTGCCCGCGACGCCGGCGCGCGTCACGGCCTCGTCGAGGTGGTCGCGTTCGGCGTTGTGGCCCTGCAGGGCGAAGACGACGGGCGCCGGCCGGCCGAGCCGCCCGACGATGTCGAGCACGTCCAGCCCGTCGAAGGCGTACTCCAGCTCGACGTGCTGCCAGGTGAGGTCGGTGAGCACGACGTCGTAGCGCAGGTTGCCCGCGATGGCGGCGTGGACCTCGGCCTCGTTGACCGCGACGGTGACCGGGCCCTGACCGAACGCGGTCCGGAACGCGGGCGCGACGATCCCGCCGAGCTGGGAGGCGATGAGCACGCGCACGCCCGAGCCGTCCATGGCGTCATCCTGGCCCGCGGGCCGGAAGTCGGGCAAGAACCGGTACGCAACCGTGGCCGTGGGCACGATTCCGGCCCGTCGACGCCGGCGCCGGGGCCGATCCCGGGATGATCGTCGGCCGCACGGGTCGGGTCACCCGCTGTCGGAGGCGCCCCGCCCCTGGTTGGGTATCCCGCGGGGAGGGGACCCCGCAACGGCGGTGGCGGATGGGCACATCTGCCACCGCCGTGGCGCGCCCGACCGCCTCTGGGTCGCGCCGATCCGGTACGGAGCGGACATCTGGACACGATCCTCGCCGTCGTGATGCTGGGTGGGTGCCGGCCATGGTGCGGATCCTCGGCCCCGTGGAGCTGGCCGGTCCGGGGGGTCTCGTCGGGCTCGGCGGCCCCAAGGAGCGCTGCCTGCTGGCCGTCCTCGCCGTGCACCTCGGGGCCGTGGTCGCCGAGGACGCGCTGGTGGACGCGCTGTGGGACGGCAACCCGCCGCGGACGGCGACCAAGACCCTGCAGAACTACGTCCTGCGCCTCCGCAGGCGGCTCGACGGCTGCGGAGACGCCGCGATCGTGACCCGGCCGACCGGCTACCTCCTCGACGGGCCCACCACGGACGCCGAGCGGGCCCGCACGCTGGTCGGCGACGGCCGGGCGGCGGCCGAGCGCGGGGCGCATGCCGTGGCGACCCGCAGGTTCGACGAGGCGCTGCAGCTGTGGCGGGGACCCGTGCTGGCGGAGTTCGCCGACCGGGCGTGGGCCGCAACCGAGGTGACCGGTCTTACCGAGCTGCGGGCCGCGGCCGCGGAGGAGCGCCTCACCGCGGCACTGGCCGCCGGCCACCACCGCGACGCCGTGGCGGAGTGCGAGAAGCTGGTCGCCGAGGAGCCGCTGCGGGAGCGCCGGTGGACCCTGCTGATGCTCGCGCTGTACCGGGACGGCCGGCAGGGCGAGGCGCTGGACGCGTTCCGCAGGCTGCGCGCGCTGCTGGCCGACGAGCTGGGCGTGGACCCTGGCCCCGAGGCGCGGCAGCTGGAGGCGGCGATCCTGGCGCAGGACCCGCGGCTGCAGCGGCCTGCGCCCGCCCGCAGCGCCGCGACGTGCATCGGGCGGGAGCCCGAGACGGCGACGCTGCTCGACCACCTGGCGGACGCGGCGGCCGCCCGCGGGCGAGTGACGTTCGTGTCCGGCGAGCCCGGCATCGGCAAGAGCAGGCTGCTGGCCGAGCTGGCGGCGCGCGGCAGCGGCCGCGGCGCGCAGGTACTGGCCGGGCGGTGCCTGGAGGGCGCGGGCGCGCTGCCGTTCCACCCGTTCGTCGAGGCCGTCGGGGCGCACCTGGGCGGCGCCCCGCCGCCCGCTCCGCTCGCCGCGCTGCTGCAGGACCCCGGCGATCCGACCGGCCCGGCGCTGCGGCCCGACGAGCTGCGCCTGCGGCTGCTCGACGGCGTCGCGCGATACCTGCTCGGGCTGGCCGCTGACCACCCGGTCGTGCTCCTCGTCGACGACCTGCACTGGGCGGACGAGGGGACGGTCGCGATGCTGCGCCACGTGGCCCGCAGCACGCCCGGGCAGCGGCTGCTGGTGGTCGGCGCCTACCGCGAGGCCGACGTGGGCGACCGGCACCCGCTCGCGGACGCCCTCGGGGCGCTGCGCAGCGAGGCCGAGTGCACGGTGCTGCAGCAGGCCGGCCTCGACCGGCCCGCCGTCGCCGCGCTGGCCGGTGCGACGGCCGGGGCCGGGGTCGACGCCGGCCTGCTCGACGCGCTCTGCACCGACACCCGCGGCAACCCGTTCTTCGTCCGCGAGGTGGGGTCCCCACGTTCAACCTCGTGCTGCCCGAGATCAGCGTCGTGGGCAACGCCGTCGGCACCCACGACGACCTGCGCGAGCTCGTCGCGCTCACCGCGGCGGGTGGCGTCACGCTGCGGACCCGGACCTACCCGCTCGACGCCTTCGCCGACGCGGTCGCGGACCTGGAGGCCGGCCGGATGCACGGGCGGGGCGTGCTCGTGCCGTGACGACCGCACACGGCCCGACGGCGTCCCAGCGGCCGTCACGCGGCCGAGGTCAGCTCGACCGTGTCGGTGTACTCGCTCGCCGCGCCCGGCCACCGCCGGATCGCGTCGGGGCGGGCGCAGGTCTGCCCTCGTCGGTCACCGCGGCGTCGGCAGCGTGGTGCCGCATCGCTGCGTCGAGGTCGCGCGCGCGGTGCGCGGGCTCAGGGCCGCCGCGCGGTGGGCGCTCGGGGAGCAGCCGAACCGGGCCCGGAAGGCGCGGCTGACCTGCGCGGGGTCCGCGATGCCCCACCGGTGCCCTACCGCGGCGACCGTCAGCGTCGCCAGGTCGGGCCGGGCCAGGTCGTGCCAGATGCCCGAAAGGCGCTCCTCGCGGATCGTCGCGGCCACGGACGTGCCGCTCTCGGCGAACAGCTTGTGCAGGTAACTGGTCGAGATGGCGCAGGCGCCCGCGACCGACGCCGGGTCGAGGCCGGGGTCGGCGATGTGCTCGCGGATGTGCGCGCGGGCGCGGGCGAGGTGCACGTTGTCCGGCGCGGCCGGCGCGACCCGGCTGCGCACGAGCGCGACGAACAGGTCGCCGATGGTCCGCGCGACGGCGTCCGGCACGCCGGGCGCGAGGTCGTCCTCGACCAGCCCGTAGGCCGAGTCCAGCAGCGGCGGGACCATCCCGCCGATGCCGCTGCGGCCGTCGAAGGCGATCGCGGTCGCGGCCGCCATCTCGGCGCGCGACAGCGGCAGGTGCTGCTTGGGGTGCAGGCAGACGGTGTACTCGAAGTCGTCGGAGGTCACGAAGCTGAACGGGCGCGCGCTGTCGTAGATCACGAAGTCGCCAGGGCCGATCATCGCCTCGCGGCCGTCCTGGACGACGAGCGTGCGGCCGCGGCGGGCCAGCGCGATCTGCAGGTAGTCCTCGTCGGCCGCCCGGACCTGTGCCGGCGTGCGGACGAACTCGTGCGGGCCGGACGCGATCCGCCGCAGGTGGGTCCCGCCGACCGAGGCCGCCGACACGTGGCCGTCGACGGTCGGGCCGGCCGACGGCCGCACGTCGAGCGCGACGAACTGGTCGCACACGGTCGACCGCCAGAAGTCGAGCCGGTCGGCCTCCGGCACAGCCGCGGTGTCGATCCTGACCAGGGCCATGACCCATGGTGACACGCGCAGATCACCCGCGGGTTGCCGATGAGGTCAGGAACCGCGTTCCATGGCCCGCGCGCGCACGCCCTCGTCGGTGCAGAACCCGCGCCCGTGCCGCTGCAGGCACAGCAGGCCGGCGAGCCCGCCCACGTCGTCGACGACGGCCAGGCGCCGCCGCCCGCCGGCGCGCATCCGCTCGCGCGTCGCGGCGAGGTCCGCCTCCCGCGCCACGGTGCGGCCCGCGAGCCGGCCGACCCCGTGCGCGGGCGCGTCGGCCGGGGCCGCGACCAGGTCCGCCCGGTCGACGACGGCCACGAGCCGCCCGCGCTCGACGACGAGCAGCGCGTGGACGTGGCCGTCCGCGAACATCGCGCGCGCCTGCGCGACCGTCGTCGTCACCGGGCAGGTCTTGGGGATGGTGAGCATCGCGTCCGCCACGGTGCCCCGCTCGGGCGCGGGCCAGCCGGCCCGGGCGGGCAGCGGGGTCGCCGCGGTCGTCATGCTCCCGATCCTTCCTGGCGGGGGGTGGTCAGGCGAGCTCGACCTCCACGAGCGTGTCGGAGAACGTCGGCGCGTTGCCGAGGTCACCGAAGGCGGTCGGGTTGACCGCCGCCAAGGTGGCCGTGGCCTTGGAGTGCTTCCGCCAGCCTCCCACGCTGGAGACGACGACGCCGGGAAGAACCGCGTCGTCGAGCTTCGCGAGGACGACGAAGGCGCCGCGGTCGTTGAACACCCGCACGGCCTGGCCGTCGGCGATCCCACGCGCCGCCGCGTCGTCGGGATGGATGACGACGTTCGGCTCCTTCTGCGCCTGCCGGTGGAACGCGTGGCTCGCGAAGCTGGAGTTGAGGTAGGCGTGCGACTTGGGCGTGAGCAGGTTGAGCGGGAAGCGCGCGGCCAGCTCCGGCGCCGACGACGCGGCCTCGCGCGGCGGGATGTAGTGCGGCAGCGGGTCGACCGGCTGGCCGGGCTGGAAGTCGTTGCTGCCCTGCCGGAACAGCGGGACGACGAAGTTGCCGCCCGCCGCAGCCGACGCGACGAACTCGACCTTGCCCGACGCGGTCGGGAAGTTGCCCTCCGCGTGCGGGGCGTACTCGTCGGGAGAGGCGACGTTCAACCGCTGCCAGCCCCGCTCCTTGAGCGACTCGACGGTGATCCCCTGCATGTGCGGGTGGTCCCACTCGAACGCCTCGGCGATCATCTCCTCGTCCGTGCGGCGGAACACCGGGTCGTCGAACCCCATGCGCGCGGCGAGCCGGCGGAACAGCTCCGTGTTGGGCACGGCCTCGCCGAGCGCGTCGATCGCCTGGTGGTTGTAGGTGATGAACAGGTGGCCCCAGGAGAACATGATGTCGTCCTGCTCGAGCTGGGTCGTGGCCGGCAGGACGATGTCGGCGTAGTCCGCGGTGTCGGTCAGGAACTGCTCGGACACGACCGTGAACAGGTCCTCGCGCGAGAGCCCCTCGACGAGCCGGTCCTGGTCGGGGCACACGACGACGGGGTTGGAGTTGTAGACCATCAGGGCCTTGATCGGCGGGCCGGCCGGCAGGTCCCCGGCGAGCGCGGCGCCGAGCAGGAACTGGTTCACCACGCGGGTTCCCGGGGTGAGCAGCTCGGGATGCATGAACGCGCCCCAGTTGACGGGGAACGCCCACAGCGGCAGCTGCAGGATGCCGCCTCCGGGCTTGCGCCACGCCCCGACCAGCGCCGGGAGGCACGACAGCGCCCGGACGGTCTGGCCGCCGCCCGCGTGCCGCTCGACGGCGACGCCGATGCGGATCACCGAGGGCTGGCCGGCGGCGTACTCGCGCGCGAGCGTGCGGATGACCTCGGCGTCGACGCCGGTCTCTCCGGCCGCCCACTCCGGCGTGTACTGCGCGACCCGCTCGACGAACTCGGGGTAGCCGACGGTGTGCTCGTCGACGTAGGCCCGGTCGACGAGGCCCTCCTCGATGACCACGTTGGCCATGGCGAGCGCCAGCGCGGCGTCGGTGCCCGGGCGCAGCGCGACGTGCTGGTCGGCCGCGGCCGCCGTCCGGGTGCGGACCGGGTCGACGACGACGACCTTCGCCCCGCGCCTGCGGGCCTCGGCGATGTAGGGCCACAGGTGCAGGTTCGTGCTCTGGACGTTGCACGCCCAGATCAGGATGAACCGGGAGTGGACGAGGCTCTCGGGGTCGACGCCCGCCGTGGCGCCGATCGTCATCGCGTACGCCGTGCAGGATCCGGAGTCGCAGTAGGTGCGCTCGGAGACCGTCGCGCCGAGCTTGGCGAAGAACGGGTCCCCGACGTTGAGGCCGTTGAGGATGCCCTGCGTGCCCAGGTAGGAGACGGGCATGATCGCCTCGGGCCCGTGCTCGTCGATGACCGCGCGGAAGCGCGTCGCGATCTCGTCGAGCGCCTCGTCCCAGGTGATCCGCTCGAAGCGGCCGCTGCCCTTGGGTCCGGTCCGGCGCAGCGGGAACAGCACGCGGCCCGGGTCGTACACGCGGTCGAGGTAGTTGTTGACCTTGACGCACAGGCCGCCGTTGGTGAACGGGTGGTCCTTGTCGCCGGCCACCTTCGTCGCCCGGCCGTCCTCGACGGTCACGAGCATCGCGCAGGTGTCCGGGCAGTCGTGCGGGCAGGCCGCGCGGACGGTGGTCGTCGTGGTGCCGGGCTCGGCTACCGCGGTCATGGCTCTCCCCTTGCCGGTCGGGTGCGGGCGTGTGAGCAGCATGGGCACGCCGCCGCGGCCGCACCTTGGCGTGGGGGACACCACACTTGTCACGGGGTCTCCAACTTCTTAGACTAGTGGTCGAACCACCGGTCTAGAGAAGGGATCCGGTCATGCGGGTACTGATCGTCGGTGCGGGGATCGCCGGTCCCACGCTGGCCTACTGGCTGTCGCAGGTCGGGTACGAGCCGACGCTCGTCGAGCGGGCGCCGCAGCTGCGTCGCGGCGGCTACCTCGTCGACTTCTGGGGCGCGGGGTTCGACGTCGCCCAGCGGATGGGCATCGTGGCGGAGCTGCGCGAACGCGGGTACCGGATGGTCGAGGCCCGGTCGGTCGACCGGGCGGGCAGGCGGCGCGCCTCGTTCTCGCCGGAGGCGTTCGTCGGCGAGAGCGACCGGTACGTGACGATCGCACGCTCCGACCTGGCGTCGGCGATCGTCGGCGCGCTCGGGGACCGGGTCGAGACCCTGTTCGGTGACACCGTCGAGGCCATCGACGACGACGGCGACCGCGTCCACGTCACCTTCCAGAGCGGGACGCGGCGGGACTTCGACCTGGTCGTCGGCGCCGACGGCCTGCACTCGCGGGTGCGCGGGCTGGTCTTCGGCCCGGAGGAGCGGTTCGAGCGGCCGACCGGCATCGTCGTCTCGGCCTTCGACGCAGCCGGGTACCGCCCGCGCGACGAGCTCACGGCCGTCATGCACGCCGAGGTCGGGTTCCAGGCGCTGCGGGTGTCGATGCGCGACGACGTCACGATGTTCTGCCTGACCCTGCGCGACGACGGCGGCGCCGCGCTGGACTCGCCCGCCGCGCAGCAGGAGCTGCTGCGCCGCCGGCTCGCCGGCGCCGGCTGGGAGGTGCCGGCGGCCCTGTCCGCCATGGCCTCGGCCGAGACGTTCTACTTCGACCGGGCGAGCCAGATCCGCATGCCCGCGTGGTCGACGGGCCGGGTGGCGCTGGTGGGCGACGCGGCGGCGTGCCCGTCGTTCCTGGCCGGGCAGGGTTCCGCGCTGGCGATGGTCGAGGCGTACGTCCTGGCCGCCGAGCTGGCCCGGGCGCACGGCGACCACGCCACCGCGTTCGCGCGCTACCACGCGCGGCTGGGCCCGCTGCTGCGCTCGAAGCAGGACGCGGCCCGCGGGCTGGGCGTCGCGTTCGCGCCGCGGGACCGGCTCTCGCTGCTCCTGCGCGACACGGTGATCCGCCTGATGGGCCTGCCGGGCGTGCCGCGCCTGGTGATGGGGCGCAGCCTGCGCGACGCCGTCGAGCTGCCCCCGCTGCCGGTCGGCTGAGACGCTCGGCGCATGGTCCGACCCCGGTTCGCCAAGCTCCCCCCGGCCCAGCAGGAGGCGATCCTGTCCGCGGCGCTCGACGAGTTCGCCGCGCACGGCTTCCACGACGCGTCGCTCAACCGCGTCATCGAGGCGGCCGGGATCTCCAAGGGCTCGATGTACTACTACTTCGACGGCAAGGAGGACCTGTTCGCGCACGTCACGCGCGTCGAGTTCGAGCGCCTGCTCACCGAAGCCGGGCCGGTGCCGCTACCGGCCGAGCCGGGGCCGGACGCGTTCTGGTCGGCGGTGGAGCGCTACTACCGCGACTCCATGACGGCGCTGGCCGCCCGCCCGCAGCTCGCCGCGTTGCTGCGGGCGTGGCTCGGAGTCGCGGACAACCCCGCGCTGGCGCGGGCGCAGCAGGAGCTGGAGGGCGAGATCGCACCCTGGGTCGACCGCGTGCTCGCCGTGGGGCAGGCCGGCGGGGCCATCCGCACCGACCTGCCGTCCGGCCTGCTGGTCGCCGTCGCGTACGGCATGGGCCGGGCGATGGACATGTGGCTGATGGCGCAGCCCCCCGACGAGACGCCCCGGCTGATCGGCGCGCTGGTCGGGATGCTGCGCCGGGCGCTGGAACCCTGATCCCGCCCGCCGCCCGCCTCCCGCCGCCCGCCGCCCGGCGACGCGCGGCGGCCGGCGACGGCGCGGCGGCACGGCGCGGCGCGGCGGTGCGGCGGTGCGGCGGCGTGGCGGCGTGGCGGCGTGGCGGCGGAGGCGTGCCCCCGCGGCGCGTGATCGGAGCGTTGGGGGGATGCGGGCCACAGACGGCCCCCGACCTCCCCGGCGCCGTTCCGACCCCGCCGCCCGCCCGGACCCGACCCCGCGCCCGATCACCGAGCCCCGCCGCCCGGCCCGGACCCGACCCCGCGCCCGCCACGAACCCGGCCGCCAGCGGGCCACCCGCCCCCGTCACAAGATCGCCGCAGTGGGGCAATGCGGGCCACAGACGGCCCCCGACCTCCCCCAGCGCCGATCACCGAACCCCCGCCGCCCGGCCCGGACCCGACCCCGCGCCCGCCACGAACCCGCGCCCGCCACGAACCCGGCCGCCAGCGGGTCGCCCCCGACACAAGATCGCCGCAGTGGGGCAATGCGGCCACAGACGGCCCCCGACCTCCCCCAGCGTCGATCACCGAGACCAGCCGCCCGGCACGGACCAGCACGACCCCAGCGGCGCACTCCGGTCCGACCGAGGCAGGCCCAGGAACGACCGATACGACCGTCACCAGCGCCCGCCCGCCCTCGACGAGCGGGGCGGGAAGGCCGACGACTCGGCCACACCTCGGGGTGTTCATCCACGACCTGTCGCATCGGGGACCGCTGGGCGGCCCCGTTCGCCGAGCGGCTGCGCGCCCGTCAGCCCCGGCTGGCCCGACAACCCGGCCACGGGTCGAAGAGGCGCTCGCCGACACGGAGTTCGCCGAGATCCCGGCCGCGGGCACGCGCTGACGATCGACGACGGCCGGCGGGAGGTCGCCGAGACCGCGCTCGCCTTCGTCCAGCGGCTCACCTGACGTGCCGAGCAGCAGCCACCCGGACGCGACCGGCGCCGCCGTCCGGCACACACGGCTGGCCCAGACCGATCGGACATTCGGTCCGTTCCGTCGCGGCGCGGTGACGTCGGCCAGACTGACCGGGCCCGCCGGCTACCCCGAGCCGGTGACGGTACCCCCCGGCGTTCACGGAGAGTGTCGAATGACGATCATCACCCGGCAGTTCCGCCGTCCGCACGGGCCGCTCGGGCGGCTGGTCGGGCGCGGCATGGCCCGCGGCGGCGGCGACTTCAGCCGATGGGTCGTGCGCCAGATCCCCGCCGCCCACGACGGCGCCGAGCGGGTCCTGGAGATCGGTCCGGGACCGGGCGTCGGCCTCGCCGCCCTCCTCGAGCGGTTCCCCGCGGCCCGCGTCTGGGGCGTCGACCTGTCGCCGGCCATGCTCGCGCAGGCCCGCAGCCGCAACGCGGCGCAGGACCGGGCCGGGCGGCTGACGCTGATCCAGGGCGGCGTCCCGGTCACGTCCGTCGCGACGCCTGCCGACGTCGTCATGGCCAACCACGTCCTCTACTACTGGCTCGAGCCCACCGCCGAGCTGGGCCACATCCGCCGCTGCCTGCGGCCGGGTGGCCTGCTCGCGCTCGGCTACCAGCTGCGGGAGAACCTGCCGCCGCTCGCCCGGCGGCGCCTGCCCCGCGACGGTCACCGGCTCTACGACACCGACGGCGAGGTCACCGCGCTGCTCGACGACGCGGGTTTCACGTCCGTCGACCACCGCGTCATGGGCCCGCCGGCGGCACCTCACGGCCGGGTGGCACTGGCGGTCGCCTGACGGCGGAGGTACGGGCCGGCCGTGCGCGGGACCTTCGTCCCGCGAGAAGGGTCGTTCGCCGGAAAGCCGCGGGATACCCCCCAGGGTTCTCCTGGAGGACAGCCCGTTCCGTCGAGGAGACCGACCATGAGCCTGCACCTGGGTGACACCGCCCCCGACTTCACCGCCGACACGACGCGGGGCCCGATCCGCTTCCACGAGTGGCTCGGCGACTCGTGGGGGATGCTCTTCTCCCACCCGGGCGACTTCACGCCGGTGTGCACCACCGAGCTGGGCGCGGTCGCGCGGCTGGCCGACGAGTTCGCCGCCCGCGACGTCAAGGTCGTCGGCCTGTCGATCGACCCGGTCGAGTCGCACCTGCGCTGGGAGGCGGACATCGCCGAGACCCAGGGCCACCCGGTCGGGTTCCCCGTCATCGCCGACGCCGACCGGGAGGTCTCCCGCCTCTACGACATGATCCACCCCGGGGCCAGCGAGACCGCGACGGTCCGGGCGGTCTTCGTCATCGCGCCGGACAAGACCGTCCGGCTGATCCTCACCTACCCGATGTCGACCGGGCGCAACATCGACGAGATCCTGCGCGCGATCGACAGCCTGCAGCTGACCGACCGCCTGCCGGTCGCCACACCTGCCGACTGGCGACCCGGTCAGGACGTGATCGTCGGCCTCGGGCTGGACGACGGTGAGGCGGCAGAGCACTTCCCGGGCTACCGCACGGTCAAACCGTACCTGCGCACGACGCCCGACCCGTCCTCCCTGGCGCGGACCGCGCGCTCCTGAGCGCCGGCGCGACCCACCCCCCTCGACCCTGTTCGAAACCGACTCTCGGAGGCGCGCGATGCGCAAGAAGGTTGTGGTACTCGGCTCGAACTTCGGCGGCCTGACCGCCGCGCTGGCGGTGAAGCACGACCTGCACGGCGACGTCGACGTCACCGTCGTCTCGCCGAGCGACCGGTTCGTGTTCAACCCGAGCCTGATCTGGCTGCCGTTCGGCAAGCGGGACCGCGACGAGGTCACCTTCCCGGTGGCCCCGACGCTGGAGGAGCACGGCATCGAGTTCGTCCACGCCGCCGCGAGCGGGATCGACCCGGTCGCGAAGCAGGTCACGACGGCCGACGGCCGGTCGTACGGCTACGACTACCTGGTCGTCGCCACCGGCTACCACAACGACGACGACGTCGTCCCCGGCTTCCGGGAGAACGCCCGCACGATCACGACGCTGACCGAGGCCGAGCGCGCGGGCGAGGCGTGGCAGCGCTACCTCGCCGACCCCGGCGACGTCGTCGTCGCGGCCTCGCAGCGCGCCGGCTGCTTCGGCGCGGCGTACGAGTTCCTGTTCAACACGGCCCACCAGCTGCGCAAGAACAAGCTCGACAAGCAGGTCAAGCTGACCTACGTGACGTCCGAGCCGTTCCTCGGGCACTTCGGCATCGGCGGGCTCCCCCACGGCGAGCAGCTGCTGGGCATGTTCCTCAAGAAGGAGGGCATCGAGGCGCACGTGTCGGTCGGCATCGACCACGTCGACGACGGCGCGCTCGTGCTCGCCGACGGCGCGACGGTGCCGTTCGCGTTCGGGATGATCATCCCGCCGTTCCTTGGCCAGGACTTCCTCAAGCAGGTGGACGGCCTCGCCGACGCCAAGGGCTACGTCCCGGTGCGCGACACGTACCAGAGCACGCGCTACGACGACATCTACGCCGTCGGCGTCGCGGCGGCCGTCGACGTCCCGTGGCAGACCCCGACCCCCGTCGGCATCCCGAAGACCGGGTTCCCGACCGAGGAGATGGCCCACATCGCGGCGGCGAACATCGCCGAGCAGGTCAAGGGCGAGAAGCCGACGCACTCGAAGGCCTTCGGCGACATCAAGGCCGTCTGCGTGCTGGACGCCGGCAACAACGGTGTGATCATCCTCGCCGACAAGATGCTGCCGCCGCGCAAGCACGGCGTCCTCATCCCCGGGCCGCAGGCGCACCTGATGAAGCTGGGCTTCGAGAAGTACTTCCTGTGGAAGATGCGCCACGGGTACGTCCAGCTGCCCTGAGCGCCCCGGGCGGTTGCCCGGAGGGCGCCCGACCGGCGAGCATGGTGGACCACCCCTCACCGCGGAGCGGGGACCACGATGCCGAGCGTCTCGATCTGCACGCGCGAGCGCGACGAGGCCCAGCACGAGTGCGGCCGCGTCTACTTCCCGCACCGCCTCACCGTGCTCGACGGCGCCGACCGGTTCGCGATGAGCCTCGCGGCCACGAGCGTGGGACCCGTCTCGGTCGGGCTGCTGTCCTACGCCGGCGAGGTGTGCGTCGAGACCGGTGAGCTGGAGACCGCCTACGAGGTCAACGTCCCGCTCGACGGGCCGCTGCGGACCTGGACCGGGCACGCCGACGTGTGCGCCACACCGTCGCTGGCCGCGGTGTACCGGCCGGACGGGCGCAGCCGGCTGCACGGCTGGGCCGGCGGCGGGCGGCTGTTCGGGCTCAAGATCGAGCGGGTGGCGCTGGCCGCGGCGCTGCAGGAGCTGACGGGCAGGAGGCCGCCGCCGGTCGTCCCGCTCGGCGCGAGCCTGGACCTGGCCCGCGGGCCGGGCCGGCAGTGGTGGCAGCTGGCGCGGGTCCTCGCGGAGCTGCTCGACGACCCGGCGGGCCCGCTCGCGGCCCCGATCGTGGCGCGGCCGCTCGCGCAGAGCGTGCTCACCGCCCTCCTGCACGCCGCCGACCACCCGTACCGGGACGCGCTCGCCGTCGCGCCGGCGCTGCCGCGGGCCTCGTCCGTCCGGCAGGCCGTCGAGCTGGTCGAGGCCCAGCCCGAGATGCCGTGGACGGTCGGCGACCTCGCCCGCCGCGTCGGCGTCGGCAGCCGCGCGCTGCAGGACGGGTTCGCGCGGCACCTCGGGACGTCGCCGATGGCCTACCTGCGCCGGGTCCGGCTGCAGCGGGCCCACGCGGACCTGCTCGCCGCCGACCCGGCGCACGCCTCCGTCACGGACATCGCGCTGCGCTGGGGGTTCGCCCACCACGGCCGGTTCGCCGCCGCGTACCGGGCGCGCTACGGCCGGTCCCCGGCCCGGACGCTGGCGCAGGACGGCTGACCGCGGTTTTCGGCCCGCCGGGCTGCGGTTTCCGGATGGGCGGTGACGCCGGTCACTCCTACCGTCGCGGTGTCAGCCGCCGAGGGAGGCCACCGTGACGACCATCGAGACGCCGACCGGCGACGCCGCGTTCGACTTCAACCCGATGACGAGCCCGCACCGTGAGGACCCGCACCTGTTCTACCGCGCTGCGCGGCAGGGCCCGCCGCGCCTGAGCCCGACGCTGGGCGCCTACCTGGTGACCCGCTACGACGACCTGGTGACGGTCATCGACGACCCGCAGACGTACTCCTCGGCCGCCGCCGTCCCCAAGATCTACACGAACCCGCCGGAGGTCGTCGAGGTCCTGCGCGCGGGCAACGTCCCGGAGACCAACGCCGTCGTCAACGAGGACGAGCCGGAGCACACGCCGGTCCGGCGCGTGTTCGACGCCGGGTTCACCGGCGCGCGCGTCCGCGCGATGCTCCCGACGATGCGCGCCCGCGCGGAGGAGCTCGTCGACGGCTTCCCCGAGGGCCGCGCGGACCTGGTCGGCGACTACGCGGTGCCGTTCGTGCAGACCGTGATCAACGCGATCATCGGGTTCCCCCCGGAGGACGCCGCGCAGATCCAGGTCTGGACCGACGACGTCAACATGCTGTGGAACCTCCTCGCGCCACTCGAGGCCCGCGTCGCCTCCGCGCACCGCATGGCCGACTACACCCGCTACCTGCAGGCGCTGATCGACGAGCGGCGCGCGCACCCCCGCGAGGACCTGCTCTCCGACCTCGTCCACGGCGCCAACGGCCACCCGGGCCTCTCCGACGAGCTGGTCCAGAACATCGTCCGCGGCGCCGCGCGGGTGGCCGGGTTCGACACCACCCGCGACGCGATCACCGCGACGATGCTGCTGATCCTGCAGGACGACGCCGTGCGCGCCCGCGTGCTCGACGACCCGGCGAGGGCGATCCCGAAGGTCACCGAGGAGGCGCTGCGGCGCGACGCCCCGCACCGCGGCCTGTTCCGCGTCACGACCCGCGACACCGAACTGGGCGGGACGGACCTGCCGGGCGGCACGCCGATCCTGCTGCTGTTCGGCTCGGGCAACCGCGACGAGACGCGCTTCCCGCAGCCCGACGCCGTCGACCTCGACCGCCCCAACGTCCGCGAGCACCTGGCGTTCGGC
Organism: uncultured Actinomycetota bacterium; assembly: GCA_963728105.1. GTDB lineage: Bacteria > Actinomycetota > Actinomycetes > Mycobacteriales > Pseudonocardiaceae > Pseudonocardia. The sequence goes on along the minus strand of CAVSJZ010000002.1, from coordinate 44,627 downwards.
CGCGGCCTGCACGTGTGCCCCGGCGCGCCGATGGCGCGCGCCGAGATCCGGGTCGCGCTGGAGACGCTCGTCCACCGCCTGCCCGGACTGCGCCTCGCCGACGGCTTCGAGCCGACCTACATCGCCAGCTACTTCTTCCGCGGGCTGGAGTCGCTGGACGTCACCTGGTGAGCCGGCGCTCGCGCAGGACGGTGGCCGCCGCGGCCAGTGCGGCGAGCAGCCCGACGGCCACCCCGTAGCCCACGGCGGTCGCGTGCAGCCCCGCGCCGGTGGCGACGACGCCGGCCACGACCGCGGGCACCGAGAAGGCCAGGTAGGCGACGAGGTAGACGGCGGCGACGAGCGCGCCGCGGCCCGCAGGGCCGGCCAGCGCCGCCAGCGTCCGGAACGCGCCGAGGAACGCCGCCCCGAAGCCCGTCCCGGCGACCGCGCTCCCGAGGAAGTACAGGAGGGCGGACCCGCTCGCGACCCCCGCCACCGTGACCGCGGCGCCGACGACCAGCGCCGCGCAGCCGGCCAGCATCGCGCGCCGCGCGGGCCACTCCCTGACCGTCAGCGAGGCCAGCCCGCCCATGACGCACAGCAGCGTGACGGCCGACGCGCCGGCGAGCCGGTTCGTCGAACCCAGCAGCGACAGGGTCAGCGTCGGGCCGAGGGAGAGGTAGAACCCGCCCAGCGCCCACGTCGCGACCAGGCACGGGACCGCGGCCAGGAACGCCGGGACGAGGTTGCGCTCCACGCCCAGCCGGACCCGCAGCGCCGGGCGGTGCCGTGCCCGCACCGGCTCGGGCATCGCCACCAGTGCCCCCGCGAGGACCAGGCACGCCACGAGGACCAGCACGTACACCAGCCGGGTCGGGCCCGGCGCGTACTGGACCAGCGCACCGGCGCCGAGCGCGCCCGCCGCGAGCCCGAACGTCGGCGTGACGGCGTTGACCAGCGCGCCGACGCCGGGCCGCGTCGTCGGCTGCAGGTCGATCAGCGACGCCGACACGGCCGCCGTGGCGAGCCCGGTCGCGACGCCCTGGACGACGCGGGCGGCGTAGAGCCAGCCCAGGCCGTCGGCCGCGACGAACAGGCCCATCGCGACCAGCTCCAGCACGATCGCCGCGAGGATGACCGGCCGGCGCCCGACCGCGTCCGACAGCGAGCCGGCCAGCAGCAGGGTCACGAGCAGCGCGAGGGCGTACACGGCGAACACCGCGGTCAGGGCCACGGCCGAGAAGTGCCAGGTCGCGGCGTACGTGGCGTAGAGCGGGGTCGGGGCGGCCGCGGCGAAGAGGAACACCCCGAGCACGGCGGCGACGACGACGAACCCGCGGGCCCGCGCCGTCGCCTGAGTCGCATCGACCGTCACCCGGGGCATACTGCTTGATTTCAAGCAATAGTGTCAATCATTCGGGCCGAGTCCTAGGATGCGGCCATGCCCCGCCGCCCGTCCGACCGAGGAGGCGAGGCCGCACGGCTGGACGACGGGCCGCGGGTGCGCGACTCCGTCGACCGGATCGTCGCCGAGTGGGTGGTCGAGCTCCCCGACCTCCCGGTCGCGCCGGTCGAGGTGCTGACGCGGCTGTCCCGCGTCCGCGCCTGCGTCGACGAGCGGCTCGCCGAGGACTTCGCCCGCCACGACCTCACCGCGGCCGACTTCACCGTGATCGCCGCCCTGCGCCGGGCCGGGCGGCCGTACACGCTGCCCCAGAGCGTGCTCATGGCGCGGCTGCGCCTGACGTCGGGGACGGTGTCGGTCCGGCTGGGCCGCCTCGAGCAGCGGGGCGTCGTCACGCGCGCCCCGAGCAGCGAGGACGGCCGCGGCGTGCTCGTGACGCTCACGACCGTCGGGGTGGAGCTGTTCGACCGGGTCGCGCCGGAGCACCTGGCCCACGAGGACGTCCTGCTCTCGGCGCTGACCCCGGACGAGGCCGACCAGCTGGCCGGGCTGCTGCGCAAGCTGCTGTTCGCGTTCGAGCACCCGCGGTCGGTCTGCCCGCTGGGGTTCACCGTGCAGCCCGCGCACGAGGCCCGCCGGGCCCGCGCGGCCGTCGGGCTCTCCGACCGCGCGGGCCTGCTCGTCACCGCCGTCGAGCCGGACGGCCCGGCCGCCGCGGCGGGCCTGCGCTGCGGCGACCTGGTCCTCGGCATCGTCTCGTGCGTCGCACTCGCGGAGGCCACGCACGCGGCCGGCGCGGCCGGGACGCCGCTGGAGCTGGCGGTGCTGCGCGGCGAGCGGGAGCTGCGCGTCGCCGTCGAGACGGGCGCGTGGCCGAGCTGACGTATCCCCTGCCGCGCGTGGGCAACGCCAGCAGTACCCGTGACGGCCCTCAGTGATCACCGAATCAGGTACCCGACCTGCGCTGACACACCTCACGGCCCCGACCCGGCGATCACCCCGCTTCGACCGGCACCCCGAGGCGCGAGCGGCCGGCCGGGGCGACCCGTTGCCGCCGGCCGCGGCCTCTCAGCCCGGCGCCGGCAGCGTGGCGGGCAGGACCGCCCAGTCGGGCACACCCAGGCCGCTCGCGGTGTCGTAGCCCGACCCCGCGAGGCAGCAGCCGACGCCGGCGAGGTCGTTGTTCCCGGTGACGACGTCGAAGAACGCGCCGGGCCGGGCGGCCGCGGCGTAGAACCAGCCGTTGGCCAGGCCGAGCGGCGGACGGCCCGCGGCCCGCTCGCCCGCGGCGACCAGCCCCGTCGCGGCCGCGGTGAGCGGCGACGACCCGCTGGTCCCGCCGACGGTGTGCAGGCCCCCGTCGGTGACGACCGGCCAGCCCGGCGAGATGGCGGCCAGCGCGCTGACGTCGGGCACGACCCGGCGCGCGCCCGGGGTCGCGCTCCGCTGGTAGTCCGGTCGCGGCACGAGCCGGCTGGTGCCGCCGCCCCCGGCCGCGCGGGTGCCGTACGGGGCGTCGTTCCACACGGTCTCGCCGGTCCGGACGTTGCCGGCGCCGAGCGTGAGCCGGGTGCCGCCGACCGCCGTCACGAACGCCGAGACCGCGGGGAACGACAGCGACGGGCCGGCGACACCGGACCCGCGCGGGCAGGTCGTCGACCCGGAGTCGCCCGCCGCCACGAACGTCGACACACCCACGAGGGCGGCCATGGCCAGCACCGCGTCGACCGTCGTGACGTAGTGCGGCTGCTCCTGCGCCTCGGCGATCGCGCAGCCGCCGTAGGAGAGGCTCATGACGTCGGGCGGCCCGGCGGGATCGGCGATCGCCCGGCTGAAGACGTCGAGCAGCGCGCCGCCCCCGGCCGTGGACTGGACGACGCGCAGCCGGGCGTCCGGCGCAACGGCCGCGACCGTCTGCAGGTCGAGCGACGTCTCGCCGTCCGCGTTGCCGACGGCGGCGGCCACGCCGTCGCCCTGCCGCTGGTCGACCTGCGGCGGCGTGAACCCGAAGCATTCACCCGCGAGGCGCAGGTCGCCGGCCAGCCAGCCGCCGCCGAGGTCGAGCACGCTGATCACCGGCGCGGCGCCGGGCGCCGCCGCGATGCCGTAGGCCGTGTGCACCTGCCGGGGCGTATAGACCTGCCGACCGGCCAGCAACGGGGCCGTGCACGCCGCCTCCAGCGGCGAGCCGGCGTTGAGCGGGAACGGCTCGACGGCGCCGCCGGTGCGAGCGGTGTCCGCGCCGACGCCGCCGGGCGGGCGCGGGCCCTCCAGCCGGGGCTCGTGCACCTCGGCGACCCCGAGCAGGAACGCGGTGCCGGCCGGCGTCAGCGTCGCCGGCACCTGCTGCGGCAGGCCGTAGACGGTGAACGGGGAGGCGGTCGTGGCCTGCTGCACGGCCAGCGGCGACCGCAGCGCCGCCGCCCACCGCTCCGGCGTGCCGCCGACGCGGGCGAACAGGCGCGTCGGGTCGGCGACCACGTCCAGCCCGGTGCCCGCGTACGCCCGCGTGACGGCCTCGATCTGCGCGTCCGATGCGCCGTAGCGGGCCGCCGCGGCGGCGAGCGTCGGGAAGTGGCGGTACGCGGCGCCGCCCGGGGCCGCGGCGGCCAGCGCGGCCGCGGCGAGACCGGCCCGGGCGCCGGCCGGCCCCGGCAGCGACAGGTAGAACGTGACGACGCCTGCCCGCGGCGCCGGCAGCCCGGTCGGCGGGGGCGGCGGTGCGCTCGGCGCGGGCGCGGCCGCGCAGGCCGCGAGGACCGTCAGCGCGACGAGGACCGTCCACAGCGGGCGAGCGCGCACGCCCGGAATCTAGCGAAGTGGCGCGGGGCCGGGCGGACCGTTGGCCGATCACCCCGCGCTCGTGCTGTGGTCAGGAAGGCCACCTTCATGTCGCCTGCGGTCCTGAAGGTGGCTTTCCTGACCCTGCGGGAACGCGCGCACCTCACCGCTGCGCGAGTCGAGCCCGCTCGCGTACCAGCGCCCGGAGTGGGCGACGATCCCGTAAGGGTGCAGCGTGCGCTCGGTCGCCCGCGCCGGCCCGGTCGGTGTAGCTGATCGCGACCGGGCGGCGGTCGCGCGCCGCCTCGGCGAGCAGCAGCAGCACCCGCGCCTCGGGCGGCACGGCGGGCCGCTCCGGCGCGGTGAAGTCGGCGGTCTCCGCCAGCGCGTCCAGCCGGCGGGCGAGCGCGTCGGGCAGGACGCGGCGCAGCTTGGCCGCGACGCTGTCCGCCGCGTCGGCATCGGCCGGGACGAGGCCGGCCCGCCGGCCCGCGACGAGCCCGAGCAGCACGGCCAGAGCCTCATCGTCGGTGAGCATCAGCGGCGGCAGGCGGAAGCCGGGCGCGAGCCGGTAGCCGCCGTAGCGGCCGCGCACCGCCCGCACCGGCACGTCCAGGTCGCGCAGGCGGTCGGCATAGCGGCGGACGGTGCGCTCGTCGACCTCCAGCCGGGCGGCCAGCTCGGCCACGGTCCGGGTGCCGCCGGACTGCAGGATCTCCAGCAGCGCGAGCACGCGCGCGGTCGGTCGGGCCATGGCGTCGGATTCCCTGGTGATGCGGGCGGTTTCTGTCCGGTATCGATCAGAGGCTGGGCGCCATGAACGCAACGACCTTCGCCTCCATCCGCGTCGTCACCGACGACGTCGCCCGCCTCGTCGCCTTCTACGAGCAGGTCAGCGGCGTGCCCGCGCGCTGGGGCAACGAGCTGTTCGCCGAGATCGTGACGGACGCCGGCACGCTCGCGCTCGCCCACTCCCGCACGATGACGCTCTTCGGCGCCGGCGCCGCCCACGCCGCCGACAACCACACCGTGATCATCGAGTTCCGGGTCGCCGACGTCGACGCCGCCTGCGCGGCGGTCCGGGCGGCCGGCGCGCCGGTCGTCCTGGAGCCGACGACGCAGCCGTGGGGCAACCGCTCGGCGCTCGTCCGCGACCCGGACGGCAACCTCGTCAACCTCTTCGCGCCCGGCGCGCCTACAGTGGACGGATGACGGCGCTCGCCCCGTGCCCCGCGGTCCCGGTCGCCCGTACCGTCGCGGCATGAGCATCCGGGGCCACCTCTTCGCCGCCGTGTACGACCGGGTCACCGCCCGGACCGAGGCGGAGTGCCTTGCCGGGCACCGCGCGGCGCTGCTGTCGGGCGCCACCGGCCGGGTCCTCGAGATCGGCGGCGGCACCGGCGCGAACCTCGCCTACTACGGGCCCGGCGTGGAGCGGCTGACGGTGACCGAACCCGAGCCGGCGCTGGTGCGCCTGCTGACCCGCCGGGCGCAGGAGGCCGGCCGCGACGCGGTCGTCCTGCGCGCACCGGCGGAGGACCTCCCGTTCGACGACGCGACGTTCGACACCGTGGTCTCGACGCTGGTGCTGTGCTCGGTCGAGGACCAGCGCCGCGCGGCGGGCGAGCTGTGGCGGGTGCTGCGGCCGGGCGGGCGGCTGCTGTTCGTCGAGCACGTCCGGTCGCAGGACGCCGAGCTTGCGCGCCGGCAGGACCGGATGAACCGGTTCAACCGGATCGTCGCCGGCTGCGACTGCAACCGTCCGACACTGGACACGCTGCGCGCGACCGGGTTCGCGCTCGGCGACGTCGTCCACGCGGAGCTGACCGGCGCGCCCGCCTTCAGCCGCCCGCTCGTCGTCGGCACCGCCGTCGCCGCCACGGCAAGCGCCTGACCCTTGCCCGACGGTCAGGAGAACCGGACCGGCCGGGCACCCAAGCCTGACGACCGTGGCGAGCGCCGTGTAGCCGCGCCGTGCCCGACCCTGAGCGGGCCCACCCGACGTCAGGAACGGAGCCCGCCATGGCCTCTGCCGGCACGATCTCGCGCGGCCTTGCCGGCCCTCTACTGGTCGGCCCTCTCCTGGTCGGCGTGGCCGCGCTCGCCGCGGTGGCGGCCGCCCTGCCCGCCCACGCCGACTCCGCCTCCTACGAGCTGGTCGGCCTCGCCAACCGGCAGTGCCTGGACGTCCGCACGCAGGACGGCGGGGACGCCGGCTCGCGCGTCCGGACCTGGCAGTGCCTCGGGGCGGGCGACCAGCGCTGGGCGATCCGCCAGGTCGGCACGACCCGAGCCGGCGACCCGTACTTCCAGGTCGTGAGCCAGGCGCCCGCGCACCCGTGCCTGGAGGTCGAGGGCGCCGCGCCCGCCGACGGCGCGCCGGTCGACGTGCACGGCTGCTCCCCGCACACCGGCCAGCTCTGGCGCTGGGGCCGCCCCGCCGTCCGCTCCGGCCTGCCGTTGGTGAACGACGCCAGCGGCAAGTGCCTCGCCGTCGAGGCCGACCCGACCGCAGACGGCACCCGCGTCCAGGTCTCATCATGCGACGGGTCGCCGGCGCAGTACTGGCAGCCCATCCCCTGACCCCGGGTCAGGCCCTCGCGACCGGGACGCCCGGCAGGCCGGCGGTCACGCTCCGCTGACGGCCCGCAGCCGGTCGAGCGACTCGCGCATGACGTCGCGCAGCGGGCGTTCCGCCGGCTCCTCGAGCCAGCGCTCGAACGCCACCCGGAAGACCGCGACCCCGGCCTCCGCGACGAGGCGGGCGTCGCCGCCCGGGACGCCGCGGTCGCGCAGGGCGGCGGTCAGCGCGGTCGACAGCGACGCCATCTTGATCAGCTCGCGCTCCAGCAGCTCGGGATGGGCCGCGATGACCGTGTAGCGCAGCCGGGAGACGTCGCGGCGGCCGCCGAGCGCGTCGCCGGCCGCGTCGAGCGCCGCGGCGACCGCCTGCATCGGCGACGCGTCCGCCGGCGCGTCGCGGACGGCGGCGACGAGCGCCTCCTCCAGCTCGGTCGAGCCGGCGAAGAGCACCTCGCGCTTGTCGGCGAAGTGCCGGAAGAACGTCCGGGCGGTCAGGCCGGCGCGGGCGGCGATGTCGGCGACGGTCGTCTGCTCGAAGCCGCGCTCGACGTAGAGCTCCAGCGCCGCGGCGCGCAGCCGCCCGTGCGCGTCCGGCTCCCAGCGGCCCATCCGTCCATCGTAGGTGATGACATCCGATGACATCAGCGCTACGTTGATGTCATCGAATGACATCGCCTCTCGGAAGGACCGTCTCATGCGCGTCTTCGTCACCGGCGCCAGCGGGTGGATCGGCTCGGCCGTCGTCCCCGAGCTGCTCGCCGCCGGCCACCGGGTCGTCGGGCTCGCCCGCTCGGACGCCGCCGCGGCGGCCGTCACCGCGCTCGGCGCCGAGGTGCGCCGCGGCGGCCTCGACGACCCCGACGGGCTGGCCGCGGGTGCGGCCGACTCCGACGGCGTCGTCCACCTCGCCTACCACCACGACTTCTCGCAGATGGAGGAGGCGGCGCGGCTCGACAGGGCCGCCGTCGACGCCGTGGGCGCGGCGCTCGCCGGCACCGGCCGCCCGTTGCTGATCGCCTCCGGCCTGCTCGGCCTCGCGCAGGGCCGGCCAGGAACCGAGCGCGACCGGCCCGACCCGTCCGTGCACCCGCGGATCGCGACCGCGCAGGCCGTGCTGGACCTCGCCGACCGCGGCGTCCGGCCGCTGGTGGCGCGGTTCGCGCCGACCGTCCACGGCGCCGGCGACCACGGCTTCACGGCGGTGCTGGTCGGCGTCGCCCGCGAGCGGGGCGTCTCCGCCTACGTCGACGACGGGGCCGCCCGCTGGCCGGCCGTCCACCGCGGCGACGCGGCCCGACTGGTCCGGCTCGCGGTCGAGTCGGCCCCCGCCGGCACGGTCCTGCACGCGGTCGGCGAGGAGGGCGTCCCGACCCGGGAGATCGCCGAGGCCATCGGCAAGGGCCTCGGGCTGCCGGTCGAGTCCGTCCCCGCCGACAGCGCCCTCGAGCACTTCGGCTGGATCGGGCGCTTCTTCGGCGCCGACTGCCCGGCGTCGAGCGACCTGACGCGCGAGCTGCTCGGCTGGGAGCCCACCGGACCGACCCTGCTCGACGACCTGGCGACGGACTCCTACTTCGGAGCCTGATCGGGGCATACTGCGTCCCCATGGGACTGATCGACACCACCGGGCTGCACCACGTGCGGATCACCGTCACGGACCTGGCCCGGTCGCGGGCGTTCTACTCCGACGTCCTGGGCTTCCAGGTCGCGGCCGAGTCGCCCGGCAGCCCGGACGACCCGGCCGTGCGGGAGGACCCCAACCAGCTCTACGGCGGGGTCGTGTTCGCGACGAACGGGATGCTGTTCGGGCTGCGGCCGGTCGCCGACCCCGGCGACCGGTTCGTGTCCGAGCGGGTCGGGCTCGACCACATCTCGTTCACCGTGGCCTCCCGTGACGACCTCGCCGCCGCCCGCGACCGCCTCGACGAGCACGGCGTCCCGCACGGCGAGGTGATCGAGCTGCCCGCGTTCGGCATCGCGATCCTGTCGTTCAGCGACCCGGACGGGGTGCACCTGGAGCTCACCTCGCCCCTCTGACCGCGAGTCGGGGCCTGAGCCAGCGCGAGTCGGGGCCTGAGCCAGCGCGAGTCGGGGTCTGAGCCAGCGCGAGTCGGGGCCTGAGCCAGCGCGAGTCGCGCGCTCAGACCGGACTCGCGGCAGCGAACCGGCCGTGACGGCGGGCCGGTCCGGTGAGCCCGACGATCAGCGGGGCCATCGAGCCCTTCGCACGCCGTCGAGCCCTTCGCATACCGTCGACGGCGCGCGAACCGCACCTCCGCCCGCGAGCCCACGTCCGCCGCGGCATCGGCGCCGCTCGCACGCCGATCGAGCCCTTCGCACGCCATCGACGGCGCGCGAACCGCACCTCCGCCCGCGAGCCCACGTCCGCCGCGGCATCGGCGCCGCTCGCACGCCGTCGAGCCCTTCGCACACCGTCGAGCCCTTCGCACACCGTCGAGCCCTTCGCACGCCGTCGACGGCGCGCGAACCGCACCTCCGCCCGCGAGCCCACGTCCGCCGCCACAGCAGCGACGACGTCCCGGCGGTCAGGGCCGCGGCGGCGGCTGGCCGCGCCGACTCCGCGAGCCGCCGAGGTCCAGCGCGGCACCGCCGAGGACGTCGAGGGCGTCCGGCACGTCGACAACGAGCTCGGCGTCGAGGATCTCGGCCGGCCCGGCGCGACCGAGCCGATCGGCGGCCGACGGCTCCCCGCACGGCGTTCCGGGCGGGCGGGCAGCACGCCCCGCTGGCCGGAGCTCACGCCGCGGCGGTCGCGGCGCGCCGGTGCCAGCGCACAGCGGCGGCCACGACGACGACGGCCGCGACCACCGCCGCCGCGGCGGTGGCCGTCGACGCGGGCGTCGACGACGTGCGGGCCACCGCGATCCACGCCAGCCCCCACGCGGCCGCGGCGGCGACGGCGTACCGGCCCCCGAACGTGCGGGCGAGGACGACGCCGAGCCCGGCGACGGCGAGCATCAGGAGGACGGCGGCGACGTCGCTCACGGCGTCCGACGCTCGCACGCCGGAGCTGACCAGGGCGGCCGTGACGTTGGCGCAGGTCGCGACGGCGACCCAGCCGAGGTAGAGCCCGAAGGTGCCGTCGACGACCACCAGCTCGACCAGGAGCGCCCCGCGGGACCGTTCAGCAGAGGCCTCCGGTGGCAACGTCGTGAGCCGGCGGACCAGCTCGCCGAGGACGAGGACGAGTACGACGATGACGACGACGCTCACCCAGATCCAGCCCTGCTGCGTGACGAGCAGCCACGCCGCGTTGAGCAGCATCGAGACCGCGGCGAGCCAACCCGTGGCCCGGGCGCGGCGCGCGGTGGCTTGGGACGGCAGCCACTGCCGGACCGCGTAGGCGAACAGGCCGGCGTAGATCACCGACCAGATGGAGAAGGCCGGGCCGGCCGGGGCGATCCGGGTCGCGTCGGCCGCGAGGGCTCCGCCCGAGGTCTCCGCCACGCGGGTGCCGAAGATGCCGAGCCCCACGAGCGTTCCCAGCACCCAGATCACCCCGCTGACGGTGACCGCGAGCTGGCGCGCCCGATCGCCCGAGGTCGCCCGCGAACCGGCGGTGGGCGCGGCGCCGGCGTCACTGCTGAGCATGCTGACGATCGTAGGAAGGTTCCCGGGAGCCCGCGCGCCGACGGCGACGGCTGTGCGGGCGGCTCCGGGCTCGGCCTCAGGAGTCCCCGTGAGCCGCGCCGCGGCCGGCGGCGCCCAGCACCGCGTCGGCGACCGCGTCGGCGTCGGCGGGCGTCGTCTTCCACGACGAGACGCTGACCCGCAGCGCGGGCCGCCCGTCCCACACGGTCGGCCCGCACCAGACCCGCCCGCCGTCCTGGACGGCGGCGACCAGCGCGGTCGTCGCCGCGTCGGAGCCGGCCCGGACGAGGACCTGGTTGAGCACGACGTCGTTGAGCACGGTCAGGCCGCCGGCGCGCAGCCGGTCGGCCACCGCCAGGGCGGTCGCGCAGGAACGCGCGACCAGCTCGGCGACGCCGCGCCTGCCCAGCGTCCGCAGCACGGCCCAGACCTCGATCTGGCGGGCCCGCTGTGACGACTGCGGGGTGTGGTGCATCGCGTCGAACCCGCCGGAGCCGGGCAGGTAGCCGGCGGACGCGGCGAAGGTCCGCCGCAGGTCGGCGGCTTCGCGGACGAACGCGAGGCCGCAGTCGTAGCCGACGTTGAGCCACTTGTGCCCGTCCGTCGCCCACGAGTCGGCCCGCTCCAGGCCCGCGACGAGCGGGGCCCGGTCCGGGTCGGCGCGCGCCCACAGCCCGAACGCGCCGTCGACGTGCAGCCAGCCGCCGCGGGGCGCCAGCCAGTCCGCGATCGCGCCGAACGGGTCGCACGCCCCGGTGTTGACCTCGCCGGCCTGCGCGCAGACCAGTACCGGACCGGGCAGGTCGGGCAGCGCGTCGGCGCGCAGGCGGCCCTGGTCGTCGGCGGGCACGACGTGCACCCGCGAGCGGCCCAGCCCGACCAGCCCCAGCGACTTCACCAGGGTGGAGTGCGCCTGCGCTCCGACGACGACCGGGACCGGGGGCGCGCCGAACAGGCCGTCGGCCTGCGCGTCCCAGCCCATCCGGAGCAGGAGGGCGTCCCGCGCGGCGGCGAGGCCGGTGGCGTTGGCGACCGTCGCCCCGGTCACGAAGGCGAGCGCGGTGCCCGGCGGCAGGCCGAGCAGCTCGACGAGCCAGCCGCGCACCACCTCGTGCAGCCGCGCCGCCACCGGGGACATCACCGGCAGCGCCGCGTTCTGGTCCCAGGCGGCGGTGAGGAACGCCCCGCCCAGCGCCACGGGCAGCGTGGCGCCGGTGACGAAGCCGAGGTAGCGCCCGCCCGTCGACGCCACGGTCGCCGGGCTGCCGACCTCGTCGAGCATCCGCAGCGTGGCCGCGGGGTCGGTGCCCGCGTCGGGCAACGGCTCGGCGAAGGCGGCGAGCGCGGCGACGGCGTCCGGCGACGGGAACGGCGCCCGGTCGTCGACGGCCGCGGCGTACGCGACGGCCCGGGCCGCCGCGTCGCGCAGCACCAGCAGATCTGCGGTGTCCATGGCGACACCCTGCCCGGTCGGAAGCGACTAGCAGTGCCGCAGGTCGCCCTGCACCGAGATCGCCTCCTTGTGCACGAACCCGGTGTTGCCGTCCGGCTGGGGGGTGGTGCTGACCCGGAACCAGTAGTGGTTGCCGCCGAGCACCTGGCCCTCGGTGAAGCACAGCGCGGTGACCTTCTGGTCGGCGTTCAGGCCGGTCAGGACCGGGACGGACTGGTTGGACGGGCTGGAGTAGCCCGTGGTCGGGTGGATGATGTACGCGGTGGCCGACTGCGTCTCCGTCCCGGCGGCCGGTGCCGCGGCTGCGGTACCCGCGCCGAGCAGTACCCCGGTCACAGCGGCGGCGGCTCCGGTGGCGACGAGCGCGATCCTGCGCATGGCGATGTTCCTTCCTGACGAGGTGGACGGCCCCGAGGCACCGGGGCCGACATCCACGATCGCCGGGAACGGCCGCGCGCAGGATCGGGTGATCGGCCGGCCCGGTGGGGGAACCACGGGTCGGCCGATCGGTGGTCAGCGCATGGCCTGCGCCACCCGCCCGCGCAGGCGGAACGCCCACACGACCAGCACGACGCCGAAGACGACCGCCCACACCCCGACCAGCCAGAGCAGGGTGGTCAGCGCGGCGCCGGGCTGCACGAACAGGACGATGCCGAACAGCACGCTGACGATCCCGGCGGCGAGCATCCAGCCCCACGTCGAGGAGCCCGCGCGGCGCATGGCCAGCGACTCGCCGATCTCCGCGATGCCGCCCACGACGCTCCAGAACGCGAGGAGCAGCAGGATCACCAGTACGGTGATGCCCGGCCAGACGAAGGCGACGATGCCGGCCAGCACCGACACCACGCCCTGCACGACGTGCCAGACCCAGTGCGTCTCGGCCCGCCGGTGCCGCAGGCCCGCGGCGACCGCTACGACGCCGTCGACGACCGCGTACGCGCCGTAGACCAGGACGAGCGCCAGCAGCGCCGTGCCCGGGGTGGCCAGGACGATGATCCCGAACAGGATCGCGAGGGCGCCGCGCAGGAGCACCAGCCACCAGGCCGCGCGCAGGACCGACGCCACGTCAGATTCCGTCATCGGTCCACTGTGGCGCGTTTGCGCGCCGTGGTCATCCCTCTGACGGGCGAGGCTCGTGGTGCAACGCTGCGGCGCGTCTGGCGGGTCGTCCGGCTGCTGGTCGCCGTCGAGCCGGTCAGCGGCGCGCTGCAGGGCCGCCACGGCGCCGGGGCGCGTCGGCCGGCGCCGCGCTGGGTCGGTGGAGCTGAGCTGCGTGCTCGACGCCCGCTGCCCGCTGCCCGGCACCGTCGCGCGTGCGCGGGCTGATCATCGTTCCGGGCGCCCCAGGGCCATGTCCGGCCTGGATGTGCCCCGTTCGGCGATCACCGGCCTGCCGTGCCGGGGGGGTCACGTGCCGCGGCCCGGTGATCACCGCGTCGGGAGCCTCATGGCCGGTCACGGCCTCGAGGTCCCCCGTTCGGCGATCACCGGTGGTCACCGCCCCGCCGCGGCCGGGGCCGGCGTCCCCGAGTCCTCCTGACGCCCCGCAGCCACGATCGGCCGTAGCGGCCCCGGCGTCCGTTCCGGCGGCCGCGGTCAGCTCACGGTCGCCGGGTTCCGGTGGCTGCGCGCCACCCCCTTGACCGCCCGCCGGGCCAGGGTGATCTGGCTGCGGACGGCCCGCAGCGGCTCGATCTGCGTGGCGAGGTGCACCTGGTAGCGCCACGGCGCCTGGTCACCGCGCCGGTCGAACAGCGAGTACGCGACCTTGACCGGGTCGTGCGCGTTCAGCTGCCGGTCGGCCTCCTCGAACCAGTGCATGCTCGCCAGCGCCGTGTCCTGCACCCGCTCGACCTGCGGGCGGCGGTTCCGGTCGTAGGCCGCGAGCCCGTCGGCGACGTCGACGCCGGGTACCAGCGCGTCGCGGGCCAGCGCGACGGCGTCCAGCAGGCCGAGCGACGTGCCCGAGCCGATGCCGAAGTTCGTCGTGTGCGCGGCGTCGCCGATCAGCGCGATGTTGCGGTGGTACCAGCGCGCACACCGGATCTCGCGGAACGTCACCCACTCCTGGCGCACCGCGGCCCGCGGCGGCTGCAGGATCGGGTGGCCGTCGAGGACGGGGGCGAAGATCTCCTCGAGCCGCACGAGCTGGTCGTCCGCGTCCATGGCGTCGAAGCCGAGGCCCGACCAGGTCGTCGGCGCGCACTCGACGATGAAGGTGCTGTTGCTCACGGCGGACGGGTACGTCCACGCCCAGATCCAGCCCACGGGCGTGCTGCGGAACTGCCAGTGGAAGGTCGAGAAGACCTTCGTCGTGCCGAGCCAGGTGTAGCGGTTGCGGCCCGGGGTGAACGTCGGGCCGAACTCGCCGGCGTAGCGCGCGCGCAGCGTGCTGCCGACGCCGTCGGCCGCGACGACGAGGTCGGAGTCGAGCGCGCACGCGTCGTCGACGGCCTCCTCGTAGCGCAGCCGCACGCCCAGCTCGCGGGCCCGGTCGGTGAGGATGTCCTGCATCGCCGCGCGGTTGATCGCGTAGCCGTAGCGGCCGCCGATGTGGACGGTCGGGTGGTCGTCGATGCAGACGCGCTGGCCGTTCCACTCGCTGGAGGCGGTGCGCAGCCGCCGGCCCGTGCCGGGGTCCTCGGCGTAGAGCTCGTCGAGCAGCTCGTCGCTCCACGAGACGCCCCAGCCGTGCGTGGTGCCGGGCCGGTTGCGCTCGATCACGGTGACCTCGTGTCGCCGGTCGCGCAGCTTCGCCAGGATCGCGAAGTACATTCCCGCGGGGCCACCACCCACGCACGTGATCTTCATCCGCACCCTTTCACCCGCGCCGACGACGCGAAAATGTAGCAACCGCCTCCCCGTCATTCGGTCTAGCGATCCGGCCGTTACGGTCGTTCGAGTGAACGCGCAAGAGGCGCCCGGTGGGCGTCCCGCGGGGCCGAAGATGGCCGGCCTGCGCCGCGAGCTGGCCCAGCCGCTGTTCCGCAACGCGTACGCGCTGATGCTGAACACAGTGGTCAACTCCGGCCTCGGCCTGCTGTACTGGGTGGTGGCGGCGCACGCCTACAGCGAGGAGCAGGTCGGCAGGGGCAACGCGCTGATCTCGCTGATGCTGCTGGTCTCCACGCTGACCCAGCTGAACTTCTCCGGGGCGCTCATGCGCTTCCTGCCCCGGTCGGGTGTCGCCTCGAAGCGGCTGGTCCTGGTGGGTTACGGCGTGTCGTCCGGCGTAGCCGTACTCGCGACCTCGGTCGTCATGGCCTGGTGCCATCTCGCGCGGGACCCGGGTGACCCGCTGCACGTCTCGACGCCGTTCGCGGCCTGGTTCGTCGTCGCGACGGCCGCGTGGTCGCTGTTCAACCTCCAGGACTCGGCGCTGACCGGGTTGCACGCCTCGACCTGGATCCCGCTGGAGAACGGCGTCTACGGCCTGGTCAAGCTGGTCCTGCTGGTCGCCGTCGCGCGCACGTCGCTGGCGGACGGGGTCTTCACGTCCTGGACGCTGCCGGTGCTCGCGCTGGTCGTCCCGGTCAACCTGCTCGATCTTCCGCAGGATCCTGCCCCGGCACGCCGCCGATGGCGCGGCCACGCAGGACCCGCCGAGCCGCGCGGTCCTCGTGCGCTACATGACCGGCGACTACGCCGGCACCGTCTTCCGCCAGCTGTCCTCGACGTTCCTGCCCGTGCTCGTCGTGTCGGTGCTCGGCGCCGCGCAGGGCGCGTTCTTCCTGCCCGCTCAGACGATCTTCGCGGCGATCGCGATGCTGCAGCTGGCGATCACCTCGTCGCTGGTCGTCGAGGCGTCGCGGCACCCGGGGTCGGCGGCCCGGTACGCGCGGTCGATGCTGCGCCGGATCGCCGTCACGATCCTGCCGGCGGCGGTCCTCGTCATCGTCGCCGCGCCGCTGGTCCTGCTGCTGTTCGGCGCGCACTACAGCGACGGCGCCACGCCCGTGCTGCGGCTGATGATGCTCGCGCTGTTCCCCGGCATGCTCCTCGCGCTGTACGTGACCCGCTGCCGCCTCGAGAACCGCACCGGCATGCTCGCGCTGCTGCAGGGCGGCCAGGCCGCGCTGATGATCGGGGGGACGGTCCTGCTCGCCGGGTCGTTCGGGCTGGCCGCGGTGGGCTGGTCGGTGCTGGTGGCCGAGCTCGCCCCGGCCCTGCTGCTCGCGCCGGGGATGATCCGCTGGCTGCGGAGCGGCTGAGAGCTCCTCCGGGCGGGTCAGCCCCGCTCGCGCTGGCCGAGCCGCGCCGTGCGGCGGGCCGTGGTGAGGCGGGTGCGGATCCGGCGCAGCGGCTCGATCTGCGTGGCCAGGTGCACCTGGTAGCGCCAGGGCGCCTGGTTGCCGCGGCGGTCGAACAGCGAGTACGCGACCTGCACGGGGTCGCCGTCGAGCCGCTCGTCGGCCGTCTCGAACCAGTGCAGGCTGCGCATGGCCTGGTCCTGCACGTGGCCGAGGTGGGCGCGGCGCTCGGCGTCGTACAGGTCGAGCGCGCGGTCGGGGTCCGCGCCGGGCGCGAACAGCTGACGGGACAGCGCGAGCACGTCCTGCATCGCCAGCACGGTGCCCGCGCCGGTGCCGAAGTGGGTGGTGTGCGCGGCGTCGCCGGCCAGCACCAGGTTGCCGGCGCGCCAGCGGCCGTTGCGGATCTCGCGGAACTGGCCCCACGCCGACCGCGTCCCCGCGGCGGGCGGCTCCAGCAGCGGGTGCCCGTCGAGCATCGCGGCGAACGTCTCGCGCATCAGGGCCAGGCAGGCGTCCAGTTCCATGGCGTCGAGGCCCAGCGCCGTCCAGGTCGGCTCGGCGCACTCGATGACCATCGTGCTGGCGCTGTCGGAGGTCGGGTAGCCGAAGGCCCACAGCCAGCCCGTGCCGACCCGGCGGAAGGCGAACTGGAACGAGGTGAAGACCTTGGTCGTGCCGAGCCACAGGAAGCGGGTCGCACCCGGGGTGACCTGCGGCCGGAACGCGCTCTCCCGGCTCGACCGCAACCGGCTGCCCACGCCGTCGGCGGCCACCACCAGGTCGGCGTCGGGCAGCGCACCGGGCTCGACCGAGCGGTCGAACTGCAGGTCGACGCCCAGCTCCTCGGCGCGGCCGACGAGGATGTCGTTCATCCGGCTGCGGCCCGTCGCGTACCCGTAGAGGCCGCCGATGAACACCGGCGGGTGATCCTCGATGCGGACCTCCTGGTTGGTCCACACCCGTGCGGAGTCCTCGATCTGGCGCGCGGTCACCGGGTCGCCGGCGTAGAGGTCGTCGAGGAAGTCCTCGCTCCACGTGACGCCCCAGCCCTTGACGACGCCGCGAGGGTTGCGTTCGACCACCGTGACCTGGGAGCCGGGGTCGCGGAGCTTGGCGAGTATGCCGAAGTAGAGCCCGGTCGGCCCCCCTCCCACGCACAGGATTCGCACATTCCGAGGGTAACGACGGGTGGTCCGTTTTCCGGCGATGGGGTCACCGCTACCGTTTCGGGGTGGGTTCGACCGAGGTCAGCCACCCGGGTCCGCTTCGGTCGAGGCTCTCCGGGCTGCGCCGTGAGCTGAGCGTGCCGCTCTACCGCAACGCGTACGCCCTCATGCTCAACACGGTCGTGAACTCCGGGCTCGGCCTGCTGTACTGGGTCGTCGCGGCCCGCTCCTTCACCGACGCCGAGGTGGGCCGCGGCAACGCGCTGGTGTCGTTGATGCTGCTGGTCTCGACCCTGACGCAGCTGAACTGGGGCAACGCGCTCATCCGCTTCCTGCCGCGGGCCGGCGCGGGCTCGCGCCGGCTGGTCGTCTCGGCGTACGGCATCGGGTCGGGCGTCGCGGCGGCCGTCGCGGTCGGGGTGACGGCGTGGTGCCACCTCGCGCACGCGCCCGGCGACCCGCTGTGGGTGTCGGTCCCGTTCGCGGCGTGGTTCGTCGTCTCGACCGTCGCCTGGTCGGTCTTCGCGCTGCAGGACAGCGCGCTCACCGGGCTGCGCGCGGCGCACTGGATCCCGCTGGAGAACGGCCTCTACGGGCTGGTCAAGCTGGTCCTGCTGGTCGCCGTCGCCCACACGTCGCTCTCCGACGGGGTCTTCACGTCCTGGTCGGCACCGGTGCTCGCCCTGCTCGTCCCGGTGAACCTGCTCCTGTTCCGGCGCGTACTTCCGCGGCACGCGGCCGAGACCGACGCCGAGGCGGAGACCCGGCCGCGCGGCACGATCACCCGCTACATGGCGGGGGACTACACCGGCCAGCTGTTCAACCAGCTCTCCTCGACGTTCCTGCCGGTGCTGGTCGTGGAACGGCTGGGCGCGGCGCAGGGCGCCTACTTCCTGCCGGCCCAGACGATCTTCGCCGCCATGGGGATGCTGGCCATGGCCATCACCTCGTCGCTGGTCGTGGAGGCCGCCAAGGACCCGGCCCACGCGGCGCGGCACGCCCGCAGCGTGCTGCGCAGGCTGTGCCTGACCGTGCTGCCCGGTGCCGCCGTCGTGATCGTCGTGGCCCCGTTCGTGCTGCTGCTGTTCGGCCAGCACTACCGCGAAGGGGCGACCGCGACGCTGCAGCTGATGATGCTGTCGCTGTTCCCTCGGATGGTCGTCTCGCTGTACGTGACGAAGGTGCGGCTGGAGAACCGGACGGTCATGCTCGCGCTGATGCAGGGCGTGCAGGCCGTGCTCATCATCGGGGCGACCGCGCTGTTCGCGCCCGTCGTCGGGCTGGTCGCCGCGGGCTGGGGCGCGGTCGCCGCCGAGGTCGTCCCGGCGGCGTTCGCGGCGTTGCCGGTCGTGCGCTGGCTCCGGGAAGGCGACCGCGTCAGCGCCGGATGAACCGCTCGGGGATCGGGGTCCCGTCGCGCCACAGCGCGCCGAGCGCCCGGTCGAACTCGCGCGGCCGCAGGCGGACCAGCCCGCCGCCCGGGTAGTGCGTGATCTCGCCGAAGTAGACCTGCCCTTCGACGTCGTAGAGGTCGATGCGGGCGAACTCGAAGTCCACCGAGAGCGCACGCGCGATCTCGGTCATCTTCTCCAGGCTCGCGGGGCGCTCCGGGAGCGCGTCGGCGCCCGCGTAGCGGTTCTCGACGTCGAACGCGTGCCAGTCGGGCGTCATCAGCGTCGAGGTGTGGTTCGAGAAGCGGTCCTGGTCGACGACGACCATGCCGGGCTCGCCGTGGAACATGAAGAACTTGTAGTCCGATGGCGGGGTGAGCCCGTCGCCGAGGAACGCCTCCACGACCGCCCGCCGCGGCAGGCCGCGGTAGGGCGCCTCCTTCCAGCCGGTCCGGCCGAAGTCGGTCGCGAGCCAGCGCCGGACGGTCCCGCGGATCGCGCGGAGGTCGCGCGGCGCGCCCGCCGGCAGCAGGATCGTCATGTCGCAGCCGTGCGTCCCCTTGATCACGCACGGGTTGCGCAACTGCTCGAAACCGATCTCCTCCGGACGGGTGACGAGCTGAATCAACGGAATGAGGTGTTCCTGCCCGATCCGTTGCGCAACGTAAGCGCGGACCGCATATTTGTCGGCAGTGGTGTGCACCAACGGGTTCTGCGGTCCGAGATTTTTCGCGGCGGCCATCTGCGCGTAACCGACCGGATGGCGCAGCGTCGAGAGCTCGCCCTGGAACAGGGCGTGCAGCGCGATCGCGAAGGCCCGGCGGGGGAGGAAGCGCAGCCGCCGGGCGAGCAGGACGCGGTGGGCGAACGACACGGGCCGAGGGTAGCGGCCCGCGACCACGGGCCCGGCGGCGAGCCGACACGGCCGGTGGCTACGCTCTGGCCCGTGGTGAGAAGCGCCGCGCTGGTGACCGTGATCACTCCCGCGTACAACGTGGCGCCGTGGATCGGCGAGGCGATCGACTCCGTGCTGACCCAGACGGAGGGCCGCTTCGACTACGTGGTGGTCGACGACGGGTCGACCGACGGCACCGCCGAGATCGTCCGCGAAAAGGCGGCCGCCGACTCGAGAATCCGGCTCGTCACGACCGAGAACGGCGGCTCGGCCGCGGCACGGAATGTGGGCATCGCCCAATCCGACGCGCCGTTCATCGCATTCCTCGACGGCGACGACCGGTGGAACCCGCGGTTCCTGCGGACGTCGCTGGACGCGCTCGAGGCCGCCCCGCCCGACGT
The DNA here is from genome assembly GCA_963728105.1 of uncultured Actinomycetota bacterium. Taxonomy (GTDB): domain Bacteria; phylum Actinomycetota; class Actinomycetes; order Mycobacteriales; family Pseudonocardiaceae; genus Pseudonocardia. The sequence continues at coordinate 24,705 of CAVSJZ010000002.1, read as the reverse complement.
CGGCGCGACCTTCGCCCACACCCGCGTCATGCTGGAGAGCGGGCGGCCCGTCGGCCTGCGCTGGCAGCCCGCCGGGCCGGTCGACCTCGACCGGATGCTCATCGAGAACTGCCCGCCGCACAACGGCAGCTCGCTGGTCCTGCGCCGCCGCGGCTTCGAGGAGGTCGGCGGGTTCGACACGACCGTGTCCAGCGCGACCGACTTCGAGATGTGGCTGCGCATCGGCGCCCGCGCGACCAGCAGGACGTTCCTGGGCCTGCGCCGCTACCTCGTCGACATGCGGCTGATGCGCAGCGGCTCGATCAGCAGCAACCGCGGCGCCCGCTACGACTCGCTGGAGCGGATCATCGGGCAGTACGCCCAGCTGATGCGGCGCCAGCATCCCGGCATGGCGTGGATCCGCCCGGCCGTCTTCGCCTACCGCGACGGCTTCGACGACATCGGCGACCGCTGGGCGGAGCGCGCCCGCTCGGCCGGCACCGCGGCGCTGGCCCGCGACGTCTGGGGCCGGTCGCTGCTGGCCTGGTGGATGGCCGGCCCGAACGGCCGCGCGCAGCTGCGGACCGTCCGCGACGGCGCCCGGGCCGGCATCTACAAGGGTGTCTCGACGGCCATGAAGGCCGTCAAGGCCTGATTTGCTCACCGTGCGTGCAACCCCTCGACCCGAACGGGGCATGATGACGCGGTGGACGTGCGCGTCACCGCCTCCGGCAGCGGGACGAACAGCGACGACGGGACCACCGCGCTGCGCCGGCACCTGCACGGGCGCTACACCGCGCTGACCGACGACGACCGCATGCTCGGCTCGCCCGCCGTCGACGACCTGCTCGCGGCGACGGTCCGGCTGCTCGACGCCGACCGCGCCGCGGAGGATCTCGCCCGCAGCGGGCTGGTCGTCACCGTCGCCGCGGCGCTGCTGGGCGGCCTCGGCCTGGGTCTGGCCCTCTCCTGGCTGGTGGCGGGCGTGGCGTCGCCGTGGCCGCTCGTGCTGCTGGCCGCCGACGTGGTCGCCGCCTGCGCGCTGTTCCTGCTGGGCCGCGCGGCCGGCGCGGCGGGCCACCGGCTGCGCCGGGCGCTGGCGCTGGCCGCGCTCGGCGTGGGCGTCCTCATCGTCGTGCTGGCCGTGACCGGGGCGCCCCGCTGGCTGGGGATCATCGCGATCGTGTCGCTGGCGGGCGTCGTCACGGTCTTCGGCGGCACGCTGCGGTGGCAGGCATGAGGCCCGGCGGCCACCCCGCCGCCGACGAGGCTGGCGACGCGGCGGTCACCGACCGGCAGCTGGCCGCGCTGGCCCGCCGCCTCGACGCCGTCGCCGGCCGCGGCGGCGACATCCCCACCCTGCGGGGGGACCTGCACGCCGTCACCGACCGGCTCGAGCGCGTCGAGGCCGAGCAGAACCGCGTGGGCGCCGACCACCAGCGGGTCGTCCGGGACATGCAGCGGCGGATGGGCGAGGCGACGGAGGCGCTGGTCGCCCGCGTCGACGCGGCCGAGGACCGGCTGCGCGACGAGCAGCGCGCCGCGCTCGCGGGGCTGCGCCGCGAGCTGGAGCGCCTCGCGCGGGTCGTGCGCCGCTCGGAGGGCGCCGCGCTCGCCGACCTCGCTCCCGGGCCCGACCTGACCGTGCTCGCTCAGCGCACCGAGCAGGGCATCCGGCTGGCGGCGTGCCGCCTCGACCAGCCGACCCGGGAGGCACTCGCGGCCGCGGTGCGGGACTGGGAGGCGTGGCAGGAGGACGCGCTGCACCACCGCACCGCCGCGTTGGAGGCCGGACCTGCGCTGCTCGCCGCGGCGGGCGCTGCGCCGAGGCGGGCGGGGTCGGGCCGGACGGCGGCCAGGGCCCGGCGCCGGGCGACGGAGCGGCGGTTCCGGGCCGCGGTCGCCGCGCTCGACGAGCTGGCCGCCGTGGAGGCGGAGGTGCGCCGCCACGCGGACGGGGCCGCGCGCCGGCTGGCCGAGGACGACGAGTGGCAGCGCCTGCACGGGGCCGACATCGTCGCGGGGGAGCAGGCGCGCGAGCAGCTCGCCGAGGGCTTCCGGGCGCGGGTCGGGCGGATGATCGAGCACGACGAGCTGCCGCCCTCGTGGTTCGCGAGCGCCCTGGGCGCCCCGCCCCGCGACGCCGACCGCTGGCTCGCGACCGCCGTCGACATCCTCGTCTACCGCGCCGTCTTCGCGGTGAACGACCCCGTCCTCGCCCTCGGCGCGCCCCCGCCGGACGACGCCGCGACCGAACGCGGCGCCTGGTACGAGCGGCTGCGCGCGCAGCTCGCGGACTGAGCCCGCCCGTGCCGGCCGACGCGTGGGTGGTCGCCGGGGCGCCGGGGGCCGGCAAGACGACGGTCGTGGCCGCGCTCCTGCGCCTGCTCGACCCCGTCCCGGCCCTGCTGGACAAGGACACGCTCTACGGCGACTTCGTGGCCGCGACGCTCGCCGCCGCCGGGCGCGGTCCCGGCGAGCGGGAGGGCGCCTGGTACGACGCCCACGTCAAGGTCCACGAGTACGGCGGGCTCACCGCGACCGCCCGCGAGATCCGCGGCCACGGGTGCCCCGTCGCGCTGGTCGGGCCGTTCACCGGCCAGATCCGCGACCCCGGCCGCTGGGCGGGCTGGGTCGCGGAGCTGGGCGGGCCCGCGGTGCGGCTGGTGTGGGTACGCAGCGACGCGGCGACCCTGCGGGCCCGCCTCGTGGCCCGCGGGTCGCCGCGCGACACCGGCAAGCTCGCCGACTTCGCCGCGTTCGTGGCGCGGATGCGGCCGGATGAGCCGCCGCCCGTCCCGCACCTCGACGTGGACAACCGGGAGGGCGCGCCCGACCTCGCCGGCCAGCTGCGCGCCCTGCTGGCCCGGACCGCTACCCGCACCTCGGCGTGAACTCCGTCGGCCGGTCGGCGACCGTGACGCGCCGCGCGCGGATCACCGCTCCGGCCGGGCGACTACCGCCTCGTCAACCGGTTCCCGGAACGCCCCCGCTACTTCACACCACCTGCCGTCAGGCCGGAGACGATGCGGCGCTGGAACACCAGCACCATGATCAGCAGCGGCACGGTCAGCACCACGCCGGCCGCCATGATCGAGCCGAACGGGATGTCGCGCCCCGTCGTGCCGGTGAACAGCGTGACCGCGACCGTCGCCGTCCGGATCTGCGGCTTGGTCGTCATGGTCAGCGCGATGATGTACTCGTTCCACGCCGCGACGAACACGATGATCGCGGTGGTGAACACGCCCGGAGCGGCGATCGGGATGATCACCCGCCGGAAGGCCTGGCCCTGGGTGCAGCCGTCGATCATGGCCGCCTCCTCGAGCTCGGCGGGCATCTGCCGGAAGAACGCGGTCAGGTTCCACACCGCGAGCGGCAGGGCGAACGACATCGCCGGGATGATCATCGCCTGGTAGGTGTCGATCCACCCGATGTTCGTGAACAGCTTGAACAGCGGGATGACCATCGCGATCCCGAAGTTGTTGACCGGGTTGAACGCGTCGATGAAGTTCTGGAACGACGGCGGTTCGGGCACCAGCGCGATCGAGAACTGGTCCAGCGGCCGCCGCAGCGCGCTGACGAGCATCCAGTAGAACGGCAGCAGGCAGTAGATGATGATCAGTGCGATGCCGGCGTAGGCGGCCCACATCCCGTAGTTGCGCTTGCGCGGGAGGGCCGTGACGTCCACCCGGCCGGTCCCCGTGCCGCTCTCGGCGCGCTTGTCGCCGATCACGTCGGCGCCCAGGAACTTGACGAACAGGTACGCGACGATCACCACGTACACGAAGAGCACGAACGAGTACGCGGCCGCCGGCCCGTAGTGGCTGTTGCCGTTCTCGATGAAGGCGAACATCGAGATCGTCTCGACACTGGGCTTCTGGGCCCCGATCAGCACGAAGGGCAGGTCGGACATGCGCAGGTTGTCGAGGATGCGGAACAGGATCGCGACCATCAGCGCCGGCTTGACCAGCGGCAGCGTCATGGTCCAGAACGAGCGCCACGCGTTGGCGCCGTCGATCTTGGCGGCCTCGTAGACCTCGGCCGGGATGACCTGCAGGCCGGCGAGGGTGAGCAGGCCGATGAACGGCGCCGTCTTCCAGGTGTCGGCGATGATCACCGCGAGCTTCGCCTGCCAGCCGTCGGTCGTCCAGAGGATCTGCTGGCCGATGAGGGAGTTCGCGATGCCGTTGGCGTCGAAGACCCAGGCCCACAGCTTGGCCGAGACGGCCGTCGGGATGGCCCACGGCACGAGGATGCTCGCCCGGATGAGGCCCTTGCCCTTGAACGCCTTGTTCATGATCAGCGCCATCGCGACGCCGATGACGATCTCGATGACGACGCAGACGACGGTGAAGAACGTGGTGTGTAGAACGCGTTCCAGAACCGCGCGCCGGCGTCGCCCGAGAAGATGTCCGTGTGGTTCTGGGCGCCGACGAACTGGTCGCCCTGGATGACGAACCCGTTCGGGTCCAGGCCCGTGCGCTGCGTGAACAGGGACTGGTAGATCGCGGCGAGGGTCGGGTAGCCGATGACGACGGCGAGCACGGCCATCGTCGGCGACAGCAGCTAGGCGGCGAGCCGTCCCTGGTGGCGGGTGTCGGTCGAGCTCTTCGCCTTCTTCGGCGACGTCTGCGGCGGCGCCTCGACCACTGCTGACATGTCTGGCCCTCCTCGGCCCACGGGGGCGGCGGGCCGGGTCCGGCCCACCGCCCCCGAAGGGACCGCTCGTGTTCTGTTGTGGGTCAGCCCGAGTTGAGCTGGGTGAGCTTGTCCTGCAGCTGCTGCAGTGCCTGGTCAGTCGTCATCGTCCCCAGGAGCGCGGCGTACGCGGCGTCCTGGATGGCCAGCGTCGCGTCGCCGTAGCGGACGACCTTCGGGCGCGGCTTGGCCGTCAGGATCGACTGCTTCAGCGTGGTCAGGTACGGCAGCGACTTCTGCAGGTCGGCGTTGTCGTAGATCGACGTGTAGACCGGCGCCAGCGAGGCCTGCTTCACCTGCGTGGTGTTGTTGTCGACGCTGACGTAGAAGTTGATGAAGTCGAGGGCCGTCTTCTTGTTCTTGGCGTAGCTGGAGATCGCCAGCGCGTGGCCGCCGAGGCTGGAGACGCCGGGGTCGTTGAGGCCGGGCAGCTGCGCCACCCTGAACTTGCCGCTGACCTTCGACGAGCCGTCGTTCTTCTCGGCGAGCGTGTAGACGTACGGCCAGTTGCGCAGGAAGATCAGGTGGCCGTCCTGGAAGGCCCGCCGGGACTCCTCCTCCTTGTAGGTGAGGGCCTCCTTCGGGATGTAGCCCTCCTTGAAGCCGTTGGCGAGGAAGTCGAGGCCGGCCTTCGCCTGCGGGGTGTTGACGTTCGGCTTGCCGTCCGCGTCGGTGATGACGCCGCCCGCGGAGTTGATCGCCTCGGCGGCGTTGACCGTCAGGCCCTCGTACTTCTGGAACTGCCCGGCGTAGCAGTTCATGCCGGCGCCCTGCGGCAGCGCCTGGATCTTCTTGCAGTCGTCGATCATCTCCGACCAGGTCTTCGGCGCGGCGGAGATGCCGGCGGCCTGCATCAGGTCGGTCCGGTAGTAGAGCAGGCCGCCGTCGGACGCGTACGGGACGGCGTAGAGGTTGTTCTTGTACTTCGCCGCGCCGAGGACCGGCGGGAGCATCTGGTCCAGCGTCGGGAACTGGTCCTGGGGCAGCTGGACGATGTAGCGGTTGGCCGCGAACTCGGCGGTCCAGACGTTGTCGACGGCCTCGACGGTGAACGTGTCGGACTTCGCCTGCGCGTTCTGGATCATCCGCTGCCGCTGGGCGTCGGCGTCCTCGGGGAGCTCGATGAACGTGACCTTCTGGTCAGGGTGCATCTGGTTCCACTTGTCCAGCTGCCCCTGCACGAAGTTCGACGTGTCCTTACCGGACACGAACGTGATCGGCCCGACCCCGCCGAGCGCCGTGCTGGCCCCGCCACCGCTGCTGCTGCTACTGCTGCTGCCGCAGGCGCTCAGCACGAGCGTGGCGGTGGCGGCGATGGCTCCGACCGCAAGTGACCTGCGGCGCATGGGTGTTCGTCCCTTCGTCGTGACCTCCGCTGCCCGGCCCGCCCCGGCGGCGACAGCGTTTGCGCTGGCAGCGTGTCACGGATCACGCCGTCAACGAACGGGTGAACCGGCCGTTTTCAATTCGTGACATATCGGACGTCAATGCGGTCCTGATATCGTGACGAGGCACTGTAAGCGTGTGCAGGAATCATGGGTGCACATCGTCAGCAGGTCGCAAGGGAGGGGGCGGCGTGACGGACGGCTCGCGGGCCGCGCGGCGCCCGCGGCACGCGAGCATCGTCGACGTCGCCGCGCTCGCCGGGGTCTCGGCCGCGACGGTCTCCCGGTCGCTGCGCGGCCAGGGCAACGTCTCGCCCGCCACCCGGCAGCGCGTGCTGGAGGCCGCGCGGGAGCTGTCCTACAGCGCGTCGCCGCACGCGGCGGGGCTCGCGTCGGGGCGCACCCAGGCGGTCGGCGTCGTCGTCCCGTTCGTCACGCGCTGGTTCTTCGCCAGCGCCGTCGCCGGTGCCCACGACGTCCTCGCCGAGGCGGGCTACGACGTGCTGCTGCACCACATCGGCGACGCCGCGGCCCGCGACCGGTTCTTCGCGCGGATGCCACTGGCCCGCCGGGTCGACGGCGTGCTGACGCTCGCGATGCCGCTGTCCGAGGAGCACACGCTGGCTCTGCGGGCGCTCGACATGCCGCTGGTAACGCTCGGCGCGGCCATCCCGGGGGTGTCCTGCGTGCGCATCGACGACGCCGCTGCCGCCCGCACGGCCGTGCACCACCTGCTCCACCAGGGCCACCGCGACATCGCGATGATCGCCGGCACCCCCGACGACCTGGCGTTCCGCTTCGCGTCGTCGGCCGCCCGCTTCGACGGGTACCGGGCCGCGCTGGCCGCGGCGGGGATCTCGGGCCGGCCCGAGCTGCTCACGGCGGGCAGGTACGGCATCGAGGGCGGCGCGCGGGCGATGGCCGAGCTGATGGCGCGCCCGACGCTGCCGACCGCCGTCGTCGCCGAGTACGACGAGCTCGCGATCGGCGCGCTGCGCACGCTGCGGCGGGCCAGCGTGCCCGTGCCCGAGCGGATCTCGGTCGTCGGGGTCGACGACCACGAGATGGCGTCGGTGCTGGACCTGACGACGGTGGCCCAGCCGGTGCGGGAGCAGGGGGCCACCGCCGCCCGGATGCTGCTGGAGCTGCTGGAACGCGACGAGGACAGCCCGGTCGAGCCCCGCGACGTGGTCATGCCGACCCGGCTGGTGGTCCGCGGGAGCACGGGGGTTCCCTGGCGCGGGTGATCGTGCCTAGAGTGCGACGCGCATCACTCGCTCGCTCACTCGGATCGTCCGGCACGTTCCTGCCGGTGAGAGGTCAGGTGTACCCGTCATGGCCGCCGTCACGTACGACCACGCCAGCCGCATCTACCCCGGAAACCCGACGCCCGCCGTCGACGACCTGAGCCTGGAGATCGCCGACGGCGAGTTCCTCGTGCTGGTCGGCCCGTCCGGCTGCGGCAAGTCCACCTCCCTGCGCATGCTCGCGGGGCTGGAGGACATCGACAAGGGCGCGATCTTCATCGGTGGCCGGGACGTCACCAACGTGCCCCCGAAGGACCGCGACATCGCGATGGTCTTCCAGAACTACGCGCTCTACCCGCACATGACCGTCGCCGACAACATGGGCTTCGCCCTCAAGATCGCCGGCACGCCGAAGGACGAGATCCGGCAGCGCGTGGCGGAGGCCGCGAAGATCCTCGACCTCGAGGGCTACCTGGACCGCAGGCCCAAGGCCCTGTCCGGCGGCCAGCGCCAGCGCGTCGCGATGGGCCGCGCGATCGTGCGCCAGCCGCAGGTGTTCTGCATGGACGAGCCGTTGTCCAACCTGGACGCGAAGCTGCGCGTGTCGACCCGCACGCAGATCGCCTCGCTGCAGCGCCGGCTGGGGATCACGACGGTGTACGTGACCCACGACCAGGTCGAGGCCATGACGATGGGCGACCGGGTGGCGGTGCTCAAGGACGGCCTCCTGCAGCAGTGCGACACGCCGAGGAACATGTACGACCGGCCGTCCAACGTGTTCGTCGCGGGGTTCATCGGCTCGCCCGCCATGAACCTGATGGAGACCACGCTCGACGGCGACGTCGTCCATCTGGGCGGTGCCAACCTGCAGGTGCCGCGGGCGGCGTCGGACGCGCTGGGCGGCAACCGCGGGGTCACCGTCGGCGTGCGGCCGGAGGACCTCGACGTCGTCGACTCCGGGTCGGGCCTGCCGGTCGAGGTCGAGGTCGTGGAGGAGCTGGGCGCCGACGCCTACGTCTACGGCAGCGCGGAGCTGGGCGGCGAGCGCCGGCCGATCATCGCGCGCGTCGACGGCCGCCGTCCGCCGGAGAAGGGCTCGGTGCTGCACCTGGCCCCGAAGGCCGGGCACGTGCACATGTTCGCGGGCGACTCGGGCGAGCGGATCGACCTGGCGTAGCCCGGTACCCCCCACCCCGCAACGTCAGGAAGGCCACCTTCACGCCACTGGAGGGCATGAAGGTGGCCTTCCTGACCTCACGGCGAGCTCAGCCGGCGGCCGGCACCGGGAGCGGCGCCCGCAGCCGGACGACCCCGTCGACGATCTCGGCGTTGGGCCGCAGCCCGGCGCGGCGCAGCACGCGCGTGACGCCGAGGTCGTCGGCCCTGGCCGTCCCGGTGACGGTCACCATGCCCCGGTCGGCCGCGGCGTCGACGAGCCGGCGCAGCAGCGCCGTACCCAGGCCGCGGCCCTGCCAGGCGTTCTCGACGATGACCGAGACGCGGGCCGAGCCGGGCCCGTCCGGGTCGAGGTTGGCCACGCCGACCGCGCTGCCGCCGTCGGCGGTCAGGGCGAGCGCGGCCTGGCCGCCGTCCCCGCCCAGCAGGGCGACCAGCTCGGCGTCGGGCAGGTGCGGCGTGGGGGACAGGAACCGGGACCGCCGCGCCTGTGGCGAGCACCGCGCGTGCAGCGCCGCGACCAGCGGGGCGTCCGACGGCGTCGCCGGCCGGATCCGGACCTCGGAGCCGTCGCGCAGCAGCAGGATGCGGTCGAGCTCCTGCGCGCCGTCGGGGGTGCGGATGGCGAGCTGCGCCGCGAGCTCCAGCAGCGCGGCGGCCCGCGACAGCTCGGTCGCGGTGAACGGCCACGCCCGGCCCAGCCGCAGCTGGCGGGTGCCGACCCGCAGCGTGTGGACGTGCCCGGGCGGCTCCGCCGCGGTCGGGTCGACCAGCCGGGCCCGCAACATGGTCGCCACCGCGCGCGGGGCGCTGCCCGGGTCGGCCACGACCATGCGCGCCAGTGCGAGGGCGGTCGTCGCGGGGTCGGACAGCTCGCCCGCGTCGGCGCGCACGAGCAGCGTGCACGGGATGCCGGCGTCGGTGATCGCGTCCACCAGCGCCGACGGCTCGACGGGGGCGGGCACGCGGACCAGGAGCTCGTCGGTCACGGCGCCGTCATCGGCCGGCTCGCCGACGACGTGCAACGAGATGATGTTGCAGCCGGCCCGGCCGACGGCCGTGGCCAGCTCCCCCAGCCGACCGGGCCTGTCCTCGAGTTCCACGTGCACGCGCCAGAGCACCACCGCTACCCCCTTGTAGACCCCCATCCTCGCCAGCCCGTGTTTCCGGCACGTTGCACACCGATGACGGCCACCGCGAGTCGGGGCCTGACCCAGTGCGAGTCGCGCGCTGAACCAGACCGCGAGTCGGGCTCTCCGCCAGACCGAGTTGCGCGCTGAACCAGACCGCGAGTCGGGCTCTCCGCCAGGCCGAGTTGCGAGCTCGACCAGCCGTCGATCCGACCGCGGCCGGGGTCCGGCCCCAACTCGGGCTGGCCCAGACCCCGACTCGCGGTTTGGGCCGGACAGCGACTCGGGCGCGCCCGACCCGCAGCAGCGCGAACACAACCCCCGCGGCCCGCAACATATGCGAAGTTCTGCATGATTGCGATCCGTGCCATCATCGCGGGCGTGAGCGAGCCCGTCCGCCCCGAGGACCTGCGGGTGTCCGACGTCGAGCGCAACCAGGTGCAGGACCTGCTGCGCGACGCGCAGGCCGTCGGCCAGCTCGACATCCACGAGTTCGACGAGCGCGTGCGCGCCGCATGGGCCGCGCGCACGCGCCGCGAGCTGGACCGGGTCGTCGCCGACCTCCCGGCACCTCCGCCGCCGGCGCCGCGCACCCCCGCCCGCCGGGTCTTCTCCGACACCGGCGGCGGCGTGACGATGCGCGTGCTGACCATCGTCTTCCTCTCCGTGGTCGCCGTGAACCTCATCGTCTGGGGCCTCGTCTCCCTGACCGCGGGCGGCGCCATCTACCCGTGGTGGATCTGGCTCGCCCCGCCGGGTGCCGCCCTCGGCGTCCTCTACCTCGCCGGCATCGGCCGCCCGCCCCGGCGCTGACCTCCCGCTCGTCGACGCCCGTCTCCCAGCGGGTTGACATATTCCGATATGGGTATACGTTGGTCCCATGGCCCGGGCCGCCACGACGAGCGACGCGTTCAACGCGGTGGCCGAGCCCCGGCGGCGGGAGATCCTCGACGTGCTCGCGGGTGGCGAGCGTGCCGTGGGTGACCTCGTCGACGAGCTCGGGCTGGCGCAGCCGCTGGTGTCCAAGCACCTGAAGGTGCTGCGCGAGGTGGGGCTGGTGACCGTCCGCGACGACGGGCGGCGGCGGCTCTACCGGCTCGACGGGCGGCCGCTGCGGGCGATCCACGACTGGGTCGCGCGCTACGAGCGGCTGTGGAACGAGCGCTTCGACCGGATGGACGAGGTGCTGGCCGACCTCCAGGAGGAAGAGTCATGACGGCGACCCGGGCCCGCGCGGTCCTCACGCTGCCCAGCGAGACCCAGATCCTCATCACCCGCGAGTTCGCCGCGCCGCGCGCGCTGGTCTGGCGGGCCTACACCGAGCCGGAGCTCATCGCCCGCTGGTGGACCGGGGAGAGGGGCGACATCGTCAGCGTGGACGTCGACCTGCGCGTCGGCGGGCGATGGCGGTACGTGATGACGGCCAACGGGGGCTTCGAGGTCGCCTTCCACGGCGAGTTCCGCGAGGTGGACGCCCCGGCGCGGCTCGTGCGCACCGAGGTGTACGAGGGCATGCCCGACGCCGAGGCGCTGGAGGACACGACGCTCACCGCGACCGGCGGCCGCACGACGCTCGCGGTCCTCGTGACCCACTCCTGCCGCGCGCACCGCGACGCGCACATCGACTCCGGCATGGAGGACGGGCTGCAGGAGGCGCTCGACAAGCTGGAGGCGGTGGCGACGGACCTCGCGGGCACCTGACCCACCCGCCGCCATGTGGACACAGATGGCGGTCGCGAACACTCACGCGACGACCGGATGTCTCCACATGGCGGACGGGGTCCGAGCCGGGGGCCGTCAGCCGAAGGTGATCAGCGGCTTGATGATGCCGTCCTCCTTGGTCTGCATCATCTCGAACGCCCGGCCGATCTGGTCGAACCCGAACGTGTGGGTCGTCATCGGCGTCGGGTCCACGCGGCCCGACAGCATGAGCCGGAACAGCCGGCCCATCCGCTCGCTGCCGCCGGGGCACAGCCCGGTGTGGATGGCCTTGTCGTTCATGCCGAGCCCGAACGCGTCCAGCGGCAGCTGCAGCGGCGCGGGGCTCTCGCCGTGGTAGCCGATGTTCGACACCCGCCCGCCCGCCTTCGTCACGCGCAGGCACGCCTCGAACGTCTGCGGGAACCCGAACGCCTCGATCGCGGCGTCGACGCCCTCGCCGCCGGTCATGTCCATGATCTGCTCGACCGGGTCGCCCTTGGTGAAGTCGACGATGTCGTCGGCGCCGAACCGCTTGGCCAGCGCCTGCCGCTCCGGCCGTGACTCGACGGCGATGATCCGCCCGGCGCCCATGAGGTTGGCGCCCATCGTCGCGCACAGCCCGACCGGGCCCTGCGCGAACACCGCGACGGTCTCGCCGAACTGCAGGTAGGCGTGCTCGGCGCCCATGAACCCCGTCGAGAGCATGTCGCAGGAGTAGACGGCCTTGTCGTCGGGCAGGTCGTCGGGGATCGGGGTCAGGTTCGCCTGCGCGGCCGGCACGATGAAGTACTCGGCCATGTTGCCGTCCATCTGGACGGTGTACTTGTAGCCGCCGAGCGGGCCGCCGCACTGGCTGGTGAACCCGCGCTGGCAGTAGCTGCAGCGGTAGCACGGCGTCACGGCGTTGACCGCGACGCGCTGCCCCTCGGTGAACCCGGTCACCGCCGAGCCGAGGGCGTGGACCACCCCGACCGACTCGTGGCCGAGCGTCCGGCCGCCGGGCACCGGCAGCGCCCCCTTGACGGTGTGGACGTCCGACGTGCAGATCAGCGCCGCCGTCGTACGGACGACCGCCTCCTCCGGGCCGGGCTCCGGGATCGGCTTCTCGACGACCGCGGTCTTCCCGACTTCCTCGATCACGAACGCACGCATGGTTCCGGACATGGCGGCTCCCTTGCCGTTGGCTGCAGTCCTCGATCCTGCAGGTCGGGGACGGGCCGCCGTGTACCGAAATGCGACATGATCGTCAGAGCTGGTCGAGCCGGCGCTGCAGGTACCGCCGTTCCGGCTCGGTCGCGGCGAGCGCGAGCGCCTCCTCGTACGCCGTGCGGGCGCCGTCCCGCTCGCCCAGCCGGCGCAGCAGCTCCGCGCGGGTGGACGACAGGTAGCGGTAGTCGCCCAGGTCCAGCCGGTCGACGGCGTCGAGCGCGGTCCGGGGACCCGCGGTCTCGGCGAGCGCGACGGCCCGGTTGAGCTCGACGACGGGCGAGCCGGTCAGCGTCGCGAGCCGGTCGTAGAGCGCGAGGACGGCGGCCCAGTCCATCCGCTCGGCGGTGTGCAGCTCGGCGATCGCGGCCTGCACCGCGTACGGCCCCCGCGCGCCCGCGGCCAGCGCCGCGTCGAGCACGGCCCGGCCCTCCGCGACCTGGGCGGCGTCCCACAGCGCCCGGTCCTGCTCCGCGAGCGGCACGGCCACGCCGTCGCGGACGCGGGCGGCGCGGCGCGAGTCGTGCAGGAGCATCAGCGCGAGCAGGGCGGCCGGCTCACCCTCGTCGGGCAGCAGGCCCACCAGTACCCGGCCGAGGCGGATCGCCTCGGCGGCCAGGTCCGGCCGCCCGTCGCCGTAGCCCTGGTTGAAGACGAGGTAGACGACCGACAGCACGGTCGCCAGGCGCGCGGGCAGCCGCTCGGGGGCGGGCACCCGGAACGGGATGCCGCTGGTCGTGATCTTCGCGCGGGCCCGGGAGAGCCGCCGCTTCATGGTCTCCTCGGTGACGAGGAACGCGAGCGCGATCTCGGCCGTCGACAGGCCGCCGAGCGACCGCAGCGTCAGCGCCACCTGCGCCTCTGTCGCCAGCGCCGGGTGGCAGCACAGGAACAGCAGCTCGAGGCGGTCGTCGGGGATCGCGTCCCGCGCCGGCGCGGCGGGCCCCGGCCCGGGCTCGGCGGCGAGCAGCCGCGTCTTCTCCGCGAGCACCCGGTCGCGGCGCACCAGGTCGACGGCGCGGCGCCGCGCCGTCGTGACCAGCCACGCCGCGGGGTTGTCCGGCTCCCCGTCGAGCGGCCAGCGGCGCGCGGCGACGGCGAACGCGTCCGCCGTGGCGTCCTCGGCGAGCTGGAGGTTCCCCGTGTGCCGCACGAGGGTCGCCAGCACGGCACCCCAGTGCTCCCGGAAGGCGGCCTCCAGGTCCGCCATCAGGGGCGGTCCACGGGCCGGACCTCCACCGCCCCGCCCATCCGGACGGCGGGGATCCGCTCGGCCAGCTCCAGTGCCTCGTCCAGGTCGGCCGCCTCCAGCAGGTAGAACCCGCCGAAGACCTCCTTCGTCTCGGCGAAGGGGCCGTCGGTCAGCAGCACGGCACCGCCGCCGGGCGCGCGGACCGTCGTCGCCGTCTCGGACGGCGCGAGCCGCTCCCCGCCGACGACGCGCGGGTCGGCCCGCAGCGCGAGGTACTCGGCCGTGATCGCCTCCCGCTCCGCCCCCGTGAGCCCGTCGTAGGCGCCGGGCCGCTCGGCGATCAGCAGCGCGTACCTCATGCGCGCACCACGTCGTGGACCATGCGCACAGCCTGGCCCGCGGGCTCGACCGACACCAGCCGCAGGTCGAGCGGCCGGGAGAAGAGCCGCCGGCCGTGGCCGAGCACCAAGGGGAAGACCAGCGTGCGGTACTGGTCGACGAGGTCGGCCTCGGCCAGCTGCACCACGACGTCGTGGCTGCCGGTCACGACGACGTCGCGCTCCTCGCGCAGCCTCTTCGCCTCCGTCACCAGGTCGCCGGCGAGCACCGTCGAGTTCTGCCAGGCGTCGACGTCGGTGAGCGTGCGTGACGCGACGAGCTTCGGCATGGCGTTCAGCGCGGACGAGAACGGGTCGGCGCGGTGCGGCCATAGCCGCGAGAACAGCTGCCACGTGCCCCGGCCGAGCAGCAGGGTGGCCGTCTCGAGGACCTCGCCCAGCGCGAACTTGTCGCCGGCGACGGCCTCGGGCCCGGACCGGAACGCCCAGCCGCCGCCCGGCGTGCCCTGCGAGCCGTCCGGGTCGTCGACGACGCCGTCGAGCGTCACGAACTCGATCACGATCAGCGTGCCCATGGTGTGCCTCCTTGGAGCGGGAACACCCTGGCGACGAACGGGGTCGGCGCGGGGGGACAGCCCGGCGGGAGATCCGCGGCATACCGGGTCGGGTGGCGTTGATTGCCGGGAGGAGACGATGCCGCGATGATGCACGGGATGGTCGCGGAGGGCGAGGCGGGACGGCGCACCCTGCCCGGGGTCGACGACCTCGGACTGGCGTGGGCGCGGGCGCTGGCCGGGACGGGCCTGGCCACGCTCGGCGGCACGGGCCTGCGCGCCGTCGTCACCGGGCTGGCCGCCGACCTGCTGGCCGATCTCGCCGCCGATTGCCCAGACCCGGCGCTCCCGGCGGCGCTCGGGTCCCGGCTGCTGTACGCCCACCTGCCCGACCCGGACGTCCTGGAGCGGACGGTCGCGGTCCTCGCGGAGCGGCTGGGGCCGGCGTGTCGGCCGTGCCGGCTCGCCGCGCTGCTGGGCGGGATCGCGGCGGGCTACGCCGCGGCGCTCCGCGACCGGACGCGCGCCGAGCAGCAGCAGATCACCGCGGCGGCGTTCCGGGCCCGGGCCGCCGCGGAGGCCCGCTTCGAGGCCGTGTTCGCCGGCGCCGCCATCGGCATCGCCGTCGGCGAGGTCGACGGGCCGATCGTCGAGGCCAACCACGCCCTGTGCGCGATGCTCGGCTACGAGGCGAGCGACCTGGTGGGACGCACGTTCTGGGAGTTCGACCACCCCGACGACCCGCCCGGCACCTGGGACCTCGTGCGGAGCGTGGCCTCGGGCGAGACGGGCCACCTGCGCCTGGACAAGCCCCTGCACCGCAAGGACGGCGAGACCATCCTGTGCGACATCGTGCTCTCCCTCGTCACCAGCCCGGACGGGCAGGCGCGGTTCATCGTCGGGATGCTCGAGGACATCACCGCGCGCCGCCGCCTGCAGGACCGGCTGCTCCACCAGGCGCGGCACGACCCGCTCACCGGGCTGCCCAACCGGGCCCTGTTCTTCGAGCGCCTCGACGCCGCGATCGGCGCGGGCGCGGAGGTCGGGGTCTGCTACCTCGACCTCGACGGCTTCAAGGCGGTCAACGACACCCTCGGCCACGACGCCGGCGACGAGCTGCTGCGCACGGTGGCCGGCCGGCTGGACGCCGCCGTCGCGCCGCACCTCGTGGCCCGGATGGGCGGCGACGAGTTCGTCGTCCTGGTGGAGGACGCGGCGGTCGTCCGGCTCGACGGCGTCGCGCGGGCGGCGCTGGCGGCCGTCCGGAGGCCGGTCCAGCTGGCCGGGCGGTCGCTCACGGTCTCGGCGAGCGCCGGGGTCGTCGCCGACCGCGGTGGCGACGCCCACGAGCTCATGCAGGCCGCCGACGCCACGCTCTACTGGGCGAAGGCCGACGGGCGCGACCGCTGCGCGGTGTTCGACCGGCAGCGCCACCACGCCGACCTGCGGCGCCTCGCGCTCGCGACCCGCATGCCCGCGGCACTGCGCGGCGGCGAGTTCGTCGTCGAGTACCAGCCGATGGTCCGGCTGAGCGACCGGCGCATGATCGGCGCCGAGGCGCTCCTGCGCTGGGACCCGCCCGGCGCCGACCGGATCGACCCGGCGACGTTCGTGCCGCTCGCCGAACAGAGCGGGCTGATCCTGCCGCTGGGCCGGCACGTGCTGCGCGCGGCGTGCCGGCAGGCCGCGGCGTGGCACGCCGGCCCCGGCGACGAGCGCCTGCTGCTGAGCGTCAACGTCACGGCCCACCAGATCGCCGACCCCGGCTACGTCGACGACGTCGCCGCGGTGCTCGCCGAGACCGGCTGGCCCGCGCGGCACCTGCAGCTGGAGCTCACCGAGAGCGCCGTCATGGGCGGCACCACCGACTCGGTCGAGGCGCTGCGCGCGCTGCGGGCCATGGAGGTCCGGATCGCCATCGACGACTTCGGCACCGGCTACTCCAACTTCGCCTACCTGCGCGACCTGCCGATCGACACGCTCAAGCTCGCCGGCCCGCTCGTGGACCGGATCGGCGAGGACGCCGACGCCCCTGGCGGCTCGGTCACCTCCCGCGTGGTCGGCCTGATCGTGGAGCTGGCGCGGGTGCTCGGCGTGTCGGTGGTCGCCGAGGCCGTCGAGTCCGCGGGGCAGGCCGACCGGCTGGCCGCACTCGGCTGCGCGGCGGCGCAGGGCTGGTACTTCGCGCCCGCGGTGCCGGCCGACGCCGTCGCCGACCTGATCACCCACGGGGTGCTGCCGCGCGACTGCTGACCCCGCTCCGCTCAGGCGTGCTCGTACTCGTCGTGACGGCGCCACCAGAAGCCGGACTCGTTGCGGCCCAGCGGGGCGCGGTCGAGCCACTGGTACATGCCCCACAGCCCGTCGAGGCCCCGCGCGTACGCCGAGTACGCGTGCTGGACGACGCCGTCCTGCAGCACGAACGTGCTGAGGCCGGGGCCCTCCCGCCGGTAGGTCTGCCAGTCCGTGCCCACGATCGAGCGGCTGAACGCGTCGAGCGAGGCCTCCTGGCCCGTCTCCGGCCGCAGGTCCTCCGTCCGGAAGTTGTACGCGACCGCTCCGGCCTCCCACTCCTCCCGGGTGTGCGCCACCCCGAAGTCGACGTTGAAGTCGCTGCCGGCGGACGACGCCCAGTCGAACGACCAGCCCATCCGCCGCCGGTAGGCCAGGAGCTGGTCGAGCGGCGCCCGCGACACCGCGCAGAGCGTGACGTCGTGATGGGCGAGGTGGACGACCGAGCCGTCGAAGCCGTCGGCGATCGCCGAGCACGACGGGCACCCCGCGGTGTAGTCGGGCCCGAACATGAAGTGGTAGACGAGCAGCTGCGAGCGGCCCCGGAACAGGTCGGCGAGGGTGGCCGGCCCGTCGCCGGTCTCGAAGCGGTAGTCCTTCTCGACGCGGACCCAGGGCAGCTCAGCCCGCCGCCGCGCCAGCTCGTCGCTGCGGCGGGTCAGCTCCTTCTCCTCCTGCAGCAGCGCGAGCCGCGCGGTGAGCCACTCCTGCGGCGTTCCGGTCCGGTGGCTGGTCATGGTCGTCGTCTCCTCGTTCGTCGTCATTCGGAACGTGCCGTGCGGTCGAGGTGGTCGGACAGGGCGTCGAGCGGGCCGTCCCAGTCGCGGGCCAGCGCGGCCAAGAACTGCTGCGCCACCCGCATCGGGGCCGACCGCAGCCGGTAGCGGACCCGGCGCCGCTCGCCGGGCTCGGCGGTGACCAGGCCGGCCTCGGCCAGCAGGCCCAGGTGCTTGGCGATCGCCTGCCGCGAGATCGGCAGCCCCGTCGCCAGGTCGGTGGCCGTGGCCGGACCACCGGACGCGAGCGCGGCCAGGATGGCGCGGCGGCTCGGGTCGGCCAGCGCGGTGAAGACCCCCTCGGCGACCGCCTCGGCGTCAGCCGGCGGCATCGAGGTGGTCGACGAGCTCGCCCAGCTCGCGCGCCCAGCCCTCGGTGTGGCCGTCGTACTCGCTGCGGTGCACCTCCCCCGGCAGCTGCGCGAAGCCGGTCTCGACCACCGTCAGCCGGGTGCCGGCGCCGGCCCGCTCGAGGGTGAACTCGACGTACGTGCGTCGCGGGTCGTCGTCGGGCAGGCCGTCGACGGTCCAGGTGAAGCCGAAGACGCTCGGCTCCTCCACCCGTTCCACGCGCATGGTCGTGGCGTGCCCGCCGTCCCACTTCATCCAGGCCGTGCCGCCGGGGCGCAGGTCGATGGCGGCCTCGTCACCGAACCACGCGGCGAGGCCCTCCGCGGTCGTGAGCGCCGTCCACACCGCGGACGGCGGGTGCGCGATCTCGACGGTCCGCTCGATGCGGTCCGGGAAGGGCATGCCGCCTCCCTCATATAGCAACCGTTGAATTGCGAATACTATGGCAACTCACGAGTTGCGTCAAGGTGGGTTGCCGCCTCCCGGACGACGGTCAGCGGGCCTGCCGCGGCAGCCCCTCGAAGCCGACCATGTCGGCGGTGCTGGTCTCGTCCCTGATCGTCTTGATGCCCTCGTACGCCTCGCCGTGGTAGAAGGACTCCCACGCCTGCTGGGACGGGAACTCCAGGAGCACCAGCCGGGCCGGCTCCCACTGCCCCTCGTAGACGGTGTACGCGCCGCCCCGGGCGAGGTAGCGGCCGCCGGCCGCCTCGAGCGCGGGCCGCACCCTCTCCATGTACGTCACGTACCGGGGCACGTCGCGGATGTTCACATCGACGACGACGTAGTAGGCCCCGTCACTGCCCGGGGCGAGGTAGGGCTCTGTGCCCACGGCGTCCTCCAGGGCCGTCCGGCGGGCCCGGACCCGACAGTCGGCACGGGTGGCGTCGGCGGACCCGGACATCACCCTGGGCGATCCGCCGCGGAGGTGCAACGGTGTCCTCGCAGGCCTCGACGGGCGGGGCCCGACGGGGAGGCGGTGCCGGCGGTCGACCCCCGGGCCGTCGGGCCGGACGTGGCTGACCGAAGGGCTCTCGCCGGTCACGGACCGCCGGTCCTGGCGTCGGTCCATGGTCACCATGCCAGCCGGCGAGCGGCGCAGCCTCACCGCCGGCAGCCACATGCTCGTCACGACGTTCCGCCGCAGCGGCGAGCCGGTGTCGGCCCCGGTCTGGGTGGTGCCGGTCAGCGACGGGCGCGTCGGCAGGTGGACCGGCTACGAGACCGGCAAGGCCAGACGGCTCCGGCGCGACCCGCGCGTCCGCGTCCAGGCGTGCACGGCCCGCGGCCGCGTCCGGCCGGGCGCCCCCGCCTACGGGACCGGCGCCGTCCGCCCGCCGTGACGAGGTCCAGGCGGGATGCAGCGAAAGGCCGACCGGCCGGCGGAAGGCCGGCCAGGACTTCAGCGACACCGTCGTGCTGCTCACGCTCGCGGACGGCTGAGCATCGCCGTTTGGCGTGGGTGAGCGGCCCGGGTGAGACTGGTCGGGATGGTCGACACGGGCGAGCGGGCGCCGGCCCGCAAGCGGGCTGACGCGCGCCGCAACGAGCGCGCGCTGCTCGACGCCGCGACGGCCGTGTTCGTCACCTCCGGCGTCGACGCCCCCGTCCGCGACATCGCCGCCCGCGCCGGCGTCGGGATGGGTACGATCTACCGCCACTTCCCGACCCGGGCCGAGCTGATCATCGCCGTGTACCGCCACCAGGTCGAGGCGTGCGCCGAGACCGGCTCGACGCTGCTCGCCCGGGGTGGCAGCCCCTACGCGGCGCTCGGCGAGTGGGTCGACGAGTTCGTCGACTTCCTCGTCACCAAGCACGGGCTGGCGGAGGTCCTGCGGTCCGACCGGGCCGGGTTCGACGCCCTGCACGCGTGGTTCCTCGACCGGCTCGTGCCCGTGTGCGCGCAGCTGCTGGCGGCGGCCGAGGAGGCGGGCGAGATCGAGCCCGGCGTCACCGGGATCGAGCTGATGCGCGGCATCGGCAACCTGTGCGTCGGCCACCGGGACGACGATCGCTACGACGCCCGCCGCATGGTGCACCTGCTGGTCGCCGGCCTGCGGCGCGCTTGACCGACGGCAGTCACCGGACATCGGCATGACCGGCCCCTCCGGCCATGGCGCGACCCCCACCGGTCGCGCGTCGCCCGCAGGACGACGTCGTGGGCGTGGCCCGTGCCGTCCGTCGGCACGTCCGGCGCGCTGGACGGCCGGCCCCGGTCGGTACGGGCCCGGGCGGCCGCAGGGCCGAACGGCCCGCGCCCCGTGGGCCGTGCGCCGCTGGCGGTTGTCGTGCCGGGCCGGGCACTGTCGTGCTGCTCGCGGAGGAGAGGGGCATGGGCATGCAGGTGGCGGCTGTGCAGGCGGTCGAGATCCTCGACTCGCGTGGTCGACCCACCCTGTCGGTGACGCTCACGCTCTCCGACGGCCCGACCGTCCGCGCGGGTGTCCCCTCGGGTGCGTCCACCGGCAGCCGCGAAGCCGTCGAGCTGCGCGACGGCGACCCGTCGCGATACGCGGGCAAGGGCGTTCTGCGGGCGGTGGCGCACGTCAACGGCGAGATCGCCGACGCCCTGCGCGGTCGCCCCCTTCACGATCTGGCCTCGGTGGACCGCACGCTGGTCGAGCTGGACGGTACGGACAACAAGTCACGGCTGGGCGCGAACGCGATCGTCGGGGTGTCGATGGCCGCCGCCCGGGGGTTCGCCGCGTCGGCCGGGCTGCCGTTGTGGCGCTACCTCGCTCGGGACGGGGCCGGTCCGCGCCTGCCGGTTCCGCACTTCAACGTCGTCAACGGCGGGGTGCACGCTCCCAACCGGCTCGACTTCCAGGAGTTCATGATCGCTCCCATCGGGGCGCCCACCCTGGCCGAGGCCGTGCGAGCCGGCGCCGAGGTGTACGCGGCGCTGCGCCTCCGGTTGACGGCGAAGGGCCTGGCCACCGGCCTGGGCGACGAAGGGGGGTTCGCCCCGGACATCGACGCACCGGAGGACGTGCTCATGCTGCTGGTCGACGCGATCAAGGACGCCGGGTACTCCGCCGGCAGCGCGGGCGTCGCGATCGCCCTGGACCCGGCGGCCAGCGAGTTCTTCCGCGACGGCCGGTACCAGGTCGCCGGAGAGAGCCTCAGCAGCGACGACATGATCGCCCGCTACGAGGAGCTCGTGGACCGGTATCCGATCTGGAGCATCGAGGACGGCCTGGCGGAGGATGACTGGGACGGTTGGGTGCGCCTCACCGAACGCCTCGGACAGCGGGTTCAGCTCGTCGGTGACGACTTGCTGGTCACGAACCCGAGAATCGTGGCCGGGGCGATCGAGCGCCGGGCCGGCAACGCCGCCCTGATCAAGGTCAACCAGATCGGCACCGTCACCGAGACGCTGGAGACGATGGGGATCTGCCGGCGGGCGGGCTGGCCGCAGATGGTGTCGCACCGCTCCGGCGAGACCGACGACACCTTCATCGCCGACCTCGCCGTCGGCGCCGGCTGTGGCCAGCTCAAGACCGGCGCCCCGGCCCGCGGCGAGCGGGTGGCCAAGTACAACCGGCTCGTCGAGATCGAGGCGGAGACCGGGCTGCCCTACGGGCTGCCCTGACCCCGGGGGCGCCGCACGGTGCGCCCGCCGGTGCCGCCCTGCGGCGGCGCAGACCGCGCGCGGCGTACCCCTCAGCCCGGGCGGGTCGCGTGGTCGAGCACGGCGTGCAGGACCCCCGGCACGCGGTCCAGGTCGACGGCGCCGACCAGTAGCCGCGCGTAGCGCTCCTTGTAGCCGCTGCGGCCGCCGAGGAACCGGCGTAGCTGCTCGGCCGGTGTCCGGTCTCGCTGGGCGGGCTGGCGGCGCAGCGTCCGCAGCGAGGCGAGCCGCCCGTCACGCGCGATGACGTCCTCCACGCCTGGCACACCGAGCGCGCGGATCAGCTCGTCCTCCAGGTCGATGACGCACACCCCGACACCGCCCGCGGCGTCGGGCGTGGGGTCGACACCCAGCGCGCGGGCGAACCAGGCGGCCTCCCCGACGTCGCACAGCCCGCCGATCCGCACGCCCCGCTCGCGCCACAGCCGGGCGTGGCGGCCGACGTTCGTCGCCCCGCCCATGGCCACCACCTCGACCCCCCGGGCGGCGAGGTCGTCACCGCGGCCGTCGGCCAGCTCGAGCAGCGCCGCGCGGTCGCTCGCGCCCTCGACCAGCACGACGACCCGCGGCGACCCCTCCGGCACGGTCCCGATTCTGCGTCGCGACGGCGTCGATGGCGCGCCGGACACCCCGACGTCGAGTTCGGGATGACGGGGCGCGAGCCGCCGCCGGTGGGTGTCCGGACCGCGGCCGCCGTGAACAGTGACGAGTTCGGTGGCGACGTCCTGGCCGGGGGCGGCCGCGTGCCGGGGCGGGTCGCGCCCGCGGCTCAACCTGCACTGACCACAGCTCGCCGGGTTCGTCCAGCCGCTGTCCGGCGAGCACGCGGCGCACCGCTCGCTGCTCGAGCGCATCCCGTTCGCCTCCGGGTACGGCGTCGAGATCGCATGCTGATCGACGTCGTCGAGGCCGCCGGTCTGGACGCGACGGCACAGGTCGACTCGGTCGCCGCGAGAGCCGCAACTCCGGTGACGTCGCACGGGCTCACCCAGTTCGCCGGGAGGACGGCGTGTTCGTGCCCGACACCACCGACGTCGGCATCACCGAACGCCCGCCGCTGGTCGAGGTCGAGGCGTCTGCCCGTCGGGTCCGGGACTCCGCGTGAGCGCCCTGGTGACGGTGCTGGTCAACGCCGGTCCCTGGTTGCCGGTGCCCCGGACGGTACGGCGGATCGAGACGGTCGTCGCCACGCTGGTGCCACCGCTGCGGGCGGCGGGGGTGCGGGTCGTCCTGGCCACGGTCGCACCGACGACCCTGCCTGCCGAGGGCTACCTGCGGACGACGGACGAGCCGCAGTTCGACCGGATCGCCGCGGCTGGTGCCGGCCCGCGCGCTGGCCCCGCGGTCTTCGCGGGTTTCCTGGCCCAGCTCGGACGCCGGCTCGACGATTCCGTCGACGTCGACCTGCAGAAACGAGGTTGGGAGGCACGGCACTGGGACCCCGACGACTCCCGCGTCGACGAGCTGGCCGCCGCGATCGCCGACAACCTGTTGACCCGCCGCGCGGAGCTGGAGGCCCGGGCCGACCTCTTCTCGACACCCGACGCCACCGCCCGTTACGAGCTGGTCAACCACCGCAGGGCGGACGAGATGCCCAGCATGGCCCGCATGACCACGCTCATCGAGGAGAGGTTGCGCGCCGCCGGCCTCGAGGTCCCGCACGGGTGACAGGCATCGCGCCCGGGAAGGCCGCCGGTCGGGCACGGGACCAAAGCCCCAGGACAAACGCGTCCCGTCGTTCATACGATCCGTCGGGTTGCTGGTATCGGAGGCAGATGTGAACAGTGCCCGCGAGGTCGTCGTCGTCAACGGAGTCCGTACTCCGGTCGGGAAGTTCGGAGGGGGTCTGAAGGACTTCTCCCCGTCCGATCTGGGGTCGCTGGTGATCCGCGAGGCGGTGGCCAGAGCGGGCATCGCCCCGAGCGACGTCGGCCACGTCGTGTTCGGGCACGTGATCCCCACCGAGCGGCAGGACATGTACCTGGCGCGGGTGGCTGCCGTGAAGGGCGGCCTGCCCGTCGAGGCTCCCGCGCTCACCGTGAACCGGCTGTGCGGGAGCGGGATGCAGGCCATCGTCTCCGCCGCACAGATGATCATGCTCGGTGACGTCGACTGCGCCGTGGCGGGCGGCGCCGAGTGCATGAGCCGCGGCGCCTACCTGGCCTCGAACCACCGGTGGGGCGAACGGATGGGCAACGGCGAGCTCGTCGACGCGACGGTCGGCGGCCTGACCGACCCGTTCGACGACTGCCACATGGGCGTCACCGCCGAGAACGTGGCCGGGGAGTGGGGCGTGTCCCGGGACGACCAGGACGCGCTCGCGGTCGAGAGCCACCGGCGCGCCGCGCACGCCACGGAACAGGGCTACTTCAAGGAGCAGCTGCTCCCCGTCGAGGTCAAGACGCGCAAGGGCACCACCGTCGTCGACACCGACGAGCACATCCGGGGCGACGTCGACATGGCCGCGATGGCGAGGCTGCGGCCCGTCTTCGCCGCGGACGGCTCGGTGACCGCGGGCAACGCCTCGGGCATCAACGACGGGGCGGCCGCGGTCGTGCTCATGGAACGCGAAGCCGCGGAGCGCCGGGGCCTGCGGCCGATGGCGCGGCTGGTCGGCTACAGCCACGCCGGTGTCGAGCCGCGCCTCATGGGGATCGGCCCGATCCCCGCGATCAAGACGCTGCTCGCGCGCACGGGGATGACCGTCGCCGACTTCGACACCATCGAGCTGAACGAGGCGTTCGCGGCGCAGGCGCTGGCCGTCACCCGCGACCTCGACCTCCCGCCGGACCGGGTGAACCCCAACGGCAGCGGCATCTCGCTCGGCCATCCCATCGCCGCCACCGGCTGCCTGATCACCGTCAAGGCCCTGTACGAGCTGCACCGCACCGGCGGCAGGCACGCACTGGTGTCGATGTGCATCGGCGGTGGACAGGGCATCGCCGCGGCGTTCGAGCGGCTGTAGGGAGCGACCGACACCCGGAGGGTCACTCGATCGACCCAGTAGACGACGGGAGCCCTGGCCGGCGGCTCATAGTGAGCGTCTGAC
>CAVSJZ010000001.1:0-9474 GCA_963728105.1 uncultured Actinomycetota bacterium | reverse complement strand
CCACCCGCGAGCCGGGGTCCTGCGCCCGCGAGTCGGGGTCTGAACCAGGCCGAGTCGCGCACCCACCCATGCCGCGAGTCGGGGTCTGAACCAGACCGAGTCGCGCGCTCGCCCAGCCGTAACCCAGGCCCGACGCATGGGGGACGGTGCACCCGACAGTCGCCCCGGAGCGGCCGCGGGCACCGGACTCCGTACGGGCTGCAGCCACCGCCGATCCGGCCCAGGCGCAGCTCGGCCCCGGCTTTGCGGGTCGCGGCCTCGACCCCGACCTCGAGGTCCTGGCTCAGCACGCATCTCGGGCTGGGCGAGACCCCGACTCGCGGGCGCAGGACCCCGACTCGCGACGTGGCTCAGCACGCAACTCGGGCTGGGCGAGACCCCGACTCGCGGGCGCAGGACCCCGACTCGCCGGGTGGGAGAGACTGGCCGCGTGCCCGACCCCGTCCTGCCCGCATACGGCCGTCGCTCTCTCGCCGAGGTCATGCCAGCCGCGCTGGCCGCGCTCGGGCTCGGCGACCGGCCCGGCGACCTCGCCCTCGAGCCCACCCGTGCCGTCGTCGTCCTGCTCGTCGACGGCCTCGGCCACGCCCTGCTGCACGCCCACGCCGCCGACGCCACGTTCCTCAGCGGCCTCACCGACCTCGGACCGCTGAGCGTCGGGTTCCCGTCGAGCACCGCCGTCAGCATCGCCTCGCTGGGCACCGGCCTGCCGCCCGGCGCGCACGGCATGCTCGGGACCGCGTTCCTCGTCGACGACGAGCTCCTCGACGCCCTGCGCTGGACCGCCCACGGCTCGGGCGCCGACCTGCGCGACGAGCTGCCGCCCGAACGCGTCCAGCCGCGGCCGACGGCGTTCGAGCGCGCGCAGGCGGCCGGGGTCGCCGTGACGGTCGTGTCGTCGCGGGCCTTCCGCGGGTCCGGAATGACGCGCGCGAGCCTGCGCGGCGGCACGTACCGCGGCACGTCCGCGTTCGGCGACCTCGCCGCCGAGATGATCTCCGCGGCGCGCCCGCCCGGCCGTGCGCTCGTCTACGGCTACCACGGCGACCTCGACCTGCTCGGCCACCTGCACGGCCCGGGCAGCGAGCCGTGGCGGCTGCAGCTGACGGCCGTCGACCGGCTCGCCGCGCTCGTCGCGAACGGTCTCCCGGCCGGGACCCTCCTGCTGGTCACCGGCGACCACGGCATGGTGACGGTCGACCGCACCTACGACGCCGATCTCCACGAGGACCTGCGCCGCGGCGTCGTCGCGATCGGCGGCGACCCCCGCTCGCGGCACGTCTACACGGCCGAGGGCGCGGCCGGCGACGTGCTCGCGACCTGGCGGGAGACGCTCGGCGACGACGCCTGGGTCGAGCCCCGCGACGAGGCGGTCGCGGCGGGCTGGTTCGGCCCGGCCGTCGCCGAACCCGCCCGGATCGGGGACGTCGTCGCCGCCGCCCGCGGCACCGCCGGCGTGATCCGCTCGGACGCCGAACCGCTCCTGTCGCGGCTGCCGGGCCAGCACGGCTCGCTCACCGCCGACGAGCAGCTCGTCCCCCTGCTGGTCCACCGGACCTGAGTCTCAGAGGCGGCCGCGCTCGTCCGGCGCCCACCGGCCGAGGCGCTCGCGCAGGTCGGCCACCATCGCGTCGACCAGCGACTCGCCCTCCGCCGCCGACGCCCCCCGCGGGTCGCCGAGCACGCCGTTGGGGCTCGCGGCGGCGACCCCGCCGCGGGTCAGGACGGGCAGGAGCTCCCGCAGCGACGCCGTGTTGCCCGGCTCGGCCGCGTCGAGGTCGACGACGTCGGGGTCGAGCGCGAGCAGGATCGACGTCTCGGTCCGCCCGGCGTGCGCGTCCCCACCCGGTACCGCGCACCCCGACCACGCCGCGTCCCGGCCCTCCCGGCGCAGCTGCGCGACGGCGTCCGGCAGGGTCGGCAGGTTCCCGCCGTGCCCGTTGACGAACACCAGCCGCTCCGCCCACCGGCCGGCCGAGCGACCCAGCTCGACGAGCAGCGTCCGCAGTGCGTCGTGCCCGATCGACACCGTGCCGGGGAACGCCTCGTGCTCGCCGGACGCGCCGTACGCGACGGGCGGCGCGAGCAGCACGCCCGGGTCCCCCTCGGTGGCGCGCCGAGCCACGGCGGCGGCGATCCGCGTGTCGGTGTCGAGCGGCAGGTGCGGGCCGTGCTGCTCCAGCGAACCGACCGGCACGACGACCGTGCGCGGCACGGGCGCGTCCCGCAGCTGCGTCCAGGTCCGCTCGCCGAGGCGTCTCACCGGCCCATCCTCACAGCGACGGTCGCTTCCAGGGCGGCCACGCAGGCGTCCCCCTCCCGGATCGCGGCGTCCGCCCGCCGCGGCGCGACGCAGTCGCCGATCCGGACCACCGGCGCCGGCCCGCCGCGCAGGGCGCGCCAGAGCCCGTCGTCCGCCCGGCGCGGCAGCGCCGAGACCACGGCGTCGCAGCGGCGGTCCTCGGTCCGGCCGGTGGGGTGGTGCAGCAGCCGGACGGTCGGCCCCTCCCGCTCGACGACCAGCCGGTCCGTCGCCAGCCGGATGCCGGCGTCGTGCGCGCGGCGGTGGAAACCCGGCAGGTCGAGCGTCAGGCCGAGGTCCTGGCCGACGACCATGCCCGGCGTCACGATCTCGACGGCGCACCCGCCGGCGGTGAGCAGCTCGGCCGCCGACGTGGCGGGGTGGAAACCCAGCTCGTCGACGACGAGGACGGTGCCGCTCGGCGCGATCTCGCCGGCCAGGACGCCGGCGACGTCCGCGTCCGCCCAGTCCGGCACGACCGGCCGGGAGCCCGTGGCGACGACGACGGCGTCCGGTGCCGCGTCCGCGACGAACGACGGGTCGACGGTGACTCCCGTGCGGATCGCGACGCCCAGCTCCCGGCAGCGGGCCAGGAGATCGTGGACGACCACGCCGAAACCCGCCCGGCCCGGCGCCCGCGCGGCGACGGCGACCTGCCCGCCGATCTCGGGCAACTGCTCGACGAGCGTGACGGCGTGCCCGCGCTCGGCCGCTGCCATCGCCGCCCGCAGCCCGGCGGGGCCCGCGCCGGCGACGAGCACCCGCAGCACGCGCGGGAGCCGGGGCGGCAGCCCGGGAGCGGGCGGCGGCCGGCGGCCGTTCGCAGCGGGGTCGGCCGCGCCGAGACCCGAGGCGGCACCCGGGCCGACGCCCGCGGCGACGACACCCGCGCTGACACCCGCGGCGGGGCCGCCCGCGGCGACGCCCGGGGTGGAAACGGTCGCGACACCGGTGGCGGCACCCGGGGCCACGACACCGGCGGTGGCATCCGCGCCGGCAACACCCGCAGTGGCGACACCCGCAGTGGCGACACCCGCAGTGGCGACACCCGCAGTGGCACCGGCGACGACACCCACGGTCGCGACACCGGTGGCGGCACCCCGGGCCACGACACCGGCGGTGGCATCCGCGCCGGCGACAACCGGCGGTGGCACCCGCGCCGGCAACACCCGGGGTGGCATCCGCGCCGGCAACACCCGGGGTGGCACCCGCGCCGGCAACACCCGGGATGGCAACACCGGGGGTGGCACCCGCGCTGGCGACACCCGCAGTGGCGACGCCCGGGGTGGCACCGGCGACGACACCCACGGTCGCGACACCGGTGGCGGCACCCCGGGCCACGACGCCGGCGGTGGCATCCGCGCCGGCGACAACCGGGGTGGCACCCGCGCCGGCGACAACCGGCGTGGCACCCGCGCCGGCGATACCCGCGGCGGATCCGGGCCCGCCGACCTCGGCCGGGACGCCCCCGTCCAGGCACGGACCCGCGACTCCGGCGCGGCCGGCGCCGGGCACGGGCGCAGCACGCGTCACCGCGCCGGACCCGGCCTCGTGCTCCCGGCCGGCGCGGGGGTTGACCAGGCACGTCAGCGGGAGGTTCAGCCCGACGCGGCCGGTGCACTCCTGGTTGCACGCGACGCACCGCGGCCCGCCGGCGAGGCCGGGGTCGGCGATCTGGCCGCGCGCTGACCCGGCGAGGCCCACGCCGTCGAGCTCGGACCGCCGCGTGAACCGCCCGACGGCGACGACCGGCACGTGCACGGCCGCCCGGATCGCGTCGGCCACGCCGCGCGCGTAGCCGGGTGGGACCGGCAGGGGCGGCTCGACCAGGTGCAGCGTCTCCGTGGCCACCCCCACCGACGTGTTGATCATGTCGACGTGCTGCTCCAGCAGGCGGGCGGTCGCGACGGCCTCGTCGAGGGTCACGCCGCCGGGAAGGCCGTCGTCACCGCACAGCCGCACCGACAGCAGCCGGGACCCGATCGCGGCGCGGACGGCGACGGCGACCTCGCGGACAATCCGGACCCGGTTCTCCAGCGCACCGCCGTATCCGTCGGTCCGCCGGTTGGTCAGCGGCGAGAGGAACTGCCGCAGCAGCGACGCCTGGGAGCACTGCAGCTCGACGCCGTCGAACCCGCCCGCGACGCAACGGGCCGCGACGTCGGCGTACGCCGCGACGATCCCGCCGATCTCCGCACCGGTCAGCGCGACCGGCACCTCCCGGAACAGCGGGTCGGGGACGGGCGACGGTGCCCGGACCGGCTCGCGCGAGTAGCGCCCCGACGACTGCGCGCCGTTGTGGTTGAGCTGCGCGAGCACCCGGGCGCCGTGCGCGTGGACGGCGTCGGTGATCATCCGGTAGCCGGGAAGGACGGCGGGGTCGTGGCCGCGGATGAGCTTCTCGTAGGGCCGGTCGGCCGGGTCGACGGCGTGTTCCTCGGTGATGACGAGGGTCGCGCCCGCGGCCGCCCTCGCCGCGTAGTAGGCGGCGTGCCGGGCGGTCGGCAGCCCGTCGGTCGCGAAGCCGGTCAGGTGGGCCGGGAACACCAGCCCGGTCACGGGAGCCCCGCCAGCGCGAACGCGGCGCGCCGGCCCTCGCGGACGGCCTCGTGGACGGTCCGCGGGGCGAGGCAGTCCCCCGCGCGCGGCAGGTCGGGTCGCGCGAGGGCGAGCGTGTCGGCGGCCAGGCGGTGCCCGGCGTCGACGACGAGCGTGCACGGAACCTCCCGCCGCGCGCCGCTCCAGACGTGCTCGAGCAGCGCGGACCTGCCCCGCACGGCGAGCAGCCGCGTCAGGACCGCGCGCTCGACGCCGAGCCGTTCGAGGCGGGCGTTGGCGGGGGCGAGGTCGCCAGGTGAGTCGGCCGCTGCGACGGGATCGGGCGTGACCAGGACGGTTGTCCGGCCCGCCGCGGCGATCAGCTCGGCGAGCGCGGTGCCGGTGCCGTCGGGCAGCGGGTCGTTGACGAGGACGGGCCCGCCGGCCGCGAGGGCGGCGCCGGCGCCGGCGCGCAGCGGGTCGTCGACGAGGACGGGCCCGCCGGCCGCGAGGGCGGCGCCGAGCGCCGGCGCGCAGCGGGTCGTCGACGACCACGGCCCCGCCGGCCGCGAGAGCGGCGCCGACGCCGGCGCGCAGCGGGTCGTCGACGACCACGGCCCCGCCGGCCGCGAGAGCGGCGACCGACGCCGCCCCGGACCCCGCGCCCGCCCCAGGCTCTGATGCGGAGATCGGCCGGGCCGCCGGCGCGCTCTCGCGTCCCGCCTCCCGTCCGCGCGAGGGCCCGTGCTCCGGCGAGCCGGGGTCCGGGATCGCCCTCGCCTCCGCCGCCGGCCCGGACGCCGGCGCCCGGCTGGGTACCGCCGGCGCACTCGACCAGAGCATGGGGGCGGCCGCGAGCAGGGCCACCGCGTCGAGGACGTGCCCGTCACCGTCGTGACCGAGCGGCCCCGGCCGGCCACCGGTGGCCAGCAGGACCGGTCCGTCGAGGTCGCTTGCGGCGATCTCCCGGCCCCGCTCGACGGTGACGCCCAGCCGCGTCAGCTCGGCCTCCCACCACGCCACGAGCAGCGCGAACCGCTCGCGCCCCGGCAGCCGCGCTGCCCAGCGCAGCGCCCCGCCCAGCGCGTCCGCCCGCTCGGCGAGCCGCACGCTGCGGCCGAGCAGCGCGAGGGTCCGCGCGGCCTCCAGGCCGGCCGGGCCCCCACCGACGACGAGCACCTCGGGCGCCGGACCGGGACCCGGGCCGAGCGCGCGTTCCCGGTCCGGCGAGGCGGACGGCGAGCGGTCGACAGGTGCCCCGTGGCCGCGAGCCGATCCGCCGGACCGGCCGGCATCCGTCGGGTCGGCGCCGACCGCCGAGCCGTCGCGGCGTGCTGCCGGGACGCGCTCCAGAGCCGTCGCCCGGCCGACCGTGCCGAGGTGGCCGCCGTCCCGATCGGCCGACCGGCCGGGGAGAGGTGGGTCCAGCGTCTCGTGGCCCGAGCGGGGCTCGGCGTCGTCGGACACGATCGTGTTGAGCGGTCCCCGGACGTCGAAGCGGCGGTTCGTCAGAGTGCACGGCCGGACCCGCCCGGGTGTGCCGGTCCGGACGTGCGCGACGAGGTCCGGGTCGGCCACCAGCGCCCGTGTCATCTCGACGAGAACGCACCCGCCGTCCAGCGCGACCTGCGCCGCCGCCGGGTCCACCACGCCGCCCTGCCGCACCAGCCCGGGGAGGGCCCGCCCGCGCGCCGCCCGCCGGACCGGTCCCGTCAGGTCCGGCGCCGC
The DNA here is from genome assembly GCA_963728105.1 of uncultured Actinomycetota bacterium. Classification (GTDB taxonomy): domain Bacteria; phylum Actinomycetota; class Actinomycetes; order Mycobacteriales; family Pseudonocardiaceae; genus Pseudonocardia. The sequence continues at coordinate 2,906 of CAVSJZ010000001.1, read as the reverse complement.
GGCGTGCGCGTCGGCCCGCGTCGCGCCGAGCGACAGCGCGCACCCGCGGACCGGCACCAGGTAGTCGACCCCCGCCAGGTCCGGCAGCGGGTCGTCGGGGGCGAGCCCGCCCCACGGCGCCAGCTCGTCGACGCCCAGCCGCAGGCCCAGCACGAGGTCCGTCCCGAGCGCGGCGCGCACGGCGGCCAGGACCTCCCGCAGCAGCAGGTCCCGGTCCCGCCCGTACCCGTCGTCGCGGCGGTTGGTCAGCGGCGACCGGAACTGCCGCAGCAGCGCGTGCTGCCCCGCCTCGACCTCGACGCCGTCCAGCCCGGCTTCCGCGGCGCCCGACGCCGCGGCGGCGAACCCGGCCACCAGCGCGTCGATCTCGTCGGGCCCCATCTCCAGCGGGACCTCCCGCGTCCCCGGATCCGCGACGGCGGAGGCGCCCCACAGCGCGTCCCGGGTGTGCGCGGTGCTCCCCTGCGCACCAGCGTGGCCCAGCGAGGCGATCACGAGCGTCCCGGACGGCCGGCAGGCGGCCGCGACGGCAGCCCAGCCGGGACCGCAGTCAGCGGCGAGCGGCGCGCGCTCGTAGGGATGGTCGGACGGGTGCACCGACGCCGTCTCGACGACGACAACGCCCGCGCCGCCCTCGGCCCGCCGCGCGTAGTAGGCGACGTGCCGCTCGGAGAGCCCGCGCCGGTGTCCGAGGTTCGTCACGTGCGGCCCGAACAGCACGCGCGAGGGGGCGACCCGCCCGCGCAGGCTCAGCTCGGAGCTAACGAACGGCACTTTCGTCACATAGGTCCTTACGAAAGTGCCGTTCGTTAGCTACCACGACCCAGCCCAGCCCGCGACCGTGCGCTCAGGCCCGCGCCGACGCGGGGGACAGCCGCGCGTCCGCTCCCTCCGCGAGCGGGCTGGCGTCGCACGCCGTGTCGGGACGGGCCGCAGGCGGCGTCAGCGTCAGCGCTACCGGAGCGCGCTTCGACCGGCCCCGCCGCGAGTGGTCGACGTCGGAACGCGGCACCGCGGCGTCGGCGTCCCGCGCGGCCAGCGCCTGCTCGCCGAACCCGCGCACGCACTCCGGGTCCGGTCCGTCCAGCGGCAGCCCGGTGAAGAACTTGGCCGCCATGCACCCGCCCTGGCACGCGTCGTAGTGCCCGCACGAGCGGCACGCGCCCCCGGTCTGCGGCTGCCGCAGCTCGGTGAACAGCTCGGACGACTGCCAGACCTCCCGGAACCCGCCGGGCGAGCGGACGTTGCCGGCCAGGAAGTTCTCGTGGATCGCGAACGGGCAGGCGTAGACGTCGCCGACCGGGTCGATCAGGCAGACCACCCGCCCGGCACCGCACAGGTTCAGCCCCGGCAGGGCCTGGCCGTACGCGGAGAGATGGAAGAACGAGTCGCCGGTCAGCACCTGGTCGCCGTGGGCGACGAGCCAGTCGTAGAGCTGCCGCTGCTGCGGCGCGGTGGGGTGCAGCTCGTCCCACACGTCGGCACCGCGCCCGGACGGCCGCAGTCGCGTGATGCGCAGCTGCGCGCCGAACTTCGACGCGATCGCGGCGAACTCGTCGAGCTGGTCGACGTTCTGCCGCGTCATGACGACGGAGATCTTCGGCTTGCCGAACCCGGCTGCCGCGAGGTTCTCCAGCGCCCGCAGCGCCGTTGCGTACGACCCCGGGCCGCGGACGTGGTCGTTGACCTCGGCCGTCGCTCCGTCGAGGGAGATCTGGACGTCGACGTAGTCGGTGCGGGCCAGCTGCGCCGCGCGCTTCTCGTCCAGCTTGACGCCGTTGGTCGAGAACTTGACGCCGACCTGGTGGTCGATCGCGTAGTCCAGGAGCTCCCAGAAGTCGGGGCGCACGGTCGGCTCGCCACCACCGATGTTGACGTAGAAGACCTGCATCGCCTGCAGCTCGTCGACGACGGCCTTCGCCTCGGCCGTCGTCAGCTCGCGCGGGTCGCGCCGGCCGGACGAGGACAGGCAGTGCACGCACGCGAGGTTGCAGGCGTAGGTCAGCTCCCAGGTCAGGCAGATCGGCGAGTTCAGGCCGTACTGGAAGTGCTCGACGAGCTTCACGCTCTCTCCTCGATCGTGCCGTTCGCGGCCAGCCCGGCACAGGCGCTCCGGTACGCGGGCCGCTGGGGCTCGGCGACGCCGGCCGCCGCGATCGCGGCGTCGACGGAAGGGTGCTCGGCCAGCCCGCGCACGACGGCCAGCAGCTCCGGCGTCTTGAGGAACGAGAGCTTGCGGGTGCCGAAGTGGTAGACGAGCGCGCCGAACGGCTCAGGCCGCAGTGCGACAGACGGGCTCACGCGGTACGGCCGGGTGGGGTCGAAGGCCGGGCCCGTGGCGGGCCCGGCGTCCGCGTCGGTGCTAGTAGACACCGCACATGCCGTCGATGGAGACCTCCTCGACCAGCGTCTCCTCGACCACGGGCTCCTCGTTGTCGTGCTCGTTCACTCGGCACTCCTTCTGGGGTCGTCGGACCACCGGACGGTAGACGTCGGCGGACACCCCGGACAAGACGTCACCCCGCACCGGCAGGTTGCCATCCCGTCCGACCGGACGGGATGGCAACCCTCCCCGGGCGGCGTCCCGGTGCGGCGTCGAGGACACGCGTCGCGACCCGGCGCCGCGGACGGCGCCGTCGCGACCGCCGTCCGAGCCTCCAAAGCGAGCCTGGACGGCGGCGCCCCGGCCGGCTCGTGCGCCGGGCTCTGCCAGGGCGGTGGCCATCCACCGCTCTGGTAGTCAGCACCGCCGTCCTGGGGCCGGCACCCGCGCCCGGACGCCGGTGCGGCCACCAGGCCGGCGGTGCGGGACGGCGACGAGGGTGCGGCAACGACGATGCGGGCGGGAGCGCCGGCTGTTGCCGCGGCCGCACCGCCGAGCTGGCCGCACCGCCGAGCCGGCCGCA